>NZ_QEKH01000014.1 GCF_003096415.1 Victivallis vadensis | reverse complement strand
TTCAATGCCGAAAAAATCAGAGCCCGAGATTTATGGCATTTGACTGTTCGGATTAGCAGGAAATTGTTGGCACATTCCATCAATTGCTGTATCAATCAGAAATATGGGAATCCGCTTCTACAATTTGAACGGATTTTTTGTTAAAAAACTTGCACACGGCGTATATTATACAAAAGGCCGGTACAAATGTCAATAGCGGAATGATAAAAGAATTTTTATTGACCGCCACCAATGCGGATCGTACACAATTGATGAAGCAGGATTCCTGTTTGAAAGCGGGACGGCATGAACCGGAAATACCGCCCGAAACACGGCCGCATGATTGCAATTTGCAAAGTATCGGATTATATTATCGATTCGAAAGGAAATGAAAATCGGGGCGCTGATACGATTGAGGGGAGAGAGCCCGTTGAGAAGCTTATTTGCCGTTTTTATAACTGTAGCCTGGCTGTTGCCGGCGGGAGTGCCGCTTTACGCATTTTTTCCGGCGCCATACTCCGTTTCCCGCGCTTCCGCACCTGCGGCTCAATTCTCCAAGCGTAAAAAGACTCCGCCGCAATACTGCCGTGCGGAAGAAGGTCCGCGAATATCCGCATCGGTACGCGGACCGGTTTGCCTGACCGCGCCGGAACCGTTTCCGTTGCCGGAATTCCGGGATTTTCTCAAAAGCATCCGAAATTTCCGGTCGCCTGACCGTATCCGGGCGGAGGCTCACCGCACTCCCCGGGAAGCGCGGGCGGGACCGGCGGAAAGCCGCCCTTCATTTCCTCCGTCCCTGACTGTTTGAACTATCTGATTCGGAATTTCACATGGAAAAACTTGCTTTCAACCTCTCTATTTTCCTGACCGTCGTAGCCGTGCTGATTCTGGCCGGCGCCGCCTCCAGCAAGCTGGCGGCGATCATCAGCCGGTGCTCCCAACGGGTTTCGACGGCCCCGCTGCATACCGCCAAGCCGCTCAGCTACATTCTCAGCCGCGTCGCCAGCTGGATCAACGTGCCGGTGCTGGTGATGTTCCTCGGCGTCGGCATGCTCGCCGGCAGCGAGGGGTTCGGCGGCATCCGCTATGACGATCCTTTTTCCGCCAATATCATCGGCACTGTCGCGATGGCGTTCATCCTCTATTCCGGCGGTTACGACACCAGCTGGAAATCCGTCAAGAGCGTGATCGGCTACGGCAGCATCCTCTCCAGCGTCGGCGTGCTGCTGACCGCGGCGGCGGTCGGTTTCGGCACCTACGGCTTCTTCCGCCTGCTCGGAATGGACTATCCGCTCTCCTGGTGTCTGCTGCTCGGCTCAATCGTGTCGTCGACCGACGCCGCCGCCGTATTCGCGATCCTGCGCAGCAAGAGCGTCAGCCTCAAGGGGAAGCTCCAGCCGCTGCTGGAATATGAATCCGGCAGCAACGATCCGATGGCCACTTTTCTGACCTTGTTCATGATCGACGTGATCACCCGCCCTGAGGTCACCAGCTACTGGTCGATCCTCTGGACTTTCCCGCTGCGCATGGGGATCGGTATCCTGCTCGGCATCGTCATCGGCAAGCTGGCGACCAAGTTCTTCAATATCATTGACTTCGATTATGACGGCCTCTATTATGTGGTCGGCATCGGCGTGGTTCTGCTCGCCTACGGAGCCTCCGACTGGGGCTTCGGCACGGAATATCTGCGCGGCAACGGCTTCATGGCGGCCTATGTCTGCGGCATGGTGATGGGCAACAGCAAATTCACCTATCAGCACGGCCTCGGCCGTTTTCACGACGGCATCGGCTGGCTGATGCAGGTGACATTGTTCGGTATGCTCGGGCTGCTGGTCTCGCCGCACGGACTCCTGAAAGCGCTCTGGTTCGGCCTGGGCATCAGCCTGATCATGATGTTCGTCGCCCGCCCGCTGGTGGTGTTCCTCTGTATGATCGGCAGCAAATTCACGATGAAGGAACGCACCTTCGTGTCGTGGGTGGGATTGCGCGGCGGCGCGCCGATCATGCTGGCCACGTTCCCGCTGATGTACAAGGTGGAAAATTCCGCGGTGATGTTCAACATTGTGTTCCTGATCGTGTTGACCTCCGTGGTTTTCCAGGGCAAGACCCTGATGCCGTTCGCCAAGCTGCTCGGATTGGACAAGCCGCTGAAGGTATCGCCCCGGGTTCCCCTCGAATTCGAAAATACCGGCACGATGTCCGGCGATATGCGCGAATTTGAAATACTTCCCGGTTCCCCGCTGATCGATAAAAAGCTTTCCCAGCTCGGCCTGCCCAAGGGAGCGCTCGTGCTGCTGATCCGCCGCGGAGATAACTTTGTCGTTCCCCACGGCAGCACGCTCGTGCACGAGGCCGACGGCCTGATGGTGCTGGCCGAACCTGAAGTGCTCGACGAAACCGTCAAGGTTCTCGGCCAGGAGGAGCCGGAGGAGTAAACGGGGGCCTGCCGATTGCATCTGAACGTACGGTGATTTCGCTCCTCTGGAGCGAAATCACCGAGTTGCCTTACGGGGTCATGTCTTCGCGTTTTCGGGCGGCGTATTCGATTACCAGTACGAGGATGAAACCGATGGCTCCGAGCAGGACTGCGAACCAGAAATTGCCGTCGATTGCACCGGGGAGAATATTGTGGTTCTCGATATTGTCTGCGAACTTCCAGGGCCACACCTTGCGCAGCGAGCCGAGCATGAAACCGATCAGCACGGCGATGGTGATGTCGTGGAACTTCTGCAGCAGATAGCTCAGCAGCCGGATGAATCCGGCGATTCCGATGAAAATGCCGAACATGAAGAGCAGCAGCGTGCAGAAGTTGCCGCCGATGTTCATGCCGCTTTTCAACTCGTGCACCGCATTCAGCACGAAGTCGTATTTGCCCATCAGCAGCAGGATGAAGCTGCCGGAGATGCCGGGCAGGATCATCGCGCAGATTGCGACGGCTCCGCACAGGATCAGGTAGAATGGTGAATCCGGCGGATTTTGCAGCAGCGGCAGTCCGACGATCAGCCATCCGGCGGCGGTACCTCCGATCAGGGCGGCGATCCGGCCTGCGTTCCATTGTCTGACGCGCGGAAGCACTGTCGCGACCGACGCCAGCACGAGCCCGAAGAAAAACGCGAGAATCAGGGTGAGCCGGTTGGCCAGCATCCATTTGATCGGGGTGGAGAACAGGGCGATGGCGAGCAGGATTCCCAGACCGAGGCTCGCCATGAACGGCCACGGCAGGGTCTGCCATGCTTTTTTGAATTGAAACCGGAAAACTGTTGTAAAACACTCTTTGCCGGTGAATCGCCGGATTGATTCGACCAGTTCGTCGTAGATGCCGAGGATAAAGGCCATGGTTCCGCCGGAGACTCCCGGCACGACGTCGGCTGCTCCCATGATAAAGCCGCATGAGAAAATACGTAAATAGTCCTTGAGGGAGCGCCTCCGGGACGGCGGGTGCAGTTCCTGCATATGAAATTCCTTGAATAATGATTGTCGGAGTGAGAGGAAACGGCGATCCCCCGGAAACCGCCGTGGCATAGGAATAAAAAGCGGTTGCGGTTCCTGCCGGCGGAAAAACAGGCCGCCGGGAAAATCGAGGATCCGGGGAATCAGTCGGCGGAAAACACCGGCGGCCCGGCCCGGACGGGAGTTGAGTTTTTGAGAAGTTCCTGAAGAGGAACGGAGTCCGGCGCGAAAATCGTCGGAGAAGGAAAGCGAAGTTGCGGAATCAGCCATTGCCGGGAGGGATTGCAGCAGTCGCCGGATAGCTTGCCGTATTCAGGCTGCCGGAATTGGAGCTGGACGACGGTGATCGCCCGGCGCGGCCGCCGGAAATCGTCCTGGGTCAGCTTACTGTCATCATTATCGGCAAGTGCGGTGACACAGGCAGCCCGGGCAAGGCGAAAATCCGCCGGAATGGCCGCGGTGGCCGCCGGTGCGCAGAAATTTATGACAACGACAATTGCCGCGAACAGCAAATATCGGATTACATGCCGATCGGATGTGGTGAAAATGCCGTTACCGTAATTCATTCCTTGACGCCTGTTCTCCTGAATTGAAATAATATATAACATTTCGGAAGGTTTGCAAGCCGCCGCCGGGGAATACCGGTGTATTTTCATAATGGCAAGCGCATAAGTTCACACCATGTGCAAGTTTCTTGAACCGACCTCGCCGCCGCCGGAGTGGAACACGGCACCGGCGACAACTATGCCGGTAGTACGGAGCCGTCCGCACCAGCAGTATAAGTGTAAAGTATCTGTTCATCAACGAGTTTCTTTATTTTTTACGGATATGTCAGCGATCCCCGGCGTTGCGGCCGTCGATGACCCGTCCGTCGTCGTTGTCGTTGCTGCGGGCGGTTTTCAGGGTATGGAAGAGTTCGCGCATATCGCTCACGCCGCCGATCAGGAACCAGACCGTGGTGCCGACGCCGATCACCACGCCGATGATCATGAACCAGATCCAGAAACCGGTCCAGCGCGCGGCGGTCATCAGCCCGGCCTTTTCGAGCAGCAGCAACGCGCCGCCGATCACGAACCACAGCAGATTCCAGCCGATTGTAATCAGGTAGATGAATTTGTCGCTGCGGGTGAAGTCGGCGGTGAAGCCGAAGGTTTTCAACCCGGTGGCGGGCTTGGCTTCTCCGGGGCGGGCGTAAGGGCCGCGGTGGAGCATCCGTTCGAGGTTGAAGTCCGGCATCCGGCGGAGACGGCGTTCGCACAGGGAAATCACGATATAGGAGACGATCGAGATCACCGCTGCCCAGAAACCGGCCTGCTGACCATCCAGCAGCGGGATGCGCCGCCCGTCCGGATAGAACTGCGGAGCGCCGCCGGAGTGCGACTGCCACCACTCCGGCGTGTAATAACAGAGCAGCAGTCCCGCAATCGCGAACGCCGCGCCGGAGATCATGGAAATCCAGGCTGCCGTGGTGGTTCCCTTTTTCCAGTACAACCCGCCGATCACCACCGCGCTGGCCGCATACAACGCCCCGGAAATCGTGAAGTAGAGCATGATCGCCTGCGTCTGCTGGAACAGCCAGCTGATGAAGAACGCGATTACGGCGACCAGCAGGATCGACAGCCGCAGCAGGTTGATGTGCTGGCGGGGCGACAGCGCGGTCTGCTTCCGGCGCATCGGCAGCAGCACGTCCTGAATCAGGATGCTGCCCCAGCTGTGCAGATAGGAGTCGTCGGTGCTGAGCATCGCCGCGAACATCATCGCCGCAAACATGCCGAGCAGTCCGGCGGGCAGCAGCTTGGCCAGCACCACTGACACCTGCAACTGTTCGTGCAGCGTGGAGTTGCCGACCGCCGCGAGCGCGGTTTCGGTCTGCTGCCTGACGGTGGCGAATTCGGGGAGGTTGCCCTGCAGCACCACGATCGCGCAGATCGGGATGAAGAGCAGCAGCCGGCTCTGGGTCATGCCGCGCCAGGTGCCGAGCATGCCTGCCATTTTGGATTCATGCGGACTTTTGGCCGATACCTGAAAGCCCTGCGTGCCGAGCCAGGTCTGCCAGTAGATGATCGTGAAGAAGACCGAAATCAGGAAGTAGGTCAGGTTGAAGTCGCGCAAACTGGAGGTTTTGAAGGGGTCCACCAGCGAGCCAGCCGGATTTTTCATGCTCAGTTCGGTCAGAGTCGCCGCGATCGTGCGCCAGTCGAAAACAGTCAGCAGATAGAAGAGCAGAATCAGGAAGGCGATGTTGCAGAAGGTCCCCTGGCAGAAGTCGGTGACCATGATCGCGACTTGTCCGCCGAAGATCGCGAAGATCACGCCGAGCGACAGAAAGAGCAGCAGCAGAAATACATAGGTGCTGACGGTGAAGCCGAAAAGGCCGAACTGCTGCGGCAATCCGCAGAAGTAGATGAAGAAACGGGCCGATACCGCCGGAAAAATGCCGTAGTTCAGCACTCCGGCCAGCCACGCCATGAAACCGGCGAATACCCGGAATTTCCGGCTGTAGCGTTCCTCGAAAAACTGGGCGATGGTCAGCACGCGCGTCTCCCGCAGCCGGTAACTGACCCAGCCGGAGGCGGTCAGCGCCAGCGACACGAAGCCCATGATGAACGACCACCAGACCGGGGAAAAACCGGCCTGGTAATTGAGCTCGAACTGTGCGATTACGGTGATCGCGCCGAGGGCGGCGATGCCGTTGGAGATAGCCAGCAGATATCGCCCCGCGCACCGGTCGGCGGCGAGAAACTGCGAGGTGTTCCGCACGAAACGCTGGCTGTAGGCCAGCATCGCGACTAAAAATGCGATCAGTGTGCAGAGGATCGCCCAGTCCAATGCTTTCATATTCATTACCGGATCCGGCATGACAGTGCTCCTTTCAATGTTTCCCGGCGGCGGTGAAGCCGGTATGGTAATCCCCGACGCAGCTGTAGAAAAGGTAGCCGAATGATTCGGCCAGCTTTGCGCTGCGCTGCCGTTCGCGGTAAGTTTCGCCGCCGGCGGGGGCCGCCCAGAGGGCGTAGACCTTGAAGCGGTGTTTTTTCCGCTGGGCGTCCAGCTCCTTGCGGATCCTGTTCGCGAAGGCGTTGGCTTCGTCGCCCTTGTCGAAGTACTTCGCCTGAAAGTTTTCCCAGCAGATGATATCGGCGTATTTCGCCATCACCGGCAGCGTGGCCTGTATGGTCCAGTTGCTGACGAAAGCGAACCCGGGATAGGCCGTCCGCAGCTCCTTCATCAGTGATTCCAGACCGGCCAGCTGCTTTTCGCGCATGGCCCTGGGGAGTTTGGGGTGTTCGATGTCCGCGAGCGTGTCCATGAATACGCCGTCGCAGCCGTAGTCGATCACTTCGGATTTCGTCAGCCGGACCAGCAGTTTGCGCCACTCCGGGTTGTTCAGGTCGGCGGCGCGGTTGCTTCCCCACGGCACCCAGGGTTTGCCGTCCACTTTCAGAATCCACTCCTGCGGAACGCGATCTTTGTAGCGGTGCCAGTCAGCGACTTCCATATAGCTCAGGTAGCCGATCACGAAACAGCCGTTGCGTTTGAGCCGGGCGATTTTCGCTTTGGCATCGCTGCCGAGCGCCTGCGGATCGATGATTACCACATCGTATTTGGCCAGCTCCCTGAGTTCGTCGTCTCCGGCGCCGCCGTAGTACAGCACATAGTTGCGGGCCCGGTCGAGCCGGTCGTTTTTCGGTGCGGCGGCCGCCGGCAGGGAACACAGCAGCACGGTCAGGAAAATGGGCAGAAAGGGTCTTTTGAACAGGGATTTCATATTGGCTCCGAATTGATTAACGCTTGATGGTTCTGACGCTGTCGCGTTCGACGATCCGGCACCGCTTGGTGATCATCACGCCGTCCGGATAGTCGCCGTTGATCGCTCGGAGCACCACTTCGAGGGCGGTCCGGCCGACGCCGCGGCCTGAAAACTGAAAGGTGGTCAGCGGCACCGGGGCGTTGAGTCCGTCGGTGATGTTGTCGCATCCCATCAGATTTACATCTTCGGGGATGCGGATGCCGTATTCGAGCAGCGCATCCATCGCGCCGACCGCCTGCAGGTCGGTCAGGCAGAAGATGGTGTCGATGTCGCCGAGTCCGCCGTGGGCTTCCAGATACTCCTTCATGCGGGCGCGGGCGCTGGCGGTGTCGCTGCGGGGATTTTCCAGAAACTCGCAGCAGTCCGGCTTCATCACCAGCGGGAGCACGTTGACCCGCGGATTCTCCGGAGTCAGGTTGAGGCCGATCACCAGCAGTTTGCGCATTCCCTTTTCCTTCAGGTAGCGGTAGGCGTTCAGGAATTCCAGCGCGAGGTTCTCCACCACCCAGTATTTGTCGCAGAAGCGCAGGTTGTATTCGGAGAGGACCACATAGGGTTTCCCCGCACGCTTCAGCGGCGCGACCAGCCGGTTGAAGACCTCCTCCATCTCAAGCTCGAACACCCGGAAGATGATCGCACCGTCGAATTCATCAAGATCGAACGGTTCCGACAGGTCGAAAAGCCGGATGTTCGCACCGGTCCGGTTGCCCTCCTGGTAGATGCCGTCCACCCGGCGCAGATTGAGCTGCCAGTGGCGGGCGTCCCCTTCCGGGGCCATCCGCGACACGTCGGGCATGATCACCGCGATCCGCTGGTTGGCCGCCGGTTTTTCCGGCGCGGCGGGAACGGCGGGAGTGTTGGCGGGAATTCCGTTCACATAGGTGCCGGAGCCCTGCTTCTTGGTCAGCAGCCCCTCCTGACACAGGATGTTGATTGCGCGCCGGAGCGTGGTAATGGAGATTCCGTAATGGGACATCAGCTCCTTTTCTGTCGGAATCTGGGTGCCCCGCTGGAAGTCTCCTCCCGCGATCTGATCCTTCAGGTCAAGGTAGACCTGCATATAACGCAATGCCGTGCCGTTCTTGCTCATTCGTGTTCCTGTCGTTGCATGGGTATCCTGCTGATAATTTACCGTCGCGGCGGCGGAATGCAAAAGGTTCCGTTGAAAAAATGCGCTCATTTTTTGCGCTCCATGATCCGGAACTCATGCGCAGCGAGGGTGAGTTCCTGTTTCCGGCCGTCGATCACGGCGGCGACGGTGCGGCTGGAGACGCAGTCCGCATTGAGAAAATAGACCTTGGAAGGGTAGGCCGCGAAGCTGACTGCCCGGACATCCTCCTCCTTGCCCGGCACCGGGGCGATCGTGACCGGCTGTTCCACTTCTCCGGCGAGTTTGTGCAGCAGATTTTTGTAGAAGAGCGAAGTGTCCGCTTTGCCCGGATACTCCTTGCCGAGCAGCAGCACGACCCTGCCTTTGCCGCGCGACTGCCTTACCGCGTAAGGCTTGCCGGCGACGGTGGCGAGTACTTCGACGCCGTCGCCGAGTTCGGCGGAGGCGATCTGCTCTTTCCGGAAAATTCCGCTTTTGAGGCCGCCGAGCGCGGGGGAGGCCGGTGTGCCGCTCGTTTCAGTGAAACCGGTGATCTTCACATCGATCAGGCCGGAAAGGTCGCCGCCGCCGATCAGGTCGGCGATTTCGTACCGGACGGCTTCGCGGTCGCGGCGGGTCAGGAACTGCGGCAGGGAGATCACCAGCGTGCCGCCTCCGCGGACATACTCATTCAGGGTTGTCATCAGTTCCGGAATCATCGTATTCCAGCCGGGGAGCACCGCCAGCCGGTAGCGGCCGATATCCGCCGGGCGGCTGAACTCGTCCAGACCGACCACGTCGGTCTGGCCGTAAGGCATGCCGCCGATCCAGTAATTCGGATAAGGCTTGAGCGCGCCGGAACAGATCGGGGTGAAAACATCCATCGCCGCGAGCCAGCTGCGTTCCGGGTCGCCCATCAGCCATTGCGGCTGCTGTCTGGCGGTCTGGTGCTGCGCCCAGGCCGGAATCCAGCCGTGGAACGCGCCTACCCAGGAGTCGAGGTTGCCGCGCAGCAGCGCGATATGGGTCTGGGGCGTGCCTTCATCGCGGGGATTGGCTTTCACGAACTGCCAGAAGTCGTGCATGGTCCTGCGGTACTGCGTGGGGGCATGGCCGTCGTACTGCTGCTTCGGAGAGCCGACGCTGCCGTCCGGGTTGTGGGTATGCTTTTCGGCCTGGGTGGTGGAGGCGCCGGACTCCAGCACGATCACATTGGTTCCCATCATGTAGTTGGCGTACAGGCCGACCGTCAGCATGTCGTATTTCTGCGAGGATTCATAGGGGACGCCGAAGGTCTGCCACTCCTCCGCGAGCCATGCGCCCCAGTATTCCGGCCGCCACTTGCGGGCCGCGCCGCGCATTTCGGCGATCGCGTAGTTGATGTTGTTCGCTCCGACCGCGTACAGTTCGCTGCTCATGAAGTCGATGCCGCCCATCAGTTCATAGTCGGCCAGCGCCGAACCGGAGGTGCTGAGGATGTAATCGTAAACCTTGTGCTCGCGGCGCACCCGGCGGTTGATGAATTCGAGGAAACGGTCGCGGGCGTCGCGCATGTCGGTCTGGTCAGTCGGCATGTTGATCGCGTCGGCGCTTTTCCGGTCCTGATAGAGGTAGCCGGCGTATTCTCCGATGTTGTTGGTCAGGTAGCGTCCGCCGAGCGCCTGCCGGTAGCGGTCGAGATCCTGACGGGATTCGCGCCCGGAACGGTAGATCCCCATATAGGTGATTCCCTTTTCGCCGAGGCGTTTCAGGTACGGTTCCTTGAATTCGGCGCTGGTGTCGTCCGACCATTGGGCGAGGAGGTTGCCGAGGTCCTCGGCGATGAATTTGTCATACTGGTCGAAGGCGTCGCGGTAGTAGCAGATGCCGGTCAGCACCTCCGACTGCGGGCGGGGCATCGGCGTGGTTTCGGCGCGCGGCGCGACGCCGAGTTCGGCGGAAACAAGACCGTCCTTGCGGGTTTCGATTGAGACTTTGACCTTGAACGGCTGCTGGTTTTCCGTAAAACGGATGAAACAAACCGGCGCGCCGGACTCCCGCCGGAAAACGCCGGGAACCTCATAGGTGAATTTCACGCCTTCATCGCCGACCGAGGTGGCGTCGACGACCACGCCCCGGTTCATTTTGTCGACATAGGAGGAGATCACCGGACGCAATCCCTTCCAGACCTCGAATATGAACGGTCCTTCCGGTGCGGCGATCATGCTGAAAAGCCCGCGCGGAATCTCCAGCGACAGCCCGTTGTCCTTCGCCCTGGCGGGCAGCTTGAAGGTCAGCTTGTGCGGCGAGCCGGAGGGAATGCTGCCGAGATGGGAGTTTTTCGGACGTTCCGGCTGCAGGGCGGAACGGGTTTCGCCGTCGGTGACATAGAGGCTTTCCGGGTCGCAATGGACCGTCCAGCCGGCCCGCTTGTTATGGGCGGTCAGATACAAAGAGAGTTCTCCGGATTCGACATCTTTCTCGGAGATGGCCGACGGAGGGATGGTCACGGAAAGCGGCGAGCACAGGCCGACCTGCTCCTTGAACAGAATCTCGTCGGCTGTCAGGGCGGACGACAGCAGCAGGCATAACAGTACTGCGATCATTCGGCAATTCATCATTTTCATTTGGTTCTCCTTATGATATTTACAGTTATTATTTGTCGAGCTTGTATTCTTCTTCCTTCAATTCTCCCGGTGTCCGGTACCGTATTCCGACGTGACCGTCACAGAACAGAAGATTGCCGCCGTGGGAATGCGGGTAACCGTATTGAAGGTCTTTGTCGCGGTACCAGGTCACTGCGATCAGGACCTGTGCTCCCGAGTTGATGACGTTTTCGGGATGGTGATAATCCTTGGTGTCGAATTTGGAGCCCGGATTCCGGACCATGGTGTATTTTTGCGGTTTTCCATTCTCCCAGTTGTTGTGAATGCAGTGCAAACTGGCGTTGAGGGCGTAGCTGCGACGGTTGTTGAATGACGTGAGCGCGCTGACTTGAACATGGGAGCCGCACTGGAGGAATCTGGAATAGTTCATGGTGTCTTTGGTCCTGCCGAAATAAGTGCCGAGATTGCGGTCCCAGGAGGTGCCGTCTCCCGGTCCCCAGGTGGCCGGAACCGCGAAGTCCTGATTGTCATTGGAATACATCATGTGTGCGTTACCGATCTGCTTGAGGTTGGAGGCGCAACGGATGGCATGGGCCCTGTCCCGCGCTTTGTTCAGGGCGGGAAGCAGCATGGCGGCAAGAATGGCGATCATCGCTATCACAATGAGCAGCTCAATCAGAGTGAAATTCCGACGCATAATAGCAGGTATGTTAAGCGGGCGGCAAGGTGCCGCTGCCGGGTGCGCGCTCTACGCCCTTCGGGGTCGCGCGGCGGACGGCACAGGCAAGCGAAGGTTGGTCTCCATAACCACTTATGCGGCGCACAATAAGCGCGGTCAGCGCCGCGAACGGATGTGAGGGAATTATTTTGCGGCAGCAAAATAACGAGGAACGATAGTGACGAAGCCGAACGTAGAGAGCGAAGCCACCCTGGCGTAGTGAGCGCCGCGAACGTTGAAGGGTTGGCCGCCGCAGGCGGACAAGTAAGCGGCGAAGCCGCGCCCGCGAATGGAAGTGCTTCGCAAGTCAACGGGAGTTCCGAGGCGAGCGGGGAGGTCCGGACGGGCGATCAGGCGGGCAGGCCTTGAAAAAGGCCCTCCGGAGCCATCCGCAAACGACAGGCACCCGGTTTGTGACCTGTAATGACATGGAAAGGCGAATTGAACTTATGAGTAACTGCATGATCACGCGAGATTTGAAAGCGGAGCTGAAGCTTACTCCCGCGGAGCGGGGGCAAGCCCTTCGGGCTCCGCACTCCAAGGTTGACACCGGACGGCATTGGGCCGGACAAGCAAACATTACCTTTGAGTTGTTGCCTGTAACGGGCATAGAAGTGAACATAAGCCGACTTACAACGGAGAACAAAATGCCTAACCTAAAGAATGTTAATGAATTGCAATGCAGAAAAGCCGCCTTGTCGCTTAACATACCTGCTATTATGCGAAACTGCTGGGGCATTGTGAAATCGGCTTTTCATGATTCTTCCGGTTATCTGGCTGTGGATTCCGACTCTTCCGATTGCGGAGCAAGCACTTCCACCTCTTTGACCTGTGAGGTGCCGTCGGGGGCGGAGACCGTGACTTTGAGCTTGACCTTATCCTGTCCGGCAGGAATGCGGCCGCGGAAGGTGGTGCTGGTGGTTTCGGAGGTGCGTCCGTTTTCGACTTCGTATTTGTATTTCAGGCCTTCGCCGCCGGCCTGTACCGTGACCACATAATTGCGCAGTTTATCGACCTTGGCGGCGACCTTCGGTTCAGTCAGCCGGACGCCCTTCCAGACCTCAAAGGTGAAAGGGCCTTCCGGCGCATGGCCCATGCCGAAAATCCCTTTGCTTATGATCAGCTCCACGCCGTTGTCTGCAGCTTTGGGCGGCAGTTTGAAATGAAGCTTCAGCGGAACGCCGGAACCGATCACGCCGAAATGATCCGCCGTCGGCTGCGGATCGAGGCCGGTTTCATTTTCGCCGTCGGTCAGGTAGAGGTTTTTCACATTTTTGGCGGAGTCGTATTTGCCGTGGATGGTCCAGCCGGCGATTTTGTTGGAGGCGGTTGCGAAGAGTGTCACTTCGCCGTTTTTCAGTTCTTCCGGGGTAAGGTAATCCGGTGAGATCGGGATGGAGAGCTTTGAACAGAGTCCGACGGTTTCCTTGAAAATCGTTTCTCCGGCGGTCAGGGCGATTCCGCAGAACGTCAGCAGGAGCGGGAGAGCGAATGTCGAAAGCTTCATGGTCCAGATTCCTTTTCGGTTGTTTCCCCGCCGGAGGCGGGAAAGAATGTTTCTGCACTTAAAAACATAGCTATCTTTACATTTATATTATACGATATTTTTCTCGAAATGGCAAGAGTATTTCTAGGAAAAATCAATTTTTCTTTGCAATCTTAAAAAGATAGCACTCATTTGTAATGTTTTGATGATGATTTTCAGAATGACGCCGGACGGCAGTACGGATTGAGTCGGTCCGCTTGATTTCAGTGGACGGGAACTGTATTTTAAAAAGACGGCAGGGAAAATCATGTGGGTTACAGTTTCAATTCTGGCCGCTCTGTTCTGGGCGGCTTTTCTGGCGGCGACGGTTCTGCCGCTGAGTTCCGAGGCGGCGTTGAGCGCGGCGCTGGCGGCGGGTGTTCCGGCTGCCTGGTGTCTGCCGGTTGCGACTCTGGGGAATGTTCTCGGCAGCGGTACGACGTTCTGGCTCGGCAGGTGCGGCAAAATGGAATGGCTCCGGAGCTGTTGCCGCGTGTCGGCCGAAGAGATCGAAACCGCCCGGAAACGGATCGGCCGGTACGGCGGAGTCGCCGCGTTCCTCTGTTTCCTGCCGCTGCTGGGGGACGGCGTCGCGATCGCGCTGGGCTTTATGCGCTATCCGGCCGGCCGTTTTTTCGGGCTGATGGCATTGGGAAAACTCCTGCGCTATCTGGTCTGGATCATCCTGCATCAGGCGGTGGCGGCTTGAACTGGCCCGGAAGAGCAGGGGAAAATCTTTCGTGTTATTTTTGATCGCCCTTTGACTTCCGGCAGGCGGGACGCTATCTTTTCCGTAAAGATGCAAAGATATTTCAAAGAGAGGAATCGTTTCCATGAAGAAGATCGGGTGGTTCAACCGGGCGCGCTACGGGATGTTCATCCACTGGGGAGCATATTCGGTCGCCGGACGCGGCGAATGGATCATGAACCGGGAGTTGATTCCGGCGGAGGAGTACCGGCGGCTCTATGCCCAACGCTTTACCGCTTCGCATTACGATCCCGCCGACTGGGCGGCCAAAGCGAAAAAGTGGGGCATGGGCTATACCGTGCTCACCACCCGGCACCATGACGGCTTTGCGCTGTGGGACTCCGAAGTCAATCCGTACAACGCCGCGAAGCTCGGACCGAAACGCGACCTGGTCGCTCCTTACGTGGAGGCCGTGCGCAAGGCGGGACTCAAGGTCGGGCTTTACTATTCGCCCGCAAACTGGTCCTGCCCGGACTATCCCGGCGGTTATTTCCGCGACTGGCCGGATGAAAAGGATTGGGCCGGCGAGGAGGCGCGCCGCCGCTTCATCGAATACTACCGCGCCGAATTGAAGGAGCTGCTGACTGAGTACGGTAAAATCGACTATCTCTGGTTCGACGGCTGCATTCCCGGCAATATCGACGGGGATGAAACCATTGCGATGATCCGCGAGTGGCAGCCGGAGATCATCCTGAACAACCGCCTGGGAAACCCGTTCGACGTGAAGGTATGCGAGCAGACCGTCAATCCGCCGGCGGAGGACCGCGACTGGGAGGCGTGCATGACGCTGAACGACAACTGGGGGTGGCATGCCGGGGACTTCCATTGGAAGAGCGCGGGGCAGGTGATCCAACTGCTGCTGACCTGTGCGGAAAAGGGTGGCAATCTGTTGTTGAACGTCGGTCCGAAAGAGGATGGGACGATTCCGGAGGAGTCGGTGCGCATCCTCGACGAAGCGGGCGAGTGGCTGGAACGTCACCGCGAAGCCGTCACGCAGAGCGAACGGCATCCGTTCTCGTGGAACTGCACCGCCCGTCCGGTCACGGTGCGCGGCAGCCGGATTTTCCTGCATTTCCTGAATGATCCCTGCGGCGAATTCTGCTGGGCGGAACTGAAGAACGAAGTGCGCCGCGCCCGGCTCTTCCCCGAGGGGGGCGAGGTTTCCTTCCGGCAGGAGGGCGCGCGCCTGTTTCTCGGCAGGCCGGAGGGGGCCGAAGTTCCCTACACCGTGGAACTTGAGGTGGAGGGCAAGCCGGAGGCGGTGCGCTCGCAGACCACATTCTGGATTCCGGAATAAACTTCCGCTGCTTGGGAAAGGTATGGAGAATATGGAGATTCCGGAACGCCGTTCTGCAACGATTTACATCGATGGCGACGCGATTCCGCGTGAGCTGAAGGAGGCAGTCTACCGGGCTGCGGAGCGGACCCGGATACCGGCAGTGCTGGTCGCCAATTCCTTTCAGCGCATTCCGGCGTCGGCGCTGGTGCGGCTTGAAGTGACCGGCAGCGGTTTCGACGCAGCCGACAACCGGATCGTCGAACTGGCGCGGGCGGGCGATCTGGTGATTACCTCGGATATTCCGCTGGCCGACCGGGTATTGGCGAAGGGGGCGCAGGCGTTCAATTCGCACGGCGAGCTTTTTACGCCCGCGAATATCAAGACCCGGCTGGCGATGCGCGATGTGATGCAGGACCTGCGGGCCGCCGGAGAGGTCACCGGCGGCCCCGCCCCCTTTTCTCCGAAACACAGAGAAAAATTCCTGAATCTGCTCAACCGCCTGCTGACCGCCGCCGCGAAGAGGTGATTCCGCCGTGGGAAAGGGCTTCCGGTTCCGCCTGTCGTGAAAGCCGGAACTGCCGCGGCGAGACGCCGTGCTTGAGGCGGAAAAAGCGGGCGAAGTAATTCCCGTCGGAGAAACCGGAAGCCAGGGCGATTTCCGCGATCGACAGGCGTGTGGAGCCCAGAAGTTTCTCGGCGTGGGTCAGACGCAGGTTCTGCAGATATCCCTGTGCGGACATGCCGATTTCGCGGCGGAAAAGCTTCAGCAGGTAGTTGGGGGTGATCCGCAGGGATCGGGCAATTCGGGCAAGTTCCAGCTCCGGATTATGGAATTCTTTATCCAATAGGGTTTTGGCCTGAAAGAAGATCGTATTCATCCGGTCGCATAACGCCGGGGCGAGTGTGCCGGGCGTTTCCAGCGCGAATGAGAGAATTCGCCACAATGCGGATTGCCGGTACGCGGCGGCAGCGAGGGTTTCAGGAGGATACATGAATAATTCCCTAAGTGCGGCGAGCATCGGCTCGCGCTGTTCTTCTCCAAGGCGAAGATGAAGCGGAAATTCCAGCGCACATTCCGGCGGCGGCGGCTCCGCGGCGAGTTCCTCCCGAAAAGTCTCATCGGTGTCGGTAAACACGTAGGGCATCTCCATTGTTTTCTGTGCCAGGCACTTGCCGAACCAGTCGATATGCAGACACCAGCGTTCCATGCCGCTCTCGGCATCGGAATAGTGCAGCAGCCGCGGCGGAATGATGACCAGCGAACCCGCATCGCAGTAATAGCTTCGCTCCCCGGTCGCCACCCGGCCTTTGCCGCTGCTCACATAGACCAGTTCATAATCGTAGAGCCGCCGGTTTTTTTCCACCCATCCTGCCGGCCACTCGCCGTGCCAGCAGACCAGGCTTTGCGGCCGGAGCGGTTCCAGGGCTGCCAAGTATCGATTTGTCCTGATAATAATCGATTTCTCCTCTATGCAATCCGGTTTTCTTTTGGTATAATATAGTATAGATGCTAAAAAAATCAACGGAACGGTACTGATTCATGAAAACGCTTTTCGATTGTTACTCCCGGCTTCTGATCGATAATCACATCACGGATCTGAAGCCGGAGTATATGAGAAAGTTCGATCCGGCGGAATATGTGGAGATGGTCAGGCTGGCCGGGGTCGAAGCGGCGATGGTCTATGCCAGCGACCACAACGGCAACTGCTACTATCCCTCCCGGATCGGCCATGTCCACGGCGGCTGTGTCGGGCGGGATCTTTTCGGAGAGACGGTCCGACTGCTGGCTGAAGCCGGAATCGTGCCGGTGGGGTATCATACCGTGGTCTACCAGAATGAACCGGCGTTCCGCCATTCCGAATGGCGGATCCGTTCCCGTGCCGGTGACGAATCGCACGGGCGTTATCATTACTGCTGTCCCAACAACGCCGCTTACCGGGAATTCTGCCGGGAGCAGATTGCCGAGATTGCGGCTTATGAAATCGCAGGGCTTTTTCTCGACATGACTTTCTGGCCGCAGGTGTGCTGTTGTGCGGCCTGCCGGGAAAAGTTCGGCAGACCGATTCCGGAAACGGTGGACTGGAATGATTCCGGCTGGATCGCTTTTCAGCGGTTCCGCGAAGAGTCGCTCGCAGAATTTGCCCGGGAGCTGACTGCGCACGCCCGCGAATGCCGCCCCGGAATCGCAGTCACCCACCAGTTCTCCGCTGTTCTGCACGGCTGGTATATGGGGCAGAGTTCCGCGATCGCGGCGTCGTCGGACTACGCTTCGGGGGATTTCTATGGGGGCGCTCTGCAGCAACGGTTGGCCGCCAGAATCTTCGCGGCCTACAGTCGCAGGAAACCGTACGAATTCATGACCTCCCGCTGTACCGACCTGCACGATCACACCTCTTCGAAATCGGATGAGGAACTGTTGCTTCATGCCGCGACCACACTGGCCAACGGCGGCGCTTATCTCTTTATCGATGCAATCAATCCGGATGGAACACTCTGCCGGCCATTCTATCGGCGGCTCGGAAAAATTGTCGAACAACTGGAACCCTTTCGGAAGCGCATTGCGGAATTGCGGCCGGAACTTCGCGCTGAAGTCGGCCTCTACTTTTCAATGGAGAGCTGTGTGAATGAGGAGAAGAACGGCGTTCCGTTGATCCGGCTTCACGAGGCGTCCGCCAATAATATGGGAATCCGCCGCAATGCGACGCTCGATGAGATACTGGGAAGCGCCGAGATCCTGAACCGGCTGCATATTCCGTACCGGATCGTGACTGATGTGACATCGGATTTTTCCGGTTTGAAGGCGCTGATCGTGAATCACGCCGTTTTCATGACGCCGGAAGAGTGCGGGCGGCTCCGTAAGTTCGTGTGCGACGGCGGCACCCTGATCGCCACCGGTAAAACCTCACTGTTCACGCCTTCGGGCGGCACTTCCGGCAATTTTCAGTTGGCTGATCTTTTCCATGCTGATTACACGGGGCATGACGCCGGGTCCGTCAGCTACCTCGCGCACAAGGGCGAATATCTTTCCTGCCGGGGTGTTCCGGCGCCGCTGGTGTCGGCGGCGGACCCTGCCGAAGTGAAAGGACTGGTGGCCCTGCCGGATTTTCCGGCAGACGATGAAAGACATTACGCCTCCATCCACTCCAATCCACCCGGAGAGACTACCCGGTATGCGGGCTGGATCGAGCATGGATACGGCAGGGGACGGGTGGCCTATCTGTACTCGGGAGTGCTGGCGATACGGCAGTATTCGCAGCAGACGTTCGGTGAGGCGTTGTTCAAACGGTTGCTTCCGCGCTTTCTGCTTCAGGCGGAAAACCTTCCCGCCGATGCGGAGGTTACGCTGCTGGAGAGCGAAGACGGCCGCACTCTGCTGCTCGGAGTCGTGAATTACCAGCAGACGCTGCCGGTGATTCCGCTGCGGGAGGTCCGGTTGAGCATCCGATTGCCGGAGGGAGTGATGCCGGCTGCGATGAAGCGGGTTTCCGACGGAGAAGATCACCCGTACTGTTTTGCGCAGGGAGAATTGCGGTTTGAAATCAGCCGTCTGGAACACGTCGAGCTGTTTGAAATTGAAAAATGTACCATGCCTGCAACCTGTTTGGAATCGGAACCTCAAACTTCAATCGTTATGGAAGGAGAATGGAAATGAAACGGAATTTCACCATTATTGAGCTGCTGGTGGTGATTGCGATCATCGCGATATTGGCGGCGATGCTGCTGCCGGCGCTGAACCAGGCGCGGAAACATGCCTGGGGGGCGCAATGCGTGAACAATTTCAAACAGCTCGGACTGATGATGCTGAATTACGCGGGCGACAACAGTGATTCTCTGCCGTTCGCCGCGGACAGCCGGAGCACGAGCTTGTACAAGGGCTTTACGTGGGATGATGTGCTGGGGTATGGAAGGTACGACGGGAGGAGCCTTGATCTGTCACAGGCGCAGTACAATGAATTCGGCGGCATCGTCGACACCCGGTCGCTTTACCGTTGTCCGGTGATCGCCAACGGGCTGCCCAATGTCGAGCGGCGCAATACCTATGTACTGAACCGCCGGCTGTTTTCGCCGGAGATTTCCGATTCGACGGATTTGAGTTCGATCATCCGGCTGACGCGGGTGAGACGGCCTTCGATGACGGTGGCCGCGACTGAACGCAGCAGCCGGAACAAATTCATCGGCTATATCAACAGCACTTCCGATATGAATCCGGACCAGCAGCATACCAATCATCAGGACGGCGCCGGAAATCCGATACCGCCTCCCCACTCCAACAAGTTCAACTATCTGATGGCGGACGGACATGTCACCCGGTATATGCCGAAAGAGACGCTGGAAGGGGACAGTTGGTCTTCTCCGAAAATGTGGATGAATGAGTAATGGAGCCTGCCATGTGGAAGATCAGATTCCTGGTTATTGGCCTGCTGTGCGGGATATCGTTCAGTAGCGTTGCCGCCGAAGCCGCGCCGCTTGCGTTGGATGTGGATTTCACCAGAGTGAAAAAGAACACGGTCGTTGCGAAAGGGAGATTCGACGGCGTTCTGCCGGAGAACTGGCGGCCGGACTATCCGGGCTGGACCGGCTGTGAAGCGACAGGCAGGGTGATCAATGAAGGGATGGAGCACTTTTTGCGCTTCGAGGTCACGAAAATGGATTCGCAGCGGGTGCAGTTCGCTTGCCCGGTCCCGCGTCCGGCTGACCGTAAATATTATAAACTCTCACTGCAATATCGCAACCTCCAGGATAATAAAGCGGAGATTCTGATCCGCGAGACTGCCGCTCCCTACCGGACTTTGTGGAGCGCGCCGCTGGAGATTACGCCGGAATGGAAAAAGGCGGAGTTTATCTTCAGGCCTCAGGCCGGTGTACCTGCCGGGGAGGTTGGGTTGTTTCTGTATTTGAACGCGGTCGGGGCGTTCGATATCGTCTCGCTGAAACTGACGGAGGCCGGACCGGAAGAGCTGGCGAAGTCCGCTTCGGGGATTCGGCGGCCTTCGCCGGAATTGAAGAACTTTTTCCGGAACAGCCGGCTTCCCGCCGGATTGCAGAGCGGCTGGAATTTCGGGAGGGAGAAAACGCCGCAGTGGCGGATATCCGCCGAACCGGGACCGTCCGGTTCGCCTTGTCTGGTTTTCCGCGACGGCGCGTTGCTGACCGAACCCTTTCAGGTGGCGGAACCGGGGAAAGTCCACACGTTCTCTTTCTCGTACCGGGGGGAGGGCGAGGTTTACGCGGGAGGACGCTGGCGGAAACTGCCCGCGGCGGAGGTGTGGAAGCGGCTGGGAATTGAATTTATTCCGGAAGCGGAAGCAAAGGCGTTCCAGTTCCGGTTCCGTACCCGGAATACGTTGGCGGTCGATGCCTTCCGGGTTGCGGCGGGAAATGATTCCGCCTATCTGCCGCAGGCTCCGTGTGAAGTTGCGCTGGCGCTCCCACCCGGGGAAGCCGCAGCTTCCCGTATTCAGTTTCTCACGGAAGTCCCCCGCATCGATTATCGGCTTTCGGGTAGTTGGGAAGGGGCGGTTCTGGCCGTCACTGCCGCCGACCTGTACGGCAGGAAGCAGAGTTTTCAGGTGACGCCTCGCAACGCGCATGGCAGCATAGACTTCGGGATGTTTGCCGGAGGGGCGTCGGGACAGTTCCGGATTGAAGTCGCCGCGGTCAGGGACGGGAAGCCGATCTCGCCGGTGAATGAATTGGTCGTCACCCGGCTGCCGCGTCCGCGCTACTGGGACAGGAATGCGCCGGATTCGCCGTTCGGCATTCATGTTCTGGCCAATGATCCGGTGTTGAAGAGCATCAAGGCCGCCGGAGTCAACCATGTCCGGCTCCACGATGCGGGGACTGAATACATCGGTTGGGCGTTCCTTGAACCGAGCCGGGGCGAATGGCGTTTCCGCGACGACGCGATCGGCCTTTACCGCCGGAACCACCTGAAAATCCTCGGCGGGCTTTCAACTGCTCCCGCATGGGCCACCGAGGCCGGGAAAAGAGAGTGGGATAAGAAGAAACTCTCCTGGCTGGAACGCTACCGGCTGAATTATGCCGCTCCGCTCCGGCCGGAAGAGTTCGCCGCCTATGTGACTGCCGTAGTGAGGCGCTATCGCGGAGAAATCGATGAATACATGGTCTGGAACGAACCGTGGGCGTCCGGCTTTTTCTACAAAGGCTTCGATGAAAACGGAAGCCGCATCTCCTTCCCGGACAATGCGCCGCCTTATTTCACATTGCAGAAAGCCGCGTTTGAGGCGGCTCGCGCCGTAGCTCCGGAAGTCAGGATCGCCGGTTACAATACCGTGGCCGGAGTGATCGGCGAGCGCTGGAACCGCGCGTTGGCCAAGCTCGGAGCCGGCCGGTATTGCGACATCGTCGACTTTCACTTGTACAACGACCGTTACACCGGTTATCCCGGTGATATTCCGGAACGCGCAATCCGGGAACTGCGCGATACGATCGGTTCCGTTTTCCGGCATCGGATTTACATGAGCGAGGGGCAGGGGGCCAGCAAGTCCGCCGCCAACGAGGCGCTGGGCGAGTATATCGGAATCTACCGCCATACCGTGCCGTGGCCTAACCGCGACGACAATCTCGAACTCTCTGAACTTCAAGTCCGTTATATCGTAAGTTTGCTGGCTGCGGGCGTCGACCGGGTGTTTCTCTACTCCGCGCATACCTACGAAGGCCTGGCCCGGCAGCCGAATTTTCTGGCGCTGCTGCAGGCGGACGGCTATCCATCGCCTCAACTGGTGGCCCATGCCGCGATGGCGCGGCTTCTGGAGGATAAGAAGTTCACGGCGCGCCGGGGCTTCGGGGATCAGGTGTACGCATATTGTTTTTCCGACGGTCGGACCAGTACCGTGGTCGCAATTCCCCGGAAAACGGCGTCCGGCTGGCTGCTGCGAAGCCGTTTGCCCGGAGTTGCGCGTACCGATCTCTGGGGAAATCCGTATGCTGCCGGAGCGACATCAGGACGTGTGCTGTATTATCTCACCGGCGACTTCCCGGCAGAAGAACTGCTGGATTCGCTTTCACTTGATGGCAGACCGGAGGCCGCAAAAAACAGATAGCCGGACTTTTTCTCTCTTTGCAACCGCCAAATATGTGGAATGGCTTTTTTTGTATCTATTCGTATGTTTTTGCGGATTCGGACTTGCAGTGCGGGGATTTTCATTATATAATTATATAACAAAAGAAAACGGCAAACGGCGGAGCCGGTCCGGCTTCGCACTCTCCGGGAGAACGTCATGGCAAATCATGAGGCATTTTCGCTGGCCCCTTTCCCTGTGGAAATTCTGTATATGCGTTATGACGTGATCCAGGAGTGGAACCTCATCGACCTGCAGATGCCGTATTGGCGGCTGTACCGGCCGGTGAACGCCTGCGGATACATCCATTTCAAGGACCGGACCATCCACCTGATGCCGGGGAAAATTTATCTGATCGCCCCGAACACCGTTTTCACCACCAGCACCCGCGGCGGGCTGATTGAGAAATTCTATCTGCACTTCACCATCGGCGGGCTGTACGCCGACTGTTCCGATTTCGTCGCCGAACTTGCCGGTTCGCCGCCGCTGCACGGCGTGATCGACCGACTCAGCGAACTGCTGCAGGCGCGGCAGGGGGGCGATGCGCTCAAACTGCTCGGATGCGCCGCGGTCAATCTGGTCATCGAACAGCTTCCGCAGGAGTATCTGCTCGACCTGCGCAATATCGAGTCCCAGATGCTCGCGATCTGGCAGATGATCAAGCGCGACCCGACCCTGAATTACAGCAATCGCAAGCTCGCGGCGATGGCGCATATGAGCCTCGGCCCCTTCATCAAGAAGTTCTACAGCAGTTTCGCGATTACTCCGCAGCACTTTATTCTGGAGAAAAAACTGGAACTCGCCGCTTTGTATCTGCTTCAGAGCGACGAGTCGATCTCCGCGATCGCGGAGAAGTGCGGTTTCTGCAACCGTTACTACTTCACCCGCATCTTCACGAAATACCGTAAGATTTCTCCGGCGGCATTCCGCAAGCACGAGCGCCATTGACGGGAAGTGCTGATAAAACTTCGGGAGCCAGCCGGCAGCTTCTGTCGCCACCGGGATGTTCCGTCAGTTGGTCACTTTGACGCCGCGGCCGAAACCGGCCATGCGGATCGCGGCTTTCAGCTACCACGAGCAGCTCAAGCAGCGTAAATCTTGCGGTGATCGGCCTTGTGCGGCGGGATGCGGGGGGCGTGTCCGCCGCCCCCCGCGCCCCCTGCGTCCGGCAAGGTGCCGGTGCCGGGTACGGGACGGTCGATCGGCAGAGGCGCGGTCGGCCGGCGGGGAAGGAAGATCCGCAAAAACGTGAAGTTGTCTTCCCGCTTTTCTGCGGAAAAACAACTTCACGTTTTTGCTCCGACTTGCCGCTTGCAGAGCATTGGCCAAGGCGTGAGAGCTTGAGGGGAATGAGAGAGATGTTCAGATCGGTTGGTACGGGGAGAGACGCGGCGCAAGTCGCCGCTTTCTCTCCCCCGAACCCCTCTCTTTTACGCAGAGCGGGAGCGGAAGAGGCAACGAGGGGCCGGGGGAGCAGAGCTCCCCAGCGGGATAAGTAGGAGGAATGCAGTGACGACGCACATCCCGTTACCCGGCAGCGGCACCTTGCCGCCATACGTTCAATTCCTTCTGTTATATGAAACGGTCGTCCGATTGGTCGCCGATATTAATTATACCACAACTCGTGTCGAAAAAGAATACACAAAATCAATTATATTGTATCTGTTAATGTTTTCCGTTTCATGAAACCGGAGGTTTCGCAGTTACGGGCCCCCGATGAACTGCGGTTTTCAGGATGGAATTGCTTTCCCGGATGAAATTTCGGCAAAAAGTCTCTAATAGATACAAAACAGTGCATTTTGTGTATTCTTTTTCGACACGAGTTGTGGTATAATTAATATCAGTGCAACCCGATCCTAACCGAATGCAGAAAGGAATTGATCGTATGCGTTACTCTGATCGCCCCCGGAATCCTCTCCACAACACCTTTACCCTTATTGAGCTGCTCGTGGTGATCGCGATCATTGCGATTCTCGCCTCAATGCTGCTGCCCGCCCTGAACAATGCCCGCGAGCGGGCGCGGAATATCAGTTGCGTCAGCAGGCAAAAGCAATTCGGCCTGATCATGATTCAGTATATGAACGACAGCAGCGGGGTGATCGGCGACGCCCGCGCGGCCACCGGTGTCAGCGACAGCTGGTTCTATCTTTACAGCAAAGGCGGAGTTCCCGGGTTCAGTCCGGGGGATAACGGCAGCGCGGCCAATGCCCTGGCCCGCAAAATCGCGATCTGCCCTTCCTACCTTGTGGCGAAACCCGATGCGCAAACCGGAGACACCTATGCGATTCCCCAGTCGGGAGTCGCGGCGGAGGGATACCCGATGCCGTTCAAAAAAGTGAAAAAGGCGGCTTCCGGCACGGTTCTGCTGGCGGAAGCGTTCAGCACCGGCTGGGGACCGAACGGTGGGGCCTACAACGTGATCCGGACCGATAAAAGCGAGTGGACCGGCAACTTTACCACTTTCCATGGCCGCAGCGGCAATATCACGTTCCTCGATGGCCATGCCGCCAGTTACTCGGTCGGACAGGCGGTCAGTTCTAAAATCACGATTCCATATTACTCCACTGACGGCAAACTGTATGAAAATGAAATGCCCGGCGGTTACCGGATGCGCGGTGGTTTCCATAAGAACCAGCTGCAGTGGGTCACCAACGACAATTGAAGTGATGAAACGGAATTTGTAACATGAAGCACCTGAAACTTTCCGCTCCCGTCAACCGCTGGGATGAGGCCGTGCCGCTCGGCAACGGACTCTGCGGTGTGCTGCTGTGGGGCGACGGACAGAATGTAAAACTCTCGCTCGACCGCGGCGACCTCTGGGACGAACGCATCGGCGAGGCGGAAAATTCGCCGCTCTGGAACTTCCGGGCGCTGGTTGACGCCGCCCGTGACCGCGATATGACGCTGTGCCACCGGCTTTGCGAGCTGGCGAAGACGATTCCGGCGACGAAAATTCCGGTCGGGCGGCTCGAACTGACGCTGGCCGAACCGCTGAGGGAGGCGGTCTATGAGCTGGACCCGGCCCATGCGGCCGGACTGCTGCGCGACGAGGATTCCGGCATAACGGCCTTAAGCTGCTTCTGCCGCGCGGACGGTGAGGAAATCCGGCTTTCGGTGAGTGTGCCGCTGCTGTCGATCCGGATCGTGCCGCCCGACTATCAGGGCGAGGCGGAGCTGCTGCAGCAGGCGGGGGGCGTCCGCAGCGTCGGTTCGCTGGGCTATCCTCCGGGGCGCGAAATCGATTCCGGAACGGTTCGGGGATATCTGCAGCCGTGCTGTGAAGGGTTGAATTACGGCATTCTGCTGCGCGAGCTGACGCGCGGGGAGTATGTGATCCGCATTCTCCGGGCCGGTTCGATGGAGGAGCTGGAAGGGTTGTTCAAGGTTTATTCCGTATCGGACGACGCTCCGGTCGAAGCCGCCCGCCGGGAGCACCGCCGCTGGTGGCAGGCCTTCTGGCACCGCTCACGGGTCATGCTGCCGGTTCCGCGGTTCCAGCAGTTCTACGAGCTCTGCCGATATTTTTACGGCTCCGCTTCCCGCAAGGGGGCGCCGCCGATGCCGCTGCAGGGCGTCTGGACCGCGGACGATGGTTCGCTGCCGCCGTGGCGCGGTGATTTCCATCACGACCTGAATACCGAATTTTCCTATATCGCTTACCTGACCAGCGGCGATTTCGACTGCGGCGAAAGTTTTCTCGACCATCTTACGGAGCGTATCCCGGTGTTCCGCCGCCATGCGGAACGGTTCTTCGGCTGCCCCGGAATCGCGGTGCCGGGCGTCACTTCGCTGGCGGGGCAGCCGCTCGGCGGCTGGCCGCAGTACTCCTTTTCACCGACCAACGGCGCCTGGCTGGCGGCGCTGTTCGCGGATCACTGGCGGTATACTCAGGATGAAGCATTCCTCCGGGAAAAGGCGCTGCCTTTCCTGTCGGGCGTCGCCGAATTCCTGACCGCGCTGATGAAGCGGGATGAAAGAGGATTCTATAAACTGCCCGTTTCTTCTTCGCCGGAAATCCACGATGAAACGCTGGCCGCCTTCCTGACGCCGAACTCCAATTACGATCAGGCACTGCTGCTGCGGCTTTTTACGGATCTCGCCGAACTCTCGGAGGCGGCGGGCGATGCGGAAGCCGCCGCCCGCTGGCGCGGGGAGCTGGAACACCTTGAACCGCTGAGCATCGACCCCGAAAACGGCCTGATGCTCTCTCCCGATGAGCTTTTGCAGGAGTCGCACCGCCATCACTCCCATCTGATGGCGCTCTATCCGCTGCGGCTGCTCGATCCGGCTAAAAATGAGGCGCTGATCGCTGCTTCGCTGCGGCGGATCGACCGGCTCGGCACCGGCAATTGGGTCGGTTACAGCTTCGGCTGGATGGCGGCGTTGAACGCCTATTGCCGCCGCGGCGACCGGGCCGCCCGGCTGCTGCGGCTTTTCCTCGACGCCTTCGTCAGCTCCAACGGCTTCCACCTGAATGGGGATTACCGCGACCTCGGCGACTCCGTGCTCAAGTACCGTCCGTTCACGCTGGAGGGGAATTTCGCGGCGATGCAGGCGATTCACGAGATGCTGCTGCAATCTTCCGGCGGGGTGGTGCGCCTCTTCCCGGCGCTGCCCGCCGACTGGAAGCGGGTCTCCTTCGAGGAGCTGCGGGCGGAGGGAGGGCTTCGCGTATCGGCGGAGCTGCGCGGCGGCGTGCTGATTCACGCGGCGCTCCGCTCCGAAGCCGACCGGACCATCCGGCTGGTCGCTCCCGGAATGCCGGAACGCCGGATCATCTTGAAAGCGGGGCTGACCTGGCGCTGGCCGGTCGAAAGCTCCAGCTTCCGGGGGCTTGCCGTCCACTCCGAACCGCGCGAGGTGATCAATGGCTGAGAGTACCGTATCTGCCGGACTGATTCCGGAGCCGGCGCCGGAGGATCCCCGGCGTCCCTATGCGGTCGGAACACTGCGTTATTCGCTGGCCGGCGTGGTCGTGGTGTCGGCGTGGGTGATCCTCGGCGGTAATATCTTCGGGATGCTTGGCACGCTGGTTCCGACGCTGCTGCCGCTGACCATGAAGCAGTTCAGCGCCTCCGGCGCGCTGATCGGGCTGGTGGTCGGCAGCATTCCGGCGGCGATGAATTTCGTGATGAATCCGATCCTCTCCACCGCCAGTGACCGGACCCGCACCCGCTGGGGCAGGCGCATCCCGTATCTGGTTGCGGCGACTCCTTTCGTCGCACTGTTCATGATCCTGATCGGCTGGGTGCCGCCGATCACGAACTATCTGCACGTGCATTTCATCACGGGAATGTCGATGAATTCGCTCGGTATTCTGCTGATCTGCGTTTTCGCGGTGATTTTCCAGTTCTTCAACCTGATCGTCGGCTCGATCTATTATTATGTGTTCGCCGACGTGATCCCGCACCAGTTCATCGGCCGTTTCATGGCGGCGATGAATCTCGCCGGAACCGGCAGCGGACTGCTGTTCAACCTCTTCGTGATGCCCTATGCGATCGATTACGCGCCGATGGTCTTCACCGGTATCGGACTGCTGTATCTGGTCTGTTTCATGCTGATGTGCGTATTCGTGAAAGAAGGGGAGTATCCGCCGCCGAAGCAGTTTCAGGAGGCGGAACTGCCGTGGTATCAGCGACTGGTGAACTGGGTGAAAATCTACTTCCGGCAGTGCTACCGCCATCCGTTCTTCACGTTCCTGTTTCTCGGAACCGCGCTGAACAACGCGTCGACCGTCTGCCGTCATACTTTCAATCTGCTCTTCGCCACCGAGGAACTGCATATGACCGCCGCCCAGTACGGACGGGTGATGGCAGCCGGTTCGGTGGTCTCGGCGGTGGTGATCGTGCTGGTCGGCTATGTGATGGATAAGATCCATCCGCTGCGGGTCTTCCTGGGAAGCGGGATCATCGTGATCCTCGCGAATATCTGGGGATATTACTACGTGACCGACTATGCGTCGTTCTTTGTGGTCGGCATTGCGATTTCGGTGGTCTATGCGATCCAGTACCTCAGCAACGGGCCGGTTTTTGTCGATCTCTTCCCGCCGGACAAGTACGGCCAGTTCTGCAGCGCCAACGCGATGATGAACTGCGTGCTGCTGATCTTCGCGAACTACTTCGGCGGCATGGCGATCGACCGTTTCGGCTACCGCTTCATCTTCGCGTGGGACACCATCTTCACCATCGGCGCGACATTGGCGCTGATTTACGTCTACGTCAAATGGAAACAGCTCGGCGGTGCAAAGGGATACGTGCCGCCGCCGACCGATTGAGGAGAATGATCATGAAACAGTGGATTCCCGCATTGGCGGCGTTGCTGGTCGCGCTGGCCGCCTCCGCCTCCGATAAAAACGATGCGCTCCGGAAGCTGCGCGACAAGTGGAGCACCCAGCGCTTTTATACCGCTGAAACCCGGTCCGGCGCGGAACTTGCTGAATTGCTCGACGACAACGGTTCCTTCGCCAATCTGCGCGAGCTGGAAAACGAATTCAAGAAGAACAACTACGGCCGGAAGAAGTTCGACCAGTGGGAGTTGCAGCAGAAGGTGCTCAACAGACTGCTGGTCCCCGCCTTCGAGCAGCTCAAGCGCATTTCCGGCGATCTCGCCGACGGCAAGATTCCCGAGGCCGGGCGCGCCGAGGTGAAACGCAGGCTCTACAAGGGAGTTCTGAATTACGCAAAGATGGAGTTCAGCCGCGACGGCATGCAGAACGGACGTTTTCACGGTTCCTGTTTCGCTATGCCGCACGCCGCGGTCGCGATCTACTTCCAGAACTACAAAGATATGACTTCGGGCGAGTACCCGGAAGTGGCGAAAGCGTTGCAGCGCCTCGCGTTTCAGGCGTGGAGCCAGCCGCTGCGCAACAACGCGACCGACCGCGACCCGGTGCGGATCGAACGGTTCCGGGGCAATGCCGGCTGGGTCGGCGGTAACGCGACCGCTTACCGGCCGCTGCTGGAATCCGCGCTGGTCAACAACTCCGTGAAGATGGTCGACGTGACCGCCGAGGTCGCCCGCCGCAGCATTTCGCGCGTGTCGCAGAATACTTACGATACCGCGTTCTGGATCGAGGGCTTCACCGCCGACGGCGCGGGCTGGGGACATGGCCGCCAGTGCCTGGTGTGGGGATATCCGATCCACGGCACCAACGGCTCGTTGAACATCATCGCGCGGCTGAACGGCACGCCGTGGGCGTCGAGCCTCAGCCCGGAGGTGCTGCAGACGGTCTTTGAATTTTTCCGCGGTTCGGCGTTCTACTTCTACAAGGGGACCATCCCGCCGGTGCTGGAGCGGGGCAACGCCCATCCCGGCTATGCGAATAAGCGGATGATCCCGTCGATGACGCTGGCCGACAGCCTGAACCGGGATTTCCGGCTGCGGATGAACAAGGAGCAGCTTGCCGAACTTGACCAGTTCCGCCGGGAAGCGGGAGAGAAGAATCTCTTCATGCTGAATTTTCCGATGGGGCAGTATCACGGCACGCGGTACTTCTTCAACAACGACGACCTGATCCGCAAGAATCCTGACTATTATGTCTTTGTGAATATGGCGAGCAGCCGAACCAACGGCCTCGAAAGCTATTACGGCGGCGCCAACGGCTTCAATCTCTTCACCTGCGACGGCCAGACCCTGTTCGAACGCGAGGGCGGCGAAAGCGCCAAAGCCCTCGGCGCGGCGACGCTGACCATGCTGCCCGGCACCACTGCGCGGCAGGTGAAGCAACTCAATCCGGTTCAGAACTGGATCGGTTACGGCAGCAAGGGGGCATTCGCCGCCGGAGCGGTTGCGCCGGATCAGGATGCCGCCGCCGGTTTCATATTCGACAAGGTCAACTACGCGGTGGTCGAAACTCCGACCCGCAAGGAGGAAAATCCCGAGATACTGAAGCTCCGTGCGAACAAGGCGTACTTCTTCTTCGGCGACCTCTTCCTCGCCCTCGGTGCCGGAATCACCAACCTCGCCCCCGAATACGGCGGCGACATCTTCACCACGGTCGAGCAGACCCTGAAAAAGGGCGGCAGTCCGGTTGTGTCGAAGCACGGCGTCGAGTGGGTGGAAAACAACGGCTTCGTGTACGGCGTGCTGCCGCCGGCGACCGCCGGGAAAATCGCGCATAAAAGCGAAAAACGCATGACCGGCTGGCGGAAACTTTCGCAAGCCAATAAGAACGCCGGGGAGAATGAAGTCGAACTCTTTTCGATGTGGATCGATCACGGCCGCAATGTGGACAACGGGTTCTACGCCTATTTCGTCTCCTGCGACGGCAAGGCGCCGGAACGGCTGCCGGAAATCCTTGCCAATACGGTAAAAGTTCAGGCCGCGGCGCTGGACGGCACGGTGGAAGCGATCTTCTACGATGCCTCCGTCCGCCTGAAAACGCCGCACGGCACGATCTCGGTGTCGGCTCCGTGCGCGCTGGTCGCCGAATTCGACGGCGCCTCCGTCGAACTGACCGCCGCCGACGGGCTGATGAACCGGAATCTGCGCGAGCTTGCCGTCACGGTCGACGGCAAGCCGTACCGGCTGGAACTGCCCGGCGGCGAGCTGCTCGGCAAGGCTGCCACGAAACGTTTCAACCTCCAATAACCTGATAAAAACAAGGAGATATCATGAAAAAACTTCACCTGCTGCCGGCCGTTCTGGCCCTGCTGTGCACAATGCCGGTTGCGATGGCGCTGGCCGCACCGAAACCCGCTCCGGCGGAAGCGATGAAAAAGCTCGCCGTGTTGCGCGAAACCGTCGATTTCGCCCATGCACCGCGCGCCAACTCCTTTGTGGATTTCAGCCGCGCCGCTTTCAACGACGGCGTGGACAAAGTGACGGTCAACGGCCTGGAGAACCGGTTCCACCGGTACGGCGTGACCGTTTCACTGCGGCCGCAGAAAGGCTGGAATGAGGGGTTGAACACCGTGACCGTCGCCGCGAAAGGCAAGCTGTACACCATGTATGTATCGCACCATAAATCGATTCCGACGGTCAGCGACTACACCAACAAAATTTCGCTGCTGAACGGCAAGCCTTTCACGCCGCTGGCGATCTACGCGGTGGACATCGAACAGATCAAAGATGCGAAGAAGTTCGGCTTCAACGTGTTCCATAACTACACGATGACCCGGCTCGGCGACGCCTATCCGATGCAGGAATTTCTCGACACGCTGCAAAAGGAAAACTGCTACGGCATGATCCACCTGCAGCACACCGAGATCGCCGCATCGAACTTCAAACCGGTGATGGAGCGCGTGGTCAGATACATGAACCACCCGGCGCTCTGCTGGTGGTATCTCTTCGACGAGCCGGGCATCTACGGGGTCGATCCCGAACAGCTGGTCTTTTTCAACGACATGGTGCGCAAGCTCGATCCCTACCACACCACCGTCAGTTCGAGCTGGTATCAGAAGGAGTTTCAGGACAGCGTCGACGTCGATATCCCGCAGTGGTATCACGGTCACGCCGCCGGCATGGCGAAAACCGCGAAGGAGTACGCCGAAAAGGCCGCCGGTGAATGGCACGACATGCAGTCGCTGCCGATCCTGAACACCCATGACTCCGCGTTCGGCTGTGAAAGCGGCGGCTCGCTGAATCCCAACTCCTTCTACGACGAGGAGGTCAACGGCAAAAAGCGCGGCGACTATCCGAAAGATTCGCCGGAGTATCAGGACGCCGAAAAACGGGCGCTGGCGCTGGTGAACGACCCGGACCACCCGCACCGTCCGCCGACCCCGACTTATCCGGGCAGCATCGAACGCATGCGCGGCCAGGTCACCACCAGCATCCTCTCCGGCGCGAACGGCCTGATCTACTGGCTCTACAGCGACCGCAGAATGAATCCGCGCTGGGGCATCTACACCGTGTTCAGCCCGACAAAGAACCGCGCCGAGTTCACGCAGGTAATGCGCGAGGTCAAGGCGTTCGCTCCGTACTTCAACGGCTTCGCTGCCAACACGAAGGTCGAACGCGGCGATGAACTCTGGTACGGCTGCCGGACGGTGGACGGCAAATTCATCCTGATGCTCTCGAACGTCTCCGGCAGACAGCTCGACGGCGTCCTTGAGCTGCCCGGTGCTCCGGCGCGGCTCTACGTGAACAACGGCGATGAAACGGTCCGGCTCTCCGACGGCAGGCTCCGCTACAGCCTGAAGGCCGACGAGGGGCGCATCTACTGCTCGGAACCGATCCGGTAACAGGAGGAAACGTGCGATGGAAACCGCTCTTGAAAAACCGTATTCGGTCGGTACGCTGCACTATACGCTCGGCGGAGTGCTGGCGGTGTGCGGCTGGATGCTGTGGGGCGGTTTCTGCTACAGCATGCTGGCCTATGTGCTGGTGCCGACGCTGCTGCCGCTGACGCTGGATTCGTTCCATGCGTCGGGGGCGCTGATCGGGCTGGTGGTCGGCAGCATTCCGGCGGCGATGAACTTCGTGATGAATCCGATCCTCTCCACGACCAGCGACCGGACGCGCACGAAATGGGGCAGACGGATTCCGTATCTCGCTTTCGCGACCCCGTTCGTGGCGCTGTTCCTGATCCTGCTCGGCTGGACGCCGGAGGCGGCGGCGCTGCTGCACACGACCGTGCTGCCCGGCGTCTCCCCGGCAACACTGGGGATCGTGCTGGTCTGCGTTTTCGCGGTATTCTTCCAGTTCTTCAACCTGATCATCGGGTCGATCTATTATTACATCTTCGCGGACGTGATTCCGCACCGGTTCATCGGGCGCTTCATGGCGTTTCTGAATCTGTCGTTCACCGCGGCGGGGTTTGTGTTCAACTACTTCCTGATGGAGTACGCGCGCGAATATTCATCGTGGATTTACACCGGAATCGGCATTCTGTACGCGGTCAGCTTCGCGTTGATGTGCTTTTTCGTGAAAGAGGGGGAATATCCGCCTCCGCCGCAGTATCAGGCCGCGACGGTTCCGGTTGCGAAGCGGCTGGTGAACTGGGTGGCGATCTATTTCCGGCAGTGCTACAGAAGTCCGTTTTATTCGATGCTGTTCCTGGGGACGGCGATGACGCAGGTTTCGACGGTGTGCCGGTCGGTGTTCAATCTGTTGTTCGCCACCAGGGAACTGCACCTGACCGAGGCGCAGTTCGGCCGGATCATGGGGATCGGCTCGCTGGTTTCGCTTGGCGTAATCCTGTTGATGGGATATCTTATGGACAAGCTGCATCCGTTGCGGGTGTTCCTGTGGAGCGGCGTATTGGTGATCCTGATCAATGTGTGGGGATACTTCCACGTGACGGACTATGCGACGTTCTTCGCGGTGGGAATTGTGATCGTGATCGTCTATTCGGTGCAGACGCTGAGCAGCGTGCCGATGTATATCGCGCTGTTTCCGCCGGAGAAGTACGGCCAGTTCTCCAGCGCCAACGCGATGGTGAACAGCGTGCTGGTGATCGTCGCGAACTGGGGCGGCGGGCTGGCGATCGACCGCTTCGGCTACCGGTTCATTTTCGTGTGGGATTTCATCTTCACGGTAATCGCGACGGCCGTGCTGATTTACGTGTATGTCAAATGGAAGCAACTGGGCGGCATGAACCATTACAAAGCCCCCGAAGTGGAATGAAGGAGAATATCGCAATGAAACGGATTGGTGTGATCGGACTGGCGCTGTGTGCCGGATTGCTGACGGGGGCGGATTCCGCGCAGAAGCGGGATGCGGTGCTGAACATGAAACGGGAGCTGGCCCAAACGACGCCGTGGCTGGATCTGTCGGACAAACGTTCCGGTGCGGAGCTGCTGGCGCAACTGGACGGCAACGGTTCGTTCCGGGATCTGGCAAAGCTGGAGTCGGAGTATTGGAAGAACAACTGGGGTGATCCGAAATTCGACACGATGCAGATCCAGACGCCGGTGCTGAACATGCTCACCAGCGCTTTCGACCGGCTGCTGCGGATCGCGTTGGACCTGCGCGACGGCAAGTTTGCGGAGGAGGAACGCGCCGCCGCAAAGGAAAAACTTTACCGGGGCGTGCTGAATTACGCGAAGATCGAATTCGACCGGGGAAATAAAATTCGCAACGGCCGTTTTCACGGCTCCTGTTTCGCGATGCCGAAAGCGGGGGCGTGGATCTATCTGGCGATGATCGGCGATATGGAGTCGGGGTGCCGGCCGGAGGTTGCCGCCGCGCTGAAAAAGCTCGCGTTCCAGGCGTGGAGCCAGCCGGTGCGCGGCGACGCGACGGATGCGAAGATCGTCGATGTGCAGCGCTTCCGCAAGCACGTCTGGTGGGTAGGCGGCAACGCGACCGCCTACCGGCCGCTGCTGGAGGCGGCTTTGGTCAACGATTCGCCGGAGATGGTGGACGTGTTGAGCGAGGTGGTCAACAAAAGCATCTCGAATGTGTCGCAGAACACCTATGACGACGCGTTCTGGATCGAGGGTTTCACCGCCGACGGCGCGGGCTGGGGGCATGGCCGCCAGTGCCTGATCTGGGGATATCCGATCCACGGCACCAACGGTTCGCTGAACATCATCGCGAAGCTGAAGGGAACGCCGTGGGCGGCGGCGCTGGACGCACGGGCGCTGGATGCTCTTTTCAACTTCTTCCGCGGCTCTTCGTTCTACTTCTACAAGGGGACGATTCCGCCGGTGCTGGAGCGCGGCAACGCCCGGCCCGGTTACGGGGATAAACGGGTGATTCCGTCGCTGACGCTGGCCGACAACCTGAACCGGAATTTCCGCGACCGACTTTCGGCTGAGCAGCGGGCCGAGCTGGACCAGTTCCGCAGGGAGGCGAAAGCGAAGAATCTTTTTATGCTGAATTTCCCGATGGGACAGTATCATGGCACCCGGTACTTCTTCAACAACGACGACCTGATCCGCAAGAATCCGGCTTATTATGTGTTCGTGAACATGGTCTCCAACCGCACCAACGGGCTGGAGAGCTATTACGGCGGAGCCGGCGGCTTCAATTTGTTCACCTGCGACGGCCAGACCATTTTTGAACGCGAAGGCGGCGAAAGTTCCAGGGCGCTCGGCGCGGCGATCCTGACCATGCTTCCCGGCACCACCGAGCGGCAGGTGAAAGAACTCAAGCCGGTCGAGAACTGGCTCGGATACGGCTCCCGCGGGGAGTTCGCCGCCGGTGCGGTGCTGCCGGATCAGGACGCGGCTGCCGGATTCATTTTCGACAAGGTGAACGACTCGGTTGTGGAGAATCCCGCCCGCCGTGAGGAGAATCCGGAAATTCTGAAACTCCGGGCGAACAAAGCGTATTTCTTCTTCGGAGACCTCTTTCTCGCGCTCGGCGCGGGCATCGAAAACCTCGCCCCCGAATACGACGGCAATATCTTCACCACGGTCGAACAGCCCCTGAGAAAGGGCAACAATCCGGTGGTGCGAAAGCATGGCGTCGAGTGGGTGGAAAACAACGGCTTCGTGTACGGCGTGCTGCCGCAGGCGACCTCCGGAAAAATCGCGCACAAGAGCGAAAAACGCACGACCGGCTGGCGGAAGCTGTCGGAAGCCAATAAAGGCGTCGAGGAGAATGAGGTCGAGCTTTTCTCGATGTGGATCGATCATGGCCGCGAGGTGAAGGACGGTTCCTACGCCTACTTCGTCTCCTGCGACGGCAAGGTGCCGGAGCGGCTGCCGGAGATCCTTTCCAATACGGTGAAGGTTCAGGCGGCCCGGCTGGGGAATACGGTCGAAGCGGTGTTTTACGACGCCTCAGCCGGACTGGAAACTCCTTTGGGCGCGGTTACGGTCTCCGCCCCCTGCGCGCTGGCGGCGAAGTTCCGGGAAGGCAAGGTCGAGCTTGCCGTTGCCGACGGCAGGATGAATCGGGAGCTCAGGAGCATCACGGTCACGGTCGGCGGCAGGGCGTACACCGTCGAACTGCCCTCCGGTGAATTGCTCGGCCGGCAGGGAACTGTTGCGGAGTAACGGGAAAGCGGAGGAAAATCTTCGCATTCCGGGTTGACAGCCGCTCTCCGGACGGATATAGTAACTCCGACTATGGTACAACCAGCGGGGGCGGTATGGAACAAGGCTCTTATCTGATCATGGGTTTCGGAGAGCGGCGCTATTCGTTTGCGGAAGTCGCTGAAATGACGGCGGATGGAATCATCGGGGCAGAGAGCCGGATTTCCCGGGACGGCGCGAATTGGGAGATGATGCAGTTCACTCCGTTCGGCGCGATGATGCCGACGCTCTGCGCGCGATGGGCGATCCGGGAACATGCGATAGAAAGGCGGTTCGTCTGGTTTTTCCATTCGGTGATGGCGTGCGGAGTGCTGTTTCTGCTCTCTTTCGCGCTCGAAAATATCCGGCTGGTATTCGGTGTGAATGGAATCCTGATTTATTCCGCCGTGTCCGTAATCGTGATGCTGATCCTCAGCTGGAGCAGCATCACGTTGCTCGGATTCTTCTGGAGCCTGATTCCGCATTCGCAGAACCGGCTGCCGCCGGTGATCCGGCTGGCGCTGCTGTTCATCCCGGTTTTCGGCATGTTCTGGGTGTTCAACGCGATTTATTCGCTGGCGGTCAAACTGGAGAAACTCCACTTCAAAAGCGGCTTGCGGCAGCGGGAAAGCGGCGTTCAGAATGCGTTGGTCGCCTGCTGCATTTTCTGCTGTTCGTGGCTGGTCGGCTGGATTCCGCTGGCCGGTTTCATCCTCTGCATCATCGCTTTTACCTGTTTTTACCGGGCGATGTGTACGATGAAAGAGCAGGCGCTGGATATCCTGAATAAACGGCAGCGAATGGACTACTTTCCGTTTCCGCCGAGCGGTCCTCCTGAAGTACCGCGCGAATTGCGCAAATTCGCATATCGGCGCGGCCGGACGCTGCTGGCTGTTGGAGTGATCGCGGCGGTCGCGCTGCTGTGGGCGGGACCGCTGGCATTCAGCGTCGGCCGGATGCTGCTGACCGACGGCGGCAGGGCTGCCGAATGGCTCCGCGAGACCTTTCAATCGCCGCAGCAGGATGCAGAAGCAGTTGCGGGTCAGGAAAATACATTGTAAAGCCCCGCATGTTCAGGAAAAACGTTTCAGAAACGCCGCCGTCGCCGCCGGGGAAGCGAGGCGGATGATCCGGCATCCGGCCGGAGCCGCTTCAAGGGCGGCCTGTACGCGCGGCAGCGTGACGCGGTTGTAGTTCCAGATGTAGCGCAGAAAAGGGAGGTTCAGCCGCTCCGGGCAGCCTTCGCCGACATCGGGCCGCGAAGTGCCGCGATAGCGGAAGTAACGTTTGAACGTGTTCCACAGGCAGCGGCTCCGGGGGTATTCCAGCAGGATCACGGTGTCGGCGAATTTCAGCCGCTCCGGGAGCGTCCTTTGGAAGTTGCCGTCGAGAATCCACTCCGGGCGGCGGAGGAGTTCCGCCAGCTCCGCGTCGAACTCCTCGCGGCCGCGTTCCCGCCAGCCCGGCCGCCACCAGAGCCGGTCGAGATGGACCGGCTCCAGACCCAGCCGGGCGCCGAGTTCCCGGGCAAGGGTGGTTTTTCCCGCGCCGCAACAGCCGATAATCAGAATCCTGTGCATCATTTTCAGTGCGGCGCCAATAAGGTGAAGGGGTACCACGGCAAATTCCGCAGCACCCAGTAGATCAGAATGACGGCCAGTACCGATACGCAGAGGTATCGGTTGAGCGCAAGGCGGGGCCGGAACAGCAGCAGCGCAACCAGGAGCAGCGCCGGATACAACAGCAGATTCCAGGTGGCCGCCTCCGCGAAACGCCCATGCAGCAGGGCGTAGAAAGAGCGGGTGGTGCCGCAGCCCGAACAATACAGGCCGGTCAGTTCGTGAAGCGGGCAGGGGGGAAGATACCAGCTCCTGCCGGGCGGCGAGAAGTAAAGCAGCACGGCTCCGGCCGCCGCCGCGGCTGCTCCCGCGGCCAGAACCAGCGGATGTTTGAGTGAAAGCGGTTGACGGATGTTCATTTCATCAGTTGGTCGAATTGATCGAGCTGCCGGTAGAGCAGGATTACGCCGTAGACCATGTAGGCCAGCGTGAGCACAATAGCGGTGTGGACGGAGATCCAGGACCAGCGGACCGATTTCGCGGCGGCTTTCCGGGCTTCCTCCCACTTCTGCTGTTTGAACAGCTCCGCCGATTTCAGGGCGTAGACGATCGCGACGATCCCGGTGGCGGGACAGCAGCAGACGCAGGCAAGGATCGCCCACGGCAGGCCGGACTGCGGCGGAGCCATGCCGGGAACGGGAGTGCCGCACCGGGAACAGCTCTTGGCGTCATCCGGCAATTGCAGGCCGCAGCGGATACAATACATGATGTTTTCTCCTGAACAGTTTCCTGCAATATAGCACCGGATGGCCTGTATTGCAACAGGAAAATTCCATGCGGAACCATGCCGGGAACGGGAGTGCCGCACCGGGAACAGCTCTTGGCGTCATCCGGCAATTGCAGGCCGCAGCGGATACAATACATGATGTTTTCTCCTGAACAGTTTCCTGCAATATAGCACCGGATGGCCTGTATTGCAACAGGAAAATTCCATGCGGTATGCGAAGGAACGGTCAGGCTCGGCTTTGGCGGCGGATGCAGACGCAGGCGGCGCAAGCGCTTCCGCCGAACGGCAGGGTAATCCAGGCGTTGGGAAGCGGCTGGCCGGTGGGCGGTGCAGGGGCTCTTTCACCGACACCGATGGTGAGGTTGCTGAGATAGTCCGGATGTGTCCAGTGAACGTCGAAAAAGTTGTCTCCGAAGCCGAGGTCATGATCGGTGCCGGAGACATATTGGCTTTGCTGCACCAGGTTCTGATTCCGGGAAAAATTGCTGACCAGTGTTTCTCCGGTTGTGGTCCTGATCCAGAAACCGACCTGTTCTCCCGCCTTGGAATCGCCGAGATAGCCGGTCGCGAGGTCGCCGGATAGTTGCATTGTATGCAAGTTTACGGAAATGGGATTTCCCCTTGGAGGCTTGCTCCTGCGACGCGAAGCGTCCTTGGAGTGCGGAGATTCATCTTCGCTTTCAATTCGCACGTGAGTTTTATATTCAACTTCGCATTGCCGCAAGAACAGGCAGGGCGCTCGGAGGGTAACAACTTTTAAGCGCAAGAACAGGCAGGGTGCCCGGAGGGTGGTGAGCGCCGGACCTCCGGCCCGCGGATGGCTCCGGGGGACGTCGCGCACGTCCCCCGGACCCCCTCGCCGGTTGCGGAGGCCAGTCCGGTTGCAGAGCGCTTCCGCTCGCGGGCGCGGCTTCGCCGCTTACTTGTCCGCCTGCGGCGGCCAACCCTTCATCGCCCGCGTTGCGGGCTGCGCCAGGGGGGCTTCGCTCACTACGTTCGGCTTCGTCACTACCGTTCCTCGTTACTTGCCAAAGGCAAGTAATTCCCTCACATTCGTTCGCGGCGCGAACCCGCGCTTGTTGTGCGCCGCGTATAAGGCGACGTAGTCTTACTTATGTGCCGCGTAAATGGTATTACGGCCTTATTTATATGCCGTGTAAGTGGTTATGCAGACCGACCAATGCTTTGCCTATGCTGGTTGCCCGCACGCCCCCCGGAGGGGCATTGGCGTGCGCACCCGGCAGCGGCACCTTGCCGCCCCGGCAGCGGCACCTTGCCGCCGGTGTCAGGGCCGGATGCCCATTTTCATCAGCTCCGCCTGTACGGCTTTGACATCTACGGCGCGGGCCGGGATGTTGTTGCGGGCGGCGAGGGCGGCGGCGACGCCCGTGCCCTGGCCGATGTTCAGGCAGATCGGCATCACCCGGAAATTGGAGTGCGCCTTGTGGGTGCCGTCGATGTTGCGGCCGCTGAGCAGCAGGCCGTCGAGCTTTTCGGGGACGCAACTGCGGTACGGGATGGTGTACTTCCCTTTGGAGCGGAACTTGTGCTGTGCCCCGTTGGCGTCCAGCCCCGGCCCTTTCACGTTGTGGATGTCGAAGTTGAAATGGTTGCGCGTGGCGATCCAGTCGTCGAAAGTGCGGGCTTCGACGATATCGGTTTCATTCAGCTGATAAAGAGCCTTGAAGTGGCGGGTTTCACGGACTCCGACGTTGGCGGCGCTGGTCACGGCGTAGCAGTTTTCGTAACCCGGTGCAAATTCGCGCAGGAACTGCACGATCTTCACCATCTGTTCGCGGCAGGTCAGCTCGGCGCGGGTCAGTTCGCGCACGTCGGTCGCGTTCACACCGGTCACGTTGGTCATATTCACGCAGACTTCGCCGGGCAGCGGCGCGGGATAGAGCAGTACATGGCCGGCGGGGAAGGGGAGGTGTTCATGGCCGAGCGCCTGAATTTCCCCTTTCGGCACGTCGACCAGACTTTCAAAACTGCCGGGGAAGATCGCGCGGCTGTGATCGACCCCGCCGATGCGGAACATCAGCGTAACCGGCTGGCAGCCGTGGTCTTCAGGACGGCCCAGCACGAATTCCGCTCCTGCCGCTGCCGCGACATCGCCGTCCCCGGTTGCGTCGATCACGGTGTGGGCGAGGATGACTTCACGGCCGGATTTGCTTTCGGTGATGACTCCTTTGACGGTATTGTCCTCCACCACGGCCCCGGCGATGCGGGTATGGTACTGAAGAGTCACGCCGGCTTCGAGCAGCAGCTCCTGTACCGCCGTTTTCTGCGCTTCGTGCGCGGTGGCCCACGGGTTGGCGCGTTCGCTGGTCGCGGGTGGGAGCAGCGGCGAGGATTTGGTGCGCTTGAAGATTTCGTCGAGCAGCGGCGACTCGGTGCCGCCGCACCAGTGCGACATCATGCCCGCAGTGGCCATGCCGCCGACGCAGTTGGCGGCTTCGAGCAGGAACACGGACGCGCCGCAGCGGGCGGCTCCGAGCGCGGCGCCGATTCCGGCGGGACCGGCTCCGGCGACAAGCACGTCACAGGTTCCGACGACGGGAAGGGTTCTGGCCGGTTCAAGATAAGTTTTCATGAGATTCACTCCATATTTAGTGGTTGCAACTTTAAAAATAATCGTTTTTTTAGAATAAACCTTGAATTTTCCGCGAAAAAATCTTAAATTATCACAGAAAACGGAAATGGAGGCAGGTATGAAGCTGTCCGACGCGATGCGGAGACTGGAGCTTGAGCTGGGAGCGGTGGTGAATCTGGAGGTGCTGCATCCGGGATTCGTCGAGTACCCGGAACTGGCGCTGGCTTCCGACCAGTACTATCATCACGGGGAGTTCTGCCGGTGGGCGAAGCTTCGGCCGGGCGGCCTGAAAGTCTGCTCCGAAAACAAAGCGCGCAGCAAGCTGCTGGCCGCTTGCGGACGTTCCTTCTGCGGTTGCTGTCCGAACGGAATCTGGGATTGCGCCGCGCCGGTCCTGCTCGACGGCTACCTGGCGGCGATCGCCTATATCGGGTATTTCCGTTTCGGAAAAGAACTGCCGCCGGAGTTCGTCGGGCGGCAGCCTGCCGAACTGGCTGAAAAGTCGGTTGCCGGAATTCGTTTTCACGCGCGCTGGCTTGCCGAACTGGTCCGGATGGAGCTGGCCGGATGCCGGGAGCGGCGGCCTCCGGGGGGAAAGAAACGTTCCGATGCGTACTATCTGGAACAGTGCGAACGGTTTATCGACCGTTCATATCATCAGGAACCGGCGCTCGCCGATCTGGCGGAGATTCTGCGGGTGAATCCGAACCATCTGGGAAGTGCGATCCGCCGCGCCTCGAACGGCAGGAGTTTCCGGGAGCTCCTGACGGAACGGCGCATCAGGGAGGCGAAGCTGCTGTTTTCGCTGGAGCCGTCGCGTCATACGGTCGCCGGAGTGGGGCGGCGCTGCGGATTCTCCGACAGCAACTACTTCAGTACGGTATTCCGGAAGCACACCGGCTGCTCGCCGCGGGAGTTTCTCCGCCGGATTTCCGGGGGCGGCGTCACCTGAGCGCGGTCGGTCCGTAATTCTGCGGCGGGCGGGTGCCGGGAGTCATCACTTCGTCGCGCAATGCCTCGTAGTACCGGAAACCGTCCTCGGAGTTCGGCTCGATGGAAGCGCCGCGATCGAAATCGTTCAGGTGCCCGATCAGGAAGAACGGCGCTTTGTTCACGGCGATGAAGCGGGCGGCGCTTTTGCAGAGCTTGCCGAACTCCTCAGGGGTACGGTTTTCGATGATTTCGGCGGAATCCCGCCGGAGCGGATAGTCGTTGCAGCCGGTCGTCACGAAAGGAATGTAGTTCGAGGCGGCGGTCCGGCGGCGTTGCGCCCACATTCTGGTATTGAGGTCCGCCACCTCCTCGAAGTCGAGGACGCCCGGCACGTCGCCGGGCTTTTCGGCGGAGGTGTGCACCACGTCGGTGACGAAATCAAAACCGTTGGCCAGCAGGAACTTGATTTCGCGCACATGGTCCACGTTCTTCTGGTTCGGGAACGGAGTCAGCCCCGCGATGAAACAGATGCCGGGAAGCCCGGCGGCCTGAGCCTGTTTCCGGGTCTCCGCGAGGCAGGCTCCGAGCTGTCCGCTCAGATTCCGGTCGAGGCGCAGCGGCTGCTTGATCAGCACGACCGGTTTGCCGTTGACGTGAAGATAGCCTTCCCGGCGGAAATAGCCGGCGATCCAGAGTGCGGCGATCCGCCTGAATTCATCGGCGGAGTTGACCGCGTTGCTGTTGTCCCACGCGATCGCCCAGCGGATCAGCTTGCGGTGCCGGGCCTGCCGGTAGGCCTCGAACCATTCGGGATGAGCGGGTTTTCCCTGCTTTTCATACCAGTCGATGAACAGCGTGTTGATGCCGTTTTCCGTGAGCAGCTTGATCTGCCAGTCGATGGTTTCCGGCTTGGACACATCGTAGTAGCCGAGCACGGGCCGGCGGCCCGGGGTGTATTCGCTGACGTTTTTCCAGCTGTCGGCCGTGGTGTAGCGGGGCGTATAAAAGGCCGCCACATTACAGATCGTCGGGAGCGGCGACGGAACGGGCATCCCGGAAGCGGAGCCGCCGGGAAGGGGCGGAGGGGTGACTGCCTTGAGCGTCCGCTGGAATTTCGACAGCCCCTCCTTGTCGGCCACTTCGGCGGAGAGCTTTCCGGAGCCGGGAGTGCGGGGCGTGATGTCGATCAGCACCGTTTTTCTCGCCTGAGGCACAATCGCGGGCAGTTTCCGGCGGAAGCGGTTGCTCTCCTCCACCCGGAACGGCAGTTTCAGGCTTTCCAGCTCCAGGTTGTTGGAAACTTTGCCGCCGGTGTTGTGAAGCAGCAAATAGAGCTGATTGGGTACGCCGGAATAGAGTTCGTGGTTGACCGTCCCGACGTCGAGAATCCGGACATCGGAGCGGCCGGACGGATTGCCGACCAGACTGAAGCCGAGCAGATGGATGGTCTGCGATTTGCCGCTGTCCGAAAAAACGATGGATTCCGGCCGGCGGATTCTGCCGTTCTCGTCGGCGAGGTCGATGTTGTAGATGTGAAAGTTGCCGTCCGCAACCACTGGAAAACGAATGAATCCGGCGTTGTCCGGCAGGATCAGGAATCCGTACCGGCTCTCTTTTTCCTTGACGCGCATGTTCATGTAGAGGTAGCGGCCGTTCCTCTTGCGCAGCTCCTTCTGGTCGAATTTGATCGGCCGGGTTCCGTTGCGCAGATTCAGCGTGGCGTAATCCGCTGAGGTCGCCTCGAGTCTGGCTCCATTCCAGTTGCTGATGAGATCCGAAATGTGGTCGCGGAGGTATTCCGAGTTATGGGTGTAGGCTCTCCGGGCGGCAGCGAAGGAAGGCAGTTGCAGGCAGAGGAGCAAAAGAAGGATGAAAACAGTTCTGGACATGACAATAAACGCTCCGGTTTGGAAGTTTCAACTGATCCTGATGTAATATAGCACAGCCGTCCGGGAGGTCAAGCCCGGGCGGAAGACGGCGGCGGAACCGGAATTTATTCCTGCAGAGCAGGCCGGCCGCCTTGAAAAGCCGCCGTTGCGGTGGTATTTTAAAATATTTACACTCTTACAGATATGAGGTGACTATGGCGGCGAAAATCATTGACGGCAAGGCGATAGCCCGGATGGTGAATGAAGAGACCCTCGCACGGGTGGAGAAGTTGAAGGCGGCGGGGAAAACTCCCGGACTCGCCGTCGTGCTGATCGGCGACGATCCCGCTTCGCAGGTTTATGTGAATTCCAAGGCGAAGAAATGCGCGGAGCTCGGCATCTACTCCGACAAGCGCGTATTGCCTGCCGACGCCTCCATGAGCGACGTGCTTGATTTGATCGACAAATTGAACCGTGACCCGAAAATCGACGGCATTCTGGTTCAGTCGCCTCCGCCGCCGCAGATCGATGAGGAGAAGGTGATCGCCGCGATCGATCCGGATAAGGACGTGGACTGCTTCCATGAGCGCAACGTCGGCAAGCTGCTGATCGGCAAGACCGACGGTTTCCGCCCCTGTACGCCCTACGGAGTGCTGGTGCTGCTGGAGAAGTCCGGCATCGATCCCGCCGGCAGGCATGCGGTGGTGATCGGCCGCTCCAACATCGTCGGCAAGCCGCTGGCCGCGATGCTGATGCAGAAGGCGAAGGGGGCGAACGCCACTGTGACCGTGGTTCACTCCGGCACGCCGGATATCGCAAAGTACACCCGCGACGCGGATATCCTGATCGCCGCGATCGGCAAGCCGGAATTCGTGACCGGCGATATGATCAAGCCGGGCGCCGCCGTGATCGACGTCGGCATCAACCGCATTCCGAACCCGGAAACCGGCAAGAACAAGCTGGTCGGCGACGTGAATTTTCAGGAGGCGGTCGAGGTCGCCGGTGCGATCACCCCGGTGCCGGGCGGCGTCGGCCCGATGACCATCGCGATCCTGATGAGCAACGCCGTGACCGCCTGCGAACGTCGCCGCTGAACCGTTGAGAACTCCGAGGACTTGTCCGCATTGTGGCGAAACGGAATATGGCGTTTCGCGTCGCTGCCGCTTCTGCGGGGAGTGGCTGCAGCCGCAGGCTGAGGCCCGCAAGCAGCTTCGTGTTTGTGCATGGAAGCGGATCGGGCAGGGGGCTTTGTGTTGGCTGTTGGCCGGTGGTCTTGAAATCCTGATGTTCGTGTTGCCAGGGCGGTGTTACAGCACTCAGACGGCGCGGATCGTGGGATGGGCGGAGTTCCTGTTATCAGTGGCGGGAGTGATTCTGGCCGGTTGGGGGACGTTGCTGGCGTTTGATGTCAACCAGTTTATGTTCTGCCCGGAGTGTTCCTTTCGGGGGCAGGGAGTCCGGGAAAGGCGCAAGGCCGGTTGGTGGCTGAAGATCGTAGGGCAATTTTTCCCGCTGGCCGGATTGTATGAGCTCATGGAAAAGGGGCCGTTGCGGTGTCCGCAGTGCGGTTGTCCGGTCATGTTTTCCAAACGGATCGGTTCGTATATACGATATAAAGAAAAAAAGAACGGAAAGAGTTGATGGATTGGTCGATGCTGGGCAACCCGGTGTTGCTGTCGGTGGTGATGTTGCTGGCGTTATCCGCGTTGCGGTTGAATGTGGTGTTTTCGCTGATCCTGGCGTCGGTGTTCGGCGGCGTGATCGCCGGGCTGGGGACGGGGGGAGCGGTCAAGGCGTTTTACGGCGGCCTCGGCGGCGGCGCGGGTATCGCGATGAACTACGCGATGCTCGGCGCTTTTTCGATCGCGATCTCCCGCTCCGGCGTCACCGAGCTGATCGCGCAGAAGCTGTTCGCCTGCATCGGGCGGCAGGTCACGCAAAAACAGATCTTCTGTTTCAAGTATTCGCTGATTGCGATCCTGACGCTGATCGCGATTTCGTCGCAGAACCTGATTCCGGTGCATATCGCATTCATTCCGGTGCTGATTCCGCCGCTGCTGCCGGTATTCGAGCGGATCCGCCTGGACCGGCGCATGGTGGCCTGCATCCTGACTTTCGGCCTGATCACTCCCTACATGGTGCTGCCGGTGGGCTTCGGGAAAATCTATATCAATGAAGTGGTGCTCGGCAGCATCCGCAAGAGCGGCATGGATGTGTTGAACAGCCAGGCCCCCGGCGCGATGCTGATTCCGGCGGCGGGCATGCTGACCGGATTGCTGATCGCGATCTTTTTTTCCTACCGGAAGCCGCGGGACTACAGCAAAAGCGCCACGGATCGGGAGCTGAGGGAGGTCGAACCGAAGAAGATCAGCCTCTTCAATGTCGGCGTCGGCATGGTTGCGATCGCCGTGGCGCTGGCGGGGCAGTTCCTGATGGATTCGCTGATTGTCGCGTCGGTGCTGGCGGTGCTGGTGTTCGTGTGCGCCGGAGTGATCCGCATCCGCGATACGCAGGATGTGTTCACGCAGGGCGTCTATCTGATGGGAGGCATCGGGCTGGTGATGATCGCCGCCTCCGGCTTTGCCGAAGTGATGCGGGCCACCGGCGGCGTCGATGAGATGGTCAAGGTGGTCGGCGGTTTTGCCGGAGACTATAAAGGCGTGGCGGTGTTCCTGATGCTGTTCATCGGATTGGTGATCACCATGGGAATCGGTTCGTCGTTTTCGACGGTGCCGCTGATTGCGGCGATCTATGTGCCGCTGTGCATGTCGATGGGGCTGTCGGCGGCGGCGACCATCGCGATCGTCGGTTCCGCCGGAGCATTAGGGGACGCGGGTTCACCGGTCTCCGAATCGGTGCTGGGGCCGACCGCCGGGCTGAACGCCGACGGCCAGCACGACCATATCTATGATTCGGTGATTCCGACGTTTCTGCACTACAACCTGCCGCTGCTGGCTGCGGGCTGGGTAGCGGGAATGGTGCTTTGATGATTATCCGGCCGGTTGCGGCTCTTTCGTCAGCAGCAGCAGATGCGGTCGCTTTCAAGCGCGACCAACTGGCGGCAGTTCAGTGAAGCGAACGGAAACACGTGGCCGAACGGGAAGTTCATCCGGACCGGTCCGCCGAACCGCGCCGCGACTTCTCCGAAGAGCCGTTCCAGCTCCTCCGGCGGCGCGCAGTCGCTGAACTGGCCGAACACGATTCCGGCCGCATTGCGCAGGAAACCGGCCTGTTCCAGCTGCGTCAGGTAGCGGTCGAGCTTGTAGACCGGCTCGTTCAGATCCTCGAAGAACAGGATTTTCCCCGCCGGATCGGGCAGGAAGCCGGTTCCGGCGAGGGTGGCTGCGACCGCGAGGTTGCCGGGCAGGGGCAGCCCCTGCGCGTTTCCCGGTTTCAGGATGTGGACAGGGCCGAATTCCGGCGGCGCTTCCACTTCGCGCGGCGTTTTCAGCAGCGCTTTGCGGAAGTGCCCGGCGGTGTACGGGTCATCGGCGGCCTGCGCGAGCTTGCCGAGCATCGGACCGATGACTGGAGTTCCCGCGCCGGTCTTGAGCATCGCGTAATGGAGTACGGTCACGTCGCTGTAACCGACCAGCGGAAGTTCCGGGCGGGTGGCGAGTTGTTTCCAGTCCAGCAGCGGCAGCAGATGGGCGCAGCCGAAACCGCCCCGCGCCGCGAGCAGCAGGTCGGTTTCAGGATCGAGCCAGAGGCGGGTCAGCTCTTCCGCCCGGCTTTCGGCGGAGGCGGCCAGATAGCGGACCGGATACTCCTGCCGGACATGGGGGGCGACGCGGACGCTTTTGCCCTCCGCTTCCAGCAGCTCCGCGCCGCTTTGAAAAAGCTCCGGCGCGAGTTTTCCGGCAGGGGCGAAAACACCGATCCGGCGGAATGTTTCAGGTATCAGCATGGTCTGGACTCCACTTCCCGGCGTGCGCGGTGTTCAATTGCGTGAAGCCGGAAAGGTGAACCGCATCGTAACGGCCCCGGAGCAACCCGCTTCGGCAGTCAGGCGGACCCGGCACGGCGGCGCGCCCCAACTGTGCGTCAGTTCCGGGTCAGGATTTTCCGGCACGGCGGCGGCAACCGAAACCGGCGTGCCCGACAGGGTCAGGCGCATCACGGCGGAACCGTTCCGGAACTCCGTTTCTCCGGGCCGGACGGCGACTTTTGCCGGAGTGTAGAGATTCCACTGCACCGTGTGCGGCTGGCGGCTCTCCCAGCGGTCTTCGACCTGAATTTCGCCGCTGCCGATGTCGAGGCGGATGCTCCGGCGCACGGAAACAAGCTCCAGCTCCGCCGGGAAAGCTCCCGCCAGCTCCATCTCCAGTTGAACGCGGTTCCCCTCCTGCGAGAAACGCACATCGGCGGCTCGGTGCTCCTTGCCGTCGTGCTGGCCGACGCCGTCGAAAAGCGGCGGATTGTGCCCCAGGGCATTCAGCACCCAGTTTTCATAACGGCGTTCCGAAAAGGTGTGCCGGGTGTATTCGCACCGGCCGAGGTCGACGATCATCGGCTCGCCGCTGTGGAAAAACATGAACTGGCCGAGGTCGTTGTGGTTGTGGTTTTCGGCGTTGTGGCCGCCTTTGGCCGCGAACGCGAGTTTGCCCGCATGTACGAAAAGCTGCTGGACCACCGGATAATAGCTGACCGAGTCCGCCGCCGGCGGCGCCGGAACCTCTTCGGCGGGCAGCCAGAAGAGAAAGGCGGGCATTCGGAACAGCGACGAAGTGCTGGTATATCCGGTGTACGGCTGATAGGGTTCCCCGTTCAGGCCGGCCAGCATCCGCAGCGTGAAATTCTTCAGTTTTTCGCTGCCGGTGCGCTCGCCGTAGCGCCGGCAGAGCGGGACCGGCGGATCGAACCGGACCGCCGCGTCGGAGAACGGCGTGAAACAGCCGCCGTCAAGATAGCAGTCCGCAAAGAATTCGCCCATGTGCCGGACCAGCGGCTCATCGTAAATGGAAATTTTTCCGCCCGAAGCGTTATACAGTTCTTCGAGGAAGATCAGCATGGAGGCGGGTGAAACTCCCCAGTAGCTCGGCCCCTCGTCGCAGCCGCCGTCCGCCGGGTAGAGATCCAGATAACGGTCGATGATCGCGGCGAGGCTGCGGACCATTTTCTCCTGCCGCTCCGGCTGGCCGGAGAGGACGGTCAGCGCGACGCCCAGCACGTTGGAGGCGCACCACGGACTCCAGTTGTTGAAGCCGTGCCCCCACCAGAAGGGAAACGGTTCGCGCTCGCACGGTTCGATGATGCGCTTTTGCAGGTTGCGGCGGATGCCGGAGACGAGATTCAAAGAAACGTCCCGCAGCTCCGATTCCATGAAATTCAAGGTCTGGGCCAGCAGCATGCCGGTCTCGGCGCAGAAGAGGTCCACCATTTCAAACGGCAGCTCCGGCAGCGGATCGCCGCCCGAATTCACATGCGCGGGCAGCGACCAGGTGTATTCGCCCATGATTGCCCACAAATAATCGATGATCCGGTCGATGAAGCGGCCCCGGTATTCGTAACCCTCGGCCAGAACCAGGGCTTCCAGCATCTGCCGCCGCTGGAAATAGGGCTTCTCGTAGTGCTTGCGGTCGCCGATGCGCACGAACTCCATGAAAAGCGAGGCGGGAAGCTCCGGTATCGGCGCGGTGAGCGCGTTCTGGGCCAGCGGCAGGATCCGGTTTCCCAGAAAACGCCGGTTCCGGGGAATTTCACTCATGGCCCGCCATGCGGCGCGCTCCCGCAGCGGAGGAAATACGGGTACAGGAGTCAGGGGGAAAATCAATCTTTCACTGAGCATTTGACGAACCTCTCCGGTCAGAAGAATTTATAATACAGATTCAGGCTGAAAACAATCGCGGTCAGCACGATCAGCCCCAGCAGAAGCTGGTCGTGCCATTTCCAGAATTGCGGCGGCGACTGGTAAAGTTCGTACCAGAAGCGGATGCGGTGCGCGAGAACGCAGCTCTCCAGCACGATCAGCGCAATCAGCACCGCGTCGGCGCCGAAAAACTCGGTTCCACGGCCGTAACGGGAGGGAAGCCGGATACGGCGGCTGAAAAAGATGGTGTAAAGCGCCCATAATCCGCCGAGAGCGGGCAGTACCAACCCGTAGAGCCGGCGGTTGAACTCCTGCGTCATCGGCGGTTCGCCGCCGGGCGAAGGCGGGACCGGTTCGCCGCGAAATCTCATGAATGCGTTCCCCCTTGTTCGATTGCCGGTTTCCCGAAGCAGAATCCCCCTCCCGGAAAGCCGGGAAGGGGCCGAAAGGTCAGCGCAGGTCGTCGATCAGCAGTTTCACGTTGGCGATGAAATCGGGGTGGCGGGTCACGGACTTGTCGTGACCGGGCAGGAAGTTGATCACGCGGCCGCCCCACGGCGTCGCCGATTCGGTGCATTGCGGGAAAGTGCCGGTGCTGATCGTGGTGTTCATCAGCGTCCAGACGGGCCGGGTCTGTTCGAGCCCGGTATAGATCTCGTCTTTCGGCAGATCCATCTCGACGAGTTTGTTGACGAGGCGGTGGCGGCACTTGGCGCGCACCACCTTGTAAGGCTCGTGCGGATGGAACGACGCGACGAATCCGTCCGGATCGTTGCCGCGCACCCAGCGGATGCCGACGAGCTCGCGGAACCACGCATAGGGCCAGAAGGCGGAGCTGCCGCCGTGCAGCAGCAGCAGGTTCTTGCCGGCTTCGCAATACTTCTTCACCGCTTCGGCGGCGGCCTCATCCGGGACCGGCAGATTGCAGGTGTCGGCGATCATGTTGAGGATCAAGAGATCGCAATCTCCGGCAAGGTCGACGGAGGTGAAGATGCTCCAGTCGTTTTCGATGAATTTCATGTCGGGGTAGTCCGCGGCGATCTCCTCGTAGGTGTTGCGGCCGGGGAACGATTCGTAATGGTCGTCTGCGACGAAAATAATCATTTGATCCATCCTGTTGAATAAGCTGTTACTGTGTATATTCTAGCACTCATGCCGCCGTTTTGCCAATCGTATCCGGCTAAAAAATCGGAAAGTTTCCCGGAACGGGGATTGCATTTGCGGCGAATCGGAACCATATTGAAAACCGCCGGACAACCAGGCGGGGAGGCGCGGGACCGTGCTTCGCATCGCAATCGTCGGCGCGGGCGGAATTTCTGCACTGCACTGTAATTTCCGCACCGTGCCGGGGTGTGCCGCTTTCACGGGAAGACGGCCGGCGTCCGCGAATTCGAGGATGCCGGCGTCACCGTCGGCGGCGAGGGAAAATGGCGCGCGTCACCGGTGTTCCAGCCAGTTTTCAAGCTCTTCAAAGACGCTTTGCAGGTCGTCATAGCGCAGTGCCGCGTAGCGGTCGAGCGGCGTGGGCTGGGCATTGACGATCACGATTTTGCCGCCGCCGTAGTTGGCCGCCATCGGCAGCGAGGCGGCGGGCTGGACGGTCAGGCTGCTGCCGAGCACCAGCACGAGTTCGGCTTTTTCCATATCGGCGAATGCCTGGTTGAGCAGGGCTTCGTCGAGGTTTTCACCGTAAAAGACGATATCGGGTTTGACGAGGCCGCCGCAGCCGCAGCGAGGCACTTTTCCGGCGAGCACCAGCGGCGCGATTTCGGCATAACCGAACTGCTTCCGGCATTTCAGGCAGTGGTGCCGGGCGGGGCTGCCGTGCAGTTCGTAAACGTGGCGGCTGCCCGCTTGCTGGTGGAGCAGGTCGATATTCTGAGTGTATACGCCGCGCAGCAGGCCGGATTGTTCAAGCCCGGCAAGGGCGCGGTGGACGGCGGCGGGATGGAACTCTTCCAGCCGGTACAGGAATTCGGCGGCCCAGCCGTAGAACAGCGCGGGTTCGGCGAGGAAGCAGTCGAGCGACAGAATCTCTTCGACGGATTTGCCGTGCCACGGTTCAAGGTAAACGCCGTTTTTGCCCCGGAAATCCCGGATGCCGGACAAAGTGGAGATGCCGGCTCCGGTGAAGGCGAGGGTGCGTCTGGATTCCTGCAGCATCTGTTTCAGTTCTTCGTACATGATGATAACTCCGTCTTGGTTGGGTACCGGAGTTAACATACCGCGCGGCGGACGGTTTTGCAAGCGGTGCTCCGCCGCTGCGCAACTTCTGGGATTCCCCTTTTTTTCAGTTTTTTTCAGTTATGCTCTTGACAAAAAGAACATTATTTGGTATAATATTCAAAGAGAATTGAACATTAAAACCGGTTGACGCTGTGAATCAAGAGCAATTTGAAATCTATCGGCACCTGGCCGGGAGGCTGATCGACGGACAACTGTCGCCGGGGAGCCATATCGAGTCGGAGCAGGAGCTGGCCCGGAAATTTTCCACGACCAGAATGAACGCCTACCGGGCCATCAAGCAGTTGGAGCGGCGCGGGATCGTCAGCCGCAGCAAACGCGCGGGAACAAGGGTGTCCGCTCCGGTGAATCCGAATCTGCTCCGCCAGCTCAAATGTGAGATGACGCGCCGGATCTGCGTGATCCACAGCCGGAACAGTTACGAGTATCTGCACTGGACCGGGGAGTTCCGCCGGACTCTGCAGCAGGCGCTGGCCGCCGAGGATTTTACGTTGGAGGACGTTCATCTGGATGATGTGCGGGACCGGGCGGAACTCAAGGAGAAGCTGCTGCGGCTCACGGAGACGGGAATTGCGGCGTTCATTCTGTCGGTCCGCGGGGAAGAGGACGAATTCCTGATTGAAAATTCCGATCTCTTCTTCCAGTATCACAATAAGATTTTCGTCTACCAGTCCGGCGCGATGAGCTGGATGCACTGGCCGTTCCACACGGTGACGGTCAATATCTTCGGCGAGGGGAGCCTGGCCGCGAAGTACCTGATGGAAAAGGGAATCCGGAAGATCGCCTACTGCCGCCGCGAAATCTCCTCGAAGAACTATCTGGACTTCAACCGGGAACGCCTGCTGGGCGTGGAATTTACGATGCGCCGTCTCAGCGACGGCCGGAACAAACCGGAGGAGTGGGTCGGACTGGAGCAGATTTACCGCAACTGCATGGAGAACGGAAGCGGCTGCGGCCTGATCGTCAGCACCGACGAGCTTGCCGCCCGCATCATCGATTATTTCGCCGAACGCGGAGCGAAGCGTCCGCCGGAGATGATCAGTTTCGACAACAACAGCGAATATGACAGTTACCGCCTGACCACGATTGCGCCGCCGCATGTCGAAATGGCGCAGACGCTCGGCAGGCTGATCTTCGACAACATCGATATCGACTCGGAATGCGGCTTTGTAAGTTATATCAAAATAGACTCGAAACTCATCATCAACCATCAGGAGTAACCCATGTTCGAAGAGAAGCGTTTCCATTCCGGCGGCAGGTCAGCGGTTTATTACACACTGATCAAATTTCTGAACGGTATTATTCCATGCGTGCCGTCACTTCATACCTTCCGGTCCCTTGTTTCCGCTCTGCGTAAAAGAGAGGGGTTCGGGGGAGAGAAAGCGGCGACCAGCGCCGCATCTCTCCCCGTACCAACCAATCCGAACATCTCTCTCATTTCCCGCAAGCTCTCACGCCTCTGCCAATGCTCTGCAGGCGGCAAGTCGGAGCAAAAACGTGAAGTTGTTTTTCCGCAGAAAAGCGGGAAGACAACTTCACGTTTTTGCGGATCTTTTTTCCGCCGTCGATCGACCGCGTCTTTGCACTGCACCGCCCCGTACCCGGCACCGGCACCTTGCCGGTCGTGGTCCAGCGGCGAAAGCGCTGGTCGCTCCGGCTGGAGCGAAATCCTCCGTCGGAGACTATCCCGCTGCAGTTTTACGCTGATTGAGCTGCTCGTGGTGATTGCGATCATAGCGATACTGGCGGCGATGCTGCTGCCGGCTCTCAACAAGGCGCGGGACAAGGCGAGGGCGATCAGCTGCGTGAGCAACCAGAGCCAGATTTCCAGACTGATGACTTTCTATCATGGGGACTACGATGGCTTTTACCCGTCGCCGAGCGGGGCGGGCATCTATCCGAACTGGCTGATCCAGATTACCACGGTTTATTTTTTCAACAACGATACCAACGTGGCGTGGAGCGCGCATTCGGCGGATAAGGGCCTGATCACGCGCTGCCCGGTGCGGAGTCTTGCGAACGAGGAATATTATGCGAAATACAGCAACCGCCATACATGGGTGATGTACGGGATCAACTACATGCATCTCGGTGCCGGGGCGAGCAATACTGCGCTCGGGAAGAAACTTTCGAGGATTTCGCAGCCGTCGCGGACGCTGATGGCGGCGGATTCCACGGCGGAGACGGGCTGGGGGCAGTTGATCAGTTGGGGATGGGCGGATGCGTATCCGTATGCGCGGCATTCCGGACGGAGCAATGCGATCTGGCTGGACGGCCATGTGGAGAGCGTGCCGACCGCCGCGCTGATCAACAATGAGAACGAATACTGGAAAGTGGAACGATAACAAAGGAGTATGAAGATGAAAAAACTGTTCTTTCTGACCCTGGCGTGCGGAGGCGCGATGCTGCTGAACGGCGCGGAGCTGAAACTTCAGTCCGCCGCGGATGGAATGCTGATCGACCGCAACGGCGACGGCGTGGTCGAATCGGTGCTGACGCATACGCAGGAGAAACCGGTGCTGGAGCTGTTGACCGGAAAGCTCGGGAACGGCATCCACCGGAGCGTGCTTGAATACAAACTGCCGGAGAAATCGGCGGTCGCCAAGGCGACTTTGACCGTGACCCTGAACGGCAGAACCGGGTGCCACCCGGATACTCCCGGCATCGCCGGGCCGGAAACCGTGCTGTGGGTCTATTGGGGCACGGAAGCCGACGGCAAGATCGGTCTGGCCGATGACGGCGCGGGAGAGAAAGCCGGGGTGATCCTGCCGAACCGGGCGGCGGATCTCTCCCGGCCGGTCGTGGTCGATGTGACGGAACAATTGAAAAAGGCGGTTGCCGCCGGGGCCGGGTGGATCGGTTTCCGGCTGGAAGCCGCCGATGAGAAGAACGCCGCCGCGGCCTGGCGGATCCGTTCGAGCGAATTCGCCCGGCGCTATGCGGCTTCGTCGCTGCCGGTGCTGACCATCGTGACGGAGCAGGGAGGAAGGGGATGAAACACTGTCTGATCCTCGCCTCGCTCTGCTGCGGCCCGGCGCTGTTGTCGGGTGCGGCGGAGCTTCCCGTCTACCCTTCCGGGGGCGGGTTGAATCTGCGTGTGCCGGTGGTTGCCCCGGTTGCCGGGGGCGCGAAGGGAAACCGGCTGCCGTTTGAAATGGTCCGTTTCACCTATGAGCTGGCGCCGCACCTGACCGGGCTGGAAGCCGGGAGCGTGTCGCTGTTCGTGGAGGACTGCATGCGCCGTCCGGCCAAGGAGGTGCTGACGCTGGGCGGCCCGGCGGGGGAGTTGAAAGTCGTCATCCCCGCCGGCCCGTCGCAGGAGCGGAGGTTCCGGCTGGAGTCCGGCGAAGGCCGGGCCGACTCCCGGGGGACGCAGGCGCCGGGCAAGTGGCATAAACTGCTTCTGACGTGGGGAAACGGCCGGGCCGGACTGACGCAGGAGAACGGCGAAACGCTGGAGGTGAAGCTGCCGGAAAACTTCACCGTGCAGCGGCTCGGCTGTTCCGCATCGCTGGTCGATGAGCTTGAGCTCAAAGGCGGCGGCGGGAGCTTTTCGGTCGGCTGGGAACGGGATTACTCCGGCCGGCTGGTCCCGGCGGGGCAGGGGGGCGTTACGGCCGCCGTGCACGGCTTCGATACCTATGTGATCGGTTCCGACCCGGAAAAACGCGATTATCCGCTGGTTCAACTGCTGAACAGTACGCAAGAACGGCGGGAGGTCACCCTCCGCTATGAACTGCAATCGGAGGTGAACCGGATTCGGAACGTCCGGCAGGAGAAACGGCTTCTGGAACCGGGGTGCAGCACGATGGTCCCGGTGATGTCCCCGGCCCTGCTGCAAAGCGACGTGTACCATCTGGTGATCTCGATCGACGGACTGTCGGCCCCGTTCCGGGTGAAAAAGAATTTTCTGCATGTCGCGCGCCGTCCGGAACCGGCCGGGCCGGGGCTTTTCGGACTGCACGACTGCGACGTGAAAGCCTTCGGTTTCTGGCCCGACGCGCTGCCGCTGCGGTATGCCCACAAGTATTTGCGCTGGGGATGGGTGCAGGGACCGGCTTTCGTGGACCACAGCACGGCTCCTGAACACGATCCGGCCGCGCCTCCGCAGGAGTGGAACTGGAACGCCGCGCTCGACTGGGAACTGATGGCGGGGCGGGAGCTTTTCGTTTCGTTGCAGAGCTATCCCTACTCGGCGTGGCACCGCGAGCGGGAGTATCCGCGCGGGATGAAACAGTGGCCGAGCGCGAAGGGCGGCGGCTTCCCGGACCTGAAAAAGTACGCCCGTTTCCTGCGGGAGAGCGCCGAACGTTATCGCGGCAGGATCCGGCACTACGAGATCGAGAACGAACCGAACGCGTATGGAATGCCGGAGCATCCGGAGGATTACGCCGAGGTCTGCCGGACGGTTTACCGTACTGTGAAAGCGGTCGATCCCGACGTCCGCATCTACGGCGTCTGCGGCACCGGCAGTTTCCTGCCGTGGATGAAGCGGGCGCTGGCAGCCGGAGCGACGGGCAACTTCGACGTGCTCTCCTATCACACCTATACCACGCCGCGCCAGCCGGATCAGGCGAACCTGCGCCGTTTTCTCGGGGAGGTGCGGGAGGCGGCGCCTGCCGGAATCCGGCGTTTCAACTCCGAGACCGGCGTGCTTCAGGCGCTCCGCTACGAGGCGGACCGGCCGATTCCGCCGGAGACGGTGGCGCTGGCGGCGAAGGAGCGCCGGACCGGCTTCGTCTCCACGGCTTCATGGCCGGGCCGGGTTAACGACGAGTGGGAGGCTTCGGCTTCGATCGTTAAAAACGCGGTGATCAATCTGGCATCCGGTTCGGAGGGGTTCATCTTCTTCGGCTGGAACCCGGAGTGGCCGAAAGACGGTAAACCATGGACGGAGAGGGAGCCGGATTTTTCGCTGCTTTCAGCTACTCCGGCGGGTGAACGCACTCCGAGCCTGCTCAGTCTGGCCGTCGCGGTGCTGGCCGCGCAGTTTGAGAGCGCCGATCCCGGCAAGTCGTATCGCTGGCTGGATTCCGGCGAGGTGCGCGGCGCGCTTTTCAGTAAAGCGGCGGCGGGACGGGTCGCGGTGCTGTGGGCCGCGGATGCTGCGGCGGATGTGCTGGTGACCGCTCCGGGAAATGAGCTGGAAACGGTGAACGTCTTCGGTGAGCGCCGGATATTCCGCGCCGTGCCGGGGGCCGGACGGGACGGGCGGGGCGTGTTCCTGCTGCCGCTGACCACCATGCCGCGGTATGTGCATCTGGCGGATGGCGAATTGGAGGTGCTTTCCTCGCCGGTCAGCGCGGTCGAGGTTGAGAACATCGTCGGCGGGACGGGTTCCGTGGCTCTGACGCTGCTCAACACCGGCGACGAAGTCTGGAATGCCCGGCTTGAAGCGGGCGCGGTTCCGGGGCTTGTTGTTTCGCCGCGGGAAGAGGAGGTGGCAATCCGCCCCGGACGCCGCCGCAAGGTGAAGTTCGACTGTCGGCTGGAGGCCGGAGCCAAAGGGAGTGTATTTGAGCTGCCGGTCACGCTCCGGCTGCCGAACAATGTGGAACTGACCCGGGGCTGCCGGATCGGTGTTTCAGCCTCCGGCGCCGCCGGAGAAGTGCCGGAAAATTTTGTGCTTGCCGCCGGCGACGCGCTGGACGGCTTTGCCCCTGAACTGAAACTTGACCGGATTGAGCAAGCGGTGTTCGGCCGCCCCTCCGACACGGCTTCCATCCAGGAGGCGCACTTCTGGGGCGGTCCCGCCGAACTCTCCGGCGGTTTCCGGCTCGGCTGGAATCGCGAGGCGCTTTTTGTGGCGGGGCGGGTCCGCGATATTCACCCGAGGCTGCCGGAGGTGTGGCCGGGGGCGCTCGGCAGTTGCGTCGAGCTTTTCTTCGACTTCCGCACACCGGCGGAGGGACTGGGGAAAGCGCAGTACGGCCGGAACGTCCTTCAGTTTCTGATCCTGCCGCCGGTGGCGGGAAAAACGAAACCGCAATTGTGGTGCCCGCAATTGCCGGAACTCCCGGCGGAGACGGTGCGGTTGTGCGGAGCAGCGCAGGATCGGCAGGAGTATTGGATCGGCCTGACCATCCCGTGGAAGCTGGTCCGCGCGGACGGCAATCCGCCGGAACGGTTCGGGTTTGACGCCGGAATCAACGGCTCTTTCGGCGATCGCGACGGGCGCAAAGCGCAGTTGATGCTGTTCGGCACCGCCCGGAACTTCTGCGACGCGTCGAAGTTCGGGATGATCCCGGTCGGGAAAGGACGGCGCGGGCAATGAGGGCGCAGTGGTTTTCCGAGGCGCGCTTCGGCATGTTCATCCACTGGGGATTGTATTCGATCCCCGGCGGCATCTGGCGCGGCAGGGAGATGTCGTACATCGGCGAATGGCTTCAGGCCTGCTTCCGCATTCCCAATCGCGAATACGGGGCATTGGCGGCGCGTTTCAATCCGGAGCGGTTCGACGCGGAGCAGTGGTGCCGCACCGCTCGTGACGCCGGTATGCGTTATCTGGTCTTTTCCGCCAAGCATCACGACGGATTCGCGATGTACCGCAGCCGGGTGGATTCCTATAACGTGGTTGATGCGACGCCGTTCGGCCGCGATCCCTTGGCGGAGCTGGCCGCCGCCTGTCCGAAGTACGGGCTGAAGCTGGGCATCTATTATTCGCAGGACCTTGACTGGCACCACCCGGACGGCGGCGACCCGGGACCGGAAAGCCCGAAGAATCACGGCATGTCGTGGGGGAACGACTGGGACTATCCCGCGCATCGCGGAAAACGGTTCCGGCGCTATTTCGAGGGAAAGGCGATTCCGCAGTTGACGGAGCTGCTGACCGGCTACGGGCCGGTCGGCATCATGTGGTTCGACTGCCCGCTGACGATTTCCCGCGAGGAGTCCGGCAGGATCGTGGAACTGGTCCGTAAACTCCAGCCGGACTGCCTGATCAACACCCGGATCGGGCATGGCTTCGGCGATTACGGCAGCTACGGCGACAACCAGCTTCCCGCCGCCCCCCCCGAAGGGATGTGGGAGACGCCCGGAACGCTGAACCGCACCTGGGGATTCAAGTGGAACGACCACGACTGGAAAACTCCGGGTGAAGTGCTCTCCTTGCTGGCTTCGCTGGCGGAGAAGGATACCAACTACCTGCTGAACGTCGGGCCGATGCCGGACGGCTCCTTTCCGCCGGAGACCGTCCGGGTATTGCGGGAGACAGGCAAGTGGCTGGAACGGTACGGCTTCGCGGTTTACGGCTGCGGCGCGAATCCCTTTCAATGTTCATTTGACTGGGGATATGTGACCGTGGAGCAAAGACCGGGAAAACGGACCCGGCTTCATCTGATCATCCGGGAGTTCCGGCCGGAAATCCGGCTGTACGGTCTGGAGGAGGTGGTGGTCCGCTGCTGGGCTGCGGCGGAGCCGGAATGCCCCGTCGAATTCGGGTGTTCCGGCGGCCGCTGCCTGACCATCCGCCTGCCGGAATGGCTGCGTGCCCGGCTTTTGCCCGTGGTGACGCTGGAGCTGGCGTGCCGGAACGCTCCGGCAGTCTGTACGGACCTCGTGCCGCTTGACCATGTCCTGCGGCTGCCTGCCGCGCGGGGAACGATCCGTCACGGGCAGCGGGAGGCCGCCGTGGAACCGGCGGAGCTTCGCGGCCTCGGCGCCGCCGGGGAACGTCATCCCGCCGTCAGCCACTGCTGTCTGGACCGGACCGGCAATCTGGCGGAGTGGCACAACCCCGCCGACCGGATCGAGTGGGAAGCGTACTTCCCGGAGGAGGGACGGTACCGGGTCGAAGTGGTCACCGTCTCGGGGATTCACGGCGCGGCGTGGAAAACCGGGCAGAAGGTGGAGCTGGCCGTCAGCGGCGACGGAGGCGCCGCGAACGTGCTGGTCGCCACCTTGAACGGCCGTCCCGACCCGTCCGCTTCCGACCGGTGTTATATACGCGGAAGCGCGGAGGCCGGCACGCTCTCCCTGAACGGAGCCGGGCGGCGGAAGATTTCGCTGCGGATGCTCGACTGTCCGGACCGGGAGGCGCTGGCCATGACGCTGGCGGAACTCCGGCTGGTCCGGCTGTGACTTCGCGAAGCGGCGTCCCTATTCCCGGGGAGCGGGGAGCTGCTTCTCCTTGAGCGCGCGGGCGACTTCTCCGGCGACGAGTTCGGCGCCGGCGCGGTTGAAGTGGGTGCGGTCGGGCTGCTGTTCGGGCGTGACATAGAAGAGTTCGGCGCTCTTTTCCGGGCCGTACTTTTCCAGCGCCGCGACGGTGGCGTTGTAGAGATCGATCACCGGAGTGCCGGTTTCGGCGCCGACCTTGCGGACCGCTTCGGGATAGCCGCCGAGGGTGTTGCGGACTTTCGCGCCGTCGAAGATGCGCCGGGCGACCGGAGTGCAGAGGACGACTTCGCCCCTGCGTTCGCGCACGTCGGCGATGAAACGCTTCAGGTACTCCTGATAGCTGCCGTCGGCCGGAGCGTAGCGTTCGGGGGAATCCTTCTTCTGGTCGTTGTGGCCGAACTGGATCAGCACGAGATCGCCGGGCGAGAGCTGCGCCAGAAGCTTCTCCCACCGTTTTTCAGCGACGAAACTTCTGGTGCTGCGCCCGCCGACCGCGAGGTTGATGACCCGCACATCGGGAGGGCAGAATTTCTGAAGCATCTGCCCCCAGCCGGCCCGGTCTCCCGAGCGGTTCCAGTTTTCGACCGTGGAATCCCCGGCGATGAAAATTTTGCGCGTGGTGTCCGGCTTCAGGGCGAGGTTGCTGAAGACGACGTTTTTGCCGACGGCTCCGGCCATCGGCTGAACCCGGCATAATACAGCCATCGCATCGGCGTCGCCGGTGTCGAAGAAGAGTTCAAGCCGCTGCCTGCCGCCGGGGGCGGTCGGAGAATTCAGCGAGGCGAACTCCTGTTTGTCCTTGTTCAGCTTGACGTTGAGGTAGGCGATGCCGGGCTGATCGCTTTCCACGTCGGCGCTGAACACCAGCTTCGTGTGCGGCGCGGCGGCGAAGTACTGGACGAATGCGCCGTGCGAGCCCTTTTCCTTGAGGACGGTCATCTTGAGTTTGCCGTCCTCCAATCCGGTCTGAACGACATCCGGGTAGGCATTCCGCCAGTGTTTTTCCCCTTCGGAGAAATCCAGATTCCGGACCTTCAGTTCCGCCGCCGTCAGGCAGCCGGACAGCATTGCGAGGGAAAACAGCCAGTTGAGTTTCATAAAACCGATCCTTTCCTGTTAGGTGAAACAAAAAGTGATAATCTGACACAGTCACAATGTAATTATACAATATTTCATGTCAAAACGCAAGAGGTAATTCCCAGGAAAATTGATTTTTCATGGAGCGACTGTATCGAAACCGGTGGATTTCGCAGCGGGGATAGTGAAAAGGCCAATCGGGAAAATGGGGGGATGTAACCGTTTTGCCGGAATTGCAGAGAAAAAGATACAGATGGAGGATGAAAAGATATTTTCATTCCGGATTTCTAAAATATTTGTTCCGGGGGCTGGAATTTTGGGAAAATCGCGTTATCTTAATCGTATATCCTACAGTTTTCCGGACGGCTCCGCCGATCCGGGCAACCCATCAGTAAAGAGGTGTAATCATGGCAAAGATGGCGAAAGCTGCGGTGCTGGTCGCTCCCGGCAAATTTGAAATCAAGGAATTCCCGATTCCGCCGATCGGCGACGATGAGATGCTGGTCAAGGTGGAAGGGTGCGGCGTCTGCGGCACCGACGGCCATGAATACAAACGCGATCCTTTCGGTCTCTGCCCAGTGGTGCTCGGTCATGAAGGTTCGGGCGTGATCGAAGTGCTCGGCAAGAACATCACCCATGACTCCGCCGGTCTTCCGGTCAAGGTCGGCGACCGGATCGTGACCTGCGTGATCCCGTGCGGCCAGTGCAGCGCCTGTCAGAATACTCCGGCGCGCACCAACCTCTGCGAGCATTGCGGCGTGTACGGCCTGTTCCCGGACGACGATACCCACCTGAACGGCTACTATGCCGAGTATTTGAAAATCCGTCCGAATTCGACTTTCTTCGTGGTGAACGGTCTTTCCCTCGACCAGCGCATGCTGATCGAACCGGCGGCGGTTGCGGTCCATGCGGTCGAGCGCGCCAAGACCACCGGGTTGCTGAACTTCAACACCAAGGTTCTGGTGCAGGGTTGCGGCCCGATCGGACTGATGGTGCTGGCGGTGCTGCGCACGATGGGCATCGACAATATCATCGCGGTGGACGGCAACGACAACCGCCTCGAACTCGCCGGAGAGATGGGCGCGACCCATACCTTCAACTTCACCAAATATGCGAAGTTCGAGGATATGCTTGAGGAAGTGAAGAAGGATACCGACGGCCTCGGCGCCGGATTTGTGTTTCAGTGCACCGGCGTTCCGGCGGCGGCCGCGAATGCGTGGAAGATGGTCCGCCGCGGCGGCGGTCTCTGCGAAGTCGGCTTCTTCCTGCCGAGCGGCACCTGCACGATCGATCCGCACTACGACCTCTGCAACAAGGAGGTCACCGCGGTCGGTTCTTGGGTCTATTCGCCGCAGGATTATCCGATCGCGTTCGCGTTCCTGCGCCGCGCGGCCGGAATCGGCCTGCCGATGGAAAAGCTCGTGACCCACCACATCCCGCTGGAGAACATCCAGGAGGCGCTGGAGGTCAACGTGAATATGAAGGGCATCAAGGTCGCGGTGGTCGTCGAATAACGCGATCCGTCTTTTGATCCATTGTCCGGCGCAGGCCCCATCGGGAACCGCGCCGGATTTTTGTGTAACCGGAGAGAAGAGATGTTTACCGAGTTTCTGGTCAGGATGTTTGTGAAAGAACCGGAGAATACCGGCAATCTGAAAGTGCGCCAGGCATACGGCGAACTGGGCGGAATGGTCGGTGTCGCCTGCAATGTGGCGCTGTTCGCCGCGAAGATGACGGTCGGGCTGATTTCCGGCAGCATTGCGGTGCTGGCCGACGCGGTGAACAACCTCTCTGACGCCGGTTCTTCGGTGGTGGCCCTGATCGGCTTCCGGATGGCGGCCAAACCGGCCGACGATGAACATCCCTTCGGCCACGGCAGGCTCGAATATGTGGCCGGGCTGGTGATCGCGGTAATCATCATCGCGGTCGGCATCGACTTCTTCAAGAGTGCGGCGGAGCGGATTTTTCACCCGGTTGAAACGGTGGTTTCCAACTGGGGGATGCTGGCGGTCGCGCTGGCGATTCCGGTGAAGTTCTGGATGTTCCTCTTCAACCGCAAACTGGGGAAAAAGATCGACTCCACCGTGCTGCAGGCGACGGCGTTCGACAGCCTGAGCGATATTCTGACCACCTCCGTGGTGCTGGCGTCGGCGGCGGTGTCGCGTTTCACCAGCTTCCCGGCGGACGGTTACGCGGGTGTCGCGGTGGCGGTGCTGATCATTCTCGGCGGCATCAAGGTGGTGCGGGACACGGTCAATCCGCTGCTGGGCGAGTGCCCGGACCGCCAACTGGTCGAGGAGTTGGAGCGCAAGATGCTGGAAAATCCCGACATCTGCGGCGTTCATGACCTGATCCTGCACAACTACGGTCCCGGCCGGTATTTTGCAACTGCCCACGCCGAGGTGAATTCCGACTGCGATCCGGTGAAGATTCACGATTCGCTGGAACGGACGGAGCGGGAGGTGGCGCTGGCGCTGCCGGTCCAGCTCACTTTGCATTGCGATCCGTTCGACCGCGACGACCCCGAATACAAGTCGTGGCGGCTGGCGACGGTGAACGCCGCAGAATCGATCGACCCGCGGTTCCGGGTCTATGACTTCCGGATGGCGAAAACGGCGCATTGCCGGCATCTGCGCTTCAATCTGCTGGTGCCGCGCAATTATGCGCTGAGCAACCGGGAGTTGCGTGAGCGGATACAGACGATCCTGCGGGAACGCGATCCCGGAGTGAAGGTCTCGCCGGTGGTGGAGAATACCTTTGTCTGACAACGCGGACCGGCGGAGCCGTCCGGAAAAAACTGCAGGATATGCGATTAGAACAACGCGGTTTCTCCGAAATTCCAGCCTCGGAACAGATATTTCAGAACACTTGATATCCGTAAAAGGGGCAAAATGACCGGGGGCGTTTCGCGTATCAGAAACGGATAACGCTGATGCCGTTGCGGGTGACGACCTGTTCGGCTGCCCAATCAGGCGGAAGCGGCTTTTTTTTGAGATTCCGCAAGGTGATGAACAAGCGGCTTCCGGGATGACTGGCGGCGAGCAGCTTGTCCGTTTCCTCTTCCTTATACCAGCGTGAGGCATATTCCGGATAGTTGTTCAGCCCGTATTGAAGTTCTCCGGGCTTGCCGATCAGCACGAGATCGGTTCGTTTCAGAAGCCAGGCCGTCGCCTGAAGCGTGCCGCGGTCAACCAGGATGATGTCGCCGCGCCGTACCGGTATTTCCTCCAGGCACTGCCGGATGCCGACGGCCGTCGCTTTGTCGCCGAGGGCGATATCCGGAACGGCATTCAACCCGAATACGATCGCCGGGGCCATGCCGAAGAGAAAGACGGCGGACTGCACCGGCGCCGTCCAGCGGCGGCTGCGTATCAGTGCGACTCCCCACGCCAGCAAGGCCAGCAGCGTCAGGTACGGGAAAAGATTCCATTTGCCGTAGAGCTCGGGCAGGGCGGGAATGAACCGCCAGACGATCAGGCCGACGGTTGCGATCACGGCAAGGGCGGCCAGCAGCAGGCCGAGGCTTTTGAAGGTGATGTCGAGAATTTTCCGGGCGGAGCCGGGGCGCAGCCGGAAGGCTTCGAGCGTACCGGCTGCGATCAGGGCGGCCAGCGGCGGGAAACAGGGCAGAATATAGGTGCCGAGCTTGCAGCTTGAGGCGGAAAAGAGCAGGAACGGGAGTACTGCCCAGCAGAGCAGGAAACGGTACAGCGGCCGGCGGAACAGCTCGCGTTTCCAGCCCATCCAGGCTGCGGTGCAGTAGAGGCCGGCCGGCAGCATACCGCCGAGCAGGACCGGGATAAAGTACCAGAAGGGTTCCGGGTCCCGGTCGTAGGTATTGCCGGTGAAACGGTTGAAGTGCTCCTCCTCGATGAAGTAACGCCAGAAGTCCGGTTCCTGGTGGTGGATCGCCAGCGCCCACGGCAATGCGACCAGCAGGGCCGCGGCGAAAGGAAGCCACGGATAGACGAAAATCTTTTTCCACTCCTTCTGCCAGAGCAGAAAGGGGACGATCACCACGGTCGGAACCGCGAAAGCCAGCAGCCCCTTGAGCAGGAAAGCGGCTCCGGTTGCGGCTCCGACGGCGGCCAGCCATGCCGCGGTCGCCAGCCGGGTTCGCGCGCTCCAGGCGAAATAGAAGAAACCGATGGTCAGCGTCAGCGCCGCCGTGAGCTGGCTGTCGAGCACGGCGAAGGTGCCGACACCGTAGACAAGGCCGCAAAGCAGATAAATCCCGGTCGCCAATACCGGCAGACGGGGATCGGAGCTGTTTGTTTTCAGCAGCCTGAAGAGCAGCAGTGCGGTGATGCCGACGGCCAGCGCGGAGGGCAGGCGCAGCGCGAATGCGTTTTCACCAAAGTATTTGAAGCTTAATGCGGTGAGTTGATAGCCCAGCGCCGGTTTTTCAAAATAGCGGACATCGACGAGCTTCGGAGTGATCCAGTTGCCGGAGGCGAGCATTTCACGGGGAATTTCCGCATACCGGAATTCATCCGGCCGGATCATCTGACGGCTGCCGAGCGGCAGGATATAGGTTGCCAGGTAAAACAAGATCAGCAATGTGACCGGAAGGCGTCTGGAATCAAAAATCTTCAAAAGCATCTGTTATCCTTGACTATGTTGGTTTATTTCATTAATATAGCATGGAAAAAGATTCAGGAGGTGGCCGTTTGATTAAAGTTTCGTCATCTTCGTCTTTTGCCGCCACCGTGGCAGGGTGACGAGGAAAGTCGTTCCCCGGTTGACTTCACTCTCCACTTCGATGGTTCCTCCGGCAACGGAAACGATCGCCTTGACCAGACTGAGCCCCAGACCGTTGCCCGGCAGGCTCCGGCTGGAATCGGAACGGTAAAATCGTTCGAAAATATGAGACCGGGCTTCCGGCGGTATTCCGCAGCCGGTATCGCTGATGCGGAGCGTGAATTCCGAATCGCCGGGTTCCAAACGGACGGAAACCGTACCGCCGGACGGAGTGAATTTGATCGCGTTGTCCAGCAGATTGGCCAGCAGCCGCTGGTATTTCACTTTGTTGCCGCAGGCGGAAAGCGGTTGTGCCGGAAGCTCCTGATGCAATGTAATCCCCTTATCCTCGGCCACTGTGGAAAAAAGTTCCAGTACCGCGGCGGTGAGGGCGGTCAGGTCAAGATCATCAAAGTCATCCTGGGCAATGCCGGATTCGGTCTGAGTAATCTCCAGCATGGTATTGATCATAGTCAGCATTTCGGCACACTCTTCGGCTACATCGCCGGCCAGTTCCGAGCTGTCTTCGGGATTGAGCACGGCTAATTCGGCTTTGCCCCGGATGCGGGTGATCGGAGTGCGCAGATCATGGGCGATGTTGTCGGAGATTGTTTTCAGTTCCTTCAGTAATTTTTCGGTGTTGGCTGTCATGTTATTGAAGGCGTCGACCAGATTGTCGATCTCTTCGCCCTCATCGCCATGCCCGACCCGCAGCGAAAAATCTCCGGCTTCGATTTTCCGCGCCGCGCAGGTGACCCGGTCCACGCCCCTGATGAATTTGCGCGCCAGCAGCCAGCCGGCCCATGAACCGATCAGCAGCATCAGCAGCACCATCGAATTGAAGATGAAGACCAGGCTGGACAGATTCTCCTGAATATCCATCAGACTGTAGCCGATGACCAGGATATTGCCGTCGATCAGCCGTTGGTTCAGCACGCGGATCGGAGCGCACTTGCCGGAGAGAGTGGCAAACCAGCGGGAACAGCGGTATTTCGCAAAGTCCTGTCCGGTAAAAAAAGGCAGCAGCCGCTCCCGGAAGTCGGACCGGGCCAGAACCCTGCCGTTTTCGGAGAGCAGCAGGAAGAATATCTGGTTTATGCCTTCTCCGTAAGATTCGCTGTTGAATTTATGATTCATAACCGCGGCCCGGTCGACCAGCGTGAGTTCCCGGACCCCTATGGTCAGCGAAGGCCACCGGACGATGAATTCCTGAAGCCGGTTGCCGGCGGTGCCGATCAGCAGATAGTGGCCGTGGTTGCGGGAACCGTGGTAGGCGGCGAACAGCGGCTTCCAACCCGCTATTTTCTGGCCGACCACAGCGAACACGTCCGGCGGCACCTGGTCGAAGTTGAGGGCGACCGAAGCGGCCGCAAACTCGTCGCCGGTCAGGTATTCATATTCGAATTCCTGAACGAAAGTCAGCAGCTTCTGATCGATGGTGTTATAAAGGTGGTTGCGCTGGTAGAGATAAACCGCGGCGAAGCAGAAACAAGTGGAAACTGCGAAGAGCAGGGCATAGCCGAGGGCGACTTTGAACTTCACCGTCCGGAAAGGAGGGCGGTCACTCCAGAACATACCCGAAGCCCCGGACGGTACGGATCAATTTGCGTGCAAATGGCTTATCTATTTTTTCGCGCAGCCTGCAGACCCGTGATTCAACGATATTGGTCCGGGTGTCGAAATGGTATTCCCACACATGTTCCATAATGGTGTTTTTGGAGACGACGCGCCCCTTGTTGCGCATCAGATATTCGAGCAGCTGGTATTCCAGCGGCTGCAGCTCGATCCGTTCACCGCCCCGGACCACCTTGCGGCTGATCAGGTCGAGGGTCAGGTCCTCTACTGTCAGCACTGTCGTTTCCGCGGCGCAGCTGGCGCGGCGTAATTGCGCGTGTACCCGTGCGATCAGTTCCGCCATGGAAAACGGCTTGGCCAGATAGTCGTCGCCGCCTTTTTCCAAACCGGTGATTTTGCTTTCCACCGAATCCTTGGCGCTGAGCACGATGATCGGCAACTTGAGCCCGGCGGCACGGAGCTCCTCAATCACGGTGAAACCGTTCAGTTTCGGCAGCATCACATCGATCACTGCCGCGTCGAAAAGGGCGCTCTTGGCTTTGAACAGACCGTCAAGTCCGTCGGCGGCATGACAGGTCTCGAATCCCGCCTGTTGGAATCCCTTGAGTATAATCTCCGCCGTCTTGGCGTCATCTTCGATCAGCAGAATCCTCATGGAGTTCATTCCCGGGTTGCAATTGCTTCCATTATTCATTTCAATAATATATCATGAATTTCCGGGGACGCAATAGACGGAGTATTTGCGTTTTATTATTTTACGCCGCGTACAAGTTTCTTGAACCGGGACGCGGCGTTATTTTTCAAGGCAGTACGGCGCTTGGCTTCCGTCATGACAGATATTTTTTGACAGTGCGCCGATCCAGCCCCGCGAATTCAGCGACCGCCTGGCAACTGCCGAGGCGGTTGTAGCCGCGCCTGAGATAGAGGCGCAGCAGCTCTTCCCAGGTAAGATCGGTCCGGTCCAGTGCGGTTTCGAGTTCCCCGGTTTCCTGCGTGGCCGCCGGAGTATATTCTCCCCGGATCACCAGATTGCGCACACACTGCTCAAGCTCGCGCACGTTGCCCGGCCACGGATAAGAGGCGCCGAGGTGCCGCCGGATCCACCTGACCGCCTCCGGTGTGAAACGGGCGGCCTCCTGATGCCCCAGAATCCGTTCCGACAGGATTGCCACGAAGTGTTCAAGCTCCCGGTCGTCGCCGGAAACCAGTTCGCGCAGCGGAACCGTGCTGACCGTATCGGCGCAGAGCCGGTAATAAAGATCGTTGCGGAAAGTTTTTGTGCGGCATGCTTCGCCGAGGTCGCGATTGGTCGCGGCGATGATTTTCCCCCGGAATTCCAGCAGCCGGTTGTCGCCGAGCCGCTGGAATTTGCGGCTTTGCAGCACCCGCAGCAGTTTCACCTGGGTTTCCGGCGGAATTTCACCGATCTCATCGAGAAAGACGCTGCCGGATTCCACGCAGCCTTCAAAGTAGCCGATTCGGTCGCCGGTCGCGCCGGTGAAAGCTCCCTTGCGGTGGCCGAACAGCTCGGATTCGATCATGGTCTGGGGCATGGCCGAAAGCTGCACCGGCAGGAAGCACGCGGTATAAGGATAGGCGAAGCGGCAGGTTTTCGCGTCGAACGGGATATATTGCGACAGCGCGATCGCCCGGGCCACCAGTTCCTTTCCGGTCCCGGATTCGCCGGTGATCAGCGTGGTGATGCCGTTCATCTTGTCATAGAGCACACGGAAATAACGGTCGATGTCGTGGCTGAAAATCGATTGCCAGATCGCGGCGCGCAGGCCGCCCGCCGCCAGCGTTCCGCCGACGATGAAGCTGAAAATATGGTGAAAGGCGCGGTGAATCTGAAAGAAGATCGCGAAGCTGCGCTCCGGTTCGTAGCGGAAGGAGGTTTTGCGTCCGGGATAGGCGGCAAGTTCGAGAAAATCCCGGGCGAAGTCACGGTAGACCGGATATTCCGTTTCATCCGGAAACTGAACCATCCGCTCCGTCATCGGTTGACGGTATTTTTCAAATAGATGATAGATCACCACCGCGTCGTACAGCTTGTCTTCAGCCGGAGTGGCGGAGAAACCGGTGCGTCCGGTGCGTTTTCGCAGTTCTTTCGCCCAGTGGGTGGCCAGTTCGCCGATCGCCTGCACTGCCGCGCGGGTTCCGTTGGAACCGGAGTGCATGTTCCAGACATCATCGGAAGCCGGCCGGGAGGAACCGAGGATCGTCTCCTCCAGTTTGATCCGCTCCGGCGCGAACGGATTGATGAAATTAAGCCTGCCCAGCGCTTCCAGACGCGCCCCTTCCTGTGCCGTGAACATCGCCATGTCGCCTACCCTTTCCTTGGAATGGCGTTAATATAGCATGGTGTACATTGTGTGTCAATCGTATGTGCATTTTTTGTTGATGATTGAAAAAGAATGAGTTTGCCTTGTTTGTGGTATAATGCTTTGAATTCCAATTGATTATGCGATCGGATGACGGCTTGGCACGGCATTTGCTTTTATTGCGGCGGGAATCATCCCGAAACAGAAAGGAAAATCGATCATGAATAAACTCGGCAAATACTGGATGGCGGCGATGGCGATGTGGAGCGGCGGTCAGGCGATGGCGACGGAACCGTACACTGTCGGGAAACTGCTGGGAATCCCGGAATTCAATACGCTGGCGCCGTTTCTGATTCTGGCCGTGCTGGTGATGGCGGCGGCGGTTGCCGCCGGATTCAGAATCTGTACTGCGGATCATAAATAATGAAGCGGCGGAGGGGAAAACCATGAAAAAGAATACATTGTCCCGGATCATCAACTTCGCGGCCGCATTTTCACTGCCGGCGGCCGAGCCTTACGGATTGACTCATTCGCTGCTTGGCGCGGTAATTCTGACGATCCCGGCGCTGACTGCGGTCGGTATGGCGTTGCTGCTGACCTGTTTCTGCCGCCCGATGCACTGGAGCAAACGGCTGCTGCCGGTGGCAGTCGGCTGGATTACGCTGGCCGCAGGTAACCTGTGGCTGGGGAACTTTGAATCCATCTATGCGTCGCTGCTGATGCTGGCGTTACCGCTGGCGGTGGCGTTTCTGGTAATGCCCGGTTGTTATTGCCTGATCTATCTGCTGGAGACCTGGGGGCGCCGTCGCAGGTTCAGGCTGTTGAAAGCGTCGCTGTGATCAGAATTGCGCGGAGGAATCCGTCAGGGAGTCCTCCTCGCGGTTTGTCTCCGTTGCCGGCGCATCCTCACTCGGAGTTGTGGCGCGGGTATCGGCCAGCAGCGCTTCCGGCAGGTAGATGCCGTCACGGGAAATCGCGGCCTGCGGCGGAACATAATCCTTGTCGTCAACGGGGACCGGAACGTCCTCCGCGAAGCAGGTTATGGTGGTCAGCATCGGAATCGCGGCCAGCAGAAAGAGAAACAGTGTGGTTTTCATGATATATTCCCTCGACGTTTGAAATGATCTGTTTACTTTATAGTATAACAGATCAACATCGCGGGAATATTGCCGTAATATTGCATTCCGGCAATTTTGCAAAAAATGCGGGCAAATTCGCCCACACCCGTTCCGGAAAACGTGATTACTGCGCCGGTGACGGTTGAAGGTCCCGGACGCCGGGACGCTGAAATTCACAGGGCACCGCAGTCTGGCAGAGGGCGCAGCCGAGGGCGCGGTTCAGCCAGCCGTAATGCTCCTCGCGGCCCGGATTCACATGGGTTACGCAGTAGTTGGCGCAGCCGGGCTTGTCGCGGTCGGTGAATTCCCTGCCGATCGCATGGCCGGGACAGCGGCGGATGCAGGCTCCGCACCGGGTGCACCACGCGAACGGATCGTTGCCGTAGGGGCGGGCGTCCGGGGCCAATTCGAGCGCCGTGACCACGGAGCCGAGCCGCATTGCGACGCCGTGGGCGGTGATCAGTCCTGCGGAGAGTCCGAAAGTGCCGGCCCCGGCGACGAAAGCGACATGCCGTTCTGACCAGCTTGAGGTGAAATTCTTCACATCCCAGCCGGGAGCGGGGTAGATTTCGCGCTGTTCGAGATGGGGGGCGACGGCGGGAAAACCGGCGGCGGTCAGCAGTCCGGCGGTCTGGCTGCGGATCTCCTCATTCATGATCTCGCCGAAACTGCGCACCGCGGCCCATTCGACCGAGGGGCGTTCGGTTTCGCGCCGGTTGGTTTCGCGCGCCTTGCGGCTGACCGGAAGCACCCAGACCACGACCGAACGGGCGGTCGCTTCCGGGAACTTGCGGCCCAGCGCCTCCTGCGGCGTCCAGTGGTGGGGGCCGATCACCGTTTTGTAGCGGGCGAAGAAAGGATCGGAAGCGGAGGCGACGTGAATGGTCGGCGGTTCAAAGAACTCCCCGGCTCCGGTCTGAACGTAAAGATTTTGAATCAGTTTTTCCAGTTCCTGCCTGTCCATGATCAGCTCCTTTCCTGAAATAAAAAGGCCGGACACGGGCTGTCCGGCCTTGAGTGGCGGCAATTACGCTTCGATCTGCTTTTCGAGATAGTCGCGCAGCTGGGTCACGTTGACGCGTTCCTGCTCCATCGTGTCGCGGTTGCGGACGGTGACCGCGTTGTCGTTCGCCGAATCGAAGTCGAACGTCACGCTGAACGGCGTGCCGATTTCGTCCTGGCGGCGGTAACGTTTGCCGACGCTGCCGGTCTCGTCGTATTCGCAGCGGAAGTGGCGGTCGATCTCCTTGTACAGCGCATAGGCCGGTTCCTTCAGCTTCTTGGAGAGCGGCAGCACCGCGACCTGAATCGGCGCGACCAGCGGCGGCAGGTGCAGCACGACGCGGGTATCCTCGTCCATGCCCTCCTTGGCGGTGGCGGCCTTCTCCTCGTCGTAGGCGCGGCAGAGCAGCGCCAGCATGGTGCGGTCGAGTCCGACGGAGGTTTCGATCACGGTCGGCATCAGCTTGCGGCTGTTGTCATGGTCCATGTACTGCAGGTCTTCTCCCGAAAATTCGCTGTGGCGGGTGAGGTCCCAGGTGCCGCGGTGGTGGACGCCCTCAAGCTCGCCCCAGCCGAACGGGAACTTCACTTCGATATCGATCGCCGCCTTCGCGTAGTGGGCGAGCTTCTCGTGGACGTAGATGCGGAAGAAGTCGTCGGAGAACTTCAGTTTGTTCTTATAGTAGTTGATCCGCTGCTGCTTCCAGTACTCGAACCACTCCATGCCCTCCTCGCCGTCGCAGAAGAATTCCATCTCCATCTGGGTGAATTCGCGGCTGCGGAAGGTGAAGTTGCGCGGGTTGATCTCATTGCGGAACGCCTTGCCGATCTGCGCGATGCCGAAAGGCAGCTTCTGGCGGGTCGCGACGCGGACGCTGTGGAAATCCACGAAAATCGGCTGGCAGGTTTCGGCGCGGAGCCACGCGGTGTGCTCCTCGTCGAAGACCGGGCCGACGAAGGTTTTCATCATCAGGTTGAATTCGCGCGGCTCGGTCAGGTCCTTGGAACCGCAGTTCGGACAGGTGGTCGGGTCGGCCATCTGGTCGACGCGGTAGCGGGATTTGCACTTCTTGCAGTCGGTCATCAGGTCGCTGAACTGGTCGAGGTGGCCGGAAGCCTTCCAGACGCGGGGATGGCAGATGATGGTCGAATCAAGTCCTTCGACGTTGTCGCGGGTTTCGACCATTTCATGCCACCAGAGGTTTTCGATGGCGCGTTTCATGCGCGCGCCGTAGGGGCCGTAATCCCAGAAGCCGTTGATCCCGCCGTAGATTTCGGAACTCGGGAATATGAATCCGCGACGTTTGCATAAACTGACGATCTTGTCCATCAGCTCCAGATCTTTTACCTCTTCTTCGGCCATGACATCCATTCCTTACAGATGAGAAGGAACCCGTTTGCCGGGCTCCTCCGGGTTGAACATTTCGTTACGCGTTATAATGTATCATCATTTGCGGAATTTGCCAGTCCGCATCAGGGAAAGATAAAAAGACCGGTCGCGGGGAAAGCTGTGCCGTCTTCAACGGGCAAGGCGTTTGCCCCTGACCCGCCGGAGGCAGTTCCCGCGTCAGGGGAGCACTTCGTAGCGGGCGGCCAGTTCCGGCGAGAGAGTGCCGTCCGCGCGGACTTCGCCCCAGCGGGGAGTTTCGTTTTCATAGGCGAAGCTGAAGCCGTCGTCGGCAAAGAGCCGGGCCGGGCGCGGGGCGTCCCCGAAGCATTTGAGGCGCAGTTTGAATTTCATGCCGTCGGTGATATGCGGGACCGGTTCCGCGAGCGGAACCACCGCCGAACCTTTGACCAGGATCGGCAGCTCTTCCGGCGCAGGGCGCAGAGTGACTTCCCCGGTGTATTTTTCGCCGGTATGGAAGTCGTACCAGTCGCCTTCCGGCAGCGGCACGGTCAGCTCGGTCATTCCGGCGCGGAAGGGAACCGCCAGCAGCCGGTCGCCCGCCATCCAGGCGTAGTCGACGTCGCGCAGCCGGGGATCGTCCGGGACATCCATCGTCAGCGCCCGGAAAGGTGGCGTGCCGTGGAAGCTGTATTCCGCGAAAGCGGCGTACAGATAGGGCAGGAAGCGCATCCGCAGTTCGAGGATGTCGCGGGTCGCCTTTTCCAGCCGGAGCTGTTCCTCCTCAGGGTAAAATTCTCCGGCGCTGTTGAGTTCGCGCCGGAGCTGCCGCCACGGCGGGTGCGGCATCGACCAGATGTTCAGCAGCATCTGCGGCGACAGCACCATCGCCTGCAGGCGGCGCAGATAGTCTTCAGGCGACACCGCGTGGCGCAGCTCCGGGGTCCAGAGCATCCCGGAAAAGCCGCAGGTGGTCACGCCCCGGATAAACTCCGCGTGGTCGTAGAGGTCGCTGTACAGCACGAACGGCTGCGGCGGCGCGAAGGCGTGGGCGTTGCGGACGCTGCCGTAGGTGCGGATATTGCTTTTGCGGCAGGCGCGGCCGATGGTTTCCATATAGAGCATGCCGAGCATCGAGTGCATGGTTTCGCCGTCCTGCCCGGAGGGAAACTGCGAACATTCCGGGAACGACCACGGACTCGAAATGAAGTCCGAATTGTCGCACTCGTCGAGCTTGAACGAGCTGATTCCGCGCGAGGTGAAGGTGCGGGCGTGGTAGGAGGCGAAACATTCACTGGCCGGGGCCAGCGTCAGGTCCGGCACCGCCCCGTCCCAGACCTTGAAGTCGCCGGAATAGGGGACCAGGTCACGGTAGATCGGGGAGGTCGGATGGGTGAAAAGGTGTTCCCACAGATTCACGTGATAGCCCATATTGTTCAGGGCGGCGACGGTCCGGTCCGGCTGCGGAAAGCGTTCCGGGCTCCATTTGAAACTGCACGAGTAGGCTTTCGACTGCCAGCCCGGTTCGAGGCCGAGCACGTCGCACGGAATCGACTTGTCGCGCAGCTCCTTCGCCATCGCCAGCACCTGCGCGGCATCGCTCGCGCCGCAGGTGCGGTACCAGCAGCCGAGGCCCCATTCGGGGGGCAGGGCGCCGCCGCCGGTGAACAGCACGTAGCGCCGCACCGCGTCGAGCAACGCCGGGCCGGTGAACAAGTAGAGGTCCACGCCGGGGGCAGCGGGAATGTCGATCACCATCGGGGCGGAGGCGGAGCTGTCCAGCGCATAAAGTTCCGCTTCGGAAAGTTTTACGCCGCCTTGTTCCGGCGCCCGCGTCTCTTCCTTGGGGTTCAGATGGGCGTTGCCGCCGCAGTAGAAGGACGCATAGCGGGCGGTATCGACCAACACGCCGTAACCGGCGGTCGTGAAATAGAGCGGGGCGGGCGCGTGGCTGTCGCCGGTGTCGGTGGCCGGGTCGCTGTTGACCCGGAGCGTCCGTTTTTTGCCGGTGTGGCGCAGGCTTTTGAGGTTGAGGCCGAGCCCGTAGATATCCTCGCCGGAAGTGAGCGGCAGTTCGAGGCGGCAGCCGCGGCGGCTGACGGTGAATTTGATCTGCGAAGCGTCGAACGGCGGCTCCGCGTGCGGCAGTTCAGCCATCGCTTCGCGCCGGGGCGGCTTCACATACATCTGCTGCGAGGGCGTGCCGTTTTCGGGCTGCCCGAATCGGAACCGGAAAACACCGGGTAAAAATTCCATGAAGTACCTCATAATGATCAATTTTTCTGAATAATATACTGCCGGTAGGCGTTTTCTCAAATGAAAGATATTGAAAAGTCATAAAGTTCGGTTTGCTTTCCGGGTGGGAGCGGTCTATATTTTCCATTTTCAAATAAAGGGGACGGACATGGATTCGGAATCATTGCAGGCAATCGTCGCTCCGCTGCTGGAGTGGTATGACAGGCACGCCCGGATTCTGCCGTGGCGCGAAAGCCCCGAACCTTACCGGGTATGGATTTCGGAGATCATGCTGCAGCAGACCCGCGTCGAGGCGGTGAAGCCGTATTACGACCGGTTCCTGAAGGAGCTGCCCGATCTGCACGCACTCGCGGAGGCTTCCGAACCGCAGCTGCTGAAGCTGTGGGAGGGGTTGGGCTACTACAACCGGGTGCGCAATCTGCAGAAGGCGGCACGGGTAATCGTCAGCGAGTACGGCGGCGAGTTCCCGCGCGATGTGGAAACGCTGCGCTCTTTGCCCGGCATCGGGGAGTATACCGCCGGGGCGATCGCGTCGATCTCCTTCAACCGGCCGGAGCCGGCGGTGGACGGAAATGTGCTGCGGGTGGTTTCGCGGCTTGCCGCGAGCCGGGAGGATATCTCCAGTCCCAAGGTCAAGGGGGCGATTTCCGATGCGTTGCGGCAGGTTTATCCCGCCGGACGCTGCGGTGATTTCACGCAGAGTTTGATGGAGCTGGGCGCGACGGTCTGCCTGCCGAACGGCGCGCCGAGGTGCGCGGAGTGTCCGCTGGCGGAGCTTTGTGCCGGACGGCGCGAAGGGATTGCCGCCGGGCTGCCGGTAAAGCCCGGCAGGAAGCCGCGCCGGATCGAGCCGCGGACGGTGTTCCTGCTCCGCTGCGGCGACCGGATCGCGCTGCTTCGCCGTCCCGGCAACGGCCTGCTGGCCGGGCTCTGGGAGTTCCCGAATACCGCCGGAAGCCTGACTGTCGCCGAAGCTGCCGAATGGATGGCCGGGCAGGGAATCTTCGCGGAACGGATCATCGCGACCGGCGGCGCAAAGCATGTCTTCACCCATCTGGAATGGCACATGTCCGGCTTTCTCGCCGATTGCAAGGCGGAAAACGGCGGCTTCCATTGGGTGACCCGCGACGAGTTGGAGCGGGAAATTTCGCTGCCGACCGCGTTCAGGCCCTTTGTCGAAGCACTCGACGCGGAAAGCGCGCAGCCGTCGCTCTTTTAAAACGGCTGCGCTCTTCGCGGCTTGCCCGCCGGCGGACTAGAAAGCCTCTACCTGCTTGGCGTCCATCGACAGCGCATTGGCCTGCTCCTGTGAAATCTTGCCGGCGGCGACCAGTTCTTCGAGCGAGCGGCGCATGGTGATCATGCCGTCCTTGAAGTTGGTTTCCAGAATCGACTGGAGCTGGCCGGTCTTGTTTTCGCGGATCAGCGCCTGGACCGGCGGCGTGCCGATCATGATCTCAAACGCGGCGCTCCGTCCCCGGCCGTCGAGATTCGGCAGCAGCCGTTGCGCGACCACGCCGAGGATCACGCTGGCGAGCTGCTGGCGGATCTGGTTCTGCTGGTGGGCAGGGAAGGAGTCGATGATGCGGTCCACCGTCTGCGGCGCGTTGTTGGTGTGCAAAGTTCCGAACACCAGATGGCCGGTTTCGGCGGCGGTCAGCGCGGCGGCGATGGTTTCGGTGTCGCGCATCTCGCCGACCATGATCACATCGGGGTCTTCGCGCAGCGCGTACTTGAGCGCGTTGAAGAAGCTCAGCGTGTCGGCGTGCACCTCGCGCTGCTCGATCAATGCCATCTTGTTTTTGTGCACGAATTCGATCGGATCCTCGACTGTGATGATGTGGTCGGCCTTGGTGCGGTTGATCTGGTCGATCACGCTGGCGAGCGTGGTGGACTTGCCGCTGCCGGTCGGGCCGGTGATCAGGATCAGTCCCTGTTTCTTCTTGCTGATGTCGAGCAGGCTCTGCGGCAGGCCCAGCGCCTCGGGCGTCGGGATATGCACCGCGATCACGCGGGCGGCCACGCCGACGCAGCCGCGCTGGAAGTAGCCGTTGATGCGGAAACGGATCGTGTCGTTCGGGTTGTTGCTGCCGATGTTCATCGTGACCGACAGCGCGAGGTCGATCTCCCGCTTCTCCTCGAATTCGACCCGCTGGCGCGGCGTCAGTACGCTGAAGAGCAGCCGCTGGGTGTCGGAAGGGGTCAGCGGCGGCAGCTCCAGCGCGCGCAGTTCGCCGTTGAGCCGGAGCGTCGGCGGCGCACCGCAGGAGAGGTGCAGGTCCGACGCGCCGATCTTGACCGCGCTGCGCAGCAGCCGGCGCATGTCGATGAACTTGCCGTCCTCGGAGTCCTCGGCGGTGCCGTACAGGCTGCGCAGCGAATCCACGCCGGACTCCATTCCTTTTAAAAGCAGCCGGAATTCATCGGGATTGGTGACCGCCTTGAGCGCATCTTCTTCCGCGATCAGGTGCTCCTTGGTCATGCGGTAGATGGTGCGGTTGAAAGTCTGCATGCCGCTTTCGCCGCCGCGCCGGAGCGCGTCCTCAAGGCCGCTGTAATCGCGTTCGCCGACCAGCTTGCGCACCGGCGGCGTGCCGATCAGGATTTCAAAGGCGGGGATCATGCCGTCGTGCGTCGGCGTCGGAATCAGCCGCTGCGCGATTACGCCGACCAGCGCGTTGCCGAGATCGGTCGCCACCTGCATTCTCTGGTCCTCCGGAAACAGGTCGATCACCCGCTCCACCGACTGGATCGCGTCGGAGGTGTGCAGCGTGGACAGCACGAGGTGGCCGCTCATCGCCGCCGCCACCGCGGTGCTGACCGTGTCGGTGTCGCGCATTTCGCCGATTACGATCACATTGGGCGCTTCGCGCAGAGCGCTGCGCAGCGCGTCCGCGAAACTGACCGCATCGGAGTTGAGTTCGCGCTGGGTGATGATGCTCCGCTGGTCCTCATGGATGTATTCGATCGGGTCTTCCAGCGTGATGATATGTTTGTTGAGGTTGGCGTTGATATAGTTGACCATGGCCGCGAGCGTGGTGGACTTGCCGCTGCCGGTGGCGCCGACCACCAGGATGATTCCGGCGGGAGCCTCGCACATCTTCTGGATCTGGACCGGAATATGCAGTTTGACCATATCCAGGTCGCGCCCGGAGTGGATCGGGCGGGCGACGAAGCCGGGGCCGTTCAGCGTACTCATGAAGTTGATGCGGAAGCGGTGGGCGAGGTCGATGTTGAAGCCCGCGTCGGCGGTGCCGCGCTGCCGGTATTCCGCCTCGCGCTCCTGGTCGAGCACGGTCCGGCGGAATTCGTCGACGGTTTCCGCCTGAATGACCTCTTCGCCGATCTGGTAGATGGTGCCGCTGCGCCGCATGGACGGGATTTTGCCGGTGGTGATGAACAGGTCCGAACCGCCGGAATCCATCGCATATTGAAGCAGGTCGATCAGATTCATGAAATTTCCTTTCCCGGGATCAGATAAACAGTAATGCGCCTCTTTCTTCTGGACGCTCTCTTGACATCGATTCTGAGCAATGATACTTTAATACCGTTCTCGATGCAAAACAAATCGGAAAGTGAGATTTATGCTCAAAAATATGATAAAATTCAAGATGGCCTCCGGCTGTTCCGACCTGGCTCCCGCCAAAGCGCATCCCGACGATGCCGCCTACGACCTTAAGGCCCGCACCGACATCGAACTGGCCGTCGGGAAGAGCACGCTGGTGCCGACCGGATTGTTTCTGGAGCTTCCGGTCGGATTTGAGGCGCAGGTGCGCCCCCGCAGCGGACTGGCGTTGAAGCACAATCTCTCGCTGACCAACTCTCCCGGCACCATCGACGCCGGATACCGCGGGGAAGTCGGAGTGATCATGTTCAATCCCGGCCCGGCGGTGTTTCAGGTGCGGCGGGGCGACCGGATCGCCCAGATGGTGATCGCGGAACTGGCCGCCGTGGAACTGGTTCCGGCGGAGGAGCTCTCCGAAACGCAGCGCGGCGCGGGCGGCTTCGGCAGCACCGGCATCGGCGAAGGAAAATCATTGTGAAGCAAACCATCCTGTTGTGCGGCGCAGCGGCGGCCGTCGGCCTGACGTTCGCCGGTTGCCACTCGCCGGTCTCGCGCGAAATCCGCGCGCTCGGCGTTCAGAGCGAAGCCTCCGAACGGAGCTGTACGCTGCGCAGGAACGGCAACTTCATTACGATCTATCCCGGCAGCCTGCGCGCCAACTTCAACGGCGGCTGGGTGCATCTGGTGGAACCGGCGCAGCGGACGGAAGGAAAATCCGGCGTCTATTCGCTGTCGGAGGCCAATCTGAAAAAGGTGGTCGCCCCGCTGTTGAACCGGGAGGTCGCCCCTGCGAAACCGGTGAAAATGATTTTGATCGATCCGGGCCACGGCGGCAGCGAAACCGGCGCGACCGGTGCGAAGCATCAGGAGAAAACGCTGAATTTCGCCCTTGCGCAGAAAATCCGGGATGAACTGGTCAAACGCGGCTTCACAGTGAAAATGACCCGCGATACGGATAAGGATGTTTCGCTGGATGCGCGCGGCAACCTCTCCGGAACGTTGAAAGCCGATCTGTTCATTTCCGTGCATCACAACGCCGCTGCCAACCGGACCGGCACCGGCGTCGAAACCTTCGCGATGACGCCGGACGGCTGCCGCAGCACCGGCGGCGGAGCCGTCCCGAAGCAGGCGACGCTGTCGAACCGGTATGACGGCGCCAACCTGAATCTCGCGCAGGAGATTCAATCCCGCCTGGTCAAAGCCACCGGCGGGCCGGATCGGGGGGTGAAATTCGCCCGTTTCCGGGTTCTGGTCAAGGCGCACTGTCCGGCCGTGTTGGTCGAAGCCGGCTTCATCACCACCCCGAAGGAGGAGCTGGCGATTGCCGACCCGGCGCGTCAGCGGAAAGTCGCCGCCGCCGTCGCCGACGGAGTCGAGGCCTTTAACCGCCGCACTGCCGCTATGAAAAAATGACCTGCCGCAGGCGGTGCGGACCGCTTTGAAGGAACGAAACAAAAAAGTTTCATTTTTTTGAGCGTCATTGACGAAAAAAGTATCGGCGGCGTTTGAAAATCCCTTTGAGTCGGGTATCTTATATAAAAAGGAAAGGATGAAAGTAAAGAATTCCGTAATTTTCATTTTCCTTCCGGAACGATAAGTCAAAGAGAGTAGATCACATTAGATATGGCACAAAAAGATATATCATCGGCGCAACGCGAGTTTCCGACCATCACGCTTCAGGAGGGGTACGGCAATACCCGGGAGATTCCGATCAACCGGAAATCTCTGATTATCGGGCGTGAGAACGACAGCGATATCGTGATTGCGGAACCCAATGTTTCCCGGCATCATGCGGTGATCAGCTCTACGGCGGAAGGGGTTTTCATTGAGGATCTCGGCAGTGCGAACGGCACGTTCGTGAATTCCGCGCCGATCGTGCAGGTGCAGATCAAGCATCTGGATACGATCCAGATCGGCAGTTCCATGCTGGTTTTCAACGATCCGAACAATCCGGGGATCGCCCGGGCCGGCGAGAAACGGGCGGATACTCCCGACAGCGAATTCACGTTTGAATCGATGCGCAAGGTGATCCGGCAGTTGGAGCAGAACATCGAGGTGGTGTTCAAGGGCAAGCCGGAGGTGGTGCGGAACATGATCGTCTGCCTGATGGCCGACGGCCATCTGCTGCTGGAGGACGCTCCCGGCGTCGGGAAGAGCATTCTCGCGCAGGCGCTGGCGAAATCCATTCAGGCGAATTACCGCCGCATCCAGTTCACGCCGGATATGCTGCCGTGCGATATCACCGGTACGAATATTTACGATGAGAAGCTCAAACAGTTCCGGTTTATTCCCGGCCCGATTTTCGGCAATGTGATTCTGGCCGATGAGATCAACCGCACCACGCCGCGCACCCAGTCGAGCCTGCTGGAGTGCATGGCCGAATCGGTGGTCACCGTCGACGGCAAGGCGCATGTGCTGCCGAAGCCGTTTTTCGTGGTCGCAACCCAGAATCCGGAGGATTACCACGGCACCTATCCGCTGCCGGAACCGCAGCTCGACCGCTTCATGATGCGCCTTTCGATCGGATATCCGTCGCCTGAAGCGGAGCTGGAAATTCTGAGTTCGCAGCAGGGAAGCCATCCGCTCTCGCGCATCTCCTATGTGATCAAGGGATCGGATATCGTGCACTGCCATGCGCTGGTGCGCAATGTGTCGGTGGATCAGAAGATCAAGGAATACATCATCAAAGTCACCGATGCGACCCGGCAGCATCCGGCGCTCGCCAACGGCTGCAGCCCCCGCGCCACGCTGGCGCTGATGCGGTGCAGCCAGAGTCTCGCCGCCTACAGCGGCCGGAATTATGTAACGCCGCAGGATGTGCGCGCGATGGTCAAGGTGGTGCTGGCGCACAGGATGCGGCTGCGGCTGCGCTTCCAGGGGGAATGGCACAAGGTGGACAATGTGCTCGATTCCATCATGGAGGGGATTCCGATGGTCAATGAGGAACCCGCGATATGATGGCGTTTCCGACCGCCCGCGGCTTTCTGCTGATTCTGATGACGGTCGGAACTGTCGGGGTGGCGCTGGTCAACGTCGGGCTGGCGACCGCGTTGGCGGCTTCGATTTTCTGTTCGCTTCTGGCGGCCAGCTTCCTGCTGGCCCAGTTTTCGCTGTACCGGATCAGGATTGAACGGCGGCCGAACAGCGACGGCTTTTTCGGAACCGAAGTCGCGCTGCCGCTGCTGGTCACCAACCGCACTTTCCTCTTTCGGCAGCCGATGGTGATTACGGAGAAATGCGAATTTGCTCCGGGCGGCGTGCTGCATGCCGCCGTTCCCCCGCTGGGGCCGGGGGAGTCGCTGCTTCTGAACCGGACCTGCATCGCGGAGAAGCGCGGCTGCGCCAGGCTGCTGGAGGTGAAAGTCTCCGGCGGTGATCCGGCCGGCCTGTTCCGGCGTACCCGGAAGTTCAGGCTGCCGGGTGAAATTCAGATCTACCCCGGCACAGTCCGGCTTGATTCATTGCAGCTGCAGGCCGAAAGCAACCCGATGCCGAGCTTCGACGGCCGTCCGCTCGGGCAATCCGGGCACGGTCAGGAATTTTTCGGAGTCCGCCCGTACCGGCCGGGCGACGAGATCCGGTTTATCCACTGGAAAGGATCGGCGGGGCGGCAGCAGTTGATGATCCGCGAATTTGAAGCCAATACGGTCGACCAGATCGTGATCATACTGGATACCAGAAAAGCGCTGGTCGGCAACGATCCGCGGGAAAACAACCTCGAATTTCTGGTCAGTGCGGCGGCAAGCCTGTCGGAGCATCTCAAGGAGATGTACTGCCGGATTCACTTTTTCGCGGCGGACGGGCGCAGCGGCGAGCGGCTCCATCTTTCGGGAGACGCTTCGGTGATGCACTGGCGGCTGATGCAGACTTTGATGATGCTGGAACCGGCGGAGGTGCCGTTTGCGGATACCCTTCTGGAGGCGGTTGAGCAGATACCCGGCGGCGTGCTGGTGTATGCGCTGTCGATGGAGGCGGACGACGCTTCGAAGGGGCTTCTGGAGCTTCTGCTTGACAACGGCTGCCGGGTCAACTGGATTCTGGCGCCGAAGGGCAACTTTCCGCCGATTCTGCCGGATGAACCGCGCATTGTGTACGGCGACCGCTCGTTGCGGCGGTTCCGCGGGGCGGTCAAGCCGCGCGAGGTCTGTTTCGCGAACACTTTGGAAGAGGTGCTGGAAAAATGAAGCTCTGGCGTAAATATATTCTGCGGATTCTTCCTGTCAAGCGGATCGTGGACCACTCCCGGCGGCGGCAGACCCCGGAGCGGCTGCCGCAGCATCTGGTCTATACCATATTGTGCGGCGCCGCCGTGGTCGCTTCGCTGTGGCAGTATGCCCAGCCTCAGTTGACCTTCGCGGTATTGGGGCTGATCCCGGTATTGGCGCTGCTGGCTTATGTGCCGTACCGGGTCATTCCCTCGTGGTGGCGATTTATGATTCAGCTTGCCGTGGTCGCCGCCGCGGCGGTCTGGCTGATGTACCGGCTGACGCACGGCATCCCGGCGGACAAGGCGCTGTCGGAGGTATTGGCCATCACCAGTCTGATCTTTCTGATGGCACAGAACGCGCGCGATTACGGTTATTTATTTGCGATCTCGATGATTCTGCTGGCATACGGGGCGCTGTTGCCGCGCACGGTCTATCTGTGGTGCCTGGGTGTGGCTTTCGGCAGTATGCTCATATTGTTGTACAGCAACCGCCTGCAGCAGTTGTCCGCAAACCCGCGTCTGCCGAATCCGCGCCGGATTCTGCGGCGGAACTGGCATATCCTGGCATTGCATCTGGGGCTGGTCGCCGGGTGCTTTGCGCTGATTTTTCCGCTGTTCCCGACGGACCCGAGCGGTTCGAAGGGAATTTTTGCCGTGGCATTCAATACGGATAAATCTTCAATGCTGCCCGCCAACCTGCAACAGTGGTTTCAGTCTGAAAAAGTCAAACAGGAACAGGGAGGCGTCCGCATTATCCGCAATGGGACCCCCGATACGCTGGAAGCCGGCGGAACTCCGATGAAGATCAAGGGAAAACAACCCGATTCTTCATCTCAGGACGGTTCCGGCAGCGCTCCGCCGGGACGCGACCTGGTATTGCGGGTGAAGTCGCCCCTGAAGCTGTACCATCTGGCGCAGTTGTATGATGAATATGACGGGACGCGCTGGCTGGCGTCCGCGGAACTGAAGCGGGGCAGGATCAATGTGCGCAGTTCCGAGCGTTCCGCCTCCCGGATGGTTTCATCGCGCTACACGATCCTGAAATGGCTGAGTCCCAAACTTTATGCGCCTTACCGCCCGGTCTCTTTCGAGCGGAACAACGACACGGCGCCTTACAGCCTGCTCAGGACGACCTTTTATAACAGCGAACTGGCCTCGAACAATTATCCGAATCTGCCGTTTTCCTATCTGGTTTCCAGTGAAATCAGTACGGAGCTGGAGAACCCGTTGTCGGAGCGTACCCGGCGGCGCTGGCGCGAACGGCCTGCGCGCGCCCATTATCTGAAACTGCCGGAGAAGAAAATTTCGGAGCGGTTGAAGAAGAAGGTGGAAGAACTGACGCGGAATGCCAAAAATGATTACGAAAAAGCGTTGATTCTGCGGGATTACCTGCGCAACAACTTCAAGTATCAGCAGTATTCCCGGCCGGTTCCGGAAGGGAAGGAGACGGTGGATTACTTCGTCTTTGAGCTGAAGGAGGGGCATTGCGAGTACTTTGCCGCGTCTTTGGCGGTGATGGCGCGGCTGGCGGGATTGCCGTCCCGTACTGCGGCCGGATTTTCGCCGGGCGATTTTAATACTTTGCAGAATGTGTTTGAGGTATATGAATACCATGCTCATGCGTGGACTCAGATTTTCGTGCCGGAATACGGTTGGCTGACTATGGATGCGACGCCGCCGGGTGAGATCCGGTCGCAGACGACTCCGATTGGGATCGGCAAGCTGCGGGATCCCTTCGGAGATGAATGGCGGGTTACGCCGCCGGAGTTGACCGAGCATACGCTTCAGACGTTGAAAGACATGTATCTGAAGCAGGTGCGGGCGGAGGAGACGCCGTCGAAAGCCGCGGAAATCATCATGCAGGTCGCGGAGGTGCAGGAGGAGATCCGCAAGCAGATCAAGGAAACCTACAGGAAGGTGGCGCCGAAATCCGCGAATCGCGCCTCCGATAAAAAGAAGACCAGAGGGGAGGCGGCCTGGGAGTATCTCAAGCAGCTTGGGAGTCGAAGTCAGCATTATCTCCGAATCGGGCAGGAGTTTCTGCGGCGGTACTATCCGGCGGTGGTTCTGGCTGGAGCGGCGCTGATTGCGGCTTATGTACTGTTGCGCAAACAGTTGCGACTTCGTCGGCTTCATCGGCAAGAGGAGGAGGCGAAGGCTTGTTTTGAGAAGGCGGCGGCGGCGTTGAAGGCGGGTGAATACCGGGAGAGCGTGCTTTTCGGCTATCAGGCGATTCGGATTGAGTTGACGCTTGCCGGGGTGCCGCGCCGTCGGAACGAGGAGTTACTGGACTATGCCCGGATGCTTGCGGATTTCCGCGAAGGTTTTGACCGCCGGATGACGACGGTGGTGCTGGCTTTTTACGAGGCGGAATACGGAACCGGAGAGATTTCCCGCCGGAGTGCGGTTCTGGTGCAGCGGAACATCCGTGCGATGCGCCGGGGCTTGAGAGTGCCGAAGCAGCCATAGGAGCCGGATTTTCTTCTTTAATTGATGAAAAATGATTGTTCAGCCTCAAAATGAATAAAAAAAATCAAATATTCTTCAGAAAGCTGCTTTAAAAATCCAAAAACGGCGCTATCTTATATAACAACAAACATGGGCACCCGTAGCTCAGCTGGATAGAGCGTCTGCCTCCGGAGTAGAAGGTCATGAGTTCGAATCTCGTCGGGTGTACCATTTTTTTTCGCCTCAAAACAAGGATAACCCGCCAATCCGGAACCCGCAAAAAGTGCGTTCTGTGCCAATATTGTAGCCAATATCCTTGGATTTTTCAGAACGGCGTGTGTTTTTGTCTTATCTCGTCCGGTATTATAATTACCGAAACAGAGGAGATAAGAAAATGCCGAGAACAAAATCAAAAGCACCGACGCTGGAACAAAGATGTTCCCCGAATGGCGAATGGACGTTTCGCCGCCTTATCAACGGAAAGCGTAAGACTTTCTACACCGGAACCAGTAATTATCAGGAAGCGGTGGCCTTCCGGGACCGCTCCATTGCCTCGGAGACGGTGGGAGCCGAACTCATCACCCGCAAACGGCAGAACGCCCTCAAGGTCATCCGCAATCTTTCCGAAGTGGTGGACGGCCTCGAAATTCCGCGCCTGACATTTCAGGAGGGGTTCGATTACTGGCTTAAAAGAAATCCTGAACAGTTGGATAACTCGCTTCTCCGCCAGAAGCACATCCGCAGCAACTACGCCCATTTCAAAGCATGGTGCGAGCAGAAAAAGCTCAGATACATGGATGAAATCAGCAATGATATTTCCGTAGATTATGCACTGCATTTGTGGAACAGCACCCATATCCGGGGGACTACGTTCAATAAAAAAATCAACCTTTTATCGAACGTCTTTCGTTGTGTCTCAGTCAATCACCAGTTGCCGAACGGAGACCCTTTTCACCCCGACATCGTCAGGCGCAAGCCGAAATCAGATGGTTCCGAATCAACCCACATGCCCTTGGAGCCCCATATGCTGGATGCGGTGATGAAAACAGTGGCAAATTATGGTCAGGACTATATAGATTTGTTTATCGTCGGCGCAAGTATTGGCGCAAGGCTGAAAGACTGTTGCCTTCTCAAATGGGAACATGTTGATTTCAAAACCGGTTTTATTGAGTTTCACCCTTATAAAACAATGCGTAAGTGTGCCGGTTCGACAGCAAGAATTCCGATATCAGCCAATCTTATGGAACTTCTTCAGCGCCGAATGCAAGATAGAGTATCTTCTTACGTCAATCCGGTTATTGCTAATGAGTACAACGACAAAGAAGTCTACAAGAAATGCACGAAAATCTTTAAAGAAGCTCTTGGCAAGGAGACTACCCAGCTCTCAAAAGAGGGGCTCAGGCGACAGCGTAACGGTTGCATCTACGGTTTTCACTCTTTCCGGACTACGTTGATGTCATGGCTGGCCGCCAGAGATTGCCCTATGCGTGACGCGATGCGTATCTTCTGCTGGGAATCGGTGGAGATGATAAAACTTTACACAAAAATGTTGGAGAAAGCTCGCGGAGATATGGATGCGCGTTGCAAAAAGCTTTTTGCTGTGACAGAGGAAATCAACTTTGAAGTCCCCGAAGAGGCAAAGAAGATGCAACCATTGCGCCCGACACCGGAAGCACTTTCCCGGCTCGTTAACCGATACAGCAACCGAACCATCGGGCTCATCTATAATATCTCCGATGTGGCGGTAAAAAACTGGATGGACAAATTCGGCGTCCTCAGAAGCAGGCGGGTCTGCAATAAAATTATTGAGGAGGACGAAATTCAAAAGATACGGCAGGAGCTTCTAGCGGCGTAACGCACTCCCGGCAGCAGGGAAGAGTTCCCTGTCTGTCGGGGATTTTTCCTGCTCAGAAAAGAAATTTCAAACTTTTTTCATATCCGCCAGTGTGTTTTGATGTCGGATTTTCCTATTATATGTACCAGCAGATTTGCCACCTCTTGGGCAGACATATCTTGGAGAGCAAAGTACATGTAGGACTGATAAGTCGTGGGGTCACATTTCTGCTTGATTTCCAAAAGCGCCTGAGCCAACACGGTTGCACGCCATTGTTTTTCCCAGATATCCTCAGCTTCAGCCGGAAGCTCTTCAATGCCGAAATCTTCCGATTCGATGGAAACGGTTCCGTCCTGCCGTTTGCGCATCAGGTCACAGGCTTTGTTGTGAATAATCCGCTTCAGGTAGTCCCGGAAACGCCCCTTGGATTTGTCATAGACGAAAGAACGGCTTCCCTTGAAGAAGTCCAGCATCACCAGTTGAACCAGTTCTTCCTTCTCGGTCTGGCTGAGCCGGAGGTCGCCGCCGCGCAACAGAATGAGCGGCTTGTACAGCGCATAGAATTCACCCCAGCCGACTTCATCGCCGCGCCGGACGGCGGATAATAAACTTCCTCTGGTTGTAAATGCCATATATCAAATTTCTTGCTGTAATTCCGCTTCGCAAGGTAATATATGGGCTGAATTCCTGAAGGTCAAGCGTAAAAAAGGAAGCATCTTCGGATTTCCCGGTATTCTTGCCCGGAGCGTTATGCTGTGCCGGGCCTGGCGATTTTTCTACGGGGTCCGAAGTGCTTCCGTGAACTAATGCCGGGGTTTTCCCGATTTCTTATGCCGAAGAGCAAAAGAAAGTTGATATTTTATCTCGCCGGAATATATTATAACGGATACCGATGAAATGAAGGAAAAGTATTCTGATGCAAAAGTCTCCAACATGTTATATCATTGCCGGACCGAACGGTGCCGGAAAGACGACTTTTGCCATGAAATATCTTCCGAAAATTGCCGGATGTTTGAATTTCATTAACGCCGATGAGATTGCGAGAGGGCTTTCGCCACTGAATGTGGAGGCTGTTCAACTTCAGGCAAGTAAAATTTTTCTGAATGCGATTGAAGAGAAAATTCGCTCACGGGAAAATTTCGCCTTTGAGACAACGCTTTCCGGCAAAGCGTATTTGCAGAAAATCAAGCAATGGAAAAATGACGGATGGCGGGTCGAACTGTTTTATTTGTATCTGCCGAATGCGGAATTTTCAGCCAGGCGGGTGGAATATCGAGTCAAGCAGGGAGGGCACAACATTCCCTCCGATGCGATTGAACGCCGTTATCCGCGCAGCGTGGCAAATTTGTTTGAATATGCCGACGTGTGCGATGTGACACATTGCGTGGATAACTCCCAACGGGAAATTTCTTTGATTTTTGACGTTGACGCCAACGGGGTCAACATTTATAACGATACTATTTATAAACAGATGAAGGAGTTTTGCCATGACTGCTGAAGCCACTCAAAAAACTTCTTTGCTCGCGGTACAAGCCTTGCAGGATGCCGTAAATGAAGAACTGGAAAAGAAAGCAAAACTCGGCCAACAGGCTGTGGTTTGCGGAAAGAACGGTAAGCCGAAAGTGGTTTCGGCCAAATATCTGGTTCGTAAAATGAGGAGCCGTAAAACAGGCATATAAATTCTTACAATTTAATAGTTAAGTCTTTGTAGACTTTTCAGCAGACGTTCTCATCAGAAACCGCCAAACTTTTGACTCAAGAATCGTTGCTGAAGGGAAAGCACCATTGTGTTTTGGTGCTCCCTTTTGCATTCTTGAGTGGGCGCTTGGCGGTGCCTTGATGAGGTGCATGGGGAGCACCTCTTTTTTTGCACAATTTTTCGTCTGCCGCGTAAGATTGCCGATAAATTCCGGCATAAGATGACAAAGGAGACGAAACCAATGAAAAGAACATTACTTCTGCTGTTCGGAATTCTGCTGCTGGCCGGATGCGCCACTCATCCACAGGATAAACTTTATCCCGACGTCAAAGTCTCCCGCCTTTTGCGCGTCATCGACGGCGATACCTTCGCCTGTGACATCGACGAACATTCCGCCATCGCCGGAAAGAATATTTCCATCCGTCTCCGTGGCATCAATACTCCCGAACTGAGAAGCGGAAACCCGGAAGAGCGCAAATCTGCTAACCTTGAAAAACAACGTCTTTCAAGAGAGAAATAAATAATCATTCAGACAAATTTTAGAAAACAAACCAAATGAGTTCTATAAAACCTATCGTCCGCTGATCGTGGTGCGTGGACGGGACTACAAGCTCAATGTTGCCGAAATCAACGAGCTGGTTCAGTCGGTCATGCTGCGTTTTTTTGACCGAAGTAAAAGTTTCGTCTATGACCGTTCCAAGGGAAAATTCCGGGATTACCTCGGGGTGATGATTTATCATTGTGCGCTGAACATCATTCGTCAGCGGCGCAAAAATGAGGTCGATTGCGAAGCAGTGGAGTTGGAAGCCTATGACCATGACCGCTGGCAGGAGGAGTGGCGGCAACATATCCTGACGTTGGCGATGAAGCAGCTGAAACTTCAACTGGAAGATTCCACCTTTCAGGCGTTTGAGTTTTATGCGGTCAAAGGAGAATCCCCGGAAAAAGTGGCGAAATTCCTGAAAATCCCGGTCAATATGGTTTATGTCGCCAAGAGCCGGGCGCTTGCCAAACTTCGAAAAATCGTCAGCCAATTGCGGGAGGAGGAATAACCATGCACTATACCATATTCGAGCTTGACCAATACCGGAATCATGTCATGTCATGGTTTCGTCGCATTTTCTGCCGGTTGCACCTGCAGCATTGTCATCGTTGCAGGGAACGCCTGACTAGCTTAAGGCTGGACGTTTCCAGACGCGTCAATTAAAATAGTATAATAGCCTGAATTTATGTTCGCTGTGATTCGGGGAACGCTGGTTGCCGTATTCTTCAGACAGAAGCTCGGCGGCGCTGTCCCCCCAGCCATAAATTCCATTTTTCAGACTACCGGAATCGCGACGATCAAAATGATAACAAGCAGCTCAATATTGGTAAAAGGACGTTTTTCGGGAATCCGGCGAAACTTACCCGCGGCATAAGCAGGAACGAAGTAACGCACATGCCGTTATGTGGCTGTTCGTTGCCTGCTTTCAAAAAAGTATGGCGATAACCGCGATTAATTACGCTGGGGCAAATTCCTTCAAGCAATAGCCTGACAACCGGGCCGCGACCGGCCGGGCTTCTTAGATTTCCCCCTGCTCAAAACGGTTAAACCAGGCTCAGCAGAGCTGCTGTAAGCTTGCCTTCCGGGGCTTCCAGTTCATGCAGGATTGTGAAGTGGTTGTGCCCGGGAAGCGTGAAAGCGCCGCCGGGCAGCGCCGCAGCCGCGCGAAGCCGCGCAAAATCCCAGCTTTGACGCAGCAGCTCCGGTAATTCGGCAGAACCGCAGGCCGCGATCAACGGACGCCGGGAAAGGGGACGATGCTGCGGACTCAGCCCCGTGATTTCTTCCGGCGTCAGCCGGAGTTTTTCATTCAGGCTGCATCGGGAGATCGGTTCCAGGTCGAAAATACCACTGACGGCGAGAACGCCGACCACCCCCGCCTCGTCAGACATCATTGCGGCGAGATGTCCGCCCGCCGACCAGCCGGCGACCACGATCCGGCTGCAGTCGGCTCCCCACGCTGCGGCGTGCTCCCGCAGCCAGCGCAGGGAGTCGCGGATTTCCGCGACGATGCCGGTCAGCGTCTGGTCCGGCGCGAGCGTGTAACCCGGCAGGGCGACGTGGATGCCGTGCCGCAGCGGTCCCGCCGCCAGAAAACGGAAGGTCTCCTTGCACCGCATTTGCCAGTAGCCGCCGTGGATGAAAACCAGAAGCGGCGCATTCACGGCACTGCTTGCAAAGTAATCGATCCGCTGGCGTTCGCGCACGCCGTACCGCAGGTCGAGACGTTCCGGACGGCGTTCGGCCAGAAGGCGGCTGCGTTCGTCGAACCCGGCGAGCAGCCGGGCGCTGTCGGCGACCGCACCGGTGTTGTCGTAGGCGGCGTCAAGTTCGGTTCCGGTCAACTTCCGATCGAGTCCGGTCATTCCGGCACATCTTTCAAACGGCATTCGTTTCTGCATGGGAGTCCGCTTTCCATTCTGATTTCGTACAAGTTCTGGTATAGGCGCGCCAGTCGGCGAAGCCGGAGATGTCGCGGCCGCACTCCGCCGCCACGGCCTCGCCGATGAAGCCGGGGACGCGGGAGCCGTCCCGGAGTTCCAGCATGCCGAGGCCGAGCGGAGGCGGAATGCGGGCGGCGAACCGGGCGAAAGCATTTTCGGACAGTTCGTAAAGTTCAACGTAAAATGAAGTTCCGTCTTTTTCCGTTCGCAACAGCGCCGGTTTCGGCACGGAACCTTTTTCCAGCGCGTACATCCGGTAGCGGGGAGCGGTTTCGGCGCTTCCCAGAAAACGGGCGCCAAGCTCCTCCAGTTCCGAGTGGAGCGGCATGCCGGCGAGGTGCGCGCCGCAGACCGCGACGGTGTACGGTTCCGCCAGCCGGAAGCGCCGCGCCGCCTCCAGCAGCCTGCCGTCGTCGAACGCCCTGCCGACCAGCGTCACGCCGAACGGCAGTTTGCCGGCCCGCGCCGCCGGAATTGCAAGGGCGGCATAGTCCAGCAGATTCATGTAGTTGGTATAGTACCCGAGATTGCTGTTGAGCCGGATCGGATCGGCTTCGACTTCGCCGATCCGGTAGATGGTTCCGGCTGTCGGAGTCAGGAGCAGGTCAACCTTCGCCAATTCCGCGTCGGCCTTCGCCTTGCACTCCTGCAGCCGGTACATTCCCCGGAACACCTCCGACGGATGCGGCGTATGTCCGGGCGTGATGATCGTTTCGATCACCGGAAGCGCCGCGCCGGGATGGCTCTCGATGAATCCGCCGACCGCCGCGTAACGCTCGAATACCCACGGTCCTTCGTAGAGCAGACGCGCAGCGGCCAGAAACGGCGCGAAGTCGATCGTCACCCTTTTGCCGCCTGCCGCTTCCATCCGCCGCACCGCGCGGGAAAATGCGTCGCGGTAGGCGCGGTTCCCGAAGAACTCAAGTTCTTCGTCGCGCGGCACACCGAATTTCCAGCGGCGCGGCAGGGGATTCACTTTCGGAGCGGCACGGCTGTAAGCGTCTTTCGGATCGAATTTTACGGTGACCTCCAGCAGAATTTCGGCATCTTCAAGCGTCAATGCGAAGATCGATACGCAGTCGAGGGTGCGGCAGGCCGGAACCACGCCGCGGGTACTCAGAAGTCCCCGGCTCGGCTTGACGCCGACCAGTTCATTGAACGCCGCCGGAATCCGTCCGGAACCGGCGGTGTCGGTGCCGAGCGAAAAGCTGCACAGTCCGTGCGTCAGCGCCGCCGCCGAGCCGCTGCTCGAACCGCCCGCCACATAACCGGGAGCAAGCCGGTTCGGGGTCACGCCATACGGCGAGCGTACCCCGACCAGCCCGGTCGCGAACTGGTCCATATTGGTTTTGCCGAGCGGAACGGCGCCGGCTTCGACCAGGAGTTCGACCACCCGCGCCGACCGCTCCGGAGTGTAGGCGTAGGCCGGACAGGCCGCCGTGGTCGGAATCCCGGCAAGGTCGATGTTGTCTTTGACTGCGAACGGGATGCCGTAAAGCGGCAGCGAGTCCGGCGACAACCGTTCCAGCCGGGCGAGATATTGTTCCAGCTGCGCTTCGGGAATCAGGCTGATCCAGATTCCGGCAGGCGCTTCGGAGGCGGCCCGGTACAGTTCGGTCAGGCGGCGGCGCACTGTTGTCCGCCCGGTGCGGTACTGATGTAATAAGTTTTTGATCGTCAGCATGTTCAAGTGCCTTTATGCAATGCGGTTTCCAAGGAAGAATCATACGGTGACGGCGAAAAGGCATTGGCCGCTTTTGACTTCGGTAGCGGCGGCGCAGAAGATCTGAGTGACTGTGCAGTCGGTCTCTGCGGGAATCGCGATTTCGGTTTTCATGCTCTCCATCACGGCGAGTGGTTCGCCTGCCTTGACGCGGGTGCCGGGAGCGGCGACATTCAGCTTCCAGATGCTTCCGGCGACAGGGGCGTAAACGCCTTCTTCACCGGCTTTCAGGACGGCTTCGGGCGCGGCGTCGACGACATCGCCGGAATGGGTCTCGAAAGTGAGCTGGCCGTTGGCGATCCAACGCTGTTTTTCCTCCTCGAAAGCCTGCCTGCGGCGGGCTTCGAAGGCGTGGATCGATGCGGCGTTGTCATGCAGAAACGCTTCGTACTCTCCGATGTCGAAAACCGTCGGTTCGATCTTCAAATGGAATTTGCCGGCGATGAACTCCCGGCGCATCCTCATCAGCTCGTCCGGCCCGACCGGATAGAAACGGACCTGGTCGAAGAAACGCAGCAGCCACGGCTTGCCCGCTTCAAATTCCGGAGTGACGCGAAACCGGTTCCACATCTGTACGGTGCGCCCGACGAACTGATAGCCGCCGGGCCCCTCCATGCCGTAGACGCACATGTAGGCGCCGCCGATCCCGACCGCGTTTTCTGGCGTCCAGGTGCGGGCCGGATTGTATTTGGTCGTCACGAGGCGGCGGCGCGGATCGAGCGGGGTCGCGACCGGCGCGCCGAGGTAGACGTCGCCGAGTCCCATCACCAGATAGCGGGCGTTGAACACGGTCTCATACACTTCGTCAACCGAGTCCAGCCCGTTGATGCGGCGGATGAATTCGATGTTGTTCGGACAGCACCACGGCGCACCGGGACGGACCGTGCTGACGTATTTTTCAATGGCGAGCCGGGTGGCGGGATCGTCCCATGACAGCGGCAGATGTACGATCCGGGCCGGGACACGGGTGATCCGGTTGTTCTTCAGTTCTTCCGCAAGGCCGGCAAGCAGTTCCAGCAGCTCCCGCTGCGGCAGTTTCGCCGGGTCGAAGTGAAGTTGCAAAGAGCGGATTCCGGGCGTCAGGTCGATCAGGGCAGGATGGTGCAGCTCACCGAGCCTCAGCATCCAGGCGTGAACTTTGAACCGGAGCCGCAGGTCGATCACCGGCGGGCCGAATTCCAGCAGCAGATACGCATCCCCGTCCTGGCGGCAGACGATGCGCTCCATCTCATCGCCGCCGCCGAATTCGGCGACGACCGGAGTGACCGGCTCGACCGGCTCAGGAACCGGCGGCGGCGGCCAGGCGGCAGCGGGATCGGCCAGCACGGCTTCGCGGTACTCGCGCAGGCGCGCCGCATATTCAACCGAAACCGGAACGAACCGGACCCGGTCGCCGCTGCGGAGCAGGCCGACCTTCCAGAGTTCGGCGCCGATGACCGTGACCGGACAGACGAAACCGCCGAGGCTCGGACCGTCGTTGCCGAGGATTACCGGCATGTCGCCGGTGAAATCCAGCGTACCGACCGCATAGGCGTTGTCGTGCAGGTTGGAGGGGTGCAGCCCGGCTTCGCCGCCATCGGGACGCGCCCATTCAAAATGGGGGCCGATCAGCCGGACGCCGGTGCGCGAGGAGTTGTAATGCACCTCCCACTCCGCATCGAAGAAGGTTTTCACATCTTCCGGGGTCAGGTAGTCCGGCGCGCCGTGCGGCCCGTACAGGACCGCGATCTCCCAGCGGCTGCCGAATTCGGGCAGCGAAGCGGCCGGGGGCGTCAGCGGTTCCCCCGCGGTCATCCCCCCGATGTGGAGCACATCGCCCGCCGCGAGGGCGCGGCCGCCGTGACCGCCGAAACGGCCGAGCGTGAAGGTCGAACGGCTGCCGAGATATTCCGGCACGTCGATGCCGCCGCGCACGGCGAGGTTGCAGCGCTGGCCGCAGCGGGTGACGCCGATCTTCAGCACATCGCCCGGATGCACTTCGCAGGGACGGTTGCGTTCGACCGGCATGTTGTTCAGTTTCAGCGGAAAATCGCCGCCCGTCACGGCGATCAGCGTCTTGCAGTTGAACCGCAGCGTTGCGCCGGAGAGGGTCATTTCCAGCCCCGGAGCGTTTTCGGCATTCCCGACGATGCGGTTGGCGAGCCGGAAGTGGTAATCGTCCATCGGGCCCGACGGCGGCACGCCGACATCCCAGCAGCCGAGGCGGCCGGGATAATCCTGCACCGTGGTCTGCGCGCCCGGTGCGAGAACCTCAAAAGTCGGCGCGGCATAGGCGAACTCCCGCAACAGGGCGGTCGAAACCTCCCCGGAACGGAATTTTTCCAGCTTCAGCACATCGCGCAGCAGCAGCAGATTGGTTTCAAATCCGGCGACACGGCTGGCGGCCAGCGCCCGTTCGGACTTCGCGATCACGTCGGCGCGGTCGCGGCCGTGCACGATCAGTTTGGCGAGCAGCGGATCGTACCATGCACTGACTTCGGAGCCGGTTTCGATCCACCTGTCGCAACGGATTCCGTCCGGAAAATCGGCGGCGGTCACAAGGCCGCTCGACGGCTGGTAGTTCCTGCCGGGGTCCTCTGCGTAGATTCGGAACTCCATCGCCGCGCCGGAGGGCGTAAAACACTCCCCGGGAACGAAAGGAACGTTTCCGGCCGCCTCCAGAATCATCCATTTCACGAGGTCGATGCCGAAAACCGCTTCAGTCACGCCGTGTTCTACCTGAAGCCGGGTGTTGACTTCGAGGAAATAAAAGTCGCCCGTCCGGCAGTCGTAGATGAATTCGACCGTACCGGCGGAACGGTAGGCGACCCCTTCACCGAGGCGGCGGGCGGCGGCGTGCAGCGCGGCCCGGGTCGCTTCCGGCAGGCCCGGCGCGGGCGTCTCCTCAATCACCTTCTGGTTGCGGCGCTGGGTGGAACAGTCGCGTTCTCCGAGAATCGCGACGTGACCCCGCCCGTCCCCGAACAACTGCACTTCGATATGCCGGGAACATTCGACGTACTTCTCGACGAACAGCCCGGAGTCCTTGAAGTTATTGCGGCTCAGCCGGCCGATCCGTTCGAAACCGGCGGCCAGTTCCGCGTCGGAACGGCACACGCACATGCCGATGCCGCCTCCGCCCGCCGTACTTTTGAGCATCACCGGATAACCGATTCCGCGGGCGGCTTCGAGCGCAGCTTCGGCAGTCGGCAGCAGGCCGCTTCCCGGAACCAGCGGCACCTCGAACCGCTGCGCCAGTTCCCGCGCCCGGTGCTTCAGCCCGAAGTCGACCAGCTGTTCCGGCGTGGGGCCGATGAAAACGATTCCGGCCGCTTCGCACTGCCGGGCGAAATCGGCGTTTTCACTCAGGAAACCGTAGCCGGGATGAATCGCTTCGGCCCCGGTTTCCCGCGCGGCGGCGAGAATCGCCGGAATGTTGAGGTAGCTTTCGGCGGCCGGAGCCGGACCGAGCCGGACCGCCTCGTCGGCGGCCAGCACGTGCGCGGCGGTTTCATCGATATCGGAGTAGACCGCGACCGAACCGATCTTCATCTCCCTGAGCGTCCGGATGATCCGGCAGGCGATTTCGCCGCGGTTTGCGATCAGTACTTTCTTGAACATAAAACACTTATCCTTTCTCGGCGTCCCAGATGAGCATTTGCACCGGAGTCGGGTTGTAGTCGTTGCAGGGATTGTTCAGCTGCGCACAGTTGGAGAGCAGCACCAGCACGTCCATCTTCGCTTCGAGATCCACGTATTTGCCCGGGCCGGAGATGCCGTCCACAAATTCGAGGCTCCCCGTCGTGCCGAGCTGAACTTTGGTGAAGAAGTTCAGGTTGCAGGTCTGGTCGCGCTTGCTCATGCCGGGCATGTCCGAAAAGTGGCGCACGAAGGTGTCGCGGCAGCTGTGCATGAAGCGGGTGCGGTCGGTGTAGCGGATTGCATTGCCCTCCGCCGAACAGCCGCTGCCGAGCGTGTCGTGCTCACCGCAGGTATCGGCCACGACCGTGAACATCACATTGTCGTCGTTGGAACGCAGTTCGGTGCCGAGCTCGATCAGCGTGCTGCGCTGCGCCGCAATGGTGTTGTTCACATTGTAACGCTCGGCGGTGTCGTGCGCATTGTAGAGCAGCACATCCGCCGACTGGTTGCCGCACAGGTCGACGATCCGCAGGATCTGTCCGGCCCGGACCTCATGCAGCCAGCCGGTTCCGGCCTTGACCACGGCGGAGCAGACGGCCTCGGCCGGATCGCGTTCCACCGCTTTGAGTTTCGGATTCATCGGCAGCCTCCTTCCGGGTCCCACACGATCATCTTGACCGGAGTGGGATCATAGCCGTTGCAGGGATTGTTCAACTGCGGACAGTTGGAGACCAGCACCAGCACGTTCATCTTCGCTTCGAGTTCGATGTACTTGCCCGGCGAGGAGATGCCGTCGGCGAAATTCAGATTGCCCCGCTCGTCCAGCGGCACGTACATGAAGAAATTCAGGTTGTTGACCTGATCGCGCTTGTCCATCCCGTGCGCCAGCAGCCGGGCGAGGAAACTTTCGCGGCAGGCGTGCTGGTAGCGGTGGCCGAAACCGTAGCGGATCATGTTGCTCTCGCACGAGCAGGCGCTGCCGAGCGTGTCGTGGTCGCCGCAGGTGTCGGCCACCACCGTCAGCATCACGCGATCCTCGCTGCTCATCAGGTCGGTGCCGACGCCGACCAGCGCGTTCCGCTGGTGCTGCACGGTCTGCTGTACGCTGTAACGTTCGGCGGTATTGTCGGCGTTGTAGAAAATGGTGTCGACCGCCTGATTGCCGTTGATGTCGACGATCCGCAGAATCTGTCCTTTCCGGACCGGATACATCCAGCCGGTTCCGGCCTTTACGATTTCGACGTGGACGGCGTCGGCTTCCTTGCGGGGGCTTTCCAGATATCGGGTAACCATGATTGCGTCCTCCGGATTACAGGTTGTAGAGCGAGGTGGCGGCGAATCCGCGTTCGTTTTCCGGGCACCAGGTGAAGCACGGATCGTCTTTGCGGCCGGGTTCGCACGCATAGAGCGCCGCTCTGACCGGCTTGCGCGGATATTCGGTCGCCGGACTCAGCGGATGCATGCCGGTATCAAGCACCACCAGCGTATCCATCTCGGCCCGCAGGTCTACATGGCTTCCCGCCGGAGAATTGCCCGGCACGAAGGTCATCGCCCCTTTTTCATCGACCGTGACCTTGCTGAAAAAGTTGATGATTTCGGTCACGTCCCGCTTGGTCATGCCGTGTTTGCCCAGTTCGACGAGCAGAGAATCGTAACCGTTGCGGTAGAATTCATTGTGCGCTTCCTGATACTCCTTTTTGCCGAACCGCTTCTCGATCAGCGCGGCATGGGTGCAGCCGCAGAGCATGTCGTGCCAGCCGCAGGTGTCTTCCGGCACGCTCATCAGGATGCGTCCCATGTCGGAGTAGATGCAGCAGTGTTTCGTCAGGCGGCAGATGTGCTGGATTTTCAGCGTATCGCCGAGATTGAACCGTTCGGAAAAGTTTCCGGCGTTGTAGAACATCGCCGATACGTTGGCTCCGCCTTCCAGATCGGTCAGGCGCAGCAGCTGGCCGCGCTTCACGATCCGGGAATAATTCCAGCCGCCGTCGATTACGGTTTCGGTGAGCAGAACAAGATTGTTTTCCATGATAAAATTCTCCTTCCTTACAGGTAGTTTCTGGTTCCGACCATATTGATGATTTTGAAGTCGGGCTTCTGCGCCCGGCGGTTCGGGTTGATCAGTTCGTCGATGTGGCGTCGCGTCGCCTGAAACTCCGGCGACAGCAGCATGTCCGGGGCGCGCGGCCGGGGGACCGGCACTTCGATCACTTCGTTGACCTCGCCCGGATTCGCTTTCAACGCCAGAATCCGGTCCGACAGATAGACTGCCTCGTCGAGGTCGTGGGTCACGAAAATGACCGTGATGTCGATGTTGTGCCAGACCTCCAGCAGGTAGTTCTGCATCTGGGCGCGGGTCTGCGCATCCAGTGCGCCGAAGGGTTCGTCCATCAGCAGCACCCGCGGCTGGGGCGCAAGGGCGCGGGCGATCGCGACGCGCTGCTGCATGCCGCCGGAAAGCTGGCCGGGGTAGTAGTCCGCATATTTTTCCAGACCGATGATGTCCAGCCATTGCAGCGCCATGTTTTCGGCGCCGTCGCGGCTGTAACCGGCGGTTTCAAGGCCGAACATCACGTTCCGGCAGACCGTCAGCCACGGGAACAGGGTGTATTTCTGAAACACCATTCCGCGTTCCGCGCCCGGTTTCGTGACCGCTTTGCCGTCCAGCAGGATTTCGCCGGAAGTCGCGGTTTCAAGTCCGGCCAGGATCCGGATCAGCGTCGATTTGCCGCAGCCGGAGGGACCGATGATCGAAAGAAATTCGCGGTGATGCAGCCGGAAACTGACATCCTTCAGGACCGTCCGGGGGCCGTCAGAGGCGGGGAACTCCTTGCATACGCGGATTCCCTCCATGATTACCGGGCGCCGCTTCAGCCGGACGAAACGGTCGCGCACCTCGGGAGTCATTTGCTTGTAGTCGGGTAATGGTTCCATGATTACTCCTCCACGTTTTCCGGCGAATGTTTTTTCAGGGTGAAGCTGAACACCTGGTCGCGGGGACCGAAGACCTCCGCGAAGATCCGGTAGAGCCGGGTCCGGCAGCCGGCCTCCCACGGAAAAATCTGTTTTGCGAACCACGCGAGGAACATGTCGCAGGCAAGGCCGATGCAGCCGATGATCACGATCGCCGCGTAGACGTTCGCGAAATTCCGGTATTTGGCCTGCTGGGTGATGAACCAGCTGATGCCGGTCGTGGTGCCGACCACCTCCGCGACGATCAGATAGGTCCACGCCCAGCCGAGCAGGATGCGCATGTCCTTGTAGAGTTTCGGCAGCACCGACGGGATGACCACCCGCATCAGGATGCGCTTGCGGCCTGCTCCGAGCGTCTGGGCCGCTTCGATCAGCGCCGGATCGGCCTGCCGCGTGGTATTGGCGATCATCGGCAGCTGTTGGAAAAAGGTGCCGATCACGATGATCGCGACCTTCGGCGCATCGTTGATCCCGAGAATTGCGACCGCCAGAGTCGCGAAAACCGGGGCCGGAAAGTAGCGGATGAATTCCACCACCGGCTCGAACAGCCGCTCGAAGAACGGGAACGCCCCGCACAGGATGCCGAGCGGCACTCCCAGCAGCGACGACAGCAGGAATCCGAGGAACACCACCCGGATGCTGTGCGCGATGCTCTGATGGAACCACGGCTCCCCGTCGCGCCGCGGCGGCGTCTTGAATGCGGTCACCAGCGCGGCCGCCACCTCGTGCGGCGCGGGCAGCCAGGCCGGATTGGCCCGGACGCCCCGCATCGGGACGCCGCCGTTTTCGAGAATCGCCTTGTTTTCCCGCTCGAACCCCGAACGGTCGATCCGGTCGCCGGGCGCGCAGAGCAGGCTGTCGCCCGCATCCGTGATCCGCATGTCCGGATGATAGAGGAAGGGAGTGTAGCTGACCGCCGCCCACAATGCGAGCGGCAGCACGAACGACAGCACCAGAAGCGTCCCTTCCTGTCGCCGGGTCAGTTTTTTGCGGATGGCGAAGCATCCTTGCCGCAAAGTCATAATCGCCTCCCCGAACCGGTTATTTCCTCCCCTTCAGGTACGCCCGGGTGAAACTCGGGTCGATGCAGCGGGGGATGTTTACGTTCTCTTTATAGATTTTGTTGTCGACGAAGAACTTGTCTGTAATCGCGCTGGAGCCGTAGACCGAACCGAAACCGTCCGCCTTGCGGAAGATTTTCATCGCTTCGCCGGCGGTCAGAAACCGGGTCCCTTTCATATAGGTCGCATATTTTTCCGGCGTCACGCCGACCCGCGCGGCCAGGATTTTCATCGCTTCGTCCCGGTTGGCCGGATCGTTCAGGTAGTCGATTACGTCATACCACGCCGCGACGACCTTGCTCCACTCGGCTCGGTGTTTCAGCAAACTCTCCGCCGAAACCGCCAGCGTGTCGTAGATGATGCCGGGTTCGTCGGCGCTGGTGTAAAGTTCCCGGGAGCCTTTGACCAGTTCGAGCGCCGCCCCGGAATTCGGCTGCCACGCGACGATCGCCGCAACGTCGCCGGAGGCGAGAGTCTGCGCCGCCTGGTGGGTCGGCATGTTGACCAGCGTCACGTCTTTTTCCGTCATGCCGTTCTTCGCGAGCGCGTTCATCAGCAGCATGTGGCTCAGGCAGCCGATCTCAACGCCGACTTTCCTGCCTTTCAGTTCTCTGATCGAACCGATGCCGGGCGCGCCGACGATCTTGTCATTGCCGTTGGAGTAATCGTTGATCATGATGATGATGTTGCGTGCGCCGGAGGCGTTGAGCACCATCGCATCGCCGTTGGAGATGCCTGCCGCATCGATCCGTCCCACGGCGAACGCATCCATCTGCGGGCCGTATTCGAACCATTCCAGCTTCACATCGACGCCGTGCTTTGCGAAAAACCCCTTCTTGTCAGCGATCTCCCAGGCGGTCCAGCCCGGCCAGTCGCTGTAGCCGATGCGCAATACCGGTTTATCGGCGGCGGAGACGGCGGCCGCGACCACGGCCGTCGCCGTCAGTAGAAAATGTCTGAACCATTTCATGTCATACTCTCCTTGCTTAAAGATTGCTGCGGGAGTGATGAAACATATCGGACTCCCGTGCCATCCGATAAAGCAAATTCCGTGCCAGCCGGCAAAATGAGCGTGAACCGGCGGAAGAGAAGCGCCCGGCCTGAACAAATTTGTTCAGGGAATGCTTCCTGCATTACAGAATTGTGAAAGAAACGGTAAATAATGACGAAGGTGATGCCGGGAGATATCGTCCGGTTCGGCTGACGCAGACGAAGACAGCTTGAGTTTTCAGAAGAATACATGAGCGATTCGAAATGAGATTCGGAAAGAGGAGGCCTTGATTATAAACGCTACCTTTTTAATTGTGAATATTAAAAAAATAGATATTTTTAGATTTTAAAACTTGAAAATATGCATATATGATGTATTTTACAAAATCGATCAAAATAGTAGAGATTAATGCAGCGACACCGAAGGAGCCCCTATGAAAAAGCAGATCATCCGAATTGCCCGATTTCAGGCGGTGCTTCTGACAGCGGCCGTCTTTGTTGCCGGGTGTGTTCAAATCCCGGCGGAACCAGAAAAAAATCCCGCTTCCGGCGGGGAATATGACCGGAGCGCCGCGCTTCAATGCGCAGATGCCGTGCTGAGAGCCTTTCAGGAAAAAAATATGAACTGCTGAAAGAGGTCCTCGCGGAAAATCTTCAGAAGGAATTTACACCAGAAGCATTCTCGCAATCGTTCCTGCAGCTGCAGAACACGCTGGGAACCATCCACTCTTTTGAATATCGCGGGGAATTGAAAACTCCGGTTCTGAAAACACTGGTCTGGAAAGTCTGTTTCCGCAGAACCGGCAGCGATGATTCCGTCATTGAGCAGGAGATTCTGTTTCGCGCGCTGATTGCTCCCGTGCATGGCGAAAGCCGAGTCATCGGCTTTGGTTTTCTTTGATATCATGACGAAATTCATTATCGTCGGAAAGGAGATGATGAAAACGAACCGTTTCATTTCGTTACCGGATGCCGCCGGAACCTGCCGTTTTACGGGAAAAATGACTCCCGTGCTCCGCCGGATGTGCCGCATGAGCCGAATGCCGGACCGATGTCGCCGCTGAGACTGCATCGCAGCCGACAGAATCGGACCCGTGCCGGGTCCGTTTTTTATGACCAGATCAATTTACGCTTCTCTGTTCTCGGAGTGAAGCGTTTCCCGATGAGGAACCACCATGAACAACAGTATTTTCCATATCATATTGGCGGCGGGTTTTTCCGTCTCCGCCTTCGGACAGTCTCCGGCGTTTGCCGGCAGAAAAAACGTGCCTGACGAGGTGCGGCAGATCCGTCTGATTCAGGATGACGCCCAAACCAATATTACAAGCAAAATCTATGAACTCAAATACGTCAAGGCGACCGATATCCGTCCCTTTGTCGAGAACGCGGTCAAGCGTTACGACTCGCAGTCGCGGGTCGAACGGGTCAACTACTTTTCGGCAAAAAAGAACTGGCTGATCGTTTCCACCGGCCCGGAAATCATCCCGCTGATCGACGACCTGATCGCAAAAATCGACCAGCCGGGCAAACTTGACGAGTTCGGCTCCGTGATCGAAGGCACCGGCGTGACCCGCATCAGCTACACGCCGCGTTACCGGGCGGCGCAGGATATCGTCAACATCATCAATGGCGCTTTGCGCACGGGCATCGGCGCGGCCTATCTCAATGCGGAAACCAATACGATCTACTGGAAAGATGATGTGGCTTCCGCCAAGGCGATTCTCGCCTGGGTACAGCGGCTGGACCGCCCGGTGCCGCAGGTGAATCTGCGTTTGAACTACTATGAGGTGCGCGAAAGCAAACTGCGTGACATCGGCGTGGACTATCTGGCGTGGAAAAACGGACCGGGATTGAATCTGTTCGCAGCCGGATATGATGCCGGAAAGGTTTTCTCCAACGAAGCGGTTCTGCAACTCCTCGGTGGAGCGAAACAGTTTGCCGATCTTGCGAAAAATTTCTCCACGAGCTGGAGCTACGGTGGATTTTTCACGGCGCCGCAGTTCGATTTGAGTTTCGTGCGGCTGCTTCAGCAATCCGGCAACGCCCGGCTGGTTTCCAATGCGGACCTGACCTTTCTCAATACGCCGCTTTACGGCGACGGCCGCGATGTCACGCGCACCTATTATGCAGAGTTGACGCCGAGCTACCAGAACCTCAAAAAGGATGATGACGACCGAACCGATGTCGTGGCCGACCAAGCTGAAACTCCGGCCGTCGCGCTCAAAATCACCAACCCGGTGATCTGCTTCGGTGCACAGACCGGTGAAGTGGATTCCGTCGGCATGGTGCCGGCGACCGGGGATTTTTATGAAAACAACAGAACCGGCGGAGTGATTTTCTCCTACAACCTCGGAGTGAACAGCGTGGTGGAACGCAACAATCGAGGAGATGAACTCAGCAATTACGCACGGATCGACGGCGCTTTGACACTTGGCTTCAAGCAGGAGAAACTGCTCGGCAGCTATGTAAAGGAGACCGATGTTGAACAAACGATCGGCATCCCGTTTCTCTCGCGGATTCCGGTGCTCAAGTATCTGTTCGGCACGACCACCACGCTGAAAGAGAAAAGCTACATCATCGTCACAGCCGAAGCCCGTCTGGTCCACCCCGAACTTCTGCCGGCTCCTCCGGTCAGTCCGGAAGTCGTTGCGGAAGAACTCAACTGATTTTCCGAAAGGTTTTACTTCATGAACAACAAGATATTTCTCCTTCTGGCCGCACTTTTTCCCGCTTCCATCCTGACGGTGGGCGAAACGATCAAACTTGTGCCGGAGCAGATTCCCGGCAAGCCCAAAGCCGATTTCAACGCCCCCAGCGCCGGTTACGGCAGCAGCAGCGTGCAGGCGCAGCTGCGGCTGGAAGTCAAGGACGGGACGAAAGCGATCCATTTCATCCGCGACAACAACGACCCGTACGTCATTACCAGAACTTACGAGCTCAAACATGCGGACCCCTACGGACTGCGCTGGTATCTGAACGCCATCATCAACGCCAAGCGCGTGGATCAGAATCAGCCGAGCGTCGCTGCGCTCAAATTCAACAATGGGCGCAAGCTGCTGATCGTCTCGGCGGAAGCCTGCCGGTTTGAGGACGACGGTTACGGAGAGAGCATCGACAAACTGGTGGAACGGCTTGACCAGCCCGGGCTGACCGCCTCCAGCGGCCGTCCGAAATTCATCTACTTCCCGAAGATCAATTCAGCGGCGACTTTGAAGAAAATGGTTTCGGAAGTGGGCGCTTCGGCGATTGATGTGGAATTCGACAACGGAGTGGACAAACTGATCGTCGACGGCGGACTTAACGCGCTGTTCGTCGCGGCTCCTTTCTGGTCATGGAAGCATATCAGCAATATGCTTGCGCAATACGACCGCCCGATTCCGGAGATCCGTTTCCGCTACAAAGTGGTCGAAATCTTCGCGGAGAACGACGACAAGATCGGTCTGGATTTTCAGAGCTGGAAAAACAACGACGGCGCGGATTTCTTTTCCGCAGGAGGGCGTTTCCGCAGCAATTGGGCTTCCACGTTCGGTGCGGGAGTGAACAACTCCGGCTCCAGCAAAACGGAATTCTTCAATTTCAATCCGAAGTGGAACAGCAAGTACATCGATTTTCTGACCAGCCGCGGCAAAGCGCGGGTGCTGACCAGCGGCGTGCTGAATGCCAAAAACCGCACCACAACCTCAATCAATGTCGGTTCCGGCCTGTTCTATGACGACGTGTCGCAAAAAATCGAACCCGGCAACACCGGCAGGCTGCCGGCGCCGTTCGCAGGCGAACCGGATGTGCCGGACGCAGGAAAACTCGAAATCCGGAAGGGGCAGCAGCAGATCACCAAAGTCGGAGAAGGGTTTCGTTTTTCGCTTGATCTCGTCGAGCCGATCGTCACGGCCAACAGCACCACTCTGAAGCTCCATGCGGAGAGCGTTTCGCTGATCGGCTGGGATTCCAGCGGGGAACCGCGTCTGAACAAGTCCGAAATCGAAACGGAAGTGCAGATCGGCAACAGCGGCAAGAATTTCGTGATCGGCGGCCTGAGGAAGTTCGACATCGTCCGGGGTGTCGCGGGAGTGCCGCTCCTGAAAGACCTTCCGCTGCTCGGCTGGCTGTTCTCGACCGAAAGCGAATCGACTAAGAAGTCGCAGATCGTGATTCTGGCGAGCGCGGAATACAGTACGCCGTTCGATCCTGTACCGACGGAGATCCAGGCCAATGTCGGCAAAATCGTCGAGGACGTCCGTGCCGGTGTGCGGAATCCGCTCAACAATCTCGGGTTTGAACAGTACGGAATTGATTCCGACACAATTGAATAATCTGAAAAAAAATCAAGGAGTTTCAACATGAACAACATTTCCCAAATCACTCTTTCGGCAATTCTGGCTCTCACGGCTTCGGGGACGTTCGCCGCAGACAAGGTCAGGGTCGGCTATCTGGCGGAACCGGCGCACGGACTGCACTTCATCGCCCGGGAAAAAGGCTTTTTCGCCGAAGAAGGAATTGATGCCGATCTGTTTCAATTCAATACCACTGCGGAAGGGTGCGCAGCGGTCCGGGCGAAAAAACTTGATGTCGGGACCTTCGGCACGGCGGCGCCGCTGCTTTTCATCGCCCGAGGAGTCGACTTCACCGTCTTCGGCGGCATGATGATCGGCGGTCAGGCGATCATCGTCAAGCCGGAGAATGCCGGGAAGTTCCGGAATCTTGCGAACTTCAAGGGAGCAAGAGTCGGCCTTGGCAAACTCTCCACCGGCGACGTGATTTTTCGCGGCGCGTTGAAAAAGGCGGGGGTCGATCCTTACAAAGATCTTAAAATCATTGAATTCGGCGGCCAGGGCGCCGTGGTGGAAGCCGTCCGGAAGGGCGCGGTGGATGCAGGGATCGTATTCAGCCCGCACTTTTCGCTGGCGAAAAAAAATTACGGTCTTGTGGTGTCGAATTACATCGCCGATTTCCAGCCCGCCTACACCTGCTGCCGGCTGATCGCCAACACGAAGGACCTGAAGGCGAAACGGGAAATCTACAAGCGATATCTGATCGCGGAAATCCGGGCGTACAGATTTTACCGGGAAAATCAGGAGGAAACCGTGAAGATATTCGCCGGCAGTTTCAAGCTGGATCCCGGCATTGTCCGCGCGGACACCTATACCGATCATACCTTCGACTCCAACCCCGACCCTCTGAGAAAGGGAACCGTGGATTTCTGGAATACGATGAACGAGATCGGCTACCTGCCGGAAAACCGGGTCGACATCAGCCGCCATATCGACACATCGATTTACCGCGAAGCACTGGATGAAGTGCTGAAACGGTGGCCCGACGATCCGGTATACCGGGAAATGGACGCCTTCTTCAAAGCGAACAATTGAAACAGGGAGTGGAATCGGTCATGAAATATCTGCTCGCAGTCATAAGCCTCGCGCTGTTTGCGGCCGCGCTGGGAAACCGGGATTATCCGCTTGCGCTGCTCGCTCTCGCGCTGCCGGCCGTCACGACAGTACGCGCCCGGCTCGCCCGGCGGGAAGAGAAGCGCAACGCCGTGATCGATTCCGCCACTGTAATCGAAGCGGTTCTGCTGGTCTGGCAGCTGGCCAGTGCGAATTTCCGACTTGCCGACCCGGTGCTGTTTCCCCCGCCGGCGGCGATTCTCGCACTGTTCTTCGCGGAACTGGGCGATATGCTCAGGGGATTGCTCTCTTCTTCCTATCTGCTCGGTTCCGCCTACGGGCTCGCCCTTGTGACGGCGATTCCGGCCGGAATCGCCGTGGGAAGCTCCCGCAGGCTGCGCGCCGCAGCGGAACCGTTTTCCCGCGTGCTGGGCGCAATTCCCCCGATCGTCTACATTCCGTATGCGATTGCGCTTCTGCCGAGTTTCCGTTCGGCTTCGATCTTCGTGATCTGGTCGGGAGCGTTCTGGCCGGTTTTCGTCAATACGGTTTCCGGAGTAGTGACGATTCCGGATTCTTTGCTGGATTCAGCCAGAATGCTCCACTTGAAAAGGAGCGTGTTCTTTTTCCGGATTCTGCTGCCGGGAGCGATGCCGTCGATCCTGACCGGCGCTTCGCTCGGGCTGATTTTCAGTTTTCTCCTGCTGACCGCCGCCGAGCTGATCGGCGCAACTGAGGGACTCGGCTGGTATGTGAAGAACTTTTCCGACTTCGCGGATTACGGACGGGTGATCGTCGGCATCCTCTTTATCGGAATCGTCGTCACTTCGCTGATGTGGCTTTTCAACAAACTGGAGCGCAGGCTGCTGCGTTACCGGAGGAATATACATGATTGAATGCAGGCATATTGATTTTTCCTATGATTCGAAGACGATCCTTCAGGGAATTGACCTGAACATCGAAAACGGCGAATTTCTCTGTATTCTCGGACAATCCGGCTGCGGAAAATCGACGCTTTTACGGCTGCTTGCCGGACTGGAACGGCCGTCGGCCGGAGAAATCCGGATCGACGGCGAACCAGTCGCCGGGCCGGATCGCCATTGTTCCGTGGTCTTTCAGGATTATTCGCTCTTCCCCTGGATGACGACCGGGGCGAATCTGACGCTGGCACTGCATGCCGCATATCCGGATAAAAACCGGAAGGAGGTAAAGGCGCTGGCGGAGTCTTATCTCGAAACCGTGGGACTGGGCGGTTCTTTCGGCCAGTATCCGGAGGCGCTGTCCGGCGGCATGCGCCAGCGGGCGGCAATCGCGCGGGCGCTGGCGTCCCCCTCCGGGATTCTGCTGATGGACGAGCCGTTCGGCGCGCTGGACCCGGTAAACCGGGCGCTCCTGCAGGAGCTGGTGCGCAATCTGCACCGTGATGCCGGAAAACGGCGGACGGTGATTTTCGTGACGCACGACATCGACGAGGCCCTTTATCTGGGAACGCGGCTCGTGGTATTCTCCAGCTCCCCCGGGCGGATTATCGCCGACGAGGGAAATCGGATTTCGCGTCGATACGATCGCACCGCTCTGTTCCGGCAGCCGGAAATCAAGGCGCTTCAGCAGAAGATTCCGGCAGTTTACCGCAGCGACATGCTCGAACGTCTCGCAAAACGTTCCGAAGTCCGGAACGGCGGCGGCATCTGAATATTCAGCGGACAGATGCCCAGGGACTGTCCCGGCGAAATCGCCGGAATGCCTTCCGGAATTTCCGCGCGCAGCGTGTCGTCCGGTGATGGAGACACCCGGCAGAAAATCGGTGTTTGCCCCGAACGCGCCTTGACTTCCGCTTTGAACGGAGCCGCAGGAGCCGGAACGGAGGTCCGCAGCAGTACGGCGTATCAATCTGCTGCGGCGGAATTCTCGGACTCGGCGAAATCTGGCGCGACCGGGTGAAAATGGCATTTGCGGTGCGCGAGCTGGATGTGGACGGCATTCCGCTGAATGTCCTGCTTCCGGTCAGGGGAACGCCGCTGGAGCATCTTCCGGTCATGGAGGTTGCCGATGTCGCCAAGTCATCTGCGATATTCCGGCTGGTCAACCCCGCGAAGATGCTGAAATTCGCCGCAGGACGCGAGACGACGATGAAAGACTTCCAGGGACTCCTGATGCTTGCCGGGATGAACAGCATGATTACCGGCGGCTATCTGACCACCCGCGGGCGCAGCATTGCGGAAGACCGGGCATTTCTCGCAAGTCTGAATTGTTTCATCTCCGCCGGAAGCGGCGGTCAGATGCAGTAGTCGAGGACGGTTTCGCCGTTGGAGATATAAAGCTCCACCAGATCCTTCAAGGTGTAGGCGGCAAAGGCGCTCCGGATTTTCTGATTGATTTCCGTCCACATCCGTTGCGTGGGACACTGTGATTTCCGGCGGCACACTTCTCCCGAGGAGTTCATGCAGTCCACGATGGCGACCGGCCCCTCCATTGTTTCGAGTACATCGAGGACGCTGATGTCTTCCGGCTTGCGCGTCAAGGTATAACCGCCATTCACACCGCGGACCGACCTCACGAATCCCGCTTTCCTCAGTTCTATGATCAGGCGGCTGATGTACTTTTCGGAAATTTCCTGATTGCTCGCGATTTCACGGATCATGCGCGGTTTGTCTCCGACGCGGTACAAGGCGATATCCAGAAGAATCCGCAAACCGTAACGCCCTTTCGTGGAAATTTTCATTACTTTCCTCTTTTTCATTCATCTCGTTTCCTGCAAACCATCCTGAGCAATATACACTACCGATAGAGTAGGTTCAAGTACCGTCATCTGCTTTTTTGCTCTGTTTTCATGATTGCGCCCTGAAATAGAAAAAAGTAAAAAAATTCCAATGTTTACTTGTTTTTATCCGGGGACGCTGTATTTTATGATATCACAACCAAAAAAGTAGAGTTTTGGAAAAAAGGAGGTTTTATCATGTCCGAAAAAATTTGCAATGACATTCTAGAAAAAATCGGCAAAACCCCGCTGGTGCGGATCAACAAACTCAACCGGGGCAATGCGGAAGTGCTGGTCAAAGTGGAATCCTTCAACCCTGCCGGCAGCGTCAAGGACCGCATCGCCATCGGCATGATCGAGGCGGCGGAAAAGGCGGGAAAGATTGCGCCGGGAGCGCTGATCATCGAACCGACCAGCGGCAATACCGGTATCGGCCTCGCCCTCGTTGCGGCAGTCAAAGGTTACCGGCTGATCCTCACCATGCCGGACACCATGAGCATTGAGCGCCGCAAATTGCTCGCCGCCTACGGCGCGGAGCTCGTGCTGACCGAAGGCGCACTCGGCATGAAAGGCGCAATCGCCAAAGCGGAGGAACTTGCCAAAACGCATCCGGGTTCATTCATTCCTCAACAGTTCGACAACCCGGCCAATCCGGAATACCACAAGCACACGACCGCCGAGGAGATCTGGCAGGATGCCGGCGGCAAAGTCGACGCCTTCGTCGCCGGCGTCGGAACCGGCGGAACGCTGACCGGAGTCGGCGAAGTGCTGAAAGCGCGCAATCCGGACGTGAAGCTGATCGCGGTGGAGCCCTCCGACTCCCCGGTGCTCTCCGGCGGCAGGCCCGGACCGCACAAAATTCAGGGCATCGGCGCCGGATTCGTCCCCTCGGTACTCGATACGCAGATCATCGACGAGATTTTTCCGGTCGGAGCCGAAGAGGCGGGCGACACCGCCCGTGCAGCCGCGAAGCAGGAGGGGCTGCTGGTCGGCATCAGTTCCGGAGCCGCGCTTTTCGTCGCGCTCGAACTGAGCAAGCGCCCGGAATATGCGGGCAAACGGATCATCGCCCTGCTGCCGGATACGGGAGAACGCTATCTCTCCGGCTGGCTGTTCAATCACTGAGTCAACGCAACACCGGGAGAAGACATCCATGAACAATCGAAACTATCATATCGAAACGCTGGCGCTCCACGCCGGCCAGGAGATCGAACCGACCACCCGCGCCCGGGCTGTGCCGGTTTACCGCACCACCGCTTACAACTTCAAAAGCTCGCAGCACGGCGCCGACCTGTTCGCGCTGCGGGAGCCGGGCAACATCTACGCCCGGCTGATGAATCCGACCAACGACGTGCTGGAAAAACGCCTGGCGCAGCTCGACGGCGGCGCAGCGGCGCTGACGCTTTCCAGCGGCACGGCGGCGATCTATTTCGCCGTTACCAATATTCTCAGGCAGGGCGATGAACTGGTCTCCGCAAACAATCTTTACGGCGGCACCTTCACGCAGTTCGACGCGATCCTGCCCCAGCAGGGAATCACGGTCCGCTTCGCGCCGGTCAACGATTTTGCGGCGACAGAGGCTGCGATCAATGAAAAGACCCGTGCGCTTTATATCGAAACCGTCGGCAACCCGGCGCTCGACGTCGCCGACATCGAAGGTTACGCTGCGATTGCGAAAAAGCATCACCTGCCGCTGATCGTCGATGCGACCTTCACGCCGCCGACGCTGCTGCGTCCGATCGAGCACGGCGCGAACATCGTGATCCACTCGCTTTCCAAGTGGATCGGAGGACATGGAACCGGCATCGGAGGAGTGGTCGTCGATGCCGGGAATTTCGACTGGACCGATCCGAAGTTCTCGCTCTACAACGAACCTGACCGCGGTTATCACGGACTGCGTTTCGCCCACGATCTCGGGGAACTGAATCCGCTGGCGTTCATTCTGCGGCTGCGTACGGTCGGGCTGCGCAATCAGGGGCCGACGCTCGCGCCGGACGCGGCATGGCTCTTCCTGCAGGGAGTCGAATCGCTTCCGCTGCGCATGGAGCGCCACAGCTCCAATGCGCGGAAGGTGGCGGAGTTCCTGAAGCATCATCCGAAGGTCGCATGGGTGCGCTACCCGGGACTTTTCGGCGATCCGTCGCATGATCTCGCGCAGAAATACCTGCCGGACGGCGCGGGCGGAATGGTCGTATTCGGCGTCAGGGGCGGCAGCGCCGAGGGCATCAAACTGGTGGACAACATCGGGCTGTTCAGCATTCTCGCCAATGTCGGGGATGCCAAGAGCCTGATCATCCATCCGGCGAGCACGACCCATTCGCAGCTCTCCGACGAGGACCAGCGCAAGGCCGGACTCACGCCCGAACTCGTTCGTCTTTCCATCGGACTCGAACACGTTGACGACATCATCGCCGCTCTCGACGAGGCCCTGAAACTGATCTGAAAGGTCATGGACTCCGGGATGGCGTTCACGTCACATTGGTTCCAGTGTGCCTGCATGGAGTTTTATGATGGAATTTCAATTCAGCGGCAGAATGGAAGCGGCGGCGGAAGGCAGGCACTCGACGCTCCCGATGCCAAAATGGTTCTGATCGAGGAACTCCGGCAGATCGGGAAAACGGTGATCGCGGCCAGCGGCCTTGCGGGAGATCTGGTTTCCGGGATATCCGCCGCCTTGCCGCCCGCGTCGCCCCGGGGCGGAATCGCTGCCGCAATTCAGGCCAACACGATCGTTGCATTACTGCTTGGGCTGGAAATCTGAGAATCATGAAAATGGAGACTTATCCGATGAGTGAAGATGAAAAAAAATGCAGCCTGAGCTGCTCGGAGTGCGCAGTTCGCAACTGCTACCGGCGTGAAAAGCAATATCCGGCTTTCTGCCTGACCGAGGAATACAAAGATGCCGTGGAACTCACGCGCAGATTGTATGAGAGCGACGGCATTGACGGACGGCTCGCCCGGGCCGCCGCCGAAATCGAAGGCGAATATTACGGGCGTCTGACCCGGCTGGAGGAAACGATCCGCTTTGCGATGAAGCTCGGCGTGAAGAAGCTCGGCATTGCAAGCTGCATCGGCCTGCTGGACGAAGCATCGATCTACGCCAAGATCGTACGGACAGCCGGAATCGAAACGAAAACGGTGATCTGCAAGGTCGGTGCGATCGATAAAACGGAAATCGGCCTGCCGGACCAATTGAAAGTCTGCCCCGGCTGCAACGAATCCTGCTGCAATCCGGCGCTTCAGGCCCAGGTGCTCAACGATTGGGGAGCGGATTTGAATGTGCTGGTCGGCCTGTGTGTCGGGCACGACGCGATTTTCACCCGTCACAGCAAGGCGCCGGCAGTGACGTTCATCGTCAAGGACCGGGTACTGGGCCACAATCCGGCAGCGGCGATCTACACCTCAAAATTCTACTACAAACGGGTTCTGAACGAAACAACGTTCCCGGAACCGAAAACACCTTCCAGGCAGAAAAACTGACCGGAAGGCGCTTCAAAGGAACTTGGATTTCTGATGTATGACGCCCGGCAGACCAGCCGGGCTGATGTGATTATCGCCTGTATTGTTGTATTGTTTGCGATTCTCGGCAAGGTCAGCGACGGACTCCTTGCATTGGGGGAGCGCATCTGCTCCGTTATCAGAAAGCGGGGTGAGAAGCAATGAATGAAATCCGGATCCGGCCGGCAACGGAATGCGATGCTCAGGTATTATCGGAGATTTACAACTATTATGTTCTTCACACGACCGCAACCTTTGCCGAATATCCGTGTATTTCTGAAACCGGAGGAGAGCAATGCATATCTTGAACTCTATGCGACGCCGTCCGGCAACAAGTCCGCATTACAAACAGGAGCTGACCGGAGCCAAACCGGTTCCGCTGGCGGAAGCCTGCGAGCCGGCGGTCAAAAAGCCGGGCAAGTGGGAGTCGTCCGAACATATCGCCAGGCAGAATTTTTGAACATCTCAATGCGGTGTTTCCGCCCGGGGGGACGGGAATCGCCGGCTTCAACGGCTGCGGGAAATCCACACTGCTGAAACTCGCGGCAGGGGGGCGGACGCCGGAGACGGGGCTGGTGGGCCGGAACGGTTCGACCTGTTTCTGCCGCCAGGAGTGCGATGTCCCGCCGCCGGAGTTGACGGAACAGCTTGCCGCAACGGATTTTCGCGCCTGTGAAATCAGGTGCCGGTTCGGTCTGGAAGCCGGTTGGAGCGAACGTTGGGAGTCCCTCTCATTCGGGGAGCGTAAACGCGCCCGGCCGGGATGTGCCTTTTATGCGGAGCCGGACATTCTGTGTCTGGATGAGCCGACCAACTGGACGGAGGGCAGGAGCCAGCAGGAAATCGAACTGCAGAACCGCGGCCGGAGCCGGGAGCTGGAGAAAACGGAGCTGCGTCGGATGAAGCAGGAACTCCTGCACCGCCTGACCCGGGAACGGTGGGATATCCGCGACGGAATCCTGAAAACCGGTTACCGGGAGTAGATTTATTACCGGGCTGGCGCTTTTTTCCCGAAGCGGATGTTGCGCAGGAACATCGCCACTTCCTGAGCGTCGCGGTTGTTCAGGCCGATCCGGATTGATGCGGCATCGGAAAGCGGAAATTTCAGCCGGCCGTCCAGCTTGAGCGTCACCAGGGAATACTCTTCCTGCGGTGCCGGAAACGTGATGCCGCCGAGCTGTTTCCCTTTGGCGTCCAGAAAGATGACCAGAGTGTTCTTATAGCCGCGTCCGGCCGGATTCTGGACGGCGCGGATTTCAAAGTGCAGCGTATCCGCGTCGCGGTCTTCCGGGGACAGGGCGATGGCGGGATAAAGCCAGCGGTCTTTCACCGAATCCGGAAAAGAGGCGAGGAAGCGGACTGCGTTCTCCTTTTCCGCGTGCGCGATTTTCAGGGCTTTGCCGGAAGTGGAGAACTGCTTGTTCCAGTTTTCCGGTTTCAGCGGATCGGCTGTCGCATACAGCATTGCTCCGGTTGCGAGAAGGGACAGACACAGCAGTTTTTTCATCATGCTTTTTCCTTATTATTCGGAATTTACATTTAGGGGGATTCATTCTTTTACCAAAGTGATTTCAGGCGTGGCGGGACGGCAGCGGGGATCGCCGATGTCGGAGAGATAATACATCCAGCCTTTTCTTTCCGCACCGAGGTCGGCGTCGTTGACGATGAAGGCGAACCGCACTGTATCGTTCTCTTTCCAGGGGGAACCGTCCGGTTTGGGGAAGGCGATCCGGTAGCGGGTGGTGTTACCTTCACGGACGACGGAGAACGGGATTTTCATTCCGGCGGATTTCTTGTCATGACGGAAAAGCACGGCTCCCCGTTCATTCAGGCCGAGGTCGAACAACATGCCGTCGAACCAGAGTTGCATTGAGTCGCGCTGCCAGAGCAAGGCGGGGTCCGGATCGGCGGAGTGGACATCGTCCGTGACGTCCGCGGTCAGCTTGAAGTGCCGTTCGTCCCAGTCGAGGTTCGCTTTCACGGAGAGGTCGGAGGGGCCGTCCCATTGAAACAGGATCCGCGAAGGGGCGATGTAATCGGAGCGTTCCTGGAGTATGACCGGGGGATTCCCCGCCGGTTTCAGCGCGAGCCAGTTCAGCTTGGCGGAACGCCGGACGGTTCCGCCCGGGAAGGTGAGGACCGCCTCCGCTTCGCCGCGGCTTTCGCCCTCCGCCGGTTCCGGGTCGAAATAGACGTGGCTCGTGGCCAGGGCGGGGAGCGTCACCGGCATGGCCGCCGTCTTTTCCGGACTGCCGGGAACCCGGAAGCGGATCGATGCTTCGATCGGGGACGCGGTCGGGTTGGCGATATCCGCCCGGACTCGCGGCTCTCCCCAGCGAAAAGCCGGTCTCAGGGTAAAGTCCAGTGCAGTCGTCAGCCTGATATCCCGCGTGTCGCAGCCGGTGAGCGCGCCGTCTTCCCGGTACAATTGCAAGGTCAGGCGCGTTTCCGCCCGGTCGGCGAGGCGGCGCGGTTTCAGTCGGCAGAGTACTTCACGCCTTTCTCCGGGAGCAAGAGTCAGCGGGATTTCGGCAGTCGCTGCCTCCCAGTCGGGGGAAGCGGACAGAACCGCCTGACCGTGAAAGGGGCCTGGTGCGGGATTATGGAACGAGAGCGGAATCTCAAATTCGTTTCCGAATACCGGAGTGGTTCGGGGCGTACCGATTTCAGCCATCGCCCGTTCCGCTGCGGGAGTCACTTCCGCTCCGTCGAGGTAGGTGACTTCTGAAACGGGGACGCTGACGAAACCTTCAAAAGGAACCAGTCGGCTTTCCGTGCCGGTGGCGTCGGTGATCCGGAGCTCGCCGCCGCATTTCAAGGTTGCGGCGCGTGCTCCGGTGCTGCTCCAGAGAATGTAACGCGGTCCGCCGTCGCGGTAACGGCAGCTGAAAAGACGCAGTCCGCCGGAGGAAAGCTCCCGGCACTCCCGGATCCCGTTGAGCTGTCGCGACATCGTGTAGACCACCGGGAAGTTGCCGGTCGGCCTGCCGTCGTTATCGACCATCACCACCGGACCGAACTCCTCGAACTCCTCCGGGCGGGTCATCGGAATTGCATACAGGAAAATGAAAGTCCTTTCGACTCCGGCGGCGAGTCCGGAGACCGTTTCACGCACCAGCTGCGCCGCTTTCTCCGCGCCTTCGGCGGCTTCCGTGTTCCAGAGCGGCATATCCCGCCAGCCGAACTCCCGGAGCAGGCGCCGGTGCAGGCCGATGTTCCGGTAGTGATATTCGTAGATGTCGAAGTCGGGACGCGCGCCGGCCCGCTGCAGCTCCCGGTAGAAACGTTCGGCCAGCGCGGGCGAACCGGTGACGCCGCCGGGCAGCACTTTCGCCTCCGGGTTTGCGGCGCGGATCGCCGGAGCGGTCGCTTTCAGCAGGCGGGCAAATTCGGCTCCGCCGCCCTCCCAGTGGCTTTCCGCATCCGGCTCGTTCCAGATGCTCCAGTGCCGGATGTGCAAATATCTGGCGGCGGCGCGGGCGGCAAAGGCGGCGTAGTCGCCGAAATCGGCCGGATTGCCTCCGTACATATTGACGCGGTCGACCGCCCAGCGGGGAGGATAGACCAGATTGAACATCGCGTGCATGCCGTATTCCTTCAGGAGCCGGCTGCTGTCATCTCCCTGTTTCCAGTCGAACCGGCCGCGTTCCGGTTCGCTCCGCCCCCAGCTCAGGTTGGCGCGTATCCAGCTGATTCCCATGTTCCGCAGGACCGGCAGTTCGCGTTTGCCGTTCCAGTGGAGGTTGTAGCAATACATGCCGATCGGGGAGTTTTCGGGATCGAGCGCTTTCACCGGTTCGAGGATGGCCCCGGTGACGTCCCGGCTGAAAACCAGTTCGCCGTTCCGCATCAGGGAGTAGGTGAGGCGGAACGCACCCCTGCGTTCCGCCGGAATCACAATTTCACGCTCCAGCACGCCGGCCGGCTCCATCATCACGCGGCGGCGGAGCGGGGCTTCGCCGTTTCCGTGAAAATCGGCCAGCCGTACCAGTTCGGTAACTTCACCGGCGAGAGAGCCGCGGTTTTCAAAACGAAGTTCCAGCCGGACCGGCCCGGCGGCGAATTGAATGTTTCCCGGCACATTCCCGCGACAGCTGAAGACCGGTTCGGCGGCGCAGGCGGCCGCTGCGGCGACAGCAAGAAACAACGGCAACAAAACTTTCACGATTTTTACTCCTTCTTGTTTTTCAGGGCAGCCACGGCCACGGCATTGACACTTCCGACCGGGTGACGGTGCCGCCGTCGATCAGGCAGTCGAATTTCCACTCGTTCACCAGTGTCGCCGGAGTCAGGCCGGCCACATGCCCATCGGCGAAGGCAAGCCGTCCCGAGCCGTGTACCAGTGCGAGGCCGCCATCCTCCACAGCTTCACGGGGGTGGTACATCCAGTGGCCCAGCCCGGGGTGCAGCGCCGCATTGTCTGCCCGGCGGGTCTCCCCGAACAGGTGAATCCGGGACGGCCGTTTCATTCTGTTGAAGAGGAGCAGCCCCTTTTCACCGCCCTCTTTGACATAGAAGACGCCGAGCGTCGGAGCTGCGGAGTTGACGTTGTACTGGTAGTACCAGGTGGAGCTTCTGATGTTCACCATCCCGTATGAGGGATACCAGCAGCGGCTCGACTCCGTTTCAAAACCGTCTCCACGCGGCACGGCGTCGGAGCAGAACAGAACTTTTTCCGCAACGTATCTCTTTGACAGCAGCAAAGAGGCCCACCAGATGTCATCCCATTTGCTGAGCAGTCCGTCTTTGTTGTCATTGGCGTACAGGATTCCCCCCTGCATGACCTGCCGCAGGTTGGAGGAACAGCGGGCCGCCTTGCCCCGGTCCCGCGCCTTGTTCAACGCCGGAAGGAGCATGGAGGCAAGGATTGCGATAATCGCTATGACGATGAGCAGCTCAATAAGGGTGAAATGACCCTTTTTCCGGGGGGCCGGGGGGGCGAAGCCCACCAGCGTGCGGCAAGGTGCCGCCGCCAGGTAACGCGCGCCAATGCCCCTGTGGGGGGCGCGCGAATCACTTCTTGCTTTTTTCCGGGGGGCCGGGGGGGCGAAGCCCACCAGCGGCATAAGTAGGAACGAAGTGACGCACATGCCGTTACGCGGCTTTTCTTTGCCTACTTTCTTTTCACCGGGAAAAGAAAGTATGGCGATGATCGCTATTACAATCAGAAGTTCAATCAGTGTGAATTTTGGACAATCTCGACTCATCGTTCCTTCTCCTTACGATTGGGGTAAACAATTTTCAGCAAGCGCCCTGACGGTTTGTTCGGCCATAAGGGAGATTTCCGTATCCAGATAATGAACCGGGAACGGACAGAAATAGGGAAGTTCCATATTGCGGTGAAAAGCCACGCGCAACTCCTGCGGCACCTTGAGCCGCATTTCCAGAATTGCGATGATCGCGCCGGGAACCGCGGTATCCGGATAGACGATCAGCGCGTCCGGCGGCGGAGTCGTTTCCAGCAATTCCCGGACATACCGGTAACCGAGGCCGGCGTAGTTGTCCTTCAGGTGTTCAAATTCGCGGATCTGCCGCATATAGCGCGGCTTGAGCGGGAGACCGGCCGGTTTCAGCAGTTCGAGGATATCGCTGTAGGGGCTGTTGCCGTGCGTGGGCAGCACAGCCGCAATCCGGCGGCAGCCGGAAAAATATTCGGCCAGGCCGGAAATTTCGAGCCGGGGATCGAACATCTGGCTCAGGTGCCGTACCGGAAGCCGGTTGAACCAGCCTTCATCGAAACTGCGCACGCTCGTGCCGATTACGGCTTGAATCCGGCCTTCGGCCAATGCCCGCCTCAGTTGTTCCGGCGGGGAGTCATGTTCCGCCTCGGGGCGGCAGTCGAAGAGAAGTTCGTAACCGATGCCTGCCTGTTGCAGCTTCCGGCAGAGGATTTCCCGGAAAGCGCTGGAAAAAGCATGGTTTTCAAGGTGTTCCACGCTGTCCGAGGTGTAGATCGCGACATTGCGGATTCCGACGCAACGGTCCACTACGAACATTCCGCGTCCCGGCTGTTTGGCGATCAGGCCGAGCCGGGCGAGTTCGTCGCTGGCGAGCTTGACCGAAAAGGCGTTGGTGTGGCACAGTGCCGCCATTTCACGCTGCGAAGGAAGCATGGAACCGGCTGCGATTTCGTCCGCTTCGATCTTCCGGCGCAGAAACTCGGCCAATTCACGGTGAATGCCCATGTTCCCGGTCGGAGCGAATTCGGCAAGCAGTTGTTCGATCTTCTTCGGCATATCGTGATTTGATTCTTTATTTTAGTTATATCGATTTATGTTATTTCAGTTATAGCGGTTAACAATATTATACCATAAGAGAAGAGGAAAAGCAATAGGGAAAACAAAAAAAAATAAAAATATTGTGGCGGCGTCCAATTGATGGCGGGATTGAAAAAATGGTTTCCGCCTGCTATATTGACGCAATCCGGGGGGATGGCTGAACGGAAAGAGGTGATTGTGGGGCGATTCGGTTTCGGGCGCATCCCGCGCCGCGCCGCCGTGTTGTGCGGGGCGGTTTCCGGGATGGTCGCGTTGGTTTGCATCGGGTATCTGCGGTGCTGTCCCGGCGACTATATCGAACCGGCGACGATGTGGAAACTGACGGCGTCGGCGATCCTGTACGCCGCCGCGCTTTCGGCGGCGCTGCTGCTGAAGCGGCGGTGGGCGCGGCTGGTCTATTTCGCGTTTCCGGCGGTGCTCGCGTGGGAGGAGGCGTTGAATTTCGCGCCGGTCGACCGCTACTATGCGGCATACCAGCTCGCGTTCGCGATGCTGGCGGCGGCCTGGTGCTGGTGCGCGGATGCTGTGGCCGGAGAGCTGATCGCGAAAAGATGCCGTTGGCTTGCCGGATTGCCGACGCTGCTGCTGGGCGGAACGCTTTTTCTGCTGCCGGTGACGATCCTGGCGCACCGGCTGACTTCGGGGCGCAAATTCACTTACGATTCGATTCAGGCGGTCTACCAGACGGAGCCGGCGGAGGCGTTTTACTACTGTTTCACTCATTTCATCGGAATTTTCCTGCTTCTGCTCGGCGCGGCGGTCTGCTGCGGGGTTTTCTGGTTGAACCGGCTGGGAAAAAAGGAACCCGCGCCGCGCGGAGTTCTGATCGCGACGGCAGCCGTGACGCTGGCGCTTTCGCCGTGGATCCTGCAGGAATTCACCGGCCGGGAGGCGTTGAACCGGACCAAGGTGCTGTTTACGGACAGTCTCGGCTACTTCGATGTGATCGAGTCCTACGCAGCCGGTGATGCCGCACGGCTGGCGGAAGTGGAGAAGAGTGTGGAGAAAAGCGGTGATGACGGCATCTACGTGCTGATTATCGGAGAGTCCCACAGCCGCCGCCATTCGAGCGCCTACGGTTACGAAACGGACACTACGCCGTTTCTCCGCCGCGCCGCGGCCGCGCCGGACTGCGTGTTGATGAAGGAGGTTTACTCCTGCCATGTGCAGACCATGCAGGTATTGACCATGCTGCTGACCGCCCGCAACCAGTACGAAAAGCGGAGTGAGGGGATGTATCCGAGCATCTTCGACGTCGCGAACTACTGTTCCTACGAGACGGTGTTCCTGAGCAACCAGTATCCGCACGGACGGTTCGACTCGCCGGTGGCGGCGCTGGCTTCCGGGGCGCGGCAGGGGATCTGGCTCAACACGATGGAGGATTTCATCCTGTGGCGGGCGCGTCCCGACGGCGCGTTGCTGGAACGGCTGCCGGAGCTGCTTCAGGGGAAGCGTAAACTGGTGGTGGTGCACCTGATGGGGAGTCACGGGCCGTATTTCCGGCGTTACCCGGAGAAGTTCAGGCCGGAATTGGAGTGGTATCCCTACGATAAAAGCATTCTGTACACCGATACCTTGCTGGAGAAGATGATCGGGATGTTCCGGGAGAATCCGCGCGTGAAAGCGGCTGTCTATGTGTCGGATCACTCCGAAGTGCCGGGCGTCGGGCATGCCGCCGACCTCTTCGAGCCGGAGATGACTGAAATTCCGATGTTTCTGTATCTCTCCGAAACATTGCGCAAACAGCGTTCCGCGCTGGAATGGACGCTGCGGAAAAACGCGGGACGGGTTTTCACGAACGATCTGGTGTTCGAGCTGATGCTGGACCTGATGGGAATCCGTCACCGTTTCTGCACTCCGGCGCTCCGGATCGCTTCGCCGGAGTATGCGCTGAAGCCGGAGGAGGCGCGCACACTGTGGGGCGCGTTGCCGCTTGAAAGAGCGGGGGCGGAGTAATCCGCGCGGGGCAGGGGAGGCCATGCCGCCTTCGCGGCAGGCCTTATGCGCTGCGCGGCCTGATGTGCAATCGCATCTCCGGCAGCCCGGCTTTGCAGGGCACAAAGTGTCTCTGACGGGCAAGGCGCTTGGAACTCGCTTCAGATAATCCGCCGTCTGCGTTCAGATTTCAGATTAAGGATTGTAAAGGATGTCGTCCGACTGCCGGTCGATCAGGCCTTCGAGGCATTCCGATTCTTCTTCTCGTTTGAATCTGGTGACGGAAATCAGAAGCTGGGAGTTGTATTTGACCGCCGCGTCGATCCGTTTACGGGGTTCATCGGCAATTCATTCCGACAACAAATGATGATTCAGACGCATGGAAACCGGAGCAAATGGAAACTCCAGCTTTTTCGACTGTCGTTTTAAGGGGCGCGCGCACGTCTGTTGGGGAGAGGCGGGATATTTCTTGTTTTTTCCGGAATTCCTGCAGTTTACGGCTTTACGGAAAGCATAATGCGATTATATTACATGGATCGCCGGAAAATGTGCCGAAATGGTTTCGGTGTTTTCAGGTGCAGGTAATTGAATGGCGGGATTGTGAGTTATTCGTATCGAAAAATATGGCTGGTGGCGCTTCCGGTGCTGGTCAGTGTGTTGATGGAACATATGATCGGCCTTACCGATACCGCTTTCCTCGGGCGGATCGGTGAAGTCGAGCTGGGTGCGTCCGCGTTGGGAAGCGTCTATTTTCTGTCGATTTTCATGCTGGGATTCGGTTTCAGCATCGGCGCGCAAATCCTGATCGCGCGGCGGAATGGTGAGAAGCGTTACGGTGAAATCGGAAAAATCTTCTATTCCGGTCTGGGATTCCTGCTGGTTCTGGCCGCAATCCTGTGCGGAGCGTCGCTGCTGCTGTCGCCTCATGTATTGCGCCCCGTGATTCAGTCGGAGGCGGTGTTCGACGCGACCGTTCAATATCTCAACTGGCGGGTGTTCGGCTTCTTTTTCGCTTTCACCGGCGTGATGTTCCGGGCATTCTTCGTCGGCGTTACGCAGACGAAAATCCTGACGGTCAATTCGGTGGTGATGGTGTTGACCAACGTGGTGCTGAACTATGCGCTGATTTTCGGGAAGTTCGGCTTTCCCCCCCTTGGCATCGCCGGCGCGGCGATCGCTTCTTCCGCCGCGGAGCTGGGGTCGGCGATCTTTTACTTCTGGTATCTCGCCAGGCGGGTGGACCTTCATAAGTACGGATTTTCCGGCGGGTTGAAGCTCTTTGACGTGACGGTGCTGCGCCGGGTGTTCGCAATCTCCTGCTGGACGATGATGCAGCTGTTTCTGGCGCTGTCGGTCTGGTTCATTTTCTTTATCGCGGTCGAGCATCTCGGTGAGCGGCCGCTCGCGGTGGTGAATCTGGTGCGGTCGCTTTCCGCGATTCCCTTCATCATCCTGAACTCCTTTGCGACGGCGGGGAGTTCGCTGGTCAGCAACCTGATCGGCGAGGAAGGCCCCGGCGGAGTGTTCAAGCTGGGCTGGAAAGTGGTGGGGACCGGTTATCTGGCTGTTCTGCCGGTACTGGCGCTGCTCGCATTGTTTCCCGCCGCGGCGCTGTCGATTTACACGGACAACTCCGACCTGATCGCGGCGACGGTTCCGGCGGTCTATGTGATGATTGTCGCCCACCTGGTGCAGACGCCGGCCAATATCTGGTTCAATATCGTTTCCGGGACCGGAAGCACCCGGGCTGGGCTGGTGATCGAGCTGATCACACTTGCAGTTTATCTGGCGGCGGTGCTTTATCTGGTCACTTATCTGCGCTGTTCGCCCGCCGTGGCGTGGACGACCGAAATCCTGTATCAGGTGGTGATGCTGGCCGGTTGCGGCCTCTATCTGTGGAAGGGGCGCTGGCGCGACCGCCGGATCTGAATTTACCGGGCCGGATCGTGCGGCAGATATTTTTCTTCGAGCGGGCCGGGCGGCGATTCGCGGAATTTGCGCACATATTCGCGCGGAGTCACTCCGAACACCTTGCGGAACCGCTTGGAAAGGTAGCTGCCGTCGATCAGGTTGGTCCGGGCGGCGATCTCCCCGATGGAAAGCTTTTCGGATTTCAGCAGGATTTTCGCCATCTGGAGCCGGGCCTGCTCCCGGAACTGCCGTGGAGAGAGGCCGTGGACGCGCTTGAATTCGCTGAAAAAAGTGGAGTGCGACATGCCGCATTTCGCGGCGATCTCATCCATCGCAAGATCGTTTTCCGGCCGGCTCAGGAGTTTCACCGCCAGCAGCATGCGCCGGTCGGAGGGAGCGTTTCCGGCAAGGCGGTTGCCGCGCAGGACCACGTTGTCGATCAGGTTTCCGGCCAGCTGATACCATTCGCCGCGGCATTCGGTGGTCAGGTTGACGGTCTCGATCAGGTTGCGCAGCATGATACGGTGTTCCCGGCGCGGCGGTTGAATCCGGAAGATGCCCGGATTGATTTCGGGCCAGAGCAGCGGCAGCCGCAGGGGGAACAGCGCCCAGTAGGCGTCCCAGCTTCCGAACCGCTCGAAAACGCGCGATTCCGCCGGTGCCAGCAAATAGACCGAACCGGGCAGCAGCACGGTTGACTGGCGGCCGTTCCGGACGGTGCATCGCCCCGACATCACGATCAGCAGATTGCAGGCGCGCGGGTGCAGCCCCTCCCAGATATCGTGTCTCGCTGTGCCGAAGCTCCTGCCGGCAACCAGGTCGAGGTTCCAGTAAGGACTGACCCTGTCCCGTTTATCTTTGTACGAATTGACCATTTTCAAAGACCTTTTTACTTTGCGACTCCGGACGGTTATTGTATAATATAACTGATGAAAATGAATTTCCAATGAGAGAATCCAAAGGAGCCGCAAGATGAAAGTTTGTCAAATATGTGATTTCCGCTTTTATACCGCTCTGCGCAAAAGAGAGGCGGCAAGGTGCCGCCGCCGGGGATGTGCGTCGTCACTGCGTTCCTCCTGCTTATCCCGCTGGGGAGCTGTGCTCCCCCGGCCCCTCGTTCCCGCTCTGCGTAAAAGAGAGGGGTTCGGGGGAGAGAAAGCGGCGACTTGCGCCGCGTCTCTCCCCGTACCAGACCTCCTCAATCTCTTACATACTTCCGGCAAGCTCTCACGTCTTCGTCAATGCTCTGCAAGCGGCAAGTCGGAGCAAAAACGTGAAGTTGTTTTTCCGCAGAAAAGCGGGAAGACAACTTCACGTTATTGCGGATCTTCCTTCCCCGCCGGCCGACCGCGCTCCCGCCAGTCGACCGTCCCGTACCCGGCACCGGCACCTTGCCGGACGCAGGGGGCGCGGGGGGCGGCGGACACGCCCCCCGCATACCGCCGCTTAAGGCCGTTCACCCTTATTGAATTGCTCGTTGTGATCGCCATCATCGCGATATTGGCGGCGATGCTGCTGCCGGCGTTGAATCGGGCGCGGGAGAAAGCGCGGGCGATCCAGTGCGCGAACAACCTCAAACAGTGCGGGATGGGACTGGCGTTTTACGGCGATGCGAACAACGGTTACTATCCTTTGACGATGAAAATCAGCGGAAATGACTGGAACTGGACCGAGATCATCGGTCCGAAGTATTCGAGCGCCGGAGTCGAATACCAGACGCGGCCATGGCAGGCGATGCTGCCGGATGCGGCGGTGCGCTGTCCGACGATGGCGGTGCTTGCGCCACGTAACAGCTACTACCGGTACGGCATCTGCGCCTATGGCGACTCCAACGTCTGGTTCCGAAATTCGGGTGAGCTGGAAAAGACGGTCGGCTCCGTCTGGAACCGGATCGACCTGAGCAATAAATTTCTGGCGGCTGGACCGGCTGGGGCACGATTATTCGTGGATTTTTCTGATGGGGGGCTGAGCGTCGCCGGTTTCTGCTCGCTGCTGGTCGTGTTCCGGCACTTTATGCGGCTCGGAGGCGACCGGGGATACCGGCCGCCGATGGTGGAGGGTAAATAGCGGGAATGACGAAATTTTTCTGTTTCCTCTTGCATTTTTATCAGCCGGTATTATCTTAATGATTAGAGGAATTAGTTGCGGAATTTGACGATGTTGTTGAATTCCGATACAAACAGGAGGAAAAATGGTTATGAAAAAGATTCTGGTTGTTGCGGCGGTTGCAGCGGTCGCTTTGCTGGCGGTCGGTATTTACACTTCACTTCCGGCACAGGCGGACAACAGCGGCAATTCGCAGCTCTTCACGCCGGGCCGGTATGCGCTGGTGGAGGGCGAGATCAATGTGGCGACCCTCTCCCAGCAGGGCGGGCGCAATGGCAATGAACAGAAGGTGATGTTCAAGGTGGACACCACCACCGGACAGGTCTGGGTGCTGCAGCTCGGCATCGTCGCGCCGAACGATCCTACCGTCAACAGTGCGGTCTGGGCGCCGGTTTCGAACAGCGGCGGCTTCACCCCGTTCGGGCAGGGGGGCAACATCAGCCCCATCGATCCGCCTCAACCGCAGATGTGAGCGGCTTGCGGAAATCCACCCCGGCCACCGGCCGGGGTTTTTTGTCGGCAAAGGGCGGATAAACGGAGCCGGCGGGAAGTTTTTCGGGAAAACTCGTTTCTCAATTCTTGCAATGAGCCTTTTTCGTGGTATACTTTTCTGTTGTGAAAAAGTGAATGGAGTCTCCCATGTTGTATGCGCAGTTGGAAAGCAGGGTCCAGACCTGTCTGGATGAGTTGGTGAAGTCCGGGAAGGCGGTCGGCCTTCAGGCGGCGGTGGTCCATCGCGGCGAACTCGTGGCCGAAGCGTGGTCCGGCATCGCCGATACGCGGACGGAAAGGCCGGTGGACCGTGATATCCTCTTCCCGGTGTTCTCGATGACCAAAGGGGTGGCGGCGACGCTGGTTCACCTGGTCGCGGGGGCGGGACGGCTCAACTACGATGCGCCGCTCGCCGACTACTGGCCGGAATTCGGCTGCCGGGGCAAGGAGAAGATCACGATGCGCATGGTGCTGAGCCATACCGCCAGCGTGCCGCAACTGCCTGAGGCGGAATCCCATGAGGAGTTTGCAGATTTCGAGCGGATGGCGGCGGCGGTTGCGGCGCTGGAACCGCTCTGGAAGCCCGGCACGGAGTGCCACTACCACGCGGTCACTTTCAGCTGGCTCGCCTTCAAGCCGCTGAAGAACATCACCGGCTGCTCCTTCAATGAACTGGTGCGCCGCTACCTCGGGAAAGACTGTTACTGCGGCATGACGCTCCGTGAAGCGGAAACGCTGCCGATCGCGTGGCTGGAGCCGAATCCGTCGCCGCCGGCGCTGTCGGATACGGTGCCGCTGACCGAGAACGACCGGATCGCCCGGCTGGCGATTCCGCCGCAGGTCTGTCCGCTGGAGCAGTGGATGAACAACACCACGATCCGGACCGCCTGCATCCCCGCCTCCACCGGAATCATGAACGCCCGGTTTATCGCCGGGATGTACGGCGACCTCGTCCACGGCAAGCTGATCGCCGCCGACCAGTTGACGTATGCGGTTTCGCCGGTGCACCAGCCGCTGGTTCCGCCGGGGAAGCGGGGCAACTTCGGGCTGGGCTATGCGCTGGACGCGACGCCGGGCGAACCGGTCGGCCGGGTGTTCGGCCACGGCGGTTACGGCGGCAGCAACGCGAAAGCCGACCTGGTCGGTGATTTCGCGGTCGCGGTGCTGAAGAACCGGATGGACTCCTGCGATGTGTTCACCCCGGTCTGGCAGCTGGTGCGTGAGGCGCTGGCCTGAAAAGCGGTTGGTCAGGGAATCTGATAGACCGGCGTCTTTTTCCAGCGGCGCGGCCGGATTTCCAGAATCGAAACATTGCCGCGGTGATCGACCAGAATCGCCTGCGGCTCCTTGCCGGAGCGATTGAAAAGCCGGAAATTGTCGTTGCGGTTGAACGGCTTCAGACGGCGCGGCGAAACCATCATCGACGGCGCGGTCGCGGCGGGAAGCTGATACAGGCCGATGGTTTCGTCCGCGGCCAGCGTGAGCAGCAGCCGGCGGTCGGAAAAGTCGTAGCAGCCGGCCTGTCCGCTCTTTTCCGCCAGCGGCCGCAGGCTTTTCCCGCTGACGAGCCAGGCGTTGCGCCCGGATTCGACCAGCAGCAGTTCATCCAGCTTTTCGGAGAGGGCGAGGCCCCAGTCGGGCGTGAAGCCCTTCGGCAGCGGCATCGCGCGCAGCAGCCGGGGCGGTTCGGCGCCGACGTCGTAGATTTCCAATTGGCCGGAACCGTAAATCGCCAGCGTGCTGCCGTCGGGCGACAGCAGCAGTTTCCCGCCCTTTACGAGCGTCTGGGCTGTTTTCGGGGAAGCTCCGAACTCCCGGAGGCCGAGTGAATGAAACTGATTGGCGCCTTCGAGGGTGAACCAGCACTTTTTGCCGTTGGTTTCGGCGGCGGCGACCGGCCGGTCCAACGCTTCGGATTCGGCGACGGTCTTGCCTGCGGCGAGGTCGATCAGCAGCAGCCGGTCCGGGCGCGCCAGTTGCGGCTGGGCTTTCTCGACGGCGAGCAGCGTCGTGCCGGACGGCAGAAAGCGCAGCGAACCGAGCTTGCGCTCCGGCAGCGTGATTCCCGACGCGAGCTTTTTGTTGAAGAGGTTGAAACCGATCAGGCGGCTGGAGTTGGGGCCGTCCGCCGCGCCAACCCGTTCCCCCAGCAGCAGGAAACTTTCGTCGGGACTCTGGACCGCGTCGAACAGCGCGGCGCCGCCGGTCACACGGGAAGTGTCGTCCGACGGCGTCCAGCGGTAGACCCTGCCGCTGCCGGAGAGCCGGCTCGCCGTCGTGCCGCGCGGCGTGTCGATCGCGTTGTTTTCACCGGGGGCTTCGATCACCAGAAAGTCGCCGGTGGATTGCACCCGGGGCCGTTCGACGGCCTCGTCGGCCCGGATCGGCGGAAGTTCCGCCGCCAGAACGGTCCAGGCCGTCAGGAGGGCGGTTGCCCCGGAAAGAAAGCGCAGCGTCATGAAAAGCCTCCTCTTGCGTTGAGTTTCAGATAAAATGTGCTATCTTATATATAAATACACGATCAAGACTTCAAATGCAAAAAAAGATCGGTTGAATTTCACACCTGTCCTAACAAACTTTTGAAGGGGTGAAAAAAGTGGAGCCAACTTGTCCGTAATAGTATATTACGGTTGCCTAAACCACAAGGAGGCTCCGTAATGAAAAATACATCAGTCAGTCTTTTTCGTCAAGTGTTGGATTTGATACCGAAGCGAGAATTTGAAGAAATAGTCATGAAACACAATGGAGACAAGCGAAAACAGTCCTTTGACAGTTGGGCACATTTTGTGTCGATGATCTTCTGCCAGTTGGCGCAGGCCAATAGTCTGCGAGAGATTTGCGGAGGTTTGAAAACCTGCGGAGGCAAGTTGAATCATCTTGGAGTGGAATCCGCTCCAACCAAATCCAACTTGTCGTACGCCAATGCCCATCGCTCTCCGAAAATGTTCGGCGATATTTTCCATATGCTTCTGGGCCACTGCCATGCAATTGCGCCACGGCATGAGTTTTCGTTTCCCAAGAAACTTTACAGTCTCGACGCAACGCTGATTGAGCTTTGCGTTAAAGTTTTTCCATGGGCAACCTATCGGCAAACCAAAGGGGCAATCAAGCTCAATATGCTGTTGGATCACGATGGTCATCTTCCCGTGTTCGTTGATTTCACCAATGGAGATGTTCATGAGGTAAACAGCGCCAGACGAATGGAACTCCCGCGTGACAGCATGGTGGTTTGCGATCGCGGATACGTCGATTTTTCCATGCTGTATAAATGGAATCTCTCCGGTGTGGATTTTGTCACGCGCCTCAAGACCAATGCGACCTACGACATCCCGGAATACGACGTCAAGCAATATCCCGGAACCGTTTTGAGCGATGAAGTCATTTTTCTGCGTGGTTCGCAAGACAAATATCCGGAACGTCTCCGCAAAGTGGTCGTCTGCGATGTGGAAAACCATCGGACATTGACCTTG
>NZ_QEKH01000013.1 GCF_003096415.1 Victivallis vadensis | reverse complement strand
TTTCCAACATTCTTTCATCATGTCGTCTATGAAACAATACACTTCGGTGATATAGTCTTCCGTGAGCATGCTTGAATACCTTTCTAAGTTGGTTGTAGCTAACCTAACTTAATCGATATTTCGGCTATTAATAGCCCAAGCATGCTCTTTTTCGTTTTTTACCAATAAAACTTGCACACGGCGTTTATTATGTAAGGAGAAGGCGATGCGTACTTTGCTCTTTTGCGGACTCCTGATCGGTTGCTGTGTGGCGGATGGCGGGAACCTGCTCAAAAACGGTTCCTTTGAACTCGGTTCTCCCGGCGGCGTTCCGGAGAATTGGCACTTCGCCGTCAGCGGCGACGCTCAGGCGGAAATCGCCGTGACCGATGAATCCGCGACCGACGGCAAACAGGCGCTGCGCTTTGCCAGCGCTTCGGCGCGCCAGCCCAATGTCTACGGGATGGTCGTGCAGGAGGCGCCGCTCCGGGCGGGAGTTCCCTATGTGCTGAAATTCAAGGCGAAAGGCGAGAATGCAAACGGCTTTCTGGTCTGCATCGGCAAAGGGTGGCATCTGCGCTTCCGGCCGCAGGGAATCGGGCCGGAGTGGCGGAGCTGTTCCTATCGCTTTACCCTGAAGCCGGAGCAGCTCGAAAAGAACGGCAAAGCTCCGGTTGTGTTGATCGTCGAGGATACGGCGGGCAAAATCCTGATCGATGAGATTTCGATCACCGAGGAGGGAAACGCGGTCGTTTCACCGGCGGAGTTCCAGCGGGAACGGGTCTGCGTTGTCCCGGAGTTTTCCGGCGAGCTGTCGAAACTGCGGACGATCCCGGCAGGGGTGCCGGTGATGAAGATTCCGTCCTCGCCGGAATTTTCCGGCACCGGAGCCATGCCCGACCCGAAGCGGTTTTCCGCTGAGGCCGCACTGATGCACAATGAACGCGGGCTGATTTTTCTGGTGGAAGTGAAGGATTCCAGCCCGAATCCCGGCGAGGGCGAACTGATGTGGAAGAATGATTCGGTCCAGATCCGGCTTGACCAGGCGGGACTGGCCAACGACAGGGCCAATGAATCCGACCTCGAATTCGGCGTTTCCGTGGGAAAGACGGGGACGATCCGCACTTGGAACTATTCGGGCGGCGGCGAACTGCCCGCCGATTCCTCGCAGTGGTTCGGGCATCGCGGCCGCGACGGCTATTTCATCGCCGGAGTGATCGGCTGGAACTATCTGGCCGCACTGAAACCGCCTTATTTCACCTTCAATGTGGTGGTGAACGACCTCAACGCGAATAAACGGCGCGACGTCTATTTCCTGACTCCCGGGCTTCACGACGCCAAGTACAGCACGCAATATGTGAAGGCATTGCTGGATACCGGGCACCCGGTGCTCGGCGCCTCTCCCGCGAACCTGCTTTCGACCGACGCATTCACCGGCACGCTGGTCGGCGCGAACCTGAAAGCGCCGCTCCGGCTCGAAGCCGCCGTGACTGACGGTGCGGGCAGGGTGCATCTGGTTCCGCTCAGGGAGATTCCGAAAACGGGCGCGGGCGATATGATCAAACTGGAGTATGCGATTCCGGCGGGGAATCTGGCCGACGGCGAGTGCCGGATCGAATTCCGTGCCAACGGCGAACCGCTCGCCGGATACGCGGTGAAGAAAGCCGACCTGATCAAACAGCAGTCCGCCCGGCTGGATGCGGCGCTGCGGCGGCTGGAAACGCTGCGGCGGGAGCTGGCAAACGAGAAGTCGGAGTATGTGAGGCTTCCCTTGAATGTGCTCGGCGATTTCCTGCCCCGTTTCCGGGAGCGGATGGACAGGGCAGGGGACAAGCGCCTCCACGCTGAACGGCTGCTGATGGTGATGCCGGACGCCGAAGCCGCGCTGGACGATCTCGAACGGCTGGCGGGCGAGTTGAAGCGCGGCCGCAAGCTGCCGGTGACCTGGCGCTATATTCCCGGGCCGATCCGGCTGGCGGAGGGCTGGCCGAAGGCGAAACTGCAAAGTTCGGATGGGAGAGTGGAGGAGCGCGACGTGGTGTTCGTCGGTTACGGCCACTTCGCGAACATGCGGCGGGATTTCCCGAACTTCCCGAAATATGGCGCGAATGTCATCCAGATAGAGCGCGGCCCCAGGAGCCTCTATCCCCGGCGCGGGGAAAAACGGGAGTTCGATCCGGATTTCTCCGACCTTGAACGGGAGTTCGGCCCGATGCTCGCCGAGAGCTGGGCCAACGGCATGCCGGTGGTGCTGCTGATCAGCCCGCACTACAGCCCGGAGTGGTGGGAGAAAGCGCACCCGGAGGCGAAGCTGGCCTCCGGCTTCCTGAAATACAACATCGCCCATCCCGAAGCGCGCCGGATGATGAAAGCCTATATCCGCGACTTTCTCGGCCGTCTCCGGCAGCAGCCTTACGCGGCGGCGATCCACAGCATCTGCATCCTGAACGAACCGACCTTCACCGGAACTTTGCAGGAGCCGTTCCTGCGCGGAGAGTTCAGGAAATATCTGGAAAAGAAGTTCGGTTCCGTCGCCGCCTTCAACCGGGCCGCGGGCGGGGAGTTCCCCTCCTTCGACGCGGTGGTGGAAGCCGGCGTGAAGAATCCGGCGGTCGACGCCGAATTCGCGCTCTACCGCCGCAGCGAAATGAAGAACTGGGCGAAATTCCTGGCCGACGAGGTCCGGGCGGTCTGGCCGGGGATGCCGGTTCACGCCAAGATCATGATCATGAATTCGACCTTCGACAAATCGCACGCGATCGATCCGGAGATGTTTGCGGAATTCAGCGACTACAACGGCAACGACAACTACGGCAACTACAAAGAGGGCGGCTATCTCTCCGACTGGGTGCAGTTCGCGCTCGGTCACGAATTGCAGTTTTCGATGAAGCCCGCCTCCATTGTGAACGCCGAAAACCACATCATCCGCGATTCCGAACGGCGGCCGATACCGAATGATCACATTTACACCGTCAACTTCCAGCAGCACGTGACCGGAGCCTCCGCGCTGGTCACATGGGTCTGGGTGGACTACTCCCCCGAGAGCGCCCGGAACACCCACAAGGACCTGCAGGGCAACATCGCGCTGCGTCCCGGAAACGTGATCGCGCAGGGAATCGCCGCGCTGGACGCGGTCCGGCTGGCGGGCGAACTCAAGGCGTTCACCGCATACGAACCGGAAATCGCGATTCTGTACAGCCCGACTTCTACCGCCTTCAACCCGGCGCTGCTGAAAAATGAACTGTTCAAGTTCTACGCGCAGAGCGCTTTTACCGGCCATCGGCTCCGCTTTCTGAGCGAAAAGCAGCTGGTCGATGGAAAGCTCGGGAAGACCCGGCTGCTTTTCGTCATCGGCAGTGCGAACGTGTCGCGGGTGGCGGCGGACGCCCTGGCGAAGTTTCCGGGCAAGGTCGTCGCGGACCGTCACAGCCTTCGCTTCGACGAGTTCAACCGGCCGCTCAAGCTCGCCTTCCGCCCCGAAATCCTGCCGGATTTCATCAAGGCGCCCGAATTGAAAAAGCGTTACTTCGACCCGGTCGTTCCGCTCCCGGTGGAGCTTGAGGGGGATTGCGACGGCATCTTTTTCCGGGTCGTTCCCGACGGCAGAGGCGGCCGGCTGGTCAATCTGGTGAATTACACCGAAGCCCCCCGCAAGCTCAGGCTGAAAAGCGAACTCGCCTTTTTCGACCTGATCCGCGAAGAGGCGTTCGACAATGAGTTCGAGCTGCCGCCGCTGAAGCCGCTGCTGCTCCGCGCAAAGTAGAAGTCGGGATTTCGCTCCTTTGGAGCGAGCAGGGCGCTTCGCCCTTGGTCGCCGGAGGCGAAATCCCGGATGCCGTGTTCCTTGAACGGGGAGGGGGTGGAGGATTTTCTGAAAAGCGTTTTTTTTTGTGAAACCGGCTTGCAGAATGTTGTTCAAGCTGTTATATTAAGAATTCTTGTACCGCAATATGGCGGATTTATGGTCATATCCTCGGGCCTGGGAATCCGCGGCCGGGTGCCGATGCGACGAATTATAACGTGGCTGTTGTCGTATCGTTGAGGCGCGCCGGCGGTGTTGTTGTGTGCGAAAACGATTGTACCTGTTGCATTTGTTACAAAATTTAAAGAGGTTGAATTAGTTATGGTCAGAGTCAGATTGAAGCGTACCGGAACTCGTAACGCGGCTTGCTTCCGCATTGTGGTAATGGATCAGCGTTCCAGCCGCGACGGCAAGGCGATCGAGGAATTGGGCTTCTACAATCCGCGCAGCAAAGAGGAAAAGATCAATATCGAGCGCGTTGATTACTGGAAAGGCGTCGGCGCCTCCTTCTCCGAAACCGTCGAGGCGATCGCCGCCCGGGTGCGCGAAGGCAAGAGCCTGAAGGACATTGTCCGCAAGCCGTCTCTGTCGAAGAAGGCGAAAGCCAAGTTGGAAGCCGAGGCGAAGGCCAAGGCGGAAGCGGAAGCCGCTGCCAAGGCAGCCGCCGAAGCTCCGGCTGAAGAGGCCGCCGCTCCCGAGGCGTAATGCGCTTTCCGGTTGAGTCCGGAAAAGACAAGTAAAGGAAACGTTGGAATGCTTAAGGCATTATTGAAATTTCTGACCGGCGGCGGCGAGAGCGAAAGCTCGGCCGCGGGCAGTTGCTGCGCCGACAAGGCGTGCAGCTGCAAGGCCGGCTCCGGCAATCCCGGCAGTCTCCGGGATCTGGAGGGATTTGTGGACTATGTGGTTCGGCTGCTCGTTGATTATCCCGACGAAGTGAATATCAAGAGCGAGGAGAACGACGAGGGCTGCACGATCCAGATTACCTGCCGGAAGGAAGATATCGGCAAGATCGTCGGCAAGCGGGGCAAGACCATCATGGCGATCCGTTCGCTGGTCTCCGGCGCTGCCGGCCGTCAGCGGAAACGGGTCTCGGTCGAGGTTCTCGACTGAGGAGGCTCGGGCCGGCTGGAATGCAGATCGATATTTTGACACTGTTCCCGGAGATGTTTCCGGGGCCGCTCGGTGAAAGCATTATCGGGCGGGCCGCGGCCAGGGAGCTGGCCCGGATTCAGGCGATCGATCTGCGCAGGTTCGCGCATGACGCGCGCGGCACGGTGGACGACAAGCCGTACGGCGGCGGACCGGGAATGCTGATGAAGGTCGAACCGATCGTGGAAGCGGTCGAGTCGGTCCGGCGTCCTGAATCCGTGGTGATTCTGACCAGCCCGAGGGGAGAGCGCTTCAATCAGCGGCTCGCCGCGGAGCTGGCGAAAAAGCGCCATCTGGTGATCATCGCCGGGCATTACGAAGGGGTTGACCAGCGGGCGATTGAGCTGGCGGTCGACCGGGAAATCTCATTGGGGGATTTCGTGCTGACCAGCGGCAATCTGGCGGCGATGGTGATGGCCGATGCGATCATAAGGTTGTTGCCGGGCGTGCTGGGGCACGACGAGTCCAGCGTGGATGAGTCGCATTCGGCGGGGCTGCTGGAGTACCCGCAGTACACGCGGCCTCCGGAGTTCCGGGGGCTGAAGGTGCCGGAGGTGCTGCTTTCGGGCGATCACGGCAGGGTGGATGCGTGGCGGCGACGCCAGTCGGAGCGGCTGACCCGGGAACGGCGGCCGGATTTATGGGAAATGTATTTACAAACAACGGAGACAGAGTTGAAATGAATATACTCGACAAGATTCGCAATGAGCAGGTGAAGGCGGAACGTCATGAGTTCAACGTCGGTGACACGATCCGGATTCATGTGAAGATCGTGGAAGGCGACACGGAGCGCATCCAGCAGTTCCAGGGTACGGTGATCGCGCGCCACGGCAAGGGCATCGAGGAAACCTTCACGGTTCGCCGTGTGCAGGCCGGTCAGGGTGTGGAGCGGGTTTTCCCGATCAACAGCCCCCGTATCGACAAGATTGAAGTTGTCCGCCGCGGCGATGTCCGCCGGGCGAAGCTCTACTATCTGCGCGACAAGGTCGGCAAAGCCGCCCGCGTCAAAGAAATGCGCACGAAGTAAGCAGTTTGCAGCAGATGTCGAAACACGGTTCGGCATTGTTGTTGGAAACCGACGAACTCCTCCGGCCGGAATGCGAATGCTGGCAGGAGGGGTTTTGTTTTGTGGCCGGGGTCGATGAAGTCGGCCGCGGCCCGCTGGCCGGCCCGGTGGTGGCGGCGGCGGTGGTGTTCCCGCGCGGGGTGCCGTGGCCCGGCGTGTACGATTCGAAGCAGCTGAAAGCTGCCGACCGCGAACGGCTGGACCGGGAGATCCGGTCGGTGCCGGGCGTGCGGATCGGGATCGGGGAGGTCCCGGTCGAGGAGATCGACCGGATCAATATTCTGAATGCGACACATCGGGCGATGCGCGAGGCGGTGCTGGCGGCCGGCGAGGTCGACTTTATTCTGGTGGACGGCCGCCCCGTGAAGAACCTGCCCTGTCCGTCGCGGGCGCTGGTGAAGGGGGATTCCCGTTCGGCCAGCATTGCGGCGGCGAGCATCGTCGCGAAGGTTTACCGGGACCGGCTGATGGATGAACTGGATTTGCGCTGGCCCGGGTACGGATTTAAAGAGCACAAGGGGTACGGGACCGCGGCGCATCTGGAGAGTCTGCGCCGATTGGGGCCATGCCCGGCGCACAGGAAAAGTTTCCGGCCGGTGCGGGAGATCATCGATCCTCCGCCGGAACAGCCGGAATTGTTTGCATAGGGAATCGGTACTGATGTTGACAATGGTTGTGGTATTGAGAGGTCTTCCCCGCGTCACCGACGCGGGCGACACTATCGCGTGATTCCGGTCGAATGGCCGGAATGTCTGGTTGATGGTCAAAAAGTTTTTTTACAGTTTACATTATAGCGAGAGAATCATGAGCAACTATCCTTTGGAAACGATCCGCCACAGTGCCGCGCACGTGATGGCGGCGGCGGTGCAGCAGCTTTACCCCGATGCGAAGTTCGATATCGGGCCCTCCACCGAGAACGGTTTTTATTACGACTTCGATATGGAGCACCGGCTGGTCACCGAGGACCTGAAGGCGATCGAAAAGGCGATGAAGAAGCTGATCGGCCGCAAGCTGCCGTTTGAATGCTTTGAGATGAACCGGGCCGATGCGGAGAAGATGCTTTCCGAAGCCGGGCAGACCTACAAACTCGAACGCCTGGCCGACATCCCGGAAGATGCGAAGATCACCTTTTACAAGACCGGTGATTTCGTCGACCTCTGCCGCGGGCCGCACGTCGCGAACTCCGGCGAGATCGGCGCGGTGAAGCTGCTGTCGATCGCGGGCAGCTACTTCCGCGGCGACGAGAAGAACAAGATGCTGCAGCGGATCTACGGCACCGCGTTCGCCTCCGAGGAGGATCTGCAAGCTTATCTGAAACAGCAGGAGGAGGCGGCCAAACGCGACCACCGCAAGCTCGGCGTGGAGCTGGATCTGTTCAGTTTTTCCGACAATGTCGGCCCCGGGTTGGTGTTGTGGCACCCGAAAGGCGCGTTCATCCGCCACACCTTTGAAACTTTCTGGAAGGAAGAGCATTACAAGAACGGCTACGAGTTGCTGTACACTCCGCACATCGGCCAGAGTGTGCTGTGGGAGACCAGCGGCCACTTGTCGTTCTACAAGGACGGCATGTATTCGCCGATGCAGATCGACGAGAAGGACTACTATGTGAAGCCGATGAACTGTCCGTTCCACATCGAGGTCTACCAGTCGCGGCTGCGCTCCTACCGGGAACTGCCGCTGCGCTGGGCGGAGCTGGGCACGGTCTACCGCTATGAGAAATCCGGCGCGCTGCACGGCCTGCTGCGGGTGCGCGGCTTCACTCAGGACGATTCGCACATCATCTGTACTCCGGAGCAGATCGAGGATGAGATCGCGGAGGTGCTCCGCTTCAGCCTCTACATCTGGAAGAGCTTCGGTTTCACCGAGATCAAGCCGTATCTGTCGACCCGGCCCGCCAAGGCGGTCGGCGAGCCGGAGCGGTGGGAAAAGGCGTTGGTTTCGCTGCGCAAAGCGATCGACAAGCTCGGGTTGGAGTGCGAGGTCGATGAGGGCGGCGGCGCATTCTACGGCCCGAAGATCGACCTGAAGGTCAAGGACGCGATCGGCCGCGAATGGCAGACCGCGACGATCCAGTTCGACTTCAATCTGCCGGAGCGGTTCGACATGACCTACATCGGCGAGGACGGCAAAAAGCACCGGCCCTATATGGTGCATCGTGCGCTGATGGGGTCGCTGGAGCGCTTCTTCGGCATCCTGATCGAACAGTACGCGGGGGCGTTCCCGCTGTGGCTGGCGCCGGAGCAGGCGCGCATCCTGCCGGTCTCCGACAGGCAGCATGACGCGGCGATGGCGCTCAAGAAGGAGCTGCGGCTGAAGGGGTTCCGGGTCGAGGTGGACGTGAAGGCGGCCAGCCTCGGTGCGAAGATCAAGGACGCCCGCAAGGAGCGGATTCCGTACATGCTGGTCGTCGGCGAGCGCGAGGCCGCGGACGGCACGATGGCGGTGCGGAACCGGCGTGAAGGTGAACTCGGCACGATGACGCTCGACCAATTGGTTGAAAAAATGCGTTTCGAGGTTGACAATAAAATCATTTAAGTTATAGTAAATAAAAAGCAGGTAAGAGAGGCGTCGCCGTCCGGCCCGGGCGGCAACGCCGGTACAGAGAGAGTTTGAAGGGAGGGTATTGTTATCGCTAAGCTGTTGAAACCCAACGATCGTACGTTCACTGCCCCGGAGGTCCGCCTGATCGGACCGGAAGGCGAGCAGCTGGATGTGGTGAGCTATGCCCGGGCGCGTGAGATGGCCCAGGATTACGGCATGGATCTGGTGCTGGTTTCGGACCGGGCGACGCCGCCGGTGGTCCGGATCATGAATTTCGGCAAGCTTCAGTACGAGCAGAAAAAGAACCTGAAGGCGCAGCGCAAGAATCAGGCCGCTCAGAAGCTGAAGGAAGTCAAGTTCCATGTGAACATCGACGATCACGATTATGAGACAAAGTTAAAGCACGCCCTTGACTTTTTGGAAAAGGGGTGTAGATTAAAAGTCACTCTGGCGTTGCGCGGACGTGAGATGGCCCATCAGGACTTGGCGTACAAGCTGATGGATCAGGTCATGGAAGCGCTGGCTCCGGCGGCGGACGCCGACGGAAAGCCGAAGATGCTGGGGAGAAATATCTCGGTGAACTTCGCTCCCAAGAATAATTGAGGGATGCGATACGCCGCAGCCGGTGGTGCATTGACCGGCTCGGCGGAAACAAACAAATCCATAAAGGAAAAGAACAATGCCGAAGCTGAAAACCAGAAAATGCGCCGCGAAGCGTCTCAAAGAGACCGGTACCGGCAAGTTCCGCCACCACAAGGCCGGCGGCCGTCACCTGAAGTCCGCCAAGAACGCGAAGCGTCGTCGCCGCCTCCGTCAGGATGGAGCCGTAAAATCCACTGAAATGCGTCGTATCAAGGCCGCGCTGCCTTACGGCCTGTAATCCAGAAGACGGAGGAAATAGAGAATGTCAAGAGTTACGTATGCCGTTCCGTCCCGCAAGCGCCGCAAACGCACTTTGGAGATGGCCAAGGGTTTCTATGGCAACAGCAGCAAGAACATCCGTACCGTTTACGATGCGGTTGACAAGGCGCTGGTCCATGCCTACAAGGGCCGCAAGCAGAAGAAGCAGCAGTACCGCGGTCTGTGGATCGTGCGCATCAACGCCGCCTGCCGCGCGCTGAATGTGAACTACAGCCAGTTCATGAACGGCCTGAAGAAGGCGAACATCGAGCTGAACCGCAAGGTTCTGGCCGATCTCGCGGTCAATGAGCCGGCGGAGTTCAAGGCCCTGGTGGAAAAAGTCACCCAGGCCTAAGACTCAAACCGTTTGAGCTGACAGCTTGAAAATGGTGACCTTTTTCACCGCTTTCAAGCTGTTTTTGTTTTGTTTCGGAGGAAACAGGATGCGGAATGTGGAAGTGAAGCGATTTAGCTGCCGCCGCTGAAGGTACTGAAAACGTGGAAGGCCGTGCGGTTTTCCGGGTTTCCCGTGCCCTCCGCGGCGGTATGCCGGTTCCGGAAGAGTGTGTTGTCAAACCAAAGTTGATGAGTTTTTATGAATACGATTATTGAGAAAATCAATCAGGCGCTGGCCGAAGCCGGGGCGAAGGCCGCCGCGGCTGCCGACGCCGCGGCCGTCGAGCAGATCCGAATCGATTACCTCGGGCGCAACGGCCTGTTCCCGGCCCTCTCCAAGGAGATGGGCAGTGTCCCGCCGGAGGAGCGCAAGGATACCGGCCGCGCTTTCAATACGGGCCGCAACAAGGTCCAGGAGCTGATCGACGCGGCGACCGCCCGGCTCGCCTCCGCCGACGGCGGGTCCGGAGAGGCGATCGACCTGTCGCTGCCCGGCCGCCGCTGGAAAACCGGCCGCAAGCATCCGATCACGATGCTGGCCGACGAGTGCGTGGCGATCTTCCGCCGCATGGGCTTCATCGTCGCGGAAGGGCCGGAAATCGAGGACATCTTCCACAACTTCGACGCGCTGAATACGCCGCAGGACCATCCGTCGCGCGACCCGCAGGATACTTTCTACTTCAACGACGGCCGCATCCTGCGCACCCAGACCAGCCCGGTGCAGATCCGGGTGATGGAATCGCACGAGCCGCCGGTGCGGATCGTGGCTCCCGGCCGCGTGTTCCGCCGCGACACCCCGGATGCGACCCACGGCATGAACTTCCACCAGATCGAGGGGCTTTACATCGACAAGGGCGTGTCGATGGCGGACTTGAAGAGCATACTGCAGACCTTCGCGACCGAGATGTACGGCCCGAAGGTGAAGATCCGGCTGCGGCCGCACTTCTTCCCGTTTACCGAGCCGTCGGTCGAGTACGATTTCAGCTGTATCATGTGCGGCGGCAAGGGATGCCCGGTCTGCAAGCACTCCGGCTGGATCGAGATCGCCGGGGCGGGCATGGTTGACCCGGCGGTGCTGAAGAATGTCGGCTACGATCCGGAAGTCTGGAGCGGTTACGCGTTCGGCATGGGCATCGAGCGTCTTGCGATGCTCCGCTACCGGATTCCCGACCTTCGCCTTTTGTATGAAAACGATGTTCGCTTCCTCGAACAGTTCTGACAGAGAGGAACTTTGACAAATGGATATTTCCCGTAACTGGCTGGCCCAATACGTCGCGATCGACTGCGATATCCCGACGCTCTGCGACAAACTGACGATGGCTGGTATTGAGGTGGAGGCGGTCGAATCCGCCGGTACCGTTCCGGCCGGCGTGGTGGTCGGCAGGATTCTCGAACGCAAACCGCACCCGGATTCGGACCACATGTCGGTCTGCAGGGTGGATGTCGGGCAGGGCGAGCCGATTCAGATCGTCTGCGGCGCTCCGAACTGCGACGCGGGCAATGTGGTGCCCGTGGCGACCATCGGCACGGTGTTCCATACCCCGGAAGGGGATTTCAAGATCAAGAAATCCAAGCTGCGCGGCGTCGAGTCGATGGGGATGATGTGCAGCGAAAAGGAGCTGGGGCTTTCGGACAATCACGAAGGGCTGATGATCCTTGATTCGTCGCTGAAGCTCGGCACGCCGGTCGAAACCCTGTTCCCCGGCGACACCCGGATCGAGGTCGAAGTCACGCCGAACCGCCCCGACTGGCTGTCAATGTGGGGCGTGGCGCGCGATGTCTCCTGTCTGCTGGATACTCCGGCGAAACTGCCGGAGATCACGGTACCGGAGTGCGACATCCCGGCTCCCGGTCTGGTGACCGTCGAAGCCCCGGACCTCTGCCGGCGCTATATCGGCCGCGTGATCAGAAACGTGAAGGTCGGCCCCAGCCCGAAGTGGCTGGTGGAGCGGCTGGAAAGCATCGGGCTGCGTTCGATCAATAACGTGGTCGACGTGACCAACTTCGTGCTGATGGAGCTGGGACAGCCGCTGCACGCGTTCGACCTCGATAAACTGGAGGGCAAACGCGTGGTCGCGCGCCGGGCGAAGCCGGGCGAAGAGATCACCACGCTGGACGGCAAGACCCTGACGCTGCAGGAGCGCCATCTGGTGATCGCGGACGCGGTCAAGCCGATGGCGCTGGCGGGCGTGATGGGCGGCGAATACTCCGGCGTGACCGAAGCGACCACCGACGTACTGCTGGAAAGCGCGGTGTTCTTCCCGTCGAACATCCGGGCGACCAGCCGCGAGCTGGGCATTTCCAGTGATTCGAGCTACCGTTATGAGCGCGGCGTGGATTACGACATGGCTTCTCTGGCCAGCGACCGCGCGGTGCAGCTGATCCTGGCGACCGCCGGCGGCGAACTGGCTTCCGAAAAGGTCGATGTGAACTCCGGCCGTCCCGCCGAAAAGGTGATCCCGTGCCGTTTCGACCGCATCCGCAGTCTGATCGGCGCGGAGGTCTCCAACGAGCGGATCGCGGACATCTTCCGCAAGCTCCATTTGAAAGTGGACGATGTGACTTCCGGAGGCTGCACCGTGACTGCCCCGTTGTTCCGGCTCGATCTGGAGCGCGAGGCGGACCTCGCCGAGGAGGTGGCGCGGATCAACGGGCTGGACCGGATTCCTGAAATTCCGGTCGCCGCGAAGATGTGCGGCTCGATCCGCGAGGACGCCTATCAGGCGCTCCAGACCCTGCGGGACCGGGTGATCGACCTCGGTTTCTACGAGTGTATGCATTACAGCATGGTCAATGTGAATTCGGCGCTGGCGGATCGCCGCTTCCGGCGCGAGGACCTGATCGAGCTGAAGAATCCGCTGAGCCTGGAGCTGGCGGTGCTGCGGCCGGGGCTGCTCGGCGAAATGCTCGGCACGATCGAGCGCAACATCTCCCGCCGCAATCTGAACCTGCGGCTGTTTGAAGTCGGCAAGGTGTTCTGCGGGAATGCGGAGCTGTTCCCGGAGGAGCGGTTCGAGCTGTGCATGGCGCTTTCGGGCCTGCGGCAGCCGGAACGGTATTCGGCGGAGCTTAAGGAAGAGTACGACTTCTACGACCTCAAGGGGGCGCTGGAGTCGCTGTTCGAGCTGGCGAATGTGAAACGCTATAAATTCGTGGCGGCGGACGACGCCCGGTTCCGTCCCGGCCGTGCGGCCGAGGTGTGGATCGAAGGAAAGAAGGCCGGTCACTTCGGCGAACTCGCGGCGGACCTGACCAGAGGATGGCGGACCTCCTATCCGGTGTTCGCGGCGCAGCTCGACGTGGAGGTGATCGTGAACGCCGACCACGGCCGGAGCTACTATGTGCCGTTCTCGCTGTTCCCGGCGACCAGCCGCGACGTCGCGTTCGTGGCGGACGAAAAACTGGAACACGGCGCGATCCTCGAATTCATCCGGCGCAGCAAGCCGGCGGACCTCGAATCGGTGCGGCTCTTCGACATCTTCGTCGACGACAAGCTCAAGGCGGAGCATAAAAAGAGCATGGCGTACCAGTTGACCTTCCGCAACGCGGAGCGGACGCTGACCGACGCCGAAGTCAATTCGCGCTTTGAAAAGCTGCGCGAGAAGCTTGCGAAGGAGCTGAAAGTGGAATTGCGCTGAAAAGCGTTTGGAATAATTCCTGTGATTCGGAGCAATGCCGGCTCCGGCGGATGATGGAATCCGCCGGGCCGGCGTTGAGTGCGGATGGCGGGGATACGGTGAAAGAACGGAAATTCACATATAAGATTGGGAAGGAATACTGAATATGGCGAATAACAAATCTGCCGGTACGGTGTTTGAAGGCAGCCTGGAGGCCCGGGGGCTCAAGTTCGGGATCGTGTGCGCGCGGTTCAACGACTTCTTCGTCAGCAAATTGCTGGACGGCGCGATGGATGCGATCGTGCGCCACGGCGGCGACGCGAACGATGTTTCGGTCGCCTACGTGCCGGGCTCCTATGAGATCCCGTTTGCGATCAAGAAGATGCTCAGGACCGAAAAGTACGACGCGATCCTCGCGCTCGGCGTGGTGATCCAGGGGGCGACCGCCCATGCCGGATACATCAACTCCGAAGTCGCGAAGTGCCTCGCCCAGCTCGGACTGGAGTTCGGCGTGCCGGTCACCTACGGGATGATCACCGCCGAGAACCTCGAACAGGCGATCGAACGCAGCGGCACCAAAGCCGGAAACAAGGGTGTGGATGCGGCGCTGGCGGCGATCGAAATGGCCAACCTGAATAAAGCGATCCGGTAAGGCTGTATATGTTCGACGACGAAGTTAACGATCAGGCCGGTTTCAAACCCCATGCGAAGCGGCTGGGGCGCGAGTTGGCGATGCAGTATCTGTTCCGCTGCGACATGCGCGATGAGCTGCCCTCGGCGGCGACGTTCGGCCAGTTCTTCGAGGAGGTGCGTGAGCAGCACGCGCTGCAGGAAAACCGGCTGGCCCGCAAGGGGCGCGAATACGCGCAGCAGCTTTACAACAATGTGGCGGTCCACAAAGAGGAGATCGACGCGACGATTCAGGCCCGTTCGGAGAACTGGGAGTGGGACCGGCTTTCGGTGGTCGACCGCAATATCATGCGGATCGCGGTCGCCGAGATGCTGTACGAGGAGGAGGTCCCTCCGGTGGTCAGCATCGACGAGGCGGTGGAGATCGCCCGCGACTACTCCGGCGAAGCGGCCGGAAACTTCATCAACGGTGTATTGAACGGTGTCAAGGACACTTTGAAGCGTTCGCCCCGCGGCGATAAAAGGAAGCCTGCGGCGGAGTGACGGATTTTTATACGGGGGATTGCAGATGAAATCGATTTTTTCCATCTTCAAGCGGGGGCTGGAGAAGACCACTACCAAAGTGACGCGCACGATCGCCGGGATGTTCACCGGGATCAAGGCGCACGGCGCGGCCTCCTTCGACGACCTCGAAGCGATGTTGATCCAGGCGGATTTCGGGGTGCCGGCCTCGCTGCGGATCGTCGGCGACATCCGGGACCGGTATGAGCGCGGCGAAATTGCGACCGACGCCGATCTGGTCAAGGTGGCGATGGAGACGGTGACGACGATTCTGAACTCCCGCGTCCGCCCGGTCAACTTCGCGCCGGAGGGCAAGCCGACCGTGATCCTGATGGTCGGCGTGAACGGCAGCGGCAAGACCACCACGATCGGCAAGCTGGCCGCGCGGCTCAAGGCGGAGAATAAGAAAGTGATCCTGGCCGCCTGCGACACTTTCCGGGCGGCGGCGGTCGAACAGCTCCAGTTGTGGGGCGAGCGGACCGGCTGTCAGGTGGTTTCGGCGAAGCACGGCGCGGACCCGGCCAGTGTGGCGTTCGACGCGACGCAGGCGGCGCTGGCGCGCGGCGCGGATTTCCTGCTGATCGACACCGCCGGGCGGCAGCACAACCAGAAAGGGCTGATGGACGAGCTTGCGAAAATCCGCCGTTCGATTGAAAAGGTCTATCCCGGCGCGCCGCACGAGGTGTGGCTGACCGTGGATGCGAGTCTGGGCGGCAACGTGGTGAACCAGGCCCGCGAATTTACGAAGACCACCGGCGTGACCGGTCTGGTGCTGACCAAGCTGGACGGCACCGGCAAGGGCGGCATGGTGGTGGCGCTGCATCAGGAATTCGAGCTGCCGACCTTCTTCATCGGTTTCGGCGAGCAGCCGGAGGATCTGCAGCCTTTCAGTGCGGAATACTACGCCGGAGCGTTGTTCGGCGAAGAGAGCAAGTGACGCGGCAAGCGTCCGATACAGGAACTGAACCAAACGAGGGATATGAGCGAGTCTGTCAGATGTGACCAGAAGTTTATGCTGGAGGCGCTGGCCCTGGCCAGAATGGGATGGGGCCTGACCAGTCCGAATCCGATGGTCGGCGCGGTGATCGTCCGCGACGGCGAGATCATCGGGCGCGGCTATCACTGCAAAGCCGGGGAGCCGCATGCCGAAATCAACGCGTTGATCGATGTGGAAAAGCACGGGCTTGACGCGAAGGGCGCCACCATCTATGTGACGCTTGAACCGTGTTCGACGGTGGGCCGCACTCCGGCCTGCACCGATGCGATCAGGGCCGCCGGCATCAGCCGGGTGGTGATCGGTTCGCTGGACCCGAATCCGAAACATGCCGGGCGCGGCGTCCAGCTGCTCGAAGAGGCGGGCATTCAGGTCACCGTCGGCGTCGAGCGTGCCGCCTGCGGCGAGATCAACCGGCCGTTCTTCAAGTGGATCACCACCGGCCGCCCCTTCGTGATCCTGAAAATGGCGATGACATTGGACGGCAAGATCGCGACCGCCGACGGCGAATCCAAGTGGATCACCGGCCCCGACGCGCGGCGGCGGGTGCAGCAGCTCCGGCGGCTCAGCGACGCGATCATGGTCGGCGGCGAAACCGTCCGGCAGGACCGTCCGCTGCTGACCGTGCGCGAACCTGACTCCTGGCCGTGCCAGCCGTTGCGGCTGATCGCCAGCCGCAGCATGGACGAGGAGGAGCTTGAGGAGTATTTTCCCGACGGCAACGCCGAACTGGTCCGGCTGGAAAGCGAGGAGGACTGGGGACGGCTGCTCGACGAACTCGGCAAACGCGAGATCACCTGTCTGCTGATCGAGGGGGGCGGCGAACTGGCGGCCTCCGCGTTGCAGGCGTGGGCGGTCGATTATGTGGAGTTCCATATCGCTCCGAAGCTGCTTGGCGGGCGGGACAGCCGTCCGGTGCTGGGCGGCGACAATCCCGATTCGATGGCGCTTGCGCAGCAGCTGCACCGGGTCAAGGTCACCCATTACGGCGAGGATATCGCGATATCCGGATATTTGGAGGAATAGCAGGTGTTTACCGGTCTGGTCGAAACAGTGGGAACCCTTTGCGGGCGCGGCGCGGAACGGCTTCGCATCCGTCCGGCGAAGAAGCTGGAGGCGCTGAGGTACGGCGAAAGCGTCGCCGTGAACGGCTGCTGCCTGACGCTGGAACGGGAGCTGCCGGACGGGACGCTGGAGTTCTACACCCTCTCCGAAACGTTGAAGCGGACCAATCTCGGACTCCTGCCGGTCGGCGCGAAGCTCAATATGGAGCGGGCGCTGCGGCTCGGCGACCGGCTGGGCGGCCATATCGTCTCCGGCCACGTCGACGCGACCGCCGAGGTGATCTCGTATTCGAAGCGCGCCGACGGCGACTATGAGTTGAAGCTGACGTTGCCCGCATCGCTGGCCCGCGAAGTGGTCGAAAAGGGCAGCGTCGCGATCGACGGCGTGTCGCTGACGGTGGTGGAAGTCGGGGAAACTCATTTTACCGTGCACCTGATTCCGGTCACGCGCAGCGATACCGCGCTGGCCGACCGGGAGCCGGGTTCGACGGTGAATCTCGAAGGCGACGTGATCGGCAAATATGTGATCCGGCAGCTGGAATTCCGTTCCGGTGCGCCGGAGCGCCGGGAGTCGTCGATTTCGATGGACACCCTGCGGGAGGCCGGGTTCCTATGACGGTCCGGCTCGGCATCGGCATCGATCGCGAAGGGGCGCTGCTGGCGCTGCCCGACCATCTGCCGCCGGAGTTCCGGGAACTGGAATTCTCCGGCGAGATGCTCGACAGCAGCACGGCGCGCCGCCGGGTCAACCGGTTCGCTCCCGACCGGCTGGCGCTGTCGGTACACGATCTGGTGCCGCCGGAGCTGGCGCGGCTGGTGCCGACCCAGAAACTGGCGCTGCAATTGGAGTTCACGAAGCTCTTCCGGGCGCGCTGCCGCCGGGCGGCGGAGTTGAAGGCGCAGGAGATCGGCGTGTCGTTCGATCTGGAAACGGCGTTCGGCGACGCCCGGTATGCCGCGGAGCTGATGCGGCTGCTGCGGGCGTGCTGGGGAATTCTGGCGGAGTTCCGCCTGACGCTGCGGTTTTCGCTGCGGCTGCCGCCGGAGCCGGGAAAGCCGGAGTTGTCGCGGTTCGTCGAATTCCGCCGGAGTTGTCTCTGCCCCGCGGTGGCGTTCGCGCTGGAGCTGCATCCGCTGGAACCGGGGATGGCGCGGCTGAATAAAGAGGCGTTGAAGCCGCTGCGGTTCTGCAATGAGCTCTGGCGGCTGGAATTTTCGATGGCGGAACGGCGCCAGGTGGATTTTGAGGCGGTGAACCGGGTTTTGAAGGAGTCCGGCGAGCTGCTGCCGGGGCCGCGGCGGGTGATTCTGGCTCCCGCGTGGTTCAACGGCGAGGAACGGCAGTTGAAAAGTCTGGTCAATATGGCCGCTCCGCTGCTGGGAAAACAGGAAGTTGCAATACCCGAAGAGGAAGAAGGAGGGTTGTTATTATGCTGAATCTCGGAGTGAATATCGATCATGTCGCGACGGTCCGCCAGGCCCGCATGGCCGCGAAGCCGGAGCCGCTGGAGGCCGCCATGCTCGCCGAAAAAGCCGGGGCGTGGGGCATCACCGCGCACCTGCGCGAGGATCGCCGTCATATGCAGGACGCCGATCTGGCGCTGCTGGCGAAACAGGTGCGGCGGCTGAATATGGAGATGGCGGTCACCGACGAGATGGTCCGCATCGCGCTGGAACTCAGGCCTCACAGCAGTTGTCTGGTGCCGGAAAAGCGGCAGGAGCTGACCACCGAGGGCGGCCTCGACGTCGCCGGGCAGCTGGAAAAGGTCGGCAGGGCGGTCGAAACCCTGAAGGCGGCGGGCATCGTGGTCAGCCTTTTCATCGATCCCGACCTTGCTCAGCTCGACGCGGCCGCGAAGGCCGGCGCCGACTATGTGGAGTTGCACACCGGCACCTATTCCAACACCGCCGGAGCCGCCCGCGCCGCCGAGCTGGAACGGCTGAAGAAGGCGGCGGAGTATGCCCATAAGCTCGGCATCCGGGTCAACGCCGGCCACGGCATCGACTACGAAAACATCGACGGCATTCTGGAAGTGCCGCATTTGTGCGAACTGAACATCGGCCACTCCATCGTCGGGCGCGCGATCATGGTCGGCATGGAGCAGGCCGTCCGCGAGATGATCGAACTGATGAAGCCTTACCGGTTCTGATTCCGCGATGGCTCACGCACGGCAGACCGGATTCCTGAAAAGTTCGCTGGGGGTGGCGTTCGCGACGCTGCTGAGCCGGGCGCTCGGACTGGTCCGTGTGATGTTCGAGGCGCGGGTGCTCGGCGGCGGCAGCGTCGCGAGCGCGTGGTTTCTCGCCTTTTCGATCCCGAACCTCTTCCGGCGGCTGCTGGGGGAGGGGGCGCTCGGAACCGCATTGATTCCGCTGGTCGCGCAGGCGGAGGCGGAGCACGGCCCCGACAAGGTGCGGCGCGACCTCGGCGTGGTCTTTGCGGTGCTGAGCCTGATTCTCGCGCTGGTGGTCGCACTGATCGCCGGAGGGGCGCTCGGGCTGCGCGCTTTCGCCCGCTCCGAAACCGGTGCGGCGATGTTTCCGCTGCTTGCGACGGAGCGCATGCAGCTGGTGCTGGCGATCCTGCCGCTGCTGATGCCGTACGCATTCTTCATCTGTCTGGTCGGCGTGGTCGGCGCGGTGTTGAATACCCGCAAGGAGTTCGTGCTGCCCGCACTGGGGGCGCTGCTGCTGAATTTCTTCCTGATCGGCGGGCTGGGCTGGGGATACTATCGGGCGATTCCGCCCGCCGGATTGCCGCAATTCCTGAATGTGCTGTCGTTTCTGGTGCTCGGTTCGGGGGCGCTGCAGCTGGTGTTGATGCTGCTGCTGCTGTGGTATCACGGCCGCTTCCCGTCGCTGAAGCGGGAGAGCTTCCGGGACTGCGCGATCCTGAAACAGCTCTGGAAGCTGGTGCTGCCCGGCATGATCGGCGGCGCGGCGCTGCAGATCAGTTTTCTGGTGGACCGGATGCTGGCGATCTGGCTCGGGCCGCAGGCGGTTCCGGCGCTGAACAACGTGGACCGGATCGTCGACCTGCCGATCGGCATTTTCGCGCTCGCGCTCGGTTCGGTGCTGATGGCCAATATGGCGCAGGCCGCCGCGCGGGGCAGCCGCGAGGAGCTGGCGGAGGATCTGGTGTTCAGCCTGCGCCACGTCTACTTCGTGTGCATTCCGATGGCGGTGCTGGTGATGCTCTTCTGGCAGCCGCTGATCCGGATGCTCTGCCTCGGCGGCAATTACACCGAAAGCGATCTGGAGGCGACCCGCTATGTGGCGATTTTCTACGGCGCCGGGATTCCGTCGTTCTGCGTGCTCAAGGTGGTGCTGCCGGTCTACTATGCGCGCAAGATGATGAAGATTCCGCTCTACTCCTCGCTGGTCTCCATCGCGTGCAACATCATCCTGAACCTCTGTCTGATGTGGACGCTGAAACAGGGCGGCATAGCACTCTCTACGGTGCTCGCGTCGATGCTGAACAACACGATTCTGATCACGCTGCTGCACCGGGAGGGCTTCAATCTGCAGGGGCGGCTGATGCTGCTGACCGGGCTGCGTTCGCTGCTGCTGGCCGGAGCGGTCGGCGTCGGGTTGTATTTCCTGTATCCGCAGTTGCGCCGGATGCTGGAGTTGCCGTGGTTCGGGGAGTTTCCGGCCTTCGTGGCGCTGATGGCTCTTTTCGGCGGCCTCTACTTCGGCGCAAGCTTCCTGCTGCGCGCCGCCGAGCCGCGCGAGTTCTTCGACATCGTGCGCCGCCGGAAAAAAACGGAGAAGCTCTAAAGCAGGAGCACCAGCGAACCGCCGACGATCAGCAGCCCGCCGACGATCACATTCCAGCTGACCTGTTCGTGCAGCACGACGATGCCGAGGAAGATCGTGATCGCGACGCTGAGCTTGTCGATCGGCGCGACTCTGGAGGCGTCGCCGGTCTGCAGCGCCTTGAAGTAGAAGAGCCATGACAGGCCGGTCGCGATGCCGGAGAGGACCAGAAAGAGCAGATTGTGTCCGGTCAGCTCCCGGAGCTTGCCGCCGATGCCGGTGGCAAACACGACTCCCCACGTGATCGCGAGGATCACCGTGGTCCGGATCGCGGTGGCGAGGTTGGAGTCGATATCCCGGACGCCGACCTTGGCCAGAATGGCGGTCAGCGCCGCGAACACGGCGGAGAGCAGCGCGTAATATTTCCACATGTCACAGAATCCTCCCATGAAAAAAACGGTTCCGGTACTATACTGCCGCGGAACCGTTTTTTCATCCCCGGATGACCAGATTTTAATCGGAGGAGGGCGATGAAACGGTGCAGTTTTCCGGCGCGAACGGTCCGCCCTGAAACCGTACCGGCGGAGTCGGTTCAGGAACGGCGGCGAGGTTTTCGACGGTGATATCGCCGCTGCGGAGCTTGGCGTTGCCGCCGCCGATTTCAAACACGGCGGCAAGCGGGTGCGCTGCCGTGACTTCGACCTGGTTCCACTGCAGGCCGCGGCTCTGCAGCAGCCGGATCGCGAAGGTGCCGGGTTTGTTTTCCCGGTTGATTCCGGCCAGTTTGAACTCCCGGAAAGAGCTGTCGAAGGTCTGGCGCACGAAGACGGCTCCGGCCGGAGTTCCGGTGATGTCGACCTTCCGCAGGTCGAGGCCGCGGCACTTCTGGATCTCCAGCATGCCGCCGGTCAGGGCCACGCCGTCCAGCCGGGTGCGGTTCGCCGCGAGCCGGGCGGACTCCTCCGGCTTGACCGGGGCGTCGTCGCCGATCAGCAGGAAAGGCGCTCCCGCGATCGCCGCTTGTTCCACGGCGCAGTCGCGGAAGGTGCGGAACCGCCAGCGGCAGCCGTCGGTGCGGAAATTCTTCAGCCGGACGCCGGAGACGCCGCTCAGGTGGACGCTGTCGTTGCGGCAGCCGGAGATGGCGAAGTTTTCGCACTTCACGTCGAATCCGGCGAACCTGGGATCGTCCAGTCCGGCGTTGAACTGCCAGACGTAGAAGCCGGTGTCGCAGTTCCTGAGCTTCACGTCACGGATTTCGATGCCGCGGCCGGCGAGGTACTGCCACTTGTGGCGCGCTCCGACGGCTCCGGCGTCGACGATGATGCCGGAGCTTTTGCCTTCGACTTCGACATTGGAAATTTTCAGGTCTTTCGCTCCCGCGATCCGGATGCCGTTGGCGCGGCCCCCGGCGGAACGGATGTTGGCCGCGCTCGAATTGGAATTGTTCCATTCGCCGAGATCGGGCAAAGAGAACACGGTGCCAGTTTTGCCGGTGAATTCCGGCGCGTAATAGGTCACGAACGCGAGTGTGTCGTCGCCGGTCTCCTCGCCGGTCACTCCGTCGACCGTCACGTTGCGGCAGGCGTTGAAGTGCAGCCCGTCCGCCCAGCTGTTTTTGACCGTGAAATTCCTGACCGTCACGTCGGAGCAGCCCATCAGCACGGCTCCGGTCTGGGCGGAGGCTTCGACCCGGCAGTTTTCAAGCCGGATGCTGCGCAGGGTTTTGCCCTCCTGCGGGAACCCCTCGAAGCGCAGGCCGTCGCCCATGCTGCGGCGTCTGGGCCTGTTTTTCCAGACGATGCTGACGTTGTACAGTTCGATGTTTTCGGCGGGAGCGCGGAAGGTGAGGCCGTGGCCGCCGCCGTTGCCGTCGGCTTCGAGGTTGTCCATCAGCAGCACCGCACCGGGGGCGAAGTTGATCCTGACGTTGCTGACGCCGTCGAATACCGGGCCGCCGCGCCGGGTGCCGATCCGGTAGGTTCCCGCCGGGAAATCGAGGGTGCCGCCGCCGTCGGCTTTCAGGCGTTCGGCCGCTTTGCGAAGTGCGGCGGAGTCGTCGGCGACGCCGTCCCCGGCGGCACCGAAGGTTTTGACGTCAAGCCCGGCAAGCAGCGTGGCCGCGGGCAGCGAGGCGCAGAGAAGGGTGCAGGCGAATTTCATTTGAGGAGAACTCCGTTGAGGTGGATGGTTTCACTGTCGGCGACCGCCGGAGCCGCCGCAGTACGGAAGCCGCGCAGCTCCACGTCGCGGCTGGTCCGGATCGTGACGGCGGAGTCGGTGCGGCTGTCGGTCAGCGTCAGCCCGGCGATCCGGTCGATCGACAGCGGGGCGTTGCGCAGGTCAAGCCCGGTCAGGTGCAGGTTCCCGGCGGCGACTTCGGCGGGGGAGGCGGCTTCGACCGGTTTCGGCTCCATATTGTGCTCGTAGCCGAAGAATCTGCTGCCCTGAATGCCGAGCAGTTCCAGCGGCGCGCCGGTCAGGGAGAGGTTGGCGAAAGCGATGCGGCCGCGCAGGTTCCGCAGCCTGATCCGGCTGTCGGAACGGACGTTGGAGAGGGTCACGCCGGCGACGCTCTGGATGTCGATGCCGAGCCCTTTGATCCGGCTGACATTCAAATTGTTGACATTCAGCGCGAACTCCCAGTTTTCGGCGGGGGCGTCGGGCAGGATGTTCAGACTGCGCACGATCAGTCCCATGTCGCAGTCGCGGATCGAGGCGTTGGAGATGTTGATATTGCGCGAGGCGAGGTAGCCCCAGCCGACCGCGCGGCTCTCCGTGGTGGCGCGGGCCGCGTCGAGCTGGATGCCCGCCCATTTCCCGGAAACCGCGATATTGGAGATGTTGATGTTGAACCCGCCGGAGATGCGCATCCCGTTGGCGTGCCCGCCGTGCGAAGTGATGTTGACCGCGTTGCTGTCGGAGTTGCACCACTCGTTCAGGTCGGGAAAGGAGAACACGGTGCCGGTTTGGCCGGTGAACTTTTCCGCGTAGTAGGTCACGAAGGCGAGCGTGTCGTCGCCGTTGCCGATGCCGCGCACCCCGTCGACGCTGACCCGGCGGCAGGCGTTGAAGTGCAGCCCGTCCGCCCAGGTGTTCACCGGGCTGAAGTTGTTCACGAAAATATCGGAGCAGCCCATGAACACCGCGCCGGTCTGCGGGCTGTTCTCACCGGTGCAGTTCAGCAGGTAAATGCGGGAGATGGTTTTCGCGTCGTCGGGGAAGCCCTCGAACCGGAACGCGTCGCCGGAACTGCGCGAGCTCGCCTTGACCGCCCACTTCACATGGACGTTTTCGAGCCGGATGTTGGCGGCGGGGCCGCGGACCACGACGCCGTGGCCGCCGCCTTTGCCGTCCTTTTGCAGGTTGTCCATCAGCAGCACCGCGCCGGGGGCGAAGCGGATCGTGACGTCGGAGAGGCCGTCCAGCAGCAGTGCGGCGCGCCGCCGGGTGGTGATCCGGTATTCGCCGGAGGGGAAGTAAAGCTCGCCGCCGTTCCGGGCTTTGAGTTCGCGCACGGCCGCGTCCAGCGCGGCGGCGTTGTCGCCGGAGCCGTCGTTTTTCGCTCCGAACTTCGTCACGTCGATGACCGCGGCATTCATTATGATCCCTCCCAGCAGCAGTACGGTAGAACAAAAGAGGCGGCGGAATTTCATTTTTCGATCCCCCGGACAAATTCACTGGTCAGCGGCGCCATCGGCGCGCGGGCGGAATGGCCGTCATAGTACAGCACGTTGGTCGTGTTGGAGTGCGGGTAGTCAACCCGGGTCGACATATTGGCGGTCGTAAATTCAAAATTATCCCAGCCGTCGGTCAGTTGCGGCGCAATGGTGGGGCGCTTCAGCTTGGTGATCTTGAACGACCATCCGTTTGCCTGAGTGGAAGAACGGCCGTTGAACTCCTCGACGAAAGCGGTATCGTAGACGTAGTTGAAGGCGCGGTAGGTGCCGCCGTCGTACGCATGGGTGCGGCGTGCTCTGGGGCACTTCAGCACATTGTTGATGCGCCCGGCCGCCGCCGCTCCGCCGCCGCCGTCGTTGAAATTGAAATTTCCCTTGTTGATGGTCGTATCAATGGAGGAGAGATAGGGGATGACTCCGAAATACCAGCGCCCGTTGCCGAAATGGTTGGCGCGCGGGCTGGTGGCCCAGTCCTGATTGTCCTGCGCGTATCCGAGATGGGCGACTCCGATCTGCTTCAGGTTGCTGACGCATTTGATGGCCTGCGCCTTGTCACGAGCCTGGTTCAGCGCGGGCAGCAGCATCGCCGCGAGTATGGCGATGATCGCTATCACCACGAGCAGCTCAATTAATGTAAAAATTCGTTTCATATGTGGATCTCCTGTTATGATTTTACGGTAACCGAGTTGCGGACTGTCATCTGCATGTGCAAGGTTCGGCTCTCTTCGGGCCGGAAGGTTTTCTGCTGTTTGGCCAGCAGCAGCCGGACTGCGTGTTCCGCGACCTCCCGCACCGGGAAGCGGAAGGTGGTCAGGGGCGGAATGACTGTCGCGGCCTGCGGCACATCGTCGAAACCGACCACCGAAAGTTCCTCCGGGATGGAAAGCCTCTTTTCAAAAGCCCAGCGGTAGACGCCGAACGCCATCTGATCGTTGCCGGTGAAGATGGCGCTGACCCGCTCCCGGCTGAAGATCGCTTCGGCTCCGGCAATGCCGCTTTCGATCGAATCCTCCCCTTCGAAGATCAGCCGGGAGGTGTGCGGTTCGCGGCGGCTCTCCATGAAGGCGGCGTAGACTGAGATGGAAGGGTCGGGCAGTCCGTAAAGCCGAGTGCGCGATGCGATATAACCGATCCGGCGGTGGCCGTTGCTCCAGAGGTATTCCAGCAGTTCGCGGGTCATCCCTTCGTAGTCGAGCCGCAGCGGGGCGGCCTTGTCGCGCAGATGGGTGACCACCGGAACCGTGCCGCACAGCAGCTCCGCCTCGTTGGAATCGATCTGCGGCAGCAGATTGATGATGCCGTCCACCAGTCCGGTCGAAAAACGGCGCAGCATTTCCCGTCCCTTTTCGAGGTTCAGTCCGGTCAGCCCGACCACCGCCTCGTAGGAGTGGCGGGCCAGTTCGGCGGTCAGCGTGTCGATCAGCAGCGCCGGGCCGGGATTGCGGCACTCGTCCGCGACGATGCCGATCAGCCGGGTGGAGCTGTTCTTCATCGCCTGTGCGAAGAAGTTCGGCCGGTAGTCCAGCTCCCGGATCTTTTCAAAAATCCGCTGCTTGACCGCCGTGCTGATTTCGCGCTTGCCGCTGATCGCATGCGAAACGGTGCTCGGAGAAACTCCGACCGCCTTCGCCACATCGATGATTGTCGTTTTTTTCGTCATGATCCCAACTGGATTTCATATATCAATCAAAACGTTTTGATTGTTTCTTTTATTATGGATCAAAAGTTCCCGTTTGTCAATATCCGGATAGAAGAAATTGTACTTTTTTTGTGAAATCCGGTATGAATTTTACAAAAAGGGAATAAAACCCCCGCAAAAACGGCGGTGCTTGATTTTGGCCGCGGCCGGGGATATCTTATGAAGATGATGAAGTCAACTACGGAAATGCAACGGATGGAACATAAAAAGACAGCGGTGATCACCGGGGCTTCCAGCGGGCTCGGGGCGGCGATGGCCGCGGAGTTCCGCCGGAACGGTTTTCATGTCGTGGCTCTGTGCCGGAAAGCTCCGGCACAGGGGCTGGCCGATGAGTTCATCGCGGCCGATCTGACCGATCCGGAGGAGCTGCGGGCGGCGGCGAAGGAGATCGAAACGCGCTTCGGAGCGGTGGACGTGCTGGTCAACAATGCCGGGATCGGCTCTTACGCGACCTGGGAGGAGCTTTCCGACGCGGAGCTGCGGCGGGAGGTGGAACTGGATTTTCTCGCGCCGGTCGCGCTGACGAAGGAGCTGCTCGGCTGTGTGGCGGCGGCGCGGGGAGCGGTGATCAATATTTCCAGCGCGGCGGCTTATATCCCGGTGGCGTGCATGGGGGCGTACAATGCGGTGAAGGCGGCGTTGCGGATGTTTTCGGTCACGCTTCAGATGGAGGTGGCCGGGCGCGGCGTGCATGTGCTGAATGTGTGTCCGGGGCGGGTGGACACCGGATTTTCAAGCCGGGCCCTCGGCGGGCGCAAGCCGCCGGAGACGCCGGGCCGGACCAGCTCCAGCGCGGAGGTTTTCGCGCGGAAAGTGTTCAACGCATACCGGAAGCGGAAGCGGGAGCTGGTTTATCCCGGCTGGTATTGGTTCGCGATCGTGTTCGCGCGCTGGTTCCCCGGCTGCTGCGAGAGGATCAACCGCCGGGTCTGGCAGCTGAAATAGCCGCTTTGCGCCTTGACAGAACTCCGCGCGGCGGGTATCTTATGGAAAAAGACAGTCAGCTAATACGGGATTTCCGATGAAGATCATCCATTTTTCCGATCCGCATGCCGGCGGTCCGGCCGAGGATTGGCTCGCCTATGTCGACAAACGCTGGGTCGGCGTGTTCAACTACAGATTCCGCCGCCAGTTCCGGCACGACATGTCCAAGCTGAAAAAAGCGGTCGACTATATCCTCGACGTGAAGCCGGATGTGGCGGTCTGCACCGGCGACCTGACCAGCACCGGCCAGCCGGGGGAGTTCGAGCAGGTGCGGCCGATCCTGCAGCCGCTGCGCGACTCCTCGATTCCGCTGCTCTATCTGCCCGGCAACCACGACTGTTACGTGAAGCGGCCGAAGTGTGTGCGCGCGGTCAATGAGATGGTCGAATACCTGTCGCGCGGCGACTACAGATTCGCCGAACTGCCGCTGGTGCGGGAGTACGCGGGCGTGGAGTTCCTGCTGCTGAACTGCAGCCGCCCCTCCAATCTGCTCTGCTCATGGGGCTTCGTCGATCCGCGCGATTCGGAGTATCTGGACCGGGTCTGTTCCGCGCCGAAACGGGGACCGCGGGTGCTGCTGTCGCACTATCCGATGTTCGAGGAGCATCCGATCCTGCGGATGCGTCACCGGCTGTTCGGGCAGAAACGGATTCTGGAACTGATGAAAGAGGGTAAAATCGACCTGTCGCTGTGCGGCCATGTCCACCGGCCCTATCTGAAGGTCGATGAAAGGGGACGCGGCGAGAGCTGCGCCGGTTCCGTGACCCGCAACGGCAGCATGGTCGAAGTCGACTGCGATCCGGCCGGCGGGCCCTTCCGGTTCCGCACGATTGCGCTCTGAGGCGATTGCCGCCCAAGATTTCCGCGGTTTGCGGTTGCAAGTTGACGGTGGCGGCCTTATATTAAATGACGCCATGGGAATCTATTCGGAAAAATCAATACCGCGCTGGGCCGGGGTCATCATTCTGATCGCGGCCTTCATCGCCATTTATCAGCCGTGGCTGCTCGGCGACCGGGAGCTTTTCCGCCTCGAAGGGCTGTATGCGGTTTCGGCGACGGAATTCGACCCCTCCATGCCGATGGTGACCGCGCACGGCGTCGCAATCCAGAATGTATTTCCGTTCTTTCCGGCGATGGCTTCGGTTTTTCAGAAGGTGCTGGGCATGCCGATGGAGTTTTCACTCCGTTTTCTGTCCGTGCTGATGATGGCCGCGACGGCGGTGATCGTCTACTTCGCGGCAGCCAGCGAACGCTCCTACCGGGCCGGCCTGGTGGCCGCCGCGATGTACATCGGCACGTTTCTGGCGCTGGAGAAGGGGATCGAGGGATATCCGACCACGACCAACGCTTTTTTTCTGTTGTCGGCGCAGTTGCTGTTCTTTCAGTTCGGCATCCGGCAGACCAACTGGAATGCGGCGTGGATCGTCGGTTCGGCGCTGCTGGCGATGGGTTTTTTCACCGGCGGCTTCCTGATCATTCTGTATTTCGTATTTCCGATGTTCTTCTTCCGCCGGCCTCTGTCGGTGAAGTCGAAGTTCAGGAAACCCGGATTTCCGGTGGGTGTGGCATTGCTGGCGGCGGCGGTGCTGGTCTGGGGGGCTCCATTCTGGCTGATGTCGCACCGGGTGCCGTTTCAGTATCTGGGCTGGGCGGATTCGACGCTGTGGGATTATATCAGTGAGGTGCTGCTTTTTCCGGTGATGCTGCCGGTCCGGCTGCTGCCGTGGGCGCTGATCGCATGGATGCCGTTTTGCGTGGCGCTTCAGGCGCTGGATACGACGCCGATTTTCAGCCGTTATCTGCGGACGCTGACCTTTGCGACGCTGGCGCTGCTGTGGCTGCTGCCGCAGGGAGAGCCGCGTGAGATTTTCTATTTGCTCGGGCCGCTGTCGATCCTGGTCGGAATCAATTACGAACTCGGAATCCGCCGCTATGGGATCAAGGTCCGCAAACTGCTGGTTTTCTGCGAATATTTCACGGTGGGGCTGGCGCTGGCGGTCGGCGGCATCTGCTTCGCGCCGGAACGGTGGCTGAGCTGGTTCATCAGTTTGAACAATACGCTGGATTTCCGGCTCGCCCCCGAATTCCGGCTGACGGCGCTGGTGGCCGTGGCCGTATTGCTTTCGCTGACCGTATTTCTGCACTACTCCCGCAAAACCCAGCCGGTCTGGCTGATTTTGCTGACGACTACGGCGGCGGCCGGGATTTTCTATGGGATTGTGATGCATCCCTACCGGGCGCAGGAGGAGGTGAAGCGGGAGTTCGGAACCACGATCCGGCGGGCGCTCGACGGACAGCCGGGCGGCACGTTGTACAAAAGCAATATCCTTGACCTTTACGGAGAACTTTTCTACTCCGGCGCGAAAGTGGTGAAGCTTCAGAGTCTGGAAGAACTGCCGGAGGATCAGGAGACGGTTTATTTGATCAGCACCGAATTTCCGCAGTATCCGGACCGCAGCTGGAGCAACCTGCTGCCGCCGGATTACTCCTACCGCAACCACCGCCTCTCTTTGTGGAAAGGAGTGAAGCGGGAACGCAAGGCGCAGCCCGCTCCGCTGATCTGATTCGGGCCGCCGCTATTTGATGTATGGTGACGGTGCGCGGAACGGCCTTGAACCGGAACTGCTTCCCGACGGCGACGACGGCATCGAACTGTGCGGCGACGGAGAGTTGCTGATATATGGCGACGGAGTACGCGGCGACGGCTTTTCTTCCGCCGGGGACGGAGCTGTATCCGGCTTTTCCGGCATATTGCTGAACGTGCGCCGCGATGAGGTGTCCGGAACCGGGGAGACCTGTCGGCTTACCGGTTTTGAGCTGCTTTCCGGATTTTTCGGCATTGCGGAATGGGCGGAACCGGCGTCGGGCGAGACGGCCACCGGTCCGACCACTTCTCCTTTGGCATTGTGAAGGAACATCGGAATTCCCGGTTTGCCGTCGGTCGAATTGAAGGTGGTTCCCGTCTTCGGATCATTGTAGATCACGGTGGAGCCGCTGCGGATCAGCATGGAGGCGTCTTTGCCGCCTTTCGGGGAAAGCACCAGATCCCCCGCCGGTACCGCTCCGGCCAGGTTGGCGCGGAGCGCCGCGGAAGAATCCGAGGAGAGCACGGCCGGGACATGGTGCGGCATCACATGGCCGATCACTTCCGGGACGGTGGTGTCCGGCCCCAGGATCAGTTTGCCCCAGGGCGGGGCGGGCGGTTCCGGAGTTTCTCCGGCGGCCAGTACTCCGCAGCAGGCTGCGGCCAGCAGAAATAAGCATGGTTTCATCATGACGACCTCCCGGTTCGCGTGTTTGCTGTTATTATAATTCAATGATCCGAATTTTTCAAGTCTCAAAAGTAAATTGACTTGACAGGCCGTTCAATTACGGCTATATTCATCTCCACGGTGAGATATTTCAAGAATTGAGGAGATATGGATTATGAGTGAACAATTTGAACCCCATCCCGGGGGGGGATACTATGCCAATACCGACTTTATGCCGGTGGACTCCTGGCGCATTCTGCGCATCATGTCCGAGTTTGTCGAATCTTTTGAAACGATGAGCCGGATGCCGGACAATCTGGTGGCGGTGTTCGGTTCCGCCCGGACTCCGGAGGATTCTCCGGATTATCAGGCCGCCCGGCAGACCGGCGCGATGCTGGTCAAAGCCGGCTACGGCGTGATCACCGGCGGCGGCCCGGGCATCATGGGGGCCGCCAACCGCGGAGCCAAAGAGGCGGGCGGCCGGGCGATCGGTCTCAATATCGAACTGCCGATGGAGCAGCATCCGAATGAGTATCAGACTGATTCGCTGTCGTTCCGCTACTTTTTCATCCGCAAAGTCTGCTTTCTGAAGTACGCGAGCGGAGTGATCGTGTTTCCCGGCGGCTTCGGCACGCTGGATGAGCTTGCGGAAGTGCTGACCATGATCCAGACCCGCAAGATCAACCCGATTCCGGTCATCCTCGTAGGCAAGAAGTTCTGGAACGGCTTCCTGCATTGGATCAAGGAAACCCTCGTCTCGGCGGGGATGATTTCCGAGTTTGATCAGGGGCTTTATCACCTGGTCGACTCCGCCGAAGACGCGGTTTCCTATTTGCAGGCCTGTCACCGCTACGGCCGCAACGGCACCGTGCGTTCCGAAAACAAGTGAGCGGGGCGCCCGCTGCCGGCCCGCCGCAAATCAGGACGGGGCGGCTTATTGGGGGATAAGTTCTCAGGCGCCGGCGAGGGGAACCGGGAGAGGTGCGCGACATCTCCCCCGGAGCTATTCGAAAAGCGCCGATCCCGTGCTCACTACCCTCCGGGTCCTTTGAACTGCTGCTTTCCTGGACGAGGAATTCAGAGTTGCAGCGCGACGATCATCGTGTAGATTTTGGAGTCGATGCCGACTCCTTCGGATTCCTGACGTTTCACGAATTCGGCCAGATGAGTGCGGGAAACCCGGAAACACTCGATGCACTCGCTGTCTTCCGGATGCGGAGTCGCATTCCGGTTCCGGGGAGCGTCTCCGTCGACTTCCATGGTCACCAGTGAAATCGCTTCGCCGGTAAGCCCGGGGGAACTGTAGCCGGGCAATGAGACGGAGAGCACTTTCCCGTGATAACCGGTCTCTTCGTAAAGCTCGCGGACTGCGGTTTCTGCGGGCGTTTCGCCCGGATCGATCAGACCGGCGGGGAATTCCAGCATCAGCCTGCCCGTCGGCGGGCGGAACTGGCGCACGAAAAGAATCTCGTCATCCGGCACGATCCGGGCGATGATGAATACGGCGGAAGCCTCGCCGTCACGGTCCACGGCTTCCCAGTGGCGGAGGCGCCCCCGGTCGTCCTGGAAGGACAAATCTTTCAGCACCAGAAACTTTCCGGCGCCGATCACACTGCGGGACAATATTTTTTGCTGCATGGCACAATCCATAAAATTACTGAATTTCTTTTAAGATGCACTTGCAAAATGGAGATTTCAAGTTAAGTTAAAATAAAATCTTTTCAAATCCTATTTCCAAGCAATTCAATAAGCCACTCCACGGCGGCGGTATCATCGGCAGCCGAGGACGCGAGAGAAGTTTTTATTTTTATGATTTTGGGAATTACCGGCGCGTTCGGCTGCGGTAAAAGTGCCGTCCTGTCGCATTTTGCCGCACGGGGCTGGCAAACCGCCGATGCCGATCAGCTTTGTCATGAATTCTATCAGGAACGCGATCCGTCGTTTCTCTCGGCTCTGACCGGACGCTGGGGAAAACAGGTGCTTGACGCCACCGGCGGTGTAAATCGCCGCGCGTTGGGGAAAATCGTCTTTTCGGATCCGGGAGAACTGGCCGAACTGACCCGGTTGATCTACCCGCGGCTCGGAGAGAAACTGAGGACGCTGACCGGCTCGTGGAAAGAACGTGAACTGAATGGAGCGGTCGAGGTTCCGCTGCTCTATGAAGAACGGTATGAATCGTGGTTTGACGCGACGGTTGCCGTCTGGGCGGCAAAAGAGGTCCGCCATGCCCGGCTGACCGCCGCGCGCGGCTTTACCGCCGCCGAGATCCGGCAGCGGGAAGACCGGCAGCTGGCTTCCGACGTGAAGCTGGAGCGCGCGGACTATGCATTGATCAACAACAGCAGCCGCGAAGAGCTTGAACGCCAGATCGATCTGCTTATCAGTCAATTACAATTAAGGTAACGAAAACATGGATGAAATCACCGAACTTCTTCCGGCCGGCGAGGCCGGAAGCGAAACTTCACAGCCCGCAGCCCCGAAACGCCGCGGCCGCAAACCCAAAGCCAAGACTGCTCCCGCGGAAAAAAGCGAGACGGAATCCGCCGAAAAACTGACTGCCGACCTGCCGTTCATCCCGGAGCCGGAAGCGGTTCCCGCCGCTGCGGCTGCGGAACCGGTTGCCGCTCCGGCCGACCAGCAGGCTGAAGTAGCGGCGACCTCCGATGCGGTGATGCGCGAACTTCTGCTGGAGGAGCTTTCGGAACCCGCCCGCGAAACGCCGGTCCGCAAACGTCAGGAGAACTCCGCGGAGGAGAACGGTCAGGCGGCTCCCCGCCGTGGGCGCCCCCGTCGCGAAAACAACAATCGCGACAATAACAACCGTGAAAACCGCCAACCCCGGGAATTCCAGGAGAACGGCAACCGTGAGCCGCGCGAAAACAACAAACGCGAAAATTACAATAAGCGGGAAAACTACAACAACCGCGAGCCTCGCGAAAATTATAACGGCAACCGCGAACCGCGCGAAAACTATAACGGCAACCGTGAACCGCGTGAAAATTATAATAACCGTGAGCCGCGCGATGAACAGCGCGAAGAGCCGCAGCGCGATCATATCGGTCCCTCGCTGAACATCAGCGAGCTTCAGGAAAAGTCGATGCAGGAGCTTGCCGTGATGGGGGCCGAACTCGGCATCGAGGGCATCGGCGCGCTGGATAAGTCGACGCTGGTGTGCGAGATTCTGCGGGCCAATGCGGAAAAATGCGGCCAGATGTTCGGCTCCGGCTACCTCGAAGTGTTGCCGGACGGTTTCGGCTTCCTGCGGTCGCCCTCCTACAGCTATCTGCCCTGTTCCGAGGACATCTATCTGTCGCCGTCGCAGATCAAGCGTTTCGCGCTGAAAACCGGCGACTTCATCGCCGGCCAGATCCGTACCCCGCGCGAAAAGGAACGCTTTTTCGCGATGCTGAAGGTCGAGAGCATCAACAATGACTCGCCCGAACGCAAGAAGGAGATCATCCCCTTCAACAGCCTGGTCCCCTACTTCCCGACCCAGCGGCTGGTGCTGGAGCGCGATCCTGCGGATTATTCCACCCGGATCGTCGACCTGGTCACGCCGATCGGCAAAGGACAGCGCGGCCTGATCGTCGCTCCGCCTCGCACCGGAAAGACCGTGCTGCTCCAGAAAATCGCGAACAGTATCCGCGCCAACAACCCGGAGGTCAAGCTGATCATTCTGCTGATCGACGAACGCCCCGAGGAAGTCACCGACATGATGCGCAGCGTCGACGCCGAAGTGGTCAGCTCCACCTTCGACGAGCCGCCGGAGCGGCACGTTCAGGTCGCCGAAATGGTGATCGAAAAGGCCAAGCGCATGGTCGAATACAAACAGGATGTGGTGATCCTGCTCGACAGCATCACCCGTCTCGCCCGCGCCTACAACACGCTGCAGCCGCACAGCGGCAAGATCCTGACCGGCGGTGTGGACGCGACCGCGCTGCACAAGCCGAAGCGGTTCTTCGGAGCGGCGCGCAACATCGAGAACCACGGCAGTTTGACCATCATCGCGACCGCGCTGGTGGAAACCGGCAGCCGCATGGACGACGTGATCTTCGAGGAGTTCAAAGGCACCGGCAATATGGAACTGCACCTCGACCGCAACGTTTCCGACCGGCGCATCTACCCGGCGATCAATGTGGAAAAATCGGGCACCCGCAAAGAGGAGCTGCTGCTCCATCCGGATGAACTCAACAAGGTGTGGATCCTGCGCAAGGCGATCAACGGCGTTCCGCCGGCGGAAGCGATGGAATTGCTGCTCGGCCGCCTGAAGAAGGTCAAGACCAACATCGAATTTCTGTTGACGCTTCAACCCGGGAACAACTGATTTTCCGGCAACTCGAAAGGGAAACGATTATGGCGGACCTGCGTAAAAAAAATTCGACGGTGTCGGCGTATCTGCTCTTTCTCGTGGTCCTGCTGGTGGTGGCCGCCGCGGCGATCATGCTGTGGCCGGTCTATCAGGATTACCGGAAGAAGCAGACCGAGCTCAACGACCTCAACGCCCGGCTCAATGACCGCAGGGAGGAGTCGGCGCGCCTGAACACCGAGGTCGCCGATCTCAAGCGTTCCCCGGAGGCGGTGGAGAAGGTCGCCCGCGAGAAGTTCGGCCTGGTCGGAGACAACGAAAGTGTGATCCGTTATCAGGTCCCGGAAAAAGCGAAATAATTTGACATTCCGCCGTTGCATTTGCGCATTGTTATTTATATATTATAAATACCAAGGGAAATTCAACCGCGAACCGTCAGTTTTTATCTCAGGAAAGGGATTTGGCAGTGAAAAAAAATATGTATGTGATTCTGGTCGGCGTTGCCGTTCTGCATATCGCCGTTCTGGGCGGCCTTCTGGTCTCCGGCGGCTGCTCCAGCACCGTGATGAATGAACGCCAGTACGCGCCTGCAGCCGGCGGCGAAACTCCGATGGATGAGTTCACCCGGCAGCCTCCGGTTGTCCAGCCGCAGCCCACGGTCAATGAGCTACCTCCGCCCGTGCCGGTTCCGGCCGCTCCCAAAACGCAGCCTAAAGAGGCTGTGAAACTGCCCGTCTACAAGCCGATGACCGGGGTGACTTCGAGCGGTGGAGTCAGTTCCGCGCCGGTTACCGCGGCCGCCGGCGGCACCTATGTGGTCAAAGCGGGCGATACGGTCGGCAAAATCGCCAATGCGCACGGCGTCAGCCTTTCCGCGATGCTTAAGGCGAACGGACTCGACCTCAACAGCGCCAAACGGATCCGCCCCGGCCGGAAGCTGGTGATTCCGACCGGTGGCAAGCCGGTGACTTCCGTAAAGACCAGTGAAAAGAGTGTGACGAAAGGCAGAAAAGGCGTCGCCCCGGTCAAACCGGGTTCCGCCGCGCCGGTTGCCGCCGACGGCACCTACACGGTAAAGGCCGGGGACACGATTCCGGGGATCGCCAAAAAGCTCGGCATCCGGTCGCGCGATCTGCAGAACGCCAACAATCTTTCCGACGAGGCGACCCGCCGTCTTCAGATCGGCCAGAAGCTGGTCGTTCCGGGCAGGGGCGGTTCCGTCAATACGGTAAGCACCAAGCCGGTGCAGCCGACGCCGCCGAAACAGGAAACCAGTATCGATGACCTGCTTAAGGACGCCCAGAGCGCCGAGGTTAATCGCACTCCGGAGATTCCGCCGGCGGACAACGGCGCGCCTGTGGTTCCGGCTGTGACGGAAAATCCGGTTGTTCCCGTCACGGAGAAACCGAACGAGGTCGTGACCGGCAATTCGCAGTTGTTTGAGATCACCGACGACCAGATTTCGCTGGAAGACTTCGCGAAGAAATACAACACCACGGTCAGCGTTCTGAAGCAGCTCAATCCTGAACTGCCCAAGGACAACACGCTTCGCAAGGGCAGCGTGATCTTCATTCCCGCGGAATGATCCGGTTCGCGATGAAACCTCTCCTCCGGGCTTCGGTCCGGGGGATTTTTTTTTGCCGTTTTTTTCGCTTTTCCGCTTGACCGGGGAGGCGGTTTGATTCATGGTATATCCGGGGAAGTCAATGTTTTTATTTCAGGGAGGGAATCAGATGTTCAGAATCCTGCTGGCCGCGCTGCCGGTTGCGGCGGCCTTTGTATTTGCGGCGCCGGCGGCTGATGCGGCGGTCCTTCAGGAAGGCTTTGGCGCTTCCTCTTCTTTTACCCTGAACGGGCTTTTTGTGCAGCTCTCTCCCGACCGGGACACGCTGCGGATCGACACCACCCGGGCCGCGAATGACTGGAACTGGCTGTTCCGCACCAAAGCCGGGATTCTGAAACCGGGAAGAAATTATGTGGCCACTTTCCGCTGCAGGGTTGAGGAGCCGGATGCGGCGCGCCGTTTTTTCCATTTTCTCTGCCGCCCCGTCTCCGCCGCTGATGCTTCACTGGATTCCCTGCGGCACAACGAGGGCGGCCGGACGGAGTTCCGGCCGGTCACTCTGCGGTTCCGGGCCGGGACGGAGGCGGAAGACTACGCTTTTCAGATTCATGCTTTCCGTCGCCTGAAAGGAGAGATCACCGACTTCAAGCTGGCGGAGGGGACGCAGGACGGCTTTATCCCGATTCAGCGGAATCTGGCGCCAGCCGGCCGGAACGATTGGCGGATTCCGGCCGGGGCGCGGGAGTTCGAGGTAGACCGGCCCGATAATCCGGCGGGAGCCATCGTCGATGCCGCGGAGTTCGGTCTGAATCCGGCCGCCCCCGACAACACCGCCGCCCTGAACCGGGCCATCGCGCACTGTCGCGCCGCCGGAGCGGCCCGGCTTCGGGTTCCGCCGGGAACCTATCGCATGACGGCCGACGCCGCCGTCCTGTTCGACGGCCTGCGGGATTTCGTCTTCGACGGCGGCGGGGCAACCTTTGTCTACTGCAAAAAGCGGGAGCCGAATTTCCTCATCCGGCAGTGCGAGCGGGTCGTGTTGCGCAACTTCAAGGTGGATTGGGATTGGGAGAAGGACCCGCTTGCCAGTCTGGTCGAGGTGGCGCAGGCGGCGGAGGAGTTCGTGGACTTCCGGTTCGTCGAATACGACCGGTTCCCCCGCCGGGATCTGCGCGTTGCGATCGTCAGCAGCTTCGACCCGGCGACCCGGTCGGTCGGCGTCGAGGGAGGTTTCGACCGCGGCTTTGAATTCTTTGCCGGCCGCAACCGGCCCGACACCGAATGGCTGTCCGGCAATGTGCTGCGGCTCCGTCAGAAGGGCGGGCTCGGCCGGTTCCGCGAAGGGCAGCTTTTCCGGATGCAGCATTATTACTACGATATGAATTGCTTTGTGATGGCGGACAACCGCCATCTCTCTCTGGAGGATATTGACATCCATTCCTGCGCGGGCCATGCTTTCACCGTCGGCGGCATTCAGCAGTACTGGCAGTTCCGACGGGTCAATATCGCCCCTCCGGCAGGAGTTTCCCGCCGCATGATCACCTGTACGGCGGATCACTGCCATATTTCGCGCTCGCGCGGCTTTTTCAAAATGGAGAACTGCGAATTCAGCTACGGCGCCGACGACTGCCTGAATGCGCACGACAACACCGGATTCGCCGAGAGATCCGGCGCTCATACCCTCGTGACCCGCAACGCCCGGCAGGATACTTTCCGGGTGGGCGATCCGGTTGAGCTGCGCCACGGCGACTACTCCCCCTCCGGCTTCACGGCCACGGTCCGGGAAGTCCGGGCCGTCGACGCGGCCGCCGGCCGGTATGAGCTTTCCTTCGCGGAGGAGCTTCCGGCGCCGCAGGCCGGAGGCTTCATCCTTTTCAACCGGAATTACGGAACGCGCAACCTGATCATACGCAACAATTTCTTTCATGACAACCGCGCCCGGGGACTCCTGCTTCTGGCGCGGGATGTCACGGTGGAGGACAACCATTTCCGGCATAATGAGATGGGAGCGATCAAGATCGAAACCGGCTATACTCTGAATTCCTGGAGCGAGGGATACGGCGCCGGCAACATCGTGATACGGAACAACCGGTTCGATTCCGTGAACCCGCGCGACGTCGGCAATGACGGCAAGGCGCGTGATATCTATCTGGGGGTCTATCTCAGGACGGACCCGTCGACGGAACGCACCGCTTACCCGATCCTTTCGGACATCCTGTTTGAAAACAATCTCTTCAAGGACAGCTTCGGGCTGGTCGCTTTCATCAGCTCCGCGGGGAATGTGACCTTCCGCAACAACACGTTCGTGAATCCCACCGCGCGGAAAAAGCCGCTGTCCTACCGGGCCGGGTTCCACGTGACCCATTCGGAGAATGTCCGCATCGTCGGCAACCGCTATATCGCGTCGCCGCACGTCCCGGATCCCGGCGTTTCCTACGCCCCGGATTCGGTCAGGGATTTGCAGGTCTACGGCAATACGGTCGTAACGGAACAGGCTCCCTGACCCGAAGCAGCTACACGCGCGGCTGCAGGAAAGAGCGGTAGCCGGCGGCGAGATTTTCCATCGCCTCGCGGTAGAAGCGAATCTGGTCGCGGGTGCCGCAGGCGCAGACCGCCCCGGCGGTTTTGCCGTCCTCGGTCGGCTGGGTCAGGTTGCTGATGGTCATGAAGCCGTTGATCTGGAGGTCGCTCAGCGGACTGATGAAGATTTCCGAGTCGCGCAGGATCGAAATGCCCATCGAACCGACGAATTCGCTCATCGCCTCCGGCATCAGCCGGTGGCCGATCTGGTAGAACAGCGGGTGGATCATCGAATAGAGCTCCAGCAGCTCGTAGCTCTCGCTTTCACCGCGCCGGGTGCGCCACAGGCGGCGGTTGAACTCTTTCTGGAAGTTGATGAACCAGCTCAGCGGATTGTTGCGGTCGAAGTAGCGCCCCGCCCGGATAAAGACCAGACTCAGTTCCCGCTCCGCCGGATTGCGCCCTTCGAGGTCGGTGTCGACCGGAAAGAGCATCTTGCCGTTGCGGAAGAAGCGGTGCTGGGCCATTCCCCAGATGATCATTCCGGCGACCGTGGCGGGGCCTTCCATCAGCGTGGCGTACTTTTCATTCAGCTCCCGGCGCAGCGCCAGCAGCGGCTCGAAGTCCACGAAGAAGCGGCAGCGGAACAGCCGGTTGCCCGCGTACTGCACCTCCGGTTTCGCCGCCGGGCTTCCGGCGGGCGGGAACGGCAGCGTCCCGAAGTTCCCCCAGTTGTGTTTCAGGTCGGCGAGCAGTTCCTGCATCGGCATGCCGTCGACCGGCACGTGGTGGTACTGCATCCAGAGGTCGACTTCCCGGAAATCCGGCGTGAAGCGCGCGATCACATTCAGCAGCCCCCAGCCGGGATTGCGGTATTTGCGCAGATTGGGCGTGGCCAGCCGTCTGGCGTTCAGCGCAACCGGATCGTCCGGCAGGAATTCGCAGTGGATAAAGGTTGCGGTCAGCAGCCGCTCCACCAGGTTCTTGAGCTCGAATCTCGCGGCATAGCTGTAGCCGGGCACTTTGCGGGCCCAGCGCCGGAGCCGGGTCGAAAACCGGCGGCTGACCTCCTTGCTGTCGTGGCGGCGCAGGTTGTTGATCAGCCGGACGGCTTCGCGCATCACCGCCTTGACCGCCTCCGTGTCGAGGAGCTGGAAATTTTCACGCCCCGGGTCGAAGTGCATTTCGATCCACAGCAGCTCGCCGGTGCGGTCGTAGAACGCCTCCGCCACATCCGTGAACCAGACCTTGCGCCGTCCCAGCCGGAACCAGCCGGGGCTGGCCGACCAGTGAAGCTGGCTGTGATTGCGGATGTATTCGCCGAGATGGTGAATCAGCTCCAGCCGGGCCGAAACCGGATTGTCGGGGCGGCTGCCGTGATAATAGTTCAACCGGAAGCAGGAGAGCACGAATTTGGAGTATTCACTGCGCAGGAAAATGCCGGTCGCCTTGCGCCAGCCGTTCTCCTCGGCCCTCATGCCGAGCTTTTTCAGCAGTTGCAGCACCTTGATGAAGCCGAGCAGGAAGATCGTGCCGAAGCTCCAGCGGTCGACCAGCCGGGTCATCCGGAGTTTGTAGACGTCGCGCAACTGGCGCAGCTGATCCATCGAACGCTCCCGCAGCGACCGGGATTCCACCACCGGGGCGGCCGCCTTCGCCGGCAGCAGTTCCGTTGACGTTTCCGGCGCGGGCGCCGGGGGAGCGTCCAGCAGGAAATCGGCGATCAGCCTGCCGGTTTCCTCCGGGCACTCCTCCTGCGGCGAATGGCCGCATTCGGGCAGCACCTCCAACCGTGAACCGGCGATGCAGTCGTGGAATTTTTCACCGTCTTCCATCGGGATAATCCGGTCCTGTGCGCCCCAGATGATCAGAGTCGGCAGCCGCAGCTTGCGCAGATCCTGCTGAAAAGCCGGCACATTCGGAATCAGAAACTGTCTGGCCGCCGCGATCACGCATTCGCGCGAACCGGGCAGCCGCATCGCTTCGGCATAGGCTCCGACCAGCTCCTGACTGATCTTCATCTCGCTGGCATAGGCCTGCTGCATGATCAGATAGGCCATCAAATCCTCGTTGGCGAAGCGCAGCAGCGGATTGTCGTGCGACATCGCGGCCAGAGTTTCGATGAAGGCCGGCACCTGTTCGAACATGCCGGCGCTGTCGATCAGGACCAGTTTGTCGACCCGGCTGCGCACGTCGGAGTAGTTCAGGATCAGCGAGGAGATCGCCCCGCCCATCGAATGGCCGATCAGCACCAGATCCTTCAGGTCCAGCGAACGGATGAAGTCGGCGGTGCTGCGGGTGAAGTCGAACAGCGACAGCCGGTCCGGATCGTTCTTGGACGAATACCCGAAGCCCTTCACATCCAGCCGGATGTAGCGGAAATCCGGCGGCAGGTACTCCAGCACCGGTTCCCAGGTGCAGGAAAATTCCGCGAATCCGTGGATCAGCAGCACCGGTTGACCGGCCGCTTCGTTGTCGAAATAGGCGATCCGGGTGATGACTCCATTTTCATCGGCCTGTTCCAGCCAGCGGCGTTCAATCATAAGCGGAAATCATTTCCTCGCATTCGGGCATTGATATTATCATAAAAGAAATATAACATCTCCCGCGCATTTTTACAGTCCCCGGAGCGAAAAAGCACAGAAAAAGCAAGTTTTTCATTCGGAGTTCATCTGCCGGTAGGCGCGCGGCGAAAGCGCGAAGCGGCGAGTGAAGCATTTGGTCAGGTAATTGCTGTCGCAGAATCCGGTTTTCCGGGCGATTTCCGTGACCGGAAGCCGGGAGCTGCGCAGGAGCTCCGCCGCCTTGTCCAGCCGCAGGCGGTTCAGGTAGTCGATCGGGCTGTCGTCCATCGCCTCCCGGAAAAAGCGGGTCAGCGTCGGGACCGAGCAGCCGCAGTGGCGGGCGACTTCCGCCAGCGCGACCGGCCGGGCATAGTTCTCCTCGAAATAGCGGAGGATGCGTCCGATTTTCATCGTCTCCTCCGAGCCGGTGGTTTCACTTTTGGAGAAAGTGCGGCAGATCAGCAGCATCAACTGCAGGAAAAGCAGCCGGGACATCAACTCCCAGCCGGGCGTCTGCCGCTGCTGTTCGCGCCGCATCCTGAGCGTCAGTTCGCGCGCCTGGTTGAACCGTTCCGCCTCCAGCGTCAGCCGGTTTTTGTAACGGGCGCGCCCGGCCAGCAGCGGATCGCTCTCGAAGAACACATAGTAGCCCAGCAGCGATTTGAGCTGGTCCAGTTCCGCGGCGAGCCGGTCGGGCAGATAGAGGAAGTTCGCGATATTGAGTTTTTTCAAATTCCGGTAGCCGTGCACCTGGCGCGGCTTGATCAGGAACACATCTCCGGGATAGATCGGGTAGCTGCGTTCCTGCAACACGTGCAGCCCGCTGCCGCCGAGCACCAGCACCAGTTCGTGAAACTCATGGCTGTGAAGCAGATCGGAATTTTCCGAATAATCCCGGATGCGCAGCGCGACCGGCATATCCCGGTGGAAATGATGGTCCGACGTGATGAAATGCGGCGCTTTGCCGGGGAATTGATCCATGTTTTCTCCTGATTTCAGCGAAATATACCATTCTGTGATCGGATTATCAAGGTTTTTTGGAAAAAATACGGTATAATTGATAATAATGCAACAAAAACAGGGAGTTGGCCATGTCGATTTATAAAAATGCGATCCGGGACGCCCGGATTCGGGAATATCTGCCGGTGCACCGCGTGATGCTGGCGGAACAGGCGCAAAACGCGGAAATCCTGCCGGGCAATCCGGCGATCCAGCCCTCCATTTCGGGTTCCGAACGTCTCTGCATTCTGCAGCCCGGCGGCGCGCTGTTGCTCGACTTCGGCGTTGAACTGCACGGCGGGGTGCGGATCGTGAACCGCTCCGGCGCGGGGCGCATCCGGCTTCGGTTCGGAGAGTCGGCGAGCGAGGCGATGGGAGCGCCGAATCAGGATCACGCGATTCACGACACCGAACTGCAGGTTCCGGCGATGGGGATGCTCGAATACGGCAACACCGCATTCCGCTTCGTGCGGATCGACGCGCTCGACGCGAAGCTCGAACTGATGAACGTGCTCGCGGTCGCGCTGTACCGCGACCTGAAGCGCGGCGGCTCCTTCCGCTGCTCCGACGAACGGCTGAACCGGATCTGGGAAACCGGCGCCTACACGCTGCTGCTGAATATGCAGGATTACATCTACGACGGCGCCAAACGCGACCGGCTGGTCTGGATGGGGGATCTCCACCCGGAAATCTGCGGCATTCTGTCGGTATTCGACGATGTGTCGCTGATTCCGGCCAGCCTCGACTTCGTGCGGGACCACACGCCGCTGCCGCGGGTGATGAACAACATCACCAGCTATTCTCTGTGGTGGATCGTCAACCAGTACGAATACTATCTGCATCGCGGCGACCTCGTCTATTTACAGGAACAGCGGGAGTACCTGACCGGCCTGCTGCGGCAACTGGAGGAGTATGTGAATCAGGACGGCTCCGAAATGGTGCCGCCGCGCCGCTTCCTCGACTGGCCGAACAACGACAATCCGGTCGCGATGCACGCCGGGCTGCAGGGGCTGCTGTGCCGCGCATTCCAGTGCGGCGCGAAGCTCTGCGGCGCGCTCGGCATCGACGCTTCCCGCCCGCTGGAGTTCGCGCGGCGGATGATGGGTCACGTGCCCGACTGCGGCGACAGCAAGGCGGCGGCCGCGATGCTGACGTTGAGCGGAATCGCGGACCGTTCCGACGTATTGGCGCGCGATCCGTTCCGCGGCGTCAGCACCTTCTACGGCTACTACATGCTTCTGGCGCAGCCGACCGCTCCGGCGCTGGAGCTGATCCGCCGCTTCTGGGGCGGGATGCTGGATTACGGCGCGACCACTTTCTGGGAGGATTTCGACCTCGACTGGCTGAAGAACACCTCGCCGATTTCGGAACTGCCGGTGCCGGGCAAAGACGACCTGCACGCCGATTTCGGCAAGTACTGCTACCGGGGATTGCGCCACAGCCTGTGCCACGGCTGGGCGGCGGGGCCGACGCCGTTCCTGAGCGAACGGGTGCTCGGCGTGAAGTTCCTCGAACCCGGCGGCCGCAAAGTGGCGGTCAGCCCGGAACTGTGCGGCCTCGACTTCGCCGAGGGCAGCGTGCCGACGCCGTTCGGCCCGGTCCGGGTGGCGGCGAGCCGCTCCGGCAGGCCGGAGATCGACGCTCCGGAGGGGGTGGAGGTCGTCGCCGGTTAACGGACGGCGGCGGCGTACACCGCTGCCGCCTGCTCGATTTCGGCGGGTGTTTTTCCCGGCTTGTACAGCGCCGAACCGATTCCGACTCCGGCGCAGACGTCCAGAAACGCCGCGATGTTGTCCGTGTCGACCCCGCCGACCGCAAGGATCGGGGCTTTGATGACCGCTTTGAGGTCTTTGACATAGCCCGGGCCGAGTTTCCCGGCGGGGAAGAACTTCAGGTAGTCCGCGCCCGCGCGCAGCGCGGTGAAGGCTTCGGTCGCGGTGAAAAAGCCCGGAATCGACACGAGGCCGAGCCGCTTGGTCTCGCGGATCACTTCGGGATTCGCATCCGGCGAAATGATGAAGCGGCCTCCCGCCGCCGCCACGTCGCGGACATTTTGCGCAGTGAGGACCGTGCCGGCTCCGGCGAGCAGTTCGCCTGCGGCATGGTACTTCGCCGCCGCGTGCCGGATGCTCTCCAGCGCGTCCGGTGAATTCAGGGGGACTTCGAGCAGCCGGATTCCGGCTGTGCGCAGTGCTTCACAGACGGGGAGCATCTCCTCCGGCGTGATGCCGCGCAGGATCGCCACCACGGGGCAGCGTCGGGCCTGTTCCTGAAACGTCATCGCATCACCTCGCCACCCGGCCCGAACCGGAGCCGTTCATCAGCGCGGCGACCTCCTGCCGGGAGCTGTAGTTGTAGTCGCCGGGGATGGAGTGCTTCAGGCAGCTCGCCGCGGCGGCGAAGCGGATCGCCGTTTGCGGTTCGGCGTACTCATCGCTGTAAAGCGCGTAGATCAGCGCCGCGCCGAAGGAGTCGCCGCCGCCGAAGCGGTCGACGATGTCGCGGATCTCATACGGCGCATAGTTTCCCGCCGCGTCGAGCGGGGCGAAAAAGGCTCCGGCTTCGCGGTCGAAGAGCATCGCCCCCCAGTTGTTGTGGTCGGCGGAGACGCTTTCGCGCAGCGTCACCGCGACTTTCGACACCTTCGGGAAACGTTCGAGCAGCCGCTTCGCGACCTCCCGGTAGCCGGCGGCGTTCAGTTTGCCCGCCTCGACTTCGGTCGCCTCGGAGCGGATGCCGAACACATCGGCGGCGTCCTCCTCGTTGCAGATGAGCCAGTCGGCCAGCGGCACAAGTTTGCCCATGCACTCGGCGGCCAGCTCTTTCGGGGCGGTGCCGGGGCGCCAGTTCCAGAGTTTTTTGCGGAAGTTCAGGTCGCAGGAGATGGTCACGCCCCGCGCCGCCGCCGCCTCCGCCAGCGCCTGCGTCGAACGGCAGGCGTTTTCGCTGAGGGCGTGCGTGATTCCGGTGAGGTGCAAGTGACCCACGTCTTCGAGCATCGCGTCGAAGTCGTACTCCTCCGGGGTGAGCAGCGCGATCGTCGACCCCTCCCGGTCGTACACCACGTTCGAGCCGCGCTGTGCCGCGCCGTGTTCGGCGTAGTAGACTCCCATGCGTCCCCGCGGTTTCCAGTTGATCCGGGTCGTGTCGACGCCGAGGCCGCGCAGTTCCGCCGCGAACGCCTGGGCGACCGGATTCGGCGGCAGCGCGGTCAGGCAGCGGGCTTTCGCGCCGAGCATGGCCAGCGAAGCGCAGACATTCGCCTCGCCGCCGCCGTAAGTCGCTTCAAGAGGGCCCGGCAGGCTCTGGGCGAACCGTTTCCTTCCCGGCGGGCAGAGCCGCAGCATCACCTCGCCGAAACCCGCGATATAATTTTTATTCATAGATCAACTCCCTGTTGGTTTTATCGGTTGCGCCGGAACTTCAGCGCGGTCATCGACGCCGCCGGAAACTCGTGAACGAAGCTGCCGGAGGCCGGTTTCACCGCGACCGGGCGCGGAATCGTATCGGCTGCGGTCTCCGGGGCCGCGGCGGCCAGCACGACACCGGAACCGGCTGCGGCGTCGAAGTTTTCCAGCTTCACCTCCGCCCGGACCGGCTTTTGCGGATCTTTATTGAATACCGTCAGATAGAGGGTGCCGCCGTCGGCGCTGCGGCTGGCGAGCGCCGTCAGGGTGCGGTAGGCCGGGAACACCGGCTGGGTTTCGAGCGCAAAGCGCAGGTTGCGGATTTCGACCGTGCCGGAGAGCGGAGCAGAAACGCCTTCCACACGGAACAGCACTTTGCTTCCCGGAGTGTCGGGCAGCACCTGATAGCTGCCGGTGAATCGCTTCCACTGCGTTGCGGCCTGAATGCCGGAAATCGAAACGGCGGAGGCGGTTTTCTCCCAGCCGCGGCTGTCGACCATGCCCAGGCCGAACGCTCCCGACGGGCGTTCTCCCGGCCGGTCCGGCGTATATTTCGCCTCGAATGAGATCAGATAGCGGAAAGCATCTCCGGCGGGGATCTGTGCCGGGCGCGGCAGTTCGGCGAATTCAGGATAGGCGCTTTTGCCGTCGAATCCGTCGAACCGGATCGTCAGCGAATCCTTTCCCGCCGCGGCCAGTGCGATTCCGGCCGGGAAGTGTTTCCCGGAGATCGCGCCCGGCTTTGCCTCCCCGGCGGGTTCCGGCAGGAGGAGCCGCCCGCCCCGCGACACTGCGAGACCCGGAACCGGAGCCGCGTCGAGGCGCGGCGCATCCGCAACGGCAGTCTGCACAAGTTCGCTGCCGGTATAGCCGCCCCAGGTTTCAAAGAAGGAAACCGGAGCGCGCCGGAGGGTGATTTCACCTTTTTCGTTGCTGCGGAAACTGCCCCAGTAGCCGTTGACCACCTGCCAGTAGTTCGCGCACAGGATGCCGTTTTCCGGCTTCAGCCAGATGCGCTGCAGGTCGGCGTTCATCAGCCCGGCGAGGAAGCTGAACCGCCACGGATACGGCTTGTTGCCGGTCGAACCGATGTTGAATTCGGTCATCGCCAGCGGCAGTTCCCTGCCGGTCAGGGCGCGGGCCTGCTCCCGGTACTGCTTCAGCCGGAATTCTACCTGATCGCCGTAGGCGAGGACGGCGGCCAGCGCCTGCTGCGGCGTCTGGTCCGCGATGCGCGGCGCATAGAAGTGGAGCACCACGAAATCCGCCTCCTTTCCGGCCTGTTCAAGCACGGTGCGGTTCCACGGCGAATCGTACTGTTCGCCGGTTCCCGGCTCCATCACGATCCCGAGCCGCACGGCCGGATCGACCCGGCGCATCGCCGCGGCACAGGAGCGGAAGTAGGCGGCGTACTCCTCCGGCGTGTAGTGGCGGCGCGGCACGAGGTTGTGGCTGCCGTGGCTGCTCTCGTTGCCAAGCTCGAAGTAGCGGACGCAGTACGGTTCTGGATTCCCCCACTTCGCGCGCTTCATCGCCCATGGGTGTTCCGGCGTCGCGGGGGCGTTCAGGTACTCCACCAGTTCGGCCATGTGTTCCGGCAGCTCCTCCGCCGGCAGCGCGTAGTCGGTCATCGTGATGATCGGCTCGGCGCCGAGCGCCCGGCAGAGCCGGATGTACTCGTCGATGCCGAACTTCCAGTCGGGCCGTTCCGAAAGTGGTCCGACCGCCTGCTTCCAGTTGTAGTTGTGCGCGAGGCAGCCGCCCGGATAGCGCATCATGCCGATGCGCATTTCGCGGAGTTTGCACACGATGTTCGGATGGGGCCGGTTCGCCGCCGGGTCCCAGGTCCCTTCGCCCTGCGCGACCGCGTGCGGATTGATCGGCGCATTCAGGGGGCGGTCGAAAATCCCCCGGTCGTCGGCCGCTTCGATGTTCGCTCCGAAGACCAGCGGGTTGACCGGTCCGGCGCTTTTCCCGGCGTCGACCGTGATGCGGGGAGTGCCGGCTCCGGCCGGGAGGAGTGCGGCCAGCGCCGCGATCAGGGAAAACAGTCTGTAGTTCATGGGAAATCTTTCCTGAGGGTTACATGGTCGGCGCGTCTTTGGCGTTCCAGTGGCGGTTCCAGAGGACCTTGCTGCCGCCGAGGTTCAGGTCGTCGTCGATCCGGAACATGATGTTGTCGACGTTGCCGCCGAGAAACAAATAAGTGCCGAATGCGCCGCCGTGCGTCCACTGTCCGTCGGAAGTGCCGGAGGCGACCGAGAAACCGAATTCGATCGATTTGCTGTTGCGGAAACACTGCATCGCCGCATCCGGCTGGCACGTCAGCGAAATCAACTGGGTCGGCTTGTTGCGGACCCGGTTGACCGCCCCCTGCAGACAGGTCGATGCGTCGGACCAGAGGTAGCCGTTGCAGCGGTAGCTCTTCGGCGGGAACTCCGTCGCGGTCCTGACGATTGCGTCTTTCGGGCAGCGCACCAGTTTGATGTCGTCGGATTCCGGGATGTAGCCTCCCTTGATCAGCCAGTGTTCCCACGACCTGCCCGCCTGCGTGGTTTCCGGCAGGCGGTCTTTGAAGTCGCCGGTGTACATCAGGATGGTCGTGCCGATCTGTTTCAGGTTCGATTTGCAACTGATCGCCTTGGCGCGTTCCCTTGCCTGATTCAGCGCCGGCAGCAGCATCCCCGCGAGGATCGCAATGATTGCAATCACTACGAGTAGCTCGATCAGGGTGAACCGGGCAAAAACGGGGAAAGAACGAAGCCCGGACAGGGCGGACGGTTCCGCCAGGGAAAATTTTCTCATGGTACCAACTCCATTTCCTGTTTGTTCATAGTTTGATGGGCAGCGGTTTCCGGCCGGCCGGACAATGAATGGATCACGCGCGGCGGATGCGGGAGGCTTCCCGCCCGGAGATCCGCCTCGGTGAATTCCGCGAGCAGGATTTCGCCTGCGCCGTACCGGTCGCGGTCGTAGACGCAGAGGATCGTTCCGTCGCTCTGCTGGGCGAAATCCGGGTAGGAAACGCCGGTGCGCGGGTCGATCATCATGCCCGGCGTCCAGCTTGCGCCGTCGTCGTCCGAAAGGCAGGCCTCCAGTTTTTCGCGGACCGGGCTGAAAGGGCCGTCACACCGGTGGTTGACCAGCAGCAGCGCCCCGGATTTCAGCCGCCGCAGCGCGAAGCGGGAGCCTGGGCCTCGCAACCGGGAACGGCGCGGAGGCGTCCAGCTCCGGCCGCCGTCGGCGGAGACGGCTTCCGCGATGCCGTAGAGCGTGCGGATCAGCATCAGCAGCGACCCGTCGCGCCGTTCGACGAAGAGATGTTCATCGAAGATCCGGCCCTCCTCCACCCGGACAAGGCCCCGGCGGTGGAAACTTCTGCCGCCGTCTTCCGATACGAAGAGATTCGCCCCCGAATATGCGCGCAGCGATTCGGGGAGGCGCCCTCCGCCGGTTCCGTCACCCCAGACGGAGACCGGCAGCAGCCAGTCGCCGTTCGCCGCGACCGTCGGCTTGTTCAGCATGATTCCGTCGCAGATCCGTTCCGGGCGGCTCCATGAGAGAACCGGGGCGTCCGGCGCGGCGCAGACGCTCTGCCAGACGCCGTTGACGCCGTCGGAGACATCCTTGCCGGTCTCCCGGCAGCGCGACTGGCTCCAGAAGAGCCGGAGATTTCCGGCGGGATCGAGCCACAGCCCGGCGTCGAAACAGCGGATTTCCCGCCCCGGATGATCTACGCGCAGCACGACCGGCCATTCGCCGGGAAGCTGCGGCGTGCAGCGCGCCACCATCAGGTAGTTTTCGGGGCCTTCCCCGTCGCCGCCGCCGTACCAGACGGCGAAGCGGTTCCCGCCGGGCGTCACCTCCACGCCGGGAATCCCCTGAAAACGGGACGGCTCATCGGAGGCTCCCGGCAGAAAACACGGCGCGAGCAGCGGTGAATTCAGTTTGTCAACATCGGTCATTTCAATTTCCTTTTTACATTCGTGCCGCGTCCGGCAGCTCCTGTCACGTTATAATTATACCACCGTTTTGGGGAAAAGCTTCCGGAATTCTCCGGATTTATTCCATTATTTTGATATTTCAACGGATTTGCATTCTGGCGTCGCATGAAGTATATTCTGCTGGCAGTACGGGGAATAGCCCGGATCTGGCGGGCTGTCTGTTTATTCACAATATGGCGGAAAAATCATTATGAAGATCCTGCATTGGGAAACGCTCAGCTTCCGTTCCTCCTCCATCCTGAAGCTGTTCAAACACCATTTGCCGACTGGCGGAGAGATCGAGGAGCACCGGCACGATTTCCACGAAATTTTCTGGATTCTCTCCGGCGAGGCGGAACACGAGGTCAACGGGGAACGGAGCCGCCTCCGGCACGGCGACCTGGTCTGGATCCGGCCGCACGACCGCCACCGGGTGACCGGGGCCAGCCGGCAGCCGCTGCAATTCTACAATCTCGCATTTCCGGCTGAAATCATCGGGGAGCTGACCGCCCGTTACGAGGAGTTCCGCTACTATTTCGGCAGCGACAACCGGCAGCCGATCATGATACCCTTGTCGGAGTCGCTGTTCGAGTGGCTCGACCGCGGCGCGGCGGGACTGCGGAACAATCCTGAATCGCGGCTTGCCCTCGACCGTTTCCTGATGAATCTGGTCGGCGAACTTTCCACGATGCTGGCGAATCCGTACCGCCGCTGCCCGGCATGGCTGCAGGAGGCGGCTGCGGAGCTGGAACGGCAGCCGGAGCACCTGAAGCTCGGCAGCCGGGCGCTGGCGGTTCTCGCCGGGCGCACGCCGGAACATGTCGCGCGCGAGCTGAGGCGCTTTGCCGGCGTCACGCCGAGCGAGGCGGTAAACCGGGCCCGCGCCGACTACGCCGCCCGGCTGCTCTCCGGCAGCGACCTGACGATCACGCAGATTGCATACCAGTGCGGTTTCGGCTCGCTGAGCGGCTTTTTCCCGGCGTTCCGGCGGTTTTACGGGGAGACGCCGCTGGAATACCGCAGGACGCACCGGATTTTCGCGAACATCTGTTTTCCGGACGCCAACGGCTCCCGACGGTACTGAAAGAGTAACTCCGCCGTCCGGCGGGCAGTTTCCTGTGTCATTTTTCCCTGCCGAAAAAAGCGGAGGATTTTCTTTTGTAAATTGGTACTATATTGGTTTAATTGGTTGTATATTTATTCATTTTTTTACAATATGGTATTGACTTTGTTCAAAAATATTGTCATAATATATAACGTGATGATCAAAACGAAAGGATACGGTTCATGATAAAACATGCGGCGGTCAGCCGGAATAAAAATGATTCTCTGTTTCTGGAACTGCAGGAGGCAATCCGACAGGGGCATTTCCCGGTCGGGACCCGGATTCCGACCGAACGCGAACTGGCCGTGAATTATGCGTGTTCGCGGGCGACCGTCCGCAGCAGCCTGCGCAAGCTGGAGGAATTGAAGTTCATCGAGCGGGTGCGCGGTTCCGGCACTTATGTGCGGGAGACGGGCTGCCGGGAACAGGCGGTGTGCTACCGCGTCGCGATCTTTCTGGAAGGCAAGGGAACCTTGGGAGAGGACGATCCGTTTTACAGCAGGATTCTCTCCGGGTTGTTTCAGGACGGCAAAATGGGGTTCCTGCCGGAGATCCATCAGGTCAGAAGCCGGGAGTCGTTTCCGTGGAGCGAGCTGGACCTTTCCAGTTACGCGGGGCTGATCATCGGCTTCCAGTTGTCGCGGGAGGAGGGGGAGGACCTGAACAGGGTCGGTATTCCGTTCGTCGCGCTTGAAAAGCCGGAGGGCGACCTGAGTGTCTCCTACGTCGCGGTGGACAACCGGACCGGCGCCGGGATCGCCACGGAGCACCTGCTTGAATCCGGCCGCCGGAATCCGCTCTTTCTGTGCGGGGAAACTTCGCTGCACATGAACCGGAACAAGATATGCGGTTTTTTCGAGGCGCTGGAAAAGGCCGGAGTTTCGGCCGATCCGGAGCGGATCGTCGAAATCGTGCCGTATGACGAGAAAGCGACCGCCGAAATCATCCGCCGGGAGCTGCCGGAACGGGCCGGTTTCGATTCGCTGCTGATCTACGGGGACTGGGCGACCTGGGCGACGGTCAACTATCTGCGCGAACGCGGGATGCGCATCCCGGAGGATGTCGCGGTGATCATGTACGACGAATTCAACTGGGTGTCGCGGGCGCTGGAGCTGCCGCTCACGTCGGTCCGGCAGCCGCATGCCGAACAGCTGCGGACCGCGCTCGCGATTCTGATGCGCAAGATTCGGGATATGCACCAGCCGCAGGTCGTGCAGACGATCCAGCCGACTTTGCTGGTCCGGCGTTCGAGTATGAACTATTGAGTTTACGGGGGAATATTATGAAAATGAGAGTTCGGATGAGTTTCGCGCTTTTCTGCTGTGCGTTGCCGTTCCTGCCGGCCGCGGCGGCGGAAGGCGCCGGGCTGGCGAGTTGGCTGTGCTGGCCGCCGGGCAAACTCCAGGTGGCTGCCGGGGCGGAGGATTCCCTTGTTTTCGACCAGTTGAACAACACCGGCTTCTTTTCGCTCCCGGTAAAAAAGGCCGGCAGCGTGCTGCGGGAGGTCCGGTTCCGCATCCGGAAACTGCAGGAGAGCCGGGTGGGGAAACTCGAAGTGATGGTTCAGGAAAAGGGAGGCGAGATTTTTTTCCGCGAGATCGAGCTTGCACCGGAGTGGCGGAACCACTCGTTCCGGCTTGATTCGCTGCGGCTCTATCCCTACGGCGGAGCGAAAATCGAGGATGGCAGGCTCGATCCGGCGGCGGTGGAGAGACTCCGCTTCAACGGCTGGCCCGCCGGGCGCAAATTCGAGATCGCCGGTCTCGAACTGGTGTATGCCGAAGAAAGTCCCGACGGCACCGTCCGGGAGAGTGTCGAGTTCGGCAGCGCCGAATGGCACTGCTGGCCGGCCGGCAAGGTCGGCGTGAAACCGCTCGACCGGGACCGCGCCCTGCTCGACCTGATGAAGCCCGGCCACGCTTCGCTGCCGCTTCCCGCGGGCGAGTTTGCCGGAGTGTCGTTCACGGCCCGGCTCGCCGCCGGAGAGACTCCGCTGGAGCAGGAGGTGATGCTGGTCGAGAACGACGGAGAGATCCACTTCACGACGGTGACGCTGGAAAAGGAGGCGAAGCGGTTCAACCTGCCGGTGTCGGCGTTCCGCCTCTACACCTACGGCAATGCGAAAAAGGCGGACGGCAGGCTTTCCGCATCCGGCATCGCCCAGTTGCGGTTCAACGGCTTCGGCAAGCCGAGGCAACTGGAGCTTTCCGATCTGGAACTGCGGTTCGGCGCCCGGAAAAAGGAGGAGGCCTCCGTGGCCGACCGCTTCACCATCAGGCCGATCGAGTGGAAGCCCGCCGGAGAAAAATTCCATTCATATTATCCCGGCGCGCAGGATGTCGGGATCGCCGGAAATGCGTTCACCCGCAATGGCCGCCGCACCTTCCTGCTCGGCGGCTGGCAGCTCGACGTGGAAGGGCCGCCGTGGCTGATGCGCATGTTCGGTGTGGATGTGATGATCTACAACGCGGATGAAATCTATACGCTTTACCCGCCGCGGCGGCTGCCCGACGGCAGGCTTGAAGTGAGCTGGAGCGAAAATCCGTGGTATGAGGCGGTGATGCGCCGCTTCCTCGGCAACGGAATCCGCTTCTGGCACGAACACAAGGCGCACCCGCAGTACAGCCAGCTGCGCAAGCTGCCGGAGTTCAGCGAGGTTTACAAAGCCGGGCACTTTGTGCCGTATGATCCGTTTCACCCGCAGGGCGAGGCGATGTATATGGAGATGTTCAAAACGTGGATGCGCTATACGCGGAAGTACCCGGTTTTCTGCTATGAGCTGTTCAACGAGATGATCTACAACAATCCGCACCGGACCAGCCGCGAAGCGTTCGGCCGGGCGATGGAGAAGAAATTCGGTTCCATTGAAAAGGCGAACCGGGCGTGGGGAACCGCGTTCCGGTCGTTTGCCGAGGTCAACCCGCCCGGCTATGTCGCCGACGGCGGCAGAAACGGGGCGCTTCCGCGCGAAACGCTGGCGGCGCGCGAGGGGCGGATGTACCCGAATCTGCTGGTGGACTGGGAGAAGTTCCAGGAGGAGCGCAGCTATCAGGCCTCCCGCTCTTTGATGGCGAAGATGCGTGCGCTCGATCCCGATCCGAAGGTCTACTCCACGCTGCAGAGCCACCTGAATCTCTGGCTCGACTACACCGGAATCGGCATCAGGCCGGAGATGCTGACCGATTTTTCGGATTTCTATTCGCACGAAGCCGGAATCAACTATCCGGAAACCGGCGGCAGCCGCAGCTTCCACAATCTGGCCGGAGTGCTCAAACCGCTGTTTTTCAGCGACGCGGTGCGCGGCTTTTCGCCGGATAAACCGGTGTTCAATGCCGAGGCGCCGTTGAGCGTGAATGTCCGCGGCGCGCACAAGACGGAGCTGATCGAGAGCGATCTGGCCGGACTGCACCGCAAATGGAAATTTTTCGATGCGACGCAGGCGGAACCGGCGGGCTGGCGGGAAAAGGCATTCGACGACCGCGACTGGGGAAAAGTGACCGTTCCGGCGATGTGGGGCAGCGACGGTTACCGCCTCTGCCAGGTCGGGCTTTACCGGACGGGGTTCAAAGTTGCCGAACCGGCGCCGGGCCGCGTTTACCTGAACGGGCAGGGCTTCGCGGACAAGGCCGAACTCTGGCTGAACGGCCGGAAGATCGGTTCGGCGGACGGCTTCGATGCGAGTTTCACCTTCGACATCACGGATGCGCTTGAACCGGAAAATGTGCTTGCGGTCCGGATTGAAAACCGTTATTTCCTCGACGGCACCTATTACGGCGGAATCCGCGGCTTCGTTTCGGTGAATACGGCCCGGCTGGTGCCGGATTTCAAGTGCGGCGTGGAGGAACGCCATCTGCGCAGCTTCCTGTGGTCGCAGGCGATCCGCGGCACCTCCGGCGTGATGCTCTGCTACGAAGGGAATTTCCTGAAACCGGCGAGCCGCTTCCTGCCCGGCGTGAAAGCCGAGCTTGAAAACCTCGCGGACATCATTTTCGATCCCGCCGCCCGCCGTCCGGCGCAGGTCGGCATGATCTATCCGCTGGAAACGCTGCGCGCCCTCACGCACAAGGACTACCTCGAAACGATCACCAGCCCGGCCACTTCCGACCTGATGCCGTACTATGCGGGCGCGCTGTTCACCCGCAGCGGCGGAGTCGACGTGCTGCGCAACGGCGATCTGGAAAACGGGAAACTGCCGTACCGCGCGTTGATCGCCGCCTCGAATCTGCGTTCCACTCCCGCCGCCGTCGCCGCGTTGCGGCGTTACGTGGAGCAAGGGGGCACGCTGCTGGCGGAGTACGGTTCCTTCACCGTGAACGACGACACCCACGAGCCGCTCGATGCGTCGGCGCTGACCGGGGTGAAAATCCTGGGCTGTGAAACCGCGCCGGCCTCCTGCACTCTGCCCGGCATCGGCACGGTGAACACTCATCCGCGCCGGATCGACGGAACCACCCGCGCCTCCCTTGAGCTGTGCGGCGCAGTTCCGGTGCTTTCGTATGCGGACGGGACGCCGCTGCTGGCCGAACATAAAATCGGGAAGGGGCGCGTCCTTTTCCTGAACGGCACGCTGAAGGCGGAGGCGGTCCGGGAACTGACCGGCCGCCTGCTCCGGGAGAGCGGAGTTGCGCCGCTGGTCGAGCTGGACTCTTTGCCGGGGACCCCGCTGCCCGGCAGCGTGGAGACCGTTTTGTACCGCGACCGCGCGGGAAGGAACGTGCTGTTCCTGCAGAACTTCGACCCGGACGGCGCCGCCTTCGCGAAACTCGCCGGGCTTCCGGCGGGGAATTACCGGATGCGCAACGCTTCGACCGGGCGGAAGATCCCCTCCGTGTCGGGAAAGGCCCTCTGGAGCGCGGAGGAGCTGGCGAAGCCGTGGCCGGTCCGGCTGAACCAGTACGATCCGGTGGTGCTTTTGCTCGAACCGGAAAACGTTGAACCGCTGGCGCTTTCCGGCATCTCGCCGGTCCGGCTTGCAATGCTGAACGAACTCTGGCGCGTCGCCCCGGAGAAACCGGGCCGGCCGACCGTTGCGGTCGCTCCGGTCAGCGGCAGCACCATCGACGGTGCGGTCGGAATCGCGCCGACTGCGTACCGGCTGCTGGCGGACCACGGTTTCAATGTGAAGTTGTTTCGCAACGGAAGTTCGCTCGACGGCGTCGACGTGCTGCTTTTGCAGAACCGGACTTTCCGATTGTCCGAGCCGCGGAAAATCCTCGATTTCGTGCGGAACGGCGGTGCGCTGCTGGTCTGCGGCAACGCATTTCTGAACTATCACGTCGACGGGCGCAATCCGCAGCTGCTCGAAGGGCTGGGACTTGCGGAAGCCGGTCTGGGCGGAGTGCTTTACAATAAAAGTGACGCGCCGCCTCCGGCGGACAAGTTGCGCGTGACCTGCCGCGACTTCACGGCGGACCCCGTCACGGAGCATGTGGAGAGTTTCGTGACCTCCGCCGCGACCTGGCTTACAAAACTGCCGGAGGAGGCCCGGGTGCTGCTGAAAGCGCCGGAGAGTTCGACCGCGCCCGGCAAACCGCTTCTGGCGGAATTTCCGTTCGGCAAGGGCAAGGTCATCTGGATCGGCGACGGCTGGTTCCTGCGCCCGCTGAACCTTGAATTGGGCGGCAACGCCCAGTTGCTGCTGAATATCGTGAACAGGCTCGCGGGCAGGCCCGTCGCCAGGCTGACGCAGGCGGAGCTTGATTCGGCGTTGTTCATCACCGCGGCGAAACTCGAACAGGCGGAGCAGGATGAGAAGGCCGGGCGGACCGTATTCGACCGCCCCGTCTCCGCTCCGCTTTATACGGGCGACGACACCGGGAAAGTAAACGGCATCGCCGGCGGCGATCCGATTGTGGATTTAATGAGGTAATCACAGCGAAAGGAGTGATCCATGAAAAGAAATTTTACTTTAATTGAGCTGCTCGTTGTAATAGCGATCATCGCAATTCTGGGCGGCAAGGTGCCGCCGCCGAGTAACGGGATGTGCGTCGCTTCGCTCCTACTTATCCCGCTGGTGGGCTTCGCCCCCCCGGCCCCCCGGAAGAGGCGCCATTTCACCCTTATTGAGCTGCTCGTTGTAATAGCTATTATTGCAATTCTGGCGGCGATGCTGCTGCCCGCACTGAATCAGGCCCGCGAACGGGCGCGTGCGGCGAGTTGCATGAGCAACGTCAAACAGATCATATTTGCGAACAATATGTATCTCGGAGATAACGACGGAGTGTTTTTCAGCAAGGGCAATTCAAATTGGAGGGATTGGGAGAATCTTGGATTGCATTTGTTCCAGAAGCTCGCACCGTACTGCGGCATTTCCGGCGACTGGAAGGAGTGGGACGGTTCGACCGATCTGATCCGGCGCGAGGCGAAGGTGTTTCTATGTCCCACTGCTCCGAACCGGAAAACGAACTACAGCTACGGCTATAACACCTGGGGGCTGGTCGAGTATCTGGAAAAGGAGTCCCGGTGCTGGCAGCCGAGCATGACTTTTGTGATCGCCGATGCACGCCGCAGCAAAGGCGGAATTTACGATTACAACTGTTTCGGAGATTCCGTCAGCAATTTCGATTACCGGGCCTGGTCGATCAACGAGGGCAGGCACAACTCCTCGAATCAGGTCGGTTTTCTGGACGGACACGCCGAAAATGTGAAAATCAATACTGACGGTGTCCCGTTCAAATATTCAGGTCGGTGATCCGGTGTGATCCCGTGACAGGCAGTCGGAGGCGATTCGCCTGGGGAAGCCTGCCGTTTTGAAGGCAGGCGGGCCTGTCCTTCCTGCGGGCGGCAGACCTTGTGCGCCACGCGGCCTGATTTGCAATCAGGCACCGGTAGCTGAGCGAAGCGCCTCCGGCGGCCGGAGGCACGCCCCGTATGCCCGGAGCCGGTCACGGAGCGAGGAATTTCACGTCGTATTCGCGGCGCGGCAGGGCGCGGTATTCGCCGGGCGTGCAGCCGTGGACTTTACGGAAGATCCGGCAGAAGTAATAGGCGTTGCGGTAGCCGCACTGTTCCCCGATTTCAGAGATGGTCAGGCGGCTGTTGCGGAGCAGTTGACGGGCGTGGCCCATGCGCAGTTTTTTGATGTATTCCGCCGGACTGACCTGCATGTGCTTGTGGAACAGCGCGTTGAAGTAGCTCGGGCTCATCCCGTTTGACGCCGCGATTTCTCGGATCGCCAGTTCCCGGTGGAAGTGGTAGGTGATGAAACGGATCGCAGCGGCGAGTCCGGCGGGAATTTCGGCGGTGCCGTCGATGCTTCCTTCCAGCCGGGTGATCCGGGCCAGCAGCGCCGGCAGCAGGAGGCGGCACTGGTCGAGTGCCTGTTCCTGATAGAGCAGCACCAGTTGTTCCATCCAACTGCGGACGAACCGGTCGGAGCGCACGTCGATCGAGCGCAGGTCGTTGCGGAAAACTCCCGGCTTGGCTTCAAAGACCACATAAAAGGTGCGCACGAAGCCGAGATCGATCTGGCGGTGCTCCAGTTCGGGCGGGATGATCAGGAGTTCACCCGCCGCGATTTTCCGGTCCCGGAACGGGATGCGGTTTTCGCATTCGCCCTCGACGATATAGACCAGTTCGGTTCCATTGTGGCGATGCAGCGGCGTGCTGCGGGTGCTGGCGTGGAACCCTGCGTAAGAAAATTCGACTTCCGGCATCTCCGGCCCTTTCAAAAAAGTAGATTTGTACTATAATAACCGATAAAAGTGATATTGTCAACACTTGGTGCGGAAAAAGTTTTCCGGTATAATATAAGCAGACATGGAATTTCCGTAACCAGGCATCGGGAGGTTATGACAATGACGATTGGCCGAAACACACATTTTACCCTCATTGAGCTGCTCGTGGTAATAGCCGTGATCGCGATTCTCGCGGCCATGCTGCTGCCCGCGCTGAACAAGGCGCGGGACCGGGCGAAACGGACGTCCTGCCTCGGGCAGACCCGTGAACTGAACAACGCGCTGCTGATGTACGCCGGGGACAGCGGCGACATGCTGCCGTTCGTGCGTTCGCAGCCGAACTCGCATCTGCCGTATTCGTGGGAACGCGGTTCTTTCGTGGAGCCGCTCGCCCGTTATGCCGGTTCCGTGAATACGCTGCTGAAGCTCGGCGTCTGCCCGGCATCGGTGACCACGCTCGACGTCGTGAAGAACGAGCGCCGCTACGGGACGGCGGACACCCCCGCCGAATACTGGGAGGTGGACATGCTCTACATCGGCGCGCTCTGCGACCAGCCCTACGGCTACTGGATGGAAGGTCCGCCGCGTTCCGGGGCGCGGCAGAAGCTCACCAAGTCCAAGCCCGGCGACGTGATGGTGGCCGACCAGAATATCTGGATGGAGGGCCGGACCGACTCCCGGATCAACCACGCGGGCGGCCGCCTGACCGGCAAGCTGGAGTTCCTGACCTTCCTGAGCATGATGACCGGCGGCAACCGGGCACACGTCGACGGCTCGGCGCGCTGGATTCCGTGGACCGAGAGCGGCAAGTGGACCGTCACGGAACGCGGGCGGCGGCCGAAAGCCGCCACCGACGGCCACTATCAGCACGGCGGCGGCCGTCCCTACTTCTGGTAATTCCCGGCGAAAGGAACCGAATTGTGAAAATTCTCTGTAAAACCGTTTCCCTTATTCTTCTGATCCTGAACACCCTGCGGCTCGGCGCGCTCGGCGTTGCGGAGTGGCAGTTCTCGGGAGCGTCCCGGCTCCCGGCCCCGGACGAAGTCGCCGGAATTCCGGCGGCCGCCTCCGGGGATGCCTCCCGGCTGGCGCTCCGGGAGGGCGTTCAATTCCGCAACCGCGACGCGGCGGACGACTGCGGCGCCTATCTGCGGATTGCGGACCAGCCGTCGCTGACCGGCCATGACAACGGCAAAAACGGGCTGGCATCGCTGAATCTGGCGGTGCGGTTCCGGCCGGAAACCATCCGTCACGCGGTGCTGCTGCGCAAGACCGATCCGGGAACCGACTTCGGCTATCAACTGTTCCTGACCGGAGAGGGAAAGGTCGCGCTGCGCATCCGGAACCGCGGCGGCAAAACCGTGAACGTCGTCAGCAGGAACCGGGTCCGTCCCGGCGAGTGGAACATGGCGGACGCGACCGCCGACTCGGCGCGCACACTGTACAATCTGCAAGTCCGGCTGAACGGAGTCGTGACCCGGGCCAGCGGCGCTTTCACTCCGCTCTCCGACACCTCCGGGGCGCTGACTGTCGGCGGCCTTGAGCGGGGGCCGGGCAAATCCGGGCAGTACTTCGACGGAACGATTGCTTCGGCTGCCGTTTCCGACGTGACCCGCGCGCTGGACGAACCCGGCGCGGTCGATCCTGCTCCGGCGGACATGACCGGCACACACCTGCCCGGCATCGAACGCATGGAGTTCGTCTATCAGGAGCCGCCGACTCCGGAGTGCCACGCCGCGACGGTCGCGGACCTCGGCAACGGTGAACTGCTGGCGGCATGGTTCGGCGGCACCTGCGAGGGGCACCTTGACGTCGGAATCTGGACGGCCCGTTATTCCGGCGGGCGCTGGTCCAGGCCGGTCGAAACCGTGCAGCGGCTCTATCGGGACGGCGTCTATTACCAGCTCTGGAATCCGCTGCTCTTCCGCCACTCCTCGGGAAAGCTCTTTTTATTCTACAAGTACGGCCGCCCGTTTGAACATTGGGACTGCGCCTATTTGACTTCGGACGACGGCGGCAGGACATGGAGCGCCCCGCATTATCCGGGCGGCAGGCTCCACGGACCGAGTAAAAACAAGCCCGTGGAGCTGGAGGACGGCACCATCTACTGCCCCGCCGGGGGCGATAAAATGGAATATACGCCTGATCTCGGCAAAACTTGGAAGGTCGTCCGTTTCGACAATCCGGAAAAATTCAGGGGCGTGATCCAGCCGGCCCTGCTGCGCCACGGCAACGGCGTGCTGCAGGCGCTCTACCGCACGATGGGCGAAAAGCATCTCGCCGAAAACTGGTCGCATGACAACGGGCGGAGCTGGTCGGCGCTGAAGATGATTTCCCTGCCGAGCAACAACTCCGGCTTCGATGCGGTTGAATTGAAGGACGGGCGGTTCCTGCTGGTCTACAACCACGCCGAAACGCCGGATGGGCGCTGGGGCGGCAAGCGGACTCCGCTGAACGTCGCGGTTTCATCGGACGGGAAGGAGTGGAAGCCCGCGCTGATCCTGGAGGACGGACCCGGCGAATATTCCTATCCGTCGGTGATTCAGGCCGAAGACGGCAAAATCCACGTGATCTACACCTGGAACCGCGTTCGGATCAAACACGTGGTGCTCGATCCGGCAGCACTGGAACGGTAACACTATCTGATCGGAGAAACAACCATGTTCAGACTCGGAGACCTGCTGGCACTGGTGCTCTATTTCGTCGCGATGGCGCTGATGGGCGTCTACTTCGCCCGGAAAAACAAAAGTACCGAGGACTACTTCCTCGGCAACCGCTCTTTTCCCGGCTGGGCGGTCGGGCTGTCGATGCTCGGCACCTCGATCAGTTCGGTGACTTTTCTGGCGCTGCCGGCGGCGGCCTATGCGCTGGATTTCCGGCAGTTCGCGCAGTCGCTCGGCATTCTGGCGGCGGCGGGGATGGCCTATTACTTCTTCATCCCGTTCTTCCGGCGCGGCAGGATGACCAGCGCATTCGAGTATCTCGAAGCGCGCTACGGCAGCGGTGTGCGCTGTTATGCGGCGGTCAGCTTCATCATCCTGCAGTTCGTCCGGCTTGCGACCATCCTGTACCTGATCGCGCTGCCGATGGCGGAGATGACCGGTTTCCCGCTTTTTGCGATCATCGCGGTCACCGGAATCGTAGTCGGCGGCTATACCGTATTCGGCGGCTTCGAGGCGGTGATCTGGACCGATGTGGTGCAGACGATCCTGTTGCTCGGAGGCGGTGTGCTCTGCTTTACCCTGATCGCATTCAAGATGCCCGGAGGCTTTGCGCAGATTTTCGACATCGGCATGGAGTATCACAAATTCAGCCTCGGCCCGATGAGCTTCGCGCTGAACGACCGCACTTTTCTGGTCACGCTGCTGGTCGGCATCGTCGGCTTCATGACCGAATATTCCAGCAACCAGAATGTGATCCAGCGTTACATCGCCGCGAAATCCACCCGTGAAGCGCGCAAGGCGACGCTGCTGTGCATCTTCATGAGCCTGCCGACGTGGGGAAGTTTCTTCTTCCTCGGCGTCTGCCTCTTTGCGTTCTACCATGTGTTCAGTGACGAAACCGTCGCCGGGCTGGCCGCCGACCAGGTGCTGCCGCACTTCATTTTCGCGGAGTTGCCGCCCTTCGTGGCCGGAGGGATCGTTGCGGCCTGTTTCGCGGCGGCGATGAGTTCGCTCTCCAGCTCGATCAACAGCATCGCGACCATCGGCACCGTCGATTTCTACAAACGGTTCGGCAAGGGTAAAACCGACAGTGAGGCGCTCCGTTTCGCAAAAGCCGTGTCGCTGCTGGTGTCGGCCGGCATGATCGGCGGCGCGGTCGGAATTCATTACATCCCCAAAGAGAGCATCAACGATATGACCATCATTCTCGCGTCGCTTTTCGGCGGCGGGCTGCTGAGCATCTATCTGCTCGGATTCTTCACGCGCCGGGTCGGGAACGGCGCGCTGCTCACCGGGCTTGTGATCGCCCTCTGCTTCAATGTGCTGATGATGCTTTCGTCGTTCGGCGTGATCCGGATGCCGTTCCACTCCTACTGGACCAGTATCCTTGTGAACGGTATTCTCGCGCTGATCGCGTGGCCGCTCTCGTGGCTGCTTCCCAACCGCAGGAACCTCGACGGCCTCACCGTCTGGACCCAACGGTAAATGACCGATAGATTTCACTCTACCCCTTGGCCTTCGGAGGTGAGCCGTGGGGAAAGCCTGCCGTTTTGAAGGCAGGCGGGTCTGTCCGCCCTGTCGGTCGGCAGACCTTGTGTGCTACGCGGCCTGATTTGCAATCAGGCTCCGGCAGCTGGGCGCTTCGCGGCGGCAAGCTGCCGCTGCCGTGACTGTCTCCGACGGCCGACGGTTTCACCGTTGGATCACGACCGGCAACGTGCCGGTGCGGCAAATGGCCGATAGGCCTCACGCAACCCATTATTAATACCCCCGGTTTTGAATTTTTACGCAGCAAAAATTCAAAACCGTACCCGGCGCCGGAGGCACGTTCCGGCACGGGGTAAAGTTACGCGCGGCGGATGGCCGTGTCGATGGCGGCGTAGAAGCTGCCCGGATCGGCGACGCCGCGCCAGGCGATGTCGAAGGCGGTGCCGTGGTCGGGGCTGGTACGGACGATCGGCAGTCCGAGCGTGGAGTTCACCCCCGAATTGAACGCAAGCATCTTGAAGGGGATGTGCCCCTGGTCGTGATACATCGAAACGATCCCGTCGTAACGCTCGCGGGTGGATTCGATGAACAGCGTATCGGGGGGAAAGGGACCGTCGATATCGATTCTTTGTTCACGCAGCGCGGCGAGGGCGGGCTTGGTGACGGTTTCATCTTCGGTTCCCATGCAGCCGTTTTCGCCGGCGTGGGGATTGATCGCGGCGGCGGCGAGCTTCGGATGCGGCACGCCCTCGCGCCGGATCACTTCGTCGAGCAGCTTCGCGACGGTCACAATCCGGCCGGGCGTGACCTGCCGGGGGACTTCCGCCAGTGCGATATGGGTGGTCACGAATACCACGCGCAGCCTGCCGGAGGACTGCATCATCACGAAGTCGCGGCAGCCGCAGAGTTCGGCGATGCGCTCGGTGTGGCCGGTGAAGGGGATTCCGGCGAGGTTCACCGAATACTTGTTCATCGGGGCGGTTACGATCGCGGCGACTTTGCCGGCGATCGCATCCTGTGTGGCTAGGGTCAGCGCGTCGTAGGCGAGCTTGCCGCAGCGGGCGGCGGCCTTGCCGATTTCCAGCTCGGCGAACGGGAGCGTCCCGGCTGAAACGACTTCGGGAAGCCGTCCGTGGGTCCACCGTCTTGCCGCTTCGGCGAGGATGGAGGGTTCGCCGTAGATCACGAAGCGGCAGCGGTCCGACCAGCGGAAATCGTCGGCGGCCCGAACGGCGAGTTCGGGGCCGATTCCGGCGGGGTCCCCCATGGTGATCGCGATGACCGGGAGCGTATTCATATTACCAGACCTGGCCTTTCTTCTCGTAATAGGCGGCCACATTCGGCACGATCGGCTTGATCAGCTTCTTGATCGCTTCGGCGTATTCGCGGATTTCGGCCTGGGCGTGGTCGCTGTCGCGCAGTTCGAGGAAGTGGAGCAGATTGGAGAGGTCGACGGTTCCCCAGAAAGTGACCATCATATTCTGCGGCAGCACGCCGCGGGCCTGTTCGCGGCAGACGCCGGCGCCGAGCAGTTTCTCATAGAGGGCGAGGCTGGCCCGGTTGTGGGCGTCGATCTGCGCCTTGAGGTCGTCGCCCTTGAAATCCGGATCGAGGAAGGAGGCCTGCCGGTTGTTTTCGGACTGGCGGCGCAGCGTGCCGGGGGTGTAGAACTCCATGTCGATCTCGGTGTAGCGGCGGGAGATTTCGTTGTAGCTCCAGGTGCGGTGACGGTGCCACTGGCCGCGGATGAACAGCGGGCAGTGTACGCTGAACGTGAACACCACATGCTCCAGCGGGCTGGTGTGGCGGTTGTCGATCAGGTAGTCGAGCAGCTTCACGTCGCGCTCGTCCATGCTGGACTTGAGCTTGCCGAAGGAGACGCGGGCGGCGTTGACGATGGTGGCTTCGCTGCCGAGGTGGTCGATCAGGCCGACCCAGCCCTGGCCGTCGAGGACTTTGACATGATTGGCGGGGGGGACGTTGAGGTGTTCCATGAAACTTTCTCCTATGATTAAAAATGAAAAAATAAAAAACAAAAATAAATCCGCCAAAGGCGGCTTACGCCACCGGCAGCTTGCCGGACGCGGTCCAGCTCTCCCAAAAATAAAAATCTAAAATAACAGCCGCTTTAGCGGCGTCGCCGCCCCGTGCTACGGGGACGCGGTCCAGCGGCGGAACGCTGGTCGGCTGCTGTCGAGCTGCGCCTGCGCAGCTCAGAAGCAGACGAAATGCAAGGTCCGCGAATGCGGACCGCAACCGCAACGATACCACCCGCGCAAAAGCGCTTGCCGGAATCAAAAATAAGCAACGCGAATTTTTGTTTCCGGCGGTAAGCGCGTTGCCGCCGCCATCACCTTTACGGCTACCGAAAAGCGATGCTGAGTTCTGCAACTTTGCCGTTTTTTTCCCTGTCTGACTGATTTATCTGACAGTATAAATACTTCCTTCTGAGTGTCACTACCCCCAACCCCAATGAACTCATACTTCCAGCACCGGTTTCCTGTAAGACTGTTTTCTTCGCCACTTAAAAAGTTTACCCGGTTTAAAGTATTCCAAAGGCGCTTCACGTCGTGGGAGGCTCATGCCCCCGCGTGGCCGTATCTTCAATTATAAACAACCGTTGCCGCCCCTTGCGGCGGCTCCGCGCTCAGAACCGACAGTTTCAAACTTGCTTCGCTCATTTGAAACTGTCGTGCGCTCCGCCGAGCGGTACTGTTCCGGTTGCGGTCCGCATTCGCGGATCTTGCATTTCGCTGTGCTCCGGGCCGCACCTGCGCGGTCCTCCGCACTGCGACCAGCGTTCCGCCGCTGGACCGCGTCCGGCAAGCTGCCGGTGGCGACGGCGGCAAGCCGCCTGTTCTTTTTTTATTTATTTTTTGAGGTCGCCTGTTCTTTTTTATTTATTTTTTTGAGAGGGAAGCGATCAGTTCCCTTACCGCTTGCGCCGCTTTTTCGGCATTTACCGCCATCGCTTTCGCCGCCGCCTCCGGTGCATCCCCCTCATACGGTGTTTCGTACGTGAGCTGCGAAGTCCGTTCCGTCACATCCCCGGCTTTCCCCGAAAACTCCACACTCAAAACCGCGGTATGCCGCGCCCGGTCGAATTCAAACCGGTAGATCGTCGCATTCAGGCGCACGCTTTTTCCCATCTCTCCCGCCGGGTCCGGCAGTTCGGTGCGGATTCGCCGCTGCAACAGCAGCTCCGGGCTCAGCAGCCAGCGGTTGTATTCGTCGGAAGAGAGCCGGTCGCCGCTTTCGCGCACCAGAAATCCCCGGTTGGAGCCGGACAGGTTGCGGAACACCCCGAACCGGATCGGCAACGCCGCCGGTTTGACCGCTTCCGCCGCCGGAACCCCGAGGTCGAAGTCGACCGGCTCCGTGTAACTCGGTCCCATCAGCACGCAGCCGCCCAGCCCCAGAACGAGCATCGGCAGCATCAGCAATCGCATTGGTTTCATTGTTTGTTCTCCTCTATTCCGAAGCGGGGATTTTCAGCACCTGCCCGACCCGCAGCCCGGTACTGCTGCCGAGGTTGTTCGCTTCCATGATGATCCGGTATTTATTGGCGGAACCGTAGAACTGTCGGGCGATTTTACCCGGTGTGTCTCCCGGTTGAACAGTATAACTGCGCTCGCCCGGAACTTGCGGAACCGGCGGCGGCTGTGGTGCGGCCGCCGCGCTTTTCAACTGTGCAATGGCGCGTTGCTGGTTGAGCAGCAGCCGCTTGAGCGAATCCAGCCGGTCGCGCAGCACCTTATTTTCTTTCCGGAGCATCGCCAGCTCGTCGTCCGGCGGCGTCGGCAGCTCCTCGCGGGTCAGGGCGCGCAGCAGCTTGGCTCGGGCGAGCCTGCGGTAGCCCTCGATCAGCTCCCGGTCCGGCGAATGCGGGTCGAGGCGCAGGAACATATTGTAATGGTAGAGCGCCGCCGCCGGATCGGCCAGCGATTCATCGTACAACGTGGCCAGCGTCCGGTGGCCGAGCGCCGAATCGGGGCGCTGCTCCACGAATTTCAGGTAAAATTTCTCGGCGAGCTCGAAGTTGCCCTCTTTGCGGTACTGGTCGCCCTTGAGCATCATCGGGTGTCGGGCCGGATCGCTCTGGCCGCAGCCGGTCGCGAACAGCAGCAGGATTGCGAAAAGGAGTCCATATTTCATCGGCCCGCCTCCGTGATCATCCGGCGGAGTACCGCCAGCCCGCAGACGGCGGCGGTTTCCAGCCGGAGCACATAGGGGCCGAGGTTCAGCGCATGGATGTTCGCGTGCGCCATCGCCTCCTCCTCGGCGGCGGTGAAGCCCCCTTCCGGGCCGACGAACCATGCGACGTTTCCGGCGGCGGGCCGGGGCGCCTCGGCGCCGGGATTTTCCACTGCGCCGAAGTAACCGGTTCCGGAAAATTCCGCCAGCGCGGCGGCCAGCTTTACCGGCGGCGCAATCTTCGGCAGGAACGGATTCCCGGATTGCTTGCACCCCTCCTGCAGCAGCGTTTCCCAGCGGTCGCTCCCCTCCGGGGCCGCGACGGAACGCTCGCAGAGCAGCAGGCGGATCTCCCGCACTCCGAGTTCGGCGGCCTGCTTGAGCAGCGTGTCGAATTTGGCCTTGCGCGGCACGGCGGTATAAAGCAGCAGTCCGGTTTCCGGCTCCGGGACCTGTTCCCGGGAGACGGTCAGCAGCACCCGTCCCGGCTGCACCGTCGCGAGCGCGCGTCCGCCGCGCCCGTCCAGCAGTTCGACGGTGTCGCCGGGAGCGGCGCGCAGCGTCTTGAACAGGTGATCGCTTTCGCGCTTCGCCAGTTCGACCGGTTCGCCGGCCTTTCCCAGTGTGTTGCAGAAAAAACTGTGCATGATCCGTATCCACATCTCCATTTTTGATAATCTAACCTGTAAACCGTTAAAATTCAATGTTCTGATTTGAATTTTAGCGGTCGGGAGGCTATCTTTGAAGCGGATTTTTTTGTTTTGAATCAACGGAGTATCTCGTTTCCATGTACAACTGCATCATCTGCCGCTATCACGAAATCGCCACCAAAGGCAACAACCGCAATATGTTCGAGCGGTGCCTGGTGGATAATCTCAAACACCAGCTTAAAGAGCTCGGAATCTGCAGGGTTCACCGGGTGCGGGGGCGCATCTGGATCGACCGCGCCGATGGCGGCGCATTTTCGGCGGAGGAGCTGGATGCGATCCGGCCGCGCATCGCCGGAACCTTCGGGCTGGAATCCTTTTCCCCGGTGGTCCGGCTGCCGGTGGATATGGATGCGATCCGCCGCGCCGCGCTGGAGATGGCTCCCGAAGAACTCGGGCCGGTGCTGGCGGAAAAAGAGTGCGTGACCTTCCGGGTGCGCGCCCGCCGCAGCAACAAACGGTTTCCGTTCCGCTCGCAGGAGATTGAAATCGACCTGGTGACCAGTCTGGCGAAGAAGTTCGGCGACGGCAGGTTCAGGATCGACCTGAAGCACGCCGAAGTGACGCTGGGCTGCGAGGTGCGCGACGAATTCGCGGCGCTTTTCTGGCACCAGTATCCCTGTCCCGGCGGCTTGCCGGTCGGCAGTAACCCGAAGGTGCTGACCCTGCTTTCCGGAGGGATCGATTCACCGGTGGCGGCGTGGCAGATCATGAAGCGCGGCTGCCCGACCGACTTCATCACCTTCCACAGCGCGCCCTATACGCCGCCGGAAACGGTGGATAAGGTCAGGGGGATTGCTGAGCATCTGAATACGTTCCAGCAGCATGGCGTACTGCACTTGTGCAACCTCGCGCCGATGCAGAAGCTGATCCGCGACAACTGCAATGAACGGTTCCGCACCGTGCTCTACCGGCGTGCGATGCTGCGGATCGCCGAACAGGTCGCGAAAAACACCGGCTGCCGCGCGCTGGTGACCGGCGAGGCGGTCGGACAGGTCGCCAGCCAGACCATCGTGAACATGAATACGATCAACCGGGCGGTCGATATGCTGGTGCTGCGTCCGCTGGTCGGGGCGGACAAGCTCGAATCGATCCGGATTGCCGGGGAGATCGGCACGCTGGAGCTCTCCAACGTGCAGGTGCCGGACAGCTGTACGGTGTTCGCGCCGAGCCAGCCTTCGACGGCGGTCCCGGAACCGCTGGCGGAGGCGGAGGAGCTGAAAATTCCGGGATATCCGGAGGTAATCGAAAAAATCGTCGCAGATATCGTGTCTGTCGCTTGAATTTTCGGCTCCGAAGTATTAACTTCTCAGTAAGAGTAAATTTTAAATTGGAATTCGCCGATCCGCATCACCGGAACCGGGTCGGCACACAGTTACCGGGGGTAGAGGTTTGGCCAGAGATACCGAATACGTGCTCAGTCTGCTCGAAGAATACGGCATGGTGACGCCGGAGCAGGTGGCAAAAGCCCGCGAGGAAGCGGAGACGACCGGCGGATTGACGGACGCCGTCGATATTCTGAAGAAAAACGGCGTGATTCAGGAGCAGGAGCTGCTCGCGATGCTTGCGCAACAGTACGGAATGGAGCTGGTCGATATTTCCAGCTTCGATATTCCGCAGGGGGTGATCGATGCGCTCGGCCCCGACGTGGTGCAGCACTACCGGGTGGTGCCGGTCGCGAAGCACGACAACATCCTGACCGTCGCGATGAGCGACCCCTCCGATATGGAGACGCTCGATACGATTCGCTATATTCTCGGCGGAGACGTCGATGCGGTGGTCGCGCCGCAGAGCCAGATCGAGAAACAGATTCTGAAGCACTATGCGGATGAATCCGAGCAGGTCAAGCATTATGTCGACGACAACGCGATCGGCGATGCCGACATGATCATCGAAAACGGCGAGAACACCAGCGCGTTGGGGGACGCCGAAGCCGACGACGACGAAAACGCTCCGATCATCCGCCTGGTCACGATGCTGATCATCGACGCCTACAAGATGAAAGCGTCGGATATTCACCTCGAACCGATGGAAAAGCGCTACCGCGTCCGCTACCGGGTGGACGGCGCGCTGCGCGAGGTGGACGGCCCGCCGAAATTCATGCAGGCGAACTTCACCAGCCGCGTGAAGATCATGGCCCGGCTGGACATTACCGAAAAGCGGATTCCGCAGGACGGGCGCATCCAGGTGACGGTCGGGGATAAGGATATCGACCTGCGCGTGTCGTCGATTCCGACCACCCACGGCGAGAGTATCGTCATGCGTATTCTGGACAAGGCGAGCATCCAGCTCGACATTCCGAAGCTCGGCTTCTATGCGGACGACCTTGAAATGGTCAACAGGATCATCAACTATCCGGACGGCATCTTTCTGGTGACCGGCCCGACCGGTTCCGGCAAGACCACTTCGCTGTACGCGTTCCTGAATACGATCAACACCACCAGCCGCAAGCTGATCACGGTGGAGGACCCGGTTGAATACCAGCTCGCCGGCATCAACCAGGTGCAGGTGGACCGGCATGTGGATATGACCTTTTCCGCGGCGCTGCGCTCCATGCTCCGCCAGGCGCCGAATATCATCATGGTCGGTGAGATCCGCGACTTGGAAACCGCTGAAATCGCGATCAACGCGGCGCTTACCGGCCACCTGGTGTTCAGTACGCTGCACACCAACGACGCCCCGGGTGCGATCACCCGACTGGTGGACATGGGAGTGAAGCCGTTTCTGGTGGCGACCGCGTTGCGGGCGGTGATGGCGCAGCGGCTGCTGCGCCGGATCTGCCCGGAGTGCAAGCAGCCGTACACGCCGACCAAGTCGGAGATCAAGATGCTCCGCCTTTCCGACGAGTATCTGGCCAATCACCAGTTTTACAAGGGGGCCGGATGCAAGCGGTGCGGCAACACCGGCTACAAGGGGCGTATCGGTATTTATGAAATTTTCCAGGTGACCGAAGACATGGCACGGCTGATCTTCGCGAATGAATCCACCGGCGTGATCCGCGAAGCGGCCCGTCTGGCGGGAATGCGTTCGCTGCGCGAGGATGCGATGCGCAAAGCCGAAGCCGGCATCTCGACGCTGGAAGAGGTGATCTTCGTTACTTTGATGGATGAAAACTGAGGCACGGGTAGAAAAATGCTTGATATTGAAAGTTCAGCCCTGATCGACCTTCTGGTCAACGAACGTGCGAGCGTCCATCCGCAGCTGCGTGAGCAGCTCCACGATGTGGTCGAGGAAGTCGAGCGCTCCGGCAAGCCGCTGATGGAGGTGATCGAGAATTACGGTTTGTTCACGAAGCAGGAGATGCTCCAGATGATGGCCGACAACCTGGGGTCCTATGTGTGGACTCCAAAGAACTCCCCGGATATCGAGGAGTCGGTGATCAAGATGGTGGAGAACAACACCGCGCGCAGTTACGGTGTGATCCCGATCCGTTACGAGGACGGCCAGCTGGATCTGGCGATGCGTTCGCCGCTGGATTACCAGACCGCGGAGACGCTGCGTTTCGTGGTGAATGCGAACATCCTGCCGGTTCCGGTGGACCCGGACCAGTTCGACGAGGAGCTGGAGCGGTACTACCCGGAAAAGATCGACTCGGTGGCCGATATCATCGCGGAACTGACTCCGGCGGAGCTGGAGGCGGTCGACGAGGACGAGGACCATGCCAACGACGCTCCGATCGTGAAATTCGTGGATGTGGTGATCCAGCAGGCGATCAAGGACAAGGCGTCGGACATCCACTTTGAACCGTTTGAAAAGAACTTCCGGATCCGTTACCGGGTGGACGGCGCGCTCTATGAGATGCCGCCGCCGCCGAAGAGTCTGGCGGTGCCGGTGATCAGCCGCGTGAAGATTATTTCCGGCTTGAATATTTCCGAGCGCCGCCGCCCGCAGGACGGCCGTATCCAGCTGAAAGCCAACGGCAAGCCGGTTGACCTGCGTGTCTCCTGTCTGCCGACCAGCTATGGAGAATCGGTGGTGCTCCGCGTGCTCGACCGTTCCGTGGTGAACCTGAGTCTCGACTCGCTGGGGATCGGCGAGGATGTGCTGGAAAAGCTGCGCGAGCTGATCCATCTGCCGAACGGCATTCTGCTGGTGACCGGTCCGACCGGTTCCGGCAAGACCACGACGCTGTACTCCGCGCTCGGCGAAATCAACAATCCCGAGGACAAGCTGCTGACCGCAGAAGACCCGGTCGAATACGATATCGAGGGGATCATTCAGTGCCCGATCAACGATGCGGTCGGCATGACCTTCCAGCGGGCGTTGCGCGCATTTCTCCGTCAGGACCCCGACCGGATTCTCGTCGGTGAAATCCGTGACTTTGAAACCGCGCAGATCGCGATCGAAGCGTCGCTGACCGGACACTTCGTGTTCAGCACACTGCACACCAATGACGCCGCCAGCACGGTGACCCGTCTGGTGGATATGGGCGTGGAGCCGTTCCTGATCAGTTCGTCGCTGGCGGGGGTGCTCGGCCAGCGCCTGATCCGCCGGGTCTGCAAGAACTGCCGGGCGTTCTATACGCCGACCGACGAGGACCTCGACCGGCTCAATATGGACCGCGACGAAATCGGGGACCACCAGTTCTGCTACGGCAAAGGCTGCCAGATCTGCAACTATACCGGCTACAAAGGCCGGAAGGCGCTGACCGAGCTGCTGGTGGTCAACAGCGAGATCCGCGAGCTGATCTCCGAAAATGCGCCGACCACGGTGATCCGCGACAAGGCGCGGGAGCTGGGGATGCGCACACTGCGCGAAGACGGCATGCTGGCGCTGTACAACGGTGAAACCAGTGTGGACGAAGTCGTTCGCTACACATAATATAAGAAAACCGCAGAACGCGGGTCCGAAAAACGAAACGGAGAACTGAAAAATGCCGCAATTTATCTACACTGCGATGGATGGCAACGGCAAGGAGCAGAAGGGCAAGATCGAAGCTGCAAGCGAAGACGCCGCCAGTTCCGCCCTGAAAGCCAAAGGACTCTTTCCCACTTCACTGAAACCGGCGGTGGCCGCCGTGAAAAAAGGGGCTTCCACCCGCACCGGCAAGAAGAAGGGGGGCGGCATGAATATGGCGCTCGGCCCGGTGGTGATCAAGCGTAAGGAACTGACCGTGGTGACGCGCCAGCTGGCGATTCTGCTCAGCGCCGGGTTGCCGCTGATCCGTTCGCTGCATACCCTCGAACGCCAGGCGAAAAACCCGGCGGTGAAGATCGTGCTCAGCAAAACGGCGGAGACGGTCGAGGGCGGAGCGACGTTCGCGGAGGCGCTGGCGCAGCATCCGAGGTCTTTTGACAAGCTCTATTTGAACATGGTCCGGGCGGGTGAGGCTTCCGGTGCGATGGAGATCATTCTCGACCGCCTGGCCAGTTTCATGGAAAAAGCGGCCCGTATTTCGGGCAAGGTGAAGTCGGCGATGATCTATCCGTGCGTGGTGCTGACCATCGCGCTGCTGGCCGTGGTCGGCCTGATGATCTTCATCGTGCCGAACTTCCAGAAGATCTTCACGGAACTGCTGGGGCCGAACGAGCCGCTGCCGGACATCACGCTGCTGGTGATGGGGATCAGCAACACGCTGGTGTCCCACTGGTACTACTATATCGGAGGCGTGGTCGGCGTGGTCGCCCTCTATCAGGTGATCGTTCATATTCCCGCCGGCAAGTGGGGGGTGGACTGGTGCAAATACAACATGCCGCTTTTCGGGCCGATCATTTCCAAAACGGCGATTTCGCGTTTCAGCCGCACGCTGGGCACGTTGATGTCCTCCGGCGTGCCGGTGCTGAACGCGCTGTCGATCGTGAAGGAGACCAGCGGCAATGAAACGGTCGCCTCCGCGATCCAGAAAGTGCACGACGCGGTCAAGGAGGGCGAAGGCATCGCCAAGCCGCTCAGCGGCACCAAGATCTTCCCGGAAATGGTGATCAGTATGGTGGAAGTGGGCGAGGAAACCGGTAAGTTGCCGGAGATGCTCGACAAGATCGCGAACACCTACGACGAGGAAGTGGACAACGCGGTGAGCGCGCTGACCAGTATGATCGAGCCGTTGATGATCGTGCTGCTGGCCGTGATCGTCGGCGGCATCGTGATCGCGCTTTTCCTGCCGCTGACCAAGATCATCGAAAAACTCAGCTGAGGAAGCGGCGCTTCCGCGACGGCCGGCCGGAATTGTTCCGGCCGGATTTTTCCATTTTTCGGGAAGGGGGGATTCCCGCCGGTATCGGGATTTCAGTTATGAACAACAATATCTATGCCGTTATCATGGCCGGCGGCCGCGGTGAACGTTTCTGGCCGCGGAGCCGCAATGCGCGGCCGAAACAGCTGCAGAAGCTGCTGGGGGACCGGACGATGCTGGAGATGACGGCATCCCGGCTTCAGCCGCTGGTGCCGCCGGAGCGGATTCTGGTTGTCACCAACCGCGATTATGCCGGGCAGATCCGTTCCGTATTGCCGGAGGTGCCGCCGGAGAACATCATCGGGGAGCCGGCTGCCCGCGATACCGGTCCATGCGTCGCGCTGGCGGCCGCGCTGGTCGCCGCGCGGGGGGGGGCGGATGCGGTGATGCTGACGCTGCCCGCCGACCACGCGATCGAACAGGCCGGGCAGCTGCGCGCGGTGCTGAAGGACGCGGCGGAACTGGCCGCGACCCGGCCCGGCTGGCTGTTCACCATCGGCGTCAATCCGACGGAACCGGCTACCGGCTACGGTTACATTCACTGCGGGGGGGCGCTGGAAACCGGCACCGGGACCCGTTTCTTCCGGGGGCTTGGCTTCAAGGAGAAGCCGGATGCGGCGACGGCGGAACGTTTTCTGGCGGCGGGATGCTACCGCTGGAACAGCGGGATGTTCATCTGGCAGGTCCGTTCGCTGATGCAGGCGTTCGAGCGGTATGCGCCGCAACTGGCCGGGCTTTTCCGGGATGTTCTGGAGATGGAGCGGCGCAATGCGCTGGAAACGGAGCTGCCGGAGCGTTTTGTGAAGGAGCCCCGTATTTCCATCGATTACGCGGTGATGGAAAAAGCGGAGAACGTCGGCGTCGCCGAGTGCCGTTTCGACTGGGACGACCTCGGCAGCTGGCCCGCGTTGCGGAACCACCTGAAGCCGGATTCCGACGGCAACCTGGCCGACGGCCTGTTTGCCGGTGTGGATTGCCGCAACCTGATCGTCTCCGGCCGTCCCAGCCATCTGGTCGCCGCGATCGGCGTGGAGGATCTGGTGATCGTGGAGACGGAGGATGCGACCCTGGTCTGCCGGGCAGACCAGGCGCAGCGGATCAAGGAGCTGTTGAAGCTCGCCGATTCCCGTCCGGAACTCAGGGAATTTCTGTAACCATGCTGACTCTTCTGAATATCGGCAACACCCATGCCCAGCCGGCAATCTGGCATGACGGCTATCTTGAGCTCCTGCCGCGGATTCCAACCTCGGAATTGACGTGGGAACGGTTGCCGCAGGAGTATCCGGTCGCCGCCGCTTCGGTGGTGCCGAAGGCTTCGGCGCGTCTGGCCGGTCACGGTATCTATTTTCTTTCCGCCTATGACTGCGGGGGGCTGATCGACTTTTCCCGGGTGGATCCGACTACGCTCGGAGCGGACCGGGTCGCCAACGCGATTGCGGCGGCGGAGTTTTATCCGCTGCCCGCGCTGGTGGTGGATTGCGGCACCGCAATCACCATTGAGATCGTCGACGAACGGCGCCGTTTTCTGGGGGGGGCGATCGCTCCCGGGCGGCGGCTGATGCGCCGGGCGCTGTTCGAGGGGACGGCACAGCTGCCGGAAATTCCGTTTTCGCAGGAGCTGCCGGAGGAACCGGGGCGCAACACGGTTGAGGCGATCCGGTTCGGTGTGGACCGCGGCGCGGTCGGGCTGGTGCGGGAGCTGGTTGCGGCTTCGCTGCGCTCCTGCGGGATCGTCTCCTGCCTCGCGGCGGGGGGCGACGCCGGCTTCTTCGCCGCCGCGTTGCCGGAGCTGAAGGCGGTGGAGTCCGATTTCACACTGCACGGGATCCGGCTGGCATGGGAGCGGAGGCGCGACAGGCAGGCATAAAATCCCGTAAAAAGTGGGAATTCCGGTTGCATTGAAGCTGGGATTGCGGTATATTACATTCTGGTTTGTGCACAGTCAATTTGATGAAATTGGCGCTACTTAATATACTGGACAAGTCAGGAAAGGTAAGGTACGTTTTTTATGTCGAAACGGGAAGATGTCAAGAAGATATTGATCATCGGTTCGGGGCCGATCATCATCGGTCAGGCGTGCGAATTCGATTACTCGGGCACCCAGGCGTGCAAGGCCCTGCGTGCGCTCGGATATGAAGTCGTGCTGGCCAATTCGAATCCCGCGACCATCATGACCGATCCCGGCATGGCCGACCATACCTACATTGAGCCCCTGACTGTCGACAGCATCGAAAAGATCATCGCCAAAGAGCGTCCCGACGCGTTGCTGCCGAACCTCGGCGGCCAGACCGCGCTGAACCTCGCGATTTCACTTCACGACGGCAAGATTCTGGAGAAATACGGCGTGCAGGTGATCGGCGTCGACCTCGAAGCGATCAAACGCGGCGAAGACCGGATCATTTTCAAGGAAACCATGAACCGGCTCGGCGTGCCGATGGCGAAATCCGAACCCTGCTATTCGGTCGAAGAGGCCGAGAAGATCGCGTCGGAGCTGGGTTATCCGGTGGTGCTGCGCCCGGCCTACACGATGGGCGGCACCGGCGGCGGCATCGTCTACAACGTCGAAGAACTGCGTGAAGTCGTCGCCCGCGGCCTCGCGGCCAGTCTGGTCGGCCAGGTGCTGGTCGAAGAGTGCGCGCTCGGCTGGGAAGAGCTGGAGCTGGAGGTCGTCCGCGATGCGAAGGGCAACAAGATCACCGTCTGTTTTATCGAAAACGTCGATCCGATGGGCGTTCACACCGGCGACAGCTTCTGCGTCGCCCCGATGCTGACCGTGCCGGAGTCGGTGCAGAAGCAGCTTCAGGATTATGCGTACCGGATCGTCGATGCGGTCGGCGTGACCGGCGGCACCAACGTGCAGTTCGCGCACAACCGCGAGGACGGCCGGATCATCGTGATCGAGATCAATCCGCGCACCTCGCGTTCCAGCGCGCTCGCTTCCAAGGCGACCGGCTTCCCGATTGCAAGCGTTTCGACGCAGCTTGCCGCCGGGATCACTCTCGACGAGATGCCCTACTGGCGCGACGGTTCCCTCGACAAGTACACCCCCTCCGGCGACTATGTCGTCGTGAAGTTCGCCCGCTGGGCGTTTGAGAAGTTCCCGCAGGCCAAGGATCATCTGGGGACCCAGATGAAGGCGGTCGGCGAGGTGATGAGCATCGGCCGGGATTTCAAGGAGGCGTTCCAGAAGGCGATCCGTTCGCTGGAGATCGGCAAGAGCGGCCTCGGCCTCGACAAGAAGATCGAAAAGCTGTCGCTTGAGGAACTCAAGCCGCTGGCCGCGAATCCCTCCAGTCTGCGCTTTTTCCATCTGTATGAGGCGTTCAAGAAGGGGCTTTCCGTCGAGGAGGCGCGCAAGCTGACCGGCATCACCGAATTTTTCCTGAAGGAGATGAAGGAGCTGGCCGATTTCGAAGTGAAGCTGGCGGCCTATACCTGGATGGCGCTGCCGGATGAGATGCTCGTGCAGGCCAAGAAGTTCGGCTTTGCCGACAAGTATCTGGCGAAGCTCTACAACGTTTCCGAAAAAGAGGTGCGCGAGTGCCGTACCGACCTGGGCTGCGTCGCGACCTTCTGCCGCGTGCCGGTTTCGGGCGTGGCCAATAACGAAGATTACTACTACTCGACTTACTCCGGCGTGCCGGATGAAGTTGCGGTCAGCGGCAACCGCAAGATCATGATCCTCGGCGGCGGCCCGAACCGGATCGGGCAGGGGATCGAATTCGACTACACCTGTGTGCACGCCGCGTTCGCGCTGCGCGACGCCGGCTATGAATCGGTGCTGATCAACTGCAACCCGGAAACCGTTTCCACCGACTACGACACCAGCGACAAGCTCTACTTCGAACCGCTGACTACCGAGGATGTGCTGGCGATCTACGCCAAGGAGAAGCCCGAGGGCGTGATCGTGCAGTTCGGCGGCCAGACTCCGCTGAACATCGCGCAGGAGCTGAAAGATGCCGGCGTGAAGATCATCGGCACCCAGCCGGAGGGCATCCGGCTGGCCGAGGACCGCGAATACTTCCGTGAGCGCATGATCGCGCTCGGCATCAAACAGCCGCAGAGCGGCACCGCCCGTTCGCTGGATGAGGCGGTCCAGCTCGGCCGCGAAATCGGCTATCCGGTGATGGTGCGCCCGTCGTTCGTGCTGGGCGGCCGCGGCATGGCGGTGCTCTACGACGAGGAGATGCTCGTGCGCTATGCGATCGAGGCGATTCAGGTCAGCCCGGAATACCCGATGCTGATCGACCGTTTCCTCGACAACGCGATCGAGTGCGAAGTCGATGCGATTTCCGACGGCGAAGACACCTTCGTCGCGTCGGTGATGGAGCATATCGAACTGGCCGGCATCCATTCGGGCGACTCCGCCTGTTCGATTCCGCCGGTCACGCTGCCCGAAAAGCATATCAGGGCGATCGAGGAGCAGGCGGCGGCGATCGCGAAGGACTTCCGCGTCAAGGGTATCCTGAACGTGCAGTTCGCGGTCTGCGAGGATCAGGTCTGGATCATCGAGGCCAATCCGCGCGCTTCGCGTACCGTGCCGATCGTCAGCAAGGTGACCGGCATGCCGCTGGCCCGCATCGCGACCTACCTGATGCTCGGCCATAAGCTGGCGGAGTACAAAGATATTCTCAAGCCGCATCCGCAGACCTACTTCGGCGTGAAAGAGGCGGTGTTCCCGTTCAATATGTTCCCGGAGGTCGACCCGCTGCTCGGGCCGGAGATGCGCGCCACCGGCGAAGTGATGGGGCTGGCGGCCACATTCGGCATGGCCTACTTCAAGTCGCAGCAGGCGGCCGGTTCTCGGCTGCCGCTCAAGGGCACGGTGCTGGTCTCCGTGTCGGAGCGCGAGCGCAAGTACCTGCTGCCGATCGTGCAGACGCTGCATGAGCTCGGCTTCAAGCTGGTTGCTACCGAAGGGACCGCGGCGTTCCTTGAAGCGAACCGCATCCCGCACACCACGGTGAAGAAGCTCAACGAGGGCCGTCCGAACGTGGCCGACCTGATCAAGAACCGTCAGGTCGAACTGATCATCAACACTCCCATCGGCCGTCTCGGCAAGATCGACGACAGCTGCATCCGGATGATGGCGATCCAGTACAAGATCCCGTACATGACCACCATTGCGGCGGCGAAAGCCACCGCGGCGGGCATCAAGGAAGCGCTTCACGGCGAACCGGTCGTGAAGTCGCTGCAGGAGTACCAGGCCGGAAAGTAAAACGGCTTAAATGAGTCTGTCCCGGCGGAGGGGGAAAGAGCGCCGGGACGGATCTGGAAACAGGGAAAAAAATGGCTTGGATCATAGTCGTTCTGGTGATTCTGCTGCTGCCGGTGGCGATTACGGCGGTGCATTTCTGGCGCCGTTCCGCCGAGCTGGCGCGGCTGCTGGATCATGCCAACGAACGGCGGCGTGAAATCGGCAGCTTCCTGAACCGGTTCTCGACTGGCCTGCAGTCGGAGGAGGGTGTCGCGGGTGCAATGCATGCGGCGGCCCGCCATGTGGCGGAGCAGACCGACGCCGAAGCCGTCGCGATCTACGAGATGGCGGGCGACGAACTCCGGGCCATCGGAGTGTGCGGCACTTATCCTCTGGTGCACAGTACCAACAAGGTGCTTTTTTCCAAGCATCACCATCTGTTCGAGGCTCTGCGGCGGGAGCGGATCGCTCCCGGGCAGGGATTTTTGGGCGGGATCGTGGTGAACCGGCAGGCCGAACTGGTGCCGGACGCGTCGGCGGACACCCGTTTCGTCGAATATCCGGAATATTCCACACTCGGCAGTGTGATGGCGATTCCGCTGCTGCGGGACGGCATGCTGGTCGGCGTGGTCTGCGCGGCCACCAACCGTCGGCGCCCCGGCAGCAGTTTCTCCGAGGCGCAATTCGAGCGGCTCCGGCTGCTTTCCGGCCAGGTGCTGATGGTGCAGAATCTGGTGCAGGTCTACAGCGAGATCAGCCGCCGCGAGCGGATCGACCAGGAGTTGGAATTCGCGCGCCATCTGCAGATGTCGCTGCTGCCCTCGGCGTTTCCGGCGTGGGATCAGTTTTCGATCGATGCGTACACCCGTTCGGCCAAGGAGGTCAACGGGGATTTCTACGATTTCGTGGAGATCGACAACAACCGGCTGCTGATCATCATCGGCGATGCGTGCGGCAAGGGAATCCCGGCCTGCATGCTGACCGCGATGACCCGGAGCTTCGCCCGCAGTCTGGCGGACAACTTCACCACGCTGTCGGATTTCCTGAAGCAGGTCAACAACAAACTGCACCGCGACACGGACGCCGACCGCTTCATCACTCTGGGCTGCTGCCTGCTGGACCGGAGCAACTCCCTGATCGAGTTCGGCCGCGCCGGACACACCGACCTTGTGACTTATGTGCACGACCATATCCGGATCGTGTCGCCGGACGGGACCGCGCTCGGGATCCTGCCGGATGACTTCGCGACCTTCGATACGATCTGCCTGGCGTTTGAGCCGGGCACCACGCTGATGATGTTCTCGGACGGGTTGTCGGAGGCGCTGGATAAAAATGCGGAAGAATTCGGGATCGAACGGTTGACCGAAGTATTCCGCCGTTCCTGCGAGCAGGGGGGGACGCCGCAGGTGATCATGGACCGGATTCTGAACGTAGTCGCCGACTTTGAAGAAGAGCAGAACGACGACCAGACCATTGTGCTGATCCGCCATACCGGAAAAATTTAAGAAAAAATCCGTCTGCAACGAAGTTCCCCCCATTCTCAGATTTGCCGAAACCGTCTTTTTGTGATATATTTACTAAATATATCAGTCGGAAAAGGAACAGGATAAGCGATTCTCATCAGGGAGAACAACATGGCAACCGAAGTATCGTACATCATCATCACCCCGTACAGCCTCCTCAAATCCAGAACCGGCGGCATCATCGCGCGTCTGATGTCGCGGACAGATCTCGAATTCGTTGGCGCGCAGATGCTCGCTTTCACCCGTGAAATGGCCGAAAAATACGCGCAGAGTCTGGAAGACGCGGCCAGCCATATCTCTTCCGAAACCGGCAAGCTGCTTTCCGATTATGTGCTGGCGAATTTTCCGCCGCGGGAGGACGGCCGCAAGGAGCGGGCGCTGATGCTGCTGTTCCGCGGCGAGGACGCCTGCCGCAAACTGACCGAGATCACCGGGCGGCTGTCTCCGTATTCGCCGCGCTGCCTGTCGGCGGGCGAAACGCTTCGCGACACCTACGCCGACCTGGTGGAGGATAAGGACAATCCGAGCGTGGTCCGTTATTTCGAGCCGGCGGTGCTGACTCCGCCGAACATTTATGAAGCGATGGTGAAACTCAAGATGTTCGCCGATTTCGCGTCGTCGTCGCCGAACCTGATCGACAACTCGCTGGGCAGCAGCCCGGACGACGAACGCACCCTTGTGATCATCAAGCCGGACAACTGGCGCCATCCGTCGAGCCGTCCCGGCAATATCATCGACATGCTGAGCCGCACCGGGCTGCGGATCGTCGGCTGCAAGGTGCACCGCATGAGCGTGAACGACGCGCTGGAATTCTACGGACCGGTGCAGGGGGCGCTGCACAGCAAGCTGGCTCCGAAGATCGGCGAGCAGGCGAAGGAGCTGTTTGAAGAGCACTTCCATGTGAAGCTGGATGAAAAAGCGCAGGAAAAGCTGACTGAATCGGTCGGTGTTCCCTATGCGGACGATCAGTTCTCGCAGCTGATCGAATTCATGTCCGGCCGGCGCCCGGAGGATTGCAACGAATTCGAGCGCCAGCAGCAGAACAGCCAGGCGAAGTGCCTGGTGCTGATCTACGAAGGGCCGAATGCGATCAGCAAGATCCGTTCGGTGCTCGGACCGACCGATCCGTCGAAGGCTCCCGGCGGCACCGTGCGCCGTGATTTCGGCAGCAATGTGATGGTCAACACCGCCCATGCTTCGGATGCGCCGGAGAGTGTGGAGCGCGAGATGAAGATCATCCGCATTCACCAGAATTCACTGGCTTCGCGTATTTACGAGTTCCTGGCGGAAGCGCAGGAAGAGGCGTAATCCCCTCCGGAAAGGGTGGGAATGATATTTTCTCAATGGAAGCTTTTCTGCAGCCGTAACCGGTGGCTGCTGCTTTTGCTGGCGGCAGCTTTCGCGGTGCGGCTCGGTGTGGCGCTGCCGGGGATTCTGGAAGACCCTGCGGCGCGTTTTTCCCGCCCGGATACGCCCGGCTATCTGGAGCCGGCGCGGGCATTGGCTGCGGGAGGAACGCCGCTTTCCGCCGGGCGGGCGCCGGGCTTCCCGCTCTTTGCCGCATTGGTGTTCCGCTGCTTCGGCGTGGAGGCTTACGGCGCTCTGGCGGTGCTGCTGGTATTGGTCAATACCGCGACGCTGATTCCGGTCTGGCTGGCCGGGCGCGCGGCGGGGTCCTCCACCGCCGGAGTGATCGCAGCCGCTTTGCTCGGCCTGAATCTGACCATGACGGCACAGGCGCCGATGTTCCTGTCGGATACGTTGGCGGCATTCTTCGCGGCGTGGCAGTTCTATTTTTTCGTGCGTTTCTGGAAGCGGCGCGAGAGGTGGAGTTTCCCGGTGATGATCGCAGTCGCGGCGCTGGGGGCGCTGATCCGGCCGATCAATTCGGCGTGGATCTGGCCGGCGCTTTTTCTGCTGGCGGTGCTGCCGGAACTGCCGTGGCGGCGCAAGCTGGCGCTGGGGGCGGTTTCACTGGCGGTGTTCGGCGCGATCCTGTTCCCGCGCATGGCGCACAACGCGGCGCGCGGCGCGGGCTTCTGCATCGACACCAACACCGGCGCGATGTACCACCAGAACGGCGCGATGCTGCTCGCCAAGGTCAACGGCACCGACTATGAAGCGGAAAAACAGAAGATTCTGGCCGAACTGGACCGGGAGTTCGCGGACAAGGAGCGTTACCCGGATGAAAAAAGCCGGGTCGATTACCGCCTGAAGCGGTTCAAAGAGCTGATTCTGGCGCATCCTTTCGCGTGGTTTCCGCAGCATCTGCAATGGCGCATCCTGTTGCCCGATGCTCCGACCTTTCTGGAAATTCTCGGCGCGACCACTTCCGACCGGGGGACGATGAACGTGCTTCAGGCGCAGGGAGTTTGGGCGGCGGTCCGGTTTTATTTCGACGGAAAACTCTATTTGCTGTGGCTGCTGGCACCGCTGCTGGCGGTGACGGGGATTCTGTATCTGGCTGCTTTCGGCCTGCTGGCGAGCTGGTTCTGGCGGTGGAAGAGCAAGTGGTACGCGATTTTCGTGTTTCTGGCGTTTGCGGAATACTATTTCTTTCTGCCGGGGCCGATCACTGCTCCGCGTTACCAGCTTCCGGCGCTGCCGATTCTGACTTTGATGGCCGCTTTCGGGCTGATTCAGGGCTGGGATTGGGTGAAAAGACGGCGGAAAGAACGATAATCCGTAAAAATGGGTGTGTGAAAGATGGAAATGCAGAGGCATTCCGGCGGCAAGCTGTCTCCGGAAGAGGCGGAACGGCTGGAGATTTGCGAAGCGACGATCGATTCGGGGCTGAAAACCTTCTGGGAGGTCGGCGTCGCGCTGGCCGAAGTGCGCGACAAGCGGCTGTGGTACGGCGCTTATGCGAGCTTCACCGAGTATCTGGATAAGAAGTGGCATCTGCGCCGCTCCTATGCGGGCAGCCTGATGCTGGCTGCCGATATCCGCATGGAGCTGGCGGAACGTGTCGCCGAACGCCGCGAAAAACTGCGCGCCGCCCGTCCCGCCGAGGCTCCGGAGCCGGAAGCCGACGACGGTCTGCCTCCCTTTGACCTGCCGGATTCGGTGGAGAGCGCCTGCGCGTTGCGCAAGCTCGACACCGAGGATAAAATCCGGGTTCTGGAGGAGTTGAAATCCAGGGAACTTCCCGCCAGCAAGAGCAACATCAAGCAGGTGGTGGACCAGATTCTGCCGCCGTCGCCGAAGATCCCGAAGCTCTCCTACGGCACGATCCGCAACAGCATTGATGCGATCGTCCGGCAGGCGGAGTTTTTCGATTCGCTGGACCCGGACCGGATCGGCGAACTTTTCCAGTCCCCGGAACACCGCGAACAGGCGGTCGGCGCGCTGAAGAAAATGGTCGGCATTCTCGAAAACCGGCTTGCCGTGCCGGACGATGACGAGGACGAGGAAAATTGTTGAAAGAAAAGCTCCGCCGTCTCCTTTCCCGGTTGCTGTGGCTGGAGCATCCCCGTTCCGGCGCGATCTTCGGCGCCGGGCTGTTTTTGTGCATTGCCGCTTTTGGTCAACTGCTGATATATGTACTGGATGGCGTGGCCCGGGCTGCGGGGGGACAAGAGGAATCATTCGGGACGACTGTTGTGGCTTCGGTCGGTCTGCTCATCCTTGTTTACCGTCTTGTGCTGTTCGGTGTCTGCTGTTTCCGGTATTGCCGGGAATGGCTGCCGGAATTGCGTCTCCGGGTTGTGGTTTTGTGGAGCATCCCTGCCGCAGTGTTTCCGGAGATTGCGTTGATCCCGCTGGCGGTTGCCCGGCGGAACTGGCGGGCGGTTGCATTGTCAGGTGCTTATGCGGTCATTGATGTGGTTGGTATTCTGGATATATCCGGCCTTGTTATCGGGTTGTCGCCCTGGGTTGTCGATTATGATTGGGACCTGCTTTTGTTGATTGTTACGCTTCTGCTGCTGCCGGACGGGCGACGTATCGGTTATTTCTGTTGGTCTCCTTACTTGCTGGCGCTGTTGATCTGGGCAGGCAGTTTCGGAGTTGAGGCGTATGCGGCACACCGGTTAAACGCGGCCCGGCGGAAGTTGAATGAAATCGCCGGCAAAGAGCTTTCGGCGCAATCCCTCTGGGAAAAGGAGCGGTCGGGAATGCCGACCGATCAGGAACCTCTGGCGTCTTTGCTGGAAGGCCCGCAGGCGCTCGGAGAAGTCAAGCCGATTTTGCGTTCCGACTGGGCGGCGGGGGCGGAAGTCTATGAACTGGCCCGTAAGTTCCGGCATGAACAGGCGGCGCAGATTGCGTTGCTGGATCGTTTTACGGCTGGAGAGATTCCACATTTTCAGGAGAAGCCTGCCAGGATTCTGTTGCATATGCAGGTTGTGGCTCCGATCCGGTTGCGCAATTGGGCGCGTTTCTATAATAACCGGATGATTCTCGGGGCATTGGAAAAAGATCGGGAGGCGATTGAGGACGGCAATCGCCGCATCGGACGTATCCGGGATTCACTTGTCGGCGGCTATGGATTGATCCGGGGCTTGCTGGCGATCACGGTGGAATGCCTGCGCCTGAATGGTCTGGAACAGGCGGTTACCTCTCCGGCGCTGACGGATGCCGAGCTGGCCGTGCTGCAGCAGGAGTGTGCCGACTGGGCTGGGCGTTGGCCCGGTATCCACCGGCGGGTATTTGAAGAGGATATCGTTATTTTCATTGATTATGTGGATATTTATTGCAAAAACGGAGGATTATGGCGCCCTGTTCCATCAAAGCATGGTTTTTCCGAAAAGGAACTGGACAAGGATTCAAGGCTTGTGAAACGATTTATCCGCGCTTGGAATGACTGGGAGCGGCAGGCCATGTTAAAATATATGGGGAACATGATTCAAACGCTGGATGAACCGGGTTTGGGTGCGAAAGAGCGGCAGGAGAGGTTTCAGGCGATCTATGCCGGTATTCCGAAGGTATTTTCAGCGGCGCGGATGATTCTTTCCACCTCCTATGGAAAGTGGTTGAAAAAGGGTATGGAGATGATCGACTACGAGCAATCCGTGGCTGCCGGAGTCGCAGTGGAGCGTTACCGGCGGAAATACGGAAAATTGCCGGAAGAGCTGAAACAGTTGGTCCCGGAGTTTCTGCCGGAGGTGCCGCTTGATGTGAAGAACGGCCTGCCGCTGCTCTACTTAAAAGGAAAAATTCCGGTGGAGGACTCGGCTGGGAAACGTCGCTGGATCGATGGCTGCCGGGTTTATTCCCGTGATATCAACGGGAAAGACGATCAGGGAACACGTAAGAAAGGGCGGTTCTCCTTTACTGTGTTGTTTCCGGAAAGGCAGAATGTTTTGGAGTTGTAATGGGCGATCGGAGGCTATTTGCCTAGGAAGCCTGCCGTTTTGAAGGCAGGCGGGTCTCTCCGCCCTGTCGGTCGGCAGACCTTGGGGGCGCAGCAGCGCACAAATGTCTCCGACGGGCGAAGCGCTCCCGGCCGCCGGAGGCAAAGCCGGAAATGAAACAGGCAGCCGGTTCCGGCGAATCGGCTGCCTGTCTGTTCACAACAGCGGGATTACTTGGTTTCCACCTGTTTGTAGGTGTCGACCGCTTCCTGTGCAAGTTCGCGGATGAACTTCGCGTCTTCCGGAGTTACCTCTTTCGGCACGAACTTGATTTCCGAAGTCGGCCGGTTGTAGAGCAGCGCGAACCAGACGCAGGCCTGCAGATAATCGCCGCGGCGGTTCAGATGGGCCGGATCCTTATGGAGTTTCCAGCCGTCCTTCCGCTTCCACCAGCTCAGGCCGGTCACCCACGACCCGGCTTCCGACGGAAGCGCATCGGGATATTTCAGGCCTTTGAGGGATGCCGGATCATAGGGCTGATACTTGACCGGCTGCTTTTCCCGGCCGAGCTGAACCGCATAGCCGGTCGGAATCACACGCAGCTTGTGCGCTTCCGCCGCTTTCCGGTAGGCCTGGGTCAGCTTGTCGTACATCTCCTGCTGGCCGATCTTCCAGCCCTTGTAACGGTTGTCGTCGAACCGGTAGGCCCAGGTCTGCTGAATCACGATTTCAGCGGTCGGGGCATATTTGCGGATATAGTCGATCAGGTTGGTGAGATAGGGTTCATAGGATTCCGGTTTCCAGCTCAGATGGCTCGCCTGCTGAACGGTCACGATATCCCATTTCTCCTTCTGCAGCATATCCTTCAGGCTGTACTTCTTGCCGTGATAGGCTTTGTCCGCCGGATTTTTCTCGTTGGCTTCCACGAGCTTCCAGTGGCGGTCCAGCGGACAGCCTCCGAGGTTGGCGCGATCCATCAGGATCTTACAGCCGGCGGATTCCGCCACCTTGGGCAGGTAACGGAATGCACTGTCCGCAAAGCTGTTGCCGACTGTCAGAATTTTCAACTCGTCCGCCGCCGAGACCACCAGTCCGGTCAGCAGAGCCGCCATCAGAAAACCGATTTTACGAAACATTCAATTTTTCTCCTGAAATTGAGTTGGGATAGTATTTACAATACCATTATTTCAATGATAATTCAAATTTTCAGCGCGCTTCTTTACTGTAATATGGATACTGGCCGATAAAATTCCTCGATACAAACCTGTCCGATGGGGCTATCTTCAGTACCACGACCATTTTTGTATATCGTGATGTTTATCCAACTTGATTGTGAAACGGTGTCCGGTATAGAAATGGAAAACAATGCGGCGATCAACCCGGTGGCGGGAACTTTTGGCGTAATCTACTGGACACAAATGAAAAAGCCGATCACTTCTGACCGGCTGAAACTGAAAAATGGTAGCGGGGAATGGAATCGAACCATTGGCCTTCAGGTTATGAGCCTGACGAGCTACCACTGCTCCACCCCGCAATGTTTTGTATTTTATGAATATATCATAAAGGAACAAAAAGTCAAGCGGATTTCTTGAAAAAATCCGGTTTTATCGGGCCAGCTTGTGATAGTCGAGCAAACTGGAAAGCCAGCCGTTCAATGTTTTCCAGTAATCGGGACGGCACTCGGGCAGCGGGGAGTCTTCGATTCCGGCGGCGACGAGCTGTTCGAGAAAGTCGCTCTGTTCCGGCGAAGCGGCTTCGGGAAGCAGGCCGTTTTCGTACAGATAGGTGATCTTCAGCACCACCGAACACTGTTCCATCGTCCAGCGCCCCTGAACGTCGTCGTCAAGACAAAGCTGGGTCAGTATCGAGCGGAGCGCGTCGTAGGTGAACGGCTGCGGCACGCCCGGCACCGCGTTCTTCAGCAGAAAGCCGCCGATTCGCCCCGCCAGCTTGAAATGCTGCGGCTTCAGCGCGATCCGGTCGAAGTTGAAGATCAGCTCCAGTTTCTTCGCGGTGTGCAGATCGGAATTGCCCGAATCATCGAACTCCACCTCCAGCTCCCGGAACAGGTCCGCCGCCGGAAAGTCCTTCGCGGAAAGTTTCTGGGCGCCGTTGGCGACCAGGCTGACCCGCCCGTAGTCAGGACTCAGGCCGCCCAGCAGCAGCGCGTTTTCCTTGTAAGGCTGTTTGGAGAGAACGATGAGCTGTGTCGAAACCATATCAATCCAGTTGTTTCTTGAGTTCGGCGATCACCAATTGCGGGTTGGCCTTGCCTTTGCTGAGTTTCATCACCTGGCCGACCAGGAATTGCAGCACTTTGGCGTTGCCTGCCTTGTACTGTTCCACCTGCGCCGGATTCGCGTTGATCGCATCGGTGACCACCTGTGCGATCGCGCCGGAATCGCTGACCTGCACCAGACCTTTTTCTTTCACGATCGCCGCCGGAGCTTTGCCGGTCGCGAACATTTCGGCGAAAACCTCCTTGCCGATCTTGCCGTTGATGGTCTTGTTTTCGATCAGGTCGACCAGTTCGGCGAGCGTCGCCGGAGTGATTTTACACTCATCGATCGCAACTTTCTCCTCGCCGAGCAGGCGCAGCAGCTCGGAAATGATCCAGTTGGCGACCAGTTTCGGAGACTTCGACAGCTTCGCCGCCTGGTCGAACCACGCCGCCACCGAACGGTCGGCGGTCAGCACTTCAGCGTCGTATTCGGTCAGGCCGCATTCCGTGACGAACCGGGCGCGCATCGCGCCGGGCAGTTCCGGCAGCGTCTTGCGGATCGCGTCGATCTCCTCGTCGGTGAAGGTGACCGGCATCAGGTCCGGGTCCGGGAAATAGCGGTAGTCGTGCGCCTCTTCCTTGGTGCGCATCAGGTAGCTTTCGCCTGCGTCGTCGTTCCAGCCGCGGGTCTCCTGTTTCATCGAACCGCCTTTGTCGAGGATATCGGCCTGCCGCCACATCTCGTATTCCACGGCGCGGTGGGCGGCGCGGAAGCTGTTCAGGTTCTTGAGCTCGATCTTGGTGCCGAACTCCTTCTGCCCGAACGGGCGCAGCGAAATGTTCACATCGCAGCGCATCTGGCCCTTTTCCATGTCGCAGTCGCTGATGCCGCCGTACTGCATGATCTCCTTGAGCTTGGTCAGATAGGCGTAGGCTTCGTCGGCGCTGCGCATATCCGGTTCGCTGACCACCTCCAGCAGCGGCACGCCGGAGCGGTTGTAGTCCGCACCCGAGACGCCGCCGGCGTGGGTGAGTTTGGCGGGGTCCTCTTCGAGGTGGATGCGGGTGATCCCGATGTATTTGTCGGGAAGTTCCGCACTCGAAAAGCCCTTGCCGGAGAGGTGCAGCCGCCCGGCGGTGCAGAAAGGCAGGTCGTACTGGCTGATCTGGTAGTTCTTGGCGAGGTCCGGGTAGAAATAGCTCTTGCGGTCGAATTTGCTGAATTTCGCGATGGTGCATTCGGTGAGCAGCCCGGCGCGGACCGCTTTCAGGATCGCCTCGTGGTTCGGCACCGGCAATGTGCCGGGATAGCCGAGGCAGACCGGGCAGACCAGCGTATTGGGTTCGGCTCCGTACCGGTTGGGGCAGGAACAGAACATTTTACTTGCCGTCCGGACCTGGACGTGCACTTCGAGACCGATGACCGCTTCGTATTTCATTGCACAGAGAATTTCGTATTAAGGGTTGAACAACATCATTCGGTTATAATTTACTGGAATGTGGCGGGTTTGTCAATCCGGGCAGGTGGTTTTTCGGTGATTTTCCGGAGCGGTACACTGGATTTGGCGCGGGAGCCGTGCTATAGTTGAAAACGGTTGCCCCGCTCCGGTGGTACGGTTGCGGCCTTTACATGATTGTTTATTTGGTTTTTATGGAAAATACGGAACAAATCTGGAGCGTCTCCGACGTCAACCGCGCCGTCCGCGAAATCGTCGAAGGCAGTCTGCTGCCCTTCTGGCTTCGCGGCGAAGTCGGTTCCCTTGTGATTCACCGCTCGGGCCATGTCTATTTCACCATCAAGGATACCAGAAGCCAGATGCGCGGCGTCTTTTTCGGCGGAGCCGCAGCCTGCACCAAGCTCGGCGTCGCCAACGGCACACTGATCGAGGCATTCGGCAACCTGACCGTCTACGAGGTGCGCGGCGAATACCAGTTCAGCGCCCGTCAGCTCCGGCTCGCCGGAATCGGCGACCTTCAGCAGCGGTTTGAGGCGGTTAAGAATAAACTGGCCGCCGAAGGGCTGTTCGATCCCGGGCGCAAACGCCCGATCCCGGTGCTGCCGCGCCGGATCGGGGTGGTGACCAGTCCGTCGGGAGCCGCGATCCGCGATTTTCTGCAGATCATCAACCGCCGCTTCCCGAATGTGAACGTCCGCATCTATCCGTGCGCGGTGCAGGGAGCCGGCGCCGCCGAACAGGTCGCGCGCGGCGTCGATTTCTTCAGCCGCACCCGCGGCGCCGACGTGGTCGTGGTAACCCGCGGCGGCGGCAGCATGGAAGACCTGTGGCCCTTCAACGAGGAGGTCGTCGCCCGCGCGGTGGCGGCCTGTTCAGTGCCGGTGATCAGCGCGGTCGGCCATGAAATCGACTTCACGATCTGTGACTTCGCGGCGGATCTGCGGGTTCCGACCCCCTCCGCCGCCGCCGAGCTGGTGATCGGCAGACGGCAGGAGATGAGCGACCGCCTCAACCGCTTCGAAAAGGACCTGCACAATACCTTGAACCTCGCCCTGACCCGGCTGAAAAGCCGCCTCGACCGGGCGGCGGGCAGCTTCGTCTTCAAAGAACCGGCCCATCTGGCGCGGATGCGCCGCCAGCAGCTCGATGAGTTGGAAAACCGTCTCCAGGGCTCTGCCGAACGGTGGCTGCTGGCCAATCGCGCCAGACTTGACCAGCTCGCCGGGACATTGACCACGTTGAACCCGAGCCGTCAGTTGGAGCGCGGTTACGCGATCCTTTTCGATCCCGCCGCCGGCAAGCCGGTCACAACTTCCAAAGTCGCCGCCGGCACCCGGCTGCAGGCCCGCCTCGCCGACGGGGAAATGACCGTCGAAGTCCAATAACCTTCCTGTTGTCGAAAGTCCGGGGCGCCGGCATAGAGTGCGCAATCTTCCGGCGGACGCTTTCCGCCTTTGAGTTGCGCCTGAGCATAAAGATTTTTTTCGGAAATAATTCATATTGCCTATTGACAAATGGGTTATTGTTTGGTATAATTATAGTATCTTTAATGGAATCTTTATGGTATCTTATGATTAAAGGGCATAGATCCGGTATGGAAGCGGTAAATATCAGGACGGTTCGGGAGCCGCTGTACAATCGGCTGAAAGTACAACTGTTGGAATATATTGAAAGCGAGAATCTGCAGATATTGCCGACTGAGAAGGAACTGATGGCTCGATACGGGGTTTCGCGCAATACCTTGCGCCGGGCAGTCAAAGAGCTGACCGCCCAGAAGGTGCTTCAGCCGGTACAGGGGTTGGGAACATTGGTTTACCCGGTGCCGGAGGTCACCAAAAACAGCCGCATTCTGGTACTATGCGATTACTATTCGCAGCCGTTCCAGAACGAGACATTCAATAAACTTCTCTTTATGTTGAACAGCAGTCACTTGAACAGCGTGGTGATGATGGTTGACCATGAGAACATCGATATCGCGCGGTTTGAAGAAGCGCTGAAGGATTGTGACGGCGTCATCGTCGATTGGTTTTCCAGCTATATCAGCGAATTGCTGGAAATTGTCGTGCGCAGCGGTAAAAAAATCATCTGCCTCCGTAGCCCGATGGGAAACGGGGTGCCCTATCTGACCGAAGATATCGCCGCCGGGTATTACAAAATCACCCGACATCTGCTGGAACTTGGGCATACCCGGATCGCATTCATCGGGAACAGCAATGACCCGGCCCGGATGGACGGTATGCGCAAGGCGTTGAAAGAAAGGGGGCTTTCTCTGCTGCCGGAGTTGATGGTCTACTATGACAGCAATTTCCGTTTCACCGGTTTTGAGGGAACGGAAATTCTGCTTGAGCGTAAAGTTCCCTTTACCGCCGTGATCGCCCACAACGACGATACGGCATTGGGGATACAGGAACGTTTGCTGATTGCGGGGAAGCGGATTCCGGAAGATATCTCTGTGATAGGATTCGACAATCTGAGCTGTTCCGAATTTTATCCGGTTCCGCTGACGACATGCAGCGGCGACGCCGAAGCAATGATCCGGGCGGCAATCGCCTATCTCTTCAGCGCCCGCAATTCCGGGATGACTCTCAACCGTTTTTTTACTCCCGAGCTGGTGATCAGAAAATCAACTGCGCGTCTTAAAGCATAAGGACACAGGAATATGAAACCAAAATACTTCACTATGACCGAATTTCTTGCCGTGATAATGAACAATGCCCTGCCACTTTCCCGGAGAAAACATAGATTTACATTGATTGAATTACTTATCGTAATTGCGATAATAGCAATTCTGGCTGCCTTGTTGCTGCCGGCGTTGACACGCGCCCGGGAGAAGGGGCGCGCGGCGCAATGCCTTTCCAATCACCGCCAATGTTCCATCGCATTGAACACTTATGCCAACGATTATGACGGAATGGTCATGTTCGTGGATATGAGCATGACCGAGACTCCGGTATGGACCGCGCTGTGGATCAAGAACAACTATCTGCCCTTCAGCGTGATCGCCTGTCCCGGGGAGGAGAGGGAGAACCATAACCAGAGCAGTTACAGCAGCTATATGAATACGGCGGACGGGGTTATGCAATGGTACTGGACCTCGGCCTTTTTCACTCCCCTGCGGGGACGGAAGGAGGGGGCCGACTGGAGATTTTTTCTCGCGCTGAAGAAAAGCAGGCAGCCGGGTAAGGGGATGTTCACTTTCGACGGCATCGGATACAGCGCCTCCAAAGGGAAATTCGTACAGAACCTTCAGGCGAACCTCGGCGTATCGGGAACAACTGCGACGAAAGCCCATTTCCGGCATGCGAACCGCGTTCAGGCATCCTTCTGGGACGGCCACGCCGCCGCAGTGAACCCGACGGACTGGAAAACAAATATCTTTCAGGGATTTCTTCAGACCGGAAACGTGGAAACCGTCCGGGCATTCAACGATGGATATCAGGAAATCGACCTGGTCGTAAAGTGAGAGTCGCCGATATGAAAACAGTCATCACTTTTCTGGCGCTTTGCCTGTTTTTCTGCACCTCCGCCGGGCAGATTCTGTGCGGAGGCGGTTCCTACCGCAGGCACAGTGCAAATCTGTTGAACGAATCGACCCTGTTCAAAGGAAAAATTCAGGGTGTCTCCGCCGCGATGGAGAACGGCAAGGCCGCTTTTTCCGTGGAGAGTTCCTGGGCGTCGTGCAACAACCGGATTCCGATTCCGAACCTGGAATCCGGCTGGAAAAACCCGGTGCTGCTGGTACGCTTTAAAATGAGGTCCGCCGATTGCGTGCGGGGGAAAGAGGGGTGGCAGAATGCACGGTTGGACCTCTTCTTTCTCGACGCGGCGGGGAAACGGATCCCGCCATACCTGAAAACCAACCAACTGGTCGGAACGAATCCGTGGCGGGAATATGCGGACGCATATCCGATTCCGCCAAACGCCGCTTTTTTCGATCTTCTCCCGATCAATTACGGTCCGTCCGGAAAGCTTGAGATCAAGGAACTTGAAGTCATCCTCGCCTCCGAGGAGATCGATGTGGCTCCGCCCGACGGAAGAACAACGGCGGAAGTGTTTTCGCTCAATGATGCCTGGCGGCTCTCCACACCGACCCGGGAACAGATTTCTCTGAACGGACTGTGGCAGTTCCGCCCCTGTATTCAAAAGGAAGACAGCGCCGCCGTTCCGGCGCAAGATACCGGCTGGGGCTGGTTCAAAGTACCTGGTCACTGGCCGGGCACACTTCGCAACAACAGCCGTCTGGGCAGTGCGACGCCGTTCTACCTGAGTTCATATATCAGGCGGAAGATGCCGCGGACTCTTTATTCGGCATGGTATCGTCGCGTGATTGCGATTCCCGGGGATTGGCGGGGACGGCGGATTTTGCTGAAATTGGATCTGGTCCAATCGAAAGCGGCGGTCCGGATCGACGGCAAATCGGCGGGAGTCCTGTTTTTCCCCGGAGGCGAACTGGATGTTTCTTCCCATGTAACGCCGGGCGGGAAACATGAGATTGCGATCCTCGTGGAAGCGGAACCGCGCATCCTGACCGTCAATATGGGAGAAACACGGGCGTATACGGAACTCCGGGAGATGGACAACCGCGGCCTTTGTGGCGAGGCGATGCTGGAGGCAATTCCCCCCCGGCACAGCATCTCCGACACGGCGATCCGGACTTTCGTCGGAAAGAGGCAGATCGAATTCGACGTCGGCTTTCACGAGCTGGTTGCCGGCACTTATTTGCTGGAGGCGACTGTCTCCGGGCCGGATGGTTTTTCGCGGACCTTTCCTGCAAAAACCGTTATGGCCGATGGAAAAGGTGGTACGCGTTTTTCGCTGATTTACGACTGGATCGCGCCGAGGCTCTGGGATATCGACACTCCCGAAAATCTGTATACCGTGGAGATTTCACTCAAAGACCTGCAGGGACACATTCTGGACCGGTTTTATCCGGAGGAATTCGGCTTTCGGGAGTTCGGCATCGAGGGACGGAATTTTCTGCTGAACGGTAAAATTATTCACCTGCGCGCCCTGCCGATCGATAACAGCGGCGCATCGTCGATCGCCGATGAAGCATCCGTTACGGAGCTGGTGAGAAAGATGAGGGAATTTCACGTCAATTTCCTGATCGACAGCGTTTATTCGTTCAATCCCGGTACGTTCTGCTATCAGGACGCATACCGTAAAACGACTTCCCGTCTGGGGATACTGACCTCTATTACCATGCCGCGTTCCCTGGATTTTCCGGGACTCTCCGGGAATCCGGAACTTCAGGAACGGTTTCGGAAGATCGCGGGATACCGTCTGCGCCGTTACCAGAATCTTCCCGGACTTGTGATGTTGGCGACCTCCCATAATTATGCGGGGTACAGCGATCATCAGAATCCGTTGAAAATCGCCAATGGCTTCACACCCGAGCGGCATGGAATCTGCACAGGAACCAGGATGGAGGCTCTCTGTGCAGACGGATTACTGAAGAAGCTGGATCCGACCCGTCCGGTTTATCACCACGACGCGGGGATGCTCGGAGCGGTTCATGCCGTCAACCTCTATCAGAATTGGGCACCGCCGCAGGAACGGAGCGACTGGCTTGAGGATTGGGAGAAAAACGGCAAAGCTCCTGTTTTTTTCACGGAATACGGGATGCCCCACATCGCCAGTTGGAGCAGCAACCGTGGTCCCGGTTTCATCTGGCTGCAAAAAGCAGTCCAGTGCTTCTGGCTCGATGAATTCAACGCCGAAACACTCGGAGAACAGGCCTATCGGCAAGAGGAGAAAAAGCGGGAGTACTTTTCGCGTAAGTCAGTAACTTCCAATCAGTCGGGTAACCGTCCGCGCTGGTTTTTCTGGCCGGAATCGCCTCAGCTTGATCAGGTGCGGGCCGCCTACGTGTGGAAAAATATCCGGGATTTGCGGGGACGCGGCATTTCCGCGCTTCTGCCGTGGGATAGCTTTGCCTTCCACTCCCGGCAGACCTCCGTTCCCGACACGGTTCCGAATCCGGAGCGGTTCCGGAATCTGAAGTGCCCCGGGCTTGTTCCGGATTACAAGGCGGCGTTTCAGAATCACTGTTTTTCCGATCCGCTCAACACCTACCAATATTCTTTGACCGGGAAGGCGCTGGAAGAGGCCTTTCGGGAGATTCTGATGTGGATCGGCGGGGCGCCCGGTGATTTCACTGAAAGTTCCCTGCATTTTTCTCCCGGAGAAACCGTGGAAAAATCCATTGTCATCCTCAATGACAGCCGGCAGGAGCAGAGTTTTGACTGGTTGTGGAAACGGAACGGGACGAAGGAAGAAGCAGGAAACTGTCGCCTTGCTCCCGGAACGAAAACGGAAATTCCGATCCGGTTCAGGCTGTCGGCGGAATCCGTCACCGTCACCGCGGAGGTGCGTTCCGGGAATGGGGAGCTTTGGAGCGATTCAATCACATTACACCCGATTCAGCCGCCGGCGGTCAGGCTGCAGAGCAAAGTCGGACTTTATGATCCGGAGGGGACGGCCGCGCCACTGCTGGACAAACTGGGTATCCCCTATCAGGCCGTCTCGAAAACGGCGGAACTGGACGACGTCGAACTGTTGATTCTCGGGAGGCACGCCCTCGATCGGTTTCCGCTGCATCTTGAGGAAGCGCTGAAACAGGGAATGAAGCTCCTGATTCTGGAGCAGAGTGCCCGGACGCTGTCCAGAATCGGAATCCGGAGCAATACGCAGGGGCTGCGCACCGTATTTCCGGCCGGCCGGGAATTTCCGGAGCTTCTTGAAAATTGGCGCGGAAGCTCCACGCTGTTGCCGCCGTATCTGGAGTTGCCGGAGATCGCGCACGGCTATCCCGCCGAAAATTGGAACGGCTTCATCAATCGGCGCATCTGGCGTTCCGGGAACCGCGGCAACGTCGCGGCGGTTCTGCCGGAGAAGCCGAGCGTGGGGAATTGGCTGCCGCTTTACCAGGGCGGATTCGATCTGCAATTCGCTCCGCTTCTGCTGATGACGGAAGGTAGAAGCCGGATTTTATTCTGTCAACTCGAAATTTCAGCCCGCACGGTTCAGGATCCGCAGGCGGAACAGACGCTGGCGAAGGCGCTCCGTTATCTTGACGACACTTCTCCGGCGCCGGTACGGAAGGTCTGGTATTCCGGCAACGAAAAGCTGCGCACACAGTTGGAGCAGACCGGGGTTGTGTGTGAAAAAATCGATCCGGCCAAGCTCTCCTCCGGTGATTTGCTCGTTCTCGGTCCCGGGGAAGCGGTTCCGGGGAATCTGCGCAGGCGGATTCAAGGCGGGCTGAACGTTCTGGCTTGCGGCCTGACCGGCGCGGAGCTTTCCCGGTTCGTCCCGGAGGTAAACGCATCCCCGGGCGAATGGATGAGCGATTGGGTGGATGGACTCGGGGAGCGGCCGGAGTACCGGGGGATCGGTAATGCCGAGCTTCACTTCCGCTATCCGCTCCGGTTCGACGGCTTTCCGAAGGATTCCACAGGCGGAATCTCTCTGAACAGTATTCGGATCGGTCGGGGTATCCTTGTAATGATGCAGCTTCCACCGTGGAGGTTCGACCGGAAGGTGCATGCGACACGCACAACAGCCCGCCGGGCGGATTTTCTGCTGATGCGGCTGCTGGCCAACCTCGGAGCGGAATTCCGGACCGGTTTTTTCGCGATGTTTGATGGGATGAATCATGGAAATTTCTCGTTTCCGCTCGCCGAAGGCTGGAAGGGAAAATTCGACCCTGAAAATTCCGGCAAGTCGAACGGCTGGCAAACCGCTCCGGCGGATGGGTGGAAAAACGTCAAAGTTGGTACGCCTTTGGAGTCACAGTTCCCGGAACACGCCGACTATGACGGCTTATTCTGGTACCGGCTCGAATTCGACCTGCCGGAAGCCTGCCGGAACGGAGAGTACGAATTGCGGATCGGTGCGGTGGACGACGAGTCGTGGATTTGGCTGAACGGCCGCTTCACCGGCGAAGTCACAGCGCAAACGCATCCGGAAAATTACTGGAATTTCAATCGGAGCATTGTCCTGAAGAAGGAACTCCTGTCTTCAGGTAAACAGGTTTTGACGGTGCTCTGCAATGATTTGAGAGGGGTTGGCGGTATGCTCGCAGTTCCCCGGATTGTTCCCCGGAGCTGCCGCTTCTTCCATGTGGACCGGCCGGAAGCGACCGACGACCCATACCGTTATTACCATTGGTAAGCCGGTTGCTCCGATACGGTCCATTCCGGGCCGCTTCCTCGGGAGCTGACCGGAGGTTGAAATCTTCGGGAAGTGGATTGTTTTGATTTGCAATTTACATTTCTTATGATACTCTAGGACAGGACGGCGAATTTGCCGCCGACGTATCAGGAGATGGAAAAAAGATGATTTGCAATCGGGAAAACAGTGGAATAGCCCGGGATGGTGCGGATGCCGGCGGAAAGGCTTTGGCGATTTTGTATTATTTCTACCCGGAGGACACGCCGCTGCGGCGGATGCTGGTCAGGCATTGCGAACAGGTGCGGGAGAAGGCGCTGGCGATTCTGGTGGATTCCGGCGTGGAACTGGACGCGCGGCTGGCGGCGGACGGGGCGATGCTGCACGATATCGGCATCGGGCGCTGCGATGCCCCGAAGATTCTGTGCGAAGGCTCCGAGCCTTACATCGCCCACGGCGTGATCGGGGCGCGGATGCTGCGCGAATACGGGGCGGCGAACGGGTTGGACCTTGAGGCCTTCGCCCGGATCTGCGAACGGCATACCGGCAGCGGAATTACCGCTGCGGAAGTACGTGCGCAGGCGCTGCCGATCCCGGTGCGGGATTATCTGCCGGAAACGCTGGAGGAGAAGCTCGTGTGCCTTGCCGACAAGTTTTTTTCCAAATCCGGCGATATGAAGGAAAAGCCGCTCGACCGCATCCGTTGTTCCATGCGGAAGTTCGGCCCGGATGCGGCCGCTCGGTTCGATGCGCTGTGTGCTCTTTTCAAGGTGGAATAGTGTGGGAGTCCCGGTGCGGTTTATGCAAAAGAACGGAGAAATCTGATGGATGAAAAAACAAGATGCCCGTGGCCGGGCGATATTCCCGTCTATGTGGAGTACCACGATCACGAATGGGGGCGGCCGGTGCATGACGACCGGAAGCTGTTTGAAATGCTGATCCTGGAGGGAATGCAGGCGGGGCTTTCATGGATCACCGTGCTGAAAAAGCGCGAGGCGTACCGGAGGGCGTTCGACGGATTCGACCCGGAGAAGATCGCCCGCTACGATGAGGCGAAGATTCAGGAGCTGATGACCGATCCGGGCATTATCCGCAACCGCCTGAAAATCCGTGCCGCGGTCACCAACGCGAAAGCCTTTCTGGAAGCCGTTCGGAAGCACGGCAGTTTCGACCGGATGATCTGGGCTTACGTGGACAACACGCCGATCGTCGGCCATTGGAACAGACTGGAGGAGGTGCCCGCCACCACGCCGCTCTCCGACCGGATCAGCTGTGATTTGAAGAAGATGGGCTTCAAATTTGTCGGTTCGACCATCGTTTACTCCTTTATGCAGGCAGTCGGGATGGTCAACGACCATCTGGCCGGCTGCTTCGTCTGCCGCGAAACGGCGGCGAAGGAAAAATAACGAAGAATCATGCCGCAAACGCGGCATGATTTTCCTCCGATGGTCAGCGCACCAGCTCGTAGGCGAATACCACATCGGAATTGTGGAACGTATCCGCAGTGAATGCGATTCCATTTTCGTCCTGCTGAAATTCGACTGTACCGAGCCGTTTCCCGGTGAGGGCGAGGCGGTAGAGCTTCCAGCCGGAGCCGGTGGCGTTCAGCCGGATTCCGGCAATGGCCCGCCTGGCCAGCAGTTGACCGTCGCCGCCGGAGGTCATCACCTTGCAGTCCGGCGCGGTGAAGGCGATCGTTTCCGCTTTCACATCGGCGAGGTGAAGCAGCAGCAGCCGCCCGCTTCGGGCCAGCGGTTTTCCGTCCAGAGCGATCACGCCGACCGTCGCGAAGTTTTTACGGCACTCCGCCGACAGGAAAGTTCCTTTGACGGTTTCGCCCTCGGGAACGACGAGCGCCTCGCTGCGGGAAGTAACCGCGGTGAAGGTCTTGCGGCTGAAGTCGGCGGTCAGTTCGCCGGTGGAGCTTTGGAAACGCTGCCGCTTCAGATCGGCCTGCCCGGGGCTGAGCAGATGGCGTTCCTGCATTCCCTCAACCAGTCGGGAAAAATCGGGCGCATTGAAAACCGGGAGCGCCGTATCGCGGGAATTCAGCTCCCGGTCCAGCGAATAGACCAGCCGGGAATCCGCTGGCAGCGCCGGATTGAACCCGCCGTTTCCATAACCGACCGAACCGACCTTGCCGAAGAACATCAGTTCGCAGGCCGCCTGCGGGTATTCGCCGCGCCACGGATAGTCCCACGGATTTTCCGGCACCGCGACCGGATAGGAAACCTGTGACGGGGCGACGTCCCGGCGGGTGAAGAACGCGATGCCGAGTCGTTCGCCGAGCAGCCGCACCGGATCGTTGACTGTGTCGAAGGTGGTGATCGTGGTGTCGCCGGTCAGCATGTATTTCGCATTGTGGGAGTAGGCGAACCGGTACACCGCGTCCCAATCCTGCATCGCCGCGTAAGCTCCGAAAATCGGCGCTCCCTCGCTGCGGAAGCTGTTCGGGTAGCAGAAGTCGAACTCCGTGACCGTGAAGGGCTTGCCGAACACCCGCGACGGGGCGATCGCCTTCGGCACCAGCAGCCGGACGTTCAGCACGCTGCAGTTGTTGAATTTCGCGGGCAGACTCCACGCGGGGCCGAGAAACTGCGGGTGGTCCCAGTAGAGGTGGTTGTCCACGTAATCGTAATCACGGCGCTGCAGCGTCATCTCCGGAGCGGCGATGTAGTTCTGGTCGGTCAGCGGCGCCCTGACGCCGAGACCGCGCACGAAGGCGGTCAGTTCGTTGCAGCTGCGGCGGTAGGCGTCGATCAGGAAACGGTGGAATAAGGTTTCCCGGTTCTGCGGCGTGACGGCGAGGCTTCGCGCTTTTGTCCAGGCGGCGAACTGCGCTTCGGCCAGTTTCTGAATTTTCGGCGCTCCCTTGCGGTACAGGAACATGAAGCTGTTCTCATTGACCAGGCTCAGGCCGGCCAGCGCCGGGTCTTCGGCCAGCGTCAACCCCGTGTGGGGATTGCGGCGGGTCAGCAACCGGCGGGTGAACTCCTTCAGGTTCGCCATCGCTTCGGGGGAGAAGATGCAACCGAGTTTGTAGTCGCCAAGTTCCATATCGGGAATTTCCCGGTACTCTCCGGCGGCAGGATAGCGGTGGGTGAAAAGGTCGAGCGTGAAATAAATGCCGCGCCGTTTCATCGCGTGGATCAGGTAGTCGAACTGTTCCTGCGCTTTCGGGTCCATGGTCAGGCTGTCCGGCGCCTTGCGGTTCATCAGGTCGCGGTCGAAGTGGTGGAGCCGCACCGCGTTGTAGCCGATCCTGGCGAACCGTTCCGCCAGAAGGTCGGCGGCGTCATGCGCCATGAAGTTCGCGGTCAGGACGAGGTTCGCGCCGTAGAACCGGACCGGTTGGCCGGGACGCCGTTCAAACTCGAAGTGTCCGTCGGGAGTCGTCCGTACTGCGCCGTATTTTCCGGCCGGGGCGTCGAGCAGGAAGGAGAAATCCAGCGCGCTGCCCGGTTCGATTTCCCGTTCCGTCCGGAACGGTTTCCAGTCGGCGTTGCGGTAGAGGGTGAAGCCGGCCGGCGCAGGCAGCCGCACCGTATCCGGGGAGGCGGAGACGGCGGCGATCATCCAGACGGATTTGCCGTTGGATTCAAAGCGGATCTTTTCCACCGGCCTGCCGGGGAGCGGGAAGCCCGCGAGGTAAAGCCCGACCGGGCTTTCCGCGCTGTAGCCGCTGTAGCCGATCACCGCATTTTTGGCCGGGCTGGGCGCCCACCAGTTGTCCACATCGCGCCGGGCAATCACCGGAACCGCCGTTTCGGAGCCGTCGCTGTGAAGTGCCCGGATCGTGCCGATTTCCTCCTCGCCCTGCGGCGGCCAGGCGATCGCGTGGAGCAGGAACAAGGTGCGCAGCGGCCGTCCTCCCGCCGGAATCTCGGCGGATTTCGGGAAATACCGCCGTCCTCCTCCGCCCAGCACAATGCAGCTTTTGCCGCCGTTGGCGGCCGGATCGGCGATCCGGAACGCGACCGGTCCCGCGGTCAGCCTGCCGGAGGGAAGAGCGCGCAGGTCGTTGGTCGGCCCCTGATCGGTCCAGCCGCCTTTGCGGTCATCGGCCGTTTCGTCCGCGAATCCCATATTGGCGGCGGACTCCAGCGGCAGCGGGGAGATGGAGTAGGGATGAAACGTGAGCCGGAGCGACAGGGCGGCGTGTGTCAGGCGGGCCGCCTGCGGTTCCAGCGCGATCCGAAGCGTGAATTTATCCTGCTTGTAAGCGCGGACGTCCAGCACCTGAACAGCAACCGGCGTTTCCGGCTCCGCCAGCAGCCGCCCGGAAGCCAGCGGCAGCTCGATCCGGCGCACGTTCTTCTGTTGCGCGATTACGCCGCCCCGGAACTTCACCGGAAGCGGAACCGGCTTGTTGTCCAGCAGCAGTTCGGTTCCCGCACCGTTCAGCACCGGCAGGTCGATTTCGAGCGCCGCCGCTTTGGTCGGCACCCCTTCTGGACTGTCGAGCGAAAGGGAGAGTTGCAAGGTGCCGGAGTCCGGGGTGCGCAGTTCGGTACGGAATTGCGGATGCACTGGCGATTGCCGCAGCTTCCAGACGCCGGACCAGCTCCGCACTCCGTCGCGCTCGGTGAATTGCGTATTGAAACTGCCGTCGCCCTGCCGGTTGGGAACCCAGTTCTCCCCGTAGTGGAGAAGCTGCACAAAAGCGGTATTGTCCACTTTGATTGTGCCGTTACGTCCGGTTTCAAATACCGACGCGCAAAGGGGCAGGCCGCCCAGCAGCAGCGCCGCGGCCGCACAGAAAACTCTCATGGGGAACTCCTATTTGTTGTTGTATTTGTTGCTGTAGGGGCGGGTCGCATCCGGATACCAGAAGAACGGCGCCAGTTCGTTCTCATTTCCCCAATGGGTATACGCCTTGTCGGGGGCCGAGGCGGCATGGCCGTCCACCAGCAGATAGTTGTGCGCTCCGGCGTGCGGAAAGCGGGCCGCGTTGCACCGCCAGTTGCGTCCGCTCTGGTCGAACGCGTTGTCGTTGTTGATCATCACCATCGAAGGCTGCCTGACCCGCCCGACCTTCAGCCACGGATTCGACCCCGGACTCAGGTAGATGCTCTGGCCGTAGCCGCCGAAACCGACTTCATAGAGGTCCTCGTCGTTGCCGACCTCGTTGCCCAGACAGTCGCGCCATCTGGAGCCGACCGTATAGGAGGGGCAGAGCGGCACGGAATAACGCTGCATCTCCTGCGGCCACAACCCGAAAAAGCCGCCGTTGGGAATATAAAGGCCCTTGCGGTATTTCATCAGGAAAAGTTCGCGCGCATACGGTCCCAGCGCCAGAGGCCAGCGCACCGACTGTTTCGCTCCATACGGCGAAACCGCCGAATCCGACTGCACCCGGCACGGCGCGATGAAGTCATCGTTGTCGCCGGAATACATCTGATGTGCCATTCCCATTTGCTTGAGCTGGTTGATGCAGGTGGCGCTGCGCGCCTTCTCCCGTGCCAGATTCAGTGCCGGTAGCAGCATGCTTGCCAGTATTGCGATAATGGCAATCACAATAAGCAATTCGATCAGTGTAAATTTTGCATTGATCCGCTCCGGGCGGAAGCACGCCGCTTCCGCTTTCCCGGTCCTGGGGCTTTTGCACTGGGCGTATCCGGGAGAGAGCATGGCGGGGACGGGGATGTGCCGGGAAGCTGAACTTCCCGGTAATTCGATTTGGGTGAAACATTTCTTCATCTGCGGGCCTCCACTGTTATTTCATTTTTTCCGGCGGCAGGGAGCGACGGAGTCGCGCCGGTGCAGTTTCCCGACCAGCCGTATGGAGGCGTTGGCGGGATCGCCGGTTTTGTTGATTTTATCCAACAGCAGCCGGGCGGCTGTACGTCCCATCTCCCCGACCGGAATTTCGATGCAGGTCAGTGCCGGATTCACGAAAGCGGCGACCTTCGGGTTGTTGAAGGCGGCGACGCTGACCTCCTCCGGAACCCGGAGGCCGCGCTTGCGGAGCAGGTATTCCACCCGCAGCGCATCGGTGAAAGCGTAGGTCACGAAAGCGGTCGCTCCCTGCGCCAACGCTCCGTCAACCGTTTCGGCGGCGTTGTGGTCGGAGTCGAGGCCGGGCAGCAGCGGCATCAGTTCCCGTTCGCGGCAGAATTCCAGATAGGCTTCGGCCCGCTCCACCACGCTGTAGTGATTCTCCTGAAACTCAAAGTGAACCACTTCGCGCGACCGGTAGTGGCTGACGTAGCCGATCCGGCGGTGGCCGAGCCCATACAGGTAATCCAGCAGCAGAAAGGTATTGGCCCGCTCGTCGACCAGCACGGAAGCCCCGTTCGGACCGGCGATGCCGTTCAGCGAAACATACGGGATGCCGCTGGCGTCGAGTTCGGCAATCTGGCCGGGCAGCCGCACGTCGACCGCGACGGCCCCGGCGACTTTCCACGGCGGCACGCCGTAATTGCGGCGCTGCTCCTGCGGGCAGCTCAGGTAGTGGCTGCTGTAACCGAGCCTGAACAGCTCCTCGCTGAGACAGTCGATGCCTTTGGAAATGTCCGCCCCGCCCATGATGTGCAGCAGATAGGGGAACAGGATCGAAATCTGGCGGTTGTCCTTTTTACGCATCGCCTGGTACATCGGATTGGGGGCGTAACCCAGCTCCGCGGCGCGGGCGAGGATTCTGCCGCGCAATTCCGCCGAAACGGAGAAATTCTTGGACTGATTCACCACTCGGCTGATCGTCGACGGAGAGACTCCGAATTCCGCGGCCAACTCTTTCAGATTCATTGCAGCTTTCCTGTTTTATTCTTACGCAAACTGTTTGCCTGATTGTTTTGCAACCTCGCCGGGATCTCTTTTCCGGGAGGAAACGCCATTGAAACAGGGTAAGGCAAACTGTTTTCCTTAATATTATACGATAAATCGAATCAAAAAGCAACCCCCTGTCCGTTTTTTTTTGAAAAATTACCGGAATCACCGGAAAACAGCGGGCGGAACGGAATTATGCCGATTGTTTTTTCTCCTCTGCCGGTTGCAAAAATCTCCGCGCGGCGGTATTGTTTCGGAAAAGGAGGACGGTGCGATGGATTTCGTTCATGAAAAGGCCGGGGAGGTGCCGGTCGCCGGGGAGTTCGATGTGATCGTCGCGGGCAGCGGCCCCGCCGGGGTTTCCGCCGCTTTGCGCGCCGCGCGCGCCGGAGCGCGCACATTGCTGCTGGAGCAGGGAGGATGTCTCGGCGGCATGTGGACCGCCGGGCTGCTCGGCTGGATTCATGACCACTCCGGCAAGTCCGGGCTGGTCGCGCAGCTCAAGCGGGAACTGCTCCGGCGCGGCGCGGCCGAGGAACCGCCCTGTTCGCCCGCCTTCGCCTTCGAACCGGAGGCGATGAAACTGCTGCTGGAAGAACTTTGTCTGGAATCGAGCGTGACCATCCGCCTCTATACGATGGCCGTCGATGTGTTGTGGAACGCTTCCGGCGGGATCGATTGCCTGCTGACCGAATCCAAATCCGGCCGCGAGGCGTGGAAGGCGCAGATTTTCATCGACGCCACCGGCGACGGCGATATCGCCGCGCTGGCCGGCGCCTCCTTTGAGCAGGGGGAGCCGGGCACCGGCAAGTTGCAGCCGATGTCGCTGATCGCGATGCTGGCGGGAGTGCGGCCGGAGGAAATACGGCCTTACGTGAACGGCTGGACGTGGCGGGCCGAAGCGGTGGCGAACCTGCGCGAACTGCTGACCGCCAACGGCGCGCCGCCGACGTATCACGATGCGTCGCTGTTCCACCTCAGCGGCGAACTTTTTTTGTTGATGGCGAGCCATCAGTATCAGGTTTCCGGAACCAGCGCCGCCGACCTGACCGCCGCGACGATCGAGGCGCGCCGCGCCATTCATGCGCAGGTTGCCGCGCTTCGCCGCAGCGGCCCGCCGTGGGACAGGATACGGCTGGTCAGCACCGCCGAGCGCATCGGCGTGCGTGAAACCCGCCGCGCCGCCGGGCTTTATACGGTCACGGCGCAGGATCTGGCGGAGGGGCGCCGCCACGCCGACGCGGTCTGCCATGTGAACTTCGGCATCGATATTCACGCTCTGACGCCTGGAACCGGACGAGGCACGGTGGGGCCGAAAATGGAGTTTCACCCATACGACATCCCGCTGCGCGCACTGATCAGCCGCGACATTCCGAATCTGCTGCTGGCGGGGCGGTGCATTTCGGGGGATTTCTACGCCCATGCCAGCTACCGGGTCACCGGCAACTGCGTCCCGCTCGGGGAGGCGGCCGGAACCTTGGCCGCGCTGGCGGTCCGGGAGAAAACGGCACCGGCCCGGATTCCCTTCTCCGTGTTTGAAGCGGCTGGTACATTACACCGTGTGTAAGTTTCCTGAACCGGGATTTCGCTCCTTTTGGAGCGACCAAGGCGCTTCGCCCTTGGAACCCGACCGGCAAGGTGCCGGCGCCGGGTACGAGAGCCGGGAAAGGCGTGCCGCCTTTCCCTCCGGGGGGGGAGGCTCCGGTAGAGACAGGCATGGTTGTACAGGAGCGGCACACCGCTCCGGTCGGCGCAAAGCCTGCTTTTTTGCAGGCTTTAGGCACTCCCTGCGCCTGCTGCCGCCGGAGGTCACGCTCGGAACCTCCAGATGCTGACCAAATAATAGACAGATACCCTGATGGAGGCTGGTAAGAGTTTATCTGCCGATATACGCAAAACGAGGTCAGGCAACAATGCAATTGTCATATCACAGGCAAGCATATCTTTGAGTACGAGCCTTACTGAACCTTGCCTGTATGAAAAGGCAGGGGAGAGTTCAGCCTCCATCAGAGTAACTTCACATCAGATGGTTAGCATCTGGAGGTTCCGAGCGTGACCTCCGGCGGCAGCAGGTGCAGGGAGTGCCCGGCGTCGGCAAAAAAGCCGACGCGGTCGCCGACCGGAGCGGTGTGCCGCTCCTGTACAACCTTGCCTGTCTCTACCGGAGCCTCCCCCTCTTGGAGGGAAAGGCGGTAAGCCTTTCCCGGCTCTCAAGTATTCGGCACCGGCACCTTGCCGGTCGGGTTCCAAGGGCGAAGCGCCTTGGTCGCTCCGAAAGGAGCAAAATCCCGGTTCAGGAAACTTACACACGGTGTAATATACTAACTCCAACTGATACAGACGAGTCCTGCCAGCGCGCACGCGAGGCCGAGGCCCGGCAGCAGGCGGAGCTTCTCTTTCAGCACGACGCTGCTGTAAAGCGCGAAGCCGACCATGCAGCTGCTGACCAGAACCGGATAGCTGACCGCGCCCGCCCCGGCTTCCGCGACCAGGTTGAAGCCGCGGTACATCAGGAAGTAACCGCTGACCAGATTCACTCCGGCGAGCAACCCGGCGTAGCGCCAGACCGCGCCGCCGCGCAGCAGGGCGCGGTATTCCGGCGTGAAAAGGCCGCGGCCCTGCATCAGCAGGAACGCCGCCAGCGTGCCAAGCTGGCCCGACAGGGAGCGGCTCACGCTGCCTACCGCGGCGGCCTCCGGAAAATAGCTGGGGAGGTTTGAGAGGTTCTGGTTGATCCCGGCCAGCAGAAAAGAGCAGAGGGCGGCCCGCCGCCAGTCGCTGCCGGTAGAGTTGTTGTCGCGGGCGAGGCCGAAGCAGGCCAGCGCCGCGAGGATTGCTCCCAAGCCGGTGAGGCGGAACGCGGTCAGCGCCACGCCGAAGAAAATCACGCCGGCCAGAAACGGGAAGATCAGCGCGGATTGGACCATCGCCCAGACGATGCCGTTCGGACCGGTCTTCATCGCCTTTCCCATCAGGTTCAGCACGAAATAGTTGAGGAAGCCGGAGCCGAAAATGGAGAGCATCGTCAGCAGCCGGACGTGCGGGGCGCATTCCGGGTCGGGATGGATCAGCAGTACGCCGATGCTGACCGGCAGCATGATCGCGGCGCTCAGCGCCTGTACCGACGGGACTGGAATATTGCGCCGGGCGGCGTGGCCGATCACCGCGCCGAGCACCACCCAGCTTGTTCCGGCGGCGATCAGAAGTGCGATTCCGAGAAGCATCACGCCACCTCTCCCCGGAACGGTTTCAACTTGAACGCGGGCGGCGGCAAGGCGATCTCCGCAGGGGTGGAACAGGCGGAACCAATCATTGTGAACTCCTTTGGTTGTGGGAATGATTCTTTTCTACTATATTCGCTTCCGGGGACAATGTCAATGATATTAATGGTGATTATAGTAATTATTTTGATTCCGCCATTGCATCGGCCCGGAATGGAGGCTATACTATGCGGATATGGATAGGATACCGAAAATTGAAGCCGGTTCGAGCATCCGGTCGCAGATCGTCGCCTTTTACCGGAACCGGATCCGGTCGGGAGAGCTGGCCGCCGGCGCGGTGCTGCCGCCGGCGCGGCTGCTGGCCGCGCAGCTCGGGACCGCCGAGGCGAATGTGCACCACGCCTTTGCCGCGCTGGTCCGCGAGGGGCTGATCGCCCGCCGCCCGCGCGCCGGAACCGTGGTGATCGCCGGGGAGCGCCCGTACCGGGTCGCGTTCTACTTTTCCAGCTACTATACTCTGGTCGGCGAACGGTTCACCCGGCCGCTGATCGCCGGAGTCGAGGCGGAACTCGCCCGGCACGGCATCGAATGTCAGGTGATCTATGAAACCGGTTCCGGCGAGGGGCGAACTTTGCTGGAACAACTGGCGAAGGAGCGGAGCATTCAGGGCGTGATCCTGCGTTCGCTGGCCGCCGGGGAGGCGGCGCAGTTCAAGCGGCTGCCGGTGCCTTTCGTCGCGATTTCCGGGCAGGACGGTCCGCACGGCGTCACATTTTTCACAGAATGCTTCGCCGATCAGGCGGCGCTGGCGCTGAAACTGTCGGGAGGCAGGCGGGCCGGCGTGATCTATACCGGAAAGCTGCATCGCTCCGGCGGCGGCCTGAAAGGGAGGCTGCAGGCCGCTGCCGCCCGGCACGGCGTGGAGCTGCCGGATGAGCTCTGTTTCGACGGCGGATGCGCCGCGGCGTCGGGAATCGACGACTTCGATCTGTTCGCCGGGCATGCGCTCGGAACACTGCTGGACGCGGTCCGGCCGCCGGATTCGGTGCTGCTGCTCTCCGACAATCTGGTGCCCGGCGTGACTATGGAACTGTACCGCCGGAAACTGAATGTGCCTGACCAGCTCCGCATAGCGGTTCACCGCACGGTCGAGAATCCGATCGGTTTCCCGTTCCCGTGCATGCTGGTGGAAAACCGCATCGATGAGCTTGCCGGGCTTCTGGTCGGGCGGCTGCTCGACCTCCATGCCGGGCGTCCGCCCCGCGCCGGGGAGTTGAGCGTGGCCTGCCGGGAGTGGCTGCCCGTTCAGAGATAGACATCCTGCTCTTTGAGTACGGCGCGGAGTGACTGCGGGTCGAGCCCAGCGCCGCACGGTCGGCGGAGATGCAGCGTCCCGCGACCAGCAGCACCGTCGATCCGCTTCCGCCGGATGGCAGGCGTCGCCGGAACCGGCTTCGCAGCCGTGCCCGCCGTCGGGATCGTGCATATCGATGTAATTGGCGTGGCAGGCGACCGCATCCGGGAATTTCCGGGCCGTCATCACCTCCTCGCGGGTCAACACCGGCATGCCGCGCAGCCGCCGGCCATGCAGGAATCCTCGACCAGCAGGGTTTTCGCGCCGTTGCGGGCGGCGGCGAGCGCCGCGCCGATTACAATCACATCGTAACTTTTGTGAAGTCGGCGATATCGGGGTAGCGGTCGCGGTCGATCATCTCATCCGGGTAGGTTTCGACCTTCAGGACCACGTTGACCGGATAGTTCCGGATCAGTTCGGCCGTGTCCATGTGCTCTTTCTGGCCGAGCTGGGCGCGCGTCCATTGCAGGCCGAGGTTGCAGCAGACCTGCATCACCTTGCCGGGATCACAGTGCAGCTTGCGGTTCCACCGGATTTCTCTGATCAGCCAGAGTTTCATGCCGAAGCGGTAGCCACTGTCGCGCACTTCAAAGCGGAGGGTTCCCGCCAGCGGCGCTTTGTTGCTGACCGTGACCGGCAGCCGGACCATGCTGCCGGTTTCAAAGACGTTGCACGGTACGGGCTGTCCCACCGTAAGTTCCAGCGCTCCGGTCGTGAAAGCGGCCAGACTGAGCGGCAGCAGGAATCCCCATTGCGTCTTTTTCAATTTTCACTTCCCGGCTGCAGTTTCAGCAGCGACCATCTGGAAGGATCTTCGGTGGAGAGGTCTTCCACGTCGCCTGGATCGATCTTCCAGCGGGGATGGGATTTATCCGCGTCGTTCACCCGCAGTTCCAGTGCGAGGACCGCACCGGGTTTCGCGTCGAAACCGGAAAGCTCCCGCCACGGAATCGCCAGCTCCGCCTTCCATCCTTTCGGATGGATTTCCGCCCGGTATTTTGCTCCCGGTACCGGTGCGATCATGTCGTTCCGGCGGTTGGCCACCCGACGGAATACCGGCTTGCCGGCGCGGGAGGCCTCCTGTTTCCGGAGGGGCGGGAGGTGTTATAGATAAAAGCCGTTTTCCAAGGTGCGTCCTTCCTGGAAGCACTCGATCAGTTTGCGAAGCTTTTCCAGCGTCAGCGGCTTGAGCATGATGTCGTCGAAGTACTCGATGCCGAAGTTGGTTTTCGCCTCGGTGTCGGCGGTGACGGCCACGATCCGGATGCGTTTGCCGTCCGGCAGCCGGCGCACTTTTTCCGCCAGTTCGGTGCCGTTCATTCCCGGCATCCACATGTCGGTCAGGATCATATCGGGAGTGAACGACTTCAGTTGCTCCAGCGCCTCGGCGCCGGAAGAGGCGCACTCGGTGGAAACTCCGAGCTTTTTGAGCATCGCCGCCAACACCTTCAGGTTCATTGCGACGTCATCGACAAGCAGAAGCGAAAGCGGCCGGATAAGAACCGGCTCCTGTTCTCCGGGAGCTTTTTCCGCCGCCTCCGGCAATCCGGTCCTTTCGTACCGGACATGCTCAAGGATCACGGTGAAACAGCTTCCTTCGCCGACTTTACTGTCGAGCGCCATTCTGCCGCCCATCTGGCCGATCAGCCGCGAGGAGATGGTCAGGCCGAGGCCGGTCCCCTGATAAGCGTGGCTGCCCCGCACTTCATGGTCCTGTACGAAGGGTTCGAAAATCGTTTTCTGGCCCTGCTCGGAAATGCCGATGCCGGTGTCGATCACCCGGATCGTCAGGGTTCCGGCTTCATCGGATTCCGGCCGGAAGTCGATCACAATACGGATCGAACCGGCTTTGGTGAATTTCATCGCGTTGCCGGTCAGGTTCAGCAGGATCTGCCGCAGCCGCAGATTGTCCAGATAGAGATAGGGCAGTTCCGGATCGCATTCGAGGGTGAACTCCAGTTTTTTCTCCGCCGCCTGCAGCCGGAAGATCGAATAGATCTCCCGGCAGAGCGCCTGGAAGTCGTTCCGCTCCGGCGTGATCACAATCTGCCCGGCTTCGATCTTGGAGAGGTCGAGGATATCGTTGATCAGTTTCAGCAGGGCGTTGCCCGCGAAGTTGATCGACTGCAGATATTCATTCTGCTCGCTGCGCGGCAAAGTATCGTTCCGGAGCAGCTCCGAGAAGCCGATCACCGCATTCAGCGGCGTCCGGAGTTCATGGCTCATCGTGGCCAGGAAATAACTCTTGGCCTTGCTGGCGTTCTGGGCATCGAGGACCGCACGGGTCAATTTCTGCTGGATCTGGTTGAATTCCGTGATGTCCAGCATGGTTTTGAGCACATAGGCCAGCCGGCCGTCGAGCAGGATCGGGTTGGCGGTGATCAGGAAATCTTTACCGCGGATATGCATTTCGCAGCAATGCTCGGCGTGGTCGTCGAGCGACTGCCGGACCGGGCAGTTGGAGGGGCAGTTTTCCTCTCCGCAGAAAATCCGGTTGCAGGGGATATGTTCGGCGGCGGCGGCGGCCGGATCGATCAGCGCGATCCGCTGGGCGGCATTGTTCGCGCGCAGCAGGTTCATCTCCCCGTCATACAGGATGATCGGAGTCTTGATCGTATCCATGATCAGCTTCTTTTCGTATTCGCTGCGTTCCAGTTCCTGCTGGCGCACCTTGCGGATCAGGGCGATTTCGATCAGGCGGGCAGTCGCGGTCAACATTTTCTCGGCGATCTCCGGGTAGGGGATCAGCTTGCGCACGTAATCGAAACCGATGAATCCCCAGAGCGTCCCGTTCAGCCAGATGCCGGTGACCAGGATGGAGCGGATCTGCTGCCGTGACAGGGTCTCGTAACCCTCCCGGACGGCGGCGCACTGATCCGGCGCGTCGAGGTCGGCGGAGAAGATCACTTCACGGTTCTGCAGCGCCGCTTCCCATGCCGGGGAGAGTATCAGCGGCAGGTCCTGCAACGTATCGATTTCAGCGGCGATCCCCGGCGCCGTCCACTCGAACTCATTGCAGGAGCACTGCTTTTCGTAATCGCGGGAGAAAATATAGCACCGGTCGGCATCGGCCTGCTCGCCGATCTGCCGCAGCACCTCCCGGATGGCCGACGGGAAATCCTCGGAAAGCAGGATGCTCTCCAACGCCGCGTTGAGGGCGCGCTGCTGTGCTCCGTATACCTGCAGTTCCCCGACCAGCTCCTGTTCCTTGGTCACGTCCATGCTGATGCCGAGCAGCAGCCGGCGTCCGTCTTCATGCGTGACGACTCCCTTGATGCAGCGCAGGGCATGCCGGTGGCCGTCAGCCAGGATCACTTCCTCGTGGAAGTCGGACACTCCGCCCGCTTCCAGGGCGGCGCGGTCGCTTTCCCCGCAGAGCCGGGCGTTTTCCGGCAGCAGCAGTTCGGGATCGCACCGGCCGATCACTTCCCGCCCGGTCAGGCCGAATGCTTCGGCGAACACCCGGTTGTACATCAGGTAGCGGAATTCATGATCGGCATCCTTGACGAACAGTGCGCACGGCAGGTTGTCCATGATCGCATGCAGCAGCTCATTGGATTTCTTCAATTCATTGCGGTTTTCCGTCAGCTCGGTGATATCCACGCCGATCCCCAGCAGCAGGTCGTTGCCCGATTCGCGGTGCAGCCGCACCTTCCGGGTCTGCAGCCTGATGAAACGGCCGCCGGGCCGGGGAAGCTCCTCGATGATGATCTGCGATCCGCCCTGATGCATCGCCTGTGCGTCGTCGGCCTGGAATTTCTTTGCCTGTTCGATCGGCATGATATCGAAATCGGTGCGGCCGATCAGCTTTTCCCGCTCCGTTCCGAGTGCGTCAATGCAGGTCCGGCTGGCGAACAGATAGCGGTCTTCGTTGTAGAAGTCCTTGATGAACAGCGGGGTCGGCAGGTTGTCGAAAATATCCTCCAGCAGCCGGTTCTTCTCGTGGAGCTGCGCTTCCATCTTCAACTCCCGGGTAATGTCCACGCCGATGCCGAGCAGCAGCCGGGTTCCGTCCGGCCGGGCCAGCACTGTCTGGACCACCTTCAGATCGTGGGCATTTCCGAAGCGGTCCGTCAATGTGATCGTGACTTCGCTGCGCCCTTCGGCGAGGGCCGCCGCGTCCGCCCGCCGGAATTGTTCCGCGCTTTCCGGCGGCAGGAATTCGGCGTCGGTTTTGCCGACCAGTTCATTTTCCTTCTGCCCCACCAGCAGGCCGACCTTGCGGCTGACCATCAGGTGACGCAGCCCCTGCTCAATTTCCTTGACCCAGATGTAGCCGGGGATGTTATCCAGCACGTCATGGAGCAGCGCGGAGGTGTTCCGGTAGCCCAGTTCCCGTTCGCGGAAACCGGTTACGTCGCGGATGATGCCGAAAAACTCTTTTTTTTCGCTGACCGGAGAAATATCGTCGAACATCAGAATTTCGTAATAGCGGAATTTTTCCGCTTTCTGAAGCCGGTAGAGCTGCCGGAATTCCCGCCTTTTTCCGGAAAACAGCTCCTCACGGCAGTTCTGCAGTTCCGGCAGGTCGCCGGGATATATCCACTCCTCGACCTTCTGCGGTTTTCCATCACGTCGGGGCCAGAAGGCCTCATTCGCCGCCTGCAGGAATTCCCGGTTTTCGTCGCAGCGGAAAAAGGTCATCTCACCCGCCGTCAGGGCTTTTTCCAGGACTGCCTTCTGGACATGCAGGCGGTCGCGCCGCTCGTACTCGGCAGTCACATCGCGGAAGACCAGAACGGCTCCGGCAAGGACGCCGTTGCGATCGATGATGGGGGCGGCGCTGTCGGCAATATGGCGGCGCGTTCCGTCTTTTGCGATCAGATCGGTATGGTTCGCCAGAGTCACGATTTCCCGGGTCTGCAAAGCTTTGCGCAGCGGAGACGAAACCGGGGACTGGTCGACATAGCTGACGATATTGAAAATATCTTCGAGCTTCTTTCCCGCAGCTTCCTGAGGGGAGAAGCCGGTCAGGTCGGCGGAAACCTGATTCAACAGCGTGACCCGCTCCTTTGCATCGGTGACGATTACTCCGTCGCCGATGGATTCCAGCGTCAGGCGCATCTGTTCGGCGGTCTCCTGATATTTGAGCCGCAGCCGGTGCAATTCCTCAATGTCGAGGGAGGCCCAGAGCACGGCTTCGGTGCCGAACACCTCACGGGGCAGTTTCCGGAAATCGGCGCGCCGGAGGCGGCCGCCGAGCCCCGGATAATTCACCGAAAGCGGTTCCCCGGTTTTCAGCACCTGCTGGGAGCTTTCCCACAATACCGTGAATTCCTCTTTGAAAATCCGGCGGAGGGTGAGCAGCTCATCCCGGAACGGGTCCTGGTCGCCGGTCCGGGCGAACAGGACCTTGCCGGTGGCGTCCACGACCATCAACCGGGCCGGAGAAGCGTCGAAAATCGCGCGCATGCGCCGATTGTAACGGTTGCGCAGCAGCGCCCAGGCCAGCAGGCCGAGCAGGAGTCCCCCCAGCACCATGCTTCCGGGCAGCAGAATGTCCGCGTATTTCCGGGAGAAGGAAGGAGGCCGGTTCAATACAACCGAACCGGAAGGAAGGCGTGAGGAGGAGATGCCGAACGCCTGCAGCTTCCGGTGATCGAACCGCTGTTCGGTTTCCATTTCCCGTATCGGGAGGCTGGAAGGAGAAGCGCCGCGCAGAACCTGCTGGAGCAGTTCGCCGGTCCGGGCGCCGAGTTTTTCGCCGGAAACCATCACCCCGCCGATCGCGAATTGACGCTGGAGCGGAATACTGTCGGTATTGATCAGAAGAGGAACATGCGGGGTGTTTTCCAGCAATTTCTCCTGCAATGTGCTCCGGGAGAGCTTCGGGCCGTCGTCGGAGGTGAACCAGTCGTTGTAGAGGATCAGCGAGTCAGCCGGGAGGTGTTTCAGGTACGTCAGCAGCTTTTCCGTCGAAATGGCACTGCCGCTCAGGATGGTCAGTTCACCCGGGAAACTGATGTCGGCGCGGTAGCTTTCAAGCTGCTCCGCGACAGCCTGGCCGTCGGCGGCGGGATTGGTCAATACCACGATTTTTCTGAGTGTCGGGAACAGCTTCATGCCCAGTTGAATGTTCATCCGGTTGGTGAGCGGCATCGTGATTCCGGTCATGTTGGGCAGATACCCGGCGCGCTTCATCCGGGGAGACTCCCAATAGCTTGAGAACACGATCGGGGTCTGATCGGGAGTTTTCAGTTTCCCCTGCAGGAAAAGCTCCAATGCCGGGTTGGAAAGCACCACGATCGAGTCATAGCGATAGCTGTCCAGGCGGGTCTGGAGACGGGCGATATCGCCTGTGCGGGGCCGGGCGTCCGGCTGCGTGCTGACATTCAGTTCGAAAAGTTCGATTGCAGCCGCCAGATCACTGAGCTGCAGATTGCGGCGCAGGCCGTTGAGAATGTCGTTGGCCCACTGGTAGTCGGCGCTGTAGGAGATGATGCACAATACGTTTTTATTCGGCGAGTTGCCGTTTGAAATGGCAGGAGTGAAAAACAACACCGCAGCCAGCACAAGCATGCCATGCCGGATCCGTTTGGAACAGATGACTCTCATTTGAACTTATACCTGGAAAATAGTTGATTCCGGATTTTCGGGGAAATGACTACGGCGCACAATCGGAAAAATCTTATCGGCGAATTCGAAAAAACATCTTTTTCAAATTGACGCTGAAAAATAAAGGAACTTGATTGTAAAATAGATGCGTTTCATTAAAAAAGCAAATGAGGATGCAACATACTTTCGCAAAAAGTCACTTCCTGACGAATCCGGTGACCGCGGGGAAGGTTCACCTGGCGGAAACTCCGGCGTCATGGCCGGAGATATTGAAAAATTAACGCCGTGTGCGAGTTTCTTGAGCCGGGATTTCGGCTTCGACCGGATAGCACCCGGAGGCAGGTACTGCCGATAAAGCTGTGATAGACGTTACACGCCCCCGGCCGCCGGAGGCGAGTCGCAAGGGGAGCCTGCCGTTTTGAAGGCAGGCGGATCTGCCTGCCCTGCGGGCAGCAGACCTTGTGCGCTATGCGGCCTGATTTTCAATCAGGCTCCGGTAGCTGGGCGCTTCGCGGCGGCAAGGTGCCGCTGCCGTGACTGTCTTCGGCGACAAGGGGCGACGCGCCCCCGGCCGTCGGAGGCATCCCATCCCCTAGAAGTCAAACGGGGACTTTTTGCGTTCCTCCACCATCGCGCGGAGTTTTTCCTTCAGTTCGCCGATTTCGCCGGAAGCGGCGGAGGCCGGGACGATTTCAATCGGCTCGCTGGCCAGTTCGGCGCGGAGAAGCTCAAGGTTTTCCGCGGCGCCGGGCAGGTCCATCTTGTTCGCGACGACCAGTGCCGGGCGCTTGGAAAGTCCTTTCATATACAGTTCCAGCTCCTCGCGGAGATGCGCGAGGTCATCCCACGGCAGGCGGCCGTCGACGCCCCCCATGTCCAGCACGTAGGCGAGTACGACGGTGCGCTCGATGTGTTTCAGGAATGCATGTCCGAGGCCGACGTTGTCATGCGCTCCCTCGATCAGTCCCGGAATATCGGCGACGGTCAGCCGCGAATAATCCGGGTATTCGATCACGCCGACCACCGGATGAAGCGTGGTGAAGGGATACGGCGCTACTTTGGGGCGCGCCGCCGAAACCGCGCGCAGCAGCGTGGATTTCCCGGCATTCGGATATCCCACCAGGCCGACATCGGCGATGGTTTTGAGTTCGAGATTCAGCTCGCGCTCCTCGCCCGGTTCGCCCGGCTCCCATTCGCGCGGCGCGCGGTTGGTGTTGGTCGCGAAACGGGGATTGCCCCGGCCGCCCCGGCCGCCGACTGCGACGGTGACCTGTTTGCCGTTTTCCTCCATGTCGGCGATGAGTTCGCCGGTGGTGCGGTCGGTGATCACGGTTCCGACCGGAACCTTCAGGATGATGTCCTGCGCCTTGCGGCCGTGCATGTTGGAGCCTTTGCCCTGCTCGCCGTTTCTGGCCTGGTAATGGCGGTTGTAAATCAGGCTGACCAGGCTCTGTTCGCTGTTGGTCGCTTCGAGGATCACATTGCCGCCGGCACCGCCGTCGCCGCCGTCCGGACCGCCGCGCGGCACGAATTTCTCCCGGTGGAAACTGCAGCAGCCGTTGCCGCCGTCACCGGCTTTGACCGTGATGGTCGCTTTGTCTACAAACACTTCATGACTCCTCAGATAAAACTGGTTATGACTTCCGCATCTCAATACTGATGTTAATGTACCGCCGAATCCGGAATTTACAACTTTCCGGGGAACAGACACCAAAAAACCCCGGAAATCACAGTAACTTCCCGGGGTCTTTCGTTATCAAACAGAATCGCTTCGGATTTCCGCTCAGTTGGCGGAAGCCGGAACGATGCTGACCTTGCGCTGCTCCTTGCGGAACTCGACGGTGCCGTCGCAGAGGGCAAAGAGGGTGAAGTCGCGGCCGCAGCCGACGTTGTTGCCCGGACGGAAACGGGTGCCGCGCTGACGCACGATGATGGAACCGGCAGAGACGGTTTCGCCGCCAAACGCCTTGATACCCAGAAATTTCGGCTTGCTGTCGCGGCCGTTGCGGCTGCTGGACTGACCTTTTTTGTGTGCCATGATTCAAAAATCCTTGCGTTATATGAAAAATTTTGTTTAAACACAAATCATCTATCGACGAATTATTAAAATAACCCTTCTTTCTGGAAATTCAAGCCGGTTGACGAAAAATCTTGCCGAATCTCCCCGCTCCCGTGAAAATACGGCAGCGGCAACGGCTTCCGGAAGGCTCATTTCCGAACCGGCGGCGGCTCGGAGGGCAGTATATACACGCGGTGGGAGTCGGCGAATTCCATGCCGCCTTCGATCCGCTTGTTGCGCAATATCCACAGCTCCGGGGATTTGCCGTCGTAGCCGGCGGCGTCTTTGCGCACGCGCACATTGCGTTTCAGATAGTAGTTCGCCGCGCCGGAGGTGCGTTCGGGAGGATCGTACAACACCAGTTCCGCACCGGTGCTCCGGGCCTGACCGGAACAATATTCGAACAGGCCCCGCAGCGACTCCTTTTCCTGCCGGTGATGCCACACGATCGATTCGACCGTTCCGGTCAGGAATCCGGCGGCAATCAGCACCAGCAGCACCGCCGCCGAAACCCGCCGTTTCCGGAGGAGATTACAGGCGGCAACCGCTGTTCCGATTGTCAGAGTGCCGGCCGCGAAGCCGGGAACTCCGCCGAACGCCCCCGCCAGCCCGGCGACGGCAACGCCCGCCGGAACCCATCGCACGATTTTCAGGAGCGCCGCCGCCCCTTTCCAGCCGCAGTCGCGCCAGCGGGCAACCGCCCACAGCGCGAACTCCCCGGCGATCAGCGCGGAGGGTGCGCACAGCGGCAGCAGATACACCATCCGTTTGCTGGAGGAGGCGGTCAGCAGCAAATAGGGGAACAGCAGAAAACAGAGCAGAAAGAGGGCTGTTTCCCGCTTCTCATGCCGGAACTGCCGAACAAGCAGCCAGATGCCGCCGAGCAGCAGCACCAGCCATGGCTGGAACTGTTCGGGCAAATGGAGCAAATATTCGTAGACCGGCGCGAGATGATCGCCCTGACTGCCGGAGAAACGTCCGAGATTGTTGGTGAAAACCACCGTATCGAAAGCTCCCTGTCCTTCGCGCTGGAACAGCAGCCAGAGCCAGATTCCCACCGGAACCAGCGAGACGGCCCCGCCCGCCGCCATCGCCAGATAGTTTTTCCAGCGGAATTTCCGCTCCAGGATATCGCGCAGCACCAGAAAGCCGCCGAGCGCGACCGCGGGCAGCGCCGCGCCGACCAGCCCCTTGGTCAGAATCCCCGCCGCCAGTCCGGCCGTGCCGACGCACCAGAATCCGAACCGCTTCGCGCCGTTCCGTTCGGTCAACATCGCGTAGAAGCCGTAAACCGCCAGCAGCACCGCGAACGCCAGCAGCATATCCACCCGGCAGGAACGGGCGTTCGACAGATATTGCGCACAGGTCAGCAGCAGCACGCAAGAGAGAAACGCCCCGATGCCGGAAAAGCCGAGGCGCCGCCCCAGCGCGAACAGTGTCAGCACTCCGCCGAACGCCGCCAGCGCCGCCGGAACCGCCGCCGCAAAGTCGTTGATGCCGAACAGCGAAAAGCCGATCGCCTGCAACCAGTAGAACAGCGGCGGGTACTCCAGGAAAGGTTCGCCGTTCAGCCGCGGCACCAGCCAGTCGCCGCGGAATACCATTTCGGCGCTGATCCCGGCCACCCGGGTTTCGTCGCCGCTTGCCACGCCGTTGGTCCAGACGCCGCATCCGATCCACACCGCCGCCAGGACCGCCAGCCAGACCAGATAGTTCCGGGCGGGAATCCGGCCCAGTTTCAGGAAGAATTCATTCATATTTCTTGTTCTCCGGGTTGTTTTCCTTATAAGATAGCATATCGGAGCGCATCTGTCACTTGATATGATCGGATTTTAATCAATCCGGGCGGAGAAAAAGAATTTTTCAAAAAAATTAGATCAATCTAAGTTTTCGTGCTTGAATTATTTCCCTTTTTGGATTATGTTGTAATTAGACAAGACTAATAGCAAGAATGGAGAATCGCGCGAATGAGTCAGACCAAATGTCCCTTTCTGCGGCAGCTGCTGCAGTATCTGCTGGTGAAACTCGCACCGGTGATTCTGCGGGTGAAGCCGGCCGGGATGCTCCGGCTGACCAATTGCCGGCAACTGGCGGGCGGGCGGCAGTATGACCTTTTCTGTGTCCACCAGCGCGAAGTCATGGAATCGCTGAAGCTGGAGTGCCGGATTCTCCGCAGCGAAGCGGGAGAATCGGTGGTGCTGTTCTTCGACCGTGCCCGGCTGGCGCGGGCTTTGGCGGAACCGGAGGCGGCGGAGTTTCTGCAAAGTTGCGGCTATCCTGTAACACAGGAACTGGAACCGCTGCTGGAAGAACTGATTGCGCGCTGCCGGAGCGGCAGGGAATTTCCGCATGAAATCGGCATTTTCCTCGGATATCCGCTCAAGGACGTGCGCGGCTTCATCGAAAATTCCGCGGCCTGCCTGGCGGTGCCGCGCGGCCTGTGGCGGGTGGCGGGGGACCCGGCAGAGTCGCTCCGGGTGATGGAGCAGTACCGCTGCGCGGAGCAGACGATTCAAAGTGTATTGGAGCGTTCGGTCTCCTTCGACCGGGCGTTGAGTCGGATTCATCGGGTAATTGCGGCGGCATAACGTCCGCCGGTCAGTATAGAAAGAGGTGAGTAATGAGTAAGAATATCCGGATTATTTTCGGATCGAGCACCGGCAACACCGAGCGTGCCGCCGGACGCATCGCCGGGGAACTGGGCGGAAACGCCGTGAACGTGGCGCAAGCCGGAGCGGACGACTTCAACGCCGATCTGCTGATCCTCGGCACCTCCACCTGGGGCTGCGGGGAGTTGCAGGACGACTGGATCAACGGGCTGCCGCTGCTGGAAAACGCCGATCTCAAAGGTAAAAAGGTCGCCTTCTTCGGACTTGGCGACTCCTCCGGCTTCGGCGACACCTTCCTGAATGCGATGGGGGAATTGCATGAAAAGGCGGTGCGGCGCGGCGCGGAAGTCGTCGGCAAATGGAGTGCGGAAGGCTACTCCCATGTGATGTCCGCCGCGCAGGAGGGCGACAGCTTCGTCGGGCTTGCCCTCGACGACGACAACGAGCCGGAGCTGACCCCGGACCGGATCGACCGCTGGTGCGATCAGTTGAAAAAGGAGGCCGGTTTGTAACCGTTTCCTTTCAAGAAAGTTTCTCCATGGTTGGCCGCCCTGCCGGACTCGGGTGATTACGGCAGGGCGGTTTTTTGTCTTTTCCATAGGAAAAGCCCTTGTTTTTTGAGGAATGACGGGGTATGTTTCCCGATAGATACAAATTGATCCATATTGCAGAATGCGAGGTGCCCTATGGTAAGAGTGGACGTGCAGCCGTTGTATGACAAACTTTGCCCGGAGTGGAATCTGCCGGATGCGGCGGAAAAGCCGGCGACGCGATTAGGTGTGCGCAGTCTGGTTCCGGAGGCGGTTTATGCGCCGGGCGAACCGATCACCTTCCTGGTTGCGATGATTGAAAACAACCAGTACCGTTCCGGCGTCGGACTCAAGTGCCGGATGATCCGCGACTACCACGAACCGGTCGAATTTCCGCTCGTGACGCGGGATACCCCGGTCGAAGTCAGCACCGAACTCGAACGCCCCGGATTCGTGCGGCTGGAAGTGAGCCTCGGCGAGCTTTCCGCCGCCGCCGGAGCCGGAGTCGAGCCGGAAAAGATCGCCGCCGTGCCGGACATCACCGGCTTCGACTCCTTCTGGCGCGCCCACCGCAGATGGCTCAATATGGTGCAGCCGCGCGTCCTCAAGCGCGAAGTGATCCCGGCGGTCCTGCCGGAGTACGGCGAACGGGTGCGCTGCTTCGACGTGCAGGTGGCCTGCGCCGGAGCCAAGCCGGTTTCCGGCATCCTGTCGATGCCCCGCGGGGCCAAGCCCAAATCCTGTCCGGCCTACGTGTTCTTCCATGGCGCCGGCGTCCGCCCGGCCTTCCAGCCCCTGACCTGGGCGGCGCGCGGGCTGCTCGCTTTCAATGTGAATGCGCACGGACTCTACAACGATCTCTCCGAAGCCGATTACCGGGCGCTGGCCGAAGGGCCGCTCAAGGACTACGCGAAACAGCCGGTCTATTCGGCGGAGGATTCCGTGTTCCGCGATATGAACCTGCGCGTGCAGCGCGCACTGGAATTCATGAAAAGCCTGCCGGAGTGGGACGGCCGTTTCCTGATCGTCCACGGCGGCAGCCAGGGCGCGCTTCAGGCGCTCGCCGCCGCCGCTCTCGACCGCGACGTCAGCTTCGTGGTCGCCAACGCTCCGGCGATGTGCGATCAGGCCGGAGAGCTGGCCGGGCGGATGTCGCCGTGGCCGCACGCGATTTCGCAGGCCGGCATGGAACGGGTTGCCCCCTTCTTCGACGGCGCCGCATTCGCCCGCCGGATCACGGCTCCGGTCCGCTTCACCGTCGGTTTTTCGGATACGGAGTCGACTCCGTCGTCGGTCTACGCCGCTTTCAACGCGTGCGGCAGCTGCGACAAGGAGATCCTGAACTTCCCGGACTGCGGCCACGCCGGAGCGGTCTTCTGGACCGCTGAAGCTGAAATCATGGAACACCTCGGCCGCTGATACGGCTTTCAGCCGGGGACTTTGCCTCCGGCGGCCGGCGGAGCGTAACATCTATCAGTTTATCGGCTCTATCGACAGTACCTGCCACCGGGTGCTACCCGGTCGGAGTCAAGGGGTGAAGCGCCCTTGTCGTCGAAGACAGTCACGGCAGCGGCACCTTGCCGCCGCGAAGCGCCCTGCTACCGGTGCCTGATTGAAAATCAGGCCGCGCAGCGCACAAGGTCTGCTGCCCGAAGGTGCAGGATACAAACCTGCCCGATAGAGCTATCTTCAGTACCACGACCATTTTTGTATATCGTGATGTTTATCCAACTTGATTGTGAAACGCTGTCCGGTATAAAAATGGAAATCAATGCGGCAATCACCTCGATGGCGGGAACTTGGGGCCTTGAAAACTGCCGTACTCTGCATCAATGACTTACAGATTTTACAATTCTCAAAAACTCTTTTTGAAGTCGCTCTCGTGTACCTACGATGTACCCATGGAACACCCCTGCGAAATATTTTAACATAACATATATGCTCTGCAAAAGCAAATTGTAATTTCCCTGCCTCCTGGAAGAAAATTATCATCTTATTGCGGCTGAAAAATGAATTTCCGACTCGATTTGAATAGATTCAGGCAGTATATTATCTTTGAGCAAAAATTAAGATAAGAAAAATCTATAAAATCAGGGAGCAAAGGATATGCCGAAATTTTCTATCGAAAGAAAAAATCCTTTTCTGCCTTTCGAGTTTTCCTGCACCGCCGATGACGATCCGGCGGCGCCTTATACGCGGCTGCAGGTTTCCACCAGCAGCCCGAACCGGGCGGATGCCGCCGCGATCCGGTTCGGGCCGCCTTGGCAGGCTCCCCTGTCAGAATAACGTGACGGCGAGCGGGCGGCTGCCGATGCTGAGTTTCAGGATCAGGTCGTTGCCGTCCGGGAAGGAGGGGACGTCGAACCGCTTGCCGCTGAGCAGGTCGAGTCCGACGGTCTTTCCGGCGCTTGCCGCCTTTCCGGCGATCCGGACTTCGGCGAAACGGGGCGAAAACTCCCCGCCGACCGGCCTCGCATCCCAGACCGCGAGGCGGAGGCCGCCGTCGGTGCGGAAAAGCCGGGCGTGGATGCTGTTGTCCGCATTCATCAGCGCCTTGCCGTTCTCATCCCAATCGATCAGCAGGCCGCGCTTTCCGGCCCGGTGCAGCGGCTGATCCTCGATTTTGACCTGCGCGTCGAGCCGGGAATCGCTGTGCACGCCGTTGAAAAACGTGGCCAGATTCTGCAACGCGAAATAGGCCGGTTTCGGGGAGTAGTCCGCCCGGAGCAGGCCGAAATTCGCTTCGGGATCGAACTGCCTGCCCTGAAAGTCGTCCAGAAAGTCATATTGCAGCGCGGCTTTGATTTCGGGCCGGGTGAAGCAGTACAGATAACGCCGCACCAGATAGACAGCCTGCGCCTCCTCGGTGTAGGCGGCGAAAGTGTATTTCCCTTTTTCCCTTTGACCGCCATAGAGATAGGTGGTGTATCCGAATTCGGTGTACCAGAGCGAGAGGTCGGGGCGGCCGATTTCACGGAAGGTGCGCAGGAACGCCTGCACGACTTCGGAGAAATGCAGATTGGGGCCGCCCGCTTTCACGCCGTCGCGCCCGTCGAAGGGGGTGCCGAATGCGTACAGTTCCGGCGGCGTCATCGCGCTGTAAGGATGGTCGGTGATCCCGTTCAGATTCGGGGAAATCCCGTTCTTCAGGAAGCGCAGGATGCTGGAGGTCACGTAACCGCCCGAAATCACGACCGCATCGGGTTTCAGCTCCCGGATCAGGTCGGCGGCGGCGTTCACGTATTTCGCGTGTTCGATCAGCCAGCGGGAGGTGGAGTTGTCCTTTTCGCGGGCGTTCCAGGTGCCGCCGTACTTCTGGATCCAGCCGCCGAAGTTATTGGGCTCGTTGCCGATTTCATACACGTCCACCAGGCCGCGGGTTTCGGTCACGAACGCGCGGACGTTTTCCAGAAAATAGTCGAGCGTCTGGTCCGCCATGGTCGGCAGCATCGCGATGGTGTTGAGGCCGTGCGCCTTGGCGGCGCGGAGCCGGGCCAGCTGCTGCGGCGTTGCGCCGGGAGTGCCGTCGGGGCGGCGCATCCAGTAGTCGTCCCGCACCCACTTGAGGCCTGCCGCCGCGATTTTGTCCATCAGCCGTTCATACGGATACCACGCGGCATAGCCGCCGGTCGGTTCGGGAGCGAAACAGAAGTGGGTGCCGGTACCGAGAATCGAAGCGGTGACTTCGGAGCTTTTCAGGCGGCGTTCCCAGTCGGGCGAATCAGCGCCGCGCAGCAGTACGGCCCGCTCGGCGCAGGAGCCGTCCGTCAGCCGGAGCGCCGCGCCGATCCGATAGGTGTTGAAAGGATTGCCTCCGAGCGTCAGCGGCGCTTTCCAGAGATGGCGGGCGGTCCTGCCCGGTTCGACCGCAAACCGGGCCGTCTGGTCGCGGAACATTTCCGGGAATGTCAGGACCACTTCCCCGGCGGCTTCCGCCAGAGCGGAAATCGCCAGCTCCAGAACCGGAGCCGCGCCGTTGCGCCAGTTGCCGGTCACGGTGCAGCCGAATGCCTCCAACCTGAAATTTTCCCCCGTGAACGGCCTGGCGTTGATGAAGGGGGCCTCAAGTTCGACGCCGGCGAGCCGTACCGTAACTTCCGGCTCTGCCGGGCGATTGAGCAGCAACTGTATCTCGCGGATCGGCGGTACGGGCCGCGAGGCATTCGTGCTGCCGCCCCATGCCCCTTCCCAGCGGGTACCGTCCAACTTCAGCGGCAATGTGGTTTCACGCCCCGAAGCCAGTTTGAAACGTTCTGTCTGGAAGTTGCGCCCGGAGGCATCCAACAGCCGGAGGCCCGCTTCCAGTTCCCGGTCGGCGGTGACCCGGAAATTCAGCTTCGTGACACCCGGCGGCAGTTCGGGGGCGTGGATTGCGCCCACATAGGCGCTTTCGCCGGTGAAACCCGCCCGGATCAGGAGGCCGCCGGTCGCGGCGTCCCGTTCCAGCCGGGCCGTCGCTCCCGGAGTTTCACCGAGGTTGAGCCGCCAGACCGCCGGATCGGCGGCGGAGCTGAGCGGCGCGGTCCCGGCCCATACGGCGCCGGCGGCCAGCAAAAAGGAAACGGAACAGGCCAGTTTACAGAAGAAATTCATGGTCAGACACTTTCGTTTTTGAAACTTATTCGACGTCATAGCCGCGCCTGGGGTCCGTGGAGTTCACATGACCGAACCAGTTGAGGTCATAGACCGGCCCCGCGTTCATCACCGCCCACGGCGAAACATGCAGATCCGCGAACGCGGCGTTGAACAGCACACGGGCGATCATCGGCTGGCCTTCGCGGATCGATTCAATGCCGGTGCCGTCGTGATTGGCGGTCACCTCGTACATCAGCACCTGCCGCGACGGATACTTGTACATCGGCAGCGTGGTGCCCCGGTGGGAGAGCGTTTCGCCGCTGTAGTAGGTCAGGAAGCGCAGCCGGTAGCTGGTGGTGTACCAGTAAGCCTCGTCCACCGTCGGCGGCAGCGGCTTCACATTGCCGTCGAGGTTCGGATTTTTCATGTCCGACGGGCAGTGCACCGCCGCAAAACCGCCGATGTAGTCGAACATCAATGACGGCCAGCTGAATACCTTGTTGCCCGCCGCCGCCTCCACTTCGGTCATCTTTTTGTTGTACGGCAGGAAGTCGCGGTTGTCGGCCCCGTAAAGGCTCAGGCCCTGTCCGAGCTGCTTGAGGTTGTTCACACAACTGATCGCGCGGGCTTTCTCCCGGGCTTTGTTCAGCGACGGCAGCAGCATCGCGGCGAGAATCGCAATGATTGCAATTACTACAAGCAATTCAATTAAAGTGAATCGGCGCAGTTTCATTTGTAAAATCCTTTCAGTTGATGGGATTGCAGGTTCGCACGGAAGCCCGTTCCATGATTTTCATCGGAATCGTCGTTTTGAAGGCGGGGCAATGCCCGTCCAACTGGGCGGCAAGCCCGGTGAAAGCGGCTTCGACCTCCGCTTTCAGGTCGGCGCAGACGGCGGTCAGGGCGGGGTGATAGTATTGGCCGACCTGTTCGGTGGAGTGCGCCATGATGCCGACGTCGTCCGGCAGTTCGTAATGATATTCGCGGAGCGCGGCCATGATGCCGGGCACACTTTCGCCGGAAACTGAGTAAACGGCGGTAAAACCGATCCTGCCGTCGTGTTCTTCCAGATAGTTTTTCATGCCGAGATAAGCTTTGTGCTGGGCAAATTCGCCGCTGGAAGTCAGGCAGTCGATCATGATGGTCTCCATTTCCAGAAAATCAGCCATCCGTACAAATGCCGAAATCCGCTCCATCGCCGGCAGCGCGTGCGGTTCACTCTGCACCAATGCAATCCGGCGGTGCCCTTTCCGATGGAAATACTGACAGGCCAGGGCGGCTCCATCGGCGTCGGCGGACTTGATGTTGCTGATTTCAAAGCTGCCGGTGTCGACGTTAAGCAACACCATCGGGATGCTCTGCGAAGCCAGCCACAGCATATCCGGCCGGGAAATGCTGGTGCTCGGCATCATCAGGATCGCCGCATCGTACCCATCGGTTGTGATCGAGCAGATGGAGTCGCGGTCCGGCGTCAGCAGGATCTTGCTCAGTTGCCAGCCGGGATGATTCTCCGTATACTGCGTTGCGTAGACGCCCCATTCGATCACCAGTTCGCTCGGCCAGTCGGGAAGCATCAGCAGCACCTTGCGGGCATCGGGCTTACGGGTGACGTTGCTGAAGATTCCGACCTGCGGCACACGGGAAATCAACTGGTCTTTTTCGAGCCGCTCCAGCGCCTCGTCCAGCACCCGGCGGTGGCATTTGAACTTGTCGAGCAATTTGCGCACGGAGTAGAATTTAACTCCGGCCGGGAAATTGTCGAGCTCCCGGTCCAGTGTCCGGCAGAGCTGTTCCACTTGTGGTTCCAGTTTCATCTTGTGTGTCTTTCAATTGCGTTCCGTTACTTATATTGTACCGGATGCACACAGTAAACACAATAGGTGTGTGCAAAAAAATCCGAATATTTCAGCGCACACGGCTGGATACGTAGAAGGAACTGCGGCCTGATTTGCAACCGCATCTCCGGCAGCCGGGCGCAGTAGCGGCGGTAAGCTGCCGCTGCCGTGACTGTCTCCGACAGGCAAGGCACTTTGCCCGGTTACCGAAGCCGACGTTCGGCGGAGGCGAGTCACGGGGGAGCCTGCCGTTTTGAAGGCAGGCGGGTCTGCCCGCCCTGTCGGGCGGCAGACCTTGTGCGCTGCGCGGCCTGACTTTCAATCAGGCTCCGGTAGCTGGGCGCATAACGCACAAATGGCCTCCGGCGGCCAACGGTTTCGCCGTTGGATCACGACCGGCAACGTGCCGGTGCGGAGTATCGCCGATAGAGCCGATAAACTGATAGATAGTAATTCCGGTTTTGCAATTTTTGCGCAGTAAAAATTCAAAACCGTACCCGGCAAGGTTACTTGCGGCAGCGGTAGACCAGTGCGGGGGGCAGGTTCTTCCAGACCACCCGGCTGGTGGTCACTTCGCTGAACAGTTCATTCAGCAGTTTGCGGAAACGGATTCCGGCGGGGAGCATCAGTCCCTGCAAATAAGCAAAGGTTGCGAAGTAACCTCCCTCCGAAAGATTTTCGACCAGCGCACCCAGGATTTCACGCTGCAGCGACTCCGGAAAGACCGCCCACGGCAGCCCCGAAACCACCGCATTCACCGGAGGCAGCCCGCGTTCCTTCAGGATGCCGCCCAGATTCGAGGCGCTGTCGTGGCAGATTTCGACTTCGGGGAAAGTCCGTTTCAGGTGCTCGCAAAGCAGTTCATCCAACTCCACCGCCAGCAGCTTGCCGTTCTCCGGCAGGCGGCGGACCAGCTCACGGGTGATCACGCCGGTCCCCGGTCCCAGTTCCACGACCAGCCCGGCGTTTTCGACGCCGATTTCGGAAGCCATCGCGCGACACAGCGCGCAGGAGGACGGGCAGAGCGCCCCAACCTGAGTCGGGTGTTGCAGGAACCGTTTGAACAGAACCGCTTTTCCCATCTTACTTCACCTCCTCCGCAGCCGGAAGCGGCGGGAAATAAATCGCTTTCATCTCGGCGATCACCGCCTCTTGGTGCGGAAACGGCTCCGGGAGTTTGAATTCCCGGCTTTCGCGGGTGATATAGACAACTCCGGGACGGCCGGGCTTCTTCAACAGCTTCACCAGCTCGGCGGTGGAAATGAAGACCCGCGGCTCCCCGCGCTTTTCCGCCTCGCCGTCGCCGTAATCCAATTCACCGACCGTATTCAGCGAACGCACATCCGGGCGGTGATACACCCACGCCACCGCGTGCATATAAGCCGGATGGGTGACCAGCACCGCCTTCCGCGTGTCGAAGCCCAGCTTTTCCGGCAGCTGTTTCAAGGCCCGTTCCGGCATCTTGTCGCCGATCATCCCTTCCGGAATCGCCCAGCCGCCCAGCGCCAGCACCGCCGCGAAACCGGCGAAAAAGATATAGAGCCGGACCCGCCACACCTGTTTTGCGGTCAGCAGCAGCGCCAGCCCGTAGACCAATCCGGCTGCGCCGGTCAGCACCGCGAGCACCCGGTGTTCGGCGAAGTAGGATTCAAAGCCGCCCAGTTCGATCACCAGCACCCCGGTTCCGGCCAGCACCAGCGCGCCTCCCCAGAAGTTCATCACCCGGTGGAATGCCCGGCTGCGGCCGTCGCCGGCTCGGAAATAACAGGCGACCGCCCCCGCTCCCAGCACCGCCAGCGGCGGGAAACAGGGCAGGATGTAGGTGCCGAGCTTACCGCTCGAAGCAGAGAAAAACAGAAACGGCAGCACCGCCGCACACACACAGAACCGGTACAGCGGCTGAGCCAGCAGTTTCCCCCATGCTTTGCGACCGATCGCAAACGCCGCCGGGGCCAGGAACGCCGCCGGAAACACGCCTCCCAGCAGCACCGGGATATAGTACCAGAAAGGTTCGGGATGCTGCCCTTCGGTTTTGGCGGTGAAACGCTGCACATGCTCGATCATCACGAAGTAGTTCCAGTAATCCGGTTCCGCCCGGTGCACCGCCAGCGCCCACGGCGCGACGATTACCAGCGCCACCACCGCCGGAATCCACGGCAGCAGGTAAAACTCTTTCCAGCGCCTTTCCCAGATCAGGAATCCGGCCATCGCCAACCCCGGCACCACCCATGCGATGAACCCCTTGGTCATGAAGGCCAGCCCGGCGAACAAACCGCACAATGCCAGCAGCAACACCCGTCTCCGGGTGAAACCCGGCTCCAGCACCGCCAGAAACGACGTGACCAGAATACCGGTGATCAGGCCGGTGGTCTGACTGTCCAGCACGGCAAAGGTGCTGACGCTGTAGACCAGCCCGGAGGTCAGGAACAACATCGACGCGAGCGCCGCGAGCTTGTCGTCCCGCAGCGTCTGGTTCACCAGGAAAAAGATCAGGAACGCCGCCAGCCCTGCGCCGAGCGCACACGGCAGCCGCAGCGCAAACGCGTTCTGTCCGAAGATTTTAAACGAGCCCGCCGTCATCCAGTAGCCGAGCACCGGTTTCTCGAAGTAGCGCACCGTCAGCAGATGGGGAGCCGCATAGGAGCCGGAATCCATCATTTCGCGCGGGATTTCCGCGTAACGGAACTCATCCGGCGGCACCAGCGGCCGTCCGCCCAACGGCACCAGGTAGGCGACCACGAAAAACAGGAACGACAGCCAGAAATACTTCATCAACGCTTCTCCTTGAGCGAATCATAACACACCACATACCACCTGCCGAAACGGAAGTAGGTCTTCGGATCAGGCAGCTTCGCAAGGTCCCGCCGGTCATCCGTCACCACCACCAGAGTCCGGGACGGGACTCCGGCCGGCTCCTCCGGCCCGCCGTCTCCCGTCCACTGCCGGACATCGTCCCGCTTCAGCGTCCATGCAACCGCCGCGCGGACTCCGGGGCGCGCGACGATCACCGGCTCCGCATCCAGCCGCGATTCCAGCACCATCCCGAGAAACGGCTCCGGCGCCACACCGCGCAGCATCCGCTGCGGCAGCGAACCCGGCGCTGCCAGCAGCAGAAAGGCGACGCCGACACAGAAAAACACGAATTTCAACTGCTGCCGGTACTCCCGCTCCGCCATCCGGAGCCAGACCAGCGTCACCACCAGCGCCAGCACCGGCATGAAATAATTTTCATTCCTGCCGTACACCACAAACTCCGGCGGAACCTTGCCGGTGAAACGGGCCGCCGCCTGAAGCAGAAACAGCAGCAGCGGCAGCGGCAGGAAAATCCGCACCAGCGAACGCAGCACCGTATTCACGTAGACCAGATCGCCCGCTTCGCCGTAACGCACGAGGCCGCCCGCCATCAGGATCGCCAGCATCGGGAATCCGGCCGCCGGCGCCCCGTCCGGCAGCCGGCCGTTCCACAGGATCACGGCGGCCAGCCAGACCGCAACGGCCGCCGCCGGGATCAGGAAGATCGGCTGTTTCCGGTAAGCCGCCCCGCCCAGCCGGAACCCCTTCAACGCCGCGGGCGCAAAGAACAGCCACGGCAGCATGCCCGCCAGCAGGAAAAGCAGCGTTTTCCACAGTACGAAACCGGGAGCCGCTCCGCCTGACATGCCGTACCAGACCGCCAGCGCCGCCGAGACGGCCGCTCCCGCGCCTCCGGCGATGCGGACCGGCAGTTTCCCATCGGACAACGCCCGGATCAGGCCGGCCGCAACTCCGGAGCAGAACAAGGTGAAAAACGCGCCGGTTCCGGCGGCGGTGCCGAAAGCGAACACGAAGAAGGTCGTCAGGTAGATCAATGCGGCCGCGTCCCCGGTTTTACGGTTGCCGCAACCGGAGGCCACGGCACGGATCAGCAGAGCGGTCAACAGCACTACCAGCGCGTTCGGCAGCCGCACCGCGAAAAGGTTCGCCCCGAAGAGCTTCACACTCCATGAGCCCAGCAGCGCCACGCCGTTTCCGCCCGCGACGGCGGTTCGGCGCAACAGCTCGGCGGCATTGATTTCCGCCGGAAAGAACAAAGGCCGCTGCCAGATCGTGCCGACATACAGCACGGCGGGAAGCGCAAACGCCAGATATCTATAATATCGCTTCATCGACTCCAATACAAACACACAATCCTCCCGGATTCTTTCCGGAAACGGCGGCGCAGTCCGCCTGCCGCGTGATTCAAGCACAACGTCTTGTTCAATATACTCCCGGATTCCCTCCCTGTCAACGCCGGAGCGGATTTAATCCCCCTGAAACATTCCCAGGCGCCCTTCCGCAACCGCGCGGTGTCGTTTTCTCAACCGATGGATCACGATATGGTAAACGATTCCCAGCTGCAGAGTGGCCCCGAGCCATGCCAGCGGATTGGCCAGGCAGATCCCCCAGTAGCCGAACGGCATCGACAGAAAGAGCGCGGCTCCCATGCGCAGCGCCATTTCGATGATTCCGGAAAGCATCGGCGCCACCGCATGCCCCATCCCCTGCAGCGCATGGCGGTAGACCTGCAGCACGCCCAGCGCCCAGTACATTCCGGCGGCGGTCAGGATGTAGAGCCGCACATCGTTGACGATCTCCTCCGACGGGTGTTCGAGGAAGATCCGGATAAAGGAGTTGCCGAACAGCAGAAACACAAAGCCCGCCGCCAGTGCAAAGTAAAGCTCCATCCGGAACGCCGCCGAGAACCCCTGATAGATGCGCCCGTACCGTCCCGCCCCGTAATTCTGGGCGGTGAACGTTCCCATCGCCACTCCAACCGAAAGCATCGGCTGCAGTACGATCTGATCCAGCCGCAGCGAAGCGGTGTAGGAGGCGATCGCCTCGGTGCCGAAGTCGTTGAGCTTGAACTGCAGCACGATGCTGCCGAGCGCCATGATCGAGAATTGCAGCGCCATCGGCAAGGCGATGCGCAGGTGTTCGCAGATGAACGGCCAGTCCCAGCGCCAGTCCCGCTTCCTCATTCGCAGGATCGGGAATTTCCGGCGGATCAGCAGCAGACAAAGCCCCCCCGACAGCGCCTGCGAAATCACCGTCGCCGCGGCGGCGCCCCGTACTCCCCAGCCGAAGCTGGTCAGGAACCAGTAATCCAGCCCGATATTGACCAGACAGGAGAAGATCAGGAAATACAGCGGCGTGACGCTGTCCCCCAGTGCGCGCAGGATGCTTGAAAGCATCACATAAAAGACCAGCGAACAGGAACCGCCGAGGATCAGCGTCAGGTACTGCTCCGCCTCCGGGAAGATCGACTGCGGGGTATGGAGCAACTGGAGCATCCATCGCGCTCCAAAGACGAATACCAGCGAACAGATCGCCGTCAGGGCGGCGGCGATATAGGCAGACATCGCGACCGAATGGCGTACTCCGTCGTGGTCGCCCGCCCCGAACCGCTGGGCGGTCACGATCGTCAGACCGCTGGTCAGCCCGAAAAACAGGCCGAACGGCAGGAATTGCAGCGCCGTCGTCGCTCCGACCGCCGCCAGCGCCTCCGCGCCCAGCACCCGGCCCACGATCGCGGTGTCGGCGATGCCGTAGCAGAGCTGGAAGATATTGCCGACCAGCAGCGGCAAAGCAAAGCGGAGCAGCAGTCCGAAGGGCCGCCCGCGGGTCATATCCTGAATCATGCGAAAATTTTCCTTTTGGCGGCAGCCCCGGTTTACCGCATTAAGAGCTTATCTCTACTAAAGTTTTCCTGAAACTGGTTCAATGAGAAGTACTATACAACGGAGAAAATGGAAAAGCAAGCAGAAAATCCGTGGGAGCTGAAAGATTTTCT
>NZ_QEKH01000012.1 GCF_003096415.1 Victivallis vadensis | reverse complement strand
GGAGGACTACTGGCAAAAACGTATGCAAATTATCGGCAACGTCGTTATCGGCGTTGGAAACTACAAGTGTGTTTCACAAAATTTGGGACAATAACAAAAAATTTGCTATAATATTAAATGACGCTTCCGGATGGCAGCAATGAAAGGAACCGATCAAATGAACAGTGAAGATTTTACCCATGAAGAGCTTCTGTTCCGCTTCCTGATCACCATGTCCGGCATACCCGCCCCGGAACCGATGGGAAAAGGCGCCCATCCCTAGCATTTCCTTCCGGTACGGATTTGCTTTTTCCGCAGATTCAGAGTATTTTATAAGATTTTCATCAATGATATCGCGGATAGCAAAAGGAGCATGAACCGGATGAGCAGCCAAAAACGTTCGCTGGCCTGGCGCAGCCGTCAGGCGGCGCTGGCCGATATGAAAGCACGGCTGCGCACCAGCTGGCGCTGGGCGGAACCCGGATTCGAGCGGGCGCTCGACTATCTGCTCACCCCCGAAGCCCGTGAACAGGGTGAAAAAATCTGGCAGACCCGGCACAAGGCAGTCTGGAAAATTCAGCTTCCGCCGGAACTCGGCGGCCTGTGCGCCGTGCTGAAATCCAGCGATAAAATGCGGCCTCTGTTCTATTCGTGGAACCACTCCAAAATCGCCCGCGAAGCCGCCAACTACCGCGCGCTCGCTTCGCTCGGCATCCCGATGGCCCGGCTGCTGGCCGCCGGCGACACCCGCCGCAACTTCATTCTGCAGGACTCCTTTCTGGTCACCGAATTCGCGGCGGGCTGCCGGGACGGACGCGTCTTCATCCGGGGCGGAGAACTCGCCGGAGAAACCGGCTTGCGCCGCGCCTTTATCGAGGAAAATCTCAGTTATCTGGCGAAGATGCACATGGTCCACTGCTTCCACAAGGGGTTCACCCCGTATAACCTGTTATGGAAACCCGGCTCCGAAGGGCGCCAAATCGACCTCCGCTGGATCGACGTTTCCAGCTGCTGCTTCCTGCCGCTGACGGAGGGGATGTTCACCAAATATCTGGTGCGCGACATCGCGAACTTCTTCTGGTACCTCAAGCTCGACGAAACAGAAAAACTCGCGGCGCTCCGCCATTACCTTTCGTCCAACACCCGCACCCCGCTCTCCGACCGCGAACTGCTTCACCTCGTCGACGCAGCCATCGCCGAACGGGACGAGCGCGAACAGGCCTGATCCTTCGCATTCCGGGATTTCACTCCTCTGGAGCGAAATTGCGGGATTATTTCACCTTGACTTTGGCGACCATGTCGTCGAACTCGGCCAGAATTTCCGGGTTCTGCTGCGGGAATGCGTAATTGAGGGCACTGGTCACGATCAGGTTCACGACGAATCCGGGGACAATTTCATACAGAAAGCTGTTCAGGCCGAACCACTTCCATACCAGCAGCGTCGCGGTTCCGGCGGCCATGCCGACCAGGATTGGAATCCACGAGGAACGCCGCGAATAAAGCCCCATCAGGATCGCCGGACCGAACGCCGCTCCGAAGCCGCCCCACGCGAAAGTGACCAGCTCGAAGATCGAGCTGTTGCGGTCGAAGGCCAGCGCACAGGCGATCAACGTGATCACCACCACGCTCAGGCGGCTGACCAGCAGCTGTTCGGAAGCCTGCGATTTCGGGCGGAGCAGACTCACGTAGAAGTCTTCGGTCAGGCTCGACGACGACACCAGCAGCTGCGAGTCGATCGTGGACATGATCGCGGCGAGAATCGCGGCGAGGAACACCCCGCCGATCAGCGGGTGGAACAGATCCCCGATCATATAAATGAACACATTTTCGCAGGTCACCCTGTCGAGATTCGCGTACATCGGTGCGGCGAGCAGGCCGATCGCAACGGCTCCGGCGAGGGAGATGATCACCCAGACGATCGCGATGGCGGTCGCTTTCGGAAAAAGCCGGACCGACTTGATCCCCATGAAACGCACCAGAATATGCGGCTGGCCGAAATATCCGAAGCCCCATGCCGCCAGCGAAAAGACCGCCAGCAACGCCGCGCCGGTGCTTTCGGCGGGAGGCAATGCCGAAAGCGTCACGTTCTTAACCTCATACGCCCTGGCCACGCTGCCGGGTTCGAGCGTGCTCATCGCGACCAGCGGCAATACCACGATCGCGAAAAACATCAGCGCCCCCTGAAACAGGTCGGTCCAGCAGACCGCGAGGAAGCCGCCGAGCAGCGTGTAAATGACCATCACCCCGGCTCCGACCAGGACCGCCACCGTGTAGTCGATGCCGAACATCGACTCGAAGAGCTTCCCGGTGCCGACCAGCCCGCTGGCGGCGTAGATCGTGAAGAAGAACAGCGTCAGCAGCGCCGAAAGAATCCGGATCAGGTTGCGGGGGCAGCGGAACCGCTTGTTCAGAAACGCGGGAATCGTCAACGAATCGGTTTCCTCGGTGTAGACCCGCAGCCGGGGGGCGACGACCAGCCAGTTCAGCCACGTTCCGGCCAGCAGCCCGACGGCAATCCACGCCTGGTTGATGCCGAACAAATAGACCGCGCCGGGCAGCCCCATCAGCAGCCAGCCGGACATGTCGCTGGCCTGTGCCGAAAGCGCGGTGACCCAGCTTCCCAGCCCGCGCCCGCCGAGCAGATAATCCTCGACGCTGTTTTTGGACCGCTTGTAGAAGTAGAGTCCGGTCAACACCATCAAGAGCAGATACAGACCGAATGTCACGTAGGTCAGGCCCGAAACATGGGCCGCGGTGCGCGTGAGCATCGCGGCGGCGTCGTCAACCGTATTCAAAACCAAATCTCCTTATCGCTGTGATATCGTGTTGAAACCCGTGAAACCAATCAATTTAGCACGGTCAACCGGATTTTTCAACCGGCAGGGAGATTTTTCCGCAGCGGAACCCGCCTTCAGTCGCCCCAGGAAACTGCCAGGGGACGCCGGGCAGGAATCCGCCTGTGCCGGTAACGGGGGATTCCGACCACGATCGCGCCGGTTACGATCCGGCCCGGCGGCAGGTTCAGCACTTCGAGAATGCCGGGATCACCGGAGATGGCCGCTGCTTCGGCCCAACCGGCCCAGCAGCTGCCGAGCCCGAGCACCGGCGCGTAAAGCTCCGCATAGGTCAGCATGAAGCGGCCGTTCTGCCGGAACAACGGAGCCGTCGTTTCATCCATCAGCGTCAGGATCATGCAGGGGGCGTCCCGGAGCACGTTGTCCTTGCCGGTCGCCTGGTGAAAGGCCACCATCGACGCGAGGTGGGGCGCGAGGTTCAGCCGCCCCTTCGCCCACGTCATCGCGGCTTCGGTCACCTTCTTCAGGGTTCCGCGGTTGTCGATGATATGGAACTGCACATTCTGGGTGTTGCCGCCGGTTGGGGCAAGCCGCGCCAGATCGAGCAGCTCAAGAACGGTTTCGCGCGGAACCGGTTCCGGCCTGAAGCCGCGGATGGAACGCCGGGTGCGCAGGAAATACGCCGCACTCTCCTTCGACGGCAGCTTGGCCGGATTGATCGTCTCCTGTCCGGCGCGGGGAGTCCTGATATTGTCGATCGCTTCGGTCGGACAGACCGACACGCAGTGTCCGCACTCGATGCACTGATCCTCGCGGACCTGTGGCCCCGCCTCCCCCATTTCCAACACGCACGTCGGACAATCGTCGATGCAGAAGCCGCACCGGATGCACGCTTCGGAATTCAGCCGGATAAAATCTTTGTCCATCATTTCTCTCCCTTTCTCAAAAAATTCTCCACGGTTGCAGGCAAATACCATACTCCGGCCCGGCCGAAATGTCAACTTTCCCCTGTACTTTTACCTTTGGGCAGAAAACCGAAGTACCCGCAGCCGGCGGAAACCGGCAAAGATTAAAAACAGGCAATCATTTCCGATTCAGCGTGTTCCGTTCCTTGAAAAGCGGTTCCGTCCTGCTATCTTAACAGTAAAAGCAAGACGGAATCACCGGAAAGGGACGGAACATGAGTGCGAAGAAACTGTATGTGATCGGCAATTCCCACATGGACCCGATATGGCTGTGGCGGCTGCGCGAGGGGCGTTCAACCTGGCTCAACACCTGCCGGTCGGTGGTCCGGATGATGAGAAAATATCCGTTCCTCAAGTTCTGCCGTTCCTCAAGCGCCTGTTACGAGTGGATCGAATCCTGCGATCCGGCGCTGTTCGGAGAAATCCGGCAGCTGGTCGAGGAAGGGCGCTGGGAGCTGGTCGGCGGCTGGGTCGAGCAGTCCGACACCATCATCACCTCCGGCGAAATCCTGCTCCGGCAGGCCGAGTACGGCAAACGCTATTTCCGCGAAAAATTCGGCCGCGATGTGCGCATCGGCTACAGCGTCGATGCGTTCGGGCAGAACGCCGGGCTGCCGAAACTCCTGAAAACCGGCGGCTTCGACCGCTATGTCTTCATGCGCCCGATGGAACACGAAAAATCGATGCCCGATCTCTTCCGCTGGCGCGGCGACGACGGCAGCCTGGTCACCGCTTTCCGGATCAAACAGGCCTACTGCACGATGCCCGACTGGACAAAAAAAGAACAACTCTTCGACTGGATTGACCGGCTGATCGAAACCGGCGCCGAATACCAGACCTTCTTTTTCGGCATCGGCGACCACGGCGGCGGCTTTTTCGAGCGGCAGATCGAATGGCTGCTCGAAGCGGCCCGGACCCGCCCCCTCGAATTTTCAACGTTGTCCCACTATTTCGACGTGATCGAAAAGACCGAGCTGCCGGTCGTGGAGGGAGAGCTCACCCACCACTCTCCCGGCTGTTATTCGGCGGTCGGTTCGATCAAGCGCGACCTGGCCGCGACCGAACGCAACCTCCTGAAAGCGGAAAAAATCCTGCTGGAAGCTCCCGGCCCGGATGGAGACGCCGACCGCGCCCGGCTCGACGCGGCCTGGAACCGCTATTTGTTCAACTACTTTCATGACATCTACCCCGGCACCTCGATCCGGGCGGCGTATGAGCAGGAGGTGCGCGACCTGACCGGCGCCGCCAACCTCGCCGCCACCGACATTCTGGAAAAACGGCTCGCCCGCTACGGCGCAACCGTCAAAAGCGACTTCCTGACCGAAGGCGGCGTATTGCTCTGGAATCCCCTGCCCCGCCCGGTGCGCGCGGTGATGAGCTTCGACACCTGGCCGGATCCGAATAAAAACGGCCGGGATTTCAATGTGCTGCGCGACGCCGCCGGAAACCTGGTCCCGCTGGAGTGGCTGCGCGCCGCCGCCTCCTTCGGTCCTTTCGGCACCTGGGGCCGGGCAACCGCCGTCGTCGACCTGCCCGCCTCCGGGCTGCGGGTTTTCGCGTGGAGCTACGGCGACGCCGCCGGGAAGAAGCTCGGTTTCGACCGCCAGCGCGCCGCACTGGAACGGTTCACTTTTCCGGTCCTCGCCGATCCTTATGACACCTGGGGACACGGCGCCCCGCGGCTCGGCGATACGGTCGGCTCCGCCGAACTGACCGCCTGCGACGAGATGGCCGACGGCGCGGTCGCCAGCTGGCTGCGGGCGGCTTACCGGTGGAAAAATTCAACTTTCAAGCTGGACCTGATCGCCTATGCCGGAATCCCGGAGCTTTTCATCCGCTGGAGCGCCGACTGGCGCGAGCCGGATGAAACCGTCAAAATCAGCCTCCGGACCGGCATCCCCTCGGGAACCATCGTCTCCGGCCAGGCCCTCGCCGTGCTGAAGCGCCGCCCGGACGAAAACGAGCAGCCCTTTATCGACTGGGTCGTCGCCGCCGACAAAACCGGAACCGCCGGCTTCATCGCCGGTTCGCTGCACGGTTACGACTCCTTCGGCAGCGGCGAGCTGCGCCTGACGCTGAACCGGCCGGTCCACTATGCCGAGCACGCGCCGAATCCGCCTCACGGCGACGAAGGTTACGCCGATCTCGGTGAAGTGATCCGGGAGTTCTGGTTCTCCGCCGGCCGCCCCGCCGAAGAGTTGCCGGCCATCGCCCAGGAGCGGTTGATGGAAGCGGAACGGTTTGAAATCACCGCCGCAAGCGACGGCAATGCCCTCTACCGTCCTGAATGGAAGATCGAACCGCCGGAGCTTCCGGTCACCGCTCAGCGCGGCGGAGCTTTCCGGCTCTGGAATCCGGCGAACCGTCCCCGGGGATTCCGGCTCTTCCGCGACGGCGTCGAACGGGCTTCCGGCGAGCTCTTCCCCAACGAAGTACGCGAAGTCGTATTGGAACAGGAATAGACCGGCAATTTCCAACCCCGTAAGGCAGAACGGCAACCTTGGAGTGCGGAGATTCATCTCCGCTTTCCAGTCGCACGTGAGTTTTATATTCGGCTTTGCATTGCAACAAGAACAAACAGCGCTGCCCGGAGGGACTGCTTTTCTTGAATGCAAGAACAGGCATTGGTGCCCGGAGGGTAGTGAGCACCGGGCCTCCAGCCTGCGGATGGCTCCGGGGGACGTGCGCGACGTCCCCCGGACCCCCTCGCCGGTGGCGAAGGCCGGTCCGGTTGCAAAGCATTTCCGCTCGCGGGCGCGGCTTCGCCGCTTACTTGCCGGGCTGCGCCCGTCAACCCCTTCAACGCCCGCGTTGCGGGCTACGCCAGGGGGGGCTTCGCTCACTACGTTCGGCTTCGTCACTATCGTTCCTCGTTACTTGCTGGAAGCAAGTAATTTCCTCACATTCGTTCGCGGCGCTTGCCGCGCTTATCGTGCGCCGCGAAAGTGGCTATGGAGACCGACCTTTGCCTTGCACAAGTTAGCCGCCGCGCGACCCCGAAGGGCGTGGAGCGCGTACCCGGCAGCGGCACCTTGCCGCCACCTTGCCGCACGCCGCCTTGCCGCTCGGAAACTTTTCCACTTTTTTCTTTCTTCCTATTGACTTTTCCCTCTCTTTGTGTCATAATATAATTATATCAATATATTACTTTGATTCAGATTGGATTCATCTCTATGGAAAACAAATACGACAAGATCAAATCCTTCCTGATGGAGGAGGCCTTGAAGCCGGAATCCCGGCTCAAGATGCCGACCGTTCAGGAGCTGATGCGCAAGTTCGGCGCTTCGCAGTCGCCGGTGTGCCGGGCGATCCGGGATCTCGAAAAAGAGGGTGTGGTGCGTTGCCGCCGTGGTTCGGGGATGGTCAGCTGCGGCGCCGCCGCCAAGATGGAGGAGAACCACCCGGAACGCGAGTTCGGCGCCGGCAACACCGTGCTTTTCCTGCGGATCGACTACTTCGCGGAATCGCTGTGGAACATGGAGCACACTTTGCTCAGCTACGCCCGGCAGCTCAAACTTTCGATCATCAACTACCGGATGGACCAGAGCGCCGACGTGATCGCGATCATCCGTTATGTGATGAACCTCCACACCCTGCGCGGCATCGTGATGGAATCCGGGCCGGAGACCAAATCCGACGAGGTGATCGAATTCCTGAATACGCTCCCTTTCCCGGTCGTGCTGCTCAACAGCAGCAACATCTACGAATCCGCCGGTGCGAATGTGACCACGCTGTGCGCCGACTCCGAACAGGCGGGACGGCTCTGCGTCGAGGCGCTGCACCGGGCCGGGCACACCCGGATCGGCTACATCCGCAACGAACCCGAATGCGACCTGACCCGGCTCCGCCAGCAGGGGATCAACGCCGCCGCCGGGGAATGCGGCGTCACCGTGATCAACTTTCCATCGACCATCAAAGCGTGGGAGAGTTCCGCCGCCGCCGCCGAAAAGATCACCGCCGCCCGGCTCGGCGAAATCCGCGCGGAACGGCTCACCGCACTGATCTATTTCAGCGGCATCGGCGCGCTGGCGGGACGGCGGGTGCTCCACCAGGCGGGCATCCGGGTGCCCGATGAAGTCAGCGTGATCAGCGAAGACGGCGGCAGCCTGCTCGCGCTGGTCTGCCCGGCGGCCACCGTGGTTGCCAGCGATTACCTCCAGCCCTGCCGCGACGCGCTGGACATCATCCTCGGCAAGCAGCCCGCGCCGGGCATCCGGCGTTACCCTTATACCCTGATCGAACGAGAATCGATCCGTCACCTTTAACAGAAAGGATTCCGACATGAAACGGCACTATTTCACTTTAATCGAGCTTTTAATCGTAATAGCAATAATTGCAATTCTGGCGGCAATGCTGCTTCCGGCGCTGAACAAGGCGCGCGAAGCGGCTTACAAGACCACCTGCATGAACAACCAGTCCCAGATCATGCGGGCGCAGCAGTTCTACGCCGACGACAACCGGGGATACTTCTTCACCTTCGCGTGGGAAATCTGGTCCAAGCGGCTCTGCGAGCTGGACTACCTGAAAAACTTCCGGCAGGTGGCCTGCCCCTCCAACAAACACCCCGACAGCGATGCTTTCCGAGACGCCTACTGGACCGGCGGCTGGAACTCCTACGGCTTCTATCAGGCCGCCGACCATTCGCAGGGGCGTTACTACGGCGACAACGACTATCAGGACAACACCAACGGCAAACGCGACCTGCTCGGCAACTGCTTCGTTTTCAAAAATGCCGGCGGCAAGGAGTATTCGCTCTACGCGGTCGGACGACTGAAACTGCCCTCCGCGACCGCCTTCCTCGCCGACACCGCGATCGTGGAGGCAGGGCAGGTTCGCGCCCCCTTCTCGCTGTGGGCCGGGCGCGAAGCGATGGACAACGCCGCGATTCACGCGATCCACTCCGAACAGGCCAACTTCGGTTTTGCCGACGGCCACGTCGCCGCGAAAAATCCGGCGGCACTGTGGGACAGCCCGCAAAAACTCCGTTTCTACTACAGCATGAACGGCGCGCCGAAAAACGCCAACTGATCCGGAATTTCACCATGAACAAACTCTGTCTCACCCTTTTCCTGCTCGGCAGCGCCGGGCTTTGCAATGCCGAACTGATCCGCAACGGTTCCTTTGAAGCCGTCGGCCCTGACAAGCTGCCGCAGCACTGGCTTTTCACCGCCAAGGGCAGCGAGCGGGCGCAGCCGAACATCACGTTGACCACCGTATCGGACGCCGGGGCGCCGGCAGGCGGAACCGTGGTCCGCTTCACCCACCCCGCCGCCGGAGTCAACGACGTGTACGGCTCGCTGATCCAGCTCGTCAGGCCGGAGGCCGGACGCCGCTACCGGCTGAATTTTTACATGAAAGGCAAAAACATCAACCAGCTGCTGCTGATCTTCGGCGCCCGCTGGGCGGAGCGATGGGTGGTGCCGACCGCCGGGCTCTCCGAAACCGGTTGGAAGCTCTTCAGCCACGAGATCACGATCGATCCGCAGGATCTCGATCCGAACGGCGATTACCAGGTCCGGTTCAACATCGAGGGGTATGCCGAGTGGGGGATGTTCGACGGCGTAAGTTTCGTCCCGACCGGAGGCACCGTCGCTCCCGGCCGCCGTTCCGCCGCGCCGCAACTGGAAATCCGCCCGCTGCCCGCTGCCGGCGACAGCGATCTTTTCGCCGCCGACCTGATCCTCTCCGGCCTCGACCGGGAAGCCGGGTGGACGCTTCCGGTCGAAATCACCGACGCGGCGGGCAAACTGTACCGGTACGGGCTGAAGGAGTTGAATGCGGTCCGAAACGGCGAAACCCTGACCGTCAACGCGATCCTGCCGCTGGAGATCGCCGCCGGGGAGTATGCGGTAAAGCTGCCCGGTATCGGCAGCGCGAAATTCACCAGACAGCCGTCGCGCGCCCCGCGGGAAATCGCGGAGCAGAAGGAGCGGCTCGCCCGCGCCCGTGCCCGGTTCGCAGCGCTGGAGCCGGAGCTTGCGAAATATCCCCGCTCACGCTATCTCGCGGTTTACGCCAACGTGATTCCGCAGCAGATCGAATTGCAGGAAAAGGACCTGAACCGCCGGTTCGGCTCCGCGCCGGAGCGCGATTACTACCTGAACCGGGGGCGCATCGCGATTCCGGAGATCGAAACCGCGCTCGACGACCTCGCCGCGCTGCTCCGCTCCGGCAAGCCCCTGCCCGGCAACTGGAAGCTCGCTTCGGGCGAGGTGGAGTACCGGGACGGTTTTCCGGTCGCGGAAATGATCGACGAACAGGGCAACCGGCAGCGCCGTTACGTGATGTTCGGCGGCTACGGACACTTCGAGCAGGCGATCCGGGACATGCCGCTCTTCGACCGGATCGGCGGCAATGTGGTTCAGTTTGAAATCGGCCCGTGGAGCGTCTATCCGCAGCCGGGCAGACAGCGGGAACTGGAACCCGACTTCACCTATTATCACGATTACATCGAAGCCGGGCTGAAGCGGGCGCAGGAGAACAACCAGAAGGTCGCGCTGCTGCTGGCCACCCACTACGTGCCGGAGTGGTTCAAAAAGGCCCATCCCGAAACCGACGCGGGCCATCTGTTCGTGCCGCTGGACATCCTGCATCCGGCCACCCGCTCCTTTCACCGGCAGTTCATCCGCGACATCGTCGGAAAGCTCGCGAAAAGCCCGTACCGCGGCGCGCTGCACAGCATCGTATTGAGCAATGAGCCGACCTACGGCCAGTGCACGCTGGACCGCTCCTTCTCCCGTGCCGAATTTGAAAAGCACCTGAAGCGGCGCTACGGCTCCGTCGCCGGCTTCAACCGCGCCGCCGGTACGCGTTTTGGCGACTTCCGGGAACTGGCCGACGCCGGTTACGGCTCTCCCGCCGTGAAACATGAATTCATCAGGTTCAAGCGCGAAGCCCTCGCCGGCTGGCACTCCTTCATGGCCTCGGAGGTGCGCCGCCTGCTGCCGGGCGTACCGCTTCAGGCCAAGCTGATGATCCATCAGGTCTACGCGGAGCGCGAACTGGAAATGGGGCTTGACCCGGAACGGTTCGCCGCCTTCAGCGACCTCAACGGCAACGACAACGGCGACGGCACCTGGCTGGACCCGTCCCTCGGCACCGCGCTGCAATATTCGCTCAAGCCGGTCTCGGTCGCGAACACCGAAAACCATTACATCTCCGACGGCAGCCAGATTCCGGTGGAGCCGCAGAGCATCTATACTTCGCTCTTCCAGCAGTATATGCACGGGGCCTCCACGCTGGTCGGCTGGGTCTGGGCGGACAACGCCTTCAACGGCGCGCCGTGGCTCGACGGCTGCATTCAGCGCCGTCCGCTGGACATCATCGCCCACTCCCGGGCGATCCTCGACGCCAACCGCCTGTCCGCCGAAATCGTCGCCTTCAACCGGGTCCCTCCCGAAGCGGCGCTGATCTACTCCCCGACTTCGCTGACGCTGAACCGCAACCGTCACACCAAAGCGGTCTACGACGCCTGGCGCACCCTCTCCGCCACCGGCCGCAAACTCGGCTTCATCAGTGAAAAGCAGCTCGCCGCCCGGAAATTCGGCAAGCTCAGGGTGATCGTCGCGCCGGAGGTGAGGAACCTGAAGCGCGACGCCCTCGCCGGTCTGCATGAATTCGTCCGGCGCGGCGGCACGGTGCTGACTGCCGGAGAAAACTTCCACGGGGACGAATTCGGCCGCCCGGCCGAGGTAAAGTTCAGAACGGTCCCGGCGAACAGCCGTGAAACACTCCGGGCGGAACTGGCCCGGCGCATTCCGCTGCCGGTCGAAGTCTCCGCGCCGGCTCCGGCAGACAGCCTCGACATCGTGCAGGTCCGCACCGTCACGCTGCCGGACGGCCGCATACTGGTCAATCTCGTGAACTTCGACCGTTCCGCCCGCCGGGTGAAGCTCGACATTCCCGGCGGCGGAAGCGCCGTCGACCTGATCTCCGGCGAACCGGTTCCCCGCGAGTTTTCGCTCGCGTGGAAAACCCCGATGCTGATCGAAATCCGATGATCCCGCACCGGGCGCATACACTAAAAAAGGACCGGCGTTTCCGTCGGTCCCCTCTTTGCAATCAACCGGATTACTTCGCGCGGCGGATGCCGAGCGTTTCGGTGATTTCGAGATACTTCGCGCGGTTCTCGCGGGCGAGATAGCTCAGCAGCTTCTTGCGAAGCGCGACCATCGCCAGCAGCCCGCGGCGGGTGCTGTGATCCTTGAAGTTGGCCTTGAGGTGCTCGGTCAGCTCGCTGATGCGGGCGCTGAGGATGGCGATCTGCACTTCCGGCGAACCGGTATCCCCCTCTTTACGGGCGAACTTCTTGATGATTTCCGTTCTCTGAGCCTTGTCCATGTCGCAAATCCTTTCATCATGATTGCGCGTTCGGCAGCCTGATCCTCCACGGACAATCCGAAGAATCCACCACCTGAACCGTTAATAGATTTTATTAAAATACTTCATCGTCGCGTTTTTTCAAACCGGGAGAGAAAAAAATTCCGAATTTTACCGGTTTCCCATTGAAAAAAACGGCTTTGATGTTCCATTACCTATATGACAGAACAGGAGAACCGTCACCCCATGAAACAACTCGATCTCGTCCTTTGCGGATTCGGCCAGATCGGCCGGATGCTCTATAAAACGCTGCTCACCCGAACCGATTTCAGGCTCGTCGCCGTGATCGATTCCTCGCCGGAATTCATCGGGCGGGACGCCGGAACCGCCGCCGGCTGCGCCCCCTGCGGCATACCGGTCACCGGTTCGCCTGCCGGACTCGCGGTGCGGGCCGACGTCGCCGTGGTCACCACCGTATCCGACGCCGACGCGGCGGCCGACACCATCGCCGGACTGCTCGGCAAAGGGATGCCGGTGGTCACGACCTGCGAAGAACTTTTCTATCCTTATCCGCTTCACCTCGACGCGGCGGCGAAAATCTCTGCGGCGGCGCAGGCGGCTCAACTGCCCGCGCTGGCGATCGGGATCAATCCCGGCTTCCTGATGGACTACCGCGTCGCGGCGCTTTCCGGCCTTGCCGCCGATATCGAACGGGTCCATGTGCAGCGCATTCAGGACGCCTCGCCCCGCCGCATGGCCTTCCAGAAGAAGATCGGCGCGGGGCAGACTCTCGCGGAATTCGAAGCCAGCAGACAGGCGGGCAGGCTGCGTCATGTCGGCTTGCCGGAATCGGTCTACTTCGTCGGAGCCGCCCTCGGCTGGGAGCTGACCCGCGTCACCGAATCCATCGAACCGGTCGTCGCGGAAGCCGACCTCGCCCTTCCCGGCGCCATCCCGGTGAAGGCCGGCCAGGCCCGCGGCGTCCGCCAGTTCGGGCGCGGCTTCGCGGGCGGCCGCGAAGTGATCACCCTCGAATTCGTCGCGGCCATCGGCGAACCCGGCTCCACCGACCGGGTCCATATTTTCGGGACGCCCGAACTCGACAGCGTGATTTCCGGCGGCGTAAACGGCGACAAAGGAACCTGCGCGATCACCCTGAACGCCGCCCGCCACATCGCCGGCAGCAGACAGGTCGGGCTGCTGACCATGCTCGACATCCCGCCCATCACCGGGCACAGCCGATAAAGGCTCATGAACGGGAGTTTTCAATGAAACTGCGGGCGATTCTGACTGCGGGAGTGCTGGCCTGTCTGTTTTCGGCGGAAGCCGCGAAACCGGCCGGAGCGGCGGCGGTAGCCCTGAACCGCGACGGAACGGGACATGAAACCTTTTTCGTATTCGGAACCGGCGCGACTGGAGAACTGGCCGGACTTCCCGCCGAGTTGAAGCAGAGCGGCTATCGTGAAGCGGACCTTTCCGCCTGGACGAACGAGATCGATTGTGAAGCCCTGCTCGATGCGCTGTCCCATGCCGGAATCCGGGTCGTCCGCTGCTATGTGCCGGAACCGGGCAAAGCGGCGTGGTTCCGCCGGAACCTGGCCGGGCCGGAGCCGGAGGAAAGCGGCAGCCGGAGCGTCAGCTATGTACGGGCCCTGATCGAAGACAACGACTACAACCGCCGCTATAAGCTGCCGGGGAAATTCCGGGCGGTGAAGTACGTGACGATCCACAACACGGCCGAACCGTTTTCCGCCCGCCAGGAGCGCGACCGGGTGGATTTCCGACGGGACGGCCGGAGCGTCTCCTTTCATTTCGCGGTCGATGAATGTGAAGCCGTGCAGCTCCTGCCGCTCGACATTCACGGCTGGCACGCCGGGGACGGGCGGGGGCCGGGCAACACCGAAAGCATCGGCGTCGAAATCTGCCGCAGCCAGTGCCGGGGAGCGGCGGAATGGCAGTACCGCCGCAGTGAAGCGAATGCGGAAATCCTCGCCGCCGCGCTGCTGCGCCACTTCAAACTCACCGCGGCGGATCTGCGCATGCACCGGGACTGGATGCGCAAATACTGCCCGCACCGGCTTTTGGAGGAGAATCGTTTTGAGGAGTTCCGGGCGCGTGTCGCCGCCCGCCTCGCCCGGAAGCCGGACGGCGAAGAAAAAAAACTGCTGCGCGGCCTCTCCGAAGCTTGACCTTCCCGCCAACCCCGGCTATGTTATCCGACCGCATACGAATCCAACATCCAATTCGGAGAATACCGCGATGAACGTCAGAGAACGAATGAAAAACGGAAAGCTCTATTTCTGCACCGACCCGGAGATCGCCCGCGAACAACTGGAATGCCTGGACCGGCTGTACGACTTCAACCAGACCCGCCCCTCCGAAATGGAGAAGCGCCAGGAGCTTCTCAAAAGCATTCTCGCAGAGGTCGGCGAAAACTGCTACGTCGAGCCGCCGCTCCACGCCAATTGGGGAAAGAACACCCACTTCGGCAGCAACGTCTACGCCAACTTCAACCTGACGCTGGTGGACGACACGGATGTCTACGTCGGCGACAGCGTGATGTTCGGGCCGAACGTCACGGTCGCCACCGCCGGCCACCCGGTCGATCCGGAGCTGCGCCGCAAGGTCGCCCAGTTCAACATCCCCGTCCATATCGGCAACAACGTCTGGATCGGCGCGGGCGCGGTGCTCCTGCCGGGCGTGCACATCGGCGACAACAGCGTGATCGGCGCGGGCAGCATCGTGACCAAGGACATCCCCGCCAACGTCGTCGCGCTGGGGAATCCCTGCCGCGTGCTGCGCGAAATCAGCGACCGCGACCGCGAGTATTATTACAAAGAGCTCAAAATCGACATCCGCTGAAAAAGCGCTTCAGTCGCCGAGCCCTTCAAGCAGCCGCCGCAGCACCGGGGCATCCGCGCGCAGCTGCTCCGGGGAGTCGTTCCGCACGAATTCCATCAGGATATCCAGCGGCCTCCCCTGTCCGGCCAGCGTTTCCAGATAGCTTCTCCACACCGGAATCCCGTCCGCGAACGGCAGCCGTTCCGCCTGCCGCCACTGGAAGGCGTGCACCGTGGAAAGCCTGCCGTCGAGCCGCCGGATCTCCTCCCGGCAAAGCTCCGGCTCCCGTCCCACGGACGGCTGCCAGCCGGAGCAAAGCCCCGGGCAGCCGTCGAGGAGCTCAAGGCAGGAGTCCAGCGAATCGGTCAGCGTTCCACAGTGAAATTCCATGCCGACCCGGATGCCGGATTCACCGGCCAGCTCCACACAGCGTTTCAGGTCGGCGGCCACCGCCAGGCGCTGCTGAGGCGCACACTCCATGCTTCCTTTGTCTCCGGCCCAGACCCGGATCAGGGGGGCCTGCAACACCCGGGCGCAGGCGACCACCCGCGCAAATTCCTCCGGAGCACTCACACCGCACCGGTAATAGGAGCCGTAAGCCGCGGTCCGCAATCCGGCCGCTTCGGTAAGACCGGATACCTTTTCCGCCGTTGCGCAGTCGCCGTGAGGCACATGGATGTCGCCGCCCCATTCGACCGCCTCCAGGCCGCATTCGGCGCAAAGCCGCACAATCTCCTCCGCCGGCAGCTGCCGGAACGACACGGAAACCAGACCGGGAACCAGACCGCAATTTTTCATGACAACCTCCTGATCACAATCAAAATAAGAGAAAATCCCCGGCATGCAGGGTCCCGGGGATAACTTAACGCCTCAAACTCTCCTCCGCAAACGGCGAAATAAAAAAATCCGCGAACTCCCGCCTTGCAAAAAACGGTTGCGGCAGTAAATTATGCAGAGGGTCCGCCCCCTTCCGGGATATCCGGCGTGCGGGGCGGCAGTAGTTTCTCTCCTCCTTTCAAGGTTACATCATGACGGAATTTTTCGTTCGGGACCGCGGCTTCTACACCTCGTTTTTCGCGATGACCGCCACCATCGCCATGCAGAGCGCGATCGTATTCTCCGTGAACCTCGCGGATGCGGTGATGCTGTCGCGCTACACCGAAACCGCGCTGGCCGGAGTCGCACTGCTCAACCAGATCCAGTTCCTGCTGCAGATGCTGGTTTTCGGCGTCGCGGAGGGAGCGCTGATCTTCTCATCGCGCAGTTGGGGCGAACACCGGCTCGAACCGATCCGCGACGTGACCAGCATCGCGTTGAAATTCGGCGTTGCAATCGCGATTTTGATGAGCATCGCCATCCTCGTTTTTCCCGAACCGGTGCTGCGGTTGATGGCGAATGATCCGGCCATCGTCGCGGAAGGGGTGAAATACGCCCGGATCATCGGCTGGTCGTATCCGGTTTTCGCGATATCGCAGATATTGATGATCATGTTGCGCAGCGTCGAAACGGTCAGGATCAGCTTCTACCTTTCCATCGTGACTTTCTGCGTGAACGTCACCTTGAACTATCTGCTGATTTTCGGCAACTGCGGCTTCCCGGAGCTGGGCGGGCCGGGCGCGGCCATCGCCACACTCTGTTCACGCTGCCTGGAACTCGTGCTGATCGCCGGCTACACCCGGTTCATCGACTCCAAGGTGAAGCTCCGGCTTGGCCATGTGCTGAAGCGTATGAATACCGGAATGCTGCGCGACTATATCCGGGTCGGTTCGCCGGTCTTTCTCTCCGGCGCGATCTGGGGACTGGCGATGGCGATCCAGACCGGCATCCTCGGTCACATGGGCAGCAGCGCGATTCCGGCGAATTCCGTGGCGACCACCGTATTCCAGATCATCACGGTATTCATCTACGCCAGCGCCAGCGCCGCGGCGGTCATGACCGGGAAAACCATCGGCGAAGGACACACCGACCTGATCAAACCCTGCACGCGAACCTTCCAGGCGCTGTTCCTCTGCAATGGAATATGCAGCGGCGCAGTCCTGTTTTTCCTGAAAGACCCGATCATCCATCTTTTTTCGGAGCTGTCGGCGGATTCGGCCGCGCTCTCGGTGAAGTTCATGACGGTTCTCTCCGTCACCACCGTCGGAACCGCCTACCAGATGCCGGCGCTGACCGGACTCGTCCGCGCCGGAGGAGAAACCGATTTCGTGCTGAAAAATGACCTGGTTTTCATGTGGCTGCTCGTACTGCCCTCCGCCGCCCTCGCCGCCTTCGTGTTTCATCTCTCGCCCACCATTGTTTTTATCTGCCTCAAATCCGACCAGATTCTGAAGTGCGCCGTCGCCGCCGTCAAACTTAACCGCTACACCTGGATCAAAAAGATTTCCCGCACTGAATCGCCGCTCTCCGAAGTTTCTCCCTGACCAAGCTGGCGGCAGGGGCGGCAAGGTGCCGCCGCCGAATTCGCGCTCTACGCCCTCCGGGGTCGCGCGGCGACTGGCATATACAAACAAAGGTCGGTCTCCATAACCATTTATCTTGCGTACCTAAGCGCGGCAAGCGCCGCGAACGAATGTGAGAACTGCTTTGCATCAGCAAAGCAGCGAGGAGCAAGTGCGACGAAGCCGAACGCAGTAAGCGAAGCCCCCCTGGCGAAGCCGCGCCCGCAAGCGGAAGTGCTTCGCAACCGGCCCGGCCCCCGCCACCGGCGGGGAGTCCGGGGGACGTGCGCGACGTCCCCCGGAGCCATCCGCAGGCCGCCAATCCCGTGCTCACTACCCTCCGGGCAGCCTGCCTGTGCTTGCACTCAAAAATTGTTACCCTCCGGGCAGTTCTGCCTGTTCTTGCGGCAATGCAAAGCCGAATATAAAACTCATGCGCGATTTGAAAGCGGAGATGAATCTTACTCCCGCAGAGCGGGAACAGACCCTTCGGCTCCGCACTCCAAAGACGCTTCGCGTCAAAGGAGCAAGCCCCCTCTTTGCAAAATTTGCATAAAAAACGAAAAAAATTACAATGCATTGTTGACATTTACAAGAAAGTTTGGTATAATAAAAGCAACGGATGGAAATCCCGCTTATGGAAAGTGGAATACTGACGGATATGGAAACCAGAAACAAAAACTCGGCGGCAGCAATCCTGGAGCAGGTTGCCGGAAGAGCGCAGGTTTCGACCGGAACGGTGAGCCGTGTTTTCAACAACAGTTCACTGGTTCCCTCGGCAACCCGGAGCCGGGTGCTGCGCGCCGCCCGTGAACTCGGTTTCCGTCCCCGCATCGGGGTGCGGAACAAGCAGATCGCGCTGGTCACGGAATCACCCGACAGAACCGTGATGGGGGGGTATGTGAACACGATGACGCAGTATCTTTGCTTTGCGCTTTCCCGCGAGGGGGCCGGTATTACGATGATCACCGAAGACCGGATCGGCAATCTGGAAGACTGCTGGTTCGACGGGATCATCGGCATCGCATGGGAAGACGAAACCATCCGGATCCTGAAGGCGTTCCGGAATCTCCCGGTGGTCTGGCTCAGCGACGAACATGCGGATTCTTTTCACTGCGTCTACGTCGACGCGCATAAAACCGGCCGGATCGCCGGAGAATACCTGTGGAACAGAGGACACCGGAAGATCGCGGTCATCCACGACAACGACTATATCGGCTTCAACCGCGCGGAGGGCATGCGCCGGATTCTGGACGAACTGGGAGCAGAAACTCCGCCGCTTGCCTTCTGCAACGACCAGCCGCTTCATCTGGCGGTGAAAAGGGTGATGGACAGCGGCTGCACCGCCGTCTGGGTCACCGGCGAGGATATGAAATCGGTTGAGGTTTACTGGCTGGTCCGGGAACTTCTGGGCAAAAGGATTCCGGAGGATCTCTCTATTCTGGGTTTTGAACATCCCGGCATGACCGGCTTTCTCTGCCCGGCGCAGACTTCGCTGGTCAGTCCGCTGCGTGAAATCGCGGAAAAAGCAGTGGAGCTGGTGCTGCGGGACGATCTGAAGAAGTTGGAGAAGATTGAATATCCGGTTCAGCTGATTGAACGTAATTCGATAAAAAATTTACCCTGAGGACAATAAACCAAGAGAGGTGTGACGTATGTTCAACTGGAAAAAGAAAACCGCCCTGCTGCTCGCGGGGCTGGCGATGGCCGGAAGCGCCTTCGCCGCAGACGTGCCGCTCGCACTCGACGCGAAACAGTTCGAGGCCCGCAACGGCGCGAAAGTGAACTGGAAAAACGGGGTTCTCGACCTCAAGATTCACAACCCCGAGTGGTCCGGCGGCGTCCGGATCAATCCGCCGGCCGGACAGAAGTTCGACTTCTCCAAAGGCCGCTACCTCGCCTGCGATGTCGAAAACACCGGCGACCGCCAGATGCGGCTGACCATGCACATTTCAAGCGGCGAGCGCGGCTCCAAAAGCAGCAGCCATGTCGACCTGCCCCACCGCGAGGTCAATACCGGCATCGGCCTGAATCCGGGTGAAAAGCGCACGATGCGCATCTACCTGCCGCACGCATCGCTCTTCCTCGCTCCCGAAGGCGGCAAGCACATGCGCGTGCTCGACACCGCGAAGATCAATTCGATCGAATTCCAGCTTCAGTGGCCGTTCGAACTTCCCCGGAAGTACCTGGTCGACTGCCGCATCTCCAACATCCGTCTGGAAGGGGAACCGGAGTACGACAAGAAAATCGCCGGTTCCAAGGATTACCTGCCGTTCATCGACCGTTACGGCCAGTACATCCACTCCGACTGGCCGGAGAAGATCCACAGCGACGAGCAGCTCGTAAAGGAGCATCAGCGCGAACTCGCCGAACTGGACAGCCTGCCCCCGATCGCCGACTGGAATGAATACGGCGGCTGGGCCACGGGACCGCAACTGGAAGCGACCGGTTCGTTCCGCGTGGAGAAGTATCAGGGCAAGTGGTTCTTCGTCGATCCCTCCGGCAGGCTTTTCTGGTCGACCGGCATCGACGTGCTGCGCAACAACACCGACTCCCCCAACCGCAAACACCCCGAGTGGTACGCGAAAGACGTTCCGCAGGATTACGTGCTGCCCTTCACCGACTGGAACCTGCAGAAGAAATACGGCAAGAAGGACTACCTCAACGATTATTATAACGTGCTCGTCCGCCGGCTGCGCGCCTGGGGCATCAACACCATCGGCAACTGGGGCAGCGACGACCTGATCCTGCTGGGCAAAATGCCCTATACGCTGTGCCTCGCGGAGATCAACTCTCCGGCGCTGCGCGATATCCCCCGCCTCCAGATCAAGGAAGAGAACGGCAAGGTCAGGCGGATCAATTTCTATGACGTTTACGCTCCGGCCTTCGAGGAGAAAATGGGCAATCTGCTGCGCACCCGCGCCGAGCAGAGTGAAGCGGCTGAAAAATCGCTGACCGATCCGATGTGCATCGGCTACTTCGTCGACAACGAGCTCCGGTTCAACGACATCATCTCCGGCACGATCAAGGCGGTGCCGGACCAGCCGGCCAAGCTGGAGTGGGTCAAAGACCTCAAAGCGAAATACGAGAACTCCATCGAAAAGCTCAACAAGGCGTGGAAAACCGAATTCGCCGACTGGGACGCCCTGATCGCCAACAACAAAATCGTGCCGAAATCCGATGGATTTCACGCCGATTCGCAGGCTTTCCTGCTGAAGTTCGTTGACCGTTACTTTGAAGTCGCCCGCAAAGGCATCAAGAGCGTCGCGCCGCACCGGCTCTACCTCGGCTGCCGTTTCGTCGGCTTCCGCCAGAACGGCAACATCTGGAAGGGCGCCGCGAAGTACTGCGACGTGCTCAGCGTGAACACCTACAGCAACTGCGTCGCCAACATCCCCGCCCGGGATTTCCACGACAAACCGATGGTGATCGGCGAATTCCACTTCGGCACCTACGACCGCGGCATGTTCGCTCCGAGCCTCTGTCCGGTCGGAACCCAGCAGGAGCGCGCGACCTCCTATATGCGGTTCGTACAGGGTGCGCTGACCCAGCCCAACCTCGTCGGCACCCATTACTTCCAGTTCCGCGACCAGCCCCTGACCGGCCGGTGGGACGGTGAAGGCTACCAGATCGGCTTCGTCGACGTGGCCGACACTCCCTACAGAGAGCTGTGCGAATCCGCCCGCGAAACGGGTGAGCACATGTACCAGTACCGTCTGAACGGCAAAGCCGTCAACGATATGAAGTAATCAGGCTCCTGCTTTCGGGCCGGTGCGGAATCTCCCGTACCGGCCTTTCCCATTTTCATGAGAAATCCCATTTCCGGAAACCCGCATATAGCGTCATCTGCGGCCGGGGAGTTCTGCTTCGGCAAGTGAACCGGCGGCGGGTCCGACGCTCCTCCCGCAGCGAAAAGAGCCGTCCCGCCCCCCCCCGGGAACAGCACCGCGCCGCCACAGATACTGTCCCAATGCCGTTTCCGGCAGCAGGCAAGCCGAAAGCACCGGCGTCATGTTGATGCGCCGGAATGCCAGTCAGGCTCCGCAAAGCGCGTAACCGAAATAAATGGGATATTTTAATATCACTTGCAAAATAAATCAATAAGATTTATATATTTAGATTTAAACTTGATAAAACATTGATTTCTCTCTCCTTTCAACTTGTATTTTCCAAGAAACGGCATATATTGAGAATTATAAATATGAATGCGTGATGATTTCTTACTATATGGGGGGCTGAAAAATGAAAAAAATTCTCTTTGCGTTAATTGCCGGACTGTTCGCCGTGCCGCTTTTTGCGGCTTATCAGTACGATTACGGCACAATCAGCGGCGCATCGAGTGATAAGAGGCCGGACAGCAAATATACCGCCTATGCCGACCGCGGCGGCAGTGCCGGCCTGCAGAACACGCTCTATTTCAATCATGAGTCCTACCTCTATTTGGACATCGCCAAAGGGGCGGGCGCGAATTTCGGAGCTTATTATCTCGACGGCGCCACACGCGGAGCTGACCTGAACCTGCAGCTGACCGCCGACGGCAGATATTCGGCTTTCGACGCCGACGGCAACGCCGTTCAGTTCAATCCCGGCGACGCGATCGGCTTCTGGTACGAGGACGCCAACGGCAAGATCGTGTACAATACCCCCGGACTCGAAGGCGAGCACCGCCAGACCTACAACGCCACCTGGATCAAAGATCAGGATACCTACATGATCGGTTTCGGTGAATACGGTCAATATATCAATTCCAGGAATCCGGATCAGATTTACGGTGAATCCGCCTTTGTCATGGATGTTCAGGTCGGCGGCACGGCTCCGACCGGCCAGCCGCTTCCCGGAGTGCTGGCTACCCTGCTGATCGGCGGCGCCGTCGCGACCGGCCGCAGACTGTACCGCCGCCGGGCCTGTTGAATCCGCCCCCACTCCCTGCCGCTTTTCACGGAGCACTCCCGAAAAGCGGCATTTTTTATTTCCCCTCCTCCCCCCCTGCGGCAACAGGAATTTCGCCTTTGACGAGCAGGAGTGCCCCATCCCCCGACCGGCAAGTACTGGTGCTGAATACTTAAAATCCGGCAGGGGATGTACCGGATTCCCCATATTTTCTGAAGATGCACATTGCCTCTTCACACGCAACCGGAAAGAAAAATCACACTGGGCAGCCTTGTAATATACATAAAAAAGGGTTATTGTTAACAAGCCGCATTCCGCTCATGAAAGAAAGGCGGTGTCGTTGTGAAAATAAGAGCCCAACGTTCCATGACCCAAAAACTCGAAAAGCATCGAACGGGATTTTCCGGCGGAGATACAATGGCTCCTGGTAAATTTTTATTGCTCCAGCTTGATTCCGGCAATGATAAAACTGTTCCAGACTGGATGTGATGCACCTGTGACCATCTGTTTTTCCGGATCAGACCTGAAGATTTGGACATCCAGCGCTTTGACCGGGATTGGTTGATTATGAAGTACCGTTGAGGAGAAGGACATATTGGAAAAATTAATAAATTTGCGGGAGGCCGGAATTTCTTTAGCCTGGCTGGGCAATATCTTGGCGGCTTTGATGTCATCAGGTGCGGGGACATGGGGTAAAACTTTCTTTGACGAATTGCTTGGGAAAAATGCCCCGCTGCCGAATTTGACGGAATGGGTTCTTAGTGCGGCTCATGTTTTCTGGCTTGTTCCCGTTTGTATCGGACTCCTGTTGATCGCGGCGCGAAAGCGAAAAAGCATTCAGGATGCGGTCGTTCTTGTTTCATGGAGCCTCTCCATATTGTGGCTGGTCTGCATCATTGCGGCATTTCTGCTTCCGATGATGGGGCTGGATTGGAGATTGGGAACATTATGAACATTCCCCCTCTATTGCGGCAAAGACTGTCAATCGCTGTGGAAAAATCGAAAAAAACAGCTTGTCCGTTATGGTTGAGCCAAGCGATCATCAACCGTTCTTCCGGCTGCAAATAGTGCGGACTGGAACGCAACGCAGTTTGCCGAGAATGCAAAAGGAGTAAGTTAATCTTGGATTATCTGGCATATTACAAATTGGCGCTTCAAAAAGTGTATGGCGGAGAGTTCCCGGAAATGTCCTCCGAGGAATTTGACCGGCGCTGTGCACTGGAAACAGTTCCCGCTGCCTTGAAAGCACTTTATCTTGCACTCGGGACGGAACGCATTTGCACAATGCACACACTGCTCCCTATGCCAGAGGAATTGTTTTGTGTGGAAAACATGGTGCTTGTCCAGAAGAGCCAAGACCGAATCTGGGCAATTCAGGCTAAAGATCTGACAGAAGAAAATCCGATTCTTCAGGTGATGACCGAACACCGTGAAGAAGCGGATGGAACGGATATCTGGATTTTCGCAAATGACGGTACAACCAGGCTCGCGGTCCAGATGGCCAATCTGATTGCGGAATCCGCCCGGAAAACGGCAGAACTCCAGCAGACCGTTCGACACGGTTTCTGGAATACCGTCCGCAATGCGTTTTCTCATATTACCCGCAAACGGGAGTTGTTGTTGAACGTCCTGATACTCTGCTTGCTGGTTGTTTTCATTCAATCCGGAATTTCATTTACATTGGTCGCGCGCTATCCCAAATGGGGCGGGCTGTCTGTCCTGTTTTTCATGGTGTTGACCGCCGTTCCTGTTTACAGTATCGGGCGAATTTACTTTTACTGGAACGTCTGGATTCACTGGAGCGACAACGTTCGCTTTACCGATCTGGGCGACAAATTGTTTCTCCAGACTCTTGAGCAGACCTTGCAGTATTTGCGCTGGAACCGTCCGGATCTCTGGAGCGCCTATGAATGCGGCAGTGTGGAATTCAATCCGGAAGTGGCGCTTCATGACGGACCGAATCGTTTTTGTCAGGGCCGCTATGATCTGATTTCCGATGCAGACGGAGCGCTTTACTTCCCCGGATTTGCTGTCATACGGTATTCGGCAAAGAAACAATGTTCCGTTTTGCTTCGGACAACATTGGATGATTCCGGATGTCTGAAATTCCTCTATGTCAATGACCATTGCAACTGGCGGCTGCCGAAAAAGAAGCGACTTTCTTTGAGATCCGCGAGTATCGTCAAGGATGTTTTAACGGAGGATCTGACATACAAAATCGGTCCGGCAGAAGATGTTCCGGAAAATTTGCGGGAATGTCTGAAACAATGTTGTTCAGACTATCCGTCAATCCGGAAAGCATGGCTCAATCCGGCCATTATGGATGGAGTCCCGGTATATTTGCTGACGGTGCTCGGCGACGAAGATACCGGATTGAATCCGCTTTTGGGAAAAGCACTGGAACTTTCCGATCGTCCCTTTAACGCGGCAGTGATTTTCGACGAAAACGGGATGGAAAACAACCCGCCCCTGTTTGTACGAAACGCGGAGGAGAAACAATAACCATGCCCGATATGTTCAATACGACGATTCCGGTGGATTGGGGAACGGAAACTTTACGCTGGACGGCCGGCGATGAGGTATTCTCCTGTCCGAATCTCGCGGTGCCGCCGTCGAAACGCGGGCCGGTGTGCGCCGTGGATAATGATGCAAAACAGCTATTGAACGATCACCCGAACTACTGTGGTTTCACGCCTCCTGCCGAAATTTTATTCGATGATCCAGAGATCATGGCAGTACAAAATTTGACAATGATTCATCACGCCCGGCAACCTCTGCCGTGGAGGAAACGCCTGATGAAGCCTAAGATACTTGCCGCCGTTCCATTGGGCACCAACGGCATCGAATCCATCGGATTCTGTCAAGTTTTGAAGCGGGAAGCACCAAAAGTCATTTTCGTGGAAGCGCCGATGGTCGCGCCGCGCGGAATCTCGCCGGAGCCGTCCTGTGCGGACTTCTGCGAATGCAGGGGGAGATTCCGCAAAATCTATGGAAATAATCTCACGTAGATTTCATACGCGGAACCGATATGTCCCCCGCCCTTACGGATGCCACGCCAGCCAAAGCGGCTGCGTCCGGCTGAGCTGCCGGTTGTGCAGCGGCTTTTCCTTGCACAGGAGCGGCCACCAGCGCAATCTGTTTTCGCCGCCGTCACGCCGCAGCAGGTTGCTGACGTCGAGGCGGCGCATCCAGCCGGGCGTGGAAATCACATGCCCGTTCAACATCAGCCAGCCGAGGTGGCCGGGAGCCTCCAGAAAGATCCGCCGCGACGGGCCGGACGGCGTTTGGAACACCGTTTCCAGATAGAGGAATCCGCCCGGCTGCTTCCCGTCGAAAGGCGACAGCACATTCACCTCGCGCGCCGCCCGCCAGCCGGTCACCGGCACGGTTTTCAACGGAACCGGATCGCTCTGCAGGAAAAACAGCCCGGTCACGCCGCTCGGACGGCTGCGAAGCTGCTCCTTGTGGCGCAGCGCCCCATTCACCTCCAGCTCCAGCACCACCTTTTCGCCCGGCGTCAGATCGAACATGAAACAGCCGTTCGTCCGGTCTCCGAAAGGCTGTTCGATCGGAGCCGGCTTGCCGTTGACCCACAGCCGCCCCTGCGGTTCGATGCCGTAGAACCAGTACTGCGACGCGAAAACCAGCGACGCCCGCCGCCCCCGCCATGAAGCCGGAACCGTAAACTCCCGGCGGAAGTGAGTGACCGCTTCCTCATCCGGCACTCCCATTGTCAGGTAGGCGCCGAGCTTCACGGTACGCCCGGCCTTCCAGTCGTGATCCGGCGGCGGCGCTTCGCCCCAGACCGGACCGCCGACCGTCATTTGCCAGCCGTCGGCCAGGGAAACCGTGTTTCCATCCGCGACTTCGGGAGGCGGCAGCTCGTCCGCCGGGATCTCCGGCAGCCGGTACCAGCGCTGCTCCAGACTCTTCAGCCACGCCAGCGGCGCGCGGGCGATATCCCGGCGCGGCGCGGCGAACATGCGCAGTTGCATCGGTTCAAAGGAAAGGCCCGCCAGCGTCAGCTTTCCTCCCTCGTACCGGAACGGCGTTGCGGGATGGCCGTTCGCCGTCACCTCCCGCAGCGTCTGCGGCCGGTCCGGCGCGGCGAAGGTCAGAGCCACATCCCGCACGCCCTCCTTGTCGTTGACCTTGGCGGCAAGATAGAGGTCGTAAAGGCCGTTCTTGCTCCGCCAGCGTTCCGAGAAAATATCCGCCGTCCCCTTCGCTCCGTTGTTGTAAGAACTGCGCGGCACCTTCAGCGCATCCAGCAGTTGCGCAAGGTACGGACGCGCCGCCGGATCGGTTTCAAACCGGCCGCTGCGGTCGCGCGCCTCGCGCCAGAAGGTCGAGCCGAGCGTGATGATCCGCCCCTTGCCGATCTTCCGGGCGGCGATCGCGATGCGCCCCTCCCCCGGCTTGCGGTCCGCCCATTCGGCGATCACCTCGACGTCGGAAGCCGCCGGCTCCATGCCGAGGGAAGAACCGGTCACGTCGGCTCCGGTCCAGTCGTAGACCACGCCCCAGGCGTCGATCTCCCTGCCGCGCAGTTCCGGCCACAGCTCCTGCTCCTTGCTGAACCGCAGTTTGCCCCAGCCGCCCCGGCTGCGGCCGACTACGCGCAGGCCGTTCAATTTTGAAACCGGCCACGACCAGCCGCGTTCCGGCGAATGCTTGCCGGTCTCGTGCATCGCGATAAAGGTGCCGCCGTTGCGGCAAAACCGCTCGATTCCGGCGATTTCGCCGTCGGTCAGCAACTCGCTGGCCGCGTCGAACACCACGTCGAACCACGCTCCGGCCCGATCCTTCTCAAAGTCCGACGGATCGGCGAGGTTCACGGTGCGCCCGGCGGCCTGAAGTTCACCGCGGCTGACATCCCAGCTCCACACCGCAGGGAAGTGGAGACGCGACGCATTGCGTACCGATCGCATCACTCCGAGGTCGGAACGGTTCATCTCGAATTTCCCGGCGCTGCGGATCACCTCGGGATTCGCGTCGATCCAGCGGCGCACCTCCTCGTTGCCCATATATTGCTCCGCGTCGAACAGCGCATTGATGCCCTCGTTGCCGAGCAGCATGTACAGCGTCATCATTTTGCGCATCTCCCACGCGCTGCCCGGCGCATTGCCCGGTTCGCAGGTGATCGGCAGTCCGCGCGCGACATAGTAGCGGGCCAGCCACGGCGCCCAACAGGCTCCGCCCTGCCCGGTATCCTGCGCGGTCGCGCCGTATTTCCGGCAGAGGTCGAAAGTGTGATCGATGAAATCCCAGGTCGCCATCAGCAGCTGGGGACGCCCCTGCGGATCGCCGCCGCGGGTCGCCTTCAGCCAGTTTTCGATGCCGCGCATCCGGTAGCGCGATGCGAATTCGATGGTGTCGAAATAGAGTCTGTTCAGTCCCGGATCGTCCGACGGATAGCTCCACCGCCCTTTCGGTCCGAGGAAGATATAGCCGGGAACCGGCTTGCCGTCGAGTTTCAGCACAATGGTGTTCTCCCCGGCGCGCACCGCTCCGCCCAGCTCGAAACACTCGTCGAAGTCGCCGGTGATCGGATCGTCGTGCGTCAGGTCCTTCAGTGGTTTCCCGTTCAGGAACGCCGCCTGAACCTTGGAGACGCGCCCGTGCCACGCATTCCGGGAGATGTGCAGATAGTTCAGCTTCGCCGGGTCCGCCGCGCGGAAATTCCGCTTCAGCCACACCGAACCGGAGTAATAATCGTACAACAGCAGCAGCGGGTCGTCGCTGCGGATTGCGCTCCAGCCCGCCCCCCCGTCCGGAGGCGTTTTCCCGCCGGCGGGATCGGCCTTCAATTGCCACTCGCCGCGCAGGTCGAGACAGGTTTCCGGATTCCATCCGGCAAAAGTGCGCATGGTCGGAATCTCCACTTTCTCACGCTCCGGGTTCCGGCCGGTAAACGCGGCATAGGCCGCGACCGCACCGGGATCTCCGGCGTAGGTCGGAATCGCCAGCATCACGTTGTGGCCGATTTCAACGCCGCCGAAATGGTTGTTGAAGTCTGGATTTTCCGCATTGTGCGCCGCAATGCCGCGCAGCGAGGCGGCGAGCGCCGCATCGGTCGGGCGCACCGGATCGAACGCCGCGCAGACCGCGTTTTTCTGGTAATCGAGATCGGGATAGGAAACGAAACCCGGCTCCGCAGACACATGCGGCAGCGGCGTGCGGTTCCACAGCCATGCCGGACGTTCCGGGTTGCCCCACGGCTGGTAGATATGATACGCGGTGCCGTGCCGCTTCGCCAACGCCGCGAACCAGTCCGCCACCGAGAAGTCGTACACACCGGGAGCCAGCTGGATATTGGGATTCAGCACGTCGCCGATCAGGTTGAATTGCTTTTCGCCCAGCCAGTCCGCCCCCTTGCGGTAATCCTTCGGCAGCTTTCCCCACCCGAGCAGGCCGATCGCGAATGCGTCGTTGTCGAAGCGGTCGAGCCAGCGCGGATGGACGCCCGGCGTCACCGGCTTCCAGTTTTCCGCATTCGCCTGCTTCGCCAGCGCGCCCAGTCCCTCCGGATCGCGGGCAAACAGCACCTGCACCCGGTCGCCGTCCAGGCCGAGCAGCCAGCAGCCGGTTCCATCCAGCTTCAGATTGGTTCCGGGGAGTCCTCCGTCCCATATTTTCACATCCCCGAAACCGGTCAGGTCGGCCAGCAGCTTCGAGCCGCACGCGGCGGCCAGTTCCGCGCTCCCGGTTTTCAGGGTGGTCCACGAACTTTTCCCGCCGCCGGACTCCCGGCAGAGCGCCTCGATTTTCCCGAGGCCGCGCAAGTCGGCGGCCCCCCGGCTCTCCCCGGCAAGTGCTCCGAAACCGATCAGCATCCCCAGCAGGACGGCAAACCGTATCTGATTCATTCAATCACCTCAACCAGGCGTCCCAGCCGGGCCAGCCCCAGGCCTGCGTCCACTCGTTGCCGAGGTCGCTGTCCACGAATTTACGCAGCAGCCCCTGCCGGGAACCGCAATGGCCGTCGGCATAAAGCTGGTTCGAGGAGACATTGCCGTGCGGATAGCGGGCCCGTCCCACGCCGGTCGCCACGCGCGGCAGCGTGTCGTCGCCGTTGTCGAGGTTGCATTCGCTCAGGATCGCCCCCTGCCGTCCGCCTTCGACGATCGCGAACAGCGTGGAGGGATTGCGCAGTTTTTCGATCCTCTTGGGTTTGTTATAGGCGGCGTCCGGATAGCCGACCACCGTTGCATATCCCATGCCGTTGATCGCATAACAGAACCGCTCCGGCCCGCAGTCGGTCGGCCCCGGATAGCCCCAGTAGCTGTCATCGCTGCCGTTCGCATCCGCATTGTACGGAACCGCCGGACAGCGGTAGATGTGGCTGCCCCGCTTTGCGGAGGTGTAGTTCAGCACATCCACCCCGAGTCCGAGGTAGGAGGCCAGAAAATGCTGCCACGAAGGCTGATCCGTCGTGAAGTCCCCCATCGTGAATTTGAAACTGCCGTCCATCACATGCGGCACCGTAATGCCGTTGCTGTCGCCGGTGTACAGATTCGCCGCCTGTCCGAATTGCTTCATATTCGCAAGGCAGCTCGCCGACTGCGCGGTCGCCCGCGCCTTGTTCAGCGCCGGAAGCAGCATCCCCGCCAGAATCGCGATGATCGCTATCACGACGAGCAGCTCGATCAAAGTAAACCGCTGGTTCTTCATTGTCCCTCCATTATCAATTGTTGCGTTGTTTTTATCGGCCATTTATCATCTCCTGAATCCAATGCCACCCGAGGTCAACCTTGGAGTGCGGAGCCCGAAAGGGCGGCGAAGCCGACTTCAGCTCCGCTTTCCAATCGCACGTGATCATGCACTTACTCATAAGTTTGGTCTGCCTTTTCGCATCATTACAGTTCACAAACTGGTTGTTATGTCTTATGCGGATGGCTCCGGAGGGCCAACCGCCCTCCGGACCTCCCCGCTCGCCTCGGAACTCCCGCTGACTTGCAAAGCACTTCCATTCGCGGGCGGGGCTAGCGCCCCTTACTTGTCGGGCTACGCCCGCCAACCCTTCATCGTTCGCTACGCTCACTACGCCAGGGGGGCTTCGCTCTCTACGTTCGGCTTCGTCACTATCGTTCCTCGTTATTTTGCTACCACAAAATAATTCCCTCACATTCGTTCGCGGCGCTGACCGCGCTTATTGTGCGCCGCGTAAATGGTCTTGGAGACCAACCAAGGCTCGCCTGTACCGGCAGCCGCACGCCCCCCAGCAGCGGCGCTTTGCCGCCCTTAGCACTTTTCCGGCAAGTCCGGCGACAGTTGTTTTTTGTCGCCGGTACCGCCTTTCCATGTATATTATACCAGAAAATCATCGAAATGCACAGACGATAAAACCATCATCTCTAGCACAAATAAGGAATCCGCCGGGCAGATATCACGCTTCATTCCCGTCGAAGCGGATTTCCCACTCGCGGCGGAAGCGGGAGGGGGTCATACCGGTTTTCTGCTGAAAGAAGCGCGTGAAGTAGTTCGGATCGTTGAAGCCGGAGGCGAAAGCCACCTCCCGCACGGTCAGGTTGCTTTCCAGCAGCAGCTTGCGGCTGTAGTCCACGCGGCGGGTCTGGATGTAGTCCATCACCGACATTCCCAGCGCGGCGTGAAACAGCTTGGTCAGGTGGTTGGCGGTGATCTGGAATTCGGCGGCGACTCCCGCCACGCGCAGGCCGCCGTCCAGATAGCGGGCATCGATCAGGTTCTTGGCCTTGAAAAAGAGCTTGCCGGATTCCGGCGTCTGAGCGGCCTCCGGCTCCTCGCCGCGCAGGACCAGCCCGAGAATCTGCATCAGAACTCCCTGGCGCATCAGCATTCCGCCGACCCCTTTCGACTCCGGCAGGAAGTAGCGCCGCAGAAACAGCAGAATCTCCTGAGGAACCGTCTCGCGGAAAACCGGAAACGACACGCCGGGCAGTTCCGGGTCCTTCGCCGCCAGCTCTTCCCGGTACGGGGCGGGATCGTCGTTGTAGACGAACACATCCTCCGCTTTCGGGTTGTCGCGGTGCGCCCCGCAATCCCCGAACCAGTCGAAATGGATGCACCACCGTTCCAGCTGGGGCACTCCGACTGTGCAGTGCACCAGCCCCGGCGGAATGATGATCGCGGAGCCGGTACTGCATTCATAAACCCGCTCACCGGTGATGATCCGGCCGCTGCCGTTCGCGAAATAGACCAGTTCATAATCGTAAATCCGGCGGTTCGGCTCGACGCGGCCCGGAGGCCAGGTCGAGTGCCACACGGGACCGCCGCCCAGAAACAGGCGGCGGCGTTCAAACTCATGTTCCATTTTCAGCGGCTCCTTCGGCGGTTTCAGCCGTACTATAAAACCGGAACGGAGCGAATGCAACCTGTTCTTTCCGGTTTTCCCGCCGAAATACGCCTGACAAGCGGCTGCCGAAAATTATATCCCCCTCCGAATCTACCGCAACCAGCAACACCGGAGAACCGGAAAATTGGATCAACCTGTTTCATTCAAACATCTTACAAAACAGCACTTCCAGAAATCGTCCATCTGCCCGGCTGCTCCGGCGTCCGAGGCAGGGGTGAATCCCCAAAGAACTGCCGGAAAACGGAGAACCGGGCTTTGCCCGGATATCGGAGAAGGGACTGAATCCATTCCGGCTGAAAAAATCCTCAAAAAGCCTGTATTTTCTCACGGAATGGCAGGTAAAACCACTAAAAATCCGTGATCCGTGCTAGGAATATCGGTTTTGTCGCCTGTCATTTTCGCTACATTCGAGTATAATATAGTCAGGAAACATCTCACAACGAAAGAGGTATTGCCATGTCCTGGTTGGAAAAATGCTATTCCCGAATGCTGATCGACAACCACATCACCGACCTGAACCCCAGATTCATGAGCCGTTTCGACCCGGCGGAGTATGTCAGGATGCTGAAGCTTTCCGGCGTCGAGAGTTCGATGGTCTACGCCTGCGACCATAACGGCAACAGCTACTATCCGACCAAAGTCGGCCACATGCACGCCGGACTCAACGGACGCGATATCTTCGGCGAAACCGTCCGGGGACTCGCCGACGCGGGGATCATCCCGGTCGCCTACCACACCATCATCCACCATAACTGGTCCGCCAAAACCCATCCGCAGTGGCAGATGCGCGACCGCACCGGCAACAACCACGGCAACCGCTACTACTGGAGCTGCCCGAACAACGACGAGTACGTGGAGTTCTGCTGCACGGAAATTTCCGAAATCCTCGCCTATCCGGTCGCGGGCATCTTCATCGACATGACCTTCTGGCCGACGGTCTGCTGCTGCGACTCCTGCCGCGCCAAATTCCGCGCCGCAACCGGAGCAGAAATCCCGGAGGTAATCGACTGGAGAGACCCGGCATGGGTCCGTTTCCAGCGCTGGCGCGAGGATTCGATGGCGGAATACGCGATGAAGCTGACCGGCCATGCCCGCAAGGCGCGGCCCGGCGTGACCGTGACCCACCAGTTTTCGCCGGTGCTGCACGGCTGGTTCCTCGGCGCCAGTTCCGGCATCGCGGAAGCGTCGGACTACACCTCCGGCGATTTTTACGGCGGCAGGCTCCAGCAGCGGTTCGGCGCCAAGGCGTTTTCAGCCTACACGAATATGCAGCCCTATGAATTCATGACCTCGCGCTGCGTGTCGCTGCACGACCACACCTCGACCAAATCCGACGAGGAACTTTACCTGCATGCCGCGACCACGCTGGCCAACGGCGGCGCTTACTTCTTCATCGACGCGATCAACCCCGACGGCACGCTGAACGAGCACTTCTACAAACGCCTCGGCAAGATCGTGCGGAAGCTCGAACCCTTCCGCCGGGCCGCCGCCCGGCTGCGGCCGGTGCTGCGGGCGGAGGTCGGCCTTTACTATTCGATGTCCAGCTGCGTGGACGAGTCGAAAAACCGCCTGCCCCTGCTCGAACTCTTTGAACAGGGCGCGAATATGGACATCCGCCACAACGCGGTGCTCGACGAGGTGCTCGGCACCGCCGCACTGCTGAACCGCCTGCACGTCCCCTACAAGGTCATCACCGACCGGACCAGCGACTATTCCGGCTTCAAGGCGATCATCGTGAACCATGCCGCCTACCTGTCGCCGGAGGAAGCGGAACGGCTGCGCCGGTTCGTCGCCACCGGCGGCACCCTGATCGCGACCGGCAAGACCTCGCTCTACGACCGGTTCGGCAACACGGACGGCGACTTTCAGCTCGCCGACGTATTCGGAGTGAGCTACACCGGCAAGGATACCGACAAGGTCTGCTACCTCGCCGCCGGGGATGAACTGATCTCCTGCTCCGGCACCTGTTACCCGCTGGTCGAAGCGCATGACGGAACGCGGGTGGACGGCACCGTCACACTGCCGGATTTCCCGGTCAACGATCCCGAACTTTACGCGTCGATCCACTCCAATCCGCCCGGCGTCGCAACCGCTTATGCGGGGCTGACCGAACACATTTACGGCAGCGGGCGCTGCGTCTACCTCTACTCCGGGCTGCTCGCCGAACGGCAGTACGCCCAGCAGAGCTTCGGCGAAACGCTGTTCCGCCGCCACCTGCCGATGTTCGTGACGGCCTCCCGGAACCTGCCCGCGTCGGTCGAACTGACGCTGCTGGAGTGCGCCGTCCCCGGCACGCTGCTGCTCGGCATGGTGGACTATCAGGAGGAGCTGCCGAACATCACCCTCGCCGATGTCGAACTGACCGTGAAGCTGCCGGAAGGGTTCACGCCGAAGCGGGTGCGGCGCACCTCGGACGGCAAAACCGTGCCGTTCCGCTTCACCGGCGGCGAACTCGCGCTGACTTTCGACCGCTTCCGCGACGCCGAACTCTTTGAACTCACGATGGAGGAATGAATTATGACTTACTGCAACCTCTCCGACGCCCGCCGCTACGCGGGCAGCATGGAACAGCTCGCCGACGCCCGACTGGTCGAACTTGCCGAAGGCCCCGGTCGCGGCTCAAGGCTGATCGAATTCCGCAACGGTTCCGGGCTGGCGTTCACGGTCGCGCCGGACCGGGGAATGGATCTGGTGGACTGTTCGTTCCGCGGGATTCCATTGGTGTTCCGCGCCCCGGCGGGCTACGTTTCCGGCGAACGCTACGAACCGCAGGGGACCGGCTGGCTGCGCAGCTGGCAGGGCGGACTGATGACCACCTCCGGCTTGCGCAACGCGGGAGTGCCGGACGGGGAACACGGCCTGCACGGCCGCGCCTCCCACCTCGCCGCCGAAGATGTCGGCATCCGGCGCGGCGCTTCCGGAGGCAGTTACCGGCTCGAAGCCGTCGGCACGCTGCGCGAAAGCGCGATGTTCGGCGAATATTTGCAACTGGAGCGTTCCGTCTCCACCGGTTTCGGCGACAACTCGATCACACTTTGCGACACCATCACCAACCTCGCCCCCCGTGAGGACTACCTCGAACTCCTGTACCACTGCAACTTCGGCTATCCTTTCGCGTCGCCCGACCTCGAATTCGAGGCGCCGCCCCATGAAGTCGTGCCGCGCGACGCCGAAGCCGCCGCCGGGCTGGCCGAATGGGACCGGCTCGACGAACCGGCGCCGGACTACCGCGAACAGTGCTTCTTCCACAAACTGCCGGAGGGCAGGATCGCGGTACTGAACCGGAAGCTCGGCGTCAAAGTGACCCTCGTCTGGAACACCGACGTACTGCCCGATTTCGTGCAGTGGAAAAACTGCCTCGCCGGAGCCTACGCGCTCGGCCTTGAACCGACCAACGCCTCGCTGCGCGGCCGTTCCGCCGATATCGCCGACGGCGTCGCCCGCCGCCTCGCCCCCGGCGAAGCGGTCCACACCCGCCTTGAATTCCATTTTGAAACCATATAAAGGAGGTTCACCATGTCCGCTTCCGCCATCCGCAACGCCTTCTCCGCCGGAAACGGCATTTTCCGGCTCGCCCCCAACTGGGTGCCCCGCTCCTTCTGCATTCCGGGCCGCCGCATCAAACTGCATCCGGACGACTACTACGCGCTCGGCGGTCAACGCGGCGGCATCGACGAACGCTGGCTCGGCTGCACCACCCCCGCCGACAACGGCCCGCTGACCGGCAGGAACGAGGGAATCAGCCACCTCGTGACGCCCGGCGGCGAACTGATCCCGCTCACCGAAGCGGTCGCCGAACTCGGCGCGGAACTGCTCGGCGAGCGGCTCTGGAAAGAGTACGGCTGCTGGCCGGTCTACTCCAAGTTCTTCGACAATCTCGGCCCCCTGCCCCACCATGTCCACCACCGCGACGAACACGCGAAGCTGGTCGGTCAGCGCGGCAAGCCGGAGTGTTATTACTTCCCGCCGCAGCTGAACAACCACGGCGGCCACTTCCCGTTCACCTTCTTCGGCTTCGAGCCGGGCACGACCAGAGAGCAGGTCCGCGAGTGTCTGGTGAACTTCACCAGAGGCGACAACAAGATCACCAACCTCTCCAAAGCCTACCGGCTCGAACCCGGCACCGGCTGGGATGTCCCGCCCGGCGTGCTGCACGCCCCCGGCAGTTTCTGCACCTACGAGCCGCAGGTCGCCAGCGACGTGTACGCGATGTACCAGAGCCTCGTGGACGACCAGATCGTACCCGAATCGCTGCTGTGGAAGGATTGCCCCGCCGACCGCGTCGGGGATTTCGACTACCTCGTCGAAGTGATCGACTGGGAGCTGAACGTCGATCCCGACTTCGGCAGACACCGCTTCATGCGTCCGGTCGACGCCCACCCCGAAGCCGAAATGCGCGACGGCGGCTACCTCGACCGCTGGATCTGCTACAAATCCCCGGCGGTTTCGGCCAAGGAGCTGACCGTGCTGCCCGGCCGTACCGCCGTAATCCGCGACAAAGCCGCCTACGGGCTGATCGTGATGCAGGGACACGGTTCGATGAACGGCCTTGCGCTGGAAACTCCGGCCCTGATCCGCTTCGGGCAGTTGACCAGCGACGAATACTTCGTCTCCGAATCCGCCGCGAAGCAGGGCGTCACGATCGTGAACGCCTCCCCGACCGATCCCCTGGTGATGCTGAAGCACTTCGGCCCCGCCAACCCCGAGTGGAGCGCCCGTTTCCGGCAGTGACTCCCGTTTCCGGGAATTGCAGGGCGGCAACGGGCCTGCGCCGCGGGATCAGAACTCTCTCCGGATGACGGAAAGGATCAGCTTCCCGATGCGTTCGCCCAGCCGTTCCGCATTTCGTATTTCCACACTGACGCAGCGCCCCGGCAGCAGGCCGGCGGCCTCCGTCAGCACCAGTTCGATCCGGTAAAGAGCGAGAACCGACGAATATTCTCCCGGATTTTGCCCGTCGGCGTAAACCGGAACCGGCCCGCCGTAGTGTTGAAGCAGCGGTGAATCCTTCAGCCGCGCCGCAATCCGGTTGACCTGCGTAATCCGGGCCGGATGCTCCGCCGGCGAATCCCGGACGAAGACGACGGCCCGGCCTCCCTCTTTCAGCTTGCCGATATCGCGATCCTGCGCATAGGCGTAAACCATCAGCCTCTCGGAAACGACCTCGCCGGCTTGCAATCCTTTCGGCAGATACGCCCCCTCCGACATATCCGGCAGGGCCGGGACAAACACGCCGTCCGCTCCGGCCCGCACCGTCAGTTTTTCCCGGCGGCGTTCCAGTTCTTCCAGTCCGAGCCGGTCCGAAGCGATTTTTTCAGCCGTCACCCGGCTTTCGGAAAACAGCTTTTCATCAAGCTGTTGAAGATCGTAAAGCGTCCGGTCGTATTTGAGAACCGTTTTCAGCCGTTCGATTCCGTTTTCCAACTGCGGGGAACGCAGCCGGAACAGGATATCCCCCTCCCTGACCGCCCTTGCCCGGCGCGGCAGCTTCGCCGTCAGGTAGCCGCCCTCGGAAACGGTCACGAGCCGGCGCGCCGCCGGAACCGTCTCCCCCGGCAGCGAGATGCTCCACGACAGCGGCAGAAACAGGATTCCCGCCAGAATCACCAGCGCGGCTGCGCCCGGAAACCAGCGCGCCCGTCCGGCGGAACGCTTCGACAGCGCCCGGATCGTCCAGATCTCCCGCCAGCACGGATAAATCAGAATGCTGTAAAGCTCCAGAACCATCATCACCACGGCCACCGCCTTTACAAAGCTGTGATAGATGACCAGAACGATCGAAGTGTACAGGAAAATCCGGTAAAGGAACGCCCCGACGCCGAAACAGAACAGCAGCACGCCGTGTTCGCCGCGCGGTTTTGCGCCGAGCCGGAGGAAATGCCAGCGCCAGCACTGCCTGACGTATTCGCCGGAACGCGCCATCAGGTTTTCGATATTCACCAGGTCGCAGAAGATGTAGTAGCCGTCGTAGCGGATGAACGGGTTGCCGTTCACGAAAAGGGTCGAAATGGTGCTGACCGCAAAGACATAGAACATCGTCGACTTCCATGCGCCCGGCGGCAAATAGGCCCACAGCAGGGCCGCGATGCCGCCGAGCAGCAGCTCGGTAATGATTCCCGCCGCGTCGATCAGCAGCCGTTTCCCGCGCGGCAGCCGCCAGCTGTCGGTGGTATCCGTGTACAGCTTCGGATAGAACACCATGAACCCCACCCCGATCCCGCGCACCCGGCAGCCGAAACGGATCGCCGCCAGCGAGTGCGCCGCCTCATGGATCAGTTTCAGGAACAAAATCGCCGCGAAGTACTTCGCCAGCCCCGCCCATGAAAGCGAATCCAGAAACGTCGTGCGTACCGTCCCGAACTCCCGGACCACCAGCAGATACCCCAGCAGGGCGGGAAACAGCAGCGCCAGAACCACCGGTTTCGATGCGATCCAGCCCGCATACGGCCTGATGGCCTCAAAAAAGCGCTCCGGGCGCCACGGCGGCAGCCTGAAAAAAAGGTATGCCGCCGAAAAACGCAGAAAAGCGGTCTTCTCCCTCTGCTCCGCCCGACGCTCGCGCCTGACGCCGATCTGGCCGTATTCGGGAGCGAGCAGGTTGTTCTGCCGGAGGAATGCCAGCAGTTTCACAAGCTCGCTCCGCTCCAGCGAAATGCCGTTGCACCTGAGTTTATCGAGGAACTGTGAAACCGGCATGGATTCCGTCAGGAACGCCGCGACATCGAGCATGGCCGGAGGAATCCGGTAATAGGCATCCGCCTGCCGGTCGAAAAGCAACGGCGTCCCGCCCCGGATCAGTTCGACATCCGTTCTCAACATGCCGGTCATCGGTTCCGCGGCGGCCATTTCACATTCCCCGGAAGTAAAGTACGGAGCTCTTGAACAACCGGTAGCCGATGGGAACCCGGCCGCCGGAAAGCCTTGCGACGCCGCGCATGCCGTAACGCAGTCCGGCCGGGGCGTTCTGCAGTTTTACCCGGACTTTATAGCAGTAGGTCTTTTGTTCGGTCAGCTCCGGGTAATGCGAAATTTCCAGAATCTCAGCCGGAATTGCCGTTTCCGGCGCGGTGTGCAGAAATAAAGTCACCCGGAAATGTTGAGACAGCACCGACGCCTCTCGTTCATCGACCGGTATTTCCGCAACCATTCCGTTTCCGCCGAATATCTCGAAGAGCTTGTCGCCGGTCCTGACCGCTTTCCCGGCAAGCAATTCGGCACGGTCATCCGCCAGCGCCACGATCCCCTCGGCCGGAGCTGCAATTTCGGAGTGTTCCAGATACCACTGCGCCTCCTCAACCGCGACTTTCGCCGTGTCGCGGCGGGCTTCAAGCAGCCGTACCTGTCCGAGCCGCGTCTCGTCGGTAAAAGCATTCTGCTGTTCAAGCGCAAGCTCCGCCTCAACTTCGCGAAGCGCGCTCCGGGCGCCGGAAAGCCGGTAGGCGAGCTGTTCCGTGTCATATTCCGCAACCACATCGCCCCGCTTCACGGTTTCTCCATCCTGAACCAGACACTTCGCGATCAGCCCGTCGAACCAGGCGTAGGCGCTCGTGATTTCCGGCGCTTTCAGCGTAAACTCCGCCGTGACATTTTCGGGAACGCGCACGAACATTGCGCCGGTCAGCATGGCGAGAATCACGCCCCAGATCCACCTTTTTTTCACATGGCGCTTCATCCGGCGGAACCGGCTCTTGCAAAGCCGCTGGTAATAAAGCGCTTCGGAAACCGAAGCCGCCAGCAGTTTCACCGTGTTCGAGACATAAGGCGGCACTCTCTTTTCATATTCGAGCAGCCAGATGAAAGTAAAATCCGTTTCCTCAAGGTTCGCGGGCGGACGCAGTTTCACACAGCAATAGACCGCGTCATGTTCCGCCAGTTCATCCGGCAGGCCGTTTTCCCGCGTGACGGTTTGCGGTTCATCGGCAAGCTGCAGCGACTCCGCAAACCGGCATTGCCGCACCGCCAGCTGCGAGTGCGGATTCGCCTCCGCCAGCCCATACTGCGCAATCACGCGGGCTTTGCCGCCGGCAAGTTCCAGCAGCGTGGCGGTGCGGAAATTCAGCAGTTGGCGGCTGTTGTTGACCGCCAGCGCCGCCGCATCCATGAAATCCCCGGCCCCGAAGAGGTCGTGTCCGTATTTCAGCATCAAAGCAAAGGCTTTCAGCCGGGCGGAAAGTTCCTCATTCGTCATGGATCAATTCCCCGGTCATGCCGGCGCGCAGTTTGCCGTCGCCGTTGTCGATCAGCACACGGATGCGGACGGTGCCGGTACGGTGGTCGGCCTGCGGAGCCACCTCATATACGGTTCCCTTCGCCTTCCGGTCCGTTCCCGAAACCGAAACGACAACCGGATTGCCCACCGTCGTCAGCGCGGCATCGTTCAACGGAACGTTCATCACCGCCAGCAGCCGGTTGTCGTCGATGATCCGAAACAGCGGCTGCCCCGGACGAACCGTTTCGTACTCCTGCGTCCGGATTTCCGCGAGCTTGCCCGCGAACGGAGCTTTCACGATGCAATACGAAAGATTCAGCTTTGCATCCGCCAGGCTGCTTTCCGCAACAGACAAGTCAAATTCTGCTTTTTTAAGCTCGTGATCGCTGGTGAAGTTCTTGGCCCGCAACTGCTTCCTGTCCTCGAATACAGCCCGGGCAAAGTCGGCCTGTTCCGTTGCCCGCCTGACTTCCAGCGCATACCGGGAGTCGTCCAGTGCAGTGAGAACCTCCCCCGCCTTGAACGGCTCGCCGAGCTTGAAACGGTAAGGCAGCAAAGTGGATTCCGCCCGCGCCGCAATGACTGCCTCGCGGAACGGAAAAAGCACCGCCTTCACCGCCTCGCCGTATGCCGGGGCGGCAAACAGCAGCAGAAAAAACGCACACCATCTCACTTCGCTTCTCCCCGTCAGTAGAGCGCCCGGGAAAATTTCGCCATTTCCGCCTCCGCCCGGGCATTTTCATAAAACGCATCGCCGATATAATCATCCAGCAGAAGTTCGAAATCATCCTTGAACGCGGTGTGCCGATTCAGGATGGTTTCCCACCGGACGCCGCCGATTTCCAGATAATCCTCCAGGGAGTCATCCGCCTCACGGAGGTTCAAACTGCCGCTGACAGAATTTTCACCATCCGGGATCGGATCAAGAACCGAAGTCGGAGCCTCGAACCGATAAATCCCGCGCGGTTCCCAGTAAAAACCGGCGCTGCCCGGTCCGAGGGCCTCGGTGGACATCGTATAATTCAGATTGTAAATATACGGCTGCTGCCATTCATTGATGCTGCTGTCCGGAATCCTCTCCGGCTGGTTGTCGCGCGGATTTTCCGTGATATGCAGCAGGTTTTCCACATAGTGAAGGATATAATTGGGGTTGTTCACCTGCAGCGTATCGTTGAGGATGGTGTAGTCCCCGACCTCCTCGCCCGGTTCCCGGACCAGCGTTCCATCGATGGAATCGCCTTCCAGCAGGACACCGCCGGTATGCTTCCAGGTCAGTATCGGATCGTCGTCTCCCCGCTGCTTGCTCTGCTCATCCGCCGTCACCGTAATGTGCCGCGGCGTGACGGCGCCTTTCCCCGTCAGGACCAGAATATAATTGCCGCTGTCGCCGCCGGTCAGACTGCCCGCCATTCCGGTCAGCTCCCGGCCGGAATGGACATTGGCATCCGCATATTCCGCCTGCAGCGAATCCATATCGAAATCCACATCATCATTGCCGATCCTGCCGGCCAGTGCATAATCCGCTTCATCGTGACCAAGACGGGTATTCGCATCGTACACCTTTTCCGCATTGACATCGACCGTGATGACGGCATGGCGAATCGTGCCGGTATAGACATATTCAATGATGAAATTATTCTCGCCATACTTGCCGATATAACCGGCGTTGCCGTTCGTGCCGTCCGCTCCGGTATACTGCCCGACATTCTTGCCGCCGTACTCGAAGGATTCCAGCACGAAATCATCCGCATCCAGCAGCCCCGACTCGTCGCTGTTCACCGTAACCGTATGGTTGCCGCTTGCGACGTCGTAGCCGGTAGTTCCGTCATAGGTTTTTACGGCATCGACGGTTACAATGACCTTCGCCGGGTTGATCGTCAGCTTGCCGTCGATGTAGCTGATCTCGTAGTTGCCGCTCATGTCGTTGCCGTCGGCATCCACAACCACCGCATCCGAAAGCACCTGATCATACTCGCCGACATCCGTTCCGGCGGCGACGCCCGCTACGCTTTGCAGGGCATCACCGGAAACCAGACCAGTGACATCCGACCAGCCGACGACCGCATGTTCCTTGCCGTTATAGATTTGTGTATCGGTATTGCCGGTTACGGTCAACTGCGCTTTATGGATATCCCCCTTGCCGCTGAAAGTGACGATATAAAGAGAGCCGTCCTCGAATCCCCCCAGAACGCCCTTGACATTAAGCGGAATATCCCTGCCCGCATTCTTATCGGTGTATTCCAGTTGTTCCAGTTCAACCCGCTCCGCACCAATCAGCAGTCCGTCATTGGTTGAAACGATACCGTCGACGCTGTAAATGTAACCGCCGTTTCCGTCAACCGGTGCGGCGGTGGTGCCGTCGTAGCTCTTTTCGGTGCTGACTTCCACGGAAATTTCCACCATCGCATGGGCGCCGACATTGAACCCGCCCCGGCTGGTTTCCACGCGGACGATTCCATTCGCGGCGCTTGAATCCTGTGCCGCCATGATGTAATCAGCCCGTGAAACCGTCGTGGTGTTGCCTTTCATATCAACCCACGCTCCATCCTGCAGGAAATAGAAATCATCACCCACTTTGGCCACCTGCGTTCCCGAGGTGAAGGCAAGCCCCGCCGCACTGATCGCCAGCGTGCCGTATGCGGTCAAATCCGATGCCGCAAGCAAATCCTTGCCGAACACCTCATTCAATACCGCGTATTGCGAATGAGTATCCGTCGCGACCGTTCCGGCGGCCTCCCGGCCGTAAATCGAATAGGCGGTATGGATCTCTCCGCCGTTGGCGACGGCGAACTCTCCGCCGCCGTTGCCGAGCACGATCGAGTTGATCACATTGACCACGACCGCGTCGGCAGAAATTCCGCCATTCGCCGCCGTATTGCATGCCACAGTGGAATCGATCAGATTCAGGCGCATTTCATACCGCGTATCAATTGCGCCGCCATTCGTCCCGGCCGCGTTGAACGCCAGTGTGGAGTTGATCATATCCACCTGCAAAGAGGTGCTCCTGATCGACGACGAAAAGGCTCCGCCGGCCCGCAGGGCGCTGTTTTCGCTGAACGTGTTGCGATCCAGTTCAAAAGTGATCCCGGAAGAAGTTCCAGACCGCGATACGGCCATCGCCGCCGGAGCAGGCGCAGAAGCCATGCGCAACTCAATCTCCTGCTCCACGACGTGCCAGCTCAGCACATTGATCCTGATACTCATGAAGAACGAATAGAATCCTCCGTTGGAATCCTCCGTCAACCGGATCGCTCCGCCATCTCCGGCTGTCGAGTTGCCGCTGAAGAAGTTGCCGTCGATTTCCACATCAACGCCGACCTCGCTCATACCGGCGGTGTAGCCACAGAAAAATACCGCTCCGCCGCCGTAAGTCCCGGCGGTATTGCCGGAAAAAGTCGAATCGGCCAGTACGAAATTCTTCCCCGCACCGTCGTTCTGCCGCCCGGTCAGATCCATGAAAATCGCGCCGCCGCCGCTTGCCGTAAGGGTTGCGGCATTGCCGCTGAATACGGAATCGCGGATCTCCACTAGAAAATAGCTTTCCGAGTTCACAAACGAGGTCTGGATGTAATAGGAATATTTCCCCTCAGACCTCATATCGTTGAGCGAAACCGGCGCAACGGCGATCGCCCCCCCCGCCTTTTCCGCGGAATTGCCGTCGAACACCGAACCGGTCACCGTCAGTTTTCCTGCCTCATAATCGCCCCGTCCGGTCGGAGTGAAGCTGCCGGGGCGGGAAGCACTGCTCCCCAGGGACGCCTGTCCGCTGCTGCCCGCCATGATGTCGTTGATATAAACCGCCCCGCCCATGTAGCTCGCGGAGCAGTTGCGGAATTCACACCGGTCAAGCGTGATCGCCGGGCCGATATATCCGGCCCGGTCCGCCTGAATAAACAGCGCGCTCGAACCGTAGACCGCACCGCCGAACGAGGCGGAACTGCCGTAGAACTCGCATTCGTTAAGAGTCAGGACAACGTTGCCCTCCACATAGATGCAGCCGCCTGCTTCCGGCGCGGCCGACACATTTTCGCGCGTCATCGCGACATTTTCAATTGTGACGACAACCTGAGGCAATGCGGCGTCATAACGGGTTGAACCATCCGGAAGCCTGCTCGAATTGACGGTCAGGATGCTGCCGCCGGAAACCGCCGAAAGCACCGTATGCTCCCCGCCGACGAAATGGAACTCCACATTCGCCGCCTCCGGATTCGCCGGATCATATTGGAAATCGGCGTCGTTGGAAACCGTGATCGACTTCACATCGATATAACCATCCGCCAGATAGATGGTTTTCCCGACCAGCGAGGCGTAGTCGCTGATCGCCGGAGTAAGCATCACATTGACGCCGCCCCGCTCCGGCATGTACAGAAAGACATCCGCCTCCAGAATGTCGGTGACATCTTTGGCCGGATCCGTGAAATAGTATCCCCAGATCGCCTTGCCCGCATAGGCTCCGGCTCCGTAAAAACCCGCCAACATGCGCGCGGCGCCGCGTCCGTCCCGGCTGATGTACATCGCCTCGGCCTCCGCGACGGATCCGGTCACGAGATCCGTCCCCGCCGGGTCGAGCGCGATCCACTGCATTTGCCCGGTATCGCGGCCGGTGGTGAAGTAAAAGCTGCCGTCCTTTTCACCGACGATCAGGTTCCGTTCCTGCGACGCGAAAGCGCCGGGAAGCACGCGAAGGCCGGGCATGTCGCCGCCGTTGGCCGTATAGCGGCTGCCGCCGAATTCCGATTGGGAATCGGCTCCGCCGAGGTTGGTGCCGTCCATGCCCGCCGCGTTGGAAACGACATTGTACTTCAGATTCGCCGCCGCTCCATCCTCCGCAAAGAAATCGAACGCGCCGTTCGAGACAGCCAGATTGTTGAGCGCCAGCAGTTTCGATCCGGAAGCGGCATAGACGCCCGCACTCTGCTGTGCGGCATCATCGCTGAATGCCGTAATCGTATTGTTGACCAGCGAGGAGACGCCGGAAGCCGCAAACCACGCGCTCCCCTTCCCGGCCGCCGTATTGCCGTCAAAGGTAGAATTGACTGCCGCCGCGGTTCCGGCATTCCAGACCGCGCCGCCGTCGACGGCGGCATTCGCGCTGAAATAAGAGTTGTCGATGCGCACCGTGCCGGCGGCGTTCGCAATTGCCCCGCCGCTGCCGGAAGCTTTGTTCCCGGTAAAAATTCCCTTGTCAATCGAAAGGCTGCCGCGATTGAACACCGCACCGCCGGAAGCGGCGGCGTTGCCCGCAAACAGGACATTGACCGCGGTGAGCACTCCGGCATTCCAGACTGCGCCGCCATTGCCGGTCACCGTCAGGCCGGAAAATTCGACATCGGCAAGCGTCAGCGTCCCCCGGTTCACCACCGCGCCGCCGTCCCCCGACATGCTCCTGCCGTTTCCCGTCATGGCGAGGTCGGATATCGTCACGTCGCCCGCCTGTATCTGGAAAATTCCATTCCCGGCGGAAACCAGAATCGTTTCACCGCTCCCCTGCCCGACGATGGCAAGGTCGCGGCCGATGGTCAATTGCCCGTTCAGCAAAATGCGCGTATCCAGCCAGTAGAGCGTGTCGACGCTCTCGTCATCCAGCGCCGCCTGAAGTCCGGCAACCGTGTAGAAATGCGTTGCGTCTCCGGCGGCTTCGGCGCCGCTCCATGCGACATATCCCTCCCGCAGGACTGCGCCGATATTGCCGGGCGCGCTGCCGTAAAGATAACCGCGCTGGTCATGGTCGAGCTGCCGTTCCGTTGTCGCGGTGGAATAGCCCGGCGTGGAAACCCTCACCGTCACCTCATTTTCCGAAGTGCCGTCGCCGTAGAAGAAGGCGTAGATTCTCCCGTCGGAGTCCCCCGTCTGCATACGGACCGCCGCCGCGGCAAAGCCGGCGGCATACTCGCTCAGGGCAACCGATTTTGAATGCCCGCCGTTGTCCGTGAGCGCGCCGCCGTTTTCAAACATGCTCTCCACACTCTCCCCGGCGTGATTCCGGAACGCCGCCTCGTCCGCAAAGCCGTCGATGGAACCGTAAGCGGAATACCGGATCTCCAGCTTCCCGGAGTTCGTGATGTCGGCGCCGCTGCCGTTGCCGACGGCGATGCTGTTCAGGACAAACGCCGTTCCCAGACTGCGAATCGCTCCGTCGCCCTGTACCGCCTCATTGAAAGCAAAGGTGGAGTTGGCCGCGTAAAATTTACTTTTGGCGTCATTGTAGACCGCACCGCCGGAAGCCGCTCCGTTCCCGTGAAACGTCGTATTGACAACTACAAGGGTCGCGCCGCCGTAATTGTTGATCGCACCGCCGGCATGGCTGCCGCCGTCCACCCGGTTGTCGGCAAAAAGGCAGTCCGTGATCGACAGATAAGCACTCCCGCTGCCTTTCTGGTTGAAGATCGCTCCGCCGCCGCAGGTTGCATCGAATAAACCGGAACTGCCCTCATAAGCGATATTGCCCTCAAACACACACTGTTTGAAAGTCCCGACATTATAGTTCATCACCGCACCGCCGTCCCCGGTCGCCGAGTTGCCGGCAAAACGGACTCCGGAAGCGGTCACCGTGGCGGAGCTGCCGCTGATCAGCGCACCCGCATAGGAATCGGCATGATTGCTTTCGAACAGAGTATCCTTCAGGATCAGCTTGGCGTAATTGGCGATCGCGCCGCCGCCGTCGGCACTGTTTTCCCGGAATATGCAGCCATCGACAGTCAATGTCCCCGAACTCGTATTAAGATAGATCGCGCCCCCCGCATGGCCGGAAGCGTGATTGTCGAAAAATAAAGAATCGGTAATGTTGATCGTCGCATAACCGCCGTACCAGGAATCGGCGGTATTGTAAAGTACTCCGCCTCCAGCGCCGCTGGTCGAGTTGTCATGGAAAACACTGTCGTTGATATTCAGCGTAATACTGCCTTCCGCATAATTGTAGATCACGCCGCCGCGATTGCCGCTGGAAAGATGGAACCCTGAAAAATCGGTGTGATTCAACGTCAGGTTGCCGGAGTTGTAGATCGCTCCCCCATTGGAGTTGACGGTGCCGTTCCCCTCGAAATTGAGGTTTTCCAGCACGACATTCGCGCCGGAGTCGATCGAAAAGATCCTCCGGCTGGCGGCAGCGGTGATGGTGACAATGTTTTCTCCGTCGCCGCTCAGGTATCCGGAAATGGTGACCGAATCATCGATCGTCAAAGCCCCGGAGAGCCGAATTTCCGTAACATTGTCGGCGAACGTGATCTCATCGGTTCCGGCATGTTTGTTCGCCTCGCTGACCGCCCACGCGAACGATCCCTCGCCGGAGCTGTTTTCATTCACGACAAGATAGTTGGTCAGGTTGTGCATATAGCCGTCGACCGCAATGCTTTCGGCCTCCACCGTGCCGAACCGGTACTCCAGTTCCCAGTCGCCGGAGACGCCCGTCGCGTCGTCGCTGGCGGCGACGTCGGCTCCGCTCGCGTCGGCAATCAGCCCGATCAGCTCGCGCCCGGCTTTGCCGTCGGCGAGATTGCAGCCGTACAGCAGGATGTCGCCTCCCCCGGTCAGGTGCTCGCCGACCTCTGCCCACTCCGCCGCATCGAAGTTTTCCGCATTGAAAACTTCGCCGTTCAGCACGAAGTAACCGTCATTGCCGTGGCTGAGAATGTGAAGCGCCTCATATTTCACGCCGTCGTGGCGGTTGAAGTAATCGTTGATCTGCTCCATCGCATCGCGGTCGGGATCCAGAAGCAACGCCTCCTGATTCGGCTTCAGCGACGCGACAATGTCGTCCGCATCGGCGACACTGGAGTTGATGACCACCAGCTCCCGGCCGGTGGAAACCGTGCCGCCCCGGTCGATAAAATCCACCGTGACCGTCGGGACATCGCCATTCTCAACTCCCGGATCGGAAAAAACGGCGTCAGCGGCAAGGTCGGCGGAACCGATCTCCCCGTTGATCAGCTTATCCAGCTCCGCGTCGATTCCGGCGGGTTCGCCGGGAATATTCTGTGACTCGCCGTTCGGACGCGCCTGCGACGGGTTTTCAGGCGGCGCATTTTTCAACGCCTCCCGCTCCTCCTGCGCTTGCTTTTCGCTTTCGCTCACATTCGCATTCGGGTTGTCCTGCGCCGCTTCCGCCGCGTCGACGATTTCGGCGGCGGCGGCGGCTTCAAAAAGCACCCGGTCTTCCAACCGGAACATATCCCAGTCATTCAGTTTCATTGTTCAACTCCTCCCACATTTGCATCAGGCGGCAGGTTCGGCAGGCGGTTCCACCGGAGTTTCCAACTGCTGCTCCGCCTCGCGGATCTTCGCTTGTTCCGCCTCATACTCCGCCTTGGCGCGCGCCAATTCTTCCGCGGCGCGGATCCGTTCGTCCTCCAGACGCTTTTTCAGTTCGGCAACCGTGGCTTCATGCAGATTTTCGATGCCGAGGGTATTCAGGATGCGGAAATACGCGACATAATAGTTGCCGAGCGACAGATATTTTTCAATTTCGGTTTCGGCGGCGGCAAGGCGCATGTGGGCAAGCTCCAGCTGCGAGAGTTCGCCGGAAACCCGGCTGCTGCCCTCCGCCTTCTCCAGATTCTTCCGGTAAGCGGCGTTGACCCGCGTGTCGATATTGAGCCGCTCGCGGGTCGCGACCAGATTGGCGTGCGCGATGCGGACCTGCGCCATCACCGCGATCGCCTGCGCATAGGTGCGGGCCTCCTCCGCATCCACCTGCGCGCTGTAAGCCTGATAACGGGCGATGTGCTGCGGCAGCTTCAGCAGATTGTACGCGGCGCGGATTCCAAGCTCCCACCAGGTCGAGTGATAGAGGAAACTGTTGTTGCTGTTGGTGAAGTCGACGAACATGCGCACATTCGGGAACATCATCACCAGCGTTTTCCGGCACTCCAGCACGTTGATGTGCTTTTGCATGTCGACCTCATACAGCTCCGGGCGTTTCATCAGCGCGATCTGCTCCATCAGCTCCATCTCCGGGAAATCAAATTCCGGAACCGTGTCGAGCACCGAATCATCCACCCTGATCGCGGCATTCGGATAGAATCCGAGCAGAGAACGCAGTTCCACGCAGGAGTTCTCATAGCTGCGGATATAATTCGTCAGCCGTTTTTCCATCTCGACAAACTGCTTGACCTCGTCGAAGGCCCGGAACGGCGTGATCTGCCCCGAATCGCCCATCTGCTCGATCAGCTCGTAACGGTTCCGGCACTCCTCCAGCAGCTTCCCGGCGACGTTGATCGCGCGCTGCGCCGCCGCCACCTGAAAGTAGACCCGCACCGTATCGAGCACCAGATTCTGTTCCGCCCGGCGGGTGCGCTGCTGCCGCAGCAGCATGCGGTCCTGCGACTGCTGGGTGTTGAAGAAGGCAAGCCCGAAGTCCAGCACGCTCAACGCCAGATCGACGTTCAGATAGTTCACATTCCGGTCCTGGCTCTGGGAATAGGTGTACGTGCCCGGCCCGGTGCCGTGAACCTGCCGGCTGCTCGAAGCGGGGGTGTTGCTGCGCCCGGTCAGGTTGTCGGAGACGTTCAGCTCCGGCAGCATTCCGAGCATTTCGCTGGTCCGCATCTCCTTCGCGACCTGCTCTTCAAGCCCGAACACCTTCAGATCGAGATTGTTTTTCACGGCGAGACGGACGCATTCGTCGAGCGAAAGAACGCGCTCCGCGTCAATATTGTCATATCGCGCACGCTCGAAATGCTTCACCGCATAGGCCACGCGCTCTTCCTGATAGTCATCGAACGATTTGCACCCGGCCAAAAACACTAAGCCGACAGAACCGCCAACCAATACATTCCGATATTTCATTCCCTGATTTTCCCTGATGTTACTGATCTACGCCGTTGACGTGAATTGAATGTTTCAAACGCAGGATTTCAGGACGGCTGCGCCAGCCCTCTCCTGACGGAAAACCGCACGCAGACCTCCATTTATCCAATATTTATTATGTATATATTTTTATATAAAAGCAAATAAAATTAAGGGGAATTTATATTTTTTCTTTATTTTCGCACGCCTGTCGAAATCCGGCGCGAAACAGGGAAATCCCCCTGAACAGCTTCCGGCTCCGAATTGTCATACGTCCCCTGTCCGCATGAAATCCACGCGACCGCCCCCTATTTTTCCGAATATTATTATGTTTAGAATCACGGCAAAAGCAAATAAAATAAGAACAATTTATATTATTTCTTTATCATTCGGCAATTCGCACCGCGCCGGCCTCATCCCCCTCCCTCTGCCCGTCCCGTGATGAAAAACAAATAAAAACAGGACCGGCCCTTGATATCCCAATAAATAAATGTTATATTTATTTAGATTTAAAATTTATATAACTGGATTTGAATTTTCATGCAGACCGCGACACATGCTGAATTTTTGAAACTTTGCCGGAAGATCGGCTGGAAGTGCACCTCCCAGCGTCTGGCCGTCTACGAGTTTCTGCAGGGAAACCACGCACATCCTGACGTGGATACGGTCTGGTTCGCAGTGCGCAGCGCCCTGCCGACGATCACCCGTGAAAGCGTATACCGGATTCTCAATGAATTTACCGAAATGGGGATCATCGGGCGTCTGGATCATATCGACAACGCCCGCTACGACTCCCGGGTGGGCGCGCACGGGCATTTCATCTGCGGACAATGCGGAGAGATTTCGGACTTCGACTGGCCGGAAGGCGCGGTAATTCCGCCGGAAATGCTGTCGCGCGGCGTCAGCCACATGGAAATCCGGCTCGTCGGAATCTGCAGACGGTGCGCCGCCGCAACCGGCGGGTCCGCACCGTCACAGGCAAACGATTTCCCCAACAACCAACCAAAATAAGGAGAAAGAAACATGAGAAGCATCACGAAGATCGAACTGCAGTATGCGCACAGGTTCTACAAATTTCAGGGCGAAGCCCAGTACCTGCACGGTCACACCGGCGTCCTGACGATCGAGGTCGAGGACACTGTCGACCCCGGCGTCAACATGGTTTTCCCCTGCAATGAGATCCAGAAAGTCGCATGGGATGTGTTGAAAAATTTCGATCACGCCCTCGTGCTGCGCGAGGATGACCCGCTGCTCCCGGCCATCCTTGACGTTTACGACAAGCAGGGAATCAGAAACGGTTCTCCCAACAACAAGATGAAGGGAGCGGCCTTCAAAACCGAACTTGCGACTGCCTATCCCGACTGCCGCCTGGTCGTCACGAAAGAGACGATGACCGTCGAAGGCATGATCAAGATCGTTTACGACCTGCTGAAAGACAAGCTCAACATCGCCAGGCTGACCTTCACCAGCGGAGTCAACGCCGCCACGCAGGAGTACGCTCCGGACAAAACCGTCGACCGCTGTCCGCTGTGCGGCGTCGCGCTGGTCAACGGAGTCTGCCCGAAATGCGGCTACCGGAAACACTGACCGGTTCGCTTCCGCTCTGAACCGAAAACACGAACATCCCGGCCGGATCCCCTCCGAACCGGGATGTTTTTCATTGCCCGAAACGGGAAATCGCAGCTTTCCGCAAAAAAAACGCACCCGAATTGCTTCGGATGCGTTTTGTGCTGTAACAGCAGGAGGATGAATTACATCATGCCGCCCATGCCGCCCATGCCGCCCATGCCGCCGCCGGCGGGCATCGCGGGTTCCTTTTCTTCCTTGATGTCGGTGATCAGGCACTCGGTGGTCAGCAGCAGACTGGCAATCGAGGCGGCGTTCTGCAGCGCCGAACGGGTCACCTTCGCCGGATCGAGGATGCCGGCCTTCAGCATGTCGCCGTATTCGCCGGTCGCCACGTTGAAGCCCTCATTGTCCTTGAGTTCCTTGATGCGCTGGACGACCACGCTGCCCTCGTAACCGCCATTGGCGGCCAACTGGCGGAGCGGCTCTTCCACCGCGCGCTCGACGATCGCAGCACCGGTGGCCTCGTCGCCGCAGAGCTTCAGGTCCTTCAGCGCCTTCGCGGCGCGGATCAGGGCCACGCCGCCGCCGGCGACGATGCCCTCTTCCACCGCGGCGCGGGTCGCATGCAGCGCATCGTCGACGCGGTCTTTCTTTTCCTTCATTTCGACTTCAGTCGCGGCGCCGACGTTGATGACGGCCACGCCGCCGGCCAGCTTGGCCAGACGTTCCTGAAGCTTTTCGCGATCGTAATCGCTGGAGGTCTCCTCGATCTCGCGGCGGATCTGGGCGACGCGGCCCATGATCGCGGCCTGGGTGCCGGCGCCTTCGACGATCGTGGTGTTTTCCTTGGTGACGGTCACGCGCTTGGCCTTGCCGAGCTGGTCGATGGTCACGTTTTCAAGTTTGATGCCGAGGTCTTCGGTGATGCAGGTGCCGCCGGTCAGAACCGCGATATCCTGCAGCATCGCCTTGCGGCGGTCGCCGAAGCCCGGAGCCTTCACCGCGCAGACCTTCAGGATGCCGCGCATGCTGTTGATGACCAGAGTGGCCAGCGCTTCGCCTTCGACGTCTTCGGCGATGATCAGCAGCGGCTTGCCTTCCTTGGCGACGGACTGCAGCAGCGGCAGCATGTCGTTCAGGTTGCTGATCTTCTTTTCGTGGATCAGCAAGTAGGCGTCCTCAAGGACCGCTTCCATCGCTTCGGTGTTGGTCGCGAAGTAGGGCGACAGATAGCCCTTGTCGAACTGCATGCCTTCGACCACGTCGAGGGTGGTTTCGAGGGTCTTGGCTTCTTCGACGGTGATGGTGCCTTCCTGGCCGACCTTCTCCATCGCTTCGGCGATAATCTGGCCGATGGTGGTGTCGCCGTTGGCGGAGATGGTCGCGACCTGCGCGATCATGTCGCCTTCGACCTTCTTGGACATCTTGGCGATGCCCGCGACGACCGTTTCGACCGCCTTCTCGATGCCGCGCTTCAGCTCCATCGGGTTGGAACCGGCAGTCACGTTCTTCAGACCTTCGCGGTAGATCGCCTCGGCCAGCACGGTGGCGGTGGTGGTGCCGTCGCCGGCGACGTCATTGGTCTTGCTGGCGACTTCCTTGACCATCTGGGCGCCCATGTTGGCATAGGGGCACTTCAGTTCGATTTCCTTCGCGACGGTAACGCCGTCCTTGGTGATCGTCGGAGCGCCGAACTTCTTGTCGAGCACGACGTTGCGGCCCTTCGGACCGAGGGTGGCCTTGACCGCCTTGGAGAGCAGGGTGACGCCTTCGAGAATGCCGCGACGGGCTTCATCTGAGAAAACAAGCTGTTTCGCCATAATAAACTAAAACTCCTTTTAAAATTCAAATACGTTCAGAAACCTGAAATTCCGTCAGCCGACGATCGCGAGGATATCGTCCTGGTTGACCACTTTGTACTCCTTGTCGTCAACCTTGACTTCGCTGCCGCCGTAACGGCTGGTCAGCACGATATCGCCGACCTTCACGTCAAACGGAACCTTGTTGCCATTGTCGTCGGTCTTGCCGGTGCCGAGCGCGATCACTTTGTATTCCTGCGGTTTTTCCTTCGCGGAATCCGGGATCAGAATTCCGCCCTTCATCTGGTCGCGGTTCTCGCAGATCTCGAGGAGGACACGGTCGCCAAGCGGCTTGATGTTGACATTCGACATTTCTGAAAACTCCTTTGTTTTTGGGTTAAAGAAGCACAACGTGCTTACTCTTTTTGAAATTCAAATTTTTCCGGAAAAATTCCCCGCCCGGGCCGCCCCGGGCGGGGCTCTTCATTGATACTCGTCTACGTCCTATTCCGTAGCCGGGATTTGCTTACTTATCGTCCACCACTTCGGCGTCGACGACCCCGTCGTCATTGCCGCCGTTGCTGTCCGGCCGGCTGCCGGCATCCGCCGCCCCCTGCGCAGCTCCGGCCTGCTGGGCCTGCTGCTGGGCGGCGTACACCGCTTCGCCGATCTTCTGCAACAGCTGTTCGAGCTCCTGCATCGTGGACTTCATGCCTTCGGTGTTGTCGGCTTCGATCTCCTTTTTCAGCTTGGCGATCGCGCTTTCGATCTGGCCCTTCACATCGGCCGGAATCTTGTCACCGAATTCCTTCATCTGCTTTTCGGTCTGGTAGACCATCGAGTCGGCGTGGTTCTTGGTCTCGATCTTGTCCTTGGCCGCTTTGTCGTCGTCGGCATGGGCCTTGGCCTCGTTGACCATCCGCTCGATTTCGGCGTCGGAGAGACCGCTGGAAGCGGTGATCGTGATCTTCTGCTCCTTGCCGGTGCCGAGGTCCTTCGCGGTCACGTGCAGAATGCCGTTCGCGTCGATGTCGAAAGTCACCTCGATCTGCGGCACGCCGCGCGGAGCCGGAGCGATGCCGTCGAGCTTGAACCGGCCGATCGACTTGTTGTCGCGCGCCATCTCGCGCTCGCCCTGCAGCACGTGGACATCCACGGCGGGCTGGTTGTCGCTGGCAGTGCTGAAGATCTCGCTCTTCTTGGTCGGGATCGTGGTGTTCCGCTCGATCAGCTTGGTCATGATGCCGCCCATCGTTTCGATGCCGAGCGACAGCGGAGTCACATCGAGCAGCAGCACGTCGTTGACTTCACCGCCGAGCACACCGCCCTGGATCGCGGCGCCCGCGGCCACGACTTCATCCGGATTCACGCCCTTGTGCGGTTCCTTGTTGAAGGTTTCCTTCGCGGTCTCCTGCACCTTGGGCATACGGGTCATGCCGCCGACCAGGATCACTTCCTTGATCTTATCGGCGCTGACGTCGGCGTCGCGCATACAGTTGCGGCACGGCACCTTGGTGCGCTCAAGCAGCGGATCGCAGAGCTTTTCGAGTTGGGCGCGGGTCAGCGTGATGTTCATGTGGACCGGGCCATCCTGATTCATCGTGATGAACGGCAGATTGATGTCGGAACTCATGCTGCTGGAAAGCTCGCACTTCGCCTTTTCGGCAGCCTCCTTGAGCCGCTGCAGCGCCTGCGGGTCCTTGCGCAGGTCGACGCCGTTCTCCTTCTGGAACTCGTCGGCCAGATAGTTGATCACCGCCTGGTCGAAGTCGTCGCCGCCGAGGTGGGTGTCGCCGTTGGTGGCTTTCACCTCGAAAACGCCGTCGCCGATTTCCAGAATCGAGATATCGAAAGTACCGCCGCCGAGGTCGTAAACCGCAACAGTTTCTTCGCTCTTCTTGTCGAGGCCGTAAGCCAGCGCGGCCGCGGTCGGCTCGTTGATGATGCGGAGCACTTCGAGGCCCGCGATCTTGCCGGCGTCCTTGGTCGCCTGACGCTGGCTGTCGTTGAAGTAGGCCGGAACGGTGATCACCGCCTGGGTGATCTTCTCGCCGAGATAGGCTTCCGCATCGGTCTTGAGCTTCTGCAGGATCATCGCGGAGATTTCCGGCGGCGAATAATTGTGGTCGCCGACCTTCACATGGGCGTCGCCGTTGGCGGCTTCTACGATCTCATACGGCACGAGCTCGCGCTCGCGGCCGACTTCCGCGAACTTGCGGCCCATCAGGCGCTTGATCGAGAAAATCGTATTCTTCGGGTTGGTGACGGCCTGACGCTTCGCGGTCTGGCCGACCAGACGCTCACCGGTCTTGGTGAACGCGACGATGGACGGGGTGGTCCGGTTGCCTTCCGCATTCGGGATCACCTTGAATTCTCCGTGCTCCATCACAGCCATGCAGCTGTTGGTGGTGCCGAGGTCAATACCTAAAATCTTGCTCATAATACATCCTCCTTGAAAAGTAATTTTTTAATCATTCAAAATAACGTTTCGGATAATAGCAAAGGGCGTGCCAACTTTTCTTCTGCCGCAGCTTTTCCTCGAAAACCGCCGTTTTCCCTTTGATTGTCCCGGTATCCGGCTGTTTCCGGCACACCTTACTGTGCCATTTTGTCACACCGTGACACGCCCGGAGTGTGCCATGACACACCCCGGACAAAAAAACGGCCCGGCAGAAACCGGGCCGCAGCGACGACGTATGTTTATACTATTTCGCTTTCAAACATAGACATGAAGCCGCTGATATTCCGGATTTGATTTTTGTTTTGTCCCGCAGGGCGATACAGAGTATCGCACGAGGACACAAGGCAAAAAGCAAACCGGAAGGGCAAGGCTGGATCTATGTTTGAAAGCAAAATAGTATTACTCCAGACTTCCCATCACCGCTTTCACATACTGCGGATACTTGCGCAGGTTCGTGACCGATACGGCGCGGTCCACGCCGACGCTCGGCATCGCGGCAGCGACCAGTCCGGGCAGGTAATTCCGGATGTCGCCGGGGCGGGTCGAACAGTTCGCATTGACCGTCCAGCAGATTTTGCCCTTTTCCGCGGCGCTCATCGAATAGCGCACCACCATCCGGTTGGCCTGGGTGCTGCTGAAATTGATCGTCACGATCAGCTTCGCGGCGGATTCGCCGGCTGCTTCGGTCATGCCGATGTACTTGAGGCCGTTCACGGTATAGGCTTTGACCTCCTCCAGATACGGGGAGTTTTTCACGGCCTTGTCGGCGACCACATAGAAGGTTTTCGGATATTCGGCGTTCAGACAGGAGCTGGACACCTGCACCACCCCGGTTTTGTTCGCAACACCCGGAGCGACGTTATTCGGAATCGACGACAGCGAACTGCAGCCGGTCAATCCCAATACCGACATGCAGACAACGGCAATGCTTCCCATCCATTTCACAGTTTTCTTCATCTTCCTTGCCTCCTTGCGTAAAATAACGATTCGCGTGCGGAAACGCACCCTATAATATGGTATCATTTCAGCTGTTTTGCAAGGGCCGGGCGATCAAACAGTGGATTTTCGCCGCTCCGCCGTAGACCGGCAGCACCTCGACTACTACCCGGTATCCCTCCGGCAGCCCCGCGCCGCGCGCGATCTCCTCCAGCTCGGCGGCGGTATAGCTGCGCATCCGCGACAGGAAGCCGTCAACCAGCAATACCAGCGGCAGAACCGGAATCAGATAGGTGAAGAACAGCCGTCTCCACGAGAACGGAAACACCAGAAACGACACGCACCACAGCAGCACCGGCGACAGCAATACCGGCGGAAGTTCCGGCAGCAGCTCCCGGCGGGAATAGTCGAAGAACGCGAGCGTCCGCCCCTTCGCCGCCCCCGCGCGGAGCAGCCCGGCAATCTCCTCCGGCGAAAAATGATGCAGCGCGGAAAACATCAGATGCACGCCCGGCAGCCCGGCCACCGCCCGCTCCGCCGACAGCGGCACCGCCGCGAAATCGACCATGCCGCCTGACAACTCCTTCACCCGCGCCCAGTTCCGGTTCGGATAAAGGTCGGTCAGGGTACAGCGGATCGCGCTGTCTCCGGTCAGTTTCCGCAGTTTTCCGACCAGCATCCGGTCGTAGAGGCCGCCGCCCGCGCACAGGTCCGTCAGCCGGGATTCGCGGCTGCGCTCCAGCAGCGTTGCGATCCGCTTCACGGCGGGGTCGTAGATGTGCGAATAAAGCACGAAAAAACTCAGAAAATCGGTCAGGCCGTCCCGCAGCACGGCGGGACAGAACTTCGTCTCGTGAAATTCGCGGCAGTTCCAGCGTTTCATCACTTTTTCCTGACGATCTTGCCGCTGGCGGTGCGCGGAATCGACGCGACCACCGCGAACTCCTTCGGCACCTTGTAGCCGGAAAGCCGCGCGAAGCAGTGCCGCCGCAGCCGCTGCCGGAACTCCTCCGACCACTCCGCGCCGGGCTCCAGCACCAGCTCCGCCGCCGGAAGCTCGCCGTAGCCGGGGGTTTCGACGCCGGAAACGCGCGACTCCTTCACGCCCGGAAACGCATTGAGCACCGTTTCCACCTCATACGGAAAGATTTTCATGCCCATGAAATTGATCAGGTTCTTGGCCCGGCCGACGATGAAAAGATACCCCTCGGAATCGACCCGCCCGAGATCGCCGGTGCGGAACCAGCCGTCCGGTTCGAGTTCGGTGCGCAGCGCGAACGGCGAAAAGTACGCGTCGAACATCCCCGGCCCGCGCAGCAGGATTTCACCGACGCCGTCCGCCCCGGCTCCGTCGAGCCGCAGCCGGTACGCCTGCTGCAAACGCCCCACCGAATCGACCCGCTCCCCGGCGATGTCGTCGTTCAGGCAGGGGAGTCCGACCTCGATGATGCCGTATGCCTGCGTCAGCGGCACGTTGAACTTGCGCGTAAACGCCTCCGCCTCGGCGGCGGTCAGCCGCATCGCGGTCGAAACCGCCTGCTTCACACTGTTCAGGCACTCCGGCGGGAAATCCGGCGAACCGGTCATCAGCCGGTAGTGGTACGGGGTCGCATAGAGCAGCCGCACCGGCCGGAGCCGGAGGGTTTCGGCCATCGTGCGCTCCAGCGGCGCGCGGGCGACCGCGATCAACGCGCGGCGGCGCAGGAACAGGATGATCGTGACCACGAAGTGAAACGCCATATCCAGCACCCACAGCACGGTCTCGCCCTCGCCGATCCGCAGCCGGGTACAGGCGGCGGTCCGTTCCAGCACCGCCCGGTGGGAGAGCACCACCCCTTTGGAAAGCCCGGTGGTGCCGCTCGAAAAGCGGATGAACGCCGCCTGCTTCCCCTCCCCCAGCGCCAGCGACGCGACCGGCACGCCTTCAAAGACCGCCGCCTGAAGTTTCAGCTCCGGCGTGACCTCGAACTCCCGCCCGGCCACGCCGGGGAGCGGCTGCGACGCGATCAGCGCATTCAATTCGATGCGGCGCACAATCTCCAGCGTCTCCTCCGCCGGGACGTTCACCGAAACCGGCACGATCACCGCATCCAGCGACAGGATCGCCAGCGACAGCGCGATGTACCCGGCGGAATTTTCCACCTCCACCCCGACCCGGAAATCACGCCCGATCCCGAAAGCGCGCAGCCGCGCGGCGGTCGCATCGACCAGCCTGAACAGCCCCTGATAGGTGAGTTCGGCGCCGCCGTCGGCGACCGCGACGCCATTGTAAGCGCCGACCTCGCGGCGGATTTCAGCGTAGATATTCATCACTCCTCCCATTGCAGTTCGCGACGGATCAGCCGGAGCAGCCCGTCGGCTTCCTCCGGCCTGAACAGGCCGCCGCGCCACGACAGCACCAGATTCAGCCGATCCGCAAAGACGTTGCAGAAAATGCCGAGCGCGGGCCGGGGCGGCATCACCGGCAAATGCACCAGATTCCGGAACTCCCGCCCCTCCCACGCCGCCGGAACCGACGAGGCGGGAATCAGCGAAAACATCGCGCTGCCCGCACCGCCCCGGAACCGGCTCGCCGCCAATTTTCCCTCCAGACCGACCGGCAGAATCCGCATCAGCAGGTTCGCATCGCGGAAATCCTTCGGCAGCCCCGCGCCCATCGCTTCGAGCATCCGTCTGCGGCACTCGGCGATCCACCACGCCCGTTCCGGCGCGGCTTCGCCCGGCTCCCACCAGAGCGGCAGGCAGCTCCACTGGTTGAACCACATGTTCGGCTCCGGGTCACCCGGCAGCCGCATATCGATCGACATCGGGAAAAAGACCCGCCCCGGCGAAAACCGTTCCCGCCGCCAGAGGTCGAAAGCGCGCGCGATCAGCGCCGCCGCCGCCGTGCCGAACATAAAGGGGCCGGCGTGCTGCCCGATCTTCGCTTTGATCTGCTCCGCGTCAAGCTCCGCGACCCGGAACCGGACTCCGGCGCTCTCTCCCTCCGGATTCGGAAGCTCCGAAATCGGTTCGGCGGAGAGTGCGCGCAGCGCCCGGTTGACCCGCGTGCCGGAGCCGAACAGCTCTCCCCAGCGGTTCAGGCCGGGCTCCTTACAGCCGGGGAAAACACTCCACAGCGTTTCGTCGCCGGTGAACAACGCTTTCAGGAAAAGCTCCGCGCCGCCGCCGTCGAAAAGCCGGTGACTGAATTTGAAAGCGATCCGCCACTCGCCGCCGCCGTCGATGACCCGCACCGCCAGCGCGGCGCGGGGCGGCAGCGGCTCGTCCGCATAAATCCGCGCCGCCCTGAGCCAGTCGGAGGAGGCGACGCAGGAGAAGGCGACGGGAGCGGGCGGCCCCGGCTTCCAGTAAGGCGCGAGATGCCACGCGCGGACCCAGCGGCCGTGCAGCAGGGCGCGAGCGGCCTCCGGGATGGAGCCGAGCAAAGCGCGCACGGCCTCCGGCTCGACCCTCCCGGCGGGAGTCAGCAGCAACAGAAAATGGTTGGAACCGCCGGGGGTGGCGGCGCATTCCGCACCGAGCCCGGCGGCGACCCAGTCCATGCCGTTCGCGTAGCTTCTCCTCATGCAACTTTCCCGATCAAATTTACCGCGTTTCCGCTGTAATATAGCCTCCCCGGATGGAAAGTAAAGCAGTCATGAAAAAAAGAGGCCGTCAAATTCCGGCGGGCTGCCCCTGCGCGTTCCCCCATGAACCGGCATAGACCACCGCCCGGTCGCCTTCTCCTCTCCCCGGCACGGTATTGCCCCGGCACTCCGCTCCGGCGCAGCCCAGAAAAACGATCGCGGAGCGGGATTCCTTCAACCGCCCCCGTTCTTCCGGGGAAATCTTTTCCACGGAGAGGTCCAGCCGTTCGCCGAGATCGATCCGGCCGGCCGCCGTCGGATTGGCGAACGGCGCTTCGATCCGATTGTCGGAAACTCTGGGAGCCCGGCTGTTGAAAACCGCGATTCCGGCGCCCGCGTTGCACCGGCGGATCAGGTTGCCGGCCACGACGATGCCCTCCATGTTGACAACCGGCGTGATCCGGTCTGCGGGCGGTGCGCAGCAGCCGCACATCACCAGAATCGCCGCAAGGGCGGTATGCCCGAACGCGCAGTCCGTCAGGGTATTGCCCCGAATCACGATATTCCGGGGCATCGGCCCCTCCAGCCAGAAAAACTCCGGTTTCAGGATGATTCCGTTGAGGGCGGTGCGTTCGATCCGGTTGTCTTCGATCCGGCAGTCGGCGGCTTTCAGCAGGATGCCGCGCACATGGCAGTCGTGAAAATGGTTGCAGCGGATCACCGCGCCGGAGCCGCAGTTGTCGTAGTCGCACGCGAAGTCGCCCGGCTCCGTATCCAGCGGCCGGTCGAACCGGACCCGGCACAAAGAGCCGCCGGGAAACCCCTGAAGGCCGATCCCGAACTTCCGGCCGTAAAGCTCCCTGACCCGCCGCAATCCCTCCTGTTCGCTCCCGGCGCTCTCCTGTCGGGAGACGACCGCGGCCCGGAATTTCTCCCTTCCGTAGGGAGCGGAGAAAAAGGTCAGCTCCGTACCGGGCTGCAGACCGGTGCCGAAAGGGGTGACGATCAGCAGTTCATCTTCGGAGAGCTGTTCCAGCACCACATGAAAATAACCGTGGATGTTCACGAAATCATCCATCGCCCAGGAAAATTCGCACTGTTCGATCAGCGGTCCGCGCCGCTGGTTCATCGAGTGGAAACAGTCGGCGGCAGAAGCCAGCAGCCGGTCCGTCCCCGGACGGCGGATCAGCCGGCAGCCGCGGTAAGTGTTGCCTCCTCCGCCGTGGCCGATCTCATAAAACGCGAAACAGGGCGAAGCGTAGACCGTGACCGCCTCGAAGCACATGGCTTCGCAGCCGTCGACCAGCAGCATGCCGCCTTCATGACGCATTCCCAGCACGACCCGGTCGCCGGGACGGGGCACCCGAAGCTGGTAGCGCCAATGCCGGGCAACCGGTTCCGACACCGGAACCAAGAGATTGCCCGCCGCGTCGAGAGAAAGTTTTTCCCGCGGGACGATGAAGTCGAGATTATCGGTTTCGCACTCGCCCGCCACGTCGAGAAACATCAGCCGGAAGTGATCCTGATCCCGCTGTTCATGAAAGCGGCGGCGGAAATACTCCTCCAGCCGGATCACCAGCCGTTCTTCCCCGACTTCCAGCAGAATCCCCTGCAGAAACGGCAGTTCCTCCATGTCAAGGGCGAGGCCGGAAAGCCGGACGTTGCGGCAGTTGCGGAAATGCACGCCCGCCGTGACTTCGGGAGAGAACCAGAAGGTTGCGCCTTCCGCTTCCAGCGAAATATCCCGCAGATTTTCCAGCAGCATCCCCTCCCGGCCGGGGAAGCGGTAATCGCCGGGCGGAATGCGGACCGTGCCGGAACCGTCCCGCCCGGCGCGCCTGATCTGCTCCAGTACTTCGCGCCCGGCGGCGGCCCGGCGCTCCTTTTCGTCTTCATCCCACGCGGAAACCTCCGCAGGGAACAATTGCGGCATGTCAACCATATTTTTCATCTTGTCGAAAAAGTACTTTTCTGAGCTTTGCTGCGGTCATATCCGAAATACGGAGCATGATCCCAGCCTTGATACATGACCATCCGTTTGGGCACGGTAAGGTTATTGTAGAGTATCTGAACACCGGACGGTGGGCAGATCCAGTCCGAAAGTCCGGCGGAAATCTCTACCGGGCATTGAATGCGGCGAGCGAAATTCACAGTGTCGTAATAACCGAGTCCCCGTTTCCAGACAGGTCGCCACCCCCTTGTACGCCCCAACCCGGCGCCCCCCAGATCGCAAAACCACGGAATCTGCAGTTCGCACCGGGTCGCCTGAGGAGTGAGCGCCGCAACCGCAGCCGCCCGGAACGCGCCCTGACTGCCGCCGGATACGAGGATTTCACCACCATTCCATTCCGGCAGCGACATCGCATAGGCGACAGCTCGAAGATCCCGGAGGATCATGTATTTGAAATAGCATGTATCCGGGTCTTCGTTTTCTTCTTCCCGAAAGCCATAGGCATACAGTTCTTTGTCGGCAAGCTGCCTGTAATATTCCGGCTCGCGATTGTTTTCAATGCCGTGAGCATTAACGAAGAAAACAATGGCATCACGGCGTTCGACCGGCCGGATCGCGTGAACCGCGTAACCGTCGAACCGGATGTCGATCGGCAGAGACTTCGCGGCGGCCTCCCGGGGAATGGCGAGATAACCAACAGTCGGCCGGGGCCCCGGGGCGGCGATCTTCACATCGTAAATATGACAGTGCTCCGTTGTGTTGAAAAGCTTCCGCTCCAACACCTTTACTGGAACGCGATCGAGTTCCCGGCGGCACTTCCGCCAGAATTCGTCAAAATCGGCGGGTTCCGGTTTTCCCTGCCGGAGCTTGTCCGGCTCAACGGCGGCAGCGAGTCCATATTGAAGCGGACGCATGACGCCGCGGTCATCCCGACGGTTGATGACCGCGCCCTGCGGCGTCAGCAATGCAGCACGAACCATCATATATCCCGGCGCATCAAGGGAAGCTGTTACTTCAAGCGGCTTGTCATCGGGAACATCAAATTCCTTTTCCTCACGGCTGCCGTCGTCACCGGAGAAAAGCACCCGCAACCGTCCTGAAACTTTTTTACCGCCGTCAAGGATATCAAAACAGAACTTCATCGTTTCGCCCGGCGCATAGAGTGCATCGTCCCGGCCGCAACGACCGGTAACGACAGTCCGGGAATAATCGCCGGCGGGAAGTGCCTTTTCGATTCTGATATTGCGGAATTCCGCTATCCCGCACACATTTTCCAGACCGAGAGCAAGTTCCGCTTTGCGGACATCGGCCGGGATGTTCAGCAAAAGGGTACGGCGTGTCCAGTCGCAGGTTCCGTCGACGGTGGAAGCCTGCGGATAGTTCCGTTTGCCGTCCGCACCGGTCAGCACCAGCATCAGTTTAACACCGTTATACGGTCTTGGACGGGGTGAAACATTGTGCTGCCGGATATCCGCAGACAGAATGATCTCCTTGCCGGCCAGCCGTTTTTCATCCAGCGGCAGGAAGATGACGTCAGCCGCTTTGTCTGAATTCGCGACGGTCAGCACGGGAATGCCGTCCAGTTCTTTCACTTGAAACGCCGCCGTCAGCTTTCCGCTGAATTCCGGGGAATTCAGGTCGATCACCGGCAACGGGGCTTCGGATTTTTCCGGTTCGACTTCCGCGGCGAACGCTGCAACTTCGGGAGGAGGCGCACCACCTCCCGGCCGGGTGTTTTTACGGAAATGCTCCAGCAGCACTTTCAGGCGCGGATTGTTGAGATCCGGCGTCTCGCTGCCACGGTCATCGGAGTGTTCCGCACTCCAGCCGGACCATTCCCGATAGGCATGGTAGCACCAGTCCCAGCCGTATTCTTCGGCGATCTCCAGCAGGTCACGCAGATAGTCCGCTCCGTTCGGAGCCCAGCGGATCACCCCGAACTCGCTCATCACGATCCTCGCTCCGTACTTCCGCTGGAATTCACGGACAGGAGCGAGATAACCGCGCATCACCTCTTTATCCCACTTTTTCCCATAGAAGACACCGGGCCAAGTCTTCCGAATCCATGTTCCCCCCACCCCCTGATGAGTATAGCGCAGCGGATGATACATGTGGACATTGTAAATCAGGTTCTTCAACGGCAGCGGATGAAGAAATGCAAAAGCACGCGGTCCATTCCAATTGCTTGCGGCAATGCAGATCGGCGTGTCGGGATCGATTTCCCGGATCGCCTGCGCCGCCTGGTATTGCAACGTCAGATAATCGATTTTGCAGGGGCGGCGCTGATTGGGTTCGTTGATGAGATCATAGCCGTAGATCACCGGATTGCCCCGATAACGCCTGGCGATTCGCCGCCATGCTTCGATGAATTCCGCCGCGAGTTCTTCCGAATTGAACATGCGTGCTTCCGACTGTATTTCTCCGAGGTTTTCACTTCCTCCTGGAACGCGGTGCATATCGATCATGACCATGATGCCGGCTTCACGGCACTGACTGATGACCTTGTCGAGCGTTTGAAGCTCGCGATCAAGCGCATCAAGAAAGTTTTCCGTCGTCCGGTTCCGTTCCGCTTTCTGCTGATCAACACCCGGAATATAGATTTTCTGCGGCGAAGGGCGCAACTGCCAGCGGATCAGATTGGCATTCCATTTCGCCAGATCCGGAATGTCATTCACCCGATATCGGACCGGCGACATCACCCCGCGCATCGGCGGGAGATTGCGGAGACGTTCATCATATGCACACTTGAAATTTTCCGGCAGCGGAACGGGTGGCTCTCTGAAGAGAACCATCGGATCATAATCCTGAATTTCCACATTGCGCACTTCAAGGATTCCGGTCGAATCCTGAAGGCCGACTTCGATGGAAATCCACTCGGTATCCCATGAAATATTTTCCCGGACGGTGATGCGCTTCCAACCGTCACTGCTGCCGCTGAGCGGGGGGCAATTGCGCCAGAATTGTTTGCCGTTGACCCTCGTGTGTATCATCAGCTTGATACCGTTATGCGAAAGGGCGGGAGTACTGACGTCGGTGTATTTCACATCGAAATGGACGATCAGCGTTCGTCCGATATAATCGCGTGAATCGATTTCCGTCCGGGCGAGCCGGGCTTCCCGATCCGTAGAAGCGACGGTCAGAACTCCGGCGGAAACCGCAGCCCCCGGCGGCAGCTGCCAATTTCCCGGAAACGGCAGGCCAATCTCCGCTTTCAGCGGAAACGCGACAAGCATCATCAGACAGAGCACGCCGGAAAGAGAAGCAAATTTCATAATTACGGCAACCTCCTTAAAGCTCTTCGACAAACTTGAAGAACTTTCCCATGTCATATCCCCACCACCACGGAGCCTGGCTTTTCAGAATCGTGGCCTGCGCATGTTTCCTGACGGACCCGTCCGCATGGAGAAAAGTCGCACTTCCGCCATGATATTCTCTCACATGAGGTTGATAGAACGGCATGTCCCCGGTACTGCGGCAATAGAGCAGTACCTGACGGCGGCACATACTCCAGGAAGGCAGCTTGCCCGCATCCAGCCATCCGGCCGCATCATATTGGTCGCGCGTATACATATAATCACTTTTCCCCCAGAAATTTGATTCTGTATCCGGTCCTTTCCAGGCGGGACAGGTGATGTTTTTCGGACACTCCTGGCGATTCGGAACATTCATATTATTTTTTTTACCACCGAAATAATTCAAACTCAGCGGGATACCGATCCCAACCCCTTCTGTGGCCATTACAGAAGATTTGAACCTCATCGGCTCACTGTATCGCGGCGGCAGTCCATTATAATCATCCGCATATTGAAGCAGCCCATATCCAAGCTGTTTCAAATTGCTGAGACAGTTGGACACTTTGGCGGAAGCACGCGCCCGGTTCAAAGCCGGCAACAGCATTCCCGCAAGAATCGAGATGATGGCTATCACTATCAACAATTCAATAAGTGTAAATTTTCTTCGCATTTTTCCATCCTTTTCTGCCATGTTCTTCCCGCTGATTACAGGGATAACAGCCTGTTTTCGCAAAACAGTCCCAACTGCTGAAAAATTTGCACACGCCATCAACGTCCTCTTGTCATTTATGTTTTTTGCATTTCCATTTCAGGAATGTTATGTTAATATTATGGACTGAAACAAAGCAAAAAGCAAGCGGGGTAAGTTGCGTAAAATGGTAGTTGAAAATATGTTTTCCGGTATCGAGGTTCCGACGCGGATCGTCTTTCGCGACAACCGCAATTACAACGACCGGATCGGGATGGGAATACAGAACAAGACCGGGCCGGAGGATCAGGTGCCGGCTCCGGCCTGCTTTTCCTTTTTTTCCGTCTCCTGGCTGGCGCGCGGAAACGGCAGCTACGAAAACAGCCTCACCGGACAGTGCCGGCCGCTGGCCGCCGGATCCGTTTTCCTGCGCCAGCCGGGCGTGGAGCATCGCGTCCATGTGGATACCGGAAGCGGCTGGCTGGAATACTGGCTCCACCTCGGAAATTTCGCATGGCCGTTTTTCCGGAATTACCTCTCGCTGCGCGACGACAGCCTGACCGGGCAGTTCGCACCGTCCCCGGAGTGGTTCAGCCGTTTCGACACGCTGATGGACCGTCTGGAAGCCTCGCCGGAAGACGCGCTGCTGGAACGCGCGATGGAGCTGTGCATGTTCGCCGCCGACTGCGTCCGCCGGACCCGCGGCGGCGGCGAGGAGGAGGATATGATTCACCGCGGCTGCGAATTTCTCGGCACGAACTTCGCGGAAAACCGCGACCTGCGCACCTTCTGCCGCAGGAACGGCTGGGGGTACGAACGGTTCCGCAAGCTCTTCACCGACCGGGTGGGAATCTCGCCGAACCGCTATCGGATTCAGCGGCGGATGGCGGCCGCCCGGTCGCTGCTGGCGCAGACCTACCGTTCAGTCGAAAGCATCGCCGGAGAACTCGGCTACTGCTCCGTATTCGATTTTTCCGCTAAATTCAAGGCGTACACGGGACTGTCCCCCTCGGAATTCCGGAAAAAGGCCCGAGAACCCTACAAAGACTTCTTTCACGTCCCCCTGAACCTGATCCGGTGAACTGGCCGGTCACTCCGCGTCCCGCGCGATCCTCGCCGCCAGCGCCTCCGGCGACTCCACATCCGTCATCGGCAGCCCTGCCGCCGCGTAGTCCAGATTCCACTTCCGCCTGATGAACAGCAGCAGTTCCACAAAACCCAGCGAATTGATCCGGTTCACCCCCAGCGGCGCCCCCGGAGACAATGTCGCCTCCGGCGCTCCCGTGATCACCGAAATCTCCTCCATCAGCGCCTTCAGCACTTCATCCTGATTCTTCACAGCATCGTCTCCCCGTCGCCGCGCCACGGCTCCCGACGGCGCAGCGTCAGCACGCCGCCCGCCTCCGCCCGCTCCAGCGACTCGAAAAATTCCCGGCTTCCGCCGAAGTAAAACAATCCCGGCCCTTCCGCCGCCGTCCGGTCGAGTTTCAACTCCCCGTACCGGTTCTCCGCCGGGTCGAGGCTCAGCAGCAATGCCGCAGCACCCTCGCGCGGCTCCGCCTCGAACCGTTCCGGCCACAACTCATGGGCGTGCTCCGTCAGCAGCGCCCGCTCCTCCGCGCCGATCACCAGCGCCCGGCGGCACAGCCCTCCGTCCAGCAGCGTCCGCGCCAGCTCCAGCGCCTCGAACCACACATCCTCGAAGCCCGCCAGCGCCAGCGTCGGCCCCTGAATCTGCAGCGCCACCCCGACATAGGAGGCGGCGGCGTTGTGCACCGAGTGCGAAAAACGCGTCGGCAGAATCTGGTCCTCCGGGTAGTCGAGGATGTCGTCCAGCGTCGCAAACGTGGTGCGGTGCGGTCCGAACGCGGTCGCGGTCACCAGCGCCGTGCCGGTTCCGGCGACCTCCACGCCCTGCGCCGCCCGCACCGCCGCGCCGACCACCAGCGCCGTATAGCGGTCCGCCCGGCGCAGCGAATAGGCTTCGCGAATCCGTTTCAGCTCCGCCGTATTCAATTCGGCGGCGCCCGGCGCCTCCGCCGGTCCGAACAGGCATTTCGATGCGATATACATCACGGTATCCTCCCGACCGCCAATGCGGTATTCGAGCCGCCGAACGCCAGCGAGGTCGAAAGCGCCCATGCGCCGTCCGTCGCGAAATCCTCCGTCAGCGGCGGCACCGGAATCTCCTCCGACGGCGTCCGGTAACCGTGATTTTTCACCGCGCGGCGCGCTTCGAGCATCAGACAGCAGAAGATGAACTCCAGCGCCCCGGCCGCTCCGAGCGTATGGCCGGTCATCGACTTGGTCGACATATACTTCAGTTCCGGCCCGAACACCCGCGCCAGCGTCTGCGCCTCCACCCGGTCGTTGGCGGGCGTGCCGGTGCCGTGCGCATTCACGAAAGCGATCCTGGCCGGAGTCAGCCCGGCACTCTCCAGCGCCTGCCGGACCGCCCGTTCCAGCCCGATCCCTTCCGGGTGGGGCTGGGTGATGTGGTAGGCGTCCGCCGACTTGCCGAAACCGCCGACGATGAATTTCCGGCCGATCCCGCGCCGTTTCGCGGAGCCGGGCGACTCCAGAATCACCACGCCCGCCCCCTCGCCGAGGTTCAGCCCGGAGCGGTCCGCATCGAACGGGCGGCAAGGCTCAGCCGAGCAGACGCCGAGCGCGTGAAAACCGTCCAGCGGCACCTGATTCAATTCGTCCGCGCCGCCCGCGATCGCGAGGTCGCACACCCCTTCGCGAATCCACAAGGAGGCGATCCCGACCGCGTCCGCGCCCGAAGTGCACGCATTCGACACGGTCAGGGCCGGGCCTTCCAGCCGATAGCGGCGGCGCACCCATTCGGCCGGATCGCCCTTCACGTAACTTCTGAACGCCTCGCGCGGCGCGGCGCGCCCGGCGCGCAGATCGGCGTAAAACGGAATGTTGTTCAACTGGCACGCGACGGTGGTGCCGATGCAGACGCCGACCCGTTTTCCGGCCAGCTCCTCCTCCGTCAATCCGGCTTCCCGCAGCGCCTCGTCGAGCGCGAGCCGCAGCAGCTCCATCGTGAAACCGCCCGCGATGCCGGGCGTGCCGGGCAGCGAGGCGATTTCAAAGACCGGCAGTTCCAGCACGGTCCCGAACCGGCGCGGCAGGGCGGGACGCGGCGGCGGCGCAAACAGCCCCGCCCGCGTCGCTTCCACTCCGACTCCGACGGCGGAAACCGCGCCGAAACCGGAAACCCCGACCGGAATCACTCCCATTACTGCATGCTCCTCGCCTGCACGAAGTCGCTCAACGTCGCAAAGGTCGCGAAGATTTCACGCTTCTGATCCACATCGCGCTGCGGGATGTTATATTTGCGCTGAAGCATGATCACGATCTCGACCGCGTCCAGCGAATCGAGGCCGAGGCCGGAGCCGAACAGCGGTTCGTCGTCTTTGATCTCCTCCGGTGCCTTCTCCTCCAGTTGGAGCCATTCGATCAGATTTTTCTTGAATTCCAGCCGGAATTTCGCAGTAGCTTCGTCCATATTTTTCCCTCACGTTTGTCATTCAGCTATTGTAACACCGTTTTGCCGTTTTTTCAATCCGGTTCGAAGCGGAATACCTGATACGGATAGCGCCGGGCCATATTCTCCAGCCCGCGCGCATACTCCGCCATCGGCGCGGCCAGCTCCTCCGGCCTGACCCGCCGGTCGGGATCGCCGGAAACCCGGATCACATCGCCGAAGCGGAACAGCAGTTCCGAGCAGTCCGGCTCGAATGCGATGAAAAGCGGCACCACCGGGCAGCCGCTCCGCGCCGCGACCAGCCACGGCGAAAGCGGGAACTCCATCGCGCCGCTGAAAAATTTTGCGGGGCGCGACGCACCGCCAGCGACCCGGTCGCCCATCACGCAGACCACTTCGCCGCGCCGCACCGCCTCGATGCACTCCAGCAGGCCGCCCATGAAGCCGTCCGCCGGAATCAGCTTGAACTGATCCGCGCAGTCCGGCACCGCCATGCGCTTGTCCAGCTCCGCCTTCGCGTCGGGCTGCGCCAGCAGATTCACGGTGCGGCCGAACCCCGCCAGCCCGGCCAGCGCCGCCTGCCAGCAGCCGAAGTGGCTGGTCACCATCACGAATCCCCGGCTCCGGTCGGCCAGCAGCGCCGCCATGCCGTCGCGGTTCTCCGCGCGGTGCGGGAACTTCCAGCCGTGCGCGCCGATCCAGCCCGCGATCAGCAAGGCTTCGCCCTGCGAGGCCATCAGCCGGTAGCAGTGCAGCCACCGCGTGAAACCGCGCGCCTCCGGGAAGCGCAGTTGCACATACGGCAGCGCCGCCCGGTTCGCCCTCCGGTCGAACAGCGCGTAGAACAGCACCACGAACCACACGAAATTGCACGCGTGCTTCAACCCGAACAACCGCATGAACACCCGGAAAAACCGGATTCCCGCCGAGCTCCCCCGCGTCGCGCTGAGGTTCTGCCGCTCACTCATCGCCCCGCCTCCCGGCGAGCAGCCGCGCCGCCGCGAACACCGCGACGAACGCCGCCGCCGCGAACACCGGCGCCAGCACCAAACTGCCGAGCAGCCACTCCCAGAGCCGGTACGGCATCTCGCGCACCACGGAGTCGAAGGTCAGCTCCGTCCACCAATGGCCGTGCCGCAGATAGTAGCCAAGTTCGATGCACAGAAACGGCGTCAGCGGCGGCATGAAAAGGTTCTGGATCGCCAGCGCCATGATCTTGTTCAGGTTCAGCCGCACCGTCACGTACAGGATCGCCAGCGTGTGAACGCCCGGCAGCGGCAGCACCGCAAGAAAAGTTCCGACCGCCGCCGCCGCGGCCAGCCCGCCCGGCGTCGCGTTTTCGCGCAGCAGCTGCTTGAGGAAAGCGGCCGGATGCAGCAGCACGCCCCACCCCGGCCCTTTCTCCGGCTTTGCTTTCGCGATCCGCTTCGCGTTCCACGGCAGCAGCCGCAACCCGACCAGATGGACGTGGATCAATGAAATACGCAAGTTGTCCAGCCACGGCCGGAAGTGGCTGACCCGTTCTTCCCGCGCCGGATAGTGCACCCGCACCGGCACCTCGCGCAGCTTCAGCCCGCCCCAGATGCAGCGGGTCAGCACTTCGGTTTCAAAGTTGTAGTGACGGCAGCGGAACCGCAACTTCGCCAGCGCCGCGACCGGATAGGCCCGGAACCCGCTCTGGCAGTCGCCGCATGACGCACCGGTTTCGACCTTCAGCCAGAAGTTCGCGAAAGCACGCCCGAAACGGCTGCCGCCCGGCACGTTGTCCCCCTCGAATTTCCGGCAGCCGACGACCAGCAGGTCCTCCTGTCGTTCCAGCAGTTCCAGAAACGCCGGCAGGTCCTCCGGGTAGTGCTGGCCGTCGGCGTCGATCGTGATCATATAGTCGGCCTTCTCCCCTTCGAGGAACGCGAGCGCGGTCAGGATCGCAGCCCCCTTGCCCCGGTTGCGGCCGTGAATCAGATAGCGCACGCCCATGCTTTCAAGCATCTCGTAAAACCCGAGCGGCAGGTCGGTGCTGCCGTCGTCCACGACCAGCACCTGCTCCATCTGCGCGCGGCAGCGGCGGACGACGTCGGCGACAGTCGAGCCGTTGTTGTAGACCGGGATCACACACCAGATATTGTTCGGCGACGTCCCCATTCAGTTCCTCGCCAGCTGGAGGTTGCGCAGCTTCACATAGCCGAATTTGTGGATCATCTGCAAGTCGCGGTTGCGGCTGCCGGGCGGATAGACGCAGAACCGGCTCCCCTTGAATCCCTCCAGAAGCATCTCATGGACGCGGTCGGGATCGAGGCCGGGCGCGAAGTAGTACAGTGAACCAAGCCCGTCCCAGTCGGGCGCGACTTTCCCCTCGCGGCGGGCGACGTCGACCAGCGGCGCGCCGTCCAGCACCCGGATTCCGGAAAACGCGATCGAGTAGGCCGGTTCGATTTCGCGCAGGTTGCGGATGCCCTCGGCGACGGTTTCGTAAGTCTCGCCGGGGCCGCCGAACATCACGCTGGTGGTCACGCCGACGTTGAGTTCCAGCAGTTTCCCGCAGCAGCGCCGCACCTCGTCGAAAGAGAAAGCCTTGCCCAGCCCGGCCAGCGTCGCGTCGCTGGCGGCATCCACGCCGAGGTCGACCGCGACCATGCCGGATTCGGCCATCCGTTCGAGGTCGCCGTCGCGCAGCCGGGCAGGAGTCACGAAGCCGGTCCACGGCACGGTGAGCCTGCGTTCGATCATCGCCTCGACCAGCGGCACGTAGCAGCGGCCGGGATCGTTGAACACCGCATCGACGAAATAGAGCATCGCGTCAGGCCATTCGGAGCGGATCCGTTCGATGTCGCGCAGCACCTCATCGAGGTCGCGCAGGCGCATCTCATGCCCCTCCAGCATCGGGTAGGTGCAGTAGGCGCAGCGGAACGGGCAGCCGCGCTTGGTCTGGATCGGGATGATGTGGGTCTCGCCGTGGTAGAAGCCGGCGATTTCCGGCGAATACAGCGGCGGAGCCTGCCGCTCCGACTTTTTCCGGTAGACGCCCGGCGCGGGCCGTTCGCCCCGGGCCAGCGCGGCGGCGAGTTCCACCACGGCGCTTTCCCCCTCCCCCGCGACGCCGTATTCGGCCCCGGTCAACTCAAGGATCCGCTCCGGGTAGAGCGAATAGCCCGGCCCGCCCAGGATCATCGGCGCCGCCGCGAGCGTGCGCAGGAAACGGATCACCTTCACGCTGTCGCGGATCAGTTCGTCGTCGTCCGCGCGGCTGTCGATGTTGTCGAGATTGCGGATGCTGACGCCGATCAGTTCGGGACGGAATGCGGCGACCCGTTTCGCGACCTCCTCGCGGTACTTCTCCGGCCCGAACGGCATCGGGTCGAACTGCTCCACCTCGTGTCCGGCAGCGGCTAGCGCCCCGGCGATCACGCTCATGCCGAGCGGATAGACCGGATACGGGTCGGAACAGAAATTGGCGGCCGAAAGCAGAATGCGCATCCCGTCACGCCTCCCTGCCCCAGCGGCGGCGGTTCGGCCGCAGTTCACGGGCGCTGCCGTCGGCTTCCTCTTTTTTCATCACGTCCAGATAGAGCTTGGCCATCTTGAACTCCTTGCTGCAGTCGTAGTAGAAGGTGTCCCACGCGTACTGATAGGCCCACTGCAGTTCGTCGACGGTCATCTTCGCGGGCTTGAACACCACCTCCCCGGCGGTATAGCGTTTCCAGTCACGGTGCAGAATCCGCCCCTGCTCCTCAAGGCTCGCCGCGATCGACGAATGCGGGAACGGGGTCAGCACCGTGAATTCGGCGAGGTCGAGGTCGATTTCCAGCAGGAAGTCCACCAGCCGCCGGATGTCGTCGAGCGTCTGGTCATCGGTGCCGAGGATGATGGTCCCCTCCACGCCGATGCCGTGGTCCTTATAGCGCCTGATCCGGTCGCGGATGTAGTCGGAAGTGTCGAACACCGCCTGATAGACGTACCAGCAGCCCGCCTTTTCCGCCAGCTTCAGAATCTCCTCGTCATCCTTGATCGGGTGGGAGATCCACTTCTTCTTCAGCGGGGCGATCGCGCGGAACAGCTCCTTTTCCCACTCGTCGTCCTGCGCGAGGGAGTTGTCCACGATGAACAGCCGGTTGTTGTCGATCGACTCAAGCTCCTCGACCACCTTGTCGATCGGGCGCGGCCGGAACCGCCGCCCGCCGAGGTAGGGCGTGCAGCACGGGAAGCAGTTGAAACGGCAGCCGCGCGACGCATGCACCAGATCCACCATCTGAATCCCCCGGTAGTTGTAGAGGTCGCGCTTGAGGATGTCGCGCCGGGCGGTGCCGATCAGGCGGGTGTCCGGGAAGTCGCCGAGATAGTTGTAGACCTTTTTGAGACGGCCGTTTTCAAAGTCGGAGATCACCGTTTCCATCCGCCCCTCCGCCTCGCCCAGAAACACGCAGTCCGCATGTTCCGCCGCCTCCTCGGCGTGAAGCATCACAGCGATGCCGCCCATCATCACCGTTTTGCCCTCGGAACGGAAGCGGTCGGCCAGCTCGAACGCGCGCGGCGTCTGGCAGGTCAGCATGCAGGAGATGCCGACCAGGTCGCAACTCCCGCCGAAATCGATCGGCTCGACGTTTTCGTCGTAGAAACGCACTTTCACCCGTTCCGGCAGCGCGGCGGCGAACACCGTCGGGCCGACCGGCGGGAGATTGAACTCCGGCTGGTTCGGCAGCTTCGGCCATTTCGGGTAGATCAACTTCATTTCCATTTCCGATACCTCATCTCTTCAAACAACTGTTCCAGACTTGCACAATCGGGGTATTCCGGCCCCGCTCCGGGCGCGAAAACCAGAGCCGCCGCCCGTTCCTTACCGATTTCAATCGCCATCGTCAGCGTTTCGCCGCACAGCTTCGCCAGCTCGCGCGTCGAAGCGGCCCCCTTCACGTAACAGCCGGAGCCGTGCGCGCCAAGCGTGATCGCCGCCTCGCAGACCGGCGTGGAGGCGAGCGTCGCGACGAACAGCCCGCCCCGGCCGAGGTCGCGGCCGTTCGCAAGATAATCCTGCCAGTAACGGCGGTTTTCAGCGGCGCAGCCGGAACCGTTCCAGCCCAGCACCGCCGCCCGTTCCGGACGCCACGCCTCCCCGGCGTCGGCGGCGGCCAGCAGCGCCGCAAGCTGGGCGAGCCGCACCGCCTCGCAGCCGCGCCGGAAATCCTCCAGATCCCCCGCCGGCACCCAGTCGGCTCCGGCGACGAGCGTTTTCAATTCCGCGAGCGTAGCGAACCCTTCCAGGCGGCGGGCGCTCCGCAGGGTTTCGGCGACGCCCGGCGCGATCCATGCGCCTCCGGCTACGATACTCATTGCAGTTCCTCCACGATCAAAGCGGAATTGAGTCCGCCGAAACCGACATTCAGCGACAGGATCGCGCCCGCTCCGAGCGGACGCGCCGCGCCCGATACCATCTTTTCCGCACCGGGGGCCGGAGTGCGAAGCCCCGCCTGCGGCGGCATCCGGTGCAGTTTCAGCAGCTCTGCCGCGACCACCGATTGAATCACTCCCGTGGCGCCGAGGGTGTGGCCGAGATTGCCCTTCAGCGAAAAAAGCGGCGGTACATTCCCGCCGAACACCGTGTGCAGCGCATTGATTTCAGCCTCGTCGTTGTAGCGCGTGCCGGTGCCGTGGCCGATCACTCCGGCGACCGCCGGATTCCCGGCGGCTTCCAGCGCCCGCCGGATCGCTCCGGCCAGATGCCGCCCGGAGAGATCGGGCGCGGTGATGTGGGCGGCGTCGCAGCTTTCGCCCCAGCCGATGATCCGTCCGAGCGGCGTAAAACCGTGCCGTTCCGCCGCTTCCGGCGACATGAGAATCACCGCCGCCGCCGCTTCGCCGAGGGTCAGCCCGTCGCGCTCCGCGTCATAGGGACGCGCCGCCGACGCCGACAAAGCCCCGAGCGACGCGAAGCCGGAGGTCACAAATTCGCTCGCGATATCGCAGCCTGCCGCCAGCGCGCAATCGAGTTCGCCGCGCCGGACCGCTCCGGCGGCCAGCACAATCGCCTGCTGGCCGGAGGCGCACGCCGCTGCGACCAGCATCCCCCGCCTCCGCCCGAAACGATCGAGGGCGAGCTTCAGCAGCGCATCGCTGCCGTCCGCCGGCTCCGCCTCTGAATCCTGCCGTTCCAGCAGGTCGATTGCGCCGACGGTGGTCGCAAGATAGAGCGGCGCTTCCTGCGGCAGCTTCGCGGCTTCCGGGAAAGAGGCCGCCAGCAGATCAAGCAGCTTTCCCGCACGGGAACCGTCACCGCCGTCCAGCTCGTGACACAGTCCGAGCTTCACGCCCTTGCCGTCGAAGTGGCGCGGCTCCGAAAAAGCGCGCTTCCCGGCCAGCAGCGCTGCGACATTTTCCCGCACGCCGTCGCCGAGGGCGGTCGCCATCCCGGCGGCGGCGATCACCGCGTCACGCATGGAATTCCCCTTTCCGCCACCGCTCGCGGCAGGCTTCAAACAACGGCGGAGTCAACAGATACGGTTCATGGGTGCGCACATGGAAAAACATCTGCACCGTATAGCCGGTCGCCGCCGTTTCACCCTTTTCATTCAGGATCAGGTACTCCACGTTGAGCCGTGCGCCGTCGCTCCAGCACAGCGAGGCGCGCACCGTGAACTCCTCGTCCAGCACCAGCGGGATATAGTAGTCCACATGACACTGCACGATCGGCGCGCCGATGTCGCTTTTGCCGTAGTTCTCATAGGTCAGGCCGACTTTGCGCATCAGTTCGGTGTGCGCGTCCTCGAAAAACTGCAGATAGCGGCCGTGCCACGCGATCGCGAGCGCATCCACCTCGCTGAAGCGCAGTTTGCGTTTCACCTCCACGGCCACCGGGGCCGGATCGCCCGGCAAGGCGTCGAAATAGTGCTTGCGCCTTCTCATTTCATTTCCAGCTCCATCGTGAATTTGCAGACCCGTTCCCCCGGCCCGGTCGCGACCGAGCCGGAAAGGCGGCTTCCCTCAACCGCCAGCGTGAACACGCCGCTGTCACCCGGCTGCAGCGGGCGGAAAAACTTCACCTGCCCGATCGAACGGATCGCGACCGGCTTTTGCAGCGCCCGTTCCGCCAGCAGCTCCGCCGCCTGAATCAGGCAGACGCCGGGAACCAGCGGATTGCCCTCGAAATGCCCGGCAAAGCCCGGGAACTCCGGGTCGAACCGGAGTTCCGCCTCGAATTTTCCCTCCCCCGCCGCGCCGAAACGGACGATCCGCTCCTCCAACGCTTTGGCCAACAATGATTTTTCACTCAATTTTTCCTCCTTCCGGCGTCACCGTGCGGGTGCGGACCACGATCCGGCACCCGGAAGCGTCATCATCCAGAACCGCATTGCCGACGCTCCAGCGCCCGCCGGTCCGTTTCCAGTCGTAATAGCGCACCCGCCAACGCCTTTTCCAGAAACCGCGGCAGCTCTTTTCCACCAGCTGCAACGGCTTTCCGGCGAAGCGGTAACGCAATTCGTCCCCATCCGGCAGCGGCAGCGAAAACTCCACGAAACGCCCCTCCGGCGCGATCCCCTCCTGCGGCTGCGGCGCATTGCCGAGCCAGACCGCCGCCAGATCGCGGTACACACTTTGCGCCGCCGCCTCGCGGTCGCCGCCGGGGAAGTACGGGGCCAGTTCCCACCGCTCCAGAACGCCGCCCGCCCCCGCCGCCTCGAATACCTTCGCCCCGGCGGGGGCCAGCCCGGCGGCGGCCAGCCGCTCCGCCGGCAAATCGCCGCGCACCAGCGCCAGCGCCGGAACCGTGACCCGCCAGTATTCGATCGACAGATTCGCCTGCGCGCGGAACCGGGGCAGCGCCGTCCGGTTCCACTCCGCCAGCTCCGCCGCCGTTTCGGCTGGCGAAAGTTCCAGCGGAGGGTACTCCGGCGCCTCAAACACATCGCTGCGGCACCCGGCCAGCAGCACCGCCGCCAGCAGCGCCCCGGCCACCCAGCCGCGCCGCTTGAAAAGCGTCCACAGCGCCGGAACCACCAGCAGCCCGGCCGCACACGCGACGGACACCCCGACCACCAGCGCAAAGCCGGTATGGAACAGCACCGGGTGCGACGAAAACAGCAGCGCCGCCGCGCCGAACACCGTGGTAGCCGCCGAAATCCCCATCGCCGCCGGCAGCGTCGAACCGCGTCCCTCTTTCGCCGCGTACACCGCGAAAATACCGTAATCGATGGTCAGCCCGGCCAACATGATCCCGGTGAAGCAAACGATCAGATTCAGCGCCGTGCCGCAGAGCGCGAACACCGCCCCCAGTACCGCCATCGCGGTCACCGCCGGCACCGCCGCGAGGAAAGTCAGCGCCGCCGAGCGGAAGAAGAACGCCGCCAACGCCAGCACCCCCGCCGCAGCCGCCGCCAGCACCTTCAGGAAGCGCCCTCCGAAGTCGTCGGCCAGCATCTGCTCGAAAGCGCCCGGCGACACCACCGCGCACTCCGGCTCGCCCGCCGCGGCGGCGCGCACCGCCCGCACCAGCTCCGGCTCGTCCGGGAAAAAGAGCACCGCAGCATATCCGCCGCCATTTGCGCGCACCATCCGGTCCCGCACCGCCCGCACCAATGCCGGCGGCTCCGTCCCCGGCTCCGCCACTCCCTGCCGGACTCCGGCGAAGAACGGCGCGAAAAACCCGGCGGGCAGTCCCCGCTTCCGCGCTGCGGCGGCCAGTTCCCGCTCCAATCGGTCAAGATCGACGCCGCGCCATGCTGTCAGATTCTCCTGCCGCGTCTTTTCGGAGGGCCACAGGTCGGTCGGCGAAAAAGAACGCCCCGCCATCCCCGGCAGCGCCGCCAGCCGCGCCGACCACGCCTCGCCGCGCCGCGCCAGCGTCTCCGGGTCGGGCGCGAGCACCATCAGCACAGCCGGAGCCGGGGCGACCCGCCACGCCCGGTTGAACGCCGCCTCCGCCTCGATGACTTCACGCGGCGAACCGTCGAATTCCGACAGCGACAGCTTCACGCGCAGCTCCGACGCGAACCAGACCGCCGCCGCCAGCGCCACCAGCCAGACCGCCGCCGTGCGGCCCGCCCACCGCTCCGGCGGATGCGGAACCGGGAAGCGCGGCCTGCGCCCGCCGCTCCCCGGCAGCAGCGTCGGCAGCAGCAAATAGGAGAGGATCAGACTGGTCAGCAACGACGCTCCGGCGAAAATCCCGAGCTGCGCATAAGCCGCGATGCCGGTCAGCATCAGCAGCCCAAAGACGCCCACCGTGGTTGCCGCGCCGAGCAGCAGCGGCAATCCGACCCGTCCGAGCCGCCGCATCCCCATGTTGCCGTGGCGCGCCGCGTACACGTGAATGCCGTGATCCACCGCCAGCCCCAGAATGCCGCCGCCCATGCCGATGATGAAGAAGAAAAGCTCGTCGCAGAAAAGCGCCATCGCCCCGAGCACCAGCAGCGCCGCGCCGAGCGGGATCACCGGAATCCAGAAACTCTCCAGCCGCCCCCGGTAGATCGCGAAAAAGAGCAGCGCGAGGAACAGCGCCGAAAAGATACCGACCCGCGTGATATCCCTTTTCAACACCTCCTCGTTGCCGAGGGTGTGCAAGTGGGGTGCGATAATCCGGCACGCCACGCCCGGCGGCGCGTCGCGGAACTCCCGCTCCAGCGCGCCGACCAGCTCCCGGCTCGCCGCCGCGTCGGCGCTCGATGCGGTCACATCCAGTACGATCGAAGCGCGCTTGCCGTCCTCCGACACCATAAAAGGGTACAGGGGGGAAAAGGCCAGCCCCGACACCGCATTCAGCGCGTTGAGCCGCAGCATCAGCTTTCCCCGCAGTCCATAGGGATCCTCGCGCGCCATCGCGGCGGCTCCGGCGGCGGGAAACATCAATTGCCGCCGGGCATTGGCCGCCGCCCGCTCCGGATCGGCCTCCCCGGGGGCCGGAGCCGGCAGCAACTGCGGCAGGAACGACAGCAGTTCGCGCATCGAATCGGCCAGCGGCGCGGTGCGGAACCGGTAGTCCACCTGCCGCACCTGCGGCAGTGCCGCAAGGCGCGGCGCGAGCCGGTCCAGCCACGGCGCGAGCTTCGCCTGCTCGATCCCCGCGTCGCCGGTGTCGAATTCCAGCTGCACCCGGTTGGTCAGGCCGCTCTTTTGCATCACCCGGAAAGTGCGGCCCGACTCGGAGTCCGGCGGAAAGAGCTCGCCCAGATCGTTGCCGTAATTCCCGGCGAACACCGCCAGCGCGACGGCACCGGCGACCGCGGCGCAGCAAACCAGCCAGAGGAGTCTGCGGCGCCGGATCACCCGGATCAGCAGCCGGGTCAGAAAGCGTTCGACGGAGGCGGAAGCTGCCATCTCTCCCCCGGAATCGGTTGATTGTTCACCACATCACGGAACACGATCTCCATCTCGTCGCCGTTTTTCTCGACGATCCGGAGCCGCTCCACCCGGTCGAGACCGGGGCCGAACTCGAATTCGACCGTTTTCACATACTCTTTGAAAAAGCCGGCGTCCAGCGGCGTCAGCCGCAGCGACCGTTCACCGGACGTTTCGACCGTGAACTCCTTTTCCAGCGCGTCGAGGTCCGCCGACAACCAGCCGGAGAGGCTGCCGTAAATCAGCCGCAGCCACGGAATCCGCTTTGCGGAGAGCTTCAGCACCTCGCCGGAATCGCCGTCCCACTGCGCGAGGCCCTGCTCCGAAATCACGCACATGTAGCGCATCGGTTCGCGGACCAGCCACGCCATGCGCTTCCCCTTTTCCAACGCGAGGCGGCCGGTGATCGCCAGCGTCATATCCAGCGACTTGAGCCTGCGGTTCTGGATGAAGGCGGCTTCGACCGTCTCCACCTTGCCGAGGTTCGCGGCGAGCTTCTCCCGGAACTGCGCCGACAGCGGCGCGGCGCACGCCGTAGACGCCGCCAGCAGCGCGATCAGGATTCCAGTACGCATAATTTCAGCTCCCCGGAGGCGACCGTATCCGGCTCCCCCTCTTTGACGACGTTGAACGCCACGATATGCCAGCCGTCCAGCGCGGCGGTCTCCTCCAGCGACACGACCAGCCGGTCGCCGACACGGATATCGCGGAAATATTCGATCTTCCGGCAGCCGACCAGCATACCGGGCTTCACCGCGCCGTCGTTGCGGAACGCATCCGCCGCCGCGCCCGCCTGCGACACCAGCTCCGGCAGCGCGGCGCGGTCCAGCACCCCGCCGCCGTCCAGAAACCGGTTGTCCGGCCGGATCACCGCGAGCACTTCGCTGGTCTGCCCGCTCGACAGCACCTCGTCCACCATCACCATCGGCGGCTTGTGCGGCACCAGGCTGCGCGCGTCGCACGGCAAGACCGCAATCTCGCTTTCGCGCCCGATGTTGTGCCAGCAGAGCGGATCCGACGCGAGGTAGTCGCCGGTCATCTGGTAGGCGGCGCCCCGGCAGCCGTAGCACTCCTGCGCCTTGCGGCAGGTGCGGCAGGGGCCCTTGATCATCTTCCGGTAATTCTTCAGGTCGCGGATCACGCTGCTGTCGAAAAGGATGTCCCGGACCGGCCGCTCCGCGGCGCTGCCGAGCTTCGTGGTCACGCCGACGCACGGCATCACGTCGCCGGACGCATTCACCAGACACGAATAAATATGGCGGAAACACTTCCCGCCGACCAGCGGCGGCTGCGGCTCCCAGCAAAAGCCGAACTGCGCGTCGATCGCGGCGATCTCCTCGAACACCTGCCGGAGCCGGGCCGGCTCCACCATCAGATGGCGGTTTTCCAGCATCCGTCCCTGCGGCGTCATCATTTCAAAGTAGGGCAGGATCTCCCGCTCGCGCAAGTAACGCCACAGCGCGGGCATCCCGTCCACGTTTTCCGAACAGATCACCGAACTGGCCGCCACTCTTCCCGCACCGCAGCCCGCTTCGCGCAGCAGCCGGAGCGCCCGCTGCGCCAGCTCCAGCGCCTCCGGTTCGCCGGTCATGCGCGCCTGCACCGCCGGGTCGAGTGAATTGAGCTTGACCACCACCCGGCAGTTGTGCGCGGCGAACATCCGCGCCGCGGCCTCGTCGAGCAGCGCGCCGTTGGTGAAGATCTCCGCCCCCATGCCGAGGGAGTTCACCAGCTCGATTTTCCGTTCCAGCTCCGGGTAGAGCAGCGGTTCGCCGCCGAGGATCACCACCTTGCGCGCGCCCAGCTCCGCCGCCTGCCGGATCACCGAATCGGCCAGTTCGGAACTCATCTCCGGCAGTTCCGTCTCCGGGTCGCCCGCGTAACAGTACGGACAGCGGTAGTTGCAGAGCCGGTTGAATTCTATCTCGATCGACAGCAGCCGGTTCGCGGCGGCCGCCTCGCGGATTTCGGCATCGGTAAAATCAAATATCGCGGAATCGAACATCTCACTTACTCCGTAATGCGCCGGTCGAAAAACCGCACCGGCTTGCGCGACACGCCGAACACCCTCGCATGCGCATCCTCCAGCCTGACCCGGCGCACCGGCACGTGGATGCGGGTACGGCCGTACAGCCGGGCGGCGACCTCCTCAAGGGCGATGCCCGGCTCCTTCAGCGCGACGAAAATCTCCACCTCGTCGGAGAGGCCGCGCCCGGAAACCTCCAGATAGTATTCGGCCACCTCCGGCATCCCGTCCAGCGCGGCGAAGAACGAATTCGGGAACAGCGTCGTGCCCCGGATCTTCAGCATCTGCGCCTTGCGCCCGAGAACCGGCCCGAGCCGCAGGGTATGGCGGCCGCACGGACACGGCTCCGGCACCAGAAAGCTCACGTCGCCGGTCCGGAACCGCACCAGCGGCATTCCCGCGACCTGCAGCGGCGTGACCGTGACCTCCCCCGGAACGCCCGGCGGCAGCGGCTTGCCCGCCTCGTCCAGAATCTCCACAATCGCGAGATCGGCGGGGGGATGCCCGCCGGAACGGGCGGAACACTCGGTGAAGCTGGTCACAATTTCGCTCGAAGCGTAGGTCGAGTGAATCCGGTCCGGCCACAACTCGTTGAGCCGTTCGCCGAGCGGAGTCAGTTCGAGCCGCCGGTTGCGCATCGGTTCGCCGATGCACACGAGCGTGCGGATCGAACTGTCGTCGATCCGGTTCTCGCGCAGGTAGTTGCCGAGCCGCACCAGAAAGCTGGGCACGCCGACCACCGCCTGCGGCTTCTGGAACCGGATGATTTCCGCATGGCTCTCGATGGTGTTGAGCCCGTTGCGGATCGCCGCCGCCCCCAGTTTCACCACCCCGTTGTAATAGGCCAGCCCGGCGATGAAGCAGCGGTCGATGGTGCAGGTCAACAGCACCCGGTCTCCCGCCCGCATCCCGGCGGCGAGGAAGCCGAGCGCGTCGTTGTAGCCGAGCCGGTCGAGGTCGCTCCGGGTGTAGCAGATCCGGCACGGGACGCCGGTGGTGCCGCTGGTGAAGCTGATATCCGAAATTTCCTCCTCCGGCACCGCCGTGAAATCGTCGTTACATTCGGCGAGGTCCTGCTTGGAGGTGGTGGGAAAGAGCGCCAGCTCCTCCAGCGAAACCTCCCGCTCCGGCAGCCCGGCGAACCGCCTGCGGTAGAACGGCGAACGGCTCCGGCAGCGGGCGAGGTGCTCATTCAGCAGCTTCGTCTGAATCTGCCGGATCTCCTCCGGGGGCGCAAAATCAATCGCCTGCTCCAACCTGAAATAGTCACTCATCGCTCGCAATTCCCTCCATTCGCTCGATCTCCCGCTGAATCCGGGACCGAATGTGATTCTTCAATAAAAACGCGTTGCCGAAGCTCCGTACCTCCTCCGGCGCCAGCGGCGGCAACAACCGCACCCGGATCCGTCCGCACCGGAACCGGAACCGCCGGTCCGGCAGCTCCTCGTTGCCGACGATGCAGCACGGGTAGATCACCGCCCCCAGCTCCCGCGCGGCCTTGAACACCCCGCTGCGGAACTGGTTCATCCGGCGGCTGCCCGAGCGCGTCCCCTCCGGGAACGCCGCGACCGACACCCCGCGCTCCAGCATCCGCCCCATCCGGTCGCGCGCTTCTTCGTAGCTCAGTTTCGTCGTGTCGATATAGCCGCCGCGCCGCGCGAAAAAGCCGAAGAACGGCAGCCGCATCGGCCAGCCGTTCACCGCCTGGATCACCGGAATGTTCAACGTCGCGACCAGGAACGGGTCCGAAGCTGAACGGTGGTTGAATACATAAATCCCCGGCCGCGTCTCCCCGGCCGCGCCGTCTTCAAACTTCACGCGCACAAAGGGCCACACCGCCCGGTAGACCATCACGCGCCCGTACTGCAGAATCACCCACCGGGAAAACCGTCCCCGCGCCTCTTCCGGCAGCAGTGACGCCACACAGAACGGCAGCAGCATCACCGCGCAATACCCAACGGTCCAGAGCAGCATCGACGTGTAAATCAGCGGTGTCGGCCGCCATTGCGCCATCGTCATTTCTTCAGGTTCGCGGCGAACTCCGGCCGTTCCTTCGCCAGTTTCACGAAAAATTCATACACGTCGCCGAGGGTCACGATCTTGCGGATCTCCTCGTTCTGCCGCAGCGGAATCCCGAACTTGCGCTGAAGCCCGATCATCAGATCGACGATGTCGAGGCTGTCCAGCCCGAGGTCGTCAAAAATCTTCTTCTCCGCCGTCAGCTCCGCCGGGTCCAGTTCAAACTGCTCGACGAAGATCGAATTGATTTCGGCTATGATCTCTTCTCTGGTCATGTTTCCGTATTTCCCGATTCTATAATGAATTATGATAATTTCTTACCGATCAGCACCGCGTTCACTCCGCCGAACGCGATGCAGCACTTCGCAAAAGCGCCGATCCGCTTTTCACGCGGCGCGACGGGCAAATCCAGTCCGGCGCACTCCGCGCCGACCCGCTCCAGATTCAGCGTCGGCACCACCACGCCGCGGCGCGCCATCTCGCACACCGCCGCCAGTTCGATCGCCCCGGAAGCCCCCAGCGTATGGCCGAGATGCCCCTTCAGACTCGATACCGGAACCCCACCGCCGAACACGTTCCGCAGCGCGGCGGCCTCCTCGCGGTCCCCCGCCACGGTGGCGGTCGCATGGGCGCTCACATAGTCGATTCCGGCAGGCTCCAGCCCCGCATCCGCCAGCGCCAGCTTCAGGCAGCGTTCGATCGAGGCAGCGTCGGACTGGCTCACATGCACCCCGCTGCAATTGGTCGCATAGCCGGTCAGCTCCAGCAGCAGCGGCGCACCGCGACGCACCGCGTGGCCGTACTCCTCAAGCACCAGGATTCCGGCCCCCTCGCCGCAGACCAGCCCGCGCCGGTCCGCATCGAACGGCCGCGAAGCCCGCTCCGGCTCCACGTCGCCGCCCGCCAGTGCAAAGAGCTGCTCAAAAGAGCCGGCCACCGCCGGAGTCGCTTCGTCGGAACCGCCCGCGAGCATCACATCCTGTTTGCCGAGCTGAATTTGCTCCATCGCCGCCCCGACCGACTGCAGCCCGGAAGCGCACGCCGAACAGGGCGAAAGCTGCACTCCGTTGATGCCGAGCAAGTTCGCCACGTTGAACGCCGACGAATGCGATGCGCACTTGAAAAACTGCGTCGCGGGCATCTCCTCGCGGCGGCCCGAAAGCAGCAGCGCCGTCGCCTCGACGATGCTCGAAGAGCTGCCCATCGTCGAACTCACCGCGCAGCCGGTGCGGCCGGAGCCGAGCAGCTCCGCATCCAGCCCGCTCTCCTCCGCCGCCTGCAAAGCCGCCAACGACGCGAACAGCGCCGCCGGGCCCATCGAGCGCCGGAACTTGCGGTTGATCCGCTTCGCGATCTCCGGGTCAAGCTCCACCGGGGCGGCCAGCGGCACGCCCGGCAGTTCGGCGCACCACTCCGGCATCCGGCGCACCGCGCAGCGGCCCGCCAGCAATGCTTCAAAGAGTTCGGCGCGGCTGCCGCCGAGGGCGCTGACCACGCCCGCGCCGGTAACCACCACCCGTCGTTTTTCCATATTCATTCTCCCTTTCGTCACCGCAGCCGCGCCTCGATCAGTTTCCAGTACGCGGCCTCCCCGGCGACCTGCCGGAACATCAGAAAAGAGGCCATCATCGTGCCGAGCATCCCGGGAATCAGCGCGCTCTGCCCGATTGCGTAAAAATTCCGCACCGGCAGCCGTCCGAAAATCCGGGAACACCCCAGCTTCTGGCGCACGCCGTAAGCGCAGCCGGTCGGCGGCGCATAGTCGCGGCAGGTCAGCAGCGAAGAGGTCGCTCTCCAGTCGATCCTGCCGCGCAATCCGGGATAGACCCGGTACACTTCATCATAAATCTTCTGCGCATAACGCTCTTTGTATTCAAAATACGCGGCGTCGCGCTTTTCGCTCCAGCGGGCGGTCGCCTCCGGCCACACGCTGCCGAACGCGGTGAAAGTCCGGACCGGCTTCCCCGCCGCGTCCCGCTCCTCCGCGATCACCATGCCGGTGCCGGTGCCGCCGCCGCCCGGCAGCAGAATCCGGTTCAGGTCGGGTGTGGAGAGGTACGAAGTCAATTCCGGCACCGCCTCTGCGGCCGGATCGATCACGCCGGAAACCGTAAAGAAACCGCAGCTGTCCTCCATCTCCCCGACCCGGCGGCGGAAGAACGCATTCACCGCCTCCGGCGGCAGCAGTTCCAGAATCGCCTTCGGGTGAATCGCCAGAAACGCATCGTCGAATTCCAGTTCCGAACCGTCGCTCAATACCGCCCGGCGGCACTCGCGGCGGCCGACCACTTCGGGGCACTTCGCGATGCGCACTCCGGTACGCACCTCGATTCCCAATTTTTCCGCCTCGCGCCGGAAGCCGTCGATAAAGGCGTCTCCCCCGCGCTCCACCCGCGCGATATGGTTGCCCAGCCCGAAGCTGACCCGGCAATGGTTCGTGACCGAGGATTCGCACGGGGGCGTGCCGTGACACATCGCCGCGCTGCCGAGCGCCGCGCGCAGCTCGCCCGCAACGCCGAGCCGGTCGAAAAACTCGTCCAGCGTCATCAGGTCGTACTCGTTGAGCATCAGCTTCTCCGCCAGGTCGCGGTCGCGCAGGTCGAACATCGGAGTATGCTCCACCACCGCCTTTTCGCATTTGTAATAGCCGTAAACCGCGTCGCGCTTTTCCGGAAATTCCGAGGCGAGGTAATCGGCGAGCGCATCGACGCCGCCGCCGGGCAGCTCCAGCCTGCGGCCGGATTCGCCGAAAAAGATCCGGCTGCGGAACGGCGCTTCTTTGACCATGTCGTCAATTCCGAGCACCTGCAGCATCTGCGCGAGCACATTCTCAAAACCGCCGGTGAAGTGGAACCCCGTGTCGAACGGCACGCCGCCGCGCCGGAAACGCTGCATGAAGCCGCCGATCTTCGGGCACGCCTCAAGCAGCGTCACGCGCCGCCCCGCCGCCGCCAGCAGCAGCGCCATGCTCATGCCGCCGATACCGCCGCCGACCACGACCGAATGTACTCCGGAATGCCCCACCCCTTTTCGCTCCTTTTCAGATGACCAGTCCGCCGTTGACGGCGATCACCTGACCGTGGATATAACTGCTGTCCGGCCCGCACAGGAAACTGACCGCGCCGGCGACCTCCGCGGCCTCCCCCGCCCGGTTCAACGGAATCAGCGGCAGCACCCGCTCCTCCGGAATCTCCCGCGTCATTTCGGTATGGATGAAACCGGGCGCGACCGCGTTGACCAGCACGCCCTTGCGCCCGACTTCGCGCGCCAGCGCCTTCACCGCGCCGATCAGCGCCGCCTTGGAGGCGGAGTAGTTCACCTGCCCCGCCTGCCCGGTCTGCCCGGAGGCGGAACTGACCGCGACGATCCGGCCGCGCTTTTTCGCGAGCATCCCGAACACCAGCGGCTGGATGGTATTGTAAAAACCGTTCACATTGGTTTCGATCACCTCGTCCCACTCCCGCGGGGACATGAACGCCATCAGATTGTCGCGCGCGATTCCGGCGTTGTAAACCGCGACTTCGGGAGCGCCGCCGTCGCCGAACACCCGTTCCAGCTCCCGCCGCACCGCTTCACGGTCGCGCACATCGAAAGCCAGCAGCGTGAATTTCCGCCCCGCCGCCGCGACCTGCCGCGCCAGTTCTTCCGAATCCGGCCCCGCCTGCCGCGCGGTCGCCGCGATATCGAATCCATCCTCCGCCAGCCGCTGCGAAATGGCGCGGCCGATGCCGCGGCAGCCGCCGATCACCAGCGCGATTCTGTTGCCATCCGAACTTTCACGTTTCATTGAATGTGCGGTTTACCTTATATTTCATCTGATAAAATAACTCATAGCCATCCGTTTAATATAACCGCCGCCGCCGGAAAAATCAACCTTTTTCCGCGTCATTCCCGGAAAGCAGACCGGTTTCGCTCCGTTGCTTTCCCTCCTGACGGTTTCTGCCGGAAAAATTCGTCACAACTTCGGAAAATCAACTTCAAAAGCGATTTTTTTTCGATGTTTTTTCACATTTTTTCCTTCCAGCTATTGACATTGAGTTTTTTTCCGGTATAATATTTGTAGATTTTGATGATGGTTTAGTCATTTTTCGATTGGATCTTATTTATTCAAAGTATTGCTAAGTCTACAATTTTCAGCCAGTTGGCACCGTTTTCCAGATTTCGGAAGACGTTTCCTTTAATCTCGCCGGCGATTCCCGACATCAGCATTCCGCCTGTATTCCCCTGACGGTTCGGCATTTTCCAGCGCAGATTCAACCAGAAGTTTAAACCATCGGGGCACAGGCGACAAGATCAACAGGGATTCCGGGGGGTCCGGAAAACCGGAACAATGAAGAGAGAAAGGAATGAGTGAGGATGAACATCTACGTGGGCAATCTGCCGTACTCCACCGACCGTGACGAATTGAAGTCGACCTTCGGCGCTTTCGGCGAAGTCAGCACCGCCCGGATCGTAACCGATCGTGAATCCGGCAAATCCAAAGGCTTCGGCTTTGTCGAAATGCCGAACGACAACGAAGCCCGCCAGGCGATCGAAGAGCTGAACGGCAAGGAGATCGGCGGCCGCAAGGCGGTCGTGAATGAAGCGCGTCCGCGCGAAGAGCGTCCGCGGGGCAACTTCGGCGGTGAGCGCCGCGGCGGTTTCGGCGGCGGAGACGGCGGCAGCCGCTGGTAATCCCACCGCAACAGCCAAAGACGTTCCCCGACCGGAACGTCTTTTTTCATGCCCGCTCCACTCCGGTTCCGCCGCCAGTCACATTTAACCAGGGAAATATCATGGATATCCATTTTTTGCATGATTATAATCTGTACAATATCAACATGTCATCAAAGGAAATTGTTCTTTCATTTTCTGAATGCTTTACAGAAACGCCCAGACTTTACAATATCCATCTGATTGATATTCAATATTTTTATTGTTCGGAACTCAAAGAGGGAAATATCATTCTGGATATCGAGATCTTTGAATTGAAAAATATCACGCGGGATGATTTTGATAAAATCTTCATCAAAGAAACAGACGGCACTAAGGTTCGTTTTGATGAGTATTCCGGGAAATATGTGTTTTATTTATATTCAAGCTATGGATGTTACATTAAAGCGATTGTCCAGAAAATCATCACAACGGCGGTAGAAAATGGCGAAGAAAAAACTTTGCAATAAACCGGCACCCAGCCAAAATTGAGAAATGACAGAACGTCACTCGTGCCTCATCTGCGGCAAACAACCGGCTGCCGGCTCGCAACTTATCCCGGACCTTCAAATCACTTCAATTGCCTTTTATCGAAAATCAGACATGCCGATTGCTTTGCTCCGCCGAATCGGTGAACTAAATAAATACAGTGATATGGTATTATCCCCTTTTTTTGCTCCACGTAAATAAATATATCCTTGATTTCGATCAGCAGGCCCGAGGTATTGATTATGATCTCATACAAATCTTCATCGGCATCATAAATCATCTGCTGGTATTTAAAACGACTCGGCAGACCTCCTCCGTAAACAGGCTGATATTTTGCTTTCAACATTTTTTCTGTTACCTGCGACTGCGGAACACCAATGAGCTTAAATGTAATCCGGATGTTTTCATTTCTTTTGTCGAACTGAAAATCAAGCAGCTGCAACATACGATGCTTTGCCTGAAGAACAATCATGGACTCTGCGATAAACCATAAAAGCCACATTAAGGGGAAGCAGGGAAGTACCCAGGGCCACCAAGTGCTGAACAAAAGATTCCGAAAAGCAACATTTTCCTGATATAATGGGATATAAATACCTCCAATAAATAGAGATAAAAATATTATTCCTCCAATTTGAACCAATGGTGGTCCCCCAAGCCTTACAGGTTTCAATACTTTCATTTCCATAGCAAATGTATATTGGTGCTGCTTGTAAGGAAAGTGGGAGAAACGGCGCATTCTTCAAAACACGCAGCAATGCCTTATCCCTGTCATAATTGCTCTGACGCATCGCATGGCCGAAACCGTGTCACCGCTGGCAGTTCCATCATACCGGCCTTCATGATATGACGGTTTACCACTCCTTCGGCGACGGGGTCACTACATTCCCGTTCTCATCCTCGTAGGCGACCTGATTAAAATCGAGCCAGTCTTTCAGGGCTTCGACCTCGGCCTGCTCGGAAAAGTCGTACCACTCCTGCAGAAGTCCCCGCTCACACAAAAAGTCTTTCCAGTTGCCGTAGGCGCCCCGGTGCGAAAAAATTCGTTCGACTTCGTCCTGCTCCGGCCCGCTCAGCAGAAAGCTGCATAATCATACGCTTCCTGAATCTCATTGAATTTCAGCACAGGCACCTCCTTATGTTATGCGAGCAATGCGTTGAGTTTCGAATAGATGCGCAGCGCGTTTTCCCGGAAAACCAGATTGTGAGCCTTCTCCGGCACCAGACGGCGCAGCACGGTCAGGTAGGCTTCAAGGTTCACCAGCGGCCAGTCGGTGCCGTACATGAATTTGCCGTAATCCGACAGGTAGTTCATCCATGTTTTCAGATGCTGGAGGTAGCCGGAATAGTCGTTCCAGAACCACTCCGGGTCGAAGTTCCCGACCGCGAGGCCGGAGAGGTCGATGAACACATTCGGATTCTTCGCCGCCACCTCGGTCGCGTCGATCACCCACGGATTCCCGTAGTGCGCCATCACGAAGCGCACCCGGGGAAAGTTCACCGCCACCTCGTCCACCGTCAGCGGATGCGAATACTTGACCAGCGCGTTGGCCGTCGCGGTATCGCCGGTGTGGATCGCGACCGGCACATCGTAATGTTCGGCCAGTTCGTAAAGCGGATAGTGCAACGGATCGTTCAGATAACGGCGGTTGTAGCCGGGATACATCTTGATTCCGACGCAGTGCGGATCGCGCAGCCGCTCCTCGAACAGCGCGACGGACCGCTTCTGATTGGCCTTGTTCAGCACGTCGCTCTCCACGCCAGCACAATAGGCGATGCGCCGGGGCTGGCCGTAGCGGACCGGATCAAACGGACCGGCCAGATTGACCGTCATCGGCAGGCACTCCCCCTCCGGCGAACCGCCGCGCCCGGCCCCCATCGCGACCGCCGCCTCAATGCCGAGCCGGTCGAATTCGGCCAGCAGATGTTCGGCGCTGTTGATATGCCCGGCTTCGCGGGCCCGCTCGTCGAAACCGTCGAACTTTGAAAAGTGCAGATGCGCATCGATAATCTTCATAATACACCAATCCTCCTCAGGAGGAGATAATATACCATTCCGGCGGCGGAAGTTCAAGAACTTACCACCTGCCCGAAGCGCCGCCTCCTCCGAAGCCGCCTCCGCCGCCGGAAAAACCGCCTCCCCCGCCGCCACGGAAGCCGCCGCCTTCGAAACCACCAGAGTGGCAGGAGTATGACGAACCACCTTTGGTTTTAAGCGAAAATTTCCGTATTTCTTTTGGAGACTGTGGCTTCAATACCCATTTGCCAAACTTATAGACAGACCAGCCGACCGCAGTCACAAAAGCTGCCAATATTCCCCAGAATATCAATCCGTCTTTTGCAGTCGGGCCATTTCCCGTCCCGATAAACCCCTGCAAATGCCGGATCGCCTGCGCCACGGCCTGTGCATACTGCTTTTCCCGGAAACCAGGCGCCATCGCACGGATCACATCACCGGCACGGGCATCGGTAACCAGATGCTCCCAGCCATAGCCGACTTCCAAACGCATCTGCCGCTCCGGCGGTACGATCAGCAGCAATATACCATTGTCCTTTCCCTGATAACCGAGTTTCCATGCTTCGGCCACTCGGATCGAGAAATCCTCGATCGGTTCACCATCCAGCGTCGGCACCGTCAACACCGCCATCTGCCCGCCGGTGATCCGTTCAAACGCCTCCAACTGCTCCGTCAGTTCCCGCCGATCGCTTTCCGGGAAAATTCCCGCCCTGTCCACCACCCGGCCGGTCAGCGCCGGCACATCCGTCACAGCCCATACCGAAAAGGTGAACACCGCCACCCAAACCGCAAGCATAAACTTCCGCATCCAGCCCCGCCTCCTTCCGTAACAATTCTTGATTCACCACTTGCCCGAAGCGCCGCCTCCTCCGAAGCCGCCTCCGCCGCCGGAAAAACTGCCTCCCCCGCCGCCACGGAAGCCGCCGCCTCCGCCGAAGCCGCCGCCGCCCAGGAAGAAGAAGCCGCGCCCCCGTCCGAGGACCAGCAGCAGGATCACCACAAAGACGATGATCGCCGCCACGGGGCTGTCCCCCGAATCGCGCCGTTTCGGCGGAACCGGCTGCCCTTCCGGCGCTTTCCCGGTCACGAACTCCTGCACCTTGCCGACCGCGTAAACCGCGCCGTCGGCATAATTTCCGGCACGGAAAAACGGCGCCATATCCCGGATCACATCCCCGGCCTTCGCATCGTTGATCTCGCCTTCCCAGCCGTAACCGATTTCAAGCCGCATTTCGCGGTCATCCGGCACGATCACCAGAATCGCGCCGTTATCCTTGCCCTTGCGCCCGATCTTCCACGCTTCGGCCACCCGGATCGAAAAATCCTCGATCGGTTCGCCGTCCAGCGTCGGAACCGTCAGCACCGCCATCTGCCCGCCGGAGGCGTTCTCCAGCGCCAGCACCGCCGCCTCCACCCGCGACGCTCCCGCGCCGAACACCCCGGCCCGGTCGACCACCCGGCCGGTCAGCGGCGGCACCTCCACCGCTCCCAGCCACAGCGCGCCGCACAGCGCGACCGCCGCCAGAATGATTTTGCCGTATGTTCTCATCGTATCAGAAACTCACCGCCGGCGGTTTCGCGACCGCCGCCGCGCCCTCCGGCGGCTGGAAGTATTCGGCGGCCTTGAAATCCAGCCCCGGCGCGAACAGCGAACCGGGGAATTTGCGGATCGCGGCGTTGAAGTCGCGGACGGTCTGGTTGTAGCGGGTGCGGGCCACGCTGATCCGGTTTTCCGTGCCGGCCAGTTCATCCTGCAGCCGCACGAAGTTGTCGCTGGCTTTCAGCTGCGGATAGTTTTCCGCGACCGCCAGCAGCCGTCCCAGCACACTGTTGAGCTGTGCACCGGCCTCCGCCTTGGCGGCAGGCCCCTGCGCGCTCAGCAGACGGCTGCGCGCGTCGGCGACTTCGGTGAAGATTTTTTCCTCGTGTTTGGCGTACCCTTTCACGGTATTGACCAGATTCGGGATCAGGTCGGCGCGCCGCTGCAGCTGCGTCTCAATCTGGCTCCACTGTTCCCGGACCTTTTCATCCCGGTCGATCAGTCCGTTCCGGATGCCGATGCAGGCGATCACCGTGATCACCACCACCGCGACCACCACGCCGAGCGTGATAAACAATGCTTTCATTTCGTTTTCTCCTTAATCTGTTCCGTCTCTGTTAAAAAGATAGCACCTGCCCGCTCATTTTACAACTTCAACTTGAAATTCCGCGCAAAGGTGATATTGTGAATTAGACACCTTTAACCACCAATTCAAATGAGGAGAATTGTCATTATGTCTGAAATCAGAGATGTCCATGCCCGTGAAATTCTGGATTCCCGCGGCAACCCCACCATCGAAGTCGAAGTCGTGCTCGAATCCGGCGCGATCGGCACCGCCGCCGTCCCCTCCGGCGCTTCCACCGGCGAAAACGAGGCGCTTGAGCTGCGCGACGGCGACAGGAAGCGGTACGGCGGCAAGGGCGTGCTGAAAGCCGTCAGCAACGTCAACGACGTGATCTTCCCCGAAATCGAGGATCTCGAAGCGATCGACCAGATCGGCGTCGATTCGACCATGATCGAACTCGACGGCACGCCGACCAAGGAGAAGCTCGGCGCGAATGCGATCCTCGGCGTTTCTCTGGCGGTCGCCAAGGCCGCCGCCGCCGAACTTGAGCTGCCGCTCTTCCGCTACCTCGGCGGCGTGAACGGCAAGGTGATGCCGGTGCCGATGATGAACATCATCAACGGCGGCTCCCACTCCGACGCGCCGATCTCCTTCCAGGAGTTCATGATCCGCCCGGTCGGCGCGGAGAGCTTCAGCGAAGCGCTCCGCATGGGGGCCGAAACCTTCCACGCGCTGAAAAAGATCCTGAAGGACAAGGGACTCTCCACCGCCGTCGGCGACGAAGGCGGCTTCGCCCCGAACTTCAAGGGCGGCACTGAGGAGGCCCTCGAATCCATCCTGAAGGCGGTCGACCTCGCCGGCTACAAGCCCGGCAAAGACATCAAGATCGCGCTGGACTGCGCCGCCAGCGAATTCTTCAAAAACGGCGTCTACGACTACCGCAAGTTTGAGGGCGGTTCCGCGCCCGAACGCGATGCCGCCGCGCAGGCCGACTATCTGGAGAAGCTGATCAGGCTCTATCCGATCGACTCCATCGAAGACGGCATGGCCGAATCCGACTGGGACGGCTGGAAACTGCTGACCGACCGCATCGGCGACCGCTGCCAGCTCGTCGGCGACGATCTTTTCGTGACCAACGTGAAATATCTCGCCAAAGGCATCGAACTCGGCGCCGCCAACGCGATCCTGATCAAGGTCAACCAGATCGGTACCCTGACCGAAACCCTCGACGCGATCGAAATGGCCCATCGCGCCGGCTATCGCGCGATCGTCAGCCACCGCTCCGGCGAAACCGAGGACACCACCATCGCGGATATCGCGGTGGCGACCAACGCCGGCCAGATCAAGACCGGTTCGCTGTCGCGCACCGACCGCATCTGCAAGTACAACCAGCTGCTCCGCATCGAGGAGATGCTCGGCGACCTCGCCCGCTACGGCAACTGATCCGGCGATTTCCCGTCAGGCTCCATCCGAATCCGGGTGGAGCCTGTTTTTTGGACGTCAGCGCGGATCGAGGAAGTAGTAGACTTTGCCGTCCTCGGCGTCAACCAGCAGGTCGGGGCTGCCGTTCCCGTCCAGATCGGTCACGCACGGCGTCGCGTTCATGTTCAACACGTTTTACAGCTTCCTGCCGATCCATCCCTACTGGACGACGATCGCGGTCAACGGCGTGCTCTGGCCGGTCGGCTATCTGCTCGGCTTCCTGTGGCCGAACCGCCGCGACCTCTCCGGGCTGACCGTCTGGACCGGACAGCAGCCGGCATAACTTCATATTTTCCGGCGGCGGAAGTGGCAAAACCTCCCTTGCCGTGCTATCTTTGAAAAACGCGAGGTGATTTGCCATTATGCAGGATATTCGTACAAGACAGCTCAGCCTGGGCGGAGCCGGAATGCGCGGCGTGGTCGGCCCCGGTCTCACTCCGGCGGCGGCATGCGATTTCGCGGCGGCTTTCGCCACGCTGGACCCGCAGGGGCCGGTGCTGGTCGGCGTCGATCCGCGCGTCTCCTCGGAGATGCTCCGCTGCGCGGTGGTTTCCAGCCTGACCGGCAGCGGCTGCGAGGTGATCGACGGCGGCGTATTGACCGCCGGGATGATGCACTTCCTGATCCCACACCTGAAGGCCGGCGGCGGCATCCTGATCACCGGCGGCCACCAGAGCGCCGGGTGGAACGCCTTGATTCCGCTCGGTGCGGACGGCTCCTACTTTGAACCGCTGCGGCAGCGGGAGCTTTTCGACGTCTATCACGAACGGCGCTTCCGCTACGTTCCGGCCTCCGCAATCAAACCGGCCACACCGTTGGCGCCCGCAGCCGTGGACGCCTACTGGGAATTTCTCGCGGCCAATTTGAACGTCGAAGCGATCGCCGCCGCCGACCTGCGCGTGGTCTGCGATTTCTGCAACGGATCGGGGGCCGCTTACGCAACCCGCTTCGCCGAACTGCTCGGCATCCGGCTGGTCGCGGTCAACGATTCGGTTTCGGGAGTGATCCCGCGCGACCCGGAGCCGCGCCCCCGCAGCGAATCCCCGATCCGGTCGATCATCGCCCCCCTCGGCGCGGCGGCGGGGCTGGTCTTCAACCGTGACCTCTCCCGGATGGGAGTGGTCACGGATACCGGTGAACCCCTCAGCGAGGAGCTGACCTTTCCGCTGGCCGCCGACTACCTGCTCGAACGGTATCCGAAAGGTTCCAGAGTCGTCACCAATATCTGCAGCACCCGCGCCCTCGACGACATCGTCGCCCGCCACGGCTGCATTCTGGAAAAATCCAAAGTCGGACAGGCCAATGTGATCGATCTGGTCCGCGCGCTCGGCGCGGTCGCCGGCGGCGAAGGCAGCGGCTCCTTCACTTTCGGCCCCCAGCGCGGTTTCGACGGCTTCCTGATGGCCGGATTGCTGCTCGAAGCGATCGCGGTGCGGAAAAAGCCGCTCAGCGGGCAATTGCAGGAGTTGCCGCGTTATCACATCGTCAAGCAGACCATTCCGTACAACTCCCCGCACGCCTACCAGCAGTTGCGCCAGTTGCGCCTTGAATTCGGCGAGGAAGTGGAGTGTTCGGATCTCGACGGACTGCGGTTCGACTGGCCGGACGGTTTCCTGAGCCTGCGGCTCTCCACCACCGACGCGCTGCTCCGGCTGATTTCGGAGTCGAAAAATCCGGAACTCGCCGCCGAACGCGCCTGGCGCGCCCGGCTGATCTGGGAACGCCTCGGCATCTGACCGTCTTTCCCGTGGCACCGGCACCGGCAAGATCGTAAATTCTGTTCTGAAAGGCCGAGACAATACAGACATGGAACTTCCGCCCGTCTTCCAGAGAGAGTTCGTAATTGCAGTCAGGCGCGCGCAGCTCGCCGCCGAACGGCATGCCCGGCGGTTCTTTCCGGTTCTGGGAGTTCTTTTCCTCCTGATCGGTTGCTTTTATGCGGATTTTATACGGCAGTTTCCCCGAATGCTCCGGGTATTTCTGGGTATTTTGCCGTTCTTCACCTTTGCACTGCCGCAGACGAGTCGCGGGGGAAGCCTGCCGTTTTAAAGGCAGGCGGGTCTGTTCGCCCTGACGGGCGGCAGACCTTGTGCGCTACGCGGCGGCAAGGTGCCGCTGCCGTGACTGTCTTCGACGGGCAAGGTGCTTTGCCCTGCAACCCGACCGGCAACGTGCCGGTGCGGTAAAACGCACATAGAGCCAATCCAACCTATTATTAATACCCTCGGTTTTGAGATTTTTGCGCAGCAAAAATCTCAAAACCGTACCCGGCGCCGGCACCTTGCCGGTCGGGGGCCGGGGGGCGAAGCGCACCCGGTGGGGTTCCGGGGCGACGCCCCGGACCGCCGGAGGCAACTCCCGAATCAAACGAGGGCGCGGGCGCGGGCGAGCGCTTTGTCGATATGGGGGCAGATGTTCTCCTTGCCGATTTCGGCGGCAAGGCCATAGTGCTCCATCGCGCGCATCGGCTGGGAATCCGAGAGCACGCCGGAGAGGATCAGCCCGATTTTCTCCTTCCGGCACTGGCGCAGGAAGTCGGCCAGCACGTTCAGCCCGGTCGCGTCGATCGCCGGAACCATGCGCATACGCAGGATGATGATCCGGTCCTCGGTGCTGCGGTGGCTCATCGCGGCGTCGCGGAAGCCGTCCACCGCTCCGAAGAAGAACGGCCCCTGAATTTCAAAGACCACGACATGGTCCGGCACTTCGCGCCGTTCGATCGCGTCGGGATCGTCGACCGGCTCGACCCGGTCTCCGCCGAGTTCACCGGTGATCGCGCTGACGTTGGAGATTTCGGACATCCGGCGGATGAAGAGCAGCGCCGCCAGCACCACGCCGATTTCCACCGCCGCGACCAGGTCGACGAAGACGGTCAGCAGAAACGTCGTCAGCATCACCGCCCAGTCGCTTTTGGGCCCCTTGAAAATCTGCAGGAAAGTGCGGTATTCGCACATGTTGTAGCAGACCACCATCATGATTCCGGCCAGCGCCGCCAACGGAATCAGCTTGGCCTGAGGCGCGAGCAGCAGCAGGATCAGCGCGAGCACCACCGCGTGAATGATTCCGGCGATCGGAGTGCGCCCGCCGCTTTTGATGTTGGTCGCGGTGCGCGCGATCGCGCCGGTGGCCGGAATGCCGCCGAACAGCACGGAACCGATGTTGCCGATCCCCTGTGCGGTCAGCTCGGTATTGGGGCGATGGCGGCCGCCGGTCATGCCGTCCGCGACGGTCGCGCTGAGCAATGATTCGATGCCGGCCAATAGAGCGATGGTGAAAGCGGGCATCACCAGTTCAGGCAGTTCATGCCAGCCGGGAAAGACGAAGGCTGGCATCGGCAGAGTGCGGGGGAGTTCGCCGAAACGCGAACCGATGGTCTCCACTTGAAATCCGCACAGCGCGGTCAGCACGGTGGCGGCCAGCATGCCGATCAGCATCGCGGGCCAGCGGGGCAGGAAACGCTTCACCAGACAGATCGCGATCACGGTGAAGGCGCTGACGCCGACGGTGGCCGGATTGATCTTTCCGGCGTTTTCGACGCAGCAGGCCAGCTTGCCGATGAAGCCGGCGGGCATGGAAGCGAGGCCGAGCCCGAGCAGGTCGTTGAGCTGGGTCGCGAAGATCACCACCGCGATTCCCGAAGTGAAGCCGGTGGTGACGGGGAACGGGATGAATTTGATCAGCGCCCCCATCCGGAACGCCCCGAATAAAATCAGGATGATCCCCGCCATCATCGTCGCCGCCAGCAGTCCGGCATCGCCGAACTTGAGGTAGATCGACGAGATGATCACGATGAATGCGCCGGTCGGACCGCCGATCTGCACGCTGCTGCCGCCGAAAAAGGAGATCAGGAAGCCCGCGACGATTGCAGTGTAGATGCCGCGCGCCGGAGAGAAGCCCGATGCGATCGCGAAAGCCATCGCCAGCGGCAGCGCGACCACGCCGACAGTGGCGCCGGCAAAAAGATCGCTGCTGAATTTTTTCCAGGAATAATGCTTGAGCTCGGAGAAGAGAACTGGACGGAACATCGTAACAATCATACCCTTTTCTGTTGTTGGAAAAGGATAAATATACGATCAAAAATCCGTTTTTTCAAGCTCGGATCACAAGAATTTCCGTGACTTTACACCAACACGGGCCGGAATTCCTCCGCGCTGCGGCGGCAGGCGTCGATGGTCCGGACCAGTTCGAGGATTTCATCGGCCTTCACGAAGGGGGCGCGGTCCAGCGCGTAGTAGTCGTAACAGTACCGGTAGTAGGCATCCCGGTCCGCCGGCAGTTCCGGAAGCGTCTCGGTCTGCCAGGCGATCGGCTCGGAGGGATAGCGGCGCCCGGCGGCGGCCAGCCCGGTATCCGCCTTCATCTCCGGCAGCGCGCCGGGCAGGAAGTAACGCAGCTTCCATTCGCCGTCCTGATAGAGCGCCGCGCCGCGCTGCCCGCAGATGCGCCACTCCGGCAGCGGCAGCGCGGCCGCCTGATTGATGTCGAGATCGAAGAGCAGGCCGCTTCCGGCGGTGATCAGCGCGTGAACCACGTCGTCCGCGTCGCCAAGGGAGGCGATCCGGCGCAACTCGCAGCGCACGCGCTCCACCCGGCTGCCGGTCAGGTACAGCAGCTGATCGATGTAGTGGGAGCCGTAATTGAGCAGCATGCCGCCGCCGTTTTTGCGGAACGCCTGCCAGTCGTTGCGGCGGGCATAGTTGCTGAGATGGCGTTCGATCAGATAGAGGGGGCCGAGCTTGCCGGAGTCGAGGATCGCGCGGACGGCGCGGGCTTCGCCGTTCAGCCGGTGCGGCTGGTAGGTCATCAGCTTGCGGCCGGTTTCGCGGGCGGTGCGGAACATCGCTTCGGCTTCGGCGGAACAGAGCGCCAGCGGTTTGTCGCAGAAGACGTCGCAGCCGGCGCGCATCGCCCAGATCGCCTGGTCGGCGTGGAAGACCGTGGGCGAAGCGATCACCACCAGATCGGGATGCAGTTCTTCGAGCATCGGCTCGAAGTCGGTATAGAGGGCGGAAACTCCGAAGCGGGCCTGCGCTTCGGCGAGCCGCTCGCGGCAGGGATCGACGACGGCGACGGGATGGAATCCATCGTGCGCACAGAGCTGCGGCAGGTGGAAGTCCCAGGCGATGCGCCCGAGCCCGGAGACGGCGGTACGCAGAATTTTTTTCATACTATGGTTTCCTGTCGGTAAGGTAAGTTACGGTTCAAGGCTGGAGGGGCGGTTGCGGAGGTCGACGCTGCGCTTGTAATAATCGTCCCACAGCTCGATGCCGAACTCCCTGACCATCTCCTCGCTGGTCACGTCGTCGAGTTCTGACGTCAGCAGCACCGCGCCGACGAAGCCGGGGTCGAAAACGGTCACGCCGCGCCCGTACTTCTTCTTGACCGCTTCGAGCTTTTCCCAGTTTTCGTCGAGGTGGACCACCTGATAATCGAGGTTGATCGCCGCGGTGACGCGCGGCAGGTAGTTCGTGGAACAGGCGACGCGGGCGCCGAGCGGGTTGAGGATGTTGTTTTCCGGCCCGGCGATCGCGCCGACGAAGTAGCTGCGGCAGTGGTAGGCCCAGTAGCCCTGCATCAGCCCGCCGTGGTACATCGAGCTGAAAATAATCAGGTCGGGACGCTGTTTCGCATACCGTTCCAGCAGCTCGTGGAAGTTCAGGTCGAAGCAGATCGCCATCCCGACCCGGCCGAAGTCGGTCTGGAACACCGGAGCCTCTTTTCCGGCAAGCGTTTTCCATTCGGTGACCTCGCCGACAGTCGGATAATTTTTATTGTAGATTCCGGCGATTTCGCCGTTGCGGTCGATCAGCTGCGTGGAGTTGCGCCAGGTGCCGTCCGGCATCTCCCGGGCGGCGGAATAGGCGATGTAGCAGCGGTTCCGCCGGGCGACATCGCGGAAGAAATCCCGGATCTTATCGCCCCGGAACCGGTAGTAGGAAAAACGCTCCTCTTTGTTCATCGCCGGATAACGGTCGCAGACTTCGGGCAGCACGATCAGATCGGGACGGTCCGGGAGGACCTGTTCAAGCTCGCGCTTCCAGTGCGAAATCATCGTATCCACCGCCTGCTGATTGTCGGCGGGCCGGAGCTGAAGGGGAAAGGGGCCGAGCGAGCTTACCACAATCTTGCGGCGAGCTTTGGGCGGTTTATTTTCCGCCGATTCGCCCGGCGCGGCGAACAGCAGTGCTCCGCAGGCAAGGGACAACAGAATGGCAGTCAATTTGGTCGGCATGGTCTATTCCTCCAAGGTGGATTTGCGTTTTCTGGCGTTGCAGGCGTGAAACTGGCCGGTCAGGTAGATGCGGCGCGCCGCCGAACCGGGCTGGGCCACCCGCCGGAGACTCTCCCCCAGCGCGACGGCTCCGGCCTCGTACCAGTCCGGGCCGATGGTGTTCATCGGTTCGTAAAAGTGAATCAGCCGCGATTTCCCGTCGAGGCTGAGGATATGCCGCTCCGCCGCGAGACAGCCCCCGGTCCGCTCCCGGTAGCGGACGGCGCAGTGATTGGCGACAGTGCCGCTGACGAAGAAGTAGCCGAGGGCGGAATCCTCCACGTCGCACGCCTCCGGCGGCGGCGCGGCGTAGGGATCGAATTCGATGAACTCACTGCCGCCGTACCGGTTCCAGAGCTCGCGGAACACAATTCCGCGCGTGTGGTGGATCGAACCGGGGTGGGAGAAAATCCGCACCGTCTCCACCTTGCGCCTGCGGAAAAACGCGGCGGCGGTCTCGGCGGCGGAGAAGGGGTCGAGCGTAACCGTGGAATTGCGCCCGTCGTAGGAGGCGTGCATCTCCAGCCCGACGCAGGGGCGCGTCTTCGGCAGGTACTTGAGCCGGGTGTCGTAGTCGCCGAGGAAGAGCAGCACGTCATTTTCGGTGGCGACTTCATCCAGAAAGGCGCGGCCGAGTTCGTGATGGTTGCGGAACCGGATGTACAGACGGCAATTGTGGTGGCGCGACGCCTCCTGCACGCCCCGGAGCGCATGGGCGCAGTAGTGTTCCGACGGGTCGCTGTTGATCATGAAGACCGCGATCCGGGTTTCGGCGGCGTCCTGCTCCGGCCCCGACACGTTCTCCGGGCGGCGGACGAAGGTGCCGGAGCCGTGGCGCACCTCCAATAGATTGTTGTCCACCATCAGCCGGATGCCGCGCGCGGCGGTGCCGGTGGAGAGGTGGAACATCCGGCAAAGCTCGCGCAGCGTCGGAATCGGCGACCCCGGCGGATATTTGCCGCTGACGATCATCGACTCCAGATACTCCACCATGTCGTGGAAGATCAGTTTTTCCGGTGTGCGCATTTTCGTGTTCCAAAGTGTTCAAATAATCTGCTATAATTTTAGCACACTTGCACTCCGGTGTCAAGAGGGCCGCGCAAATAAATGTCGATATTTTCTTTAAATCCGTGATACGAATTGCATTTTCCCTTGCGTTGTCTATATTATGAAAGGGAGAATTCAGAGCTATGGAAATGACGCGAAAGACAGTCTGGCTGATCGGAGTTGCCGCAATCGCGGCCGGGCTGGCCGCCGGGACCGCGGCGGGCTGGTACTTCGGCAGCCGGAGCCGTGCATGCGAAGTGCCGGCTGCCATTCCGGCAACGGTTCCGGAAAGCGTGCCGGCACCCGACGCGACAACGCTGAAACGGGCCGCCGACCGCGCGCTGCGCGATATCGGAGTGCGCGCAAGATCGGCGGGCGTGGAGCTTGACGAAACCCTTTCCGACGGCAGCCGGCTGGTCACGGTGTATCTGGAGAACGGCCGGACCGCGCAAGGGCGGCTCTACCGCGACCGGCTCCGCTGGAAGATCAGCCTCGACCGGCGCAGCCTGTGGGACGCCGACCGGGTGATCGTCGTGGAGCATGAAAGGCATATCAGGTAAGGAGATTGAAGATGAAAAAAATCGGTTTGACCGGAATATTGCTGACGGCGGCGGCGCTGCTGCTGCCGGGAGCGGAGAAGGCGGCGCCGGTTCCGGCGATGAAGATTGCGGTGTTCGATTTCTCGACCATCGACACGGTCGGGCAGAAGTTCTACCGTTACACCGAAAACCGGATGCCCGCGATGGTCTACAACCAGCTAACGCCCGCCGACTACGGCACCATCGACGACCGGATGCTCGGCTGGGTGCGCGGCCTCGAAGTGCAGGCCACCTTGCAGGAGCGGCGCGAGGACCGCGACCGGCAATCGCAGCTGAACGACCGCGAACTGGCGCGGCGCGACGAACTGGCCGCGAAAATCCTGAATTCGCCGCAGCGTTCGACGGTGATCGGTTCGGAATACATGATCGCCGCGCTCGGCGACTACCCCGAAGCGTTTTCGCCGGTGGACCGGCGGGCGCTGGACGACTCGCTGCTCGCGATCGAACTCGGCACCCAGGCCGACGCGATGGCGCAGGCGAAAGAGAAGTTCGGCAAGCTGACCGGCGCAACCCATGCGCTGTACGGGGTGGTTTCCGATTTTCAGGTCGAGGAAACCTCTTTCAAAGGGTACGGCATCGAAACCAAAAATAAACTCTACACCCTCGACGTGATCGTGAAGGTGGTGGAACTCGGCACGAACCGGGTGGTGTTCAGCGGCCTTTTCACCGGAAAAATCAAGCGGCTCGACCACGGCGCGACGACCCGCCGCGACACCGGATTGTACGAAAAACTGATGAAGAACGCGGTCGGACAGGCCGCCGCCGCGATGAATGAGCGGTTTGCGAAAAAGGAGGCGAAATGATGAAAACGTGGACCCGTCGGCTGCTGCCGCTGCTGCTGTGCGCGGGCGCTTCGCTCGCGGCGCTCGACCGGATTGCGGTGGCGGAGATCGAAACCAAAGGCAAGCTGGACGCCGCTTCGGTGGCCGGACTGGCGGAGCGGATCGAGGCGAAGCTCGGCGGCGGCTATGAGGTGATCTCGCGGTCGGCGCTGAAGGCGATGCTCAAGGAGGCCGCGTTCCAGCAGGAGTCCGGGTTAGTCGCGGACCGCGAACAGCTCGCCCGCCTCGCCGAGGTGCACGGCGTGAAATACCTGCTGGCGACGACGATTGCAAGGATCGGCTCCAAGCTGAGCATGACCGTGATGGTGGTGGACTGCACCACCGGCAGGCTCGACCCCGACCGCCGCATCGCGATCGAGGCGGACAATCTGGAAAAGCTCTTCCGCCAGCTCGACGGCGCGCTCGACCGGATCGGGTTGCTGCACCTGCCGCCGACCGAGGCGGGGTTGAAACAGCTCGCGGTGCTGCCGGTGCAGGCCGCTCCGGGAATCGGCCGGGAGGATGGGAGCGCATTCGGCGCCAAGCTGAATGAGTTTCTGCTCAAATCCGGCAGTTTCGAGCTGCTGAACCGCGACGCGCTGAATCTGGTCGCAATGGAATCCGCGCTGGTCGACGCCGAGCAGGCCGCACCGGGGCAGTATGTGAAAGTCGGGCAGATCGCGGTCGGCGACTGGCTGATCGCGGTGAAGCTGAAGCGGCTGGAGGTGAACCGGCTCTCCTCCGGCACCGCGATCGCGGGCGTTTCGACCCGCGAGGTTGCAACGCTGGAAGCCGAGCTGCGGATCATCGATGTAAAGACCGGCGCGCTGGTCGCGATTGAAAATGTGACCTGCCGCCGCAAGACCACCGACATTCCGGCAAGCATCCGGCGCGACTGGACCGCGGCCGACTACCGCAACGACCTGATGGAGCAGGCCGCCGAGCAGGCGGGCCGCAAGCTGCTGGAACGGCTCGATCCGGTGCTGGTTGCGGCAATCGAGGGCAAGCTGCTCTATCTGACCCGGGGCGAAGGCGCCGGAGTGCGTCCCGGACAGACCTACGAAATCTACACGCCGGGCAAAACGGTGCTCCATCCGAAAACGAAAAAGCCGCTCGGCACGGCGGAGAAGCGGGTCGGCGTTGCGCGGATCGACTCCGTCGCGGCCAATATGAGCATCGCTTCGCTGCAGGACGGGGCGGCGGAAGCGGCGGTCGGGGCGCGCTGCCGGCTGCTGGCCGACGCTCCGGCGGTTTCGGAACCGGCCGCGCCTCCGGCTTACCCGATGGCGACGCCGTAACGGGAAGGGCGAAGCGGTGAACGGAGCGAAACGGATTCTCTGGATGGCCGGTGTACTGGCGGCGCTGCTGTGCGGCTGCCGCACGGATTACACCCGCAGCGACCAGGAGCATTTGCGCACGCTCTACTACTCCAACCGTCTCGCCGACGCGGCCGCTTTCAGCATGAAAATGAGCGACGCCGAGGACGGCGAAACCAGCCGCAACGCGCTGCTGTGGCATCTGGAGGCGGGCAGCGTGAACCTCGACGCGGGCAACTTCGACGATGCGCTGACCGCGCTGGAGCGGGCCGAGAAGCTGCTGTGGCTCTTCGACCGGCAGGGACACATCCGCTGCCACGAGCCGGGGGCGCTGACCTACCGGGGCTACCGCAGCGACCGCATGATACTCGGGATGTTGAAGTTCTTCGCCTATTTCAGCAAGGGGGAGCTGGAGGATGCCTTGGTGGAGGTGCGGCGGATCCGTTCCGGTCAGTACCAGTATCTGCTGCGCGAATCCGATCCCCGTCTGCGTGAATACGACCGCGAAAACTACGGCAAAAAAGTGCCGCCCTACCGGATCGGGCAGTTGATGCGGGACAACCTGAACCGGGGCACCTTCGAGGCGGCCGGAATGCAGAAGGAGTTCGGCGAATACCGCGACCGGCTGCGGCCGCAACTGGCGGCGCTGTTCAATCCGCTGGCGTTCTATCTGTCGGCGGTCGGCTATTACTGGGACAATGAATTCGACGAAGCGGCGCTGGACCTCAAATACCTGCATCAGCTCCAACCGGGCAACGAGCTTTTCAACCGCGACTACGCGACGGTGCTGCGGCTGCTGGACGAAAAACTGCCGCCGGAGCTGGAAAAGATGAAGCCGTGGAACTATTCGCTGACCGACGACCTCGCGGTGGTGATTCTGGCGCAGGGTGTTCCGCCCGGCTGGAAGGACCGCCGCGCGACCGTGCGGCTGCCTGATTACGTACCGGGGCACTGGAAATTCAGCGAACCGGAATTCGTCAGCTCCGCGGGCTTGCGGCTTTCCGCCGCCGCCGGCGGCGAAACCTTCCGGGGGAGCGAACTTGCCGACCTGAACGCGGTGTTCCGCGATGAGTTCTGGCAGTTGACCATGCCGTCCCTGGTGCGCTCGGCTTCCGCCGCGATCAAGGCGATGACCGCCGAGAACAACCGGGCCAAAGTGGCGCTGGCGGCGCTGCTGGCTTCCAAAGATTTCGAGGGCAAGGCGCTGGCGGTCGCGGCGGCGCAGGCGCGGGTGGCTTCGACTTCGAGCGTGTCGATCGACGAAACCGACTGGCGGCGCTGGGTCACGGTCGCGCAGCAGTATCAGGTGCTGCACCTGCCGATCCCGCAGGACCGCAAGGTGACGGTCGAGGTGGCGGATGCAAAGGGCAAGACGCTCTTCCGGCGGCAGCTGGAATTCGACCGGGACACGACCCGCGCCGTGGTGTACGTCCGTGAAATCGGCGGGAAGTTTCACCTGAAACAGTGGAGTACGATGGAGTGAAAAGAGTACTGTATGGCATAACCGGGCTTTGTTTTCTGCTGTTGCTGTTGGCGGCGGGAGGCTGCGCCTCTCCGGCCCGGATCATCGGCATCGACAGCGACGAGGCGCTGGTCACGGTCAGCGGCATCGATCCGGCCGACTGGCAGCGGGCCGCCGAGGAGAACATCCGTTCGCTGCTGGCCTCCGGCGCACTGCGCCGCACCGACGGGCAACAGCCGGTGGTGATGATCAGCCGCATCCGCAACTACACGATGATGCACCTGGAGTCGCAGATCCTGACCGACAAGATACGGCGGGCGATTCTGCAGTCCGGCCAGGCGAAGGTCTCCTCGGCGGTCGGCGTCGGCGGCAACATCGACCTTGCGGTACGCCGCATCCGCGCGAAAGAGCTGGACGATCTCTTCGACCAGTCCACCGTGCAGAAGCGCGGCACCGTGATCGCGCCGAACTTCAGCCTCTCCGGGGCGATCACCCAGCAGACCGCCTATCAGGGGCGGACCGAGGAGAGTTATTTTCTGTTCCACATGGCGCTGACCGATCTCGCGACCGGGCTGGCGGTGTGGGAAAATACCGTGGAAATTCTGAAACAGGGGACCTACCCGCTGTTCTATTAGAGAAAGGATGGACAGGATGAGACGATTGTTTTTACTGGCGGCCGGTGCCGCCGCGCTGGCAATGCTGGCGGCGGGCTGCCAGAACACCGTGAACACGCTTTCGGGCGGCCCGGAGGTATCGCAACTGGATTTGCAGCGTTTTTCGAGCGACAGCTTCTGCCGCGACCGGCTGGCGGTGATGTCGGTTCACCGGTCGCGGACCGAAGGCGGCGCGATGAAACTTCAGGTCGCGCTGCGCAGCGAACGCTACGGCTTCTTCCCCGAAATCTGGAGCTGGTTCACCGGCGAGAATCCCTACTACATCAACTACCGGGTCGACTGGTTCGATCCCGACGGGATGAAGGTCGCTTCGCCGTCGTCGAACTGGATGACCGAGATTTTCTACCCCGGCGAAACCAGATACCTCCAGAGCGTCGCGCCGAATTCAAAGTGCTGCGGCTTTATGGTGAGCCTCAAGGAAAAGAACGACTGACGAAAGGAAATCGGATATGAAACAGTACGCCCTGTTCGGCGGCGCCGCCGCCATTGCGCTCGGACTCGCGGCCGGATGCGCCGTCGCCCCCCACCGGATCGATCCGGCCGGAGACGAAATGCTGACCAGCACCCACAGAATCGATGTGAAAGACTGGCAGACCGCCGCATTGAAATCGATCGATTCTCTGCTGGAGTCCGGCGCACTGGCCCGCACGGACGGCCGCAAGACGGTCGTGATGGTCGGCGAGGTCAAAAACAGTACCTCCACTCCGGTAAATACCCGTATCCTGACCGACAAGATCCGGCAGGCCATCCTGAAATCCGGCAAGGCGGTGACCACCACCGCAGTCGGCGCGAAAGGGGCGGAGGAGACCGCGACCCGGCAGGTGCGCGAACTGGAAAATGATGACCTGTTCAATCAGGCGACGGTGCAGAAGCGCGGCACGGTGATCTCTCCGGATATGAGCCTCTCCGGCGAAATCGTGCAGCAGAAAAGCAAAGTCGGCCGGGTGGAAGAGTCCTATTTCTTCTTCCACGTGGTGATGACCGACCTCGCGACCGGCCTCGCCGTCTGGGAGGACAACGTCGAAATCGGCAAGCAGGAAACCAAATCGATCTTCGATTGACATACGGGGATGCCTCCGGCGGCCTCCCCCCCCACTGGGGAATGCCTCCGGCGGCCGGGGGCGCTTCGCCCCCCGGTCCCCCAAACCGGCAAGGTGCCGGCGCCGGGTACGGTTTTGAATTTTTACTGCGTAAAAATTACAAAACCGGGTTTATTAATCATGGGTTGTGAGAAGTCTATGGGCGATTTACCGCACCGGCACGTTGCCGGTCGGGGTCAAGGGGCGAAGCGCCCTTGCCACCGGAGATGCGATTGAAAATCAGGCCGCGTAGCGCACAAGGTCTGCAAACCGCAGGGTTGCAGACCCGCCTGCCGCGAAAGCGGCATGGCCTCCCGGCCTCCTGCTGCTTCTACTACCAGGCCGGATGGTTGAAATACCACTCTGCCGCCAGCTCCAGCCCCTGTTTCACGCCGATCTCCGGCTCGTACCCCAGCAGGCGGCGCGCTTTGCCGATGTCGGCAAGCGAATGCGGAATGTCTCCGGCGCGGACCGGGCCGTACTGCGGCTCGATCCCCGCCACCGCCGGATCGAACTTCGCCAGATTCTCCCGCAGGTACAGGAAAAGTTCATTCAACGTGGTGCGTTCTCCGAATGCGACATTGTAGACCGTGTTCACCGCCTCCGGCTCCACCGCCGCCATCGCGAGCAGGTTCGCGTCAACCACGTTGTCGATATAGGTGAAGTCGCGCGAATAACTGCCGTCGCCGTTGATCACCGGGGATTCATGCCGCAGCAGGCTCCGCACAAAACGGGGAATCACCGCCGCGTAAGCGCCATCCGGGTCCTGCCGCCGCCCGAACACATTGAAATAGCGCAGCCCGACCGTTTCCACGCCGTAAATGCCGCTGAAGTTCTCCGCGAACAACTCATCCACATATTTGGTGATCGCGTAAGGGGAAAGCGGCTTGCCGATCCGCTCCTCGACCTTCGGCAGCGCCGTGCTGTCGCCGTAAGTGGAAGAGCTTGCGGCATACACAAACCGCTTCACCTTCGCCTCCTGCGCCGCGAACAGCATATTCACAAAGCCGGAAATATTCACTTCCGTGGTGGTCATCGGGTCCTTGATCGACCGGGGGACCGATCCGAGCGCCGCCTGATGCAGCACATAATCCGCCCCCGCCGCCGCTTTCCGGCACATCGCCATGTCGCGGATATCCCCCTCCAGCAGCGTGAAAGCCGGATTTCCGGCGAAAGGAGCCAGATTCTCCCGCCTGCCGGTCATGAAATTATCCAGCACCACCACCTCGTTGCGGGCGGCCAGCAGCGCTTCGACCAGATTCGAGCCGATGAAACCGGCTCCTCCGGTGACCAGCACCCGGCAGTTTTCGATCCTGCGCTTCACCGGTTACAGCCTCCCATCAACACATTCGCGAGGCAGAATCCCCTTGATATCGTAAACCACCGCCTCCGGCTTGCGCAGGGGAGCGAGGTCCAGTTCCCTGAACTGCCGGTGCGCCACCGCCAGCACCACCGCGTCGTATGTCCGACCGGCCAGTTGTTCCGGAGCGTTCGTCGCCTCAAACCCGTATTCGCGCCGGACCTCCTCCACATCGGCCCACGGATCGTACACATCAACTTCGCAGCCGAATTCCCGCAGCCCCTTCGCGACGTCCACCGCGCGGGAGTTGCGGATGTCCGGGCAATTCTCCTTGAAGGTGACGCCGAGCAGCAGCACCCGGGCGCCGAACACCTTCAACTCCTTGCGGATCATCAGCTTGACCACCTCGACGGCGATATAGTGCCCCATGCCGTCGTTGATCCGGCGCCCCGCCAGGATCACCTCCGGCAGATAGCCGAGCGCCTGCGCCTTGTGGGTCAGGTAATAGGGATCGACGCCGATGCAGTGCCCGCCGACCAGCCCCGGACGGAACTTCAGGAAATTCCACTTCGTGCCGGCGGCTTCAAGCACCTCGCCGGTATCGATGCCGATCAGGTGGAAAATCTTGGCCAGCTCGTTCACAAAAGCGATGTTCAGGTCGCGCTGGGAGTTCTCGATCACCTTGGCCGCCTCCGCCACCTTCAAAGAACTCGCCCGGAAAGTGCCGTTCTTCAGGATGGCCCGGTACAGCGCGTCCACCGCGTCGGCGGCCTCCGGCGTGGAACCGGAGGTGATTTTCAGGATTTTAGTCAACGTATGCTCCTTGTCGCCCGGATTGATCCGCTCCGGGCTGTATCCGCAGAAAAAGTCGCGGTTGAACGCCAGATTGCTGTATTTCTCCAGAATCGGCACACACTCCTCCTCGGTGCATCCGGGATAGACGGTGCTCTCATAGATCACGATGCTGCCGGGACGCATCACCCGGCCGACGGTTTCGCTCGCCCGGTAAAGCGGGGTCAGGTCCGGGCGGTTGTATTTGTCCACCGGCGTCGGAACCGTCACGATAAAGAAATCGCACTCCTGCAGCTCCTGCATCTCCCCGGTATAGCGCAGATGCTTCGCCGCGCGCAGCTCCTCTTCCGAGGTTTCCAGCGTCGTATCGATGCCGCGGCGCAGCATCTCCAGCCGTTCCGGTTTCACGTCGAAGCCGACCGTGTCGAATACCTTGCCGAATTCGACCGCCAGCGGCAACCCGACATATCCCAAACCGATCAGCCCGATCCGGACGGTTCCATTCTGAATGCGTTCCACGATATCCATAAAAAATGCCTCCTCCCGCAGACACTCGCGGGAGAAAGAATATACAGCCTCAATCCGCCGAAAGCAAATCCTCCGTCCATTCCATTTCCGGTAAAAACGGATTTCCTCTCCGGCAGGCGCCGCTTCAGAGCTGCGCCAGAGCGTCGGCAAGCGCCTCTTTGATGTCGTCGATATGCTCAAGGCCGATGGAGAGCCGGATTAGTTCGGGAATCAGCCCGGCGGCGCGCTGCTGTTCGTCGCTGAGCTGCGAGTGCGTGGTGCTGGCCGGATGGATGATCAGGCTCTTGGCGTCGCCGACGTTCGCGAGCAGGCTGAAGAGCCGGATGCTGTCGACCAGCCTGACCGCGGCGGCGCTGCCGCCCTTCACGCCGAACACCACCATGCCGCCGAAGCCGTTCTTCAGGTACTTCCGGGCAAGCGTTCCGGCGGGGTCATCCGGCAGCCCCGGATACCGCACCCACTCCACCTTGGGTGACTCCGCAGGAACTCCGCGACCGCCAGCGCGTTTTCGGAGTGCTTCGCCATGCGCAGCGGCAGCGTTTCCACTCCCTGCAGAAACTGCCACGCCGCATCGGGCGCGAGCGTCGGCCCCTGATTGCGCAGTCCGACCGTCCGGAGCCGCAGGATGAAGGCGAGATGGTTGTTCGCGCCGAGATCGTGGGCGAAACGGAGGCCGTGATATCCCCGGTCCGGCTCGTTGTAGAGCGCGAATCTGGGATCGCTCCAGTCGAATTTCCCGGCGTCGATCACCACCCCGCCGATCCCGGTGCCGTGGCCGCCGATCCATTTGGACAAAGAGTGGATCACGATATCCGCACCGTGTTCGATCGGACGCAGCAGCGTCGGCGGCGTAAAGGTCGCATCGACGATCAGCGGCAGGTGGTGCTTTTTCGCAATCTTCGCATAGCTTTCCAGGTCGGCCACATCAAGCACCGGATTGCCGACGGTTTCGACGTACAGTGCGCGGGTGCGGCCGTTGATTGCGGCTTCGACAGCGGCGAAGTCGTTGACCGGCGTGAAATTCACCCGGATGCCCTGCTGCGGCAGGATCGCGTCGAACTGGGTGTAGGTGCCGCCGTAGAGGTTGGAGGCGGAAACCAGTTCATCCCCCTGCCGGAGGATATTCGCGACCGTGAAGTAGATCGCGGCAGTCCCGGAGGAGAGGCTCAGCGCCGCCGCGCCGCCGTCAAGCTCGGCCAGCCGCTTTTCCAACACATCGTTGGTCGGATTCATCAGCCGGGCGTAGATGTTGCCGGATTCCCGCAGCGCGAAGAGATCCGCGCCGTGCCTGGCGCTTTTGAAGCTGTAGGCGGTGGTGCGGTAGACCGGCACGGCACGGGCAAGGGTGGTCGGATCGGGAACCTGTCCGGCATGCAACGCAAGGGTTTCAATGCGGTATTTTTTATCGCTCATAGTATCAGATATCCTTTGGGGTTACGGTGGATCAGGCCTGTTCGGAAAAAAGCTAGGTCGACAGATAACGTTCCCCGGAATCGGGGAGAATCACCACAATGCGTTTCCCTTCATATTCCGGAAGCCTGCTCTTTTTCAGCGCAACCGAAAGCGCCGCGCCGGAACTGATGCCGATCAGCAATCCTTCCCGTCTGGCGGCTTCCCGCGCAACCCGTCCGGCATCGGCGGCGGAAACCGGCACAACCTCATCGATGATCGCACTGTCCAGCACCTTCGGCACGAAACCGGCGCCGATTCCCTGAATCCTGTGCGGGCCGGGCCGCCCGCCGGAAAGCACCGGGCTGGCGTCCGGCTCGACCGCGATCACTTTGACCGCCGGATTGCGCTCCTTGAGCACTTCTCCGATTCCGGTCAGGGAACCTCCGGTGCCGACTCCGGCGATCAGCGCATCGACCCTGCCGCCGGCGTCGCGCCAGATCTCCTCGGCGGTGGCGGCGCGGCGGCAGGCCGGATTGGCCGGGTTTTCGAACTGTTGCGGAATAAAGGAGCCCGGCGTCCGCCGGTGAATTTCGTCAGCCCCGGCGATGACCCCCTTCATACCGGCGATACCGTCGGTCAGGACCAGCTCCGCGCCGTATGCCTGAAGCAGCTTGCGCCGCTCGACGCTCATGGTTTCGGGCATGGTCAGGATCAGTTTATACCCTTTGACCGCCGCGACCATCGCCAGGCCGATGCCGGTATTGCCGCTGGTCGGCTCGACGATCAGCGCCCCCGGTTTCAGCACGCCGCGCTTTTCCGCGTCCTCGATCATGGCCAGCGCGATCCGGTCCTTCACACTGCCGCCCGGATTGAAGGATTCCACCTTGGCGATGATTTCCGCTTTGCCTTCATTCAGGCGGTTGATCCGCACCAGCGGAGTATTCCCGACCAATTCAGTAACAGTATTCGCAATTCTGCTCATAATAATCTCTCCTCCATTCTGAAAACAAAATATACTCTACTTGTATAGTTTTGTATTTAGACAATATATCATGCTTCGAGAAAAAGTCAAATGGAGGCGATGGAATTTTCGGAGGAACCGGATAGAATCTCGCCAAGCGCAAATTTCCGTAAACAGGATTCCGCTTCTGAAAGAGTGAAATCCTGTTTACGGACTTGACTTCCGACAGGGTGACAAACGGCTAGGCCATCGCCGGAACGCAGAAATAAAAGGTATGCTCTCCCTGCCTGACCGCACTCAGGGAACAGGATTTTCCGTTGAGGTTCAGCGTCACGGGGAACGGCGAATCCGGCGCGACGCCGAAAAGGTCGGTAACGTCCCGTCCGCAGAGCTCCGCCGCGGAGCTCCCCAGCAGCTGCTCACCGGCGGTATTGAGCGAGACCAGCTCGCCCGTTTCGCCGAATCGGAAAGCGGGAAACGGCATTCCGTGCAGCAGCGCGTCGGTTTCGGCCTGCGCCCGCTCCTGCCGCTCCGCGGCGGTCTGGCGCTCGGTGAGCAGCTGGATGACCCGGGCCGCCGACAGTACCACGCGTTCCTCAAGCTCGCTGAAACGGCGGATCTGCTTCAGGGAAGCCAGGATGATAAAGCCGTAAAGTCTGCCGTCCGCCCATAATCCGGTGCCCAGTACCGCCCGGAAATTGTTGCGGCGGAAAAGTTCCGCGATATCCCGCGGCACCAGCTGGGTTTCGCCCGGATCGTAGATGTTGATCAGTTCGTGTGCTTCCAGTGTTTTATCCCACAGCGTGGGAGTGGGCAGATCGATCAGCTCGAATCCCTTGACCGGAGGCACATCCGGAGCGTGCCAGCTGTACATCAGCCGCACCGCGGCGGGTTCGTACCGGTAGATATAGCAGTACTGCCGGGCGGCATAAGTCGAAATCGTGTTCAGGATCGCCTGCATCGCGTCATCGTAATTGCGGGTGCCGACGGCGGTTTCCAGACAGGCGTTGATCACGCGCTCCTTCTCCACATACCCTTTCAATTCCTGAAGCAGGTGATAGTAATCGTCATTGGAAATCTGCATGCTGTCCGGCAGCGATACACGGGAGTCGACATACAAATAGGAAAGCTTTTTCAGATCATCGTCCGAAGCGCCCTGCGAGAGCAGCAGTTTGTGGATGCGGTCAAAATGGTTCAAGGGCAAAGAAGTTTTTCCCACACAGATCTGGGAGACGTATTGGCAGGTCACTCCGAGCTCGGCGGCCAGTTTGTTCTGACGCAATCCATGCTTGGTCAGCAATAACTTCAGCCAGAGCCCGAGTTCCTTCTTTTTATCGACACTGGAATTCATTGTATGAAAGACGACCTCATGCTATAAAGTAAATGAAAACAACTGTGCGCTCTCAATATAAGACGTAAATAGCAAGAAAACAAGTCAAATCCGAATTTCCCGTCCAGATTTTTCCGGAATGTTCTCCGGTTTGCCGCTTCGGCCCCCCGGATGAAAATTCTCCTCATTTTTTCAGGCGGTTTCTTGCAGAATATTTTTCCAACGGTATATTATCGTTTAAAAATAAAGTATTTTAATTTATTTTGCTATTTTTTGAACTGAATTTTCCGGCAAAAGGCGGGAGGGAATGATGGCAGACCGCAAAAGAATGAAAAAATCCGGCCTGAACTATGTGCTGCTGGCGTTGCTGGCGCTGGTGACGCTGGGGTGCCTCGGAGTATTCGGCTGGTTTATGTTCCGCAGCCACCGCAAGGTGGTCCGTTACAATGAGGCGGTCCGGGCCATGGAGACCGGAGATTCCTCCCTGGCGAAATTGCTGCTGCTGGAGACGATCCGCGAAGACCGCAACCATGAAGCCGCAATCGCCAAATTGGCTGAATTGCTGGAGCAGGAAGGTGATTGGCAGGGGGCCGCGCAGCTCTGGCGGCGGGCTTCCGGCCTGAACGCCTTCCAGACGGAATATGTCGCCCGCTATCAGCAGGCGCTGCTGCGCAGCGGCGGCTACGAACAGTTGCTGAATGCTCTGGAACGGCAGAAACAGAAATCCGCACTGACGCCGGAACAGACGGTCATTTTCGCTTTCGTTACCCTGAAAAGCGGCAAGGCAGCGGCCGCCGGGGAACTGATCGATTCGGTCCCCGGCGAAAAAAGTCCGCTGGCAGTGCTGGTGCGCTTTTACCTGAACCGGGAAAAGCTGCCCCGGACGGAGCTGCTCCGAAAGCTGGAGGAGTTGACCAGCTCCGAAGATCCGGTCGTCGCCTTCGACGTCTGCGAAACCATCGCCCGGGTCCGAAGCACGCTCGGCGACACGGAGGGCGCGGAGAAATTCCGGCGGGCGGCGGCCAACGCGAATCCCCGGCTCGGCGAACCGCAGCTCGGCGATTTCTATTTGCAGAACGGCAAGTTCGAGCAAGCCGCCGAGGTTTTCCACAGTATGCTGAAACGCGGCCCGGACCCCGTAACCGCGGTTAAACTGGGCGAGGCGCTGGCGGCGCAAAACAAGCTCGACCAGCTCAAAGCCCTGAGCGAACAATACCGGATCGGCAATAAACCGATGCTGCAGGCCGGCTATTACCTGGACAGCCTGACCGCTTTTCTGGAGAAGGACCCGAAACGGCTGGCCGCCAATCTGAAACTGGTGGATGGGGCAGTCCGCTCCCCGGTGGCGCGCATGATCGGCCTCTATTCCGCAATCGGAACCCGCGATCTGCCGGAGGTGGAAAAGCAATTGACCGCGCTGCGTGACGGAGCCGTCCCGGCGACAATCCGGGAACGCGCCGGAGGGATGGCACTGCCCTGTATCGCCGAACTGGTGCGGGAGAACCGGATCGAAGACGCCACCCGTCTGGCCCGGCTGGTGCAGGGCTGGATGAAACCGGAACTGCTGCTGCTCCGCCTGATCACGGCGGACGACCTGCGGCAGGGGCGGTTGGGTTCGGCGGAAGTGAAACAGGCGCTGGGAGCCTTTCCGAAAGACCCGGTGCTGCTGAATGCCGCCGCCGCCCGCGCTTTGCAGCAGGGGGAATTTGCCGCCGCGCTGGAGTTGGCGGAACGGAACCGGGCCGCGGGCGGAAGCAATCCGGGCACTCTGTTTCAGCTCCTTGCGGCCCGGGAAGGGCTGGGAAAGCTAGACGAGGTGTCCGCCGAATTCGGCGCGGCACGCCGGAAACAGCCGGAAGACACCGCTCTGGCGGATCTTTACCTGAGCTTCTGTGTCCGCAACCGACGCGCCGGAGAATTGAAACAGCTGGCGGAGGAGCTCCGGCAGGCGAAAAAAACGGAGCTGAAAGTCCTTGCCTCAGTCGCCGAGGCGGAATCGGCAGTGCTGAAGCAGGATTCCGCCGCCGCCGAAAAACTGTTGCGCGAAGCGATTGCGGCAGCTCCATCCCTGCCGCGCCTCTACCTGCGGCTCGCCGAAGCGCAGGAAGCGGCCGGTAAAAACAAAGAGGCGGCCGCAACCCTGGAAACCGGCCTGAAAGCAATTCCGGCCGACGTCGAACTGGCTTACCGCGCCGCGCGGCTGCATGCGCTGGCGGACGATCTGGAGCCGGCGATCCGGCTTTACAGCAGGATTGCCGACCGCTACCCCGATCCCGAACTGATCCGGGTGAACCTGTCGGAGCTCTACGCCGCCGCCGGCCGGTCCGCGGAAGCGTTGAAAACAGCGGAAAGCGCCTGGCTGGCCAAACCGGATTGGCCCCCGGCACAGGAGAGTTACGGCATCCGGCTGACGGAAACCGGCGCTTTCGACCGGGCTGTGCCGGTGCTGGACCGGCGGCTCCTCGCCGCCGGGAAGCCGGAGCTCCGGGTGATTCAGGCCTGGAGGACCGCGATGGAGGGGTTGATCAGGCAACAGTTCGAAACCAAGGAGTATTCCGCCTGTCTGAATTCCTGCAGAAAACTGTCGGAACGGATTCCGAACAGCCCCCTGGCCGTCGAATTTCGTGAAAAAGCGGAAAAACTGATCAAAAAGTGAGGTTACCGTGAAACTGTTTTCACGTTTTGCCGGACAAGGGCTCCGCGGCATTCTGCCCGCAGTCGCCGTGGGCGCTGCAGCGCTGCTTTATGCGGCATTCCAGGCGTGGCGCGTCTCCTCCGGCGCCTGGGAAAATGCGCTGGTGATGGTGCTGTTCGCCGCCGTGGCCGGTTGGGATGCCGTAAAAGGTCCGGCAACCGCCGGGCCGTCCCGGGGTGCCCGCCTGACGGCCTGGGGGCTGCTCGGCGCCGGACTGGTTCTGGCGGTGCTGCCGTGGGGGGTGAGTTCCGGCCTGCCGGGAAGATGCGCACTTCTGTTCGCGGCGCTCGCCGCGGCGCTGTTCGGTTGCGGAACCCGAATCGGCCTCCGGATGGCCGGGATGCTGTTCCTGTGTTTTCTGGCCATTCCCTATCAGGAATACTGGACGCTGGCGCTGAGCTACCCGCTCCGGCTGATCTCCACTTGTCTGTCGGCCGAAACGCTCCGGCTCTTCGGCGACGCCGTCGAATACCACCTGACCACGATCCGGGTCGGCGGCGCAGAAATCGCGATCACGGATGCCTGCAGCGGCATACGCCAGCTCGAAGCGCTGCTGCTTCTCGGCTACCTGATCGTGCGCCGGCAGCATACCCGGACGGGGTGGGCGGTGCTGCATTATTTCTTCATGCTGCCTGCGATCATCGCGGCGAATTCGGTCCGGATCGCGGCGACCGTACTGTTGTTTCATTGGATCGGTGCGGCTGCTTTCGATGATTTCCGGCATACGCTGCTCGGTTATCTGCTGGTGATCGTCGCACTGCTGCTGTTCTGGTGGTTCGGAGCACTGTTCCCCGACACCGGAAAAGCCCGGAAGGAGGAAAGTCATGAATAAGAGACTGCCCGGTTATATGACGGTCGCCGCCGGCTTCGTGCCGCTGGCCTGTAAAATGCCCTATATGTTCCGGGCATGGCGGCAATCTCCGCTGGACCGGTTCGACTGGATTTTCGGCGCGTTGTTTCTGGCGGCGGCGGGCATCGCGTGGAGCCGGCTCCGGGAACGCCGCGAAAAGCCCGACGGGGTGGCGCTGGCCGCCCTGCTGCCGTCGCTGGCTCTATTCCTGCTGGCGCTGAGAGTGGATAACCATGCGCTGGGAATCATCGGAGCAGTGGCGTTCAGCTGGTCGGCGGCCTGGCTGGCCTGGGGCTGGCGGAGCGCCTGTTGCATCTTCCCCGCCTACGGCATCCTGATGCTGATGTGCACCAGCAGCCGTTACTGGCTCGGCTATTTTTTCAGCATATTCCGGCTGGACGGACTGGCGATCAAGGCAATCCTGACGGTGCTGTTCGCCGGTTGGCTGGGACTCAGCCTGCTCCGGGAACGGCGGGTGCGCCGTGAAAGCTTTTTCTTCTGCCTGGCGCTGCTGCTGGTGCTGATGACAGTGTGGCAGGCGGGAACCCTGCAGCGCCGGAGCGCGGCGTTTGTTCCGGAATTTCATTCGGTGAATTTCAGCGGTTATCTGGGACGCTCTCTTGAGCCGACGGCGGATGACCGCCGATTCTTCGGCGGCAGCAGGCTGAGGAAGTTTTTTTACGCCGCCGATTCCGGGATCGTCAATGTGCTGGCGCTGACCTGCGGAGACGACGTGCACCAGATTCATCCGGCCGGCCATTGCCTGCGCACAAGCGGCTGGCGGATCATTTCCGAGCGCCTGACCGAGGCGGAGATCGGCGGGCGCAAGCTGGAAGTCAGCGAAATCGTCGCCTCCAATCCCGGCACGACGCTGCTGGTGTGGGTCTGGTACAGCTGCCGGAGTTTTTCCACCGGCAGTTTTCTCGGCTTCCGGCGCATCTGGAGTGCCGACACGCAGTGGCATACGTATCAGATCTCCACGCCGCTGTTCACATCGGAGGAAGAGGGACGCGCCAGGCTCGGAGAGTTCCTGAATGCGGCGGCGCAGAACCGGGCAAATTGATTTTTGACCGTTTTTCTCCGGGGAACGGTTGTTTTTTCCGGGAACCCATGACATAATAAAATATGCGGCATGGTGCCGCCACGGCGCAATTGTGCGCAAATCAAATATAGCATGAGGTGTAGTATGAAGAAGTTGTGGATGCTGTCCGGAATGGCCGCCGGAGTCGTGATGATTGCGACCGGCTGCACGTCGATCAACACCAACGACGCCGCTTCCGATTCGAAACAGGCGATGGTCCCGGCGGTCTATGAACCGGTGATCAGGCACGTGGACCAGAAGGTTTCCGGCAGCGCCCAGATGCACGTCGTGCTGAACTTCATCAAGTGGGGCGACAATGCGTTTGCCGACCGCACCGTGCTCGGCGGCATGTCCAGCGACTCGACCTTCTTCTCCGCCTTCTCCGGGCTGTTCCCGAATCCGATCCGCGACGCGAAGGCCGCCGCGGTCTACAACGCCTGCAAGGCGGCCAAGTGCGACATGCTGCTCAGCGCGAAATATGAGCTGACCACGACCGACTACTTCGTCTACAAGGTGGTCAACTGCACCGTGACCGGTTTCCCGGGGACCGAAGTCGGCGTCGTCAGGAAAGATGTCGCGTTCCCGTCGAAATTCAACGGTTCAATGACGGTTCCCGTGCTGCCGCTGAACTGATTCTCCGCAATTATTCCGGCCGGTCCGCATTGCCGCGGACCGGCCGTGTCTTTTCCGGCATCTTTCACGGGAAAAACGCTTGAAAACCGCCTTGTTCCGGGATATTTTTATAAACCGGTACCTCAGGCGGCCGACCTGAATTCCGGCATCAAAACAGAAGGATCAAAACTATCATGGGCATCGCGTTTCTCTATCCGGAAGGCAAACTCAAGGCATTGACGATGAGCTACGACGACGGCGTCCGCCAGGACCGCCGCCTGATCGAAATCTTCAACCGGAACGGTCTCAAGGGCACGTTCCATCTGAACTACGCGACGTTCGGTCACGGCAACCGCCTGAACGCCGACGAGGTGCACGATCTCTATCAGGGCCACGAGGTCGCCTGCCACACCGCGACCCACCCTTTCCTCGAACGCCAGCCGCGCACCGAAGTGATCCGTGAAATCTTCGAAGACCGCCGCGGGCTTGAATCGCTGTGCGGCTATCCGGTCGTCGGCATGTCCTATCCCTTCGGCACGTGGAATGAGGAGGTCGTCGCGATCGCCCGCGCCGCCGGGATCGTCTACTCCCGCGACACGCGCACCACCGGCGGCTTCGGCTGGCCGCAGGAGTTCATGCACTGGGAGGGGACCTGCCATCATCACGAAATGCTTGAACGCGGCAGGGCGTTCCTCGACTTCAACCGCCACCCGCTCCCGCTGATGTACGTATGGGGGCACGCCTACGAATTCGACAACGACGACAACTGGAACGAGATGGAGGAGTTCGCCGGAATGATGGGCAACCGGCCCGACATCTGGTACGCGACCAACCTCCAGGTCTACCGCTACATTCAGGCGATCCGCGCCGCCGTGACCTCCGCGGACGGGAAAATGCTCTGCAATCCCAGCGCCGAAACGCTGTGGATCAAAAAGGGCGACACCATCCTGCCGGTCGCTCCCGGCGAAACCCGCGCGATCTGAAAAGGCGCGTAAATAAGCAGAAAAAAGGCGGAGAGGAAAGATTTTTCTCCCGCCTTTTTCCTACCGGACAAGCAGCCGTTCCTTCAGGAATACGCGGCCCATTGCCGCCGGGGAAATGTGGGGACAACCGTGTTGAACCGGACTCCAGCAGGAAAACCGCTTTTCCGCGTCTGCCGTGGTGAAACCGTGATTGTAACGCACGAAGTTCATCCGCAATCCGCCCGGCTTCCAGGCCGTCAGGTTCACCGCCGCCGCCGGAAACGCAAATTCCACGGTCCAGCCGATCACACGGCCGCCGCACACCAGTTTTCCCGCCGCGCTCCGCAAGCCGGCGGCGTTCCACGCGCGGGTCGTGCGGTAAGCCGTTTCCAGCAGCTCCGGCCTGATCCGCAAGGTATCGGTGCAACCGCCGGGTCCGCCCGTGAAAGAGCTGACCGTATCCATCACCTGATTCAGCGGGCTGACCTGCAACTCGAACCATTCTTTCCCCTCCCCGGAGACATCGAGGAAAAATTCGCACGCATCCGCTTCGTACACGTCGCCGTCCCGCTTCAATCCGGGATCGGCCACGATATCGCGATCGGTACAGGAAAAAGCGATGTACAAAAAGCGTTCGTCCCACAGCAACCGGACTTCAGTCGGCTCGCGGTCGACCGCGTCCCAATAGGAACATCCCAGCGCCGGACGCAGCCCCCGGATCACCGCCGCGCCCGCCCAAGCCGGATCGCTCAGGTCGCCGTCGATTACCGGAGGCCGCGCCGTATGCGGCACTTCCAGCCGCGGCAGCGGTTCCGCCGCCTGCAACAGCACGGCGGCTGAAAGCGCCGCCAGCCCTGCCACCGCCCTGATCACTATTCCGCCCCCTTTCACAGAATCAGGTTCGCCGCTTCAAATCCCGCCGCGAACGGCGAGAACGTATGCACCAGTTTGACCTTGCCCGGTTCCACGGCGGCTTCCGCCGGAATCATCCCGCCGCGCTGCTGGTCGAAGATCAGCAGATTGCCGCGCGGATTGCCCAGCAGCACCAGATCCGCATTCACGCTTTCCCAGCGCGGATACGGCTGGATCGAACGCACCGGCTGCAGCGAACGCACCACGCCGCCCGGCGCCGCGCTCCCGACCGAAACCTCCCCGCGCCCCTGTTTCCGCGCCAGCTCCGCGAGCTTCGCGGCGGCTGTGCGGAACCGCTCGTCTCTCCGCTGCGCTTCAGTCAGCGCGATCACCAGCGGCTGCTCCGGGCGGTCGGCGAAAAACTTCAGCAACGCCTGCCGTTCCGGCTCCGCGATGCGCCCTAATCCGGCCAGTTCCGCCATCCGGGACGGTTCGGCGGCGGCCGCCTCCACGGTAAAGGTTTCCGACGCAGTCCGCCCACCGATCAATTCGCGCACTTCCAGACGGTATTCGCCCGGCTCGTCGCCGACGGCGACCGGCAGCGCGGTCCGCAATCCGGTGCCGGAATAGACGGTGATCCGGTCATCGCCGCGCGACAGGGTCAGCTCCACCGGAACTCCCTTCATCGCCGACGGTTGCGTAACCTGCGGCTCCGCATAGTAGAACCCGTCCCCGCCGCGCGTGACCGGACACGCGACCGCTCCGATTTCAGCGGGCGGCAGCGCGTAGAGCCGGAATCCGTCCTCCATCAGGTCGCACGATGCCTCTCCCCGCCCGGCAAGCCGTTCGCCGGAACGCAGGTCGTAAACCGGGCGGTCCGTATTCCATACCAGAGTGCCGGTCTGCGGCGCGACGAATTTCGACGCATTTTTATAGAGGTAAGCCGTATTCGGCACGTAACGCCCTTTCAGCCCCGGCTGCTTTCCCGCCGCATCGACGGAAAAAGCGCGCGGCGGCACCGACGCCGACTGCCCGGAACCGGATTTCCAATGCAAGGTCACGTTCGCTTCCCGGACTTCCTCGTGGAAAGTCGCCGCCAACGCATAACGCCGGTTCGCCTGCAATGAAATTTTCCCTTCACGCACGCCCCGGCCGATCACCTCACGGCCATCGATCGACAACGTCGCGGCATCCTGATGGCTGAGGCGGAAGCTGAAGGTGTATTCGCCGGATTTTTCCGGAGTGATGAAGCCGCGCCATTCGATATCGTAATTGTCGTCCGGCCACCGGTTCGCCTTTTCATCGAACTTGCCCTTGCCCACCGAAAGCGGATTGCCCCAGCCGAAATTGAAGTCGATCGACCGATCGATCCGTTCAAAGACCGGCGACTCGTCCGCCGGAACCGGTTTCTGGTTCACCACGGTCACGTAATCGACGTCCCCGGCGCGTGAAACCACGGTCCAGACGGTGGGATCGGCACTGGAGGCGACCGGCGCTTCGATTCCCTGCATCGCGCGGCGCAACAGTTCAATATTGCCGCGATTGCGCTCCAGCAGCAGCGGCGTCAGATCCTGATTGCTCTGCAGGATGTAAGCGGCCAGCGACATTCCGGTACGGACCGCATCCACCGGCGACGCCGATTCGTCGTCCAGCAGAATCCGTCCGCCACGCGCCGCGAACTCCTTCAGCGCCGGCTCCAGCCCGTCATGCCAGCGCCAGGTGGAATCGATCTCGTTCAACCCGACCAGCAACAGCGCCTTCATCTCCGGCGGCAGGCCCCGCTTCAGTTCCGCCGGGGTTACGATCCGGGCGGGCCAGCCGGCGGCATGGCACAGGAACAACGCCTCGAAGGTCTTGCCTTCGTGCGGTCCTTTCGGGTCCGCCGCGTCGCAGCGGCGGGATTGCGCCTGCTCCTGCACGTACAGGATGCCGACCGGGGCGGCCGCCCGCATCTGGGCATAGGCGCCCCCGAATTTGTGAATCCATGCGAACAGCTCTTTCTGCCCCGCGATCACCTCCTCGCGGTTTTCCGGTTTCTTGAAGGTCGCGGACCAGCCCTTTTCGGTGTATTTCGCATCGCCGGTGGTGTGGGCGAGAAAGTTCGTGCCGATCGCCCTCACGCCGCGGCTCAATACCAGTGCATAGGCCCGCTGGCGCGGCTCGCGCCGGAAAAAGAGGCCGAAGTCGTCGACGCAGCTCCACAACTCTTTTTCGGGGAAGTCGCTGCGCAGCCGGTCCAGCAGCGCGACATTGTGCAGCGGCTTCGAGGACATCGACTCATTCCAGTCGTAGGCCATCGCCCGGTCGAGGCCGCTGAAAATCGCGCGGCCCGGAATCGTACCGATCGCATAGCCGCCGTGTGCGAGCACACCGGGGGCGCTGCCGAAGGTGGTGGTATTGAATTCGATGCGAGGATTCGCCCGCTTCATTGCGTCGGCGATCAGGGAAAGCGAGTTGAAAGCAGCGTCGTATCTCCGGAGGTACTCCACAAATTCCGCCTGCGTCCCGCGCCGCTCGAAACGCTTCCCGACGCCGACCTGCGGGCCGACCGGCACCACAGGCGCGGTTTCATCGTGGAGGGTCGTCATCGCCCGCGCCCACGGCCGGTTCGGGATCGGCGGCGCCCAGTCCCAGAAGCTGTAATACCCGGCATTGTCCCCCATCGCCATCATGCCCCGGAAGTTCGGATAACGCCGGAACCGTCCCGCCACCAGCTGCGCGTCGCGCACCCCGGTCGAATAAAACTCCGGCAGCGTCCTCAGGAACAGCGGCAGATTCGCGTGAGAAAGCGATTCAGTGCGCGGATTCACCCCGCCCTCAAGACCTTGCTTCGCCAGTTCGACCAGCCACTCGTCGTAGCGGGTATCCAGCGGAGTGGTCTTGTACCAGTTCGCGATATTTTCATAGTCGCGGTCGAAGCCGAGATCGGCCAGATGGGCGGCATACTCCGCGAGCGTTCCCTTGAAACCGGTCAGGTGCCCGCCGTCGAACCACATGCCGCCGCTCATGCCGTGGTGAACCGTGTACAGATCGATCCGCACCGGCGAACGGTATGCCCCCTGCCCCAGGCGGCGCAGGAAAGGCTTTCCCGGCGGCAGCGCGGCGCGCGGCAGCGCTGATTCGGCACCGGCCATCGCCGCCACATCCCGTTCCCACTCCTCCCGGTTCGGGAAGCCGGCCTCCCGCCGGTTCGTGACCTCGATCGCCCCGGCCAGCTTCAGGTCGACTGCCGACGGCTCATTCACGGGGCGGTCCGGATCGACCGGGCGCAGCCCGACTTCAAACTCTCCCGCCGCACCGTTGTTCACCCGGATGCGGTAAGACTCGCCGGGCCGGTTCGCCGCCAGCAGCAGCGTCAGCGAATCGAGCTTTTCCCTGCGGCGGTAGATCACCCTGCCGCCGCAGGACAACTCCACGGAACGGACCGCCCCCCTGCCTTCTCCGGCGATTCGCACCGGAAACACCCACAACTCGTAATCGCCGCTGCCGGTCCGCGCGGTCCGGTCGGAAGTGTACACATAATATTGTCCCCAGCGCCATGCGATCGGACGCAGCCAGTGACCGCCCGGTTCGATCCGCGCATCAAGCTCGTGCGGAAACACCGGCTCGTTGCGCCAATCCCTGAAAAGCGGCAATTCCAAATCCTGCCGCCCCGACTGCCTGAACAGTTCCAGCCGCCGTTTCCGCGTCGGAATTTCGAGCGTGAACTCCGGCCAGTCCACAGCATCCGGCCCGCCGCGCCGTTCCGCCGCCTTGAACCAGGTCGCATCGTGCGCGCGCAATCCCATCGGATGCCCGAACACCGCCAGCGTCATCCGTACCGGATAATCATTTTCCGGCATATCCGCCAAAACCGCGGGACGGGTCGCGGGCCTGCGGCCCGCCGCCAGTTCCCGAACCTGCTTTTCATCCAGTGTCACGGCATAAAACGCAACCTCGTCCAGCAGCCCTTTCCAGCGCCCGAAGCCGACTTTCAGCGGATCGCCGACCGGCCAGATTGCGAAAGGCGTCGCGAATTTTCCGACACATTCTCCGTTCACGTAAAGCCGGCTCGTCCCCCCCTTTTCAAATGTCAGCGCCACATGGTTCCATTTGCCGGGAGCAATCCTGCCCGCCCCGCTCCACGGGCTGTGATACCAGCCGCCGCCCCAGCTGCCGTGCAGAAACAAAGCCCCGGACCGCATCATCGACAGCTGCACTCCGGCGTTGCCGCCTTTCGCGAACAGCACGCCATCCTCCCAGCGGTTATCGGCGAAGCCCTCCGGCTTCACCCACAGACTCACGGTGAAGTTCGCGGTCATCCGGTCAAACAGCGCATGGCGCACCTCCACGCCGCCGCCGGAGCCGACCTCCAGCGCCCCGCCCGATTTGCCGCCGGAAACGATCTTCACATTTCCGGTCACTTTACCGTCCAGCTTATTTCCGGAAGAATCCGCCGCACCGCCGTCAAACGTGTAATTCGCAATCAGCGGCAACGGCCCGGCGGCGACTCCCGCCGCGGCCAGCAACAGCGCCCCGCCCACGGCGCCCCATTTCCATATTCCGATCATCGACATGGTTTCAGCTCCTTATGGTTACATCGCGGCGTAATAATACAGCTTCCGGTCGGCGATCCACTGCCGCCCCACGGAACCGACGTGTCCGTCGCCGAACGCCATATTCGCCCGGCCGTTGTGACGCAGGCCGATCGCCCCGGAATTGTCTTTCGACGCCTCGGTGCCGGTGCGCTGCTCCAGATAGTACATCTCCTTGCGGATCATCGGGAAAGCCGGGTCCCGCGCCAGCGAATCCGCCACCATCACGTCCTCCGAAGTCATCCGCTTGCCGCTTCGCATGTAAAATCCGCTCGCCATCTTCGCCCCGAACGGAGCGCGCGCCGCATCGTAAATCTGCGGCACACCATAGGTGCGGTTGTTGCCGATCTCGTTGCGCATTACCGTCGGGCAGTTCCAGATGCTGAACTTCCTGAACTCCGCCGCGGGCAGATAGCCGGCTTTTTCTCCCAGCACATAAAACCACGGCTGCAGCTCCTCGATGTCCGGTTTGTTCGGCCCCAGCCGCGATGCCAGAAAAAGATCGCGGTTGTCGCCGGCATAGGCGACGTGCGCCTGCCCGGACTGCTTCAGGTGGGAAATGCAATTGGCGCTCTTCGCCCGGTCCCGCGCCTTGTTCAGCGCCGGAAGCAGGATCGCCGCCAGTATCGCAATGATCGCTACCACAACCAGAAGCTCGATCAGCGTAAAATTCCGGCGTACCGGCGCACATGTATTCTCCATCGTCCAGTCCCTTTCCCTATTGTGATTTGCATGGCGTAAAAAATCTTCGGCGCACCGAGGTCAGTGCAAAAACTGCGCTTCTTCGTCGAAACGGTAGAGGCCGTCGGCCAGTGCCGTCTCCATCTGGTTTTCGGCGAGCAGTTTCTGCCCGGCGACATACGCTTCCGCCTCGGCGGCGGAAATCCGTCCGAGCAGCAGCGGCACGATCACCGGCGAACGGAGCTTTTTCAGCAGCTCGAACCAGAGCCGGTTGAAATTCCGGTTGAACGAATCGTCGAAACGCACCTCGCCGGCCCACCGGATCATCCGCGACAGATCGAGGCCGTCCGGCTCCGGGCGGTACTCCGCGAGCCTGTCCTGATAGGGAGAAAGCCCGGCGCCACCATGCAGCATCCGCTGCTGGAATTCAGGAGAGACCAGATAGCGGAAAAACGCCTTTTCCGCCTCGGAGACATCCTTCGCCCCGACCATGATCACATTGGCCACAAAGAAGTTGATGCAGGTGTTTCCGGCCAGCGGCAGCGGCGCGACCTCCAGCCTCATGCCGGATTCCGGCGCTTTCCTGCCCCAGTTGTACGAGAACGCCCAGATGCACCTGACCATCTCCTGCCGCAACTGCGGCAGCCAGTCCTCCGGCAGCCGGCAGGCCAGATTGATCAGCTGCATGGATGCCATTTTCTCCAACACGTCAAAGAAGCGCCGGAATTCCGGTGAAATCCGCCCCTTTCTTTCATAGAATACCGCAATCCGGTTCAGGCCGCAGCTGTCGCGCAGGAAGTTCAGGTCGGGTACCGAAAGCGAATGTTTCCCCAGTGTTCCGGCCCAGTCCAGCCAACGCATCACATCATTTTCCTGCGGGATCGGGCCGGCGGCGGCGTTGCAGATCACCGACGGCACCTGAAACTGATAGGGAAGCGCGACGTTCCAATCCGGTTCCGGAATCCCTTTCAGAAAATTGCGCCGGACTTCCGCGAGCATCTTTTCGGACAGCAGCGCATTCAGCGGCACCAGCGGGCGCTGGACGTTCCGGTAATTTTCCGGCCGGACCACGATGCAGTTCTCTTTGCCGGTGACGACATTCTCCACTCTGGTATCCGGCGGGAAAAAACGGACCTTCACGCCCACGCCGCCGTGCAGTTCGATGAAACGGCGCACCGATTCCTGCCAGAATTCCCGCTGGTAGGTAAGCTCCTCGCAGATCGCAAGGCTGATTTCCGTCCCGGCATTTCCGGCGGCTCCCTCCTCTTTGCGGTACACCACAACCGCGCCGCGGTACGGTTCGACACGGATCAGGCCGCGCCGTTCCAGCTCCGCCATGCCGATATGGACGGCACTCTGCGAAATCCCGAACCGCTGCGCCATCTCCCGCTGGCAGGGCAGATCGGAGGTGAATCCGGAAACCCCTTCCCGGATCAATCTCTCCAGCTCCCGGATGAAATTATCGATTTTTCGCGATCTGCTCATGAAATGATCCACCTTCCGCTGATTCCAACTGATTATAATTATGAATCAAAATGATTAAAAAGTCAAGAGCAGTTCTACAAAAACAGCGAAAAATTATGGAATATACGGGAAGCAAACTTTCTAATCAGTTTTAATCAGTTTTTTTTCAACAGCAGGAATTTCCTCACACTGCCCCACCTGATTCGCCACGCCATAACGCAGCCGCAGGTAGCCGGACAGCCAGTCGAGCAGTTCCCGGCGGCGCTCCGGCGGCAGCGCGGGATGTTCCCTCAGCAGCGCCATCAATTCGGCGGCGGTCGGTTCGGAGGCCCCCGTCAGGATATGTTCGCGCCGCAGTTTCCGGCACAGCGCGAAAAACTGCCGCTGGACCTTGCGGCGTTCGGGGGAAAGCTGCCGGACCGGCTGCGGCCGCCGGCTCCACCAGCGCACCAGCAGCCAGATCGCGGCCAGGCCGAGCAGCGGTCCGATCACCGGATGCAGCACCAATGCCGCCGCCACCTGCCAGACCATCACCGCGAATCCGATGATCGCCGCCGCCACCCTGCCCCGCCGCAGGTCGCTCAACAGCTGCTGCCACAGCAGCTTCCAGTAGTCGATTTCACTGTCGAACCTGTCACGCCACCCCTCGGCGGGCGCGGGAGCGGCCGTGACCGAAGCGGGAGTCGCATCGAGCATCACCCACTGTTTCCGCTCCCGGTCGTAAGCCTCCACCCACGCGTGGGCGTTGCGGAAGCGGGCGATGTAATAACGCCCCGACGGATGACGTTCAAAACAGACCACGCCGCTCACATACCGGGTCGGAATGCCGCAGTCGCGCAGCAGCATCGCCAGTGCCGAAGCAAACAATTCGCAATGCCCGCGCCGCTCCTCCAGCAGAAAAACCCGCAGCGGCTCCTCGCCGTGCTCCGTGCCGCGCCAGTCGAGCGAATATTGGAAGTTGTCGTTGAAGAAATCAACCGCCCGGTCAAACCGGCTCCGGTCGTCCGGCAATTTCTGCAGCCCGAGCTGCAAGGAAAGATTGCGCAGCGTCGGCTTCAGCCGCTCCGGGATCGCGGTGAACTCCGGCCCCGGCGTCTCCGGCAGCGGATAACTGGTTTCCGGGGCGTCGGAGTCCGCATAGAATGTGTAACCGGCATCGCGCACCATATTCTCCGGCTCGATCCTCCCCTCCGGCGTGATCGAAACCTGATCCGCCATCAGCTCGAACGAAACCGCTCCGCCCGGGTAACAGATATCACTGCCGGACAGCTTTTCGCCGGGGATGAAAAGCCACTGCTTCGCGGCCCGTTCCAACCGGGAGAGCTTGTAGAGCTGGGCGGCGGCGATGCCCTCGCCCACCATCTCGCTTTCCACCATATCGCGGCGGCTCTCGCCGGCGGTATCCCAGCCGCCCGACTTGTAACTGGAAAAGGCGCGGCAACGCAGGTATCCCGGCGGCGCCTCCCCCACCGCACGCAGCGCCACCTGGTTGCCCATCGCACGCAGATACGGCGGGAACGGCGTATTCAACCGCGGCGAACCGCCCAGCTGCATCCGGCGCCTTTCCGCCCCCCGGTAGAGCTGGCGCACTCCAAGCCGCAGCAGTGCATTCTCCCAACTGCGCAGCACAGTCTCATGCGCCCGGTAGGCCCGGAAACCGCCGTAGGTCAACCCTCCAGCCAGAACCAGTGCCGGCAGCACCAGCAAGATCGAACGCCTGCTCCACGGCGCCCGTTCCATCGAGCGACTGCCGAAAACCGCCCCCAGCACCGAAATCCCCGCCGTCACCCCGTAGAACCAGCAAAAACCGGGCAGGTCGAAATCGATCCCGGGCCACCGTTCGGTCGCCAGATGGTCGATCCGCACATCGCCGCCGACGCCGAAAGCGAACAGCGCGGAACCGGCGGCAAATCCGACCGCCAGCTCCTTGCGCCGGAATCCGGAGGCCAGCGCCGCCATGTACAGAAAGAACGGCACCAGCAGCGCCGGGCGCATGAAAAATGCCATGAATCCGAACCGCTCCGGCTTCATCGGCACCAGATAATTGCCGAACGCGGTCATGATCAGCGCCGCCACGACCGAGTAGATCACCGTCCGGTCCGAAATCGGCCACCCGCCCCTTCCCGCAATCGCGACGCCGAACGCGGCGACGGTCAGCAGCAGCACGTGCGGCAGGTCGGCCACCACTGAAAAATAGAGGGCGGCAGGCAGCAATACCACCGCCGCGCGGCATACCACGGAACGCCCGTCCTGTACAGGAAAACTCATAATTCGGTCACCTCTCCGGCCAGCACCGCGGCGGGCGAAAGCGCCAGCCAGCCCGGCGGCAGATCGGGAACCGCCCGTTCCGACAGCACGAGTACCCGGACGGACACCCCGGCCTCGTGCAGGCGCTCCACGAAACTGCGCCGCGGCTCATCCACTCCCAGGAGCACCACAACCGCCCCGCCGGTCGCGGAGAGGTCGCGGAACACTTCCGGTTCCAGCCGGCTCAGCGCCGGTTCCCGGCTCGGTTCTATTCCGCTCAGGATATCGCAGACCGATTCGAAGCTGCCCGAACTGCGCCCGGTTTCAAAGTGGTAGACCGCCGGACCGACCGCGAAAATTTCGACCACGGCCTCACCGCGCGACAGATACTCCGCCAACGCGGCGGTCAGGGCCAGCGCCGCTTCCAGCTGCGGATAGCCTTTGGGCGTGGTCCGCAGCGACCAGAAAGCGGGAGCCGGGATGAAGGTATCCGTAATCAGCGCAACCCGGCGCAGCTCATCCTCCTCGAACTCCTTGACTACGAAATTGCCGGTCCGGGCGCTGCCGGGCCAGTCGATGCGGCGCACGTCGTCCCCGTCCCGGTAGTCCCGCACGCCGATCAATTCGGTGGATTCGCCGATCTTGGAGTAGCTGACCATGCCGCTGGACTGGCAGCGCGCCCCGAACGGCAGGTCGAAACGCCTGAGCGAAGTGAATGCCGGATAGACCGTCAGCATGTTCCGATCCCGGCGACAGCCCGAACTCCACCGGATCAGCCCGAACGGAAAGCCCGATTCCACCCGCGGCCCGTAGATCAGACACCGGCCGCGGCGCAACGCCCGCACCGTCGCCCGGGCCGTCAGGGTCTGCCGGCCCGGAAGTTCCGGAAATTCGGCGGGCAGCTCCGTCACCAGCTCCGGCGTGAACCGGAATGGGTCCGCCCGCAGGTCCCACGCGGGCAGCCGGCGGCGGTTCCGCACCCGGTAACGGATGTGAAAAACACTCCCGGCCCGCACCCGTTCCGGCATTTGCCGGTCGATCTCCACACTTGGCCGGAACAGCGCCCCGACCGCCAGCTCCACCAGGAACACCGCCAGAAACACCAGCACCCACACCCGCATCGGCGCTTCCATCGCAATCGACGCATACACCCCGATCACAAACACCGCCGGCAACAGCCACAGCGCCACCGGAGACAACACCGAACGGAACAGCGCAAAACTCCACGCCGCCAGCGCCAGGCTGCTCGAACGGTAACGCCGCGAACCTGAGCGCTTCAGCGCCGCAATCTGAAAAGTGGCCGGCCCGTCCAGAAAACGGGACATTTTCGACTGTACCCGTTCTTCCAGCTTCATGGCTTTTTCCCGTCGCTCCGCCCGGCTTCCGGCACCGGAATGCGGTAGGTGAGCATCAGCTCCATATCCGTGTCGATGTCCACCAGCCGGTTCAGCTTATCGTCGGGAAGCGTCAGCGGCCGTTCGGAACGCCCGGCGACCGCCAGTTCAAGGTCGGTCATATCGCCGGAACGGACCGCGCGCAGCCGCAGTTCGCGGCAATTGAAATCCCGCAGCGCTTCCAGCACCATCCGCCGTCGCGCCGTATTGCCGCCGCGCTGATCCACATACTTCTCCAACGGCTGGAACCGCAGGTGCCGGACACTCCGGGAAATCAGTTCCAGCGCCACCGGTTCCGGCTTCGCCCCGCCCCGGAAAGTGACGGTTCCGTCACCGCGCCCGGCAATCACCCCGGCGGGCAGATTGAGGATGCGCGCCGCCGTTTCGAGGTTAATATCGTTCAGCTGCAATGCAAACTCAGGCCCCGGCCGGGAGGCCGTCCAGACCAGCGGAGCGGCCAGCCTGGCCCGCCCGCCCCAGAGCGAACCGGACGCATCCTGAACTTCCAGCACGCCGGGGCGGGAAGAGAGCCAGTTCACCATCCCTTTGCCGAGCGTGATTCCTGCCGCGCTGAACCCGTCGAAGGTCAGCCCGCCACCCGAATCGCGGTAACCGGCCCCCTCCCCCGGCACCCGGATCATGCCGGAAATGCCGGACAGTTTGAATTGCGGCCCGGCCAGCTCCGCGCCGGAAGGCCGCAGCGTCAGGTTCCAGCGGCGGGAGCCCCCGGCAAACCGGAAATCTCCCTCGCCGCCCACCTTGCCCGTCAGCCGAACCCCGGAGGCGGCCGGAAAAAACTCCCCGAAATGGATCGGCTCCGCCAACTGCGTCACCGGCAGCTCCAGGTTGCCGTCCATGCTCCACTCGCCGTTCGGCAGCCGTCCGGCCATTGCGTTGAGCCGGAGCACCGGCCCGCTGAAGAAACGCGAGCCGGCCTGCCCTTCAAAGGAAAGGCCATTCGGCTTCAGGCGCAAAGTTCCCTGCGCATCCGACAGGAAATTGCCGGGGACCCGGATGGAAGCGGCCCGGATCGTCCCCGGCCTGGCCTTCTCCCAATCCGGGAACAGCAGCGGCAGCGAAAGCTCTCCGCCGGAAAACCCGTACTGCCGGCCGCCTTCGCCGATCGCGTCGAATTCCACCTGTCCGGCGACCGCAAGTCCGCCCAGCTCCGCACCTGAACGGACCAGGTCCAGTTTGGCGACCGGAATCCGTGCCGACCAGTTCGAGACCGCAACGGAGGAAGCCGCCTTCAGATCGCGCAATTCCACATTCAGCGCCTGTGCTCCGCCCGACACCAGTTCCGTCCGGCCGGAAAAGAGTCCGGTCGAACCGGTAAAACCGTTGCCCGCAAATGTTCCGGCAGGGAAGCGCCACTGCACCGTCCAGCCGGGCGGCAGCAGCTCATCCTGCCGCATTTCCCCGGCGGCCCGCCCCTCGAAACGGCCGCCGTCGAACCGGATTTCCTCCACGCCCAGCACTCCGCCGGTCCCCCGGAAATCGACGATGCAATTCGCGCCGGGATCCATCAACGCGCGATTGAAGCGGCTCTCAAAGCTGATCGAAGCGCCCTCCAGCGCCAACTGCTCCAGCCGGGTCGAACTGCGTTCGATACTGCCGAACAGCTCATGGCGGCCGATCCGGCCGCGGTCGTCCGGGAACACGGAGCCGGAGAGCCGGATCCGTTCCATCTCCCCGGTCCCGAAACTGGATTCCACCAGCGTCGCCCGGTCCACGGTCATGCTGCCGCGTATCTCCTCCGGATAGCGCCGTTCATCCCCCGGCAGCATCCGCAGCTGAAATTCCGCCGAAGGATTCTCCAGCTTCAGCTTCGGGAGGGTCGCGCCGTAAACATTCACATTCGCGGCCAGCGGATTGAGTTTATATTCCCACTCCTGTTCCCCGGGACGGCGGGACAGCTCGAATCCGACTTCGGCCCGGGTCGCCCCCCAGGCGCTCGCCGGGTCGCTCCACTCCAGCTTGTTCGCCTGCAGCGTTCCGGAGAGGCGGAAGGAGGCGGCGTCCGGCCGGGTCAGGTCGAAGCGGCAGTTGCCGGTCACCCGGCCCGGCCGCGCCGAAAAATCGTGGCGGTTTCCGGCCACACGCAGGTCCAGCCGGTCGAAGTCGAACAGCCACGTGACCTCGCCGCGCATCCCCCTGCCCTGCCCGGAAATCTTCGGTGCGCGCCACACGCAGCCCACCGTGCCGGGCGCACCTGACAGCTGCCACTTCACCGCCTGGTCGGAACTGGCCGCCTGCCGGAACTCCCAGTCCCCTCCCGCCGGATCGAACCGGCCCTCCAGCCGGAACCGGCCCGCCACCTCGCCGACCGTCGGCACCGAATCCACCGAAAAACGCCACTCCGGCCCTTCGCCGCCCTGCACCGCCAGTTCGCCCAGCGGCGCGGCAAACGGCATGGTCAGCTCCGCCTCGGGAAAACCGACCCGCCACGCGCGCCCCGGCCCCTCCCAGCGGAACGAGTAGTGCCCGCCCGGATTCACCTGCCAGAAGCCGCCCTGAATCACGGCGGGGGAAAGAAACAGCCCCGATGCGGTCAGTGGAGTCGTCAGTTCAAATGTCTCGGGCGACACCTGCACCGCCCCGCTGACGGTGAACTGCGCCGGCAGCACCAGCTCTGCCGGAAGCTCCACTCCAGCCGCTTTCAGCAGTGTCCGGTTCAGGTTTCCGCTGAAACGAAGCTGCAACTCCCGCTCTCCCGGCAGCATTTCGCCGGTCACGGTCAGCTCCGGCTTCGAGAAAACCACCTCCAGCGCCCGGCGCCCGCCGGGAGTCCAGCGCAATCTGAACGGAATCCCGCTCTTGCGGTCCGTCCCCCAGAAACCGGAGGCCGACATCGTGCCGGTGAAAGCGGAAACACTCTCCTTATAGCTTGCCGCCAGCTTCCAGAGCCCGGAGAAATCCCGCACCAGCGCATCTCCGACCCGGATTTCCATCAGGCGCCGCGCCTGCTTCTCGCCGCCGAACCGCAATTCGACCTTGGAAGCGGTGAACAGCTCGCGCTCCGCGCGCGCGTAGCGCACGGCGGTCATCTCGATCCGGTCGGCTCCGGCCTCCGCGATCCGGGCCGACAGCCCCGGAATCTCACCGATCCGGCGCGCCGCCACATTGCGCGGCAGCCGGAACGCGCTCCACGCCGCCAGCGCCACCGCCAGACAGCAGGCCAGCGCCAGCGCCGCCCAGAGCCACCGGCGGCCCCGCCCCCGTCTTTTCCTGTTCCGTTTCACTTTCATACCGTCACCGGCTCCGCTTTCCCGGCGGAATACTCCACGGTCCGCACCGGAATCCACGAGCAATCCGCCTTGCGGTAACAGAGCTGCCCATCCCGCCGGCCGAACCTCCCCGCCGCGAATTCATCGACCACGCGCGGCAGCACCACATGGTCCCCGGCGAACTTCAGCCGCTCCAGATTCGCGGCGGCGACCTCGCGCAGCAGATCGCGGTAAGGAGCCTGCCGGCGGGCGGCGGCGACCGCGGCCAACTGCTCCACGGAGCATCCCTCCAGCCCGACCGCCATCGGGGCGGAAACGCCGAGCACCGGTCCGGAATCCATCTCGGCCTCCCCCTTTCCCTCGAACGGCTGGGCCAGGATCACGCTGCTGCGCAGCGCCGGAAATCCTTTCAGGATCGCGGTTTCCACCGGCTTGAAGTGAAGCCCGGCCAGAATCCGCCGGCCGTTTTCCTCGACCGTCAGGTCGCCGGGATGCACATTCAGACACGGGTAGTCGCGCGTGATGTTGCACAGCGGCACGAATCCGGCCAGCACGGCAAAATCAATCCGGTACGGCGCAACCAGCGCGCGCAGCGCCTCCGTCCACTCCTCCCGAAGCCGGCGCCGCCGGGGGGTGGTCAGCGCGATCGCCGTTTCACCCCGCTCCCGGTAAAAAGCCCGGATATCCAGCTCCGCCAGCGGCAGGCCGCAGCGCCCGGCCAGCACCCGCGCCCGGCTGGTTTCGGGAGCATCGGTCACGATCAAAACGGTTTCAAAGGCAACGGGTTCGCCGCGCCGTTCATATTCGAGCAGCGCCTCCGCATTGGTGCCGGAGCCGCTCATAAACACGGCAATCCGGGCCTTGCCGCCCGTGCCGCCGGGAGAAAAAAACTGTTCTATTTGCATATCGCCTTTACAATTCTCGGAAAAACACAATGTCAATGGTTTAAAATGCCGTGATTTTCCGAATCTTCAAGTCAGACGGCTGATTTTTTCCGTCTTTCCCCCCTCCGCAGGAGGGAGGGAACCGGAAAAGTTTCCGTTCCGCCTCTTGAAATTCACCGATTTCATTGTATGGTGATGATTCACCCCATCCCGGAAAAAACGATGAAACTGAACGCGACCGAAAAACTGGCCCTGCTGGCGGAGGATTCCAGATACGACCTCGCCTGCGCCTGCGGTACCTCGGCGAAGGACCGCCGCCGCCGTCAGCTCGACGGCAGCTGGCTCTACCCGGTGCCGCTCGCGGCGGGCGGCTACGGAATCATGCTCAAGACGCTGCTTTCCAATGCGTGTTCGAGCGACTGCCGTTACTGTCCGCTGCGCCACGACGGCGTCGCGAACCGCTGTGCGCTGACGCCGGACGAAACCGCGAAGCTTTTCATGGACTATCTGCGCAAACAGTGGCTGGTCGGCATTTTCCTCTCCTCCGGGATCGTCGGCACGCCGGATCACACGATGGAACTGCTGACCGACACCGCCGCGATCCTGCGCCGCAAATACCGCTACCGGGGATTCATCCACCTGAAGGTGATTCCGGGCGCGTCGGAGGCGGCGATCCTGCGGGCGCTGAGCCTCGCCAGCGCGGTTTCGCTGAACATCGAAGCGCCGGGCGCGCGATACTTTTCGCAGCTTTCCAGCTACAAGAATTTTGAACGGGACATCGTACGGCCGCTGAAATTCCTTGCCGAACAGGCTGCCTGCGGCGATCCCCGGCGGCCGGTGCGGTGTTCGACCCAGTTCATCGTGGGGGCGGCGGACGAGCCGGACCGGGATATCGTGCGCTACACCGGGGCGATCTACCGGAAACTGAACTTCGACCGGGTTTACTTTTCCGCTTATCAGCCGCCGAAGCCGACCGAATTCCGGCTGGACGACGGCAGCAACGACGCGCGGCTGACCCGGGAGCACCGGCTCTACCAGGCGGATTTCCTGATGCGCAGCTACCATTTCGACGCCGCCGAACTGGAATTCGAGGCGGACGGCAACCTCGACCTGTCGACGGACCCGAAGCAGCGCTGGGCGGAACGCCATCCGGAATTTTTCCCGGTTCGGCTGAACACGGCGGACCGGGAGGAGCTGCTCCGGGTTCCGGGAATCGGCCCGGCCTACGCCGACCGCATCCTCGCCTGCCGCCGCGCGATGCGGCTGCGGAACTGGCTCGACATCGGCCTCAAAGGCAAGGCGGCCCTGAAAGCGGCCCGTTACGCAATTTTCAGCTGAAAAGTTTGAAAAAAATTAAAATTCGAGCTTGCTTTGTTCCGAAATGCGGTTATATTAGACAGCACAACGAAATAGAAGATACGCAGTCCTGTGGTGTAACGGTAGCACAAGTGATTCTGGTTCACTTTGTTGAGGTTCGAATCCTTACAGGACTGCCATTTTTTTTGCCGCAAAAACAATTTTCCGAGCCTCTGCTTCGCAACAGCGCCCATCCATGCCGGCGTGCGGCGGCTTCGCTGCTCTGCTGTTTGCGCAGATTGGCTTTTTCCACGGCAATTGCGGTGTTGAGCGCATTGATTGCCTCCTGCTTTTGCAACATGGTGTCCCGGGTAAGTTTGGACTCCATCACAAGCATGCTTTTTTTCATCGCAGCCTGTTTGAGTGCTTCGGCGGCTTGAATTTTCTCCGCTGTCTGCCGGGCTGTTTCACCGACAACCGCGATACGCAGAGCATTTTCCACCCCTTTGTTGAGGGAGGCGCTGAATTCTTTTTGCCAATCGTTAAGCCCGCCGACCAGTATCTGGGCGGAAAGCCATTTCCCCGCCAGCGACGCCACCTGTTTGAAGGCGGTTTCCGCCTGTTGCGGAATCTCCTTCATCCCCTGTTGGTAATCGCGCCGGTCGAGTTCGACCTTCGCGTACATCGTCCCCAAATCCAAAGCCATAAAAAAGCGCCTCCGTTTTACCGGAAGCGCCTTGTCAACAATCTGACGGAAACAGCGGAAGGCTTTCGGGGGCTTTTTCCCGGTTTCATTCTTGCGTTAACTTGAAGCTGTGCTATTTTAAACGTGAAATTCAGAAGTTTTCCAACCGAACAGGGAGAAAAAGCGATGAAAACGGAATGCCCGCACTGCGGCCAGCACTACGAAGTGGAAGAAAATTTCGCCGGGCAGAATGTGGAATGCTCCAAATGCGGGAAAGCATTCACGGTTTCCGCGCCGGAAAAGACCCGCCGCTGCCCGATGTGCGGAGAGGAGATTCTGGCTGTCGCAAAGAAGTGCAAGCACTGCGGGGAACTCCTGGACGATGCGGGGCAGCCGATTCAGAAGAAAAGCCGGGCCGCCTATATTTTATTCGGACTGTTTTTCGGTGGATTGGGGGCCCATAACTTTTATATTGGAAAAAGTACGGCCGGTATGTGTGAGGCACTTGTCTGGGTGCTCGGTTTGGTGATATGGTGGGTAGGTGGAGCGTCGGGAATGCTTCCCTTGCAGATCTGTATATTGCTTTGGGGAGGGCTTGGCCTTTGGGTGATATGGGAGCTTCTGACGGTTACGCATGATGCTGACGGAAATTCAATGCAATAGAAAAAGCCGTTCCACAGTTTCAAGAACAGAAGCCATGCCGCCTACGCGCACAAAGTGTTTCCGACGGGCAAGGCGCTTCGCCCGGTTACCGAGGCCGACGTTCGGCCCTGACCAGGTAGCACCCGGTCGGCAGAACCGCTGATAGAGCAAATAAACTGATAGATCGTACCCCGGTTTTGAGATTTTTGCGCAGCAAAAAGCTCGAAACCGTACCCGCCGCCGGCAGCCTGCCGGTCGGGGGAACCGGGGGGACGAAGTGCCTCGGCCGCCGGAGGCAAAGTCCAGGAGGGGAAGCGGAAAATTATTTAAAGTTGAACCAGGTTTTACTTTCTTCATACCAGGACATCCTTTTACAGAAATCCTGCAAGCGTTCCAATGGAGCATTTCCGGTCGCGCTGCCGGAAAGAACGACCGTATTATCAGGATTCAGATGGAATTGAATGCGGCAAATGCCGTTTTTCCCGGCATTCAAAGCCATTTTCTCTGTATTCAGGGCGATGATTTTTTCATTGCTTTTGATCAGTTTTTCCAAAACAGCAAGGGTATCCGCTTTTAATTTATCATTGATTCTTTGTTCATTTTTACCGCCATTCCGCACGAGTTTCCCACTTGCTTTATCCAAATGATAATCTGTTACCATACCATTGTCTTTGAAGCGAACTGAAATCATTTCTACTTCAGCCTTTTCACTGGAATTCAGTTTATCATAGATACTTAATTCCCTTAAACGAGCAAGGTCTTCAACTGCTCTCTTATTAAAGCTTTCCTGCTCATCTTTCTGTCGTTCCAAACGCAGATTTTCCGCTTGGGAAACTGCTATTCGGTTTTGCAGTTCCTCCAATTCCGCCACTGTAGCCAAAGATGCAGATGCAAAAAAGTTGCCTTCTTTATCCTGTTTAAGCGGAATCGCATATTTAACTTTGATTTTTTCCACAACCCGAAGTAAATCTTTGTTATTGTCCCAAATTTTGTGAAACACACTTGTAGTTTCCAACGCCGATAACGACGTTGCCGATAATTTGCATACGTTTTTGCCAGTAGTCCTCC
>NZ_QEKH01000011.1 GCF_003096415.1 Victivallis vadensis | reverse complement strand
TCAGTTTCCGCGAGTTTGTCCAGCGTCGCTTTGTTGGCGTGGGTGTGCGCTTTGCCGACCGCGTCGGCGACCTGCGCGGCGGTGGTCGCGCCCACCGCATCGGCGGTCGCGGCGTGATCGACGATGCCGTCATCGTTGGTATCGTAAACCGATTTGAGCATATCCCCCGTGCCGGAGCCGGTTGGACCGGGTTCTCCCTGCGGACCCTGCGGCCCGGTGTCGCCTTTGTCCCCCTTCGGTCCTTGCGGTCCGGCGGGACCGGGATCGCCTTTATCACCCTTGGAACCGGCAGGACCGATATCACCCGTATCGCCTTTGTCCCCCTTCGGCCCTTGCGGCCCGGCGGGGCCGGTTTCCCCCTGCGGTCCGGTATCGCCCTTATCTCCTTTCGGCCCTGCGGGGCCGGTGTCGCCTTTTTCACCTTTCAAGCCTTGTGGCCCTTGCGGTCCGGCGGGACCGGTTTCTCCCTGCGGCCCGGTGTCGCCTTTTTCGCCTTTTGTGGAAGAGGCGCTGCTCAAAAAGGCCAGCCAGCCGCCGGAGGTGCCGCAGAATGTGATCACATATTTTCCGGGCTGATCGAAGGACGGGGCTGCCGGGAGCCACTCGACCGTTTCCGGCAGGGTGAATGGAACGCTCTGCCGCAGCTCCAGCCAGAGCTCCCAGACCGGGCTGGAATTTTCCCGGCTTTCCAGCAGCGAGTCGTCGATGGTGACGGCGGTTTCCTCCGCGATGGTCAGCAGATAGACCGGCACCGCCGGGTCGAGGAGGATATCCGGGCCGGTCACCAGCGTGTTTCGCAGGATGCCCGATTCCGCGATCGCGGGAGTTCCGCCGCTTCCGGAGGAGGATTCCGGAACATCGCCGGGCTGGCAGACGGGCAGAAATTTGGCGGTGAACAGAATCCGCCGGTTCCCATTTTCATCCTCGGCGGTGACGGTAAGGTCCGGGAAAAGCTTCCGGTCGCGGAAAGCATCAAAATGAATGGCCGCCGCCGCTCCCCGGAAAAAGGCTTCACTGCCGGTGTCGATGCGGAACTCCAGCCGGTTTCCGGCGATACTGACCGCCCCGTCTGCGCTTCGGAACATCGGCTCCGGATTTCCCGGCATCGAACCTGCCAGTGTGTAATGAAGCTCCGGTGCGAGCCGGTACGGCGTCAGCTCCCAGCCGTTCCCGGCGGGAGTACGGGTGAAGAAATCGACGGCCAGAGTGACCGTCTCGCCGAAGAAGAGTGCTTCCGGGCGGCCGGCCGGGTTTGTCAGATCGCCGGTCCGGGGATCGATCGGCCGTCTCAGGCCGACGTCCGCCGCCAGGGAAATTGTGTTCAGGGAATTGCTCATTCGCTTGCCTCCAAAATGATGAAATGGTTGTCGGAAAAAAGGATTTTATATTCGGAAAATTTGTCAACCATACGGATCGGATGAGCGGAGAATTTGACTTGGGAGCGACTGCCGTTATATTGAATGACAGGTTATTCCGCCGGAAACAGGTTCGGCGGAGGCAAGGAAAAGGAGCATGAAGATGAAGAATTCCAAATGGTTGGCGGCGGCTGTCATTCTGGCGGCGGTGTTTGCGGCGGCTCCGGTTTTCGCCCACTGCGAAATACCGTGCGGCATCTATGACGACTCACTGCGCATGAAGCTGATTTATGAGGACATCGCGACGATCCGCAAAAGCATCCATGAGATCAATGAGCTGGAAAAATCCGGCAGGAATGCGAATCAGCTGGTACGCTGGATCATCAACAAAGACAATCATGCCGATAAACTTCAGAATACCGTAACCCGGTATTTTATGACCCAGCGGCTGAAACCGGTTCCGGCGACCGATCCCGGCTATGCGGATTATATCGCCCGGCTGACCACGCTGCACGCGCTGCTCGTCGAGGCGATGAAGGCCAAACAGGGAAGCGATCCGGCGACGGCCGACAGGCTTCAGGCGCTCGCGAACGCCTTCGACAAGCTTTACTTCCACCACGAAAAAGAGAAATGAACGATGGGCAGGAAGATTCTGATGCTGGTCGGCGATTTCGTCGAGGATTATGAGGTGATGGTGCCGTTTCAGGCGTTGCAGATTTGCGGTCATGAGGTCGCGGCGGCGAGTCCCGGCAAAAAAGCCGGGGAAGTGATCCGTACCGCGATCCATGATTTCGAAGGTGATCAGACCTATTCCGAAAAACGCGGCCACAACTTCCAGTTGAATTTCGATTATGCGTCGGCGGATGCCGGCGCATTCGACGCGCTGGTGCTGCCCGGCGGGCGTTCGCCGGAATTCCTGCGCCTGGATCAATCCGTGCTGAACATCATCCGTGCCTTCGCCGCCGCCGGAAAACCGATTGCGGCGGTGTGCCACGGTCCGCAGCTGCTGACCGCCGCCGGAGTGATCGCGAACAGGAGGATTTCCGCCTATCCGGCGGTAAAGCCCGAAGTGACCGCCGCCGGAGCGGAATATGTGGAGTTGCCGGTCACCGGGGCCGTCACCGACGGTAATTTCGTAACCGCTCCCGCCTGGCCCGCCCATGTGGAGTGGCTGAAGCAGTTCAACGCCCTGCTGGGGTAACGACGGGCGGCGGCAACCGATACCGGAATGCCGCCGCCGGAGTTTTCCGCGGGCTTCAGCGGCCGAGGGATTTCCAGACTGGTTCGAGGTCGACTATATCGCGGGTCTGCGCCGCCTTGTCGAGCGCCAGCGCGAGCACGGCGCTCTGCAGACCCTCGTTGCCGCTGCATTTGGGCAGGGCGCCGGTGGTCATCGATTCGTACAGCTCTTTCATGATGTAATCGTCGCCGCCGCCGTGGCCGTCGCCGGAGACGCTGACTTCCAGAATTCCCTCGTCCCCGAGCTTCTTGACGAAGAGCTTGCCGGTGTAGAGGTCGAGCCGCATGGTTCCCTCGCTGCACGAGAAGTACATGCGGCGCTCCGGAATCGCATTGCTCATGGTCGCCGTGAACGCCACCCGGATCCGGTTGCGGTATTCGACGATGGATACGGAATTGTCCATCAGGTCGGTGTCGCCGGAGAACGGGGTTTCGATCGCGTGGGGATCCCACCAGGTCTTGAACTGTTTCACTCCGTACTTCTCTTCGAGCTTCCGGTTTTCCGGGATGAAGAAGTTGCGGCCGCCGAACGAAGCCACCCGACTCGGCAGCGAATCGCAGAACCAGTTGATCAGGTCGAGGTCGTGGCAGCATTTTTCGAGGATGTGCGGACCGGCTTCCGACGTATGCCGCCGCCAGTTGCACATGATGTAGCCGCCGTGCTCGGGGGTGATGTTTTCATTGGCGTCGATCGCGATCAGATAACCGAGCTTGCCGGAAGCGAGGTACTCCTTGGCTTTGCGGTAGATCGGCGCGTAGCGCAGCACGAAGCCGGTCGCGAAGAGTTTGCCGCTTTTCTGGTGGGCTTCGTAGATCTCCCGGCAGTCTTCGATCGTGGTGGCCAGCGGCTTTTCGCTGAACACATGTTTGCCGGCCTGGAAAGCGGCGATGATATGTTCCTTGTGATAAGCGTTCGGCGAGAAGACCAGCACCCATTCGACGCCGGGGGTGTTGATCGCCTCCTGATAGCTGTCGCACTGTTTCGTGACTTCGGAGGTCTTCCAGAGTTCGATGGTCTCCTTCATCACCGCCCGGTCCGGATCATAGGCCGCCACCGGCACCACCTGCTGTTTGGAATCGCGCAGCAGATTGTTGAATACGTAACGCCCGCGGTTTCCCAGACCGATCACCGCAACCTGAATCTTTTTTTCTTCCGCCATCGTAAGCCTCTCTTTTTTTACAATTGAGATTGACAAAAAATCGTTGTATGCAGTATATTATACCACGGAAAATCAAAACTCAAATGGAAAAAAGCCGCATGAATGATGACAAAATACGTTTTGACGGGTACGCTTCGGGCGAGATTGCGGTACATCGGCTGACCGGAAGGATGCCGGAGCTGCAGCGGCGCTACGGACTCTGGATCATCAACTGCAGCACAGCCGGCACTTCGCCGGCGGGGAGTTTCCGGAATTGTCCGGTCCGGCTTTTTGAATTTTATTCGCTGTCCCACCTGATTTCCGGCGGGGGGCGCGGCTGGATCGAAAACGGCCGGGAAACCGACCTGACTCCGGGGCAGGCGGTGGTGATCGCCCCGGGCGACCGGAACCGGTACGGCGGCAGCGATACGCTTCCTTATGTGGAGGACGCGGTCCGGTTCTGCGGTCCGGCGGCGGATATGATGCGCAATGCGGGAGTCATCTCTTCCGGAATTTACAACCTCGGCGGTGTTCGCCGCCTGCTGCCGCTGATCGAACTGGCGCAGGACCCCTCCGCCGACGCGCAGATCAATGCCAATATCGCGCTGCAGAAATTGCTGGTGGACCTCTATAACGAGCACCGCAGGCGCAACACCCTGACACCGATGGAGGAATTGGTCGCCGAAATCAAATCGCGTCCCGATCACTGGTGGACCGTCGAAGAACTGGCGGAATTCTGTAATCTGAGCACCGACCAGCTGCGGCGCAATTTCCTGCGTCATACGGGGATGCGCCCCAAGCGCTACCTGGAGGAACTGAAACTCCGGCAGGCTGCGGAGCTGCTGGTGTCAAGTCCGCTGCCGATTGCGGTTGTCGCCGCGAAATTCGGTTATGCCGACCCGTACCATTTCAGTCGCCGTTTCAAAAACCTGACCGGAGTTTCGCCGGAGCGTTACCGCCGGGAGTATCCCGGCGGGCTCGCCGACATGAATCAGTTGCCTTCGATGAATTCGCATTCTCCGGCTTCATAGGCGGGAATGATCACGGAAAGGTAGGTCAGCGGCACGTTGCCGTTGTTGTAGAGACTCTGCACGGAACCGCCCGGAATGTAGACCACCGTTCCGGGATTGACCGGAATCTGCTTGGCATCGACTGTCAGGATGCCGGTTCCGGCCTGGACCATGATCATTTCATCGCTGGTCAGGCGGCGGAAGGCGAGCGTTTCGTTGACCGGCACTTCGACCGCCAGCATGGAGCACTGCACATCCTTGTCGCCGAGCGTCGGATCGAGCACCAGCTTGAGATCCGCGTTGCCGAGCTGGTTGTTGCGGGTCGGTTCCGGGGTCATGTAGTTGCGGACAGTCGGAGCCGGAGTGGCACAGCCGCTTCCGATTCCGACCACAATTGCCGCCGCGGCGGCGAGAGCGATGGTTGCGTGTTGAAACATGATTTTCTCCTCCTTGATATTCGCCGGAATGATTTGATATGTCCCGGCCGCTCCTCAAAACTCCGGCGTTCTTTCCGGGTGCGGTTTTCCGGGAGTCATTCATCTGCAATCTCTCCTGATAACAATTATTTTACCATGTAACTTAAAAAAGTCAAATTTTCGCCCGAATCAACCTCAAAATCACATTTCGCATTGATCGGAAAATAAAAAAACGGAAGAAGCATCCCTGCTCCTTCCGTGATTGAAAACCGGTAAAAACGCTATTTCAGACGCCGGATAATCTGCGGCGGCCTGGCGGCATCGAACACTCCGAGTTTCGCCTCGTCTCCGTCGAAGGTGATCCGGGTGCGCCAGCCGGGACCGTCGAGGTTGATTTTCGAGCAGTAATAGAGGTCATTTTTTTTGGTGAAGCCGGAGGTCTCCAGCGTCCGGTACGGCTCCTTTTCGCCGGCCTTGATGAATTCGGCTTTCAGCGGGAAATAGTGGTCGCGGGAGATGTAGACCCTGACCTGTTCGGATTTATCCGGGGTTTCCAGCAGCACGACCCGGCAGGGGGCGATCCCGCTCAGCGTCACCGGCTCCAGTTCGCGGACCACCGGATAATACAGGAAGCTCATGGTCAGGTCGGAGGGGCGGATTCCCATGTATCCAAGCCTGGCGGCCTCCTGTGCCTGGCTGCCCACCATCGGCGTGACGGTGGTTTCGGAGTCGCCGCTGAGCCGGGTCTGGCCGATCAGATACCCTTCGGAGCCGTCGATGATGATCTGGCCGGTGGAGCGCTCCGGCTGGATGATGATCGCGAAATAGAGCGAGGCGTTCTCCACCTTGCCGCCGGCGCGCCGGTGCTGGATTTGTCCGGAAAGCGCCGCAAAGGTGGAACCGGAGTTCGGGTTGCGGGCGCGCTCCATGAACTTCGACAGCGGGAGCTCGGCGGCCGACAGCAGGAATCCGAGAGCGAGCGTCGCGAATGCAAAAAAGTGTTTTCTCATAGATTTCTCCTCAAAATAAAAATTAAAAAACAGGCGGCAAAGCCACCGTCGCCCCCGGCAGCTTGCCGGACGCGGTCCAGCCCTCCCAAAAATAAAAAATCTAAAAGAGCAGCCGCGTAGCGGCGTCGCTCCCGGCAGCTTGCCGGACGCGGTCCAGCGGCGGAACGCTGGTCGAAAGCGCAGGGAGCGCGCAGGCGCGGCTCCCGGAGCTTTCGAAATATAAGGTCCGCGAATGCGGACCGCAACCGTAACTGTACCACCCGCGCAAAAGCGCTTGCCGGAATCAAAAATAAGCAACGCGAATTTTTGCTTCCGGCGGTAAGCGCGTTGCCGCCGCCGTCACTCTTACGGCCACCGAAAACCGCAGCAAAGCTCTATATCCAAGCCTGTTTGCCTCACTCATCGCCGCGAAATACCGCACTCCAAGGACGCTTGGCGCCGCTCTCCAAATTTTTACCTGCCGCCGTCGGAAGCTCGCGCTCCCGCATGGGGGCGTCTGCAATTACCATCTGTTGTCTCCGCCCCTCGCGGCGGCTCCGCGCGCTCCGCCGGGCGGTATTGTTCCGGTTGCGGTCGGCATTCGCCGACCTTACATTTCGCTTTGCGCAGGGGCGCGCAGGCGCGCCCCTGCGCAAAGCGACCAGCGTTCCGCCGCTGGACCGCGTCCGGCAAGCTGCCGGGGGCGACGCCGCTGCGCGGCTGTTCTTTTTATTTTTTATGTTTCGGGAAGGCGATTTTCAGCGCTTCGTGGAACTCGCTCACGAAGTGAAATTCCAGTTTCTTGCGCACCTCTTCCGGAATCTCCAGCGTATCCTTCCGGTTCTCCTCCGGCAGGATCACCTGCCGGATTCCCGCCCGCAGCGCCGCAATCACCTTTTCACGGATGCCGCCCACCGCCGTAACCCGGCCGCGCAGCGTGATTTCGCCCGTCATCGACAGCCTCGGAATCAGGCTCCTGCCGGTCAGCAGCGAAATCAGCGCCAGCGTCAACGTGATTCCCGCAGACGGCCCGTCCTTCGGCGTCGCCCCATCCGGCACATGGATGTGGAAGTCATGCTCGTTGAAATAAGCCGGTTCGATCTTCCACTCCGCCGCATGGGCACGGATCAGGCTGAACGCCGTTTCCGCCGACTCCTGCATCACCTTGCCGAGCGAACCGGTCAGCTTCAATGCCCCCTTGCCGCCCGGAATCGCGATCACCTCAATCGGCAGGATCACGCCGCCGCAGCTCGTCCACGCCATGCCGGTCGCATAACCCGGCCCGGCATTTTCCGCCTCGTCCAGCAGGAATTTTCGCGGGCCCAGCAACTCCTGAACCAGTTTCGGAGTTACGCTGACCGGCGCGCCGGCCTCGATTTTGCCTTCGACGATCCGCCGGGCGATTTTACGCAGCACCTGCCCGACTGTCCGCTCAAGGTCACGCACTCCCGCCTCGCGGGTGTAATAGTCGATCAATTCGTCCACGCCGCTCAGGTGGAATCGCACCTGTTTCGCGGTCAGGCCGCTCGCCTTGAGCTGGCGCGGCACCAGATACCGCCTGGCGATCTCGCGCTTCTCAAAGGAGGTGTAACCGGGCAGCCGGATGATCTCCATGCGGTCGCGCAGCGGCCCCGGAATCGTGTCGAGCAGATTGGCGGTCGCGATAAAAAACACCTTCGACAGGTCGCAATCCACTTCGAGGTAATGGTCATTGAAGGCGTAGTTCTGCGCCGGGTCCAGCACTTCCAGCAGCGCCGACGCCGGATCGCCCCGGAAGTCGTTCGCCAGCTTGTCGATCTCATCGAGCATGAACACCGGATTCGCGGTGCCGGCCTTTTTCAGGTTCTGCACGATCCGCCCCGGCATCGCGCCTACATAGGTGCGCCGGTGGCCGCGGATTTCCGCTTCGTCGCGCACGCCGCCCAGCGACACCCGCACGAAATTGCGGTTCATCGCCCGCGCGATCGACTGGCCGAGCGAGGTCTTGCCGACGCCCGGAGGACCGACCAGGCAGAGGATCGGCGCTTTGCGGTCATCGTTTTTGCGCAACTGGAGCACCGCCAGGAATTCCAGAATCCGTTCTTTCACATCCTCCAGCCCGTAATGGTCGGCGTCGAGCACCTTGGCCGCCTCCAGACAGTCGAGCCGGTCCTCGGTGAACTTCAGCCACGGCACATCGAGCAGCCAGGTGATATAGGTGTAGCTGATGTGATATTCGGGAGCAGCCTGCGGAATCACTTCGAGGCGCGCCATCTCCTTGGCGATCACTTCCGAAACCTTGTCGGGCAGTTCCGTTTCGCTGATCCGCTTTTCCAGCTCGATGATATCGGGGTTGCGGCTGTCCTCGCCCAGCTCCTCCTGAATGGTGCGGAGCTGCTCGCGCAGATAGAATTCGCGCTGCTGCTGGCTCATCGCCTGCGAAACCTCGCTCTGGATCTTCATGCTGAGCTTCATCACTTCGAGCTCACGGTTCAGCAGGATGGCCAGGAACTCCTGCCGCGCCCGCACCTCGGAGAGCACCAGCAGCAGCAGCTTTTCCGGATAGCTGAAACTCATCGAATCGGCGATCATATCGGCCATGCGCGCCGGGGAACCGGCGTTCAGCACCGCGACCTGCAGTTCGTCCGGCAGTCCCGGCATCATGCCGGCCAGCTCCTGAAAGAGCATCAGCACGGATTTCTGGCGGGCGATCACCTCTTCGTTCTCATTTTCCTCGCGGTTTTCCGGAATCCCCCGGAAGCGGGCGACCGGCACACCGTCAGTCAGCTCCAGCTTGGAAAAGGAGATGCGTTTCACGCCGCGCACCACAATCCGGACCGAACCGTCCGGGAACTTCAGCTCCTTGACCACGCGCGCCAGCACGCCGACCATGGAACGGCGTTTTTCGGCGTAAGTGAAGATCTTCAATGAAACCTTGACCGGAAGCGTGCCGAGTTCCTCGTCGTCGGGCATCTCCGGGAAGATCGCGAGCAGCCGGTCGGAAGCCATCGCCCGGCGCAGAATCGCAAGTTTGTCCTCACCGTCCACCAGCAGCGGCGTCAATCCGAACGGGAACACCACCGGGTCCCGCATCGGAAAAAATACCGCCGTCGCCTCCGGCTGCGAAACCCCGATCCCGTTTACGGAAATTACAGAACTGTCTGCCATTATAAAACCTTAAATTAAGATGATGAAATCAAGCGAGGTCCAGCACGTCGCGCCGGTCGGCCATGCCGCTGAGCACTTCGCCGGCCAGATAGAGCGAACCGGCCACCAGCACCCGGCACTTCGAATCGGCCAGCGCATCGTTGACCGCCAGAAGCGCGTTCTCCGCCGCGCGGCTGGGGACGGAACAGCACTCCGCGGCCAGCTTGCACAGCTCTTCGCCGGAGTAGCATGGCCGGTCCGCCTCATGCAGCGGCACGAAGACGAATTCCGCCGCGACGGGGGCGATCAGCTTCAGGCTGCCCGCCACATCCTTGTCGCGGAATCCGGCGAAAACAATACGGAACTTCTCGCCGGGAGCCGCCTCCTGCAACGCTTCGCACAGTGCGGCCAGTCCGTCCGGGTTATGCCCGCCGTCCACGAACAGCCGTTCGTTGAGCTGCTGGCACCGCGCCGGCCAGCGGACATTCGCCAGTCCGTCCAGCGCCCGGTCGAGGTCGAGCCCGTATCTGGACTGCATGAATTTCAACACCGGATAGACCACGCGGAAATTCCGGCGCTGCATGGCGCCCAACAGCGGCAGCCGGACCCGGCGCCCCTCGTATTCGAACTCCTGCACAGTCATCCCATTCGCCGTTTTATAGTGGAGCCGTCCCGCGGTTTCCGGGCCGGGGCCGGTCGGCGCCGCGCCGAGCTGCCGGGCGCGGTCGAGCAGCACCTGCCGCGCCTCCTCCGGCATCACGCCGTAGAAAAGCGGCACCGCCGGCTTGATGATCCCGGCTTTTTCCCATGCGATTTTGTCGATGGTGTCGCCGAGGTAAGCCTGATGGTCCAGTGCGATATTGGTGATCACGGTCGCGATCGGATTGACCACATTGGTCGAATCGAGGCGGCCGCCCATGCCGGTCTCCCAGATCACCACATCGACTCCGGCGCGCGCGAAAATCAGCGCAGCCAGCACAGTGGTGAACTCGAAGTAGGTAAAGCGGAAATCCCTCCCGGTATTCCGGCGCGCCGCCTCGGCCAGCTCGGCCGCGTAGGCGTCGAAATCCCCCTGCGGCACCGCCCGCCCGTTCACCCGGAACCGTTCCCGGATGTCGATCAGGTGCGGCGACGAGTAAAAGCCGGTGGTGAATCCGGCCGACCGCAGCGCGCATTCCAGCATCGCGCCGGTCGATCCCTTGCCGTTGGTGCCGGCCAGGTGGATGAATTTCAGGTCGCGGTCGGGATTGCCCGCGCGGTTCATCAGTTCGACGGTGGCTTCAAGCCCCGGCTTGATCCCGAACATGGTCAGGGAATCGAGATATTCCCGTACAGAAAGCGTACTCAATTGAACAGTTCTCCGGTGGGCCGGACCTAGTTTTCCTCGCAGGGAGACCAGACCGGCATCGAAAGGTTATAGGGGGTGGCCACCAGCAGCCGGGTTTTCCCGGTCCAGGTATCGACCACATAGAGGGCGGACTTGCCGCTGCCGTCGGCGCGCTTGCAGACCACCTGCCGGTTGTCCGCCGCCCAGGCGGGAGACTCCCAGTTGCCGGGAGCCTCGGTCGCGCGTTTGTTTTCGCCGGTTTTGGTATCGTAGACGGCGATGGTGTAGTTGCCGTTGACTTTGGTGGCGTAGACGATTTTGCCGTCTTTCGACCAGTCCGGCGTCACCGCGTCGCGTCCTCCCGGAATCACCGGCAGCCGCTTCCGCCCCGAACCGTCGTGCACGGTCACGGTGTAGATGCGGGGCGAACCGGTCTCGTCGCTGACGTAGGCGAGCTGGCTGCCGTCCGGGCTCCAGCACGGCGACGCTTCCACCGCGATATTGCGGGTCAGCCGGGTCAGGCGGGTGGAGCCGACCGGCATCACATAGAGGTCGACCTGGTGATCGGGACTCAGGATCACCGCCAGCTGCCGCCCGTCCGGGCTGATCGCCGCGCCCGCGTTGATGCCGCGGAAAGCGGAGAGCACCCGGCTGCGGCGCGGGTTGAGAGTGGTCTGCACCACGTCGATGCCGGTGCGCCCGTATTTGGAGTAGCCGATCGAGCGCCCGTCCGGGAACCAGCACGGCTCCACGCAGAGCGTGTTGAAGCGGGTGATCTGTTCGACATTGCCGCCGTCGATGTCGCAGACATAGATATTGCGCACGCCGGGAGCCGTCTGTGCGCAGAACGCGATCCTGGAGGCGCAGAATCCTTTTACTTTCAGGTCTTTGAAGGTCTTTTCGATAATCGCGTTGACCACGTTTTTGGCGATGGCGCGGTCGCTGCCGGCGGCTCCGGCCTGCCAGCTTCCGACCGGCGCTCCCCCCTGGGTCAGGTCGAAACGGATGCGGTCGCCGTCGCGGGAACCGGCCAGCTGGAACTGCGCCTTCGGGTCCGGCACCACGTCGAACCAACCGCAGGCGCGCAGAAAATTGTTGACCTCCTGCCCGACGCCGAGGTCGTTTTTCACTCCGCTGAAATAGAGAGTCGGGTTGTCCCGGGTATTTTTGACCACCTCGATCTGCCGGGGAGTATCGGCGAATATCACAGCCGGAGCGGCGCCGGCGAGTACCAGCGCGGCAACACAGAGTTCTTTCAGCATGATTTCAATTCCTTGATCCGTTTCGGGAATGGCCGGTACAGCCGCCGCCATTCGGTTCCAATATTTCAATACTATTAAGAGAGTAACATAGCGCCCCGTCAGTAATTTTTCAACACCGTTTTCAGGGCTTCGGCCATTTTTTTCACATCCTCCGGCGAGGTGTCGAAACCGAAACTGATTCGCAGCCCCGAATACGCCTGTTCCCGGCTGAAGCCGAGCGCGGTCAGCGCCGCCGACGGCGTCCGGGTTTCGGAGGCGCAGGCGCTCCCGGCGGCAACCATCACATCTTCCTCCGACAGCATCCGGACCACGACTCCCGACTGCACGCCGGGCAGCGTCAGGTGCAGGATGAACGGCGACGCCGCTTCCGCCGGAACCGTGCAGAAACTCCGCGCGCCGCCCGGCAGCGGCAGCCCGGCCAATAATTCCCGCGCTGCCGCATTCAGCTCCGAAATCCGCCGCAGGGTCGCTTCGCGCGCCGCCCGGCGCCGGGTTGCGGCAAAAGCCAGCGTCAGCAGCAGCGCCGGCTCCGGGCGGCCGCAGCGGTATTCGACGTGGCGGTAACGGTGGGCGAACTCCGCCAGCTTTCCCTTCCCCGCGAACCGCGGATGCGCCAGCAGCGCCGCGCCGCCGGGAGCGCCGAACTTATGTCCGGAAACTGCCGCCAGATCGAATTCCGGCGGCAGCGGCAGTTTGCCCGCCGCCTGGATCGCATCGACGAAAAGCGGCACGCCCGGCAGCGGCCTGAGTTCCTGCCGGACGCCCAGTTCGCTCTGCACCTGGTGGAACGCCGCAAGCTCCGCGCCGGAATCCTCCGGCATTTGCAGCCGCCCGTCCTTTCCGCACGGAGCGAACTTCACTTCGGCGGCGCTCCGGCGCAGCGCCGCGAGCAGCGCCGGGTGTTCGAGGCGGCTGGTCAGCACCCGCTTCCCGGCCACAGCCGGAGAGTCGGCCAGCAGGTTGAAAATTTCGGTGCCGCTCGTCCCCCAGATCACCGTGCAGTCGTCGCGGTCCGCAAGGGCCTGTGAAAGCTCGCGCGCGGCCGCGTCGAGACGGCGGCGCAGCTCATAGCCAAGCCGGTGTGCCGCTTCCTGATTTGCGCCGGAATGTTCCAGCTCCGCACGGTAAAAATCCAATACTTCGCGGTCGGGATACGCCGCCGCCGCCTGATCCAGATAGATGCTCATTCGCCAAACTCCCTGATTGAAACCGAAATGTTCCTGTAAGGAAGCCGGTTTGTCAACATCGTATTAATCTACCGGATTCCGGCGATTTATCAATACGGAAACAGTTGACTTTTCGGAAAAAGATGGTCTATTTATAGGATGAACCATTTTTTACGGAAAGTGTGAACACTTATGGATAACGTGATCTATCTGGATAATAATGCGACCACCCGCGTCGACGCGGAGGTCTTCGTCGCCATGCAGCCGTTCTTCTGCGAACGGTACGGCAATCCTTCCAGCATCCACCGCTTCGGCGGCAGCGTCGCGGCCGATATCGAGAAGGCGCGCTGCCGGGTCGCGGACCTGCTCGGAGCCTCGTTCCGGGACAAGGACGGCATCGCGACCGAAATCATCTTCACCAGTTGCGGGACCGAGGGCGACAATGCCGCGATCAACGCCGCGCTGAACGCGAAGCCGGAACGCAAAAAGATCGTGACCACCTGCGTCGAGCATCCCGGCATCCTCGCGTACTGCAAGGAGCTTTCCCGGCGCGGTTACGAGGTCGCCTACGCGCCGGTCGACGGCCGCGGCCGGCTCGACATGGAGTTCATGAAGAAAGAGGTCGATGAAAACACCGCGATCGTGACCGTGATGTGGGCCAACAACGAAACCGGCACGATCTTCCCGATCGCTGAACTGGTCGGCCTCGCCCATGAAAAGGGCGCGCTGTTCCACACCGACGCGGTGCAGGCGGCGGGCAAGGTGCAGATCGACGTGGACGGGCTCGACATCGATTTTCTGAGCATTTCCGGCCATAAACTGCATGCTCCGAAGGGAGTCGGCGCGCTGTTCGTGCGGCGCGGCCTCCGTTTCCGGCCGCTGATCTTCGGCGGACACCAGGAGCGCTCCCGCCGGGCGGGAACCGAAAATGTCACTTCGATCATCGGACTCGGCAAGGCGTGCGAACTCGCGCAGACTTACCTGCCTGTCGAACGCCTCCAGCTCGCGGAGCTGCGCGACCGGCTGGAAAAGGGAGTGCTGGAACGCATTCCGAATGTGCGGATCAACGGCGATATCGAGAACCGCCTGCCGAACACCGCTTCGATCAGCTTCGAATATATCGAGGGCGAATCGATCCTGATGCTGCTCGACCGGCTGAACATCTGCGCGTCGAGCGGTTCGGCCTGTACCACGGGAAGCCTGGAGCCTTCGCACGTGCTGCGTGCGATGGGGCTGCCCTATACTGCCGCGCACGGCACGATCCGGTTCAGCCTGTCGCGCTTCAACACCGCCGCGGAGATCGACAAGGTGATCGAGGCGCTGCCGCCGATCATCGCCCAGCTCCGGGAAATCTCTCCCTACTGGCAGGAGCGCGGCAAATAAAGGATTCAGGCTTCAACCGGCTCCGTTTTTCCCGGAGCCGGTTTTTCAAATTCAGTATTGAAAGTATTTCAAATCATGGCAAAACAGATTGATCCCCAGAAGCAAGAGCTCCGTTTCCCCGTCGACTGGGAATTCCGCGTGATCGTGGAAACCGCAAAAGCCGAAGCCGCCCGCCCCGCTCTGGCCGCGGTGCTGGAAAAATACGAACAGCCGCCGCTTCTGCACAACGGCCTGAATTCCAGCAGCGGACGCTATCAGACCTTCAAAGCTCCCGCCACCCTGATTTCCCGGGAAATGATGGAGGCGCTCGCCGCCGACCTGGCTGCGGTCGAAGGCGTCAAATTCGTTTTATAGCGCGAAGCGCCGGAAAATCCCTTTTCGGCAAAAAAAATCAACTTATTTGCGAAAACTCACCTCAATGTCATTTGACAATATATTTTTGTGGTGCTACAGTTTTAGCGCAACAGCGCATTGAATTTATTTTTTTTGATCAATAAACGGTATAAGTCAACAAAAAATCAGTTGGAGAGCCCCGATGAAAGTTGTTAACGTAATTTTGAGCGTCCTGATTCTTCTCCTGGCCGCAGCCAGCGCAGTTTTTTCCTATTTTCTCTTTGAGAAGCGCGGGCAGCTGGTCGGCGGCTGGGACAAGATGGCGACCGCCATCAATCAGGCTGCTGTCGAAATCGATCGCAACAGCGGGACCAAAGTCGCCAAGGAACTGACTCCGGAAGCTCTCGGCCATACCAATTACGCGACCCTCGATGAAAACCTGCGGAAGATCACCAAATTGGTCAAGGACCTGACCATCCAGCGCGACGAGCTCGCCGATGCGCTGCTGCGGGTCTCCTCCTCCGCCGAACTCCGGAACATCAACAAGCAGGGGCTGACCGGGCTCGACACCTATGCCGCCGGCAAGCTGGATGTGATGAAGGGGGTCAACGACGCGATTACAAAACGCAACAGGACGATCGACCAGTTCGTGAATCTCGTGCGCAACACCCTCAATGTCAACCTCAACGCCAGGGCTCTCAAAGACGGCGATACCAATGCGATGAAGCAGCTTACCGATGCGCTCAACCAGATCAAGAGCCGCCGTAACGCTTATGAAGCCAAGATCCGCGACATCAACAGCCAGACCGGCGCCGGCGCCCCCAACTTCGACGACAAAAATTACAACAATTCGCTGAACAAGACCCTTCAGGCCGTTCGCGACCTCAAGGGCAAGTATCAGGGAATGGTCAGCGAAGTCGACAAGGCCAAGCAGAATATCCAGAACCTGCAACGCCAGATCAACGAGCGCGACAACAAGATCGCGATGCTGAACAAGACCGTCGGCACCAAAGACGGCCAGTTGAACGAACTCAAGCGGGCGCTCGGCATCGATATGAAGGATACCATCCCGGCTCCGTGGAAGGCCGGTTCCGTGGAAGCGCGCAAGGCGATCCAGGGCAAGGTACTTGAAGTCAACGACCGTTACGGCTATGTCTGCATCAACCTCGGCAAGAACAGCGTGGTGCCGCAGCAGATCGGCAACAAGGTCGCGGAAGTCGATCCCGGCATCGCTCCCGGACTCCAGCTGGTGATTACCCGCGGCGAGCTTGACAAGAAGGGTTCCGAATTCATCGCCCGCGTCACCGTCACCGATGTGGCCGACGACTGCCTGCTGGCCAATCTGCCCAAGGACGGCAAGAGCGTGCAGGTCGGCGACTTCGTCTACTACGAAGAAGAGCCGAAAGCCGAAGAACCGAAGGCCGAAGAGCAGAAGTAAAGAGAACGTTCAGGAGAACTCAACGTGTTCAACTCGAAATTTTTCACCGTCATGATCATACTGACCGTTCTGGCGCTGGGAGCCACCGTGGTTTTCCAGTCGCTGGAAATGAACGAATACAGCCTGTTTCAAACCATGTTCGGCTCCAAATGACCGGAACGGTTCGGACAATCGGGACCGCCGCTTTCCTTGCGGCGGTCTTTTGCATTCTGGCGCTGCTCTCCGGCTGCACGGAGGCGGAGCGCCGCGGTTACAGCAGCATTCCGCACAACACGCCGGCCAGTTGGGAAATCAATCCCTACGGCGACAGTTTTCATAATTGATTCCAGAAGCCGCCATTCCGGCGGCTTCTTCCGGCAAAACGGAAAAAAAGCCTTTTTTTCCGTTTTGCCGTTTGCATTACCGCAATAAGGAATTACCTTAGGCGTTGTCAAAAAAGCCGGCATGGTCCGCCGGGCTTTGCAGCCGCACCGGGAATCCGCGTTCCGAAATAAACGGAAGGCTCCGGTCATTGAGAAACAAGAACGTTCGAGTGTACGAAAGGTCGAAAAAAACAATGCGGATTGACGTTCTGGACTATTACGCGAAGCAGGATTGGCAGCTGATGAAGCAGGAAGCCGATCGCCACCCCACCCCGTTTCTGGTGGTCAACCTCAACATCGTGAAAATGAAATATGAAGAGCTGCTTCAGCATTTTCCCTTTTCCAGGATTTATTACGCCGTCAAGGCGAATCCGGCGACTGAAGTTCTGGAACTGCTCCGCGATCTCGGCTCGTGTTTCGACATCGCTTCGCGCTATGAACTGGACCGGGTGCTTTCGCTCGGCATCGAGCCGGAGCGCGTCAGTTACGGCAACACCATCAAAAAGCCCGCCGACATCCGCTACTTCTACGAAAAGGGCGTCCGTCTTTTCGCCACCGACAGCGAAGCCGACTTGCGCAACATCGCCAAAGAGGCTCCCGGCGCGCGCGTGTTCTGCCGCATCCTGACCGAAGGCAGCGAAACCGCCGACTGGCCGCTTTCGCGCAAATTCGGCTGCCACCCCGATATGGCCATAGACCTCGTCCTGCTGGCCCGTGAGCTGGGGCTTCAGCCGTGGGGCATCAGCTTCCATGTCGGCTCCCAGCAGCGCGACATCGGTGCGTGGGACTCCGCAATCGCGAAGGTACGTTATATCTTCGACTACCTCGAAGGCGAAGGACTGAAGCTCTCGATGATCAACATGGGCGGCGGCTTCCCGGCCAATTACATCTCCAAAACCAATGAGATGAATGTCTATTCGGAGGAGATCACCCGTTACCTCGAAGAGGATTTCGGCGACGACTTCCCCGAAATCATCCTCGAACCCGGCCGTTCCCTCGTCGGCGAATGCGGCATTCTCGTCTCCGAGGTCGTGCTGATCAGCCAGAAGTCCAGCATGGGCGTCGACAAATGGCTCTACCTCGACACCGGCAAGTTCAACGGCCTGATCGAAACCTGGGACGAAAGCATCAAGTATCCGCTCTACTGCGAAGCCCGCGGTGAACCGTGCGAGGACTTCATCATCGCCGGGCCGACCTGCGACAGTCAGGACATCATGTACGAATACTTCCGCAATCCGGTTCCGGCTTACATCAAACCGGGCGACCGGATCTACTGGCTCAGCACCGGAGCTTACACCTCCAGCTATTGCTCCGTCGAATTCAACGGCTTCCCGCCGCTGCCGGTCTACTTCGTCAAATAATGCCTCCGGCGGCCGGGGGGCGTTTCGCCTCCCGGTCCCCCGACCGGCAAGGTGCCGGACGAGGTGTGGCGGAACCAGCTCCGAGCAGGGGTTGAATAATGTGATGGCCGGTGATGTCCGCAATATTCACCCTCTCGAACAACCGCCCGGCAGTCAGCAGGCGATCAGAATCCGGCCGATACCGCAAAGATTTTCCGAAGGACTCTCATTCGGCGGATCGGATTTTCTGCAGTTGTTCGTACAGGACCGGCAGGTCCCGTTGGGCCGAAGTCCATACCAGTTGGTAATTGGTCTGAACATAATCGTGGATCAGGACATTCCGCATGCCGGTCACGAGCTTCCACGGCACTTCCGGGTGCGCTTGATACATTTCCGGGGACATGCGGCCTGCCGCTTCTCCGAGGATCAGAAAGTTGTATGCGACCGCATCCTGCCGCAGCGGGGAAGCCATGAAATCTTCACGGGTACAATCCGTAGCCCCGAAGATTTTTTCAATTGCTTTCAGCATATGGCTGATTCGCTGGCGGTCGCTTGTCATAGGGCCACCATGTCTTTTTGAACGCCCGCCCCGAAGTCAGGATCGCTCAGCGAAGTGGATGGGATCACATCAACTTTGCATTTCAGCATGTCGGAAAGCGCCTGCTGCATTCCGATCTGATCGAATAAGGACGCATTGTCATTGAATTCCGCGAGAAAATCAATATCGCTTTCCGGCGTTTCTTCTCTGCGGGCGCACGAGCCGAATACGAATATGCGGGAAACATGATGCCGATGTGCAATCCGGCGGATTTCCGCTTTCAGCAATTGTAATCGGTCGAGCTGGCACATTGTCACATCTCCTTGCAGTTGTTGCACGAATGCTTCTCAAGCAATATAATGCAAATTGTCCGAGTTTCAAGTTCCGGGGGGCAGGTCCCGGCGAAAAGCGCATGGCCGCTCCTGTATTTGGGCTTGAACGTGTGGTTGCAGTTCAGTTGTACGCCGCAAAAATGGCAAACCGGCCTTGGCAACGGCAACAAATATATCGCACCGGCTTGATTTTTATTGTTGAGCGGTTAGATTAACAGCGAGTATCAATTTTGCAGGAGCTGAATATAAGAACCAGGTAATCCGTTTTTTTGACAATTTAAGATTGTTACCACATTATAAAGGAATGTGGCGTGCTTTGGTACGCCACTCTTTTGTGTTTGCGAGCGGGCTTGCAAGTGCCTACGGTGCCACATAAAAGACGGCGTACCTCTTTTTGTACGCGGAAAGGACAAACATGTTGGAATGGCTGACCCGCAGGAAAACACCGCAAGAGCCGCAGCAATCCTCAGATACTCCGGTTCCACAAAGTCCATCGCCCGAGATGGAGAAACTCAGAGCGCGGATTCAACAAAACCTCGATGAATCCGACCGGATTCGGAAAGCCCAGAGCATCCTGCAGCGCAATCCCTCCTCCGAAGAGCTTCTGACCCATCTGCACCGCACCGATGCCGACATCCGGATTCTGCGGAACTACTTCCGCCACGACCTCCGCCGCCAGAAAGTCCGCCTGAAACTGGAATATATGCAAAGAAAATGGGAGCTGAAAAAGACCCGCCTCCTTTTCCGGCAGGAGCAGGAATTCGCCCGTCTCACCCGTTACGGAAACACCGACATCCGACTTCTGCTGCTGGGCGTCTCCGACTCCAGGCGCGCCAAGCGGCTGTTGAAACTGCGGAAGTTGCTGGGCGAAATTCCCCGGAGCGCGCCCGGGAACGAATAAAACCCGTCACTTCGTCTCGGAAGCTCGGATTCGCTCCACGATCGTCGTGGTGGAAAATCCGGGGATGAAGGGCTTGAAGCAGACTTCGGTTCCGGCGCTTTCCAGCGCGGCCCGTTCCGTCGGGTCAAGTTTGTCGAGCGTGTAGTCGCCGCCCTTCACATAACGGTCGGCGGCGAGCGCCGCCAGCTCCCGGTCGCAGCGGCTGCCGTCGAAAACCACCACCGCATCCACCGACGCGAGCGCCGCCAGCATATAGGCGCGGTTGTATTGATCGATGATCGGCCGCGACGGCCCCTTCAGCGACCGCACCGACGCATCGGAGTTGATCAGCACCAGCAGTGCGTCCCCCAATTCCCGCGCCTCATACATGTATTCGGCGTGGCCGCGGTGCAGAATATCGAAGCAGCCGTTGGTGACGACCAGCGTTTTCCCGTCCCGCTTCAGCTGCTCCCGCCACCGGACCGCCGCTTCCAGCGTCATAATGCAGCCGGCCGGATTCTTATTCATGTTTCATCTCCTTTTCCAGCGGGCGCACGATCACCCCCGCCTCATGCAGCAGCCCCATCGAGACATCGTCGATCGAATAGTGCTGGTGATAGACCACCTCGACGATTCCGGCGTTGATGATCATCTTCGCGCACAGCAGACAAGGACTGAACGTGGTGTAAAGCGTCGCCCCCTTCACCGCGATCCCGTGATAGGCGGCCTGCACGATCGCGTTCTCTTCCGCATGGCTGCATACGCACTGGTGCAGATTGGTCCCGGAGGGGGCGTCGGAGTTGCACCGGGGGCAGCCGCCGTCGGAGCAGTTGCGCACTCCGCGCGGCGTGCCGTTGTATCCGGTCGAAATGATGCGGCAGTCGCGGACCAGCACCGCCGCAACCTGGCGGCGGCTGCAATTGCTGCGGGTGGCGGCGACATGGGCGATATCCATGAAATATTGGTCCCAGGACGGGCGCGGCGGACGAACTGTATTCATAAAGCCTTCTCCTTAAAGATTTCCTTACAATATAACACCGTATTCCCCGAAATGCGAATTTTTACGGAAAAGCCCCCGGGATTTCACTCCTACGGAACGAAATCCCGGCTTGTACTGCGGAGGTTTATCGATTATCGGAAAGTGAGTGCAGCAGCCGCAGGGTTTTGAGTCCGTCGAACCACTGGTGAAACGCGGCGAGACGCGCTTCACCGGTGGCGGGAGTGTTTGCCAGTACCTGCGGCCAGTTGGCGGCGAATTTGTTCTGCGTCAGAAACTGCCGGATGGGGGCGGGAAGGCCGGCGAGGAATTTTGCCGGCTCTTCCAGTGCTCCGGGGCGGGCGGCGGCGGCGAGCAGGGTTTTGAGCCCGTCAAAGGGGGTGTCCGGGATTTCCGGCACCGCGCCGCCTTCGAGCAGCTTGCGCACCGACGGACCGGTGCCGAAGGGAACCCGGTCCGACGGCCGGGGCGACGGATGGACCAGCGCCCGGCCGAGAGTTCCGACCTTTCCGGTCTTGGCGACTGCCTGCAGGAAATAGAAATCCTCGCCCCCTTCGCGCACGCGCATCCCGCCGGCGCGCAGATAGGCGGTGGCCCGCACCGCGAAGGCCGAACCAATGGTCTGGAACGCATACGGCGAACCTGCCTGCCGCAGCCGTTCGACGTAGTTGTCAAGATAGCGTTCGTATTCGCGGATCGCCCGCTCCAGCTCCGGCGTCTCTCCCGGCTGGTGGCGGACACGGATCGACAGCGCGGCGTATTCGGGATGCCGATCGAACTCCGCCTCGGTCGCGGTGAAGTACTCCGGTTCGACCGGGGAATCCGCATCGAGCGACCAGAAAAGCGCCTGTTCCACATTCTCCGGGGTCAGCGTGGCGAGGCAGGCGTCCATGCCGAGCTTGCGGGCGCGCCCGACGCCTCCTTCGAGGTCGAAGGCGGTGAAATACGCCAGATGCGGCAGCGGAGACGTTCCGTGCTCCAGCCGGGCGGTGAGTCCGGCATTGGCCGCCTTGCGCTCCGGCGAGGCATTCGCCGGGTGGTTTATGACCAGCACCACCAGCGTCCGTTCGATGCCGGGAGCCGCCGCGAGGCCGGCGAGGGTCGCATCGATGTAACCGTTTTCATCGCAGACCGGAATCACCACAAACCGGGTGAAGCCGGTATGGTTCAATTGCGGAGCCGGGTTTTTGCGCAGGTACTTCTGGAAATCGTGCGGTTTCATGGTTTCAGGCGCGCCCGGATCGCATCGGCCAGCGGCCGGAATTTTCTTTGCAGGATGCCCGCTTTGGCCAGACTGACCAGGAAGGCCGCGATGAAGAACAGCAGACTGTAGAAGATCACGCCCGCCCCGCGCCACGGCAGCAGGTCGAACCAGCCGTAAACTGCGATCGAGCCCCAGATCAGCAGGATCAGCGTGTCAATGGCGGCCGGAATCCAGAAACGGCGCAGCAGGAAAAGAAGCGCCGTCAGATAGAGCGCCGTCAGATAGCAGAAATACAGGAGCCCGCCGGGGGAGGCGCACCAGAAAACGGCCGGCACGAACAGGGCGACCGCCGCGATCAGCCCCGCCGTCTGCAGAATCCGGTGACGGTAAATCCAGCCGGTCAGCAACAGCGCGGCGGTGAAACCGAGAAAGAACGGATAGGGCAGATCGGGCAAATGGGGCTCGAAATATCCTCCTGTTGCTCCGACGACCCAACAGAGCAGCAGCAGCAAACTCCACCAGCGCCGTTGCAGCCAGGCCCACGCCGACAAGCCCAGAGTGACCAGTGCCGCCCCCGGAATCAGGATTGCGCGGGGAGAAACGGAGCCGGAGCCGGAATTCAGGTAGCTGCCGAACTGGAGCCACAGGAACCAGATCAGTGCGATTCCGGCCGGAATCCATGCCTTGCGCATTCCCCGGAATCCGGCATAACCGGTCAAAATTGCCGCCGCCAGCATCGGAGGCGCGAAGCCGGAGCCGTGCTCTCCCCAGACTGTGCGGAAGAAGAACCATTCCAGACTGGACATCTCGCTGGTCAGGGAGCTGCCGAGCAGAAAGAATGCGAAAATGCCGCCTCCGAGAATGACTGACGCTTTGTGCCGCTGTTGTGCGGTGATCGCCGATTCCAGAAAGAGGAGCGTTGCCGCCAGCACGATCGGCAGAACCATCCAGAACCCGAAGCCGGTCTCCATGCGGCTGTAATTGCCGACGCCGCGCCCTCCGTAAAAGGAGATGCTCAACAAGTAGGTCCGAATCAGTGCGGCGAAGGCGGGAAAGCCGAACATTACGGCGGGCAGGAGCTTCCACGGCGTTCCGTTTTCCACGGAGAAACTCTTCCGGCGCACCAGCTGCAGCAGCGGCAGCTGGATGACGGCAAAGAGCAGCGGAAACAGGATAATGCCCCGGATCACCGGCATTTTGCTGTCGGGATACTCCCGCAGCAGCTGCGACAGCGCAAAGGGCCACAGGAAAAAGAGCGCCAGCTGCAGGTAATAAACGATCCACAGCCATCTGCCGAGCTTCAGGCCGATACCGCGCCGGACGTATTCGGAGACCGCGGCGACGAAGCAGAGCGAACCGGCCATCCAGACGAAGCCGACTTCGGGGCGGTCGATCACTTTGTCGTCGAGACTGGCCGACAGCGCCAGCGGCAGCGCCAGCACGATGAAGAGCAGCGAACGCGCATCCTCCCACACCTTGCCGTGGCGGACGATGAAATTCGCGGTCAGGGCGCAGAGTGCGGTGTAACCGGCGAGGATCGCGACCGGAACTCCCGTTTCCATCCAGATGTTCTGCGTGTCGAAAAGGATGGTCGAGGCGTAGAGCGCCAGCGCCGCACTGACCAGATAGAGCGGGTTGCCGCTCCACAGCAGCCTGCCGATTTCGGAAGCGGTCAGGTCGCGTGAGAAAAAAGTGGAAGACTCTCCCGCCGGAGGCGGGGCGGAAGAAGCCCGGTGCGGAAGACGCAAGCTGGTTTTACAGGAATTGGAATCCGGTTCTCCGGATTGCTTTTCGCCGGAAATTTCGTTCATGACCCACCTCCCGATGATCGTTTGAACAGCCCCCAATGACCCCTCAATGCTATTATACCTCAGAGTATGGCAATATGCAAGTGGTAAAGGGCGAAAATACGCCGTGTGCAAGTTTCCTGAATGGGGATTTGCATACAGCGTGAAAATGTGAGGTCGGGCACGGCAGGCGCGTGCGGCTCCTAAACCAGTTCGCCGAATAGAGAGACGCTTCCGGCGCGGGTCACGGTCACGGAGCGCAGCGTTCCGGCCTGCAATCCCTCCTCCGGCTCGAAATGGATCAGCCGGTTGGTGCCGGTTCGTCCGCACCAGCGGGCCGGATTCCGGGGGCTGACCCCCTCGACCAATATCTCCTGCGTGGTGCCGATCTGCTGTTTCAGGAAGGCTTCGACACGGAGCTTCAGGTCATTGAGCAGGATCTGGTTGCGTTCCTCCTTGACCTCCTGCGGAACCGAATCCGCAAGGGCGGCGGATCTGGCTCCCGGGCGGGGCGAATATTTGAAGATGAAGGAGTTGTCGAAGCCGACCGTGTTCATCACCTCGCGGGTCTGCTTGAAATCCCCGTCGGTTTCGCCGGGGAAGCCGACGATCACGTCGGTGGAGAAAGTCACATCCGGCATGGCGGCGCGGATGCGGTTCACTACCTCCAGATAGGAATCATGGGTGTACTGCCGGTTCATCGCCTTGAGCATCCGGTCCGAACCCGATTGCAACGGCAGGTGGATGTTGTGGCAGACCGTCCGGCTTTTGGCGATCGCGTCGATCAGCCGCCCGTTGAAGTAGGTCGGATAGGGCGAGGTGAAACGGATGCGCAGCAGCTCCGGAATCCGGTCCAGTTCTTCGAGCAGTTCCGCAAAGGGGGAACTGCCGTCTTCCGGCGGATTGGTGTTGCCGCCGAGTCCGTAGGCGGCGACATTCTGGCCGAGCAGCATGAGCTCGCGGGCTCCGGCGGCCACCAGCTCGCGGGCCTCCCGGACCACATCGCCGGGATCGCGGCTGATTTCACGGCCGCGCACATACGGCACGATGCAGTAGCTGCAGAAGCGGTTGCAGCCGCGGGTGATCGCGATCTGCGCGTGCCAGTTCCGCACATCTCCGGCAGGGCGGTAATGACTGCCCATACCGGTCAGCACCGCTTCGGATTCATTGAGGCTTGCGACCTGCCGCCGGTCGGCCCGGATCGATTCGATCAGCGGGACCAGCGTATGCAGCTGCCCGGTGCCGAGCACGAAGTCGAGGTGGGGCAGCTCTTTCAGGAGGTCGTTGCCGAGCCGCTGCGCCATGCAGCCCATCGCGCCGATGATCAGTTCGGGATGCTTTGCCTTGAGCTTTTTCATAAAGCCGATCTTGCCGATCGCCTTGCGCTCGGCCTGCTCACGGACGCTGCATGTGTTGAAGAGCAATACGTCGGCCTGTTCTTCGGAGTCGACCATCGTGTGCCCCGCTTCCACCAGCATCCCGGCGAACGCTTCGGAGTCGCGTTCGTTCATCTGGCAGCCGTAGGTTTTGATAAAGATTTTCATGGATTTACAGCAGTGTCAGGTTGTCGCGGTGGATCAGTTCATCGTCCACATTCGGGCCGAGAATGGCGTGGATCTCGTCGGAGTGGCGGCCGCAGATCTTCAGGCAGTCGGAGGCCTCGAAGTTGACCAGCCCGCGCGCGAAGGGGACGCCGTCCGGTCCGGAGATTTCGACCGCGTCGCCCCGCTTGAAAACGCCCGATACGAACTTCACGCCGGAGGGCAGCAGGCTTTTGCCCTGCTCTTTGACCGCCCTTGCCGCCCCCGCATCGACCAGCAGCACGCCGGAAATCCTGCTGAAAAAAGTGATCCACCGTTTGCGCCCGGTCAGGCGGTGGCGGCGCGGCAGGAAGACCGTCCCGACGTCCTCGCCGTTCATGATCGAATTGAGGATGCCTTTGACCCGTCCGTCGGCGATCCACAGATATTCCCCGGCGGCGGTCACGATCTCGGCGGCGCGCAATTTCGAGCTCATGCCGCCGATCGAAAATTCCGAATTGTCGGTGTCGCCCGCCATGGCCTTGACCGTTTCGTCGAGCGACTCCACCACGCTGATCCGGTCGCCGAGCACGCCGTCGACGCGTTCGCGCAACCCCTGCTCGGTGGTCAGGATGATGGTCAGTTGCGAATCGGTCAGCGACGCGAGCATTCCGGCGAGCGTGTCGTTGTCGCCGAATTTCAGCTCGTCGACCGAAACCGGGTCGTTCTCATTCACGATCGGCAGCACGCCGTTTTCCCACAGCGCGTTGATGCAGTTCATCACGTTCAGATACCGTTTGCGGCTGCGCAGGTCGTCGGCGGTGAGCAGCAGCTGGGCGGTCTTGAAGTTCCGCTTGCCGCACTCCTCGTCGTAGATCGACATCAGCCGGGACTGCCCGATCGCCGCGAGCGCCTGTACCTGCGCGAGCTCCTTCGGGCGTTTTTTGAGCCCGAGGATGCGCATTCCCATGCCGACCGCGCCGGAGGAGACCAGCAACACCCGGCTGCCGTGGCGGCGCAATGCGTCGATGCCTTCGACCAGCTCCGCGATCGCTTCCTGGCTGGTGAGCAGGCGGGTGCCGGCCTTGACGATGACCTGCCGGGCCTGTTTGACGACTTCCCGGCGGATGGCGAGATTGTTATGTTCCATAAAACTTCCGTTTTGTTGAATTGCAGTAATCCAAGTAATATACACCGCGGTCAGTTGACTTTCAACAGCGTATAAGCCCCCGTGCCCGGAACTTCCACGAGAGTCAGCGCGCCGTCCCGCAGCAGGGTGCGGAGGTGCCCGGCGAGCCTGGCGTTTTCTTCGTTGTAGGCTTCGAGATAATCCGGGTCCTGACTGCTTGCGCCGATCAGCAGGTAGTCCGCCCCGGAGTGCCGGATCGCGGAGAGTGTTCCGGCGGCATCCGCCGGAACCGGGGTGAAGTGCGCCTGCTGGAAACAGGGCGTGCCGATCCGGTATTCACGGGGAACGTAGAGCCCGCGCCGCTCGAAGACCAGCAGCAACCGGCTGTCGGCGGGGATATGTTTGCCGATGTATTCAAGCATGGTGAAATATTCCGGATCGCGCGCGGCGAACGACAGGAATTTTACCGGTTCGCGTGTTGAAAGCGTGTGCAGTTTCCACGCCTGCCGGTAGTGGTTGAAGCCGGGCGGGAAGATGCTGAAAGCTGCGGCCGCACCGATCGCGATCAGACAGAGCCGCCGCTGTTTCATGGTAAGAAGCGGCATCAGGAAACCGGCGCCGAGGGCGGCGAGAAAGAGCAGCGGGTACAGAAAGCGGGTCTGCTGCGAACTGAACGCCCAGAACAAATAGAGCGCCGATACCGCGAAAACCGGGTAACGCAGTATTCGGAACCGTCCGGGCGAACGCCTGCCGGTCAGCCATGCCGCCGTCGCGGCGGCCGCCGCCATCAGCAGGAACTGCCAGCCGAAAGTCACGCCGTCGAACGTCTTTCGGTCGAACGCCGCCAGAATCCAGCCTGACAGAATGCCGGAAATGCCGGAGAGGCCGTAAAGGTGGCTGCCGAGTTGAGTGTGGTAAAGTTCCACCTCGGCGGCGGGAGTTCCGGGGGCGAACAGGAACGAGCCGTAGGGATAGAACGGATTGCCGGTGCAGAGGAAAGTGCGCAAATAGAAGGGAGCCATTCCGAGCACGGCTCCCGCCGCATAACAGCCGAAACGCCGGAGACGGTCGCGGTCCAGCGTGCCGAGCCACAGGAAGAAAAGCGCCAGCGACACCCCGCCGCCGGTCAGTTTGACCGCCGCCGCCATGCCGGAAAAAAATCCGAGGTACAGCGCCATCGGCAGCGGCTGCTTCCGGCAGAGCCGCAGGGCGGTCAGCCCGGCGAGGAGATTCAACAGGATATAACCTTCCGCATAGGCGTTGCGGTTCATCACCGGCGTGACCGGAGCCAGCACGACTGCCAGCGTCAATATGGCCGCCGCAACCTTGCCGCGCCGCTCCAGCAACAGATAGAACCACGGGAAAATCAGCAGATAGCTGCTCCATACCAGCAGCCGGGGCATCAGCACTCCGCCGAGCTTGCAGGGGATCAGCAGCAGGAAGTGGTTCATCGACGCCAGCGCCGAATAAGGGTTGTCCGGCAGGACCGCCGCCGAGCCCTGCGCCAGATAGCGGAAGGGAAGGGCGGCCTGATAGACCTGTTCATCCCACGCATAAGGCAGGCAGAGGGCCGAACCGAGGGTGAACACGCCGAAGCCGGCGGTGAACAGCAGCAGCACCGGCTGCTTGAAGATGCCGGAGAGGTCGCGGCGGAGCCGGAAAGCCCCGTAGAGAGCCGCAGCTCCCGAAACGGCCCAGAGTACAGGCCGGGGAGCCATCGCGACCAGAGGGGCCGCAAACAGGCTGCAAAGGGCGATCAGGTCGAGCCCCAGCACCGTCAGAAGCAGAACGCGCAGAACGGAACGGCGGATGGCGGGAAATGGAAGCGTCGCCAGTACGCCGATTCCGTACCCCGCCGCCAGCATAAGCACCGAAGCAATCAGCGCGATCGCCGGCGGTTGCTGGAGCTGGGCGAGATGCAGTTCAAGGTTCATCGCTGTTTCTCCAGGCCTTCCCGGAGCAGCAGCGGCGAATCATCCCAGAGGGGATTGCGGAGCAGCAACGGAAAATCAGCCGGCGTCAGCCCTTTGGCCGCCATCACGGTGTGGAAACGCTCCTCCGCGGCGCTGACGATCTCCGGCGAAGCGTTGCGGCGGAGCACCATCAGTGCGAAGCCCGCGTTGAGCCCGCTCAACGGGAAATTGCGCTGTTCCCGCTCGAAGTAGACCAGCGCTTCCTTCTCCCGGCCGGAGGAGGCCAGCGCGCGCGCCATCAGCCCGTTGGCGTGGGAATAATTGGAAAGTCCGAGCCGCTTTTCCAGTTCCCCGAACGCATCTGCCGCGGCGACCGGATCTTTGCGGTCGAAGAGTTCGATGGAGCCTTGAAACAGATAAGCCTGCGGCGTCGGCTTGACGTTCAGGCTCTTTTGCAGGTCAGCCGACGCTTTCGGAATATCCCCCCGGTCCCGGGCCAGCCGGGCGGAACGCAACGCAAGCCCGGAGGCGAAATTTCCCCATGCGATATATACCCCGGCCAGTATGCAGAACAAAGCGGCGATCCGGCGGGCGCGAACGGGGATTGCCGTTTGGACCGGTTCCGGGCGGGGAGCGCCGGACTTCCAGAACATGCCTGCCAGCAGCAGAAAGATCCCTCCCGCCAGCGGAGTGGAGAGCAATACGTCGAGCTGGCCGTGGAGCAGCAGCACCAGCGCGGCAAAGGCAAGTCCGAGCCCGATCCGGTCGAAGCTCCTGAGCCGGATAATGCCGCGGACCAATACCGTGATCAGCAGTACCGCCCAGATCAGGCCGATGACGCCGAAGTTGGAGAGATAAAGCAGAATCTCGTTGTGCGGATGGGGGTGACGGTCGGCGACGAACGGGGTTCGGAAATAATCCTCCGGCAGATAATGGGGAATCACGTCCTCGAACCGCCCCGGTCCCACTCCGAAAAGAATATTGTTGTTGACCAGGTCGAAAGCGCCGCGCCAGAGCTGGATGCGGGAATCCGCATTGAGTTCCGCCGCGATCGGAGCCGGGGGCGCAAGCATGACGGTCAGGAACAGGGCGACTCCTCCGGCCGCGACGAGAATCGCGGGAAGCACCCTGATCCGGCTGGTCGCTCCCAGCTGTGAGCAGAGCAGCACCAGCGCGGCGCCTGGAATCGCGATGATGGCGGCGCGGCTGGTGTTGGCCGGAAAAAGCAGCCACAGCAGAAAAACGGCGGAAGAGGCGGCGGTCAGGATCACAAGCCGGGCGTGTTTCCGGCACAGCAGCAGGAACGGGAACGGCAGGGAAACGGCAAGAAGGGTCTGATTCCAGTTCCAGTTCCCGGATAAACCGATCGGTTCCAGTTTATGAAAAAACTCGTTGAAGTTGATGATCAGAGTAATAACGGCAAGGCCGGTAAAGAAAAACGGGAGCTGCCGTCTCCAGCTGTCGGCCCAGGCGCAGCCCGCCAGCGGGAGCAATAGGTAGAAAAGGGCGACACAGAAACGGTCGGAGGGGCCGGATAGCCGGAATTGCTGCACGGTAGCCAGCAGGATTCCCGCTCCGGTCGTCAGCAGCAGCCAGCGTGATAAGCCATCTTTCAGCCAAAGGCCGGACAGAAAGCCGGGACGGAGAAAGATCAGCGCGGCGGCGAAAAAAGGCAGGACATTCAGGTCAACAAGAGGCACATCCCCAAAATAGGGGACGGAACCGAACAATACTTTTCCAAATCCCAACGGATAAGCAGTAAAACACAATAGAAAAAGAGAAGCAGTTGGAAAGGTAAAGAAGTTATTGTTCATGGACTTGGAATGAGAATGAAAAATGGAGGGCATTCAAATAGCCCTCCATTTCATTATTTGTGATCAGAAGTCACAAATTGAGTTTATTAGCTACCAGAGCCCACACGCTTGTCCTTGGCGTAACCAAAGGTCTGAGTTGCACCAACATTGGTCTTGCTGTGCCAGTAAGCGCCATCAGTGATGAACGCGTCATCAGTCGCCATTTCCTTCTGACCGGTAAAACCAGTCACATGACCGCCCTGGAAGAGGACGTTGCCATACTTGGAGTGATTGGCCTGGCCACCATTCGACTTACTTGCAGTCTTGATCCTGTCGGCAGCGATACCGGAATCCGCACGGCCATAAGTCGCCGAATCGCCCTCCATCATACCACCGGCATAGTAGTAGTCACTGAGGCTGCCTTTCGTGCCTGCAGTACCATTCTCAGTCAAAGCCTGGGTGCCACTGCCTTTGGTGGTGGTGGACGACGGACAGATGTAAATGCTGTAGTCGGTCAGGTAGTCATTGACACGCAGAACTTCAAAACCATCGACACCCGCATCAGAGGGCAGACGGCTTTCGAAGTCGATCGAGTAGGTCTTCAGAGAGGTACCGATCTGCTTCAGGTTGCTGGTGCAGGAAATACGACGGGCCTTCTCACGGGCCTGGTTCAGAGCCGGCAGCAGCATACCCGCCAGAATCGCGATAATCGCGATCACGACGAGCAGCTCAATAAGGGTGAACCCACGACTTTTTTTCATTTTTTATCTCCTTTGATAATTTCTGTTTCGGCGTCGTCCACTGATTCGTTTCAATATTTGAACAAATAGGAACAGCTCCGCGCTCGTTGCTTATATTTTAGCAAAAAAATCCGAAATATGCAAGACCGAAACCATTTATTTTTCGACTTTTTTTGCCTTTTTTTCATAAAAACCCCGTTTTTTGAGGTTTTTGGGAAAAAATATTCGCATGAAACGCGGTTCAACACCGATTTAGGTTATCAAGGAGTTTATATGTCGTTCAGGTCTTTCTCCGGTTTATTGAGTTTTACTTCTACCGGAAACCGGAGGAGACCTCCGGTCCGATATTACTTTTTCTGAAAACTTAGTCACCTTCTGCCGCTTCACCGCCTTCGTCCGTACCGCCGGAGAAAGTCATGGTATAACCGGCATTTTGGACGCTGTTCCAAGCTCCGGCATTACTGACGGTAATGCCTCCTTTGGAGACGGACTCAGCAGCAGTCCCGGTAAAACCGGTTACATGACCGCCCTGAAACAGGATTGAACCATATTTGGAATGGTTGGCTTGACCGCCATTAGAGGCTTGGCCGCTGTAACCGCTTTTGTCGATTGCAATACCGGAATCGGCTCTGCCGTACATGGCGGAGTCACCCGCCATCATATTTCCAGCAAAGGCATAGTCGGCGTTCTCGGCTTCCAGTTCGTCGGTTCCGGAGCCTTTCGTGGTGGTGGAGGACGGGCAGACATAAATAGCGTAATCGGTCAGGTAATCATTGGCGCGCAGAACTTCAAAGCCTTCGGCTCCGGCCAGAGAGGGGAAACGGCTTTCAAAGTCGATCGCGTAAGTCTGCAATGAGGTGCCGATCTGCTTCAAGTTGCTGACGCAGGAAATGCGGCGGGCTTTTTCACGGGCCTGATTCAACGCCGGAAGCAGCATGCCCGCCAGAATCGCGATAATCGCGATAACGACGAGCAGCTCAATAAGGGTGAACCCACGAGTTTTCTTCATTTTCCAATCTCCTTATAATCATTTTTGGGCTGCTGCCTGTTGAAATATTCCAAGTGTGTTTGGAATGTGAGCAGTACCATCTAACTATTATTATGATTAAAAAAGACCCGATATGCAAGTGCTGAAATCATCTTTTTTTAGAAAATTTTCGCCTTATTTTTTAAAAATCCCGATTTTTTATGCGGCAAGGTGGCGGCAAGGTGGCGGCAAGGTGCCGCTGCCGGGTGCGCCCGCCAATGCCCCTCCGGGGGGCGTGCGGGCAACTAGTACAGGCGAAGCATCGGTCGGTCAGCAACACCATTTACGCGGCGCACAAATAAGGCCGTAACACCATTTACGCGGCGCACAACAAGCGCGGTCAGCGCCGCGAACGAATGTGAGGGAATTACTTGCGGCAGCAAGTAACGAGGAACGATAGTGACGAAGCCGAACGTAGTGAGCGAAGCCCCTCCGGCGTAGTGAGCGCAGCGAACGCTGAGGAGTTGACGGGCGCAGCCCGGCAAGTAAGCGGCGAAGCCGCGCCCGCGAGCGGAAGTGCCCTGCAACCGGACCGGCCTCCGCCACCGGCGAGGGGGTCCGGGGGACGTGCGCGACGTCCCCCGGAGCCATCCGCAGGCCGGAGGTGCGGTGCTCGCTACCCTCCGGGCACCTTGCCTGTTCTTGCGCTCAAAAGTTGTTACCCTCCGGGCACCTTGCCTGTTCTTGATGCAATGACAAGCCAACCATAAAACTCACGCGTGACTGGAAAGCGGAGATGAATCTTACTCCCGCGAAGCGGGAGCAAGCCCTTCGGGCTCCGCACTCCAAGGTTGCCGTCCGGCCTTTCCGGGCATTGTGTCCACGGACTGGCACGGAAAGCACGGAAGCTCCAAGGGGGCCGCGCGGCCTTACTGATTGAGGTAAAATCAGAGATTCTGCCGAATTGCGGCGGAATAGTCGGAAACCGGCGCACCCAGATACTGGTTTACGTAACGCCGCTTCTTCAGCTCGGGAAAACTCTCGCCGTCCCGGTGTTTCAGATAGCCCAGTTCATAGAGGAGCTGGTCGGATTCGCCGTTGAGCAGCAGCCGGATGTCTCCTTCGAAACTCGGGTTGATCAGCCGCAGCAGCGGTGCGAGACTGGTGGTGCAGTTCTGCGTGATGCTGTTGTAGTAGGCCGGCTCCCGGTACAGCCGGTCGGCGCCTTCCAGCAGCAGCCGGAACATCTGCCGGGCCTGTTCGGGCGTCGCGTTGGTGCGGTAGAGATAAAGCTCTTCGCCCCGGTAGTCGGTGCGCAGCTTGAAAAGGTCCTCCTCGGTGGCCAGCACCATGATGATTTCGTACTGCTTGTAGAAGCCGGGCAGGAACCCCTGCTCCTTGCCTTCCGGCAGGCGGGTTTCCATCGACAACGCCAGATAACGGCCGTCGGCAAAGCCGAAACTGAGCATGGTATGGGCGATCTTTTCCATGCCGTCCCAATGGGAGACCGCGACGTCGACGGTCCGGACCTGATCGATGTCGTAGGTGCCGTCGATATAGTGGATGTCGTAATCCTCGGGCGTCCGGTACTTGAAGTCGCGGATGTCCCGGACCGCGGCGAGGGTGCCGTTGAACGCCGTCTGCGGCATCCGGCCCCACGGCCGCTGCCACTTCGTGTCGCGGAACTGGCGCTCCGGCGTCAGGGCGGCGAACCAGACGATGACGGCCAGCTCCAGACCGGTCAGCCCGTACCAGTAGTTGCGGTTGCGGAAGCCCAGCGTCAGCAGCGCCGCCGCCAGCAGCAGGAAGATCACCGGACCGATGCCGGCCCAGATCGTATAGTGGACCGCGCCGGTACACCAGAGGGCGGCCAGTCCGAGCAGGACGGCGGAAAGCGGTTTCAGGATACGGCGGCGGCAGACGGTCGACAGGGTTTTGAAGTTCATGGTTCCGGATTCAGGTTCTTGGGAAGTTCGGGCGAATCGATTTTGAGGTCGGGATACTGCTTGAGATGCTCCAGCAGGATGCGGCGCATCTCCTGGATCGCCAGCGGGTTCTGCTGGACGCTGTGGTCGGATTTGACCACCAGTTCGCTGGCCGCGCCGTCGAGGTGGCTGCTGCTGTACGGGACGATTCCGTCGGAACCGCCCGGCGCTCCGGCGAATTTCCGGTTGCCGATGATGGAGTGATACGGAATGCCGGAGACGAAGGGGATCTTGTTCAGCAGCGACATGGTCTTGTCATCCGGGTCAAGGTTGTCGATGCCGGTGTGATGCCTGGAATCGTTGGGCATCAGGTAGCCGTGCTGCATCAGGTTGCCGATGAGCCCTTCGCCGTCCTTGACCAGGGAGCTCGGCAGGTGGATCAGGGAAGCGCCGAATTGGCCGAGAGTGCTGCGGGCCAGAGTGGAACCCCGGTGCGGCACCGCGATGAAGATCACCCGCTTCACGAAAGGCAGGGCGCTGAAGTCCAGCATCCGGCTTACGAAGTCCCGTTGGTCGGGGGACAGGTTGTCGAGGGTTCCCTTGTAGGAGCTGCCCAACAGGGGCTCGATCAGGCGGTTGTCGGCATTCATGATCAGGGTTTTGCTGAGGAGCCCGCCCATGGAATGGCCGACCACGACCATCCGGTTGAACATCTTGTCGGAGAGGCCGGTGGCTTTAAGCCGCTCGGCTTCGGTGTTGAGGTCATCCCGGAGCATCTGCGCGGAGTAGAGCACCGGATTGCCGCTGGAGTAGGAAAATCCCCAGAACTGATAATATTTGCGCAGCACCGGATCGTTCTGCAGCGTGTTGATCATCTGCATCCAGGTCCGGGTGTTGGACATCAGCCCATGCACGAACACCACCGGAATCCGGTCGTCGCTGTACGGCTCCATCATATAGAGCCCCTGCATCCGGCGGGTTTTATCCGGGTTGAGCATGTATTCGAGGTAGCCGAATGGAGGAGGATTGCGGACCATGTAGGCCAGCGGAGTCGAAAAATCCAGTTCCAGCGGAATTTCATTCCGTCCGACCCGGGTGGAATCGATATTACGCGAGTCCAGAAATTCCAGCCGGGCGGTCACGTCGTCCCACCTGTTGTTGTTCTGATCGAAGCGGATGGCCAGCGTCGCGGGCAGCGCCTGCTGGTCGGCGAACCGGGCGGCATCCGCCTCGGAATGCGGTTTGATCTGGCAGATCAGCGGCGCGCCGATCCCGAACCGGCGGCTGACATGGGTCAGGTTTTCGGGGCGGTAGTCGGCGCAGAGCAGGAAGTCCGAGTAGCTGCTCTCCGGCAGCGGCAGCCGGTAGAGCGGCGCTGTGAAGGTGACCTTTTGCCCGCCGATGGAGGTAAGCTCGAAAGAGTTGTTCCGGTAGAGGTCGCGTTTGTGCAGATAAGCGAAAATTTCGGTGATGGCGACATTGTAGATGCGGATCATGGTCACGCGCTCTTCGCTGTAGGGGCGGGAACCGGGATCGTCCAGCGCGACCAGATAGCCGTAACTGTAGAGCGCCGCGGCGAGGTAATACTGGATCGCGAGATCCGGTTTGGAAGCGTACCGCAGTCCGAGGTTCAAGGCGGAATCGGCCAGCGCGCACAGGTATTCCGGCCGCGGCTCGTTTTTGAACAGCTGCTGGAGCCGGGAGATCAGCGCCGGCGGATCGTCCTCGTAGAGATCGGTCAGCAGGAAGTTGGCCAGCAGGTTGCTGGTGTCCTGAGTGATGCCTTCGCCGGTCGTGTTGATGCCGTAGTTGACCCGTTCGCGGGGCGAAACCCGGCTGACGGTGATTTCGCTCATGCAGCCGCCCGCCGGCAACAGCAGCAGCGGCAGCGCGGCAAGGACGAGCAGCCTGAATAGAATATTAGCCATGAATACGATCCTTTCCCGATGAAGGGGCCCGCCTCAGTTCACCGAAGCAGTTGTAAATTTGCGGCACCAGGTATTTGATGATCGAGGAGGCCGGAATGGCGAGGATCATGCCGGGGATTCCGGCGAAAATCGCTCCCAGCAGCACCACGATGATGGTTTCGAGGGTGGTCAACCCGAGCGACTCCCCGATCACGGCCGGGTAGAGAATGAATTGCTCGATCACTCCGTTATAGATAAGGTATACGGCGATGATCGCCGCGAGCTGGGCGCCGGTGGCGCTCGAACCGCCGACGGCCAATGTGACCAGCACGGTCAGCATCGCCGACAGGATCGGGCCGATGTAGGGCAGCAGAATGCCGCAGCCGGCCAGCATGCCGAGGATCGGAAAGTAGGGGACACCGAGGAAGAAAAAGGCCGTGGTGTAGACCGTCGCGTCCACCAGCATCAGCGTCAGGTAGCCGCGCACCCAGACCCGCAGCTTGAGCAGCATGCCGCCGATGATCCGCTGCGCTTCGGCGATGGTGTCCTCGTCGGCGTCGGGCAGCCAGTTGCCGTTGAAGACGGTCCTTACCAGATATTCGCTCTGCTTGTCGGCGCTGCTGCCTTTCTCGCAGAATTCGGCCAACTTGGTCAGGAAGAGCAGGAAAAAGAAAACAGTCAGCAACAGGTCCGCCAGAATCGCGCCGATCATGCCGAGTACGCCGGCGGTGAAAGAGAAGATGCCGCCGGTGCGTTTGAGCAGCATGCCGGCCAGCTCGCGCTGGGCGGATTCATCGTTCAGCAGCTTGCTGATCTGGTCCAGCCCGAACCGGACCAGCGGCAGGTTCTCGAACCGGACGCGCAACTGTTCCAGATAAAGCTGCCCCTGCGAAAGCAGCCGCTGCGCGCCGGTTTCGGCCAGCTGGGTTTCACGGGGGGAGGGGGTGAAGCCGAGCTGCCGGCCGCTGTCGGCCGGCGGAGACGCAACCGGAGCGGAGGCGGGGGCGGCAACCGGCGGAACGGCCGGTTCCGGGGGAGGATCGGTGAAGGTGCGCTCCGTCCATCCTTTGACGGAATTGGTAAGATTCAATACATAGTGATGGGTCACCGAGGAGAAGACCAGCAGCAGTGCCAACAGTGCCAGCACCAGCACGCCGGTGGTCATCGAAACCGCCTGTGTGATCAGTTTGCGCTCCGCTTTGAGCTGAACGGATTCGGCGTCCTCTTCCGGGGCGTCGTGCGCTTTGCGGCTGATCCGGCGGGAGATGCTGTGCAGCGGCCGGGCGAGCCAGCCGGTCAGGCGGAAGAACAGATAGCCGAGCCCCTTGCGCGCCCGCAGCCGCCGTTCGAAGAATTTTTCCACCGGCAGCAGCAGATAAGCGGCGATCAGCCCGAAGATTACCGACCGCAGCAGCGTCGCGGTCAGGATGAAGACCGCGACCACGATCACCGCGACCAGGATTCCGGCCCCGGAACGGATGATTTTCTGCCGCCGGACCCGTTGCGCCACGACATCTTCAGTCAGGGCGTCCAATTCTTCCGGCGTGAATTCGAGGCGCTGCCCGAGCCCGTAAATCAGCGCGTGGTTCACATCAAGCCCGGTACTGTCGGCGGCGAGCGCCAGCAGCATGCGGAGGATTTTCTCGCGTTCGAGTCTGGGCAGCGGCAGGAAGACCGGCGCGGCCTCTTCCACCGGAATCGGATGCAGGCTGCGCAGCTCCGTGACGAAGTGCTCCACTTCAAACGGGGAGTGATCGGCCGACAGAATCCGCCGCAGGGTGTCGAGGTCGCCTTCGGAGAGCGGCCCCCGGCTTTGCAGGATGCTTTTGACCAGCGCCAGCAGAGTACGCCGGGCGGCGGCCTCCTCGCTGTTCTCGCCGGCGAAGCGGAACAGTGATCCGAGCCCGGATATGGTGTTGCGCAGAGAGTGCTCCAGACGGCCGCGCAGCCGGACTGAACCGGACAGTTTGGAAAAATTCATCATTCTTTCAACTTTCCTCCAGTCCGTTGCGCGATGGTGCCGTTCAGCGGATCCGCACGTCCCGGTGTCCGGGGATGATCTCCCCGATGATGCCGGTGGTGAACCCCTTGCTGCGGCCGATTTCGACCGCTTCATCCGCCGCGTTGGCCGGCACGAACCAGACCATGCCGACGCCCATGTTGAAGACCCGGTACGCTTCGATCGGATCGACATGGCCCTTTTCGACCAGCACCTTGAAGATCGGCGGGATCGGCAGCACGTCGGTCTTGAAGACCGCCGTCACGTCCTCCGGCAGGATGCGCGGCACGTTGTCGTACAGCCCGCCGCCGGTGATATGGGCGATGCCGTCCAGCGCGAGGCCGCGCTCCTGCGCTTCGCGGATGGCCGGATAATAGCTGGTGTGCGGCTTGAGCAGCGCTTCGCCGACCGTTTCGCCGAGCTCGTCCAGATAGGTGCGCACGTTGTAGCTGCACTGCGAGAACAGGATCTTGCGCGCCAGGCTGAAGCCGTTGGTGTGCAGTCCGTTCGAGCCGAAACCGATTGCGACGTGGCCGGGGCGGATCTTCTCGCCGGTGATCATCTTGGATTTCTCCACGATGCCGGTGATCACGCCGACCAGGTCGAAGTCATTGCCGTACATGCCGGGCATTTCAGCGGTTTCGCCGCCGAGCACCGCGACGTTGGCGGCTTTGCAGGCGTCGGCGATGCCGGTCAGCACTTCCTCATAGAGGGGGCTGCGCAGCTTGCCGATGCCGATGTAGTCCATGAAGTAGACTGGTTCGGCGCCCTGCACGGCGATATCGTCAATGCAGTGGTTCACGATGTCGTGGCCGACGGTGTCGTACTTTTCCATCATCATCGCGATCATCAGCTTGGTGCCGACTCCGTCGATGCTGGAGACCATCACCGGCTCCTTGTATCTGGAGAGGTCGATCTGGAAAAGCCCGCCGAAACCGCCGACCGGAGCCAGCATTTCGGGACGCCGGGTCTGCGCGAACTTCCGCTTGACCTGGGTGAGCAGCTCGGTTGCCAAATCGATATCCACTCCGGCGGCCTTGTACAAATCGCTCTTTACTTCTACGCTCATTTCATTCCTCTGAAGAGATGGGTCCATTGACTGCGGCTTATGCCGTATATATTTTGAAAGGAATATACACTGCCGTATAAAAAATTACAAGTTCCAGAACGCCTTGGGACCGGAATAGCACATCCGCACCGCGAGGTCGGTCGCTACCTCTTCCGGGATCTGACCGCGCTCGACCATGTCGCCGATCACGTCGCTGAGCACCCGGCGGAACATCTCGAACCGGGAACCGTAGCTCAGCAGTTTGCGCGAGTCGGAAACCATGCCCGCGAAATTCGCCAGCGCGTCGATCGAACCGATGTATTCGAGCTGTCGGCGCATGCCGATCGGGTTGTCGTTGAGCCACCACGCCGAACCGAGCGACACCGTTTCGCCGAACGCGCGCGCCAGCGTCGCCAGCGACATCTGGTGGATCGCATCCATGCAGTACAGCACCACCTTGAGCTTGCCGTCGAAGCGGTTCAGCAGCGTCGCCAGCGGGCGGGTGTAGTCGATGAAGTGGCTGCTGACGTCGCCGCCCACGTCGGGCCCGAGCGCGTCGAAGAGGGTCTTGCGCACATCGCGCACCGCGCCGATATGGAGCTGGGTGACCCAGCCGGTTTCGGCGTTCAGGGCGGCCGCCTCCGCGAGGAAGGTGCCCATGTAGCAGTCGGTTTCCTCCTGCGTCAGCTCCTTGCCGGAGAGCGCTTTGCGGAACGCGGCGTCGGCGTCTTCAAAGCGGTAGTCGGCGCGCACCGGATATTCGATGCCGTGGTCGCTGGCACGGCAGCCGTGTTCGGCGAAGAAGTCGTGGGATTTCTTCGTCGCGTCGAGCAGGTCGGAGAGGGTTTCGATCTTCATGTCGAACCGCTTTTCGACCTGTCCGATATAGTCGCGCCAGCCCGGAGCGAAAATTTTCATCGCCTTGTCCGGACGCCACGTCGGACGGATCAGGGTGCGCCCGAACGCCTTGTTGGCGCGGTCGTGGTTTTCGAGGGTGTCGATCAGGTCGTCGGTGGAGCTCATCGCTTCGACGTTCAGCGGCCCGGTCAGCAGCGCCTGCGGGCGGAACGCGTCGGTCGCGAGCTTCGCGTTGACCTCTTCCCAGATTTTCGGGCCGTTCTCTTCGTTGAGCAGCAGGTCGATGCCGAAGTAGCGCCTGAGGTCGAGGTGGATCCACTCGTAGAGCGGATTGCCCGCCGTCTCCGGGAACACCTTCGCCATCGCGAGGAACTTGGATCTGGGATCGGCCTTGCCGGTGATCAGCTCTTCCGGCACGCCGCGTTTGCGCAGAAGCTCCCATACGTAGTGGTCGGTCGCGGCGAAGAGCTGCCACGCGTTGCTGTAACAGTTGTTGTCGGCGATCTCCTTCACGTCGGCGTGGTTGTGCGGGTCGATCACCGGCAGGTCCTTGACCGCGTTGAAGATGCGTTTGCCGGTTTCGTTGGTGATCAGGTAGTTGTCGTCCAGAAAAGCCATGATATCGATCTCCTCTCGTTCGGGTTATACGTTGACGGCGTCGGCGGAGGCGGCGTCCAGTTCGGCTTTGTATCTGCCGAGAATCGGGCGGATGCACTCGTTCAGGAAGTCCGTGACCTGTTCCGGCGCGCGTCCGATGAAAGTGGACGGGTCCAGCAGCGAATCGAATTCATCCCGGATGCACGCGAAGGCCGGATCGTTGCGGAGCCGGTCGAGCAGGTCGTTGTCGGCGCCCTCCTCTTTGACCCGCTTCGCGGCGGCCATCGAATGCGTGCGGATCACCTCGTGCAGTTCCTGCCGGTTGCCGCCTTTCTTGACCGCCGCCATCAGCAGGTTCTCGGTCGCCATGAAAGGCAGTTCCGATTGGATGTGGCGCCGGATCACATTGGGCCACAGCTGGATGCCGTTGGTGATGTTGATCAGCAGCGACAGGATGATGTCGGTCGCGAGGAAGCCTTCGGGCAGCACCAGGCGGCGGTTGGCGGAGTCGTCGAGGGTCCGCTCGAACCACTGGGTCGCCTCGGTCATCGCGGCGTTGCCGGGCAGGTTCATCACGTAGCGGGCCAGCGAGCAGACCCGTTCGCTGCGCATCGGATTGCGCTTGTAGGCCATCGCGCTCGAACCGATCTGCTTCTTTTCAAACGGTTCTTCGACCTCCTTCATATTGGCCATCAGCCGGATGTCGGTCGCCATCTTGCTGGCGGTCTGCGCGATGCCGGAGAGGATCGCCATCACGAAGTAGTCGATCTTGCGGGTGTAGGTCTGGCCGGAGACCGCGACCACGTTGGCAAAGCCCATTCCGGCGGCGACGTCGCGCTCCAGTTGGCGGCATTTCGCATGGTCGCCGTCGAAAAGTTCGAGGAAGCTCGCCTGCGTGCCGGTGGTGCCTTTCACGCTGCGGAACGGAATGCGTTCGATCTCCTCCTCGACCCGCTCGAAGTCGAGCATCAGGTCCTGCAGATAGAGGCTGAACCGCTTGCCGACCGTGGTCAGCTGGGCGGGCTGGAAGTGGGTGAAGCCGAGGGTCGGCATCGCGCGGTGCTCGTCGCAGAACGCGGCCAGCTGCGCCATCAGCTTGAGCAGTTTGCCGCGGATCACCTTCAACCCTTCGCGCATCTGGATCAATTCGGTGTTGTCGGTCACGAAGCAGCTGGTGGCGCCGAGGTGGATGATCGGCATCGCTTCCGGGCAAAGTTCGCCGAACACGTGGATGTGGCTCATCACGTCGTGGCGCAGCTCTTTTTCTTTGGCGGCGACTTTGTCGAAGTCGATGTCTTCGAGATGGGCGCTCATCTGTTCGATCTGGGTGTCGGTGATGTCCAGCCCGAGCTTCTGTTCGCACCGGGCCAGCGTCAGCCACAGCCGGCGCCAGGTGGAGTGTTTGTACTGGGGCGACCAGATGTAGCTCATCTCCTTTCCGGCGTAGCGGCCGGTCAGCGGATTCTGGTAGACGGTGTTGTCGGTATTCACGGAAACTCTCCCAAATCTGAAGTTTTCTTCGGCTTCGACGCCGAATTACGGTTGAATAATTCAAAAGCACAGCTTAATTATTAATGTAAAGCATGAAACGCCGTTTGGCAAGGCAAGTGGGAAAATATCTGTATGGAAATCCAACGTTTCGGCATTGTCGTGAAGGTCAACGATCTCGATGCGTGCCGCATCTTTTACCGTGAACTTTTCGCGCCGCTGCTTCCGGTGATGGACAGCACCTTCACCGTGGTGTTCGAGCTGGCGCCGAATCTGACCTTCTCTCTGGAAAAAAGCAATGCCCCCTATCTGGAGCACTCCTCCTGCGCGCAGGGTTGGAAATTCGACAGCGCCGACTTTGAATCGCTCCGCAGGCGGCTGGCTGCCGCCGGGTGCGAACTGGAGCCGGAACCGGATTGCCGCGATTCCGGCCTGTACTGGCGCGGCTGCGATCCCGAGGGCAATATCATTCTGGTGCGCCAGCTCGACGCGCTTTGAGATATTGTTCCACCGCATCGCGCTCGATCACCGGGAAGATGCGCCATCCGGTTTCCGGCCGGTCGAGCAGCGCACGCAGCGTGGCGCTTGAAACCAGCGTGTAGTCGGTGACGGCCAGCGTCAGTTGTCCCGGCGCGGCGGCAAGGCGCGGCTCCCGTTTGGCGGTGAATGTCAGGGAAATTCCGGAAAACGCCGGGAGCTGGTTCCATTTTCTGGCCAGTCCGGCCTGTTCTTCCAGAAACTGCCGCAGTTGTTCATGGCCGAGCCGTATGGTGCACAGGCGGCTTTCATAGGGCAGCAGCTGGAAAAGTCCGGCGCGGTCAAGCCGCCGGAATGGTTCGGACTGCGGCCGGTACATTGCGAAAAACGCGGCGTCGGCTCCGGTCGCCGCGCGGTACGCGTCAGCGGCAAGGCGGGAAAACGGGTGATCCCAGATGGTTTCCGCCGGAAATTCGACCGGTTCCGGGAACGTGATGACCTGCTCGGAGGCGTAGCGGTCGAAGCCGGAGCGGAATGGGCGCTGGGCGGCGGCAACCTCCGGATCGGGGAGGGGGCCGGGGCGCAGCAGCTCCGAATCGATCCGCAGGATGCGCCGGGTGCGGTCGTCGAGCGTGATCCGGATTCGTCCCGCCGCTTCGGCGAACCGCCCCGTCTGCACGAAATGGACGTGTCCGGCCCGTTCGCCGGGATGCTCCTGATGGCTGTGCCCGCCGACGACCAGATCGATTTCCGGGAAGCGGCGCAGGAAACTTCCCATGCTGCCGACCGAGGAGTAAAGCCCGTTGTGCCAGAACAGGATCACCACATCGGGCGCGGCGGCGCGGATTTCCGGCATGATCCGCTCCAGAGCGGTGTACGGAGCGTCGAACCGGCTGCCGTCGGCCGGCAGCATCCGGCGGGGCATCTTGGGATCGGAAAGGCCGATCACCGCTGTGGAAACGCCGTTTTTGCGGAACAGCTTCCACGGGATGCCGGAGAGTCCGTTCCAGCGCCATTCGCCGCCGAGCGTGGCGCCCCGGAAGCTCTCCGCCAGCGTGCGGAACCGGTCGAAGCCCAGCTCGAAATCGTGGTTGCCGGGAATCCAGCAGTCGAAGTTCAGTGCGTTCAGCGATTCGATCATGATCCTGCCGCCGGAGAATTGCGAAAGCAGCGTTCCCTGCGCGGTGTCGCCGACATCGACCCGGAGGACCGCGTCGCCGCCCTGCCGGAGTGCGCCGCCGAGCGCGGCAAGCCGGTCGGCGTGTCCGTGCAGATCGGTGGTGCAGTAAAGTTCAAGCTCGGCGCTCCGGGCCGGGATCAGGGCCGCAAGGAGCAGCAACGGCAGCAACAGAAGTTTCATCATGGGCGGAATGTACGTCCTTTTTCCCCGGCTTTCAACCGAAAACGCGGGAAATCTTCGATTTTTTTGATCGGGAAAACTTGACGATCCGCTTTTTTGAGGCATATTATATAAACGTGTCCGTTGTGGACGGCAGATAGTGAATTGATTCAATATTTAACGATAAGAGGTTGTAACATGTCTCAGCATCCGAGTCTCCGCGTCGGCGGCAAGATCCGCAAGATCCGCAATGTGATGAAGCGCTACGAGCGCATCGACGTCCTTCTGGCCGACGGCCGGATCAAAGAGGACAAGGTTCTGGGCCTGCCGAAGACGAAGCCGACCGAAATCTGAGCGAACGGTTTCGTTGACAAAGCGCGGAGTGAAGCAATGCTTCATTCCGCTTTTTGTTTTCTAAGGGAACGGTAAGAGGGCCGCGTGGCCTTTTGAACCCGCCCGGGCCGCCGGAGGCAAGTACCGCCGACAGAGCTAATAAACTGATGGATAATAACCCCGGTTTTGAGATTTTTGCGCAGTAAAAAGCTCGAAACCGTACCCGGCGCCGGCACCTTGCCGGTCTGGGGTCCCGGGGGCGAAGCGCCCCGGGCCGCCGGAGGCAAAGTACGGAAAGGGATTGGTATGAGTGAGCTGGGAAATTTTGATGCCCTGACGCCGGAGGTGATTTTCGATGCGGCCGAGGAGGCGCTGAACTGCCGGTTTTCCGGCGTGCTGATGCCGCTGCCGAGTTATATCAACCGGGTCTATGAGATGGAAAGCCGCGACCGGCAGCGGTATATTTTCAAATTCTACCGGCCGGGGCGGTGGAGCCGTGCCGCGCTGCTGGAGGAGCATCTGTTTACGCTGGAGTGCCTGGCAGCGGAAATCCCGGTGATCGCACCGTTGCGGCTCGCTTCCGGTTCCACGCTGGGGACGGCGGCGGACGGGACGTTTTACGCGGTGTTTCCGAAGCGCTGGGGGCGGGCGTTGGAGGCGGATGACGATTCCGATGTGTGGTTCCGGCTCGGTTCGCTGCTGGGACGGGTGCACACGGTGGGGGCGAAGCGTCCGGCGCGTCACCGGCTGCGGCTGGACCCGCGGGAAACCACCGTTTCCGAAGTCGCGCGCCTGTTGACCTGCGGCGTCGCTTCTCAGGCGGTGCTTCCGCAATTGACTGCGGTGCTGAAGGAGCTGCTGCGGCTGCTGTTCGCTGAATTTCATGCGGGTGAAGTGATCCGGCTGCACGGCGACTGTCACAAGGGCAATATTCTGGAGCGCCCCGGCGAGGGACTGATGGTCATCGATTTCGACGATATGGTTTCGGGGCCTCCGGTGCAGGACCTGTGGCTGCTGCTGCCGGGGCCGGTCGAGGAGTGCGGAGGGGAATTGGAGCGACTGCTGGCCGGTTATCAGCTGATCCGGGAGTTCGACCGGTCCGGTCTGCGTCAGATTGAGCTTCTGCGCGCGATGCGCATGATCTATTTTCTGGACTGGTGCGCGCGGCAGCGGCATGACTACAATTTTCAGGAACGCTATCCCAACTGGGGGACGGACGCCTTCTGGCGCTCCGAAACCGCCGCTCTGGCCGAGCAGCTGGGCCGGATCGCACGGTATGATCCCTGCTTCGGCCGAACGTGATGGGCGGTTATGGAAATGAGGCGGGGTTTGGGCTTGAATGTGGAGATAAATCTTTGCAATCCAAGTCATTATGCGTTTTTATGTTCCGCGATATAGGGACTCTCCTGAGGTATGCTGCGGCCCTTTCTCTCTGATTTCCATATAGTAGGAAGCCGGAATTTTTTTCCGGAGACCGGCCGGACAATTTTTCGGATATTCCGGCCACAGCTTGACTTTTGGCCGGACTTAAAGTACATTGACGGAAATCAGACCGACGTGAAGAAGGAGATGGTAATGATGATTTCTGAAAAACAGACCTGGGATCTTTCCCCGCTTTATTCCAGCCTCGAAGCCTGGGAGGCTGATTTCAACCGGATCAAACCGCTGGCCGAGGCGTTTCTGGCCTATCGCGGCCGCCTCGCCGAATCGGCGCTGGTGCTGAAAGAGGCGATCGAGGCGCTGGACGCCTTTGAGCGCCTCGGCGAAAAGGTCTATGTATTCGCCCACTTGCGCTCCGACGAGAACACCGCCGACAACGCCAACCGCAGCCGGGTGGACCGGGTCGAGGCATTGTTTGCGTCGCTGGCCGAAACCAGCGCGTGGTTCGATCCGGAAGTGATGGCGATCCCGGAAGAGCGGATGAATGCGTTCCTCGACGCTCCCGAGCTTGCCCTCTACCGGCGCAGTCTCGTCGAATTGCTGCGCGAAAAGCCGCACACCCTTTCCGAACCTGAGGAGCGGCTGCTCGGCACCCTCGGCGATGTGCTCGGCTATCCCGACAAGACCTTTGAAATCCTGAACGACGCCGACCTCGATTTCGGCAAGGTGAAGGGCGAATCCGGCAAGCCGGAGCTTCTGACCCACGGCAGCTACCGCAAGTTCCTTGAAAGCGCCGACCGCGAGGTGCGCAAACGGGCGTTCAGGAAGATGTTCGGCACCTACCGCAAGTTCCGCAACACCTTTGCGACCACGCTGGACGGAGCGGTGAAGCGACACGCCGTTTCCGCGAAAATCCGTCACTATCCCTCCTCGCTTGCCAAGTCGCTGGCTTCGGACAACGTGCCGGAGGCGGTGTACCGCAACCTGATTTCCACCGTCCATGACCACCTCGGCGGCTTTTACGATTACATGAAGCTGCGCCGGGAGGTGATGAAGCTCGACAAGCTCGATATGTTCGACATGTACAACCCGCTGCTGCCGGGCTGCCGCCGCGAATACAGTTTCCCCGAGGCGGTCGGACTGGTCCGGGAGGCGCTGAAGCCGCTCGGGGAGGATTACGCGAAGAATCTGGAGCTGGCGTTCACCCAGCGCTGGGTTGACGTGCCGGAGCGCAAGGGGAAGCGCTCGGGAGCTTATTCGAGCGGCTGCTACGACAGCTACCCCTATTTGCTGCTGAACTACAACCGCACGCTGAACGACGTGTTCACTCTGGCGCACGAGCTGGGCCACTCGATGCACAGCTTCTATTCGAACCGCACCCAGCCCTATCACTACGCGGGCTACAGCATCTTCGTCGCCGAGGTCGCCAGCACCACCAACGAAATCCTGCTCTTCGAGCATCTGCTGGAGAAGTCGGACGACCAGGAGTTCCGGGCATTCCTGTACGGTCACCTCGCCGATGAAATCCGCGGCACCATCTACCGCCAGACCATGTTCGCGGAATTCGAGCTGATGGTTCATGAGCTGGCCGAGTCCGGCGTGCCGCTCTCGGCCGACCTGCTGAACGAGAAGTATTTTGAACTGAACAAGCTCTACTACGGCCCCGAGGTGGAGGCCGACCCGCTGATCGCGGTCGAATGGGCGCGCATTCCACACTTCTACTACAACTTCTACGTGTACAAATACGCGACCGGCATGTCCGCCGCGATCAAGCTGGCCGAAAACCTCCGTTCCGGCGACCCGGCCAAACGGGAGGCCTATTTCGGCTTCCTGAAGGCGGGGGACTCCAAGGATGTGCTGGACATCATGAAAGACGCGGGAGTTGACCTGTCGACCCCCGCGCCGGTGGCCGCCGCGCTGGACTACTTCAGCGCCACGGTCGGCCGCCTCCGCGAAACCCTCGGCCTTTAGAGTTGATTAATCAACGCCGTGTGCAAGTTTTTCGAGTAGGGATTTCGCCTTCGGCGACCAAGGCGCTTCGCCCTTGGAACCCGACCGGCAAGGTGCCGGCGCCGGGTACTTTAGATCCGGGAAAACCGGAACGGTTTTCCCTCCGGGTGGGGGAGGCTCCGGTAGAGACAGGCAAGGTTATACAGGAGCGGCACACCGCTCCGGTCGGCGACCGCGTCGGCTTTTTTGCCGACGCCGCTGCCGCCGGAGGTCACGCGCGGAACCTCCAGATGCTGACCGGGTAATTGAAAAATACCCTGATGGAGGCTGTTAAGAGCTAATCTCCCATATAGGCAAGGCGAGGTCAGGCAACAATACAACTGGCACATCACAGGCAAGCATATCTTTGAGTACGAGCCTTACTGAACCTTGCCTGTATGAAAAGGTAGGGAGGGTTCAGCCTCCATGAGTGTAATTTCACATCATCCGGTTAACATCTGGAGGTTCCGCGCGTGACCTCCGGCGGCAGCAGGCGCAGGGAGTGCCCGGCGTCGGCAAAAAAGCCGACGCGGTCGCCGACCGGAGCGGTGTGCCGCTCAGGTACTTGCCTGCCTGTCCACAGTAGAGTCTCCCCCACCCGGAGGGAAAACCGTTCCGGTTTTCCCGGATCTCAAGTATTCGGCGCCGGCACCTTGCCGGTCGGGTTCCAAGGGCGAAGCGCCTTGGTCGCCGAAGGCGAAATCCCGAATCCGTTGTGAGCTTGCTTCATCAGTTAATAAACTCTCCCGGACCGACGGCTGTGCCGGTCCGGGGCTGATGCGCCGGCCGGAGCTATTTGCGGCGGTCGACATAGGCGGTGTGCAGCAGCTGGTGGGCGAAGTGGCTGCCGGGCTCCCCGAGAAATTCGGCGTAGAGACGCTGAATGGAGGGATTCCGGTGCGATTTGCGGACCGGCTGGGATTTGTCGTCCCGGTAGAGGGCTTCGAGGCGCTTTTGCAGGATGGTGGTGTCACCGTGGTGGTAGGGCTGGCCGCCGCCGTTCAGGCAGCCGCCGGGACAGGCCATGATTTCGATGGCCTGATAGTCGGCTTCCCCTTTCTGAATTTTCTCGAGCAGTTTGCGGGCGTTGCCGAGGCCGGAGCAGACGGCGACGTGCAGTTCGAGGCCGTTGATGTTCACGGCGGCTTCCTTGATCCCGTCGAGGCCGCGTACGCCGGTGAAGTCGATCTCCTGCAGGTCCTCTCCCGCGATCCAGTCGGCGGCGGTGCGCAGGGCTGCTTCGAGGACGCCGCCGGTCGCGCCGAAGATCACGGCGGCTCCGGTGGATTCGCCGAGCGGGGAGTCGTATTCGCCCTCTTCAAGCTGGTCGAACTGGATGCCCGCTTCGCGGATCATGTCGGCGAGTTCGCGCGTTGAGATCACGATGTCCACGTCGCGGATGCCGTCGCGGCTGAACTCCTCGCGGGCGGCTTCGTATTTCTTGGAGAGGCATGGCATCACCGAAACGACCGTCAGGTTTTCCGGGGCGATGCCGGCCTTCTGCGCGAAGTAGGTCTTGGTGATCGCGCCGAACATCTGCTGCGGCGACTTCGCGGTGGAGGGCATGTAGATCAGCTCCGGGAACTGGTGTTCGAGGAACTTGACCCAACCCGGGCAGCAGCTGGTCAGGATCGGCAGGTTTCTGCCGCTTTTGATCCGCTCGATCAGCTCGGTGGTCTCCTCCATGATGGTCAGGTCGGCGGCGAAGTCAGTGTCGAACACCCGGTCGAAGCCGAGCATCCGCAGCGCGGTGACCATCTTGCCGGTGCTGACCGAACCGGGAGGCAGGCCGAAGGCTTCGCCGATCGCGACGCGGACCGCCGGGGCGGTCTGGACCACCACGGTCTTGGCCGGGTCGTTCAACGCGCGCCAGACCGGATACTTATAGTCGATTTCGCTGAGCGCCCCCACCGGGCACGCCTGCACGCACTGGCCGCAGAACACGCATTCGGTTTCGGCAAGCGGTTTCAGCCCGGCCGGGGCGACCACCGCGTTGAAGCCGCGCCCGACGCCGGAGAGCACGCCGACGGTCTGGATCGCGTTGCAGGCGGTTTCGCAGCGGCGGCACATGATGCACTTGTCCAGGTCGCGGGCGATCGCCTGGCTGGAGAGGTCCTTGTTGTAGGTGGACTGCTCGCCCTTGTACAACAAATGGTGCAGGCCCATCTCCTGCGCGAGCGCCTGGAGTTGGCAGTTCAGGTTTTTCGGGCAGATCAGGCAGTCCTTCGGGTGGTCCGAAAGCAGCAGGTCGAGGATGGTGCGCCGGGCGTTGATCGCGCGCAGCGTGTTGGTGTGCACCTCCATCCCTTCCGCGGCCGGAGTGCTGCAGGCCGGGGCGAGGTTGGGCCGTCCCTTGACTTCGACCACGCAGATGCGGCAGGAGGCGCTGCGGTGATCGACGTGAAAGCAGTCCATTTTGAAGTGGCAGAGGGTTGGGATTTTGATTTCGAGCTTCTCCGCCGCTTCAAGTATGGTGGAACCGGGAGCGACGCTGACCGGCTGTCCGTTGATTTTCAGATTGATGTTCATATCGGCAAAACTCCTGTAATTCAATGTTTTTCCACCGCGTGGAATTTGCAGGTCTGGAAGCAGACGCCGCACTTGATGCAGCGGGACTGGTCGATCCGGTGCCGCATCTTGCGTTCGCCGCTGATGCAGTTGACCGGACAGCGGTGGAGACAGAGTCCGCAGCCGACGCAGCGGTCGGAGATTTCGTACCGGATCAGCTTCGCGCAGACTCCCGCCGGACAGCGGGAGTCCTTCACATGGGCGAGGTATTCGTCCTCGAAGTTCGCCAGCGTCGACAGCACCGGATTCGGCGAGGTCTGGCCGAGCCCGCAGAGCGCGGTGTCCTTGATCGTCGCCGACAGGGTTTTCAGCCGGTCGATCACGTCAAGCGAGGCGCGCCCTTCGGTGATCTCGTTGAGCATCTCGTACATGCGGCGGTTGCCGATGCGGCAGGGAGTGCATTTGCCGCAGGATTCGTCGAGGGTGAATTCGAGGAAGAACTTCGCGATGTTGACCATGCAGTCGTCCTCGTCCATCACGATCATGCCGCCGGAGCCCATCATCGAGCCGATGCTTTTGAGCGCCTCGTAGTCGATCGGCAAATCGAGGTTGGCCGGGGTGATGCAGCCGCCGGAGGGACCTCCGGTCTGGACCGCCTTGAAGGCGCGGCCGTTCTTGATGCCGCCGCCGATGCCGAACACGATGTCGCGCAGCGTCGTTCCCATCGGGACTTCGACCAGCCCGACCTTGGCCACCTTGCCCGCCAGCGCGAACACCTTCGTGCCGGGCGAGCCGGCGGTGCCGAGCGAGCGGAACCACTCCGCTCCTTTGCGGACGATCGCGCCGACGCAGGCGTAGGTTTCGACGTTGTTGACCACGGTCGGCTTCTTCCACAGCCCTTCGACGGCGGGGAAGGGGGGCTTCACGGTCGGCTCGCCGCGTTTGCCCTCGATGGAGTGGATCAGCGCGGTCTCCTCGCCGCAGACGAACGCGCCCGCGCCGTACTTGATTTCGATCCTGAAATCGAAGCCGCTGTCGAAGATGTTCCGGCCGAGCAGTCCGAGTTCCTCCGCCTGCCGGATCGCGATTTCGAGCCGCCTGACCGCCAGCGGATATTCGGCGCGGATATAGATCACGCCGGTGTGCGCGCCGATCGCGTAGCCGCCGATCGCCATCGCTTCGAGGACGGTATGAGGATCGCCTTCAAGCACCGCCCGGTCCATGAAAGCGCCGGGATCGCCCTCGTCGGCATTGCAGATGATGAACTTCTCTTCGGACTTCTGGTCGGCGGCGAACTGCCACTTGCGGCCGGTCGGAAAACCGCCGCCGCCGCGTCCGCGCAGGCCGGAGGCGGTGATCAGGTCGATCACCTGCTGCGGCGTCATCTGCGTGACCGCCTTCGCCAGCGCGGCATAGCCGTCGTCGGCGAGATACTCCTCGATATTCTCCGGATTCAGCCGGCCGGTGTTGCGCAGCACGATGCGCGCCTGCGGTTCGCCGGGCTTCGCGGTTTCGAATTCCGGGTAATACCAGTTGCGTTCGAGCGTGCGCGTGCCGGGGGCGATCGAGGAGGTTCCGGCGGCGAGGATCGCCGGAACCTGCTCCGGCGTCACGTCGCCGTAGATCAGCTTTTCACCGGTGGCCTCGTCGGCCAGCATGATCACCGGTTCGGCGTGGCAGAGGCCCATGCAGCCGACTTCACTGACTTCGATCGCGTTTTCAAGATTGCGTTCGGCGATCTCCTGGTGGATCGCCTTGAGCACGGCGGCGGTTCCGGCGGCGATGCCGCAGGTTCCCATCGATACGAGCAATTTGATCGGCTTCCGGGGCCGGGATTTCAAAGCGGCGGCGTTTTGCGCCAGTTCTTCGGGTGAAGTGATTTTCATTGACAGAACTCCAGTCGATTCCATGGTTGTTTTTCCGGCCTGCCGGTTCAGTCGGCGCAATCCTGCAGGATGTCGGCGACCTTTTCCGCGGTCACGTTGCCGTAGACCTTCTCGTTGACCATCACCACCGGGGCGAGGCTGCAGGCTCCGACGCAGCGCAGCGCGCCGAGAAAGAACTTGCCGTCGGGAGTGCTTTCGCCCTCCCTGATCTCCAGCCGGCGCTTGAATTCGTCGAGCACCTTCGGCGCGCCCTTCACGAAGCAGGCGGTCCCGGTGCAGACGTTGATCTTGTAGCGGCCGATCGGCTGGTCGATGAAGTAACTATAGAAGCTGATCACGCCGTAGACTTCGGCGCGGGAGATATTCAGTCTGGCGGCGACGAAGCTCTGCACCTCTTCGGAGAGGTAGCCGAACAGGTGCTGGGCGCGGTGCAGAATCTGGATCAGCGATCCCCGCCGCCGGTCCGGGTTGTCCCCGACCTGCAAGGTCCCGATGTACCGTTCAAGCTCGTCGAACTTCTGTTGTTCTTCCGGCGGCCGGGCCACGGTCCCGGATGCGTTCCGGCAGTTGCAGCACATATCTTCCCTCCTTCGTGAAAATTGAAAAAATCGATTCGGAGCAGGACGCCCGACTTCGTTCTTTTTATACTGAATAGCGCCAAAGTACCCGATTTCAAGCGGAAATTCAGCCGTGAAAACACTTTTTACCGCTTTTTTATTTTTGTCGTAACTTCCTTACGCTCAATCGATAAAAAGTTATCGATCGATAGTCGGAAGCTCCGCGCGGTTTCACGGCGGGAAGCAGGGAAAAGGGAAACTTGAAAAATAGTAAAAATGATGTATAGTAAATGAAATTTATTATCCAATAAAGGAGTATTTTCCATGAGCCGCGATTTGAAACTGTTTATCCGCTACATCACTCCGTCCATGGCGGGCATGCTGATTGCGGGGCTGTACAGCATCGTCGACACCTTTTTCATCGGCAAGGCGGTCGGAGCCGTCGGGCTGGCGGCGGCGGCGCTCACCTGGCCGGTGGTGATGCTGTCGGGGGCGCTGGGGGATATGATCGGCACCGGTGCGGCGATTCTGCTGTCGCAGGAGCGGGGCGCCGGGAACCATGCGACGGCGAACCGGGCGTTCTGCTGCATGATTCTGGCTGAAATCGTGGTCGGAGCGCTGTTCGCGGCGCTGCTGATTCCGGTGCTGCCGGCGGTGCTGCGGGGGTTGGGAGCGACGCCTGAGCTGTTCGGCGGGGCGTACCGGTACTCCCTGATCCTGGTCAGCACCTCCATGCTTCCGATGCTGGCGATGGGCTGCATCGCGGTGATGCGCAACGACGGGCAGCCGGTGCTGGCGATGTGGCTGGTGGTGGTCGGGCTGGTTTCAAACATCATACTGGACTATTTGTTTATCTTCCCCTTCGGCTGGGGACTGGCGGGAGCGGCGGCGGCCACGGCGATCGCCCAGTCCCTGACGGTGGTGTTCGGAGCCTGCTACTTCCGGAGCGGCAGGACGGCGCTGCGGCTGACGCTTGCCGGACTGCGCCCCGACTGGAGGATTCTGGGAATCTGCTTCCGGAACGGCATCCCGACGCTCGGGGCACAACTGTCGATCATCGGCATGCTGCTGATGCACAACTACCAGTCACTGCGCTATGCGGCGGTGGCCGGGCTGGCGGCTTATTCGCTGATCGCCGCGATCGAATCGATGGGTTCGATGCTGATGACCGGCCTGGCGGCGGGTGTGCAGCCGCTGGTCAGTTATTTTCACGGGGCGCGCAAGCACCGGCGCAAGCTCCGGCTCGGTTATTACGGGTTGTGGACCGGCTTCGGGCTGGGCGTGGTGATGATGATCGTTTCGATTGCCGGATACCGTATTTTTCCGGCCTGGTTCGGGTTGGACGGAAACGTGGCGTCGCTGGCCGGCCGGGGGCTGCTGATCAGTGCGCCGACCTTCCTGCTGCTGGGGGTGGTCCGGGTAGGAAGCTACTACTTTCAGTCCAGCGGCAGGCTTGCCGCGGCTTCCGTGCTGATTTATGGAGATACCTGCCTTGCATTGCCGCTTTGTCTGTTTATATTACCGTTATGGCTGGGAATCGACGGAGTGTGGGCGGCCATGCCGGTGTCGCGGGTGCTGCTCTTTGCGGTGCTGGCCTGCTACTGGCACCGGTTCAATTGGAAAGGCAAACAAAGGGAGCTGGCGAATGCCTGACGGAAAAGCGAAGCAATATCTGGCTGAATATCTCGAATTGTGGCACGTGACCGATGCCGCCTACAGCAAACTGCTGAAGCGGTGGAACCTTTCGCTGAATGCGCTGTGGGTGATCGATCTGCTGTACCGCCACCCGGAAGGGGTGGAACCGGCGGTGATCGCGGAATTGACCCATACGCTGCGGCAGACGGTGACCGTAGTGCTGAACGACCTGGAGGAGCGCGGCTGCCTGTACCGGGAGCCCAACCTGACCGACCGCCGCCGCAAGCGGATCAGGCTGACTCCGGCCGGGCGGAAGTTCTGCGGCGAAGTGCTGGAGACGGTCGGCCGGATCGAATTGGACTGCATCGCGGAAATGAACGAGGAAGAGCAACAGCAGCTGATCCGCCTCTCCCGGCGGTTCTGCGCTAATCTGGCCAGGGCGGTTGAAGCGGAGTGACCGGAGTTTATTGCCCGTTGCCGAATGCGTTGCGCAGCGTCGGGTCGCTGCTGCGGCGGCGGAAGTTGCGCATTGCTCCGAACAGCTCCGGGAGGGTGAAACCGCATTCCGGATTGTGTTTCAAATAGCAGTTCAGCAGTTCTTCGCCCTCCTCGGGGAGAAGCTGCAGGTCTTTCAGCAGCGTGTAGAGGTCGAAGGCGATTCCGGGCTTCATCTGGCTGGGGAGGCGGAACCGGCCGCGCGCCATGTCGATCCAGAAAATCTCCATTTCCCCGGCGGCGTTCTCCCGCCACAGGATGTTCCGCGGGTGGAAGGCCTTGTGCAGAAAACCGCGCCGGTGGATCTGCGCGAGATAAGGCATGTTCCGTTCCCAGAACTGCCGTCTCCGGGCGGTGTCCTCCCGGAGGTTCCCGCCGCACATGAAATCCCGGCCATCGCGGGCGCCGGGGATGAATTCCGTGACGATGAAGAAGCTTTTCAGGTTGAAAAGGCGGCGGCTTTCCCCGATGGCGAGGATGCGGGCCGCGGGGATTCCGAGCCGGTACAGCAGCTGGTAATTGCGGTGTTCGCGCGCCGCCTGGGAAAGCTGGAACCAGTAGCGCCCCGATTTCGGGGTGCTGCAGGATTTGTAGACCACGTTCCTCCCGCCGTATTCGGGAGGCAGCTGGATGTGCCAGACCTGCTTGCCGTTATGGTCCGAGAGCAGATGGCGGCGGTCGAAAAGGGCCGGATTGCGCCGGAGGTACTCCAGTCCTTCCGTAAAGTCGGGCGTCGACCAGTTCCGGTGATAAAGGAACCAGAACGGCAACCAGATGGGAATGGCTTCGGCCGGTGATATAATCCGCATATCCAAACTGTAAAATTTTTACCGAACCGTGTCCGCTCCGGCCGGACCGGCGAATCCCCCGGGAAAGCGTTTCCCGCCGTGATGGCGGCTGTTGCTCCCGGAGACGAACTGCGGCTGGTCCATGATTGAAAACCGTCCCGCCGGCGAATGGACCGGACGGCGGGATTCCACGCGGTTAACATACTTCATTCCGGCGGAGATTGCAATCGGAAAGTTTAAGAATCGGTCATATTTCTTTCATGCCGGCGGGATGCGGCCCGGCCGCGGCAAAACGTTCCGTTTTCCTTCCCGGCGGGCGGAAACGATGAACATTTTTTGATAGCCGTTACTTTTTTGAGTAAAAATGCTCAAAAAGTATTTTCATATTGCGCTTTTTGTGCTATAATTATAGACAGCGATTGACGCTTTGATATAACAGTTGGAATAAGTGAGGAAACGGCGCGGGGCGGAAAGCTTCGGGGAGCCGGAAATTCAGATGAGCAGCTTACAGTACTTGTACTTTAAGATAGATCGACAATCCGGGATTGTCCGTCAGCCCGGCCGGTGCGGAGAAAATCCGCCGGCGGAGGCCGGTCTGCCTTTGTGTTTCCGTCCTGTGGATTTCAGGTGCGGCCGTTCTTCCTCGGCTGATTGAAATTCACGGACGGGCCAATGGAAGAGAATTTATTCAGCTTCGGCGCGGAAGAGCCGGGGCATTCCGAAATTCCGGCGACGGATTCCGATTCCGGGATGCCGCTGCCGGCCCGTCTGCGTCCCCGTTCTCTCGACGAATACATCGGGCAGAATCATCTGCTCGCCCCCGGCAAGCTGTTGCGGCGGGCGATCGACGCGGACCGGTTCAGTTCGGTTATCCTGTCGGGACCGCCGGGAACCGGCAAGACCAGTCTGGCCGAGGTGATCGCGCGGGTTTCCAATTCGGAATTCGTGCGGCTTTCTGGCGTGACCTCCAGCGTCGCGGATGTGCGCAAAGAGATCGCGCAGGCGGTCACCCGCCGCCGGATCAACGGGCGCCGGACGATTCTCTTTGTCGATGAGATCCACCGTTTCAGCCGTTCGCAGCAGGATTCGCTGCTGCCGGACGTCGAGAACGGCAATGTCCGCCTGATCGGGGCGACGACCCACAATCCGCAGTTTTATGTGGTCGGGGCGCTGCTGTCACGGTCGCTGGTTTTTCTGCTGCAGCCGTTGACGGAGGATGATATCCTGACGCTGCTGCGCCGGGCGGTCGCCGATCCGCGTTCCTTTCCGGGGCGGCGGGTCGAACTTGAGCCGGACGCGGCGGAGTTCATCGCCCGCACCTGCGAAGGAGACGGGCGGCGCTCGCTGAACGCGCTGGAAATCGCGGTATTGACCAGCGATCCCGGCGCGGACGGAGTGACCCGGGTCACCCGGGAGGTCGCGGAGTCCTCGGTCCAGAAGAAGATGATCGTCTACGGCGACGACGGGCATTACGATACGGCTTCGGCCTTTATCAAAAGCATGCGCGGTTCGGACGCCGATGCGGCAATTTACTATCTGGCGAAGATGCTGCACGCAGGCGAGGATATCCGGTTCATCGCCCGGCGGCTGGTGATCTTCGCCGCCGAGGATGTCGGCAATGCCGATCCGCGGGCGCTGCAGCTGGCGACGTCGGCGATGCAGGCGGTGGAGATGATCGGGCTGCCCGAGGCGAATCTGATTCTGTCGCAGGCGACGCTTTACTGTGCGACCGCTCCCAAGAGCAATTCGGCGACGACCGCAATCATCGCGGCGCAGGCGGATGTGGAGAAGGACCGGGTGCAGCCGGTGCCGCTGCATCTGCGTGATTCGCACTACGCGGGAGCCAGAGAGATGGGCAACGGCGTCGGCTATCAGTATCCGCACGATCATGAGGGCGGATTTGTGGTGCAGGATTACCTGAGTGTGGAAAAGCGCTATTACGAGCCGAAAAACAGCGGCTACGAGAGCAAGATCAAAGAGCGGGTCGAATATTGGCGTTCGCTCCGGGAGTATGGAAAAGATGACGGAGCCGACCGTTAAACGGGAGCTGCGGGAGCGTTTTCTGGCGCTGCGGCGGGCGATCGCCCCGGCGGAACGCCGGGAAAAGGATGCCGCGATCTGCCGGAACATCCGGGCTCTGGAGTGTTACCGGCGGTCGGAGTGCGTCGCAATCTACGCGACCGACGGCGAGGAGCCGGATCTGTTCGGCCTGTGGGGCGAAAAACGTTTTTTCCTGCCCCGTTACCGGGCGGACCTGAAGCGGTACGAGCTTGTGGAGGTCGCGGACCGGGAGCGGGAGCTGGTTGCGGGAAAGTACGGGCTGCTGGAGCCGCGCCCGGAACTGGCGGCGGCTGCGCCGGAGTTCGCGGCGCGTGAGCTGCTGTTCCTGACGCCGGCGGTGGCCTGTACGAAAGCGGGTGTCCGGCTCGGACGCGGCGGCGGTTTTTACGACCGGATGCTGGCCGGGGCGGTTCGTCCGGTGATAGGAGTGATTTACTGCTGCCAACTGGCGGAGGCGCTTCCCGTGGAAGCGCATGACCGTCCGGTGGAGGTGGTGGTGACGGAAGAGGAAGTCGTTGAAACAACGGCGGTTTCCTCGATGAATTGAGTAACAAGAACAACAGTTGGTGTTGATTCCGGAATTCGGGCGGCACGGCGGCACGGGGGTGTCGTTCTGCCGGATGAATTCGGAGTTTGCCATAAAAAAGGGGATGAAAATAGAGAATGGGACACGCAGAGCTTTGGGCGATGATCGCCGTGGCGTGCATCTTTACCGCGATCGGCATTGCGGCGGGGATCATGCTGAACAGTTGGATCCAGAAGATCCAGAAGGATTCGGCGATCAAAAGCGCCGATAAAATCAAAAAAGACGCCGAACGCGAGGCGGAGCATCTGCTGCGCGATGCACGGGTTTCCGCCAAGGCCGAAACCTTGAAAATGCGCGAAGAGTGTGAATTGGAGCTGAAGGAGCGCCGCCGGGAGCAGACCACCAACGAGAAACGTCTGGCCCAGCGCGAGGAGCTGCTCGACCGTCGCGCCGATTCGATGGATGCGAAGTCCAAGAATATCGAGAAGCAGGAAAAAGAGATCGAAACGCTGCGCGAACGGCTGACCGGCCGGGAGCAGGAGCTGGCGAAGAGCATCTCCCGCCAGATCGATGAGCTGGAACGCATCGCGGGGATGAACCGCGACGAGGCCCGTGAAATCCTGCTGGAAAAGCTGAAGAACGAGATCAAGAACGAGTCCGGCCTGATGGTGCGCAACCAGCTTGAGGAGGCGAAGGCCCGGAGCGAGCGCGAGGCGCGCCGCATTCTGACCTACGCGATCCAGCGTTACGCCAGCGACTGCACCTACGAGCGCACCACTGCGACGATTCCGCTGCCGACCGACGAGATGAAGGGGCGGATCATCGGCCGCGAGGGGCGCAACATCCGCGCGATTGAAGCCGCGACCGGCGTCAGCATCCTGATCGACGATACGCCGGAAGCGGTGGTGATCAGCTGCTTCGACCCGGTCCGCAAGGAGGTCGCGCGCCAGTTGATGGAGCGGCTGATCGCCGACGGCCGGATTCATCCGACCCGCGTCGAGGAGCTGGCCAAGAAGATCAGCAAGGATCTTGAGGAAGAACTCTATCAGGTCGGCGAGGCCGCGGTGCTCGAAACCGGCATCCAGGGCGTTTCGCCGCAGATCATGAAGCTGCTCGGCCGCCTGAAGTACCGGTACAGCTTCTCGCAGAATGTGTTGCAGCACTCGCTGGAAACCTCCTATTTCATGGGGATCATCGCGGCGGAGCTGGGACTGGACGAGCAGAAAGCCAAGCGGATCGGCCTTTTCCACGACCTCGGCAAGGCGATCGACCACGAGGTCGAGGGGCCGCACGCCCAGATCGGCGCCGATCTGCTGCGTAAGCACAACGAGGCGAAAGATGTGGTCCACGCGGTGGCCGCGCACCACGGCGAGGTGGAGCCGGAGAGTTTGTACGATATCCTGATCAGCGCCTGCGACACTCTGAGCGCGTCGCGTCCCGGCGCCCGCAGCGAAACCACCGAGCTGTATTTGAAGCGGCTGGAGCAGCTTGAGACGATCGCGCACGAGTTTTCGGGCGTGGAATCCTGTTTCGCGCTGCAGGCGGGCCGCGAGATCCGCGTGGTGGTGCTGCCGGAAAAGATCGGTGAGGGTGAAGCGCAGATGCTGGCCAAGGATATCTGTGCGCGCATCGAAAAGGAGATGACCTATCCCGGCCAGATCAAGTGTACGGTGATTCGCGAAACCCGTTCGGTGGAATACGCGAAGTAATTTGCGGACTGGAATAACTGCGGCGGGAAGCGCGGGGCGGCGGCTCCGGTTTCCCGCCGTATTCATAATGGCTCTTTAACGGAATCTGGTGCGAAAGATGAATCTGGAAAGTCGGGTCAACCTTGAAGTCGACTTGAAAAAACTGGCGGATAATTTCCATGAAATCCGGCGGCGGGTTTCCCCCTGCCGGCTGATGGCGGTGCTGAAGGCGAACGCCTACGGCCTCGGCGTGCAGCCGGTGGCGGAGGTGGTGAAGCAGGCGGGAGCCGCCGCGTTCGGCGTGGCGGAGATCAATGAGGCGGTCGAGCTGGTTCCGCTCGGGCTGCCGGTGCAGATTCTCGGCAACCTGCTGCCGGACGAGATCGCCCCGGCGGTGGAGTACGGCGTCATCTGCCCGCTGAACGACCTTGAAATGGCGAAGAAGATCAGCGCCGAAGCGGTCCGGCAGGGGAAAACCGCGACCGGTGCGGTGACTGTGGATTCCGGCATGGGGCGGCTCGGCATGCCCGCCGCGGAGGCCGCGGAACAGATTCTGGCGATGCGCGGCTTGCCGAACCTGAAGCTGGACGGCATTTATTCGCACTTCTCCTCGGCTTTCATGCGCTATGACGACTACAGCCTCGGTCAGCTGGCGAGCTTCAAAACGCTGCTGGCCGAGCTGAAGGGGGCCGGTCTGGAGTTCCCGAATGTGCACATGGCGGCCAGCGACGCGCTGAATAATTTCCCGGACAGTACGCGGCCCCCGTTCACGCTTGCCCGCTGCGGCATCAATATGTACGGCTATTACGACAACGAAGTGCATCAGTCGATGCGGCTGGCTCCGGTGGTCGAGCTGAAGACCCGGCTGGCGGCGGTGCGGATGCTGGCGGCCGGGTCCTGCATCGGCTACGGCCGGATGCATCGGCTGCAGAAGGATACCCGCGTCGGGACCATTGCCGCCGGATACGCGGACGGCCTGCCGCTGGCGCTCTCCAATCGGGGCTATGTGCTGGTGAACGGAGTGCTCTGTCCGGTGCTCGGGCGGATTTCGATGGATTACACCACGATCTCGCTGGAAAATGCACCGGAGGCGCAGCCTGGCGACGAGGTGGTCTGCATCGGCGGGCAGGACGGCCGGTTCGTCTCGCTGGAGGACTGGGCGCAGCTGAAGGGAACCCATGTCTACGACCTGCTCTGTTCCTTCGGCACGCGGGTGCGCCGCCGCTATGTCAACCGGCCTGTCGCCGGCTGACGCATTGCCTTCGGCGGTCCGGGGCGTTGCCCCGGGACGCCACCGGGAGCACTTCGTCCCCCGGGCCTCCCGATCGGCAAGGTGCCGGAGCAGGGTACGGTTTTGAATTTTTACTGTGTAAAAATTACAAAACCGGGGATAGTATCTATAGGTTTATTTGTACTGTCGGCATTTTATCGTGCCGGCATATTATCAGGCGGGGCTGAACATCGGCTTCGGCAACCGGGCGAAGCGTACAAATGGCCTGCCGCGAATGCGGCATGGCTTTTTTCTACAAATATAACAGCGGAGGCAGGATGGACCAGATCGACAATATTCGGGAACGGCTCCGGGAGAACCGGAACTATCATGCCGTGGGCGGCCGCTATTCAATCGAGCAGCGCCGGGCGTTGCTGCGCCGGCTGCTGGCGGAACTTCAGGCGAACCGCGAAAAAATCATGGCGGCGCTTTATATCGATTTGCACAAATCCGAATTTGAGGCCTCGGTGACTGAATTCATCCCGCTGCTGGAGGCGCTCCGCTTTATGATCCGCAAGCTGCCGCGTCTGGCGAAAACGCGGCGGGCGGCGGTTTCGCCGATGAATTTTCCCGCGCGGGGGCGGCTGGTGCCGGAACCGTACGGGGTGGTGTTGGTCTGCGCGACCTGGAACTATCCGCTGCTGCTCGCATTGGAGCCGGTGATCGGCGCGGTCGCCGCCGGAAATTCGGTGGTGCTGAAGCTCTCCGACAAGTCGAAGGCGACCATGAACCTGATTGCGGAACTGCTGGAGCGGGTTTCGGCATTCGGTCAGGTGGTCACGGTCGGCGATGAGTTCTCCTTTGAGGAGATTTTAAAGGAGAGGTTCGACTACATTTTCTACACCGGCAGCGAATACGGCGGCCGCAAGGTACTGGCCGCCGCCGCGCCGCACCTGACGCCGGTGACGCTGGAGCTGGGGGGGAAAAGTCCCTGCATCGTCTGCGCCGATGCCGATCTCGCAGTGGCGGCCAAACGGATCGTGTGGGGAAAATTCACCAATGCAGGACAGACCTGCGTCGCTCCCGACTATCTGCTGGTTCATCGGAGTGTCAAATCCCGTCTGCTGGACGAAATGCGGAAACGGGTCCGGGAATTTTACGGTGAAAAACCGCTCGAAAATCCCGATTATGCGCATATCGTGAACCGTACCCATTACGACCGGCTCTGCAAGCTGCTCGGCGACCGTCCGGCGGAGCGTGATCCGGATCGGCTCTGTATCGCTCCCGCCATCGTGGACGAAGTGACGCCGGACGATCCGCTGATGGCCGGGGAAATTTTCGGTCCCATTCTGCCGGTGTTGGAATTTTCGGAGAATGAAGAAGCGCTCGACTTGGTCCGGAAACTGCCGAAGCCGCTGGCGCTCTACTGCTTCGGCGGCGATCGGGAGATGCGCCGGAGAGTGACGGAGGAGACCTCCTCCGGAGCCGTGTCGTTCAATGACGTGGTGATGCACTTTGTGAATCCGGCGATGCCGTTCGGCGGCGTCGGCAACTCCGGGATGGGACGTTATCACGGCAAATACAGCTTTGAAACCTTTACTCATTACAAGCCGGTGATGGTCCAGTCCGGCCGGATCGACTGGCCGGTGCGTTATCCGCCGTTCCGGGAGTGGCAGAAGAAGCTCGCCCGTCTGTTGTCCCGGTAAGGCATCTGTTGTGTTGCCGGAGGCAAGTCGGGGGGAAAGCCTGCCGTTTTGAAGGCAGGCGGGTCTGCCGCCCTGTCGTGCGACAGACCTTGTGCGCTGCGCGGCCTGATTTTCAATCAGGCTCCGGTAGCTGGGCGCTACGCACCCAAGTGTCTTCGACGACAAGGGCACTTCGTCCCTTGACCCCGACCGGGTAGCACCCGGCAGCAAGTACAGCCGCTAGAGCCAATAAACTGATAGATAATAACCCCGGTTTTGAGATTTTTGCATAGCAAAAAAGCTCGAAACCGTACCCGGCGCCGGCACCTTGCCGGTCGGGGGGCCCGGGGGGCGAAGCGCCCCCCGGCCGCCGGAGGCAAGCCGCCGGTTACAGCGGTTTGACGCGGATGGTTCCGCTGCGGCCGTGGGCGGCGAGGCCCTCCATCTCCGCAAAGGCTTCGACCATCGAAACTTCACGCCTGATCGCGGCTTCGGTGTACTTCACAATGCTGGAACGGCGGAAGAAACTGACGGTTTCGAGGCCGTTGAAGTAGCGGGCGCTGGAGGCGGTCGGCAGCACGTGCGACGGACCGGCGCAGAAATCGCCGACCGGTTCCGGGGTCCACTTGCCGAGGAACATCGCTCCGGCGGCGGTAATCTTTCTGGCAACCTGTTCGGGGCGGGCGGTCTGGATTTCCAGATGCTCCGGCGCGTAGCTGGACGCGATAGCGGCGGCGGTGTCGAGATCCGGGGTATGGATCAGGAAAAGGCCGTGCTCCTGTACCCGGTCAACCGTCGCGAGCCGGGGCAGCGTCGCTTTCTGGCGCAGGAATTCGGCTTCGACGCGGTCGATCATCGCTTTGTCGGTGGTCACGAGAACCGCCTGCTCAAGTCCGCTGCCGTGCTCGGCCTGGCTGAGCAGGTCGGCGGCGATAAAGGACGGATCGGCGGTTTCGTCGGCGATCACCAGAATTTCGGAGGGGCCGGCGACCATGTCGATCGCGACCTGTCCGTAGAGCAGCTTCTTGGCGGCGGTCACATAGGCGTTGCCGGGGCCGACGATTTTTTCCACTTTGGCGATGGTTTCCGTGCCGCAGGCGAGGGCGGCGACGCCGTACACGCCGCCGAGCCGGTAGATTTCGGTGACTCCGGCGAGTTTCATCGCGTAGAGGACGGCGGGATGCACCTTGCCGTCGCGGCCCGGCGGAGTCACGGCGACGATCTCCTTGACTTTCGCGGCACCGGCGATGCCGGCGGTATGCAGGACTGTCGAAACCAGCGGCGCGGTGCCGCCGGGAATGTAGACGCCGACCCGGTCCAGCGGTTCGAACTTCTCGCCGAGGGTCACGCCCGGGCGCGGCGAAGCGGTCCAGCCTTTCGGTATGGTCAGCTTCGCAAAGTCGCGCACCTGTCTGAGGGCGGTGCGGATCGCGCTTTTCAGGCGTGCCGGAAGCTGCTTTTCGGCGGCGGCGATCTCGTCGCCGGTGACCCGGAACTGCGCCGGAGTAAGCTCCGCATGGTCGAATTTCGCGGCGTAACGGACCAGCGCCGCATCGCCTTCGGCTTTCACATCGGCGATGATCGCGGCGGCCTGCGCTTCGATTTCGGGCGGATAGCTCGGGCGGTCATAGAGTTTTTTGAGGTCGGCTTCAAAGTCGGCCGAACCGAAATAGAGCTTTTTCATTTTATTTTACCTGTACGAGTTCGTTGTCGATCAGCCGCGTCGTGCCGAAGTAGACTGCGACCGCCAGCAGAATGGCGCTTGTCGCTTCGGTCGGAGCGGCGAGGGTGTCGGCATCGAGCGCTTCGACGTAATCGACCTGCCCCCCTGCGGCGGCGATCTCCTGCTTCATGGCGGCGACAATGTCGGCGGCGGCGGTATAGCCGGCCCGCTTCAATGCCGGAACCGCGGCGCGGAGGGCGCGCGAGAGCACCAGCGCGCGCCGGTGTTCGTCTTCAGTCAGATAGCGGTTGCGCGAGGAGAGGGCGAGCCCGTCCTCGCCGCGCACCAGCGGAGCCGCGATGATTTCGATCGGGAAATTCAGGTCGCGCACCATCCGTTTGATCACGAACAGCTGCTGCGCATCCTTGCGGCCGAATACCGCGCAGTCCGGCTGCGCCAGATTGAAGAGCTTCGCGACCACGGTGGTCACGCCGCGGAAGTGGATCGGCCGCCGCGCGCCGCAGAGCGGCTTCGACAGCACGGTCTCCTCAACCCAGGTGGAGGCGTCCGGAGCGTACATCGCGCCCGGTTCCGGCGCGAAGACCGCGTCGGCGCCGTGTTCGATGCAGAGCGCCTTGTCATGTTCGAAGTCGCGCGGATATTTGTCGAGATCCTCGTTCGGCCCGAACTGGGTCGGGTTCACGAAGATCGAAACGATCACGATGTCGGCCTTTTTCCGGGCGATGTCGATCAGCGACGCGTGTCCGGCGTGGAGAAAACCCATGGTCGGCACGAGGCCGATGGTTCTGCCTGCGCGCTTTTGTTCGAGCGCATAATTCTGCAGTTCCGCCGCCAGTTTGAAAATACGCATTTTAACTTAAATCTCCACGAGCCAGTTGTGCTTGTCGGGCCGTTCGCCGTGCTGGATTCCGGTCATTTCGTCATACAGCTTTTTGAGCACCGGGCCGATCGTATCGAGGTGATAGTCGATGATGTTGCCGCCGTCGAGGATGCGTCCCACCGGGGTCAGCACCACCGCGGTGCCGCAGGCGGCGACTTCCGCAAAGTCGGGCAACTCGGTCGCTTTCACGCGGCGGCGTTCGGTCGGCATGCCGAGGTCGGCGGCGATGGTCATCAGGGAATTATTGGTGATCGACGGCAGGATCGAATCCGACAGCGTGGTCACGTATTTGCCGTCCCTGGTGATCGCCAGGAAATTGCTGGTGCCGAACTCGTCGACGTAGGTATGGGTCGCCGGGTCGAGGAAGAGCGCCACCGCGCAGTGGTGGTCCTTGGCCTGCTTGCCGGAGATCAGGCTGGCGGCGTAGTTGCCGGCAGCCTTGATGTGGCCGGTGCCGTGCGGCGCGGCGCGGTCGTAGTCGCGTGAAATCATCGCGTCCACCGGCTTGATGCCGCCCTTGTAGTAGGCGCCCACCGGGACCACTAGGATCACGAGTTCATAAGTGAGGCTGGCGCCGACGCCGATCTGGGGCGTGGTGCCGAACATCACCGGACGGATGTAGAGCGCGCCGCCGGTGCCGTAGGGCGGAATGTAGTCTTCGTTGTCGCGGACCACGGTTTTCACCGCTTCCACGAATTTGTCGACCGGAAATTCCGGCATCATCAGGTGGCGGGCGGAACTGTTCAGGCGTTTGCCGTTCTCTTCCGGCCGGAAGATGCGGACCTTGCCGTCCTTGCAGCGGAATGCCTTGCCGCCTTCGAAAAGCGCCTGGCCGTAATGGAATGCGTTGGCGGCGACGGAGAGGGTGATGTCGTAGGTGTCGTAGAGTTTGCCTTCATCCCACTGGCCGTTTTCGTAGTGGAACCGGATGTTGCTCCGGGTCGGCATGAATTTGAAGCCGAGATTCTCCCAATCGATGTTCATGATGCGGATACCTTATGTGAAGTTGGTTTAAAAACATACATTTAAGAATATAGCGCAAAACAAGTGCAATATCAAGGAATTTTTCCGGGTTTGTCGGCCGCTGCGGGGATTTCATAAAAAAAATGCGGTTTTATCGTTTTCCGATTGGATTTTTCGGAAATTCAGCTTATCTTAATGTACAAGTTGGATGAGACTGAAATACTCGTATTTATTTTTCAGGAGGTTATGGTCATGTTGAAACGTTTTGTCGGTTGTGCCGCGCTCGCGGTGATGCTCGGTCTTTTCTCTTCCGGTTGCGGAATTTTCGATACGGATGTCCCGACGGAGGACCTGCAGCCGGTGCCCGAAGCGATCGACGATCCGAACGGCGGCAACGCTTCGCTCAACGGTAATGATTTCAATTCCGGCAATCCTTATGGCGGCAGCGGCGCAATCGGCGGTCCCGGTGTCGGTGAATGGGTGGAAGGCGCGGAGCAGGGCAGCGCAATCGGCGCGGACGCCGACGGCTGGGTGCCGGCGGACCCGACCGGCAACCGCCTGAATATGCCGATCATCTACTTCGCCTACGATTCGGATGTGCTGGTGCCCTCCGAAACCGCGAACCTCGACCGTATCGCTGCGTACATGTCCGACAAACCGGAGCTTGGGCTTCTGGTGGAAGGCCATTGCGACCAGCGCGGCACCGAGGAGTACAACCGCGCGCTCGGCGAGCGCCGCGCCAATGCGATCCGCGCCTATCTGGCCGGGAAGGGGTTGGCGGATACCCGCATGAAGACCATCAGCTACGGCGAGGACAAGCCGGCGGTGGAAGGCAACAACGAAGAAGCATGGCGGCAGAACCGCCGCGGCGTTCCGGTCCCGATGCGGATGCCGCGCCGCTGAACCCTCTGTGATTCCAAAATGAATTTTTAGATACGTTCCGCTCGACATTCCGGCTTGGTTTCCGGAGGTCGGGCGGTTTGTGTTATGTGCCGAATAAAACCGATATTTTTTAAACTCTAATAAGGAGCTTTATTTTCAAATGAGTAAGATTCATGCCGAGCACGTGTTCACCTCCGAATCGGTTTCGGAAGGACATCCCGACAAGGTTTGCGACCAGATTTCCGATGCGATTCTCGACGCCTGCCTGGCGCAGGACCCCGAAAGCCGGGTCGCCTGCGAAACGCTGACCACCACCAACCTCGTAGTCGTCTCCGGCGAGATCACCACCAAGGCGAAGGTCAACTGGCAGGATGTGGCTCTGAACGCGATCCGCAAAATCGGCTATAACGATCCGACCGTCGGCTTCTGCGCCGATGAGGCCAAGGTGATGATCTGCGTGCACCGGCAGTCCCCCGATATTTCGCAGGGCGTGACCGAGGGACAGGGGCGGTTCGCCGAACAGGGCGCGGGCGACCAGGGCATGATGTTCGGCTATGCGTCGAATGAGACGCCCGACATGATGCCCGCGACCATCTACTATGCGCACAAGATCGTCGAAGAACTGGCGCGGCTGCGCAAGAGCGATCCGGTGACCTACCGCTATCTGCGCCCGGATTCCAAGAGCCAGGTGTCGATCCGCTACCGTCACGGCAAGCCGGTCGCGGTCGAAACGGTGGTGGTCTCCCACCAGCACACTCCCGATATGCCGATCGAGTGGCTGGAGGCGCTGGTGAAGGATGTGGTGAAAAAGGTGGTTCCGGCGGAGATGCTCTCCGAAAACATCGTCTACTATGTGAATCCGACCGGCCGCTTCGAAGTGGGCGGCCCGCACGGGGATACCGGCTTGACCGGCCGCAAGATCATCGTCGACACCTACGGCGGCGTCGGCAGCCACGGCGGCGGCGCGTTCTCGGGCAAGGACCCCTCCAAGGTGGACCGTTCCGCAGCCTATATGTGCCGCTATATCGCGAAGAACATCGTCGCGGCCGGACTGGCCGACAAGTGCGAAGTCCAGGTCGCGTATGCGATCGGCGTGGCTGACCCGCTGTCGATCAACGTCGACACCTACGGCACCGGCAAGCTGGCCGACGACCGCGATCTGGAGCAGGTGATCCGCAAGGTGTTCTGCCTGAAGCCGGCGGAGATCGTCAAACACCTCGGCCTCAAGCATCCGGGCGCGGGCTGGTGCTATCAGGATACCGCCGCCTACGGTCACTTCGGCCGTTCCCAGTTCCCGTGGGAAAAGACCGACAAGGTCGCCGAACTCAAGGCTGCCGCCGCCGATCTGCAAAAGTAAGCATGATGACGGATTCGAACTGCAACTCCTCCCGCGGGGGGAGTTTTAAATTGTTGGGCGTCGGCTCTCCTCTGCTGGATATTCTGGTCGAAGTGGATGACGTGTTTCTGGCGGAACGGGTTTCCGGCGACAAGGGCGGCATGGAGATGGTGGATGCCGCGGCGCAGCAGGCGATTCTGGCGCAGCTTCCCGGCAAGCCCCGGCTGGTGCCGGGCGGTTCCGCCGGCAATACCGTGTTCGCGCTGGCCCGGCTCGGATTGGATTGCGCGATGTTCGGCAAGCTCGGCAACGACGACAATGGCCGCTTCTACCGGAACCGGTTGAAGGAGCTTGGCGGCAGCGATGAAGCGTTTTTCGTGACCGACGAGCAGCCGACGGGAACCTGTCTTTCGATGGTGACGCCCGATGCGGAACGCACGATGCGTTCCTGTCTGGCCGCTTCCTTGCTGTTGCGCCCGGAAGAGGCGGAGACAATTGATTTCTCGAAATACGATTTTGTGTATATCGAGGGGTATATGCTCTTTTCGGCAGTCCTGCCGACGGTGATGCGCAATGCGAAGGCGGCTGGTTGCCGGATCGGGCTGGATATGGCGAGTTTCGAGGTGGTCCGGACTTTCCGCGAGGACTTGCCGGATATCCTGAAAAATTACGTGGATGTGGTGATGGCCAATGAGGAAGAGGCCGCCGAGCTGTTCCCGGAGCTTTCGACGGAGGACCGGCTGATGCGGCTGGCCTCGTGGTGCGAGGTCGCGGCGATCAAGCTGGGGCGGCGCGGCTGCATGGTCCGCTGCGGCAACGAAATCGTGAAGGTTCCGGCTCTGGTTGTGGAACGTCCGGTCGACACGACGGCCGCCGGCGACCTGTGGGCCGCCGGATTCCTGTACGGCGTGTTGAAAAACAAACCGCTGGCGGAGGCGGCCTGGTACGGTTCGCTGATCTCCCATGAGGTGGTGAAGGTGTTCGGTTCGGAGCTCGCGGACAACGTTTGGAATGAAATCGCAAATCGGATGAAACTGGAAAGGAAACGATGATGGAATATCAGGTCAAGGATATCACTCTGGCCGACTTCGGCCGCAAGGAGATTGAAATTGCCGAGCAGGAGATGCCCGGCCTGATGGCGACCCGCGCCAAATACGGCCCGCAGCAGCCGCTGAAGGGCGTGAAGATCATGGGCAGTCTGCACATGACCATCCAGACCGCGGTGCTGATCGAGACTTTGAAGGCGCTGGGCGCGGATGTGCGCTGGGCGAGCTGCAATATCTTTTCGACGCAGGATCATGCCGCCGCTGCGATCGCCGCCGACGGCGTTCCGGTTTTCGCGTGGAAGGGCGAAACCCTTGAAGAGTATTGGGAGTGCACCTACAGGGCGCTGACCTGGCCGGACGGTTCCGGCCCGGATCAGATCGTTGACGACGGCGGCGACGCGACGCTGCTGATCCATCGCGGCGTGAAGGCCGAGGACAATCCGGCGATTCTCGACGAGCCGACCGATGTGCTTGAGCTTCAGATCATCAACAACCTGCTGAAGAAAGTCCTCAGGGAGGATGCGCAGCACTGGCACAAGGTGGCCGCGAAGGTGAAGGGCGTGTCGGAGGAGACCACCACCGGAGTGCACCGCCTGATCCAGATGCAGGAGCGCGGCGAGCTGCTGTTCCCGGCGATCAACGTGAACGACTCCGTGACCAAGAGCAAGTTCGACAATATCTACGGCTGCCGCCACAGCCTGACCGACGGCATCAAGCGCGCCCTCGACGTGATGCTCTCCGGCAAAACCGTGATGGTCTGCGGCTACGGCGACGTGGGCAAGGGATGCGCCGAGGCGCTGCACAACGAACGCGCCCGGGTGATGGTCAGCGAAGTCGACCCGATCTGCGCGTTGCAGGCGTGCATGGCCGGATTCCAGGTCTGCACGGTCGAGGATGCGCTGCCTTACGCCGATTTGTACGTGACCACGACCGGCAACTGCCGGATCATCACGGTCGAGCACATGGCTAAAATGAAGGATCAGGCGATCGTCTGCAATATCGGCCACTTCGACGACGAAATTGAAGTCGCGAAGCTGGAAGCCTATCCGGGGATCAAAAAGGTCGAGATCAAGGGCAGCTTCTGCCCGGTCAGCCGCTTCACGTTCCCGGACGGCCACAGCATCTACCTGCTTGCGGAAGGCCGGCTGGTAAACCTCGGCTGCGCGACGGGCCATCCGTCTTTCGTGATGTCGAACAGCTTTACGAACCAGACGCTGGCGCAGATCGATATCGCCCGCCATTCGGACCGCAAAGTCGGCGTCTACCTGATCGAGAAGAAGCTCGACGAGGAAGTGGCGCGGCTGCATCTGGAAAAGCTGGGTGCGAAGCTGACGAAACTGACGCAGGAACAGGCGGACTACATCGGTGTTCCGGTGGACGGCCCCTTCAAAAGCGACAGCTACCGCTACTGAAAACCATCGGCCGGGGATTTCGTTCCAACGGAGCGAAATCCCCCCTCTGCCGCACTGCTTGATTGCGGAAGATTATTTTTGTGGTTTCGGCTGTGAGAAAAGCCACTTCCAGGTGTTTGTGTTCCCGAAGGCCGGTCCCCACGAACCGTGGCCGACTTCGGGAAGTTCCTGATAGATAATCTGACTGCCGCCGGCGTTCCAGATGGCCCGCACCATATCGCGGGAACGTGAAACCGGGACTGTCACATCCGCGTTGCCGTGAACTGCCAGAATCGGCAGTTTCACCAACTTCGGAGCCTGCGCGACATCACCGCCGCCGCAGATCGGCAGCGCCGCGGCAAATCGATCCGGCTGACGCGAAATCAGATCCCACGTACCGTAGCCCCCCATCGAAATCCCGGCCACATAGAGCCGGTCCGGCTTGAATTCGGCCTCCTTCAGGTCGAGCAGCTTCATCGCGGCGGCCAGGGGGGCGGATGGAGTTTCGTGCATCGTATGGCGCAGCGCATTCCACGGTTCGTCGACCCATTGCTTTCCGGCGGGGCATTGCGGAAACAGCAGCACTGCCTTGATTTTATTTTTCTCGCAATAAGCGAGCAGTTCGCGATAACCGTGCCGAAGCTGCGCTTCGTTGTCATTGCCCCGCTCGCCCGCGCCATGCAGGAAAAGCACCAGTGCATACCCTCCCCGCTGGTCGGAGTTGGTCACAAATTGACGGTACGGCAACGGTTCGGTTCCGGCGGATTTCATGGTCTCTCCTTTGGCGACGGCTCCCGGCAGCAGCACGGCAGCCAGACAAAACAGCAACAATTTCCAACTTTTCATGATCGCTCTCCTTTCCGGTTTGGCTTCTGAAATATACCAGCCGAAAAACAGTTTGCAACCATTCTATAAGAATTTCCCGGGGATTTCGCCTGCGGCGGCCCGGGGCGTTGTTCCGGAACCCCACCGGGGGCGCTTCGCCCCCCGGCCCCCCTGGCCCCCCGACCGGCAAGGTGCCGGTGCCGGATACGGTTTTGAAATTTTTGCTACGCAAAAAATTTCAAAACCGGAGGAGTAAGGCCAAGTTCCCATTTACGCGGCGCAGAGTAAGGCCAAGTTCCCATTTACGCGGCGCAGAGTAAGGCCAAGTCTCCATTTACGCGGCGCACAATAAGCGCGGGTTCGCGCCGCGAACGAATGTGAGGGTATTATTTTGCGGTCGCAAAATAACGAGGAACGATAGTGACGAAGCCGAACGTAGAGAGCGAAGCCCCCCTGGCGTAGTGAGCGCAGCGAACGCTGAAGGGGTTGGCCGCCGCAGGCGGACAAGTAAGCGGCGAAGCCGCGCCCGCGAGCGGAAGTGCTCCGCAACCGGCCCGGCCCCCGCCACCGGCGAGGGGGTCCGGGGGACGTGCGCGACGTCCCCCGGAGCCATCCGCAAAACACCAAGCCCGTGCTCACTACCCTCCGGGCACCATGCCTGTTTTTGCACTTAATAAAGCAGTACCTCCGGGAACCATGCCTGTTCTTGTTTCGATGCAAAATCAAATATAAGACTTGCGTGCGATTTGAAAGCGGAGATGAATCTCCGCACTTCAAAGACGCTTCGCGTCGCAGGAGCAAGCCCAAAGGCGACGCACTCCAAAGACGCTTCGCGTCGCAGGAGCAAGCCTAAAGGCGACGCACTCCAAAGACGCTTCGCGTCGCAGGAGCAAACCGGCGCACACTGAAATTTAACGAAAAAAATCGGTTTGAGTCTTGACTTTAGTGGTCTTCTTTGGTATAATATAATTGTTCAAACGTTTTAATTTGTTTTTTTTGAATAGCTGAATGAGGTAAGGATATATGGGACGCAACGGCAGGGCGACGCTGGCGGATATCGCGCGGCTGGCGAAAGTGGACAGCTCGACGGTTTCGCTGGTGCTGAACCGCAAACCGCTGGCGGAACGCCTTTCCGCCGAAACCCGGGAACGGGTTTTCGCGGCGGCACGGGAACTGAACTACCAGCCGTCGTTCGCGGCGCGGACGCTGAAAACCGGGCGGAGCGGCGCATTCGGGATGGTGGTCGGCGACCTGCGCGATCCCTATTATTCGATGCTGGCTTATCACATGATCGCAGCGGCACAGGCGCGCGGCTATCAGGTGCTGACCTGCGCGACCGGCTGGGACCCGCAGAAGGAGGTTGAACTGCTGCGGATGCTCTACGACCGCAACGTGGACGGCGTCTTTTACGTGCCCGGTTCGCTGAAACGCGATCCGGCACTTTATGAAACATTGCGTGACCAGCGTTTTCCGCTGATCACCTACTGTACGGACGAGTCTGATTTCGCGACGGCGGCAATCGATTACAGCAAGGGTTTTCGACTGGCGGTGGCGGATCTCGCAGGGCGGCACCGCCGTATCGGCCATATCTCCTCCGTCAGTACTTGCTATCGCAACCTGCAGGAATCCGTGAAGACCGCCTGCCGGCTGGCCGGAGTCGAATTGATCGAACGCCGGTTTGAAGGAATCGGCCTGCCGGAGTGCGTGGAGGAGATCGCCGATTACGTCCGTGCTTCGGATATTTCCGCCTTTATCGTAAACGGTTCGGTCACGGCGGTCCGGCTGATCAACCGGCTGGAGCAATTCGGCCTTCGGGTGCCGCGGGACCTCGAAATCGTCGGCGTCGGCGACCTTGAAGTGCTTTCGCTCTGCCGTCCGGCGCTCTCCTGCATCAACTACGACACCGCCGCGCTGATGGAGCAGGCGGTCGAACTTCTGATCCGTTACCGGGAGAGCGGCCCCGGCCAGGTTGCGCTCGTCCCCTCCGGATATATCGCCCGAAACAGTACACGATCAACCCTGGAGAAACCGATATGAAGTATCGAAATTCGCATGTATCCCAACCGGCGCGAAGCGATTCGCGGCTGTGTGATTACTTTACATTGATCGAATTGCTAGTTGTAATTGCAATCATCGCGATTCTCGCCTCCATGCTGTTGCCTGCGCTGAACAAGGCGCGGGAAAAAGCGCGGGCGATCAAATGCACCGGCAATCTCAAACAGGTCGGACAGGTGGTTGCGCTTTACCGGGACAATAACAAGGATATTTTCGGAAGCTATCTGCATGGTGCATCAGGAGGTTCAACCACCTGGGCGGCGGGGCTGGCAGCGCAGGGGTATGCTCCGGAAAAGGCCGGAGTCAGAAGTTCCTTCCTGAATTGCCCGACACTGGCGCTTCCCACTGCAAACTGGGAGTGGACGTTCCCCTATGGCGTGGTCACCTATGCCGGAGGCACGGCCCGGACTCTGCCCGCGCCGATCGCCCTGCGCAATGTCGCTCCGCTCAACGGCGGCGCCGCTCCGATCGATTTCAAGAAGGTCAGGAATGCAAGTGATTTTATTGTTGCCGGCGATACCATTCAGTATTACTCCGGTACGGATTGCGGTAGAAATTGGATTCAGCAGATCGGGCTGTGCCACAGCAGCCGGGGCAACCTGCTGTTCGCGGATTCCCATGTCGCGGCCAATTCCAAAGAGGAATACAAAGACAAAATATATAAGACTTTTGAACTGTACGACGACCTCGGCAGTTATCAGGGAGCTTACTACGTGCTTCCCGGCTCGAACGGGCTGGTACTGGAAATTCACTGATGAGGAGGATCAATTGAAACGTTCAACCTGTCAATACTTGTTTGTGACCGGAATCGCCTTGATGGCGTGCGCCTGTTTCGCGACGACTCCGAATCTGCGGGGCGGCATCGTCAGCGATACCCAGAGTTATCCGGGGCGCAAAACGGATTGGGGGCAGAAAAACCTCTGCGGTGCCTTGCGGTATCTGAAAAACAAAGAGATCGACGTTCTGATCTACGCGGGAGACATCGCGAATAACGGCCATGCGACGGTATATCGTGAATACCACGAAATCATGGATGAAGTTTTCGGAAAAGAAAAGCCGGAAACTGTGGTTATCATGGGAAATCATGATTTCTGGAAAGACGGCAACATGAATACTCCGGGGCCGGAAGCCATCGCCACATTCAAAGCCGGGATGAAGCTGGATTCCATCCATACCCATAAAGTCGTGAAAGGATATGACTTCATCGGCTTGAGCGCGGAAAACAGCTACCAGAGCGGCTGGAACAAACTCTACGGCGCTTCGGTCCGGAAGTTCCTGAAGGAAAAAATCAGCGCCGCCTTGAAGCGTGCCCCGGAGAGGCCGGTTTTCGTGGTTACCCATGAACCTGCCGCCGGTACGGTTTACGGTTCGTCATACGGCGGCCATCCCTCCCTCGCGGCCTGCCTGACCCCTTATCCGGGTGTGGTGCACTTCGCCGGGCATTCGCATTTTTCCCTGGAGGACGAGCGGTCGATTCACCAGCGGGATTTCACGGCGGTCGGTACATCCAGCCTCAACTATTGTGATCTGGAGGAAGGCCGGGAAAATGGTCCCCGAGCACCTTACGCGCGTGAATGTGTGGAGTTCCTTTATATGGAGGTTTTCGACGATCGGCTCGATCTGCACCGCCTGAATCTTCTGCATGGCTGCCGGGAAATCAAGCCCGGAAAATTGTGGAGCGTCCCTCTGCCGCTCTCCAAAGAGACGTTCTTCTATACGGAGAAAAGAGCTGACAGCCGCAAGGCTCCGGTATTCCCGGAAGGGGCAAAAATCGAAGCCGTTCCCGACCGGATTCCGTTCACAGGTATCCGGCTGAAATTCGATGCGGCGACACACGATGATTTCGTTCACACCTATATCGTCGACTTGCAGGAATATCGGCCTGACGGCTCCTGGGGTGAAGCCTCCCGTTTGTTATACTTTTCCGACTTCGCCCGCGGTCTCGACCGGATCACTTCACAACCGGTTCTGACAATAAAAGCCAGACATTTCAAAGGAAATTCTGAATACAGGATTACGGTGAGCGCGATGGAGTCATTCGGAAAGATCGGTAACTCGATCTCCATAATGATCAGGACACCGGAACGTGCGGTAATTCCGGGAGAGAAATAACCGCCGTCCCGCTCTTTCCGGGAAATCCCTTTATAACATGCGAATTGAGGAATCAAGATGAAAAAACTGATATTGCAACTGTTGCTGCTGGCCGTGGTCTGCTTATATTGCAGCGCCTCCATGGTCGACCTGCTGCGGGTTCGGCTCGGCAAGCTGCCCGAACAGGACTTCGCCCGCATTGAAGCCACCGACTTCGGAGACGCACTTGTGGTGACCGTCCCGGAGAACCGGAAGCAAGGCTCGCATTGGATCATGATGAAACAACTGGATCTGAAGCCGTTCCGCGGCAAGAAACTGCTGTTCACCGTATTTGTGAAGGGGGAAAACATTGCCAGGGCTCCGGCATATTACCTCGGTTTGAAATACATGTTCGCCGTCAGGACGGAAACCGGGAAAAGCTATCCGCAGGCGCCGGGACTCGCCGGGACGTTTGATTGGAGGAAACTGAGTTTCGAGGTTCAGGTGCCGCAGGATGCGATATCGGGCGAGCTGGTCGCCGGTTTGCAGGAAACCTCCGGCAAGGTATGGTTCCGCAACTTCATGATCAGCCAGGGTGGTTTCCTGAAGCCGCCGGTGGAGCTGCCGCCCGGTTTCCGCTGCGAATATACCCCGGAATTTCTCGCCCGTCCCATAACCCGCGGTGTGATGAGTCCCGATCCGTTGAAGGTCACGGAAAAGGATGTCGATGACCTCGGTTCATGGGGCGCGACCAACATCCGCTGGCAGTTGAAAGGAAGCAACGAACAGGCAGTCGACCTCGAAGTCTACAACAACCTGATCGACCGTCAGCTGAACCGGCTGGAAGAACTGCTGCCCGCCTTTGAGCGGAACGGCATTCATATCATCATCGACATGCACCTGCTGCCGGGTGGACGCATCGATTACGCCGGCCCGCTCGGCACCGCCGGCGAGGAGGCGGTCGCCGCCTACGGCAATGCCGCCGCCAACCGGGCGCTCGGCGTGGAGAAATACTACCGGGCTTATCTGGACACCTGGCGGAAAATCGCCCGCCGTTTCAAGCCGTACCCGATCGTGATGGGATACGACCTCTTCAACGAGCCGGTGCAGAGTTGTGAAATGCCGCACGATTATCTTTCGATCCAGTATGACGCGGCCCGGGCGATTCGCGAGATCGATCCCGAACGCATGATCGTGATCAGCCCGAACAACTGGGGCGGTCCCGGCGGTTTTGCCGGCCTCACGCCGCTTCCGCTCAAAAACCTCGTCTACCAGACCCATTTCTATGATCCGGGAACCTACACCCATCAGGGAATATTCAAAAACGCCCGGATGGGAACCCGTTATCCCGGAATGATCGACGGAGTGTATGCGGATAAAAAACTGTTGAAAAAGTACCTGAAACCGGTCGTGGAATTCCAGAAAAAATACGGTGCGCGGATTTACTGCGGTGAATTTTCCGTTGCCCGCTACGCCCCCGGCGGCGCACAATACCTGAAAGATGTGATTTCCATCTTCGAGGAATACGGCTGGGATTGGAGTTACCATGCGTTCCGCGAATCTCACTACTGGAGCGTCGAACATGCCGGTCCCGACGGCGCTCACCCGGTCCCCGCCCGGGACACCGACCGCAAGCGCGTCCTGCTGGAGGCCTTCAGGAAGAACGGAGAACGAAAATGAAAGTGTTGCCGCTGCTGCTTGTCCTGTTGTCCGCCGCGTCTCTGGCGGCCGAAACGGTACTGTTCGCCCCCGATCCCGGACCGGCCGGACAGTGGAGCGTGTCGCTGCCGAAACCGGGCCGCCGCAGCGCGGCGTCCATTCCGGTTCCGGTGGAACGGATCGCCGGGAAAAAAGTGATGCTCGCCGCTGAAATCGAACAACAGGACGTTTCGGCCAAACCCAATTACTGGAACGGTGTGAAGCTGATGCTGGTCCTGAACCATGCCGACGGCAAAGCCGGCTACCCGCAGGCCGGAAATTTTTCGGGAACCCGGCCGTGGACGCCGCACGCGGTCGCTGTGACAGTCCCCGCCGATATCAGTTCCGCGCGGATCGAACTCGCGTTGGAGGAGGTTTCCGGGACAGCCCGGTTCCGCAATGTCCGGATCATCGAAGATATTCCGGCCGACTGCCGCGGCTACCGGCTCACCGGTTCCGTCGACCGGGCCAACGCCGAATACCGGGCCGGTGAGGAGATGAAATTCACCTTCCGGCTCACCAGAGATGGCAAACCGGCTTCCGGCTTCCTTCAGATCGTCTGCGCGGGTGACGACGGCAGAAGCGAAACGCTCTGCCGGAAGCTCGACAAGGCCGGAACCGCCGTCGTGACCCGGAAACTCGCCCGGCCCGGTTTTGCAATGGCCAAAGCCACGCTGCTCACCGCCTACGGAACTCCCGCCCAAAGCGGCGGCCGTCCCATCCAATACGGTCTGGGCGGCGGTGTGGCCGCGGATACCCTGAAACCCGGAGAGCCGGAGCCGGAGGATTTCGACGCTTATTGGGTCAGACAGAAGCGGGCGCTCGCCGCCGTTCCACTTAAAGTGCTGGAGAAAAAATTCGTCAGGGAGAGCAAGCACTGCCTGATTTACGACCTGAAAATCGCCTGTGCCGGCAGGCGGCCGGTATCCGGCTATCTCGCTGTCCCCCGGACCGCGAAACCGAAATCGCTGCCGCTGCGGATCTTCTATCAGGGATACGGCATCGCCGGCGCAGCGGAGCAGGAAAACCCGGATGAACTCACTTTCTCCGTCAATCCGCACGGGATTGAAAACGGCCGGGAACAGGCATACTACATCGCGCTTGCCAACGGCGAATTGAGAAGTTACGGCTTCAGCGACCGGGAGAACGCCAGGCCGGAGAGCAGCTACTTCAACGGAACGATTCTGCGCGACCTGCGCGCACTGGAATTCTGCCGCACCCTGCCGGAATGGGACGGCGAAACCATCCATCTCTCCGGCGGCAGCCAGGGTGCCTTCCAGACGGTGGCCGTCGCAGCGCTGTCAGATGGGATCAGCAGTTGTTCGCTTGAGGTGCCGTGGCTCTGCGACCTCGGCGGCGTCAACATCGGCCGTATTCGCGGCTGGCGGCCGAACCTCCGGCCCGGACTGGGCTATTTCGATACGGTGAATTTCGCCGGACGGGTCAAGGCTCCGGTAACCATCAGGGCCGGACTGAGCGACTGGGTCTGTCCCCCCTCCGGCGTGTGGGTGCTCTACAACAGCCTGAAAGCGCCCGCCAGGCTGACCATGTATCAGGGACGCGATCACGCCGTTTACCCGGCTTTCGACGAACGGCAAACGCCGCAGACCACATATTGTAAATAAGAAAAAAGAAATCCAAATGACTCCGATCCATACCCGCATCACCGTCGGCGTGGCAAAGCCGCTGCGCTTTCTCCACGTAACCGATTCGCACCTCATCTCCGCCGATGAGCGCGACAGCGAACGCAAGCGCGAACTCGCCCGGCAGCGGCGCGAAGCCTATGACAAACATGGTTTCGACTGCTGCCGGCGCGGCCTCGACGCGGCGTTCGACTACGCCCGCCGCCGCAATGAACCGGTCCTGCACACCGGCGACCTGATCGACTTCGTGTCATACCGCAACCTCGAACTCGCCCGCGAAAAGCTTTCCTCGGTCGACTGCTTCTTCGCGGCGGGAAACCATGAATTCAGCAAGTATGTCGGGGAGGCGCAAGAGGACGAAGCGTACAAGCTCGACAGCCTGCCGCTGGTCGCCCCCGCGTTTCCGAACGACCTGCGCTTCGCGGCCCGTCTGGCCGGCGGCGTGAACCTCGTCGCCGTCGACAATACCTATGGACAAGTTCGGCATCAGGAGCTGGAACGGTTCCGGGCGGAAATCGCGAAAGGGTATCCGATTCTGCTGCTGCTTCACGTGCCGCTCTACACCCGGGAATTGTACCGGGAGCAGATCGAAGTGCGCAAGGCGGAATCCGCTTCGCTGATGGGCTGCCCGGCGGAACATCCGGCCCGGAACGACGCTCAATGCCCCGATGCGGATACATTGGCATTCATCGACTTCCTGAAGGGGCAGACGCTGGTGAAGGCGGTGTTGGCGGGGCATCTGCACTATGACTGGGAAGGACCGTTGTACGGGGACGTCACCCAGTACGTAACCGCCGGCAGCTTTCTCGGCCGCGCACGCGAAATCGAGGTCGCGTAACTCCGCGCCGGCACGTTGCCGGTCGTGGTCCAGCGGCGAAAGCGCTGGCCGCCGGAGGCTGCCCATGCGCGTAGCGCATGAGGTCTGGAGGCCGTAAGGCCGTAAGACCTGCCTGCCGCGAAAGCGGCATGGCTTCCCATCTCGCAGAATCATGAAAAGTGAAAGCCTCACGGAGTTTCTCGTGAGGCTTTTTGTGATTCTGTTTACTTTTTGAGCTTTATCGTCGGGGGAAAGCCTGCCATTTTAAAGGCAGGCAAGGTCTGCCTGCCCTTCGGGCGGCAGACCTTGTGCGCTACGCGGCCTGATTTACAATCAGGCTCCGGGGGCTGGGCGCTGCGCGCACAAGTGTCTCCGACGGTCGGGGCGCTTCGCCCCCGAACCCCAGACCGGCAACGTGCCGGCGCGGAGTATTTTCCCCTACTGCAGAATCCCGTTGATTCCGAACCAGCCCTGGATCATCGGCGAGAACTTGATGAACACCGGAGCAAACACGATGCACACCATGCTCATCAGCTTGATCAGGATATTCAGCGCCGGACCGCTGGTGTCCTTGCAGGGATCGCCGACCGTGTCGCCGATCACCGCCGCGCCGTGAGTCGGATTCTTGGAGCCGTCCGGCAGCTTCTTGCCGCCGTGCGCGCCGTTTTCGATGTATTTTTTCGCATTGTCCCACGCGCCGCCGGCGTTGTTCAGCATGGTCGCCAGCACGAAGCCGGTCGCCAGACCGCCCGCCAGCAGCCCCATCACCCCCGGAATGCCGAGGATCAGGCCGGTCGCCACCGGAATCACGATCGCCAGCAGCGACGGCACCAGCATCTCACGCTGGGCGCCCGCGGTCGAAATCGCGACGCAGCGGGCATAGTCCGGCAGATCCTTGCCCTCCATGATGCCCGGCTTCTCTTTGAACTGGCGGCGGACTTCCTCCACCATCGAACCGGCCGCACGGCCGACTGCCTTCATCGTCATCGCGCAGAACAAAAACGCCGCCATGCCGCCGATGAACAGTCCGCCGAGCAGCAGCGGGTTCATGATGGTCAACTGCATTTTATCCACGAACTGCAGAATCGTCATCTTGCTGGCCGCCGCCATGTCGATGCCCGCACCGAGGCCGGAATCGAACTTGCCGAGCCAGATTTTGGTCTCTTCGATATAGCTGGCCAGCAGCGCCATCGCGGTCAGCGCCGCCGAACCGATCGCAAAGCCCTTGCCGGTCGCGGCGGTGGTGTTGCCGAGCGAGTCAAGCGCATCGGTGCGCTGGCGGACCTCCGGCGGCATGCCGGACATTTCCGCATTGCCGCCCGCGTTGTCCGCGATCGGGCCGTACGCATCGGTCGCCAGCGTGATGCCGAGGGTCGAAAGCATGCCGACCGCCGCGAAGCCGACGCCGTAGAGTCCCATCGAAAACGCTCCCGGGGTCGGGGCGAAGCCGCCCGCGAAACCGTAAGCGCACAGAATGCCGACCACAATCGTGATCACCGGAACTCCGGCGGAATACATGCCGGTCGCCAGACCGTCGATAATGGTGGTCGCCGGGCCCATCTTGGCCTGGAACGCGATACCCTGCGTGGGTCTGTACTCCGCGCTGGTGTAGTATTCGGTCGCCTGGCCGATGATCACGCCCGCGAGCAGGCCGGAAACCACCGAACCGAAGATGCCCCACGTAATGAAGCCCATGAAAATCAGGAACAGCAGCGCGATCAGGATCAGCACCGAACTGCCGAGCGTACCGGTCAGCAGACTGCGGAGCAACTGCTTCTGGCTTGCCCCTTCCTTGCAGCTGACCATGCGGATGCCGACCAGCGACAGCAGCGTGCCGAAACCGGCCACGATCATCGGGGAGAGCACCAGCTTCAGCGCCATGTCGGTGGTCGCTCCGGCGGTCTGGGCGGCATAGGCCGCGCCGAGCGCCGCGGTCGCGAGGATCGAACCGCAATAGGATTCGTACAGGTCCGCGCCCATGCCCGCGACATCGCCGACGTTGTCGCCGACGTTGTCCGCGATGGTGGCCGGGTTGCGCGGATCGTCTTCCGGGATGCCCGCTTCGACCTTGCCGACGAGGTCGGCGCCGACGTCGGCCGCTTTGGTGTAGATGCCGCCGCCGACACGGGCGAACAGCGCCTGCGTCGAAGCGCCCATGCCGAAGGTCAGCATGGTCGTGGTGATATGAACCAGCTTTTCAACTTCGGAACAGCCGGCGGGAACCAGCTCCATGCCGAGGAAATGCAGCCCGTTCGCCATGTGTCCGGCTGTATAGACCAGTTTGTCGAGAATCAGGTACCACAAACAGATATCGAGCAGGCCGAAGCCGACCACCACCATGCCCATCACCGCGCCGGAACGGAACGCGACCTGCAGGCCGCGGTTCAGCCCCTCGCTGGCCGCCTGCGCGGTCCGGTTGGAAGCGCGGGTCGCGGTTTTCATGCCGATATAGCCGCAGAGGCCGGAGAAGAAACCGCCGGTCAGGAACGCGACCGGCACAAAGGGATTCTGCACCTTGAAGATCGCCAGCACCGCGAAGATCACGAACAGCACGAAGAACACCACGCCCACCACCTTGTACTGGCGGTAAAGGTAAGCCATCGCGCCTTCGCGGACGTACCCGGCGATCTCCTTCATCCGGTCGGAACCTTCATCGGCGGCGATCATTTTCTTGTAGAAAACCGCCGCCATCAGCAGCGCCAGCACCGCCGCGAACGGAGCGCTCCACCACAGCGTCGGCATTCCGAGCGCCATGGTCATGGCTGATTCGCCGCCGCCACCGATCGCGATCTCTTCCACGGCTTCCACCGTTACGACCGTGTCGGCCATCGCGGCGAGACCGCACATGACCAGACACGCTGACAGGAATTTTTTCATAGAACCCCCTGGGATTTGGTTATTATGTTACATGGCAGTCGCCATGCGGACACCCGGATTAATGATACTGCTGCGGAGGAAGAAATAGTATGGATGGAAAGGTGATTTATCTGGACAATTCGGCAATCGACGTGTCATTCTCATAAAATCCACCGTTGAAATACTTGTTTTATTTACAATAGTTTCATTTTTTTGAATTGCAAGATGCCGGGAATGGTGTTACATTAATTTTGTCTGTTTTATTTTGCATTCAACCTTCAAATAAGCGGAGTCATCACAAAAATGAGCGATGAAACGAAAAATGTCCCGGCCGCGGAGCCGGCGGAACCGGATATGCACATACTGTTCGCCCAGCGCCTCGCCAAGCTCAAGGAGCTGGAAGCCGCCGGGATCGATCCCTACGGCCAGGCTTTTCCCGGCGCACAGATGATCGAACAGGTCCGCGCCGATTTCAAGGCTCCCGCCGAAGGCGAATTCGGCCCCGAAGTCGTGGTCGCCGGCCGGCTGATGGCCAAGCGCGGCATGGGCAAGTCGATCTTCGCCGACCTCAAGGACAGCACCGGCAAAATCCAGCTTTTCGTCGGCAAGAGCGAGATCGGCGAGGAAGCGTTCGCCATCTTCAAAAAGCTCGATATCGGCGACATCGTCGGCATCAAGGGACCGACTTTCGTGACCCGCATGGGGGAATTGACCATCCGCGTCCACGAGTGCACGCTGCTCTCCAAGTCACTGCGTCCGCTGCCGGAAAAGTATCACGGCCTCGTCGATATCGAACAGCGCTACCGCCAGCGTTACCTCGACCTGATCACCAACGAGGAGAGTTTCCGGGTGCTGAAGCTGCGCAGCCGCATTCTGGCCGAAATCCGCAATTTCATGAACGGGCGCGGCTTTATGGAGGTCGAAACCCCGATGCTGCAGGCGCTCGCGGGCGGCGCGTCGGCCAACCCCTTCACCACCTATTACGAGGCGCTGAGTTCGACGATGTACATGCGCATCGCCCCCGAACTTTATCTGAAGCGGCTGCTGGTCGGCGGCTTCGAGAAGGTCTACGAACTCGGCCGGAACTTCCGCAACGAGGGCATGGACCGCCGCCACAACCCGGAATTTACGATGATGGAAATCTATCAGGCCTACGGCGACTGCCGCACCATGATGGAGCTGATCGAATCTCTGATCACCACCGTCGCGATGAAGACCGTCGGCACGTTGAAAATCGACCACGGCAACGGCAAGGTGATCGACCTGACCCCGCCGTGGCGCCGCGCGACCTACAACGAACTCTGCGAGGAAAAGGGCGGGGCGGACTGGTTCCAGCTCACCCCGGAGGAGCGGATCAAACGCGGGCAGGAGCTGAAACTCGACGTTCACACCGGCATGTCCGACCTCGACGTGACCAACGAACTCTACGAAAAACTCGTCGAACCGACCCTGATTCAGCCGACTTTCGTGACCCGCATTCCGGTCGAACTGCTGCCGCTCGCCAAGGGCTGCCCGGACGATCCGACCCATGTGGACGTTTTTGAACTCGGCATCAACGGCGTTGAAGTCGCCCCCGCCTACTCCGAGCTCAACAATCCGATCATCCAGCGTCAACGCCTGATGGAGCAGTTCGAGAAAAACAAGCAGGAGGGCGATGTGCTCGCCGAAAAGGTGGACGAAGACTTCCTCGTCGCCCTGGAACACGGTATGCCTCCCGCCGGCGGCATGGGCGTCGGCATCGACCGTCTGGTCATGATCCTGACCGGTGCGGAATCCATCCGCGACGTGATCCTGTTCCCCCAGATGAAGCTCAAAAAGTAAGGTTCCACACTCCGGCATCGGGGATTTCGCCTTTGGCGACCAAGGCGCTTCGCCCTTGGAACCCGACCGGCAAGGTGCCGGCGCCGGGTACGAGAGCCGGGAAAGGCGTACCGCCTTTTCCTCCGGGGAGGGGAGGCTCTGCTGGAGACAGGCAGGGTTGTACAGGAGCGGCACACCGCTCCGGTCGGCACAAAGCCTGCTTTTTTGCAGGCTTTAGGCACTCCCTGCGCCTGCTGCCGCCGGAGGTCACGCTCGGAACCTCCAGATGCTGACCGGGTAATAGACAGATACCCTGATGGAGGCTGATAAGAATTTATCTGCCGATATACGCAAAGCGAGGTCAGGCAACAATACAACTGGCACATCACAGGCAAGCATATCTTTGAGTACGAGCCTTACTGAACCTTACCTGTATGAAAAGGTAGGGAGGAGGGTTCAGCCTCCATGAGTGTAATTTCACATCATCCGGTTAACATCTGGAGGTTCCGCGCGTGACCTCCGGCGGCAGCAGGCGCAGGGAGTGCCTAAAGCCCGCAAAAAAGCGGGCTTTGCGCCGACCGGAGCGGTGTGCCGCTCCTGTACAACCCTGCCTGTCTCTACCAGAGCCTCCCCCTTCCGGAGGGAAAACCGGAACGGTTTTCCCGGATCTCAAGTATTCGGCACCGGCACCTTGCCGGTCGGGTTCCAAGGGCGAAGCGCCTTGGTCGCCGAAGGCGAAATCCCCGATGTCGGAGTGGGGAGTGCGAAAAAAGAATTCAGCGATAGTCGGGGACATCGACCCAGCCGCCTTTGGCGGCGGATTCGTAGACGGCCATGACCAGTGCCGAACTGTCGGCGGCGTCTTCGATGGTGACGGCGGGAGCGCGGTGTTCGCGGATCGCGTCGATCACATCGGCGAGCTGGTCGGTGTGACCGACACCGTAATACTTCTTGCCGACAACCGGGGTGTCGTTTTTGACGGTGAGGGCGGCTTCGACTTCTTTGGCGAGTTCGGCGCTCTTGCCTTCGACGTGTACCGGAACCTCATTGGCGTATTCGAGACAGAGCTCGGAGCCGATCAGGGACAGGAAACTGCGCCATTCGACAGCGGCGGAGTTGGTCGCCACCACGGTACCGAAGACGCCGGACTTGAATTCCATTACGAAAGCGGCGGTGTCTTCGACCTCGATCACGCCCTGATGGGTCAGGTTGGCGGTCCGTGCGACGAGCCGTTTGATGTCGCCGAACACATAGCGGAGCTGGTCGAGGTGATGGATCGCCTGATTGATCAGGATGCCGCCGCCTTCGCCGGCGAAGGTGCCCCGCCAGGCGTCCTTGTTGTAATATTCATCGGTGCGCAGGCAGCTGAAAGCGAGGTTGACCGCGATGATCCTGCCGAATTTGCCTGCCGCGACCATCTGCTTCAGGGTGCGGTTGGCGGGCTGGAACCGGTGCTGAAAGATGCCGGAAGCGACCAGCTCCGGATGCGCCTTGGCGGTATCGCACATGCGTTTGAGGTCGGCCGGAACGCGCCCGAGGGATTTTTCACAGACTACGTGTTTACCGGCGTTCAGGGCGTCGACCACGATTTGAGCGTGGCTGGCGTGATCGGTGCAGACACTGACGAGATCGACTTCGGGATCGGCCAGAAGCCGGCGGTAGTCGGTGGAACGGCGCGCGACACCGTACTTTTCGCCGAGTTTGTCGGCCCGTTCCGGTATGAGATCGCACAGATGGACGACCTGAACGTCAGAAAGAGCCTGGTAGCCTTCGATATGGGTCGGCGCAATCACACCGCAGCCGATGATCCCGCACTTGATCATGATGAAACATTCCTCTATTGATATAAGGCCGTTTATTATAAGAATGAAAGCTAATATATCGATTCCGAGGCGTTTTTCAAGCATCCCGGCGGATTTTTCTCCGGTTTCCGCGGGCTTGTCGAATTGTTTTCGGAATGGTTGAACCGGCGGGCAATCAGGATTTTATCATTTCCCGGAATGAAAATCGACGGAAAGCTGTCTTGAATATCGGGTTGTTGATGTTATATTAAGCTGTTTGGATTTTATTTTGCCACTTAAATCGGATCGATTTCAGATGATAAATATTGCAGAAAGCGCGCTTGCCCTTCTGAAAAAAAGTGAGGCGGAAGCCAGAAAGCTGCTCAAAAAAGAAAGCGGCCCGGTTTCCGTTGCCGCATCCTCGGTCCATAAGCTGGGCGAGGCGCTGGTGATGATCGGGCAGGGAACGGAGCGGCGTTTTCTGCTGGTGGTGGCCGACTATCCGCAGGTCCTTCCCGCCGGATTCGAGGGGGAGCTTCACCGGCTCTCCGACGGAGCGGCGCTGGTGGGGAAGCTTTCGGCCGCCAATGCCGCCGCCCTGCGCCGCCATTTCCCGTGGACTGCCCCTTCGAGCCTGCACGATTGCCGCACGACGATCGGCTGCGGCGACCGGCTCGGGCTGGCCGGTCGCGGGCAGCTCGCTTCGATCCGCAAGTTCAAGGTGAAGCCGGTGCTGGCGCAGCAGTCGAAGCGGGAGCTGTCGATGACGAACCGTTCGTTTCAGGATGTGGTTGACGCCGCCTGCTTTTCGGTGTTCGAGGCGGACTGGCGCGAAGGGTGGGGTGCGGATGGCGACCACCTGAAGACGATTGCCGATCTTGAACCGGCGCTGGCGGCCGGAATGCCGATGGTGACGCTGGATCTTTCCGACCAGATTGTCGCCGCCGCGGCGGCGTGGGAGGACGGCGAGGTCAGCGAGCGTTTCGGCGACTGCGATCCGGCGGAACAGGAGCGGATCCGCTCTGAATATGAGAATCAGGTGTTCGTGGTCGGGGAAAGCGAGGTCGCCGTGGACGGCGCGACGGCGCGCCGGTGCGCGGTGATGTACGGCGCCGCGCTGGATTTTGCGGTGAAGGTGTTTCAATATCTGAAGTCGAAGCGGGGAAGCGATTTTGATCTGGAGCTTTCCTTTGACGAGACCGGAGTGGAAACCGTTCCGGCCCATCATCTTTTTATTGCGCGTGAACTGCGCAAGCGGGGGGTGGAACTTGCTTCTCTGGCCCCCTGTTTCCCCGGGGAATTCCAGAAAGGGGTGGATTATCGCGGGAACCTTGCCGAATTCGAGCGGCAGCTCCGGCTTCATGTCCGGATCGCGCACGCCTACGGCGATTATAAGCTCTCGATTCACTCCGGCAGTGACAAGTTCAGCGTGTTCCCGATCATCGGCCGGGAAACCGGCGGCCGCTTTCACCTGAAAACGGCCGGGACAAGCTGGCTGGTGGCGGCGGGAGTCATCGCCGCGCACGAACCGGCGCTCTACCGGGAGATGCATCGCTGTGCACTGGAGAATTTCGGGAGAATGAAACAGTTTTATCACATCACCGCCGATCCGGCCCGGATTCCCGCGCTTGAGGCAGTCGCCGACACGGCTTTGCCGGAATTGCTGGAGCTGCCGGAGGAGCGCCAGCTGATGCATATCTCTTACGGTCCGATTCTGCAGGGAGAACTGGGCGGCCGCTTTTTTGCGGCGATGCACCGGTTTTCAAAAGAGTACGACGCTGCGTTGGAACGTTGGTTTGACCGTCACCTCTCGCTTCTGGGAGTCGGCAAACGACAGTGCAAATAAATCTCGAAAGATTGACAAAATACCCAAAGGAGTCAGAAAAATGAGTTTCATGTCCATCCTCGCCGCAGCGGAAACCGCTGCTCCCGCCGCTGCCCAGACCACTACCACCGTCGTCGCCGACGGAGCCGCTGCCGCGCCGGGCGCCGCAGCCCAGCCGCAGCCGAACATGCTGACCGGCATGCTGCCGATCATCATCGTGTTTGCGGTGATGATTTTCTTCATGATGCGGTCGCAGAAAAAGCAGGCGCAGAAGCGCCAGCAGATGATCGACCAGGTGGTGAAAGGGACCCGGGTGCTGCTGAATTCCGGCATGTACGGCACCATCGTCGAAGTGAAAAGCAACAGCTTCGTGGTGGAAATCGCCGACCGGGTCCAGGTCGAAGTGGTGAAGAACGGCATTGCCGACCTCGCCGTGGATCCGAAGGAAGCCGACCCGAAGGCGGCGAAGTAATCCCACAGTCAAGGATATTTTCTTAAAATGAACAATCGACCGTTGATTCTGCGTACGCTGATCACCGTGGTGGTGGTCCTGGTGTTTGCCGGAGCGATCCATCCGCTGTTCCAGCGCGATTACTACGAGACCTTTCTCGGAATGCTGACGAATAAGGATGACGCCGAAGCCGTCGAGCTGGTGGAAACCGCGCGTGAACTCCAGAAGAAGAATCCGCAGCTTTACCAGTCGCAGGCGCTGCTGCAGGCGGCGGACGACAAGGGGATCGACCTGACCCGCCGGGTCAAGGGCAACGATCTTCAGGACAACCGGGATGTGATGAGCCTGATCCGCAAACAGGCTTCCAGTTCGATCCGCCTCGGACTCGACCTGAACGGCGGTGTGGAGTTCATTCTGCAGCTGGTGCCGGATCAGGAGTTCCTGAGCAAGCTCAAGGAGGATTCCGGCAAGGGCGGCGAGGGCCGCGCCGATCTCGAAAAGCGCATGCGGGCCGAATTCGACCGCTACCGCGACATCGCGATCGAAATCCTCCGCAAACGTCTGGAAGGGCAGAAGATTTTCGAAGCGGAAATCGCCCCGTCCGGCAGCAACTACGTCGCGTTGCGCGCGCCGGTTGTTGCCAAGGATGAGAAGGTGAAGCTGCTGAACCTGATCAAAATGAGCGCGAAGCTGCGTTTCCGCCTGGTGCATCCGGACAATGCCGCGCTGGTCCAGCAGTACTTGGCCAACCCGGAGAATTTCACCGTTCCGCTCGGCTACGAACTGATGAAAACCAGCGAGTTCCGGGCCGGACAGGCGCCGCGGGTCGAATACTACTTCGTCGAAAACCGCGCCCAGATGGATGGAAAGGGCGTTTCGCACGCGCAGGCCGCCAAAGATGAGTTCGGCCAGCGCAAGATCCAGCTGCGGTTCAACACCGAAGGCGCTGAGCAGTTCGGTCGGGTCACCAGCGAAAACGTCGGCCGCCAGCTGGCGATTGTGCTGGACGGGCATCTGTACTGCGCCCCGGCGATCAGGCAGGCGATCCTCGGCGGCAACGCCGAAATCAGCGGCAGCTTCTCCGACGAGGAGGCCAAGAGCATTTCCGACGCGCTGGTGTCGGGCAGCTTCCCGTTCCAGATCAAGGTGGACGCGGTGTTCGACACCGACCCGAAGCTCGGCGCCTCCAACGTCGCCAACGGCATCTGGGCCGGAGTGATCTCCATGGTGCTGGTCGCGGTGTTCATGATTGTCTACTACCGGCTCGCCGGTGTGGTTTCGGTGGTGGCGCTGGCGCTGAACATTGTGCTGATCCTCGGCGCGATGGCCGCGTTCAACTGCACGCTGACGCTGCCGGGCATCGCCGGTATCGTGCTGACCATCGGCATGGCGGTCGACGCGAACGTGCTGGTCTATGAACGCGTCCGCGAAGAACTGGCGACCGGCAAGAGCCTGCGCTCCTCGATCGATCTCGGGTACAGCCGGGCGTTTTCCGCCGTGCTCGACGCGAACCTGACCACGCTGATCACTTCGGTGATCCTGATGTACGTCGGCACCGGCGCGATCAAGGGTTTCGCGGTAACGTTGAGCATCGGTATTCTGACGACGCTGTTCACGGCGCTCTTCGTGACCCGGCTGGGATTCGACTACATCTTCCGGTATACGAAGATCGACCATATCCATATGATGCAGTTCTTTAAAAACACCAACTTCAATTTCGACAGGATGTGGAGCAAGACCGTGATGGTCAGCCTCGCGCTGATCCTGCTGGCGGTGGTGCTGCTCTGCGTCAAGGGCCGCGATGTGCTCGGAGTGGACTTCACCGGCGGCACGGCGGTTTCCTTCAACTATGAGGCGCAGATCCCGCAGGATGAGATGGAAAAGGTGCTCAAGGCCGCCGGTTACGATGCGACCGTCACCTATAAGGCGAATGCGGCTGCGGCCTCCGAAAACCGCAAGGTCGAGGTGCTGATCCGCGGCGACCTGACCGGCCGGAGCGCCACTTCCAGCCCGAAGGACCAGCTCGCGGCGGTGCTGAACAAGGCGTTCCCCGATGCGAAGCTCTCCGGCGGCCTCGAATCGAGCGTCGGCGGCCTGATCGGCTGGGAGTTCACCAAGGCGGCGCTGATCGCGATCGCGCTGTCGATGGTCGGCATTGCGGTTTACGTGTCGCTGCGGTATGAATTCGTGTACGCGCTGTCGAGCCTGATCGCGCTGGGGCATGACCTGCTGGTGGTGCTGGGCATCTATCTGCTGCTGGGCCGTACTATTTCGCTGACCGTGGTGGCGGCGCTGCTGACCGTGATCGGCTACTCGATGAACGACAAGGTGGTGGTGTTCGACCGTATCCGGGAGAATGTGCACCTCGGGGTCTGCAAGAACTATGTGGATACCGTGAATCTGTCGATCAACCAGACGCTGAACCGGACGATCCTGACCAGTCTGACCACCTTCATCGTGGTGTTCGTGCTCTTCCTGGGCGGCGGCGTCGCGATCAACGACTTCGTGCTGGTGATGATGCTCGGCATCGTGGTCGGCACCTATTCGTCGATCTTCATCGCGGCTCCGCTGGTGTCGATGTGGCACCGCCGGGCGGAACAGCGGCGCAATTACAATGCGAAGGAAGCCGCCGCGGCCGAATGTAAGAAATAATTTCGATTCACGGCCGGCTTGGGGAAGTGCTTCAAGCCGGCTTTTTTTAACTGTTTTTGGAGTTTTTTGTACGATGTTTGGTAATCTCGCCGAAATGGCAAAACTGATGAGCAAAGCGAAGGATATTCAGGCCAACCTCAAGAAGTTCAAGGAGGAGATGCCGACCATGGAGTTCTCCGCCTCCAGCGCGGGAAACCTGGTCAAGGTGACCGTCTCCGGCGACTTCATGGTCAAGGGAGTCGAAATCGCCCCGGACGCGAATCTGAATGCCGCCGAACTTCAGGAGGCGGTCCTTTTCGCCACCAACAGCGCCCTGATTGCGGCGAAGGCGGCTGCGCAGGCCAAGATGACCGAAGTGACCGGCGGGCTCGGCATGGACCTGCCCGGAATTTTTTAAGCGGAAGGTGCGGTGCGCGGCATGGCGGGCAATCTGAGTTATCCGGATGCGGTCGAGGAGCTGATCGGCGCGTTGAAGCAGCTGCCCGGCATCGGGCGGCGCGGTGCCGAACGGCTCGCGTTGTCCATGCTCGGCTGGGAGCCGGAGAAACTGCAATATCTCGGCAAACTGGTCGAAACGCTGCCGGCCACGGTCGGCAGCTGTCCGGAGTGCGGCGCGCTGTCCAATGCCGGCGAACTCTGCGCGGTCTGCCGGCTGCCCGACCGCGACCGGCAGCTGGTCTGCGTGGTTGAAACGATGGCGCAGGTGTTCGCGATCGAAGCGAGCGGCAATTTCCGGGGGCGTTACCATGTGCTCGGCGGGCGGCTGTCGCCGCTCGACGCCGAAAACGGCGCCGGGCTGAATCTGGAGAAACTGATCGGGCTTGCCCGCTCCGGTCAGGTGCGTGAAATCATCCTGGCGCTGAGTCCCGATGTCGAGGGGCGGGCCACCGCGATCTATCTGGCGGAGCTGCTGCGCGACGCGCCGGTGCGGGTCACGCAGCCGGCGCTGGGACTGCCGGCGGGGGCGAACCTCTCCTATGCCGACGGCGCGACCATCGCGGCCGCGCTCTCCGGGCGGACGATTCTGGGGGAGGGCGGATATGGCCGGTAAGAAAGTGACCAGCTACGTGTGCACCGTCACGCCGGAGCAGGCGGACGCGCTCCGGGAACTGCTCGACCGGCGCGGCTGGGAGTTCCGGCAGCTTCAGTACGCCCGCTACAAGGCGGTCGGCGACAAGGTCAACGTGGCGGTCTACAACTCCGGCAAACTGACGGTGCAGGGCGGCGGCACGGAGGATTTCGTGAGTTTCATTCTGGAGCCGGAGATCCTGCACACTTTCACATTCGGGCTGGACCCCGATCCGGCTGACGAACCGGTCGAGCCGCACGGCGGCATCGACGAGAGCGGCAAGGGGGACTTCTTCGGGCCGCTGTGCATCGCCGGAGTCTACGCCGACGCCGAAACCGGCCCGGAGTTGCGTAAGCTCGGCTGTTGCGACTCCAAGCTGATCAAAAGCCCGAAGAAGATTCTGGAGCTGGCGAAGGGAATCCGGGAGATCGCGCGCGATCAGTATGCGGTGGTGAACCTGCCGCCGGAGACCTACAACCGCCTCTACGACAAGATCGGCAACCTGAACCGGCTGCTCGCTTGGGGACACGCCCGGGTGATCGAGAACCTGCTCGAAAAGGTGCCGGAGTGCCCGCGGATGCTGTCGGACAAGTTCGCCGACGAGTCGCTGATCAAGCGGGCGCTGATGACGCGCGGCAAACAGATCCGTATGGAGCAGCGGACCAAGGCGGAGAGCGACGTTGCGGTTGCGGCGGCGAGCATCCTCGCGCGGGAACAGTTCCTGCGCGGCATGGAGAAGCTGTCGGCGGAATTCGGCGAAACTTTTCCGAAGGGGGCCGGGCCGCTGGTGCGCGAAACCGGTGCGCGCATTCTGGAAAAACACGGGCCGGGTGCATTCGCCCGCTGCGCGAAACTGCATTTCAAAACCTACAGTGAACTGACCGGTGGAATCCCGGTGAACGAGGAGGATCGACGATGAAAATTCAGGACTTTTTCCAGCTTCCCGACGGGCGGACCGCCCGGCTGTATTCGTTGCGCAACAGCTCCGGCTTCGGCGCGGACATCACCGATTTCGGCGGCGCGATCGTGCGGCTGCTGACGCCGGACCGCAACGGCAAGCTGGTCGATGTGGTGCTCGGCTTCGCGGAGCCGGCGGACTATATCGAAAACGGCCCTTTCTTCGGCGCGCTGATCGGGCGGGTTGCGAACCGGATCTCCAACGGCAGGTTCACGCTCGGCGGCAAGACCTATCAGCTGGAACTGAACGACAGCAACGGTAAAAACACCCTGCACGGCGGCCGATGCTACGGCCGGCGGCTGTGGGAGGCGGAGGTGGTGGACGACTACACGCTGAAGCTGACGTTGAACAGTCCCGACGGCGACGCCGGATTCCCGGGAAATGTGAAGGTCGAAGTGGTCTACCACATCACCGAGGACAACGCGCTGTCGATCGCCTACTCCGGCACTTCCGACGCGCCGACCGTGCTGAGCCTGACCAATCACAGCTACTTCAACCTGAACGGAGAGGGGGCGGGCGAATGCGGCGACCACTCCATCATGATTCAGGCCGGCCGCCGCACCGAGGTCGACGAATTCCTGGCCCCGACCGGACGCAATCCGGAAGTCGCCGGAACCTTTTACGACCTGCGCGCGGGCAAGAGTTTTGCGAAGATCCACGAGGAGAATCCGAACTGTTTCGATGACAATTTCGTACTTTCCGACGAGGCGGAGAGCTTCAAGGAGAACGTCGCGGTGGCGTGGTCGGACCGGACCGGCATTGAGCTGGCCTGCTCCACGACCGCTCCCGGCGTGCAGTTCTACATGGGCTTTTTCCTGGACGGCACGCTCAGGGGAAAGACGGAGAGCAGTTATCCGCAGTTCAGCGCGTTCTGCCTTGAAACCCAGCTCTGGCCGGATGCGGTGAACCATCCGGAGTTTCCGAGCGCCCGGCTGAATCCCGGCGGGGAATACAAGCAGTACACCGTCTACAAGTTCGGCGTGCGGAACTGATGGCGACCGAGATCGAACGCAAGTTCCTGGTCGCGAATGACGGCTGGCGCGCGGCGGCGGGCAGGGGAGTGCGCATGGTGCAGGGCTACTTCGAGAGCGGAATATGCACCGCACCGCCCCCGACGCTCCGGGTGCGAATCGCCGGGGAACGGGCGTTCCTGACCGTCAAGGGGCGTCCCTCCGGCGTCAGCCGCAGTGAATTTGAATATGAGATTCCGGTGGCCGACGCCGAGGCGATGCTGCTGGAATTCTGCGGTACGCGGATCGTCGAAAAGATCCGCTACACCTTTCCGGCCGGAGACGGCCTGTTCTGGGAGGTCGACGAGTATTTCAAACTCAACGCCGGGCTTTTCACCGCCGAAATCGAACTGCCTGCCGAGGAGACCGCGTTCGTGCGTCCCGACTGGCTCGGTGCGGAGGTTTCCGGCGATCCGCGCTATACCAACGGCGCCCTCAGCCGCAATCCCTACACGCTCTGGCGCGACTGATATTCGCTGGGCGACAGTCCGACCTCCCGCCGGAAGCAGCGGCTGAAGACGGCGGGCGAGGAAAAACCGGTCCGTTCGGCGATTTCGGCGATCTGGGTTTCGCGCTGGTCGAGGAGTTTCTGCGCCTGCTTGATCCGGATGTCGCGGATGTATTTGCCCGGCGTGCAGCCCGCCATCTGCCGGAAGATCAGATGCAGCAGCGCCGGAGAGATGTAGTGTTTCGCGGCCAGTTCCTCCAGCGACAGCTCCGGATCGGAAAGGTGCTGGAAGATATAGCCGTTGAGCTGTTCAAAGAGGTGGATGCGGTTGTTGTCGCTGTGCGGCCGGTTTTCCGCATTGATGAAATCGGTCGAATAAAGCAGCTCGAAAAGCAGTGTCTGCAGCAGTGACTGCAGCAGCTCCGCCCCTGCGGCGGAGGGCGCGGCGAGCAGCTCCCGGTAGAGCGCCAGCAGCCGTTCCGCGACGGCGCAGCACGATGCGCTGAGCCGGGTGCTGCGGTACATCAGCCCCGGAGCCAGCGGGCAGTTCTGCTCGAAGGTCACGATCAGCCAGTCGAAGACGTTCTGGTCCACCACATAGCAGTGCGACTGGTAAGGGTAGGTCAGCGCGGCGTAGCCCTCCGGCAGCGGAAACGATTTCTCATTGACGCAGACCAGCCCCTCCGCTTTCAGGTTCAGCGTCAGCACATACCGGCTGTGATAGAGTTTGTCTGCGTTATGTGCGAAGCTGATCTTCATTTCCCGGCAGCGGTGCAGCAGGATGATGTTGTCCGGCATATCCTGCCGTCCGCCGGTGATGCCGTGGTAGTAGCCGGCCGGTTCGCGCAGTTCGCGACACGCGGCGATCAGTTGTTTCAGCAGGAATTCCATTGTTTCGCTCTCCTCCTTTACTATTTTGCCGTTTTGCCTTAATTGCAAGAGTTGTTTGCTTTAAAAATGTAAAAAAATTCTTGTCAGGCTGTTTTATGGATTTTTGGTTATAGAAAATGCAAAGTTGCGGATATTTTTTGCAAACGGACTGCTATTGCTTCCGGGGATCGTCTGTGCCATAATAATAGAAGAAATAACAACGATCAACGGGGGATATGAGCATCATGAATGAACGCGAATTCAAAGACGGAGTGTGGCCGGTGGTGTTGACGCCGTTTCGCGAAGACGGTAAAATCGACTTCCCGGCTTACCGGGCGCTGCTGGAATATTATATCGCCAACGGCGTGACCGGGCTGTTCGCGGTCTGCCTGAGCAGCGAACTGTACGAGCTCACCGCGGCGGAACGGCTGGAGCTGGCGCGCGAAGCGGTGGCGGTTGCCGCCGGGCGGGTGCCGGTGGTGACCTGCGGCTGCCTCGGCAACAGCGAGGCGGAGAAACTGCAGTCGGTGTTCGACATGGCCGCCTGCGGCGTGGACGCGGTGGTGATTCCGGCCTGTCAGCTGGTGCCGCAGGAGGCGGATGACGCGGCGTTCCGGGAGGCGTTCGGGCGGCTGCTGGCGGCGACGGCGGAGATCCGGCTCGGACTTTACGAGTGTCCGGTTCCCTACCACCGGCTGGTCGCTCCGGCGCTGCTCGGCGAACTGGCCCGGATGGCGAAAGGGCGGCTCGCGTTCCTGAAGGATACCTGCTGCGACGCGGCGGTGATCGCGGAAAAACTCGCGGCCTGTGCCGGAACCGGGCTCAAGCTCTACAATGCGAACCTGACCACCTGCCTCGAATCGCTGGAGCTGGGTGCGGCGGGTTACAGCGGCACCTCCGCGAATTTCTACCCCGGCTTGCTGTCGGAGGAGTGCGCCTGTTTCCGGGGCGATCCGGCGCGGGCGCGGGAGTTGCAGGATTTCTTCAATCTGGTCCAGCGCCATGTGGAGTTCAAGTATCCGCGCTCGGCGAAGCTGTTTTTGAAGGAGTGCGGCGTGCCGATGACCGACTTCTGCCGGGTGGCGTGCGACCGTCTCTCCGGCGAACAGCTGATTCAGTTGAAAACTTTTCATTCGCATGTGGAAAAAATGGGAAAAGGCAAGTAGTGTTATTCAAAAACTCGGAGGAACCGGCCATGAAACGTAATTTCACCCTTATTGAGCTGCTGGTCGTCGTGGCGATCATTGCGATCCTTGCCGGGATTCTGCTGCCGTCGCTGAACAAGGCGCGCGAGACCGCGAAACGCGCCCGCTGCACCGGCAACCTGAAGAACCTGACGCAGGCGTTCCTGATGTATGCCGGGGACAACAACGATCAGGCGCTGGAGAATAATTACGCTGCGCCGCTCGGAGGAGCCACGGCGGACAACTCCTTTACCAACAATCTGCAGTACGGGTCGTTCATGCTGCCGTTCGCCGGTTATCTGGGGATTTCCGGGCTGGAGGGCGGAGCACAGGACCGGACGAAACTGCTGATCTTCCACTGCCCGGCCATCCCGTCACATTATACGCCCGGTCCGTCGTGGAGCAGCGGCAGTAAGGCGTATTCGGCCCGCTTCTGTTACTGGGCCGGGCTGATGCCGCGCCGCAAGTGGGCGGCGAGCAACTTCAAGGATACCGAACCGACCGGCGCTCCGGCCAAGATCAGCCGCGGCAAACCGCGCCAGGCGGTGTTCACCGACCGCAACTTCTATCTGAACGGGCAGGCGGATTTCAACCATTGCGGGATTTCCGGCGCGTCCGGCGTGGCGTTTCCGGTCGCGGTCAGGATGATCCGGGACAGCAACCGCGCCTGCCTCGACGGCAGCGTCCGGACCGTCCATGTGACCGAGATGGGCAAAGATTACACCGATCCGGGCGACAGTGTGAATAACGTCCACTATATGACCGGGGCCAACCGCGGTTACCTGTACTGAAAACATCCGTAAAAGGGGGAGGATATCCATGTTGAAATATTGTCTGTTTCTGGGGCTGTCGTTCTGCGTGGCGGCGGCCGCCGCTCCGATCGAACGGCTCCGGCTGGAACTGCCGGAAACATCGGACGCCGGGTTGCGGCAGAGCGCCGGCGTGTTCCTGCGGCGGATGAAGGCGCGCGTGCCGCAGCTTGCCGAGGCGGAGGCTGTCTCCGCCGCTCCGAAGGCAGGAGAACTGCTGGTGAAGATCCTGCCGTACTTCCCGGCGGAAAAGTCGCCCGGCCCGGAGGGCTACCGGCTGCGGATCGCATCCGTTCCCGCCGGCGGCGTGGTGGCGGAGGTGACCGGGGCCGACCGGCTCGGCACGCTGTTCGGCCTCGGCGCACTCTACCGGAAAACCGCGCTCGACGGCAGCGGGTTTTCCGTTGACGCCTGTGACGAGACCTCCGCTCCGCGCTATGAGCTGCGCAGCGTCAATCAGGGATGGCCGGTCAATATGGACTCCGGCATGCGCACCGGCACCGGCGCGCGCAAATGGGAGAAGCAGGAGGGGATCGACTATCAGGAGGAGCTGATCCTGCAGGGCATGAACGGCTACACCCACGGCTGGGGCGGCGGAATGCCGGTCGTGCTCGACCGTTACAGGGGCGAAAAAAAGCAGGTCAGTACCTTTGTGATGGATTTCTGCGACGAATACGGGCTGAACTATGTGCTTTCGCACTCGATCAACGGGATCGGCCGGGACAATATGAAGCCGGAGTGGCGCGCGCTGCTGTTCCGTTACCGCTCGTGGCAGCACGCCTGCCCGTCGATTCCGGAGGCGCGCGAGGCGATGATCTGGGGGCATGAGATCGCGGCCAGGCATACGCCGCGCATCGACTATGTGATGCTGCTTCCGGGGGATGTGGCGGGGTGCGACTGCGGGAAGTGCCGCCCGTGGGCGCTGACCTACTACCAGTTGGCGGTGGAGACGGCGCAGGCGATCCACAAATATCACCCGAAGGCCAAAGTGTTCTTCTCCAACCAGGAGTTCAGGACCGAGGCGAACCGGCTGCTGTTCGACCGTTTCTACCGGGACAAATCCCCGGAGTTCGCCGGTTACGCCTACGGCCCCGGCAGCAGTGAAAACTCCTTCTACGGTTATGTGAAGCCCAATCCGGCGTTCGACCGCTATCCGGGCGTCTACCCCGGCAGCGCCTTCCTGAAGTCGCGGCTGAACTATCTGGCGCCGGGGCAGCAGGTACTCGCGTTTATGGATATCGGCCACTGGAAGCGTTCGCAGACCGGCGTGGCCGAGCTTGATCCGGCGTGGTCCGAAACCTATGAGCGGCGCTCGTTCAACGCCTGCCCGGTCCGGCTGGGGCGCGTGTGGCGTGAGGTGCTGCCGTACATCGAGCACGGCATCGGGTATTCGGAGTCGATCTTCGACGATTTCTCGAAGTTCTTCACGCTGCGGCTGCTGTGGAGCCCGGAGTTTTCCGACCGGCAGATCACCCGTGAATACGCGGCGTTTTATTGCGGCGAAAACGTCGCGGAACTGCTGACCGACGCGATCTTCCTGCATGAGCGGAATGTCGAACAGGCAATGCTGCCCAACGGGGAAAACATCCTGAAGTGCCACCGGATGGTCGAAGAAGCGTACCGGAAGATGGCCGCGCCGTACCGGCGGAACAACTGGCGGTTCGACCTTTTCCGGCAGCGCGCCGCGTTCGATGCGTGGATGTGGACCCGGATGGATGCGCAGAAGCGGGTCTATGACCGGGTGCTGACTCAGCTTTCCGGCAAAGTCCCCTCCGCCGGTCAGGTGAAGCGGATGATTGCGGAACTGGAGGAGGCCGGGCGGATTCCGGCGCTGAAGCCGTACCGCGAGATCATGCAGCGGACCGACGATGCGCTCGATGCCGCCGCCGGGCTGCGGTCGATCGCGCTGAAGCGGCTCGACAGCCGCCCGGATCAGGTCGGCGCGGGCTGGCTGATCGCCCGGCTGAAGGAGATCGCCGCCGCGCCGGACGAAGCCGCCGCCCGCAAACTGTGCGACGCCGTGGTGAATTACGACCGGGTCGGCGAACTTGAATACTACGACAACTGCGGCACGCCGGGGGAGATGCCGCACTTCGATCCGAAATCCGGCGAGGTCTATTACGGTTCGGGCCGGATGGTGCGGGATTCGCGGCCTTCGCAGCGTTCCTACAACTTCAGCAGCGAGGCGCTGGACGGGCTGCGGTTCGTCTACCCGGCGGTCGATCCGAAAGCGGCCTACAAGGTTGAGTTCACCTATCCGAATCCCGACGGTGTGACTTTCGCCTTGAACAGCCCGAATGAGTTCGAGGTGTATGCGAACGGGCGGCTGCTCGGCAGGTGTGTGCCGAACAATATGCACTTTGTGAACCCGACCTCCAAAGAGCCGGGGCGCGAACGGCGGCTGCTCAGCCCGGCCTCGGAAAAACCGGAGGATTTCACCCGTTTCTCGCTGGACATCCCGGCGGAAGTGACCGCGTCCGGCGGCGAGGTGGCGATCGAATTCCGCAAGGTGCCGGGCCGGGCGGTCAGCACCTGCATTTCCGAAATCTGGCTGAAAAAGAGATGAGAAGATGAGGAAGGTACGTTATTTCCTGTGGTTGGGGCTGCTGGCGGCGCTGCCGCTCGGCGCGGCGGTGCGGACTCCGGCGGTGTTCGGCGACTCGATGGTGCTGCAGCGGAACCGTCCGCTGCCGGTCTGGGGCTGGGCGGAGCCGGGGGAAGCGGTGAAGGTCACGCTCGGGGAAAGCGTGGCGGAAACCGTCGCCGACGCCTCGGGCCGCTGGCGCGTAACGCTGCCGGCGCGCCCGGAGGGCGGCCCTTGCGAGCTGACGGTGGCCGGTGAAAATACGTTGCGCTTCAAAGATGTGATGATCGGGGAGGTGTGGCTCTGTTCGGGGCAGTCGAATATGGCGTGGCGGCTCAACCAGAGCGAAGGGGCGGAGCAGGCGATCCGCGACTCCGCGAATCCCCGGCTGCGGCTGTTTCAGGTGGAGCGCCACTGGGGACAGGTCGCGCCGGAACAGGGAACCGGCAGATGGCGGGTCAGCTCGCCGGAGAGTTCCGGGACGTTTTCCGGCGTCGGTTACTTTTTCGGGCGCAGGCTCGCGGCGGAGCTGGAGGTCACAGTGGGGCTGATCGACGTGTCGTGGGGCGGCACCCGGATCGAACCGTGGATCAGCCCGGCGGAATTGGGCAACTATCCGCAGCTTGCGGAACTGAACCGGCAGGCGCAGCTGTTCGATCCGGCCTCCGCCGCCCACCGGGAGCGGCTGGAACAGTGGCTTGCCGCCTGTGAAACCTACAACGCCGCCGTGAAGGAGGCGTTGGCGCGGAAATCGCCGCCGCCGCTGCCGCCGAAGTTTCCGGCGGAACTGCGCTGCGCATCGCGCGACGACGTGGGGATGCTGTTCCGCTGGATGATCCGGCCGCTGACGCCGCTGGCGGTCGGCGGAACGATCTGGTATCAGGGGGAGGCCAACCGGCTCGACGGCCTGGTTTATGCGGAAAAACTCAAGGCGCTGGCCACCGGCTGGCGGCGGGAGTTCGCGTCGCCGGAGATGCCGTTCTATCTGGTGCAGCTGGCGCCGTTCGCCTACGCCCGGCAGAATCCGGTGGCGCTGGCGTCGGTGTGGGCGGCGCAGAGCCGCGCGGCGCGGGAGATTCCGAATGCGGGCATGGCGGTGATCAACGACGTCGGCAACCTGCGCGATATCCATCCGGTGAAGAAGCGGCCGGTCGGGGAGCGGCTGGCCGGCCTGGCGCTGCGCCGGACCTTCGGCCGGGAGGTGCCCGCCGAATTTCCGGAGCCGGAGAGCTGGAAGGTCGAGGGCGGAGAGGCCGTGGTGACCTTCCGCAATGCGGCGAAGCTCGCGACGCGCGACGGCAAGGCTCCCGACTGGTTTGAGCTTTGCGACAACCGCGGCATCTGGCATGCGGCGGCGGCCCGGCTGGACGGCTGCCGGGTGATCCTGAGTGCGCCGGATGCGCCGGAACCGAAGGCGGTCCGCTTTGCGTGGAGTCTGGTCGCCGAACCGAATCTGGTCAACGAACACGGCCTGCCCGCCGGCATTTTCCAACTGGGCGAAGCGCCGCTCGCCAACCCGTTGTCGGAACGGATTCCCGAGGCGGCGGGATTTCAGGTTCTCTACCGGGTCAGGCCGCTGGAGGCCGCCTCCGGGCATTCCATCCGTTATGCGCAGGACCGGACGGAGTCGCTGTCCGGGAAGATCGAGCGGGTCGCCTACTTTCTGCGGCTTCGGCCGAAAAAGGGGGAGGAGCAGTTCGTGTACGCGGAGATGGATCCGTTTTCACCGGACCCGAAGAAACTGGGCGTGCCGGTCAGGGAGAGCAGGGCGCGTTTTCAGCAGGATGTGCGGAACGTCCGGATCATTTCCAACGTCCCCGGCGTGGAAAACGGCCTGTTCCCGGAGGGATGCAGCATCGAATTCTGGGATTGCAACTATTCCGGCGCCAATATCCGCAAACTGCCCGGCGCTTCCGACGGGCGCTGTGATTTCGGCGACCGGATGAACCTCTCCACTTCGCCCGGCTACGGCAGCATGCAGCTGCACAATCACCGGCAGCGCCGGACGGTATTCGCATACAACCACTGGAGCGAAGGCGCGTCATGCGACCTCGGCATCGGCAATGCGCCCGCCGGGCATCCGGACTGGACCGGCTCGAAGTCCGGCCGCACCCTGAGCGACGCCGAACTGACGGTACTGGTCAGAACCGGGGAATGAACCTGCGATGAAACAGCATCTTGAAAATGGAGGTATCATCATGAAGCAAAATTCAGCAACCCGCACACAAAAAGCGAACATATTCCCCCGTCCCCTCGTTCCCGCTCTGCGTAAAAGAGAGGGGTTCGGGGGAGAGAAAGCGGCGATTTGCGCCGCGTCTCTCCCCGTACCAAATCTTCTTAACATTTCTCTTACTTTCTGCAAGCTCTCACGCCTTTGCCAATGCTCTGCAAGCGGCAAGTCGGAGCAAAAACGTGAAGTTGTCTTTCCGCAAAAAAGCGGGAAGAGAACTTCACGTTATTGCGGATCTTCTTTCCCCGCCGGGCGACCGCTGCTCCGCCTGTCGACCGCCCCGTACCCGGCACCGGCACCTTGCCGGACGCAGGGGGCGCGGCATGAGGCGGACACGCCCCCCGCATACTGCCGCTTAAGGCCGTTCACCCTTATTGAGCTGCTCGTGGTGATAGCGATCATCGCAATTCTGGCGAGCATGCTGCTGCCCGCACTCAACAAAGCGCGCGAGACGGCTTATCAGGCGAGCTGCCTGAGCAATCTGAAACAGTTGTCGCTGGAGGAACAGAAGCGGGCGGTCCGCGCCGGGGCGATAGCGCCGCGCGAGGTGCCGCTTGAGGTGGAAGAACCGTACCGGGGCCGGTTCGAGCTGTTCGACGTGACCGTGGCGACTCCCGGCACGAAGCCGGTCCGGGCGTATTTGACCAGGCCCGCGGGTGAACCGGGGCGGAAGTTCCCGGCGATGGTGACGTGGCACGCCGCCGGAGTGCGCAGCGCGATGCCGCAGTACCGGTTCGCCGGAATGGGGCTGCTGGTGCTAGATGTGAACGCCCACGGCATCGGCAACGGCGGCAGCCATGAGGAGTACGTCCGGCTCTACCGCACCACGATGAAGGATTACCGCTTTGAAGGCGCCGATGACCGGGAGAAAATCTATTTCAACGGCATGTACCGGCGGCTGATCCGGGCGCTGGACTATTTGAAAGCCCGCCCCGACTGGGACGGCCGGACCCTGATCGTGTACGGCGGCAGTCAGGGGGGCGCACAGGCGCTGGCCGCCGCGGGACTGGACCCGGCGGTGACGGCGGTGATCGCCCACGAACCGGCGATGTGCGACCACGGCGCGCCGCTGGCGGGCAGGACGGCGGGCTGGCCGCGCTTTATCCGCATGAAGGGCGGCAAACCGGCCGATCCGGCGGTGGCGCGGGCGGTGGCCTACTACGACAGCGCCTTTTTCGCGGCGCGGATCAGGCGGGCGGAGTGCCTGGTGCTGACCGGCTTCATCGATACGACCTGCGTGCCGTCGAGCGTGTACGCGGCGTTCAATTCGATTCCGTCGGCGTCGAAACGGATCGTGAATTTCCCGCAGGCGATCCACGGCAGCTACCCGGAATTCGACCGGGTGACCGATGAATTTCTGGCCGGCTTGCTCAGGCCGGGAAAATAAAAACAAGCTACGGAAAGAAAGACAATGCGTATTCTCGATCTTCTCGCGGTCGTCCTGTTCCTCGCCGGGATGGCGGGCATGGGCGTCTGGTTCGCCCGCAAAAACACCAGCACGGAGGCGTACTTCCTCGGCAACCGCTCCTTTCCGGGGTGGGCGATCGGCATTTCGATGCTGGGCACTTCGATCAGTTCGGTCACGTTTCTGGCGATTCCGGCGGCGGCTTACGTGCTGGACTACCGGCAGGCGGTCACGAATCTGGCGCTGCCTTTTGTGGCGGTGATCGCGCTGATCTTCTTTATCCCGCTCTTCCGGCAGGGGAACATGACCAGCGCGTTTGAATATCTGGAAAAGCGGTACGGCGTGCTGATCCGCTCCTATGCGGCGCTGAGTTTTCTGGTGCTGCAGGTGGTGCGCCTCGCGATGATCCTCTATCTGGTGTCGATTCCGATCGAGGGGATGCTGGGAATTCCGATCCTGTGGATCATCATCGTCGGCGGCGTGGTGGTCAGTTTGTACACGGTGTTCGGCGGCATCGAAGCGGTGGTCTGGACCGATGTGGTGCAGACTTTCATCCTGCTCGGCGGCGGGCTGCTCTGCCTCGGATTGATGGTCTGGGACCTGCCCGGCGGTTTCGGGCAGGTGATTGAAATCGGCACGGAATTCAACAAATTCAGCCTCGGCCCGATGCGGGGCGGCTTCAACGAACGCACCTTCTTCGCGGTGCTGCTGCTGGGGCTGGTCAATTTCACCAACGAGTATGCGAGCAACCAGAATGTGGTGCAGCGTTACATCGCGTCGAAGTCGCTGCGCGAAGCGCGCAAGGCGACGCTGATCTGCATGTTCATGAGCGTGCCGACGTGGATGAGCTTCTTCTTTCTCGGCAGCTGCATGTTCGCGTTTTACCACGTGTTCCCGGAACCGGCGGTCGCGGCGATGGCGGCGGACGAGGTGCTGCCGCACTTCATCCTGACCCGCACCCCGCCGTTTGTCGGCGGAACCATCATCGCGGCCTGCCTTGCGGCGGCGATGTCGTCGCAGTCCAGCTCGATCAACGCGATTTCGACGATCTGCACGGTGGACTTCGTGAAGCGGTTCGGCCGTCCCCGCACCGACCGGGAGCATCTGGTGATTGCCAAGCTGATCGCCGGAGCGGCAAGCGTGCTGATGATCGGCGGGGCGATCCTGATCTGCTATATTCCCAAGGAGAGCATGAATGACTTCGGGCTGATCATCGGCTCGCTGTTCGGCGGCGGCATCCTGAGCATTTTCCTGCTCGGCTTTTTCTCCACGAGGGTCGGAAACCGTGCGATCATCGCCGGAACCGCCGTGGCGCTCTGTTTCAATCTCTATCTGATGCTGAACACGTTCGGCTGGCTGCCGCCGGGGTTGGCATTGCCGGTTCACTCTTACTGGACCACAATCCTGGTGAATGCATTGCTCTTTGTGGTTGCGTATGTGCTGGCGTGGCTTGTTCCGAATCGCCGCGACCTCACCGGACTGACCGTCTGGACGCTGCCGCGCACCGAATGAGAGAAATGGCATTAAAAAGTTTACCCGCCGACTCGCGGCCCGGCTGGCGATGTATCGGAATGGAGTTCAGTCTCGCCAGAGACTGAATAAAAATAAATCGAAATTCTATTCCAATGCAAGAACCGTTCCGTTCATCGACGGGTAAACAACTTTTCATCAACGCTGACTGAAAACCTGTTACTGGATTTCTTATTCAGTCAACACTGAATAATATAACGATAAAATTTCAGAAATCAACCGGAAATCTGATTATATTTGCAAAAAAATATAAAATAATTATAAAAATATGATTTGACGGAGATAAAAAACGCAATTTCCTTTCCCTATTGATCAGCATAATGCTTCAGAGAGTGTTTTGCAACCCCGGAGACGGAGTTATTGCCGATTTTTTGAAGAAGAAGTGCTTCGCGCGACAGTTGCGCCAAGCTTTTTCATTCCTTGAAAAATTTTCAAATCAGCCTTTCCCCGTGTCGGGGAGGCGCGACCGAATTGCGCACGATCAACCTCCCGGTGCGGAGCCCGTAGGGTCGGCGAAGCCGACTTCAGCTCCGCTTTCCAATCGCATTGTTCCCCTGCTTATGCACATGACCGCATAAGAGTGATGCGCGACTTGAAAGCGGAGATGAATCTCCACACTCCAGAGATGCTTCGCATCGGGGAGGCGCAGCCGGGCGTCGAAGCCTGCGCTGCTTCAAAGCTGTTTGCCCGCCGATTCGCGAAACGGTAACGACTTTCGGAATAGCCGTTCCCACCCGGGAGCGACCGAATAAATAAATCGAAATTCTTTCTTCCAGAGGTGACGTTCCGTTCATCGGCGGATAAACAAAAATTTTCAAATCAGCCTCTCCCCGTATCGGGGAATTTCCTTTAGAGTACGGAGCGAAACGGTTTCGGGTTTCCGCTTCTCCTGAACAGTGAATGACAGCCTCTTGCATTCACAACTCCGTCGACCAGAAACAGTTCACTTCGTACTCTGAAGGAGTCTGTCCGCCGTACGGCGAGGCCTGCGATTGTCGGGATCACAGGGTGCTGCGGAGGTGATGCCGGATCGCGTACCGGCGGACAGACAAAAAGTTTCAATCAACACTTCCGGGGATTTCTCCCCGGAGCTGCATTCCCGTCTTGTTGGAAATGGCAAATGTGCCTGTTAGCAGGGGAAATGCCTTGTTTGCCCTATTGTTTATTTTCCTGTTCCCATATCTTCATAAAGGGAAGTTCCATTCCCAAATTACGAAGGAAATTGATGTGTAATTTCATTCTGTTTTTCTGGTATGAATGAGGAGGAGTTGTATACAGGCAAGTAGCTTCCTTCTCCTTTTCTGGAAAAATATAAAGGAAAATGGCATTTCCACTGCTTCGCACGGGAAAGTGGTCATCAGATAGATTTGCAGTATCTTCCTTTAACTGATCAATGATACTGAAAATAGAAGTGGGTATTCTTCGTTCCTTTATCGTAAAGTTATGGATATTTTTATTATCTATCTTCATTTCATATATCATAGACTCAGCGATAAGCCAACATTGAGTTTGCGGAGTTGAACTATCCAACCAGATGAAAACCAGTTTAAGGTTATCTACATGATGGCGCAGAAGAAACGGTTTGACAATGGAGTTCCAAATCTCATAAGTGCGTTCCAAATTTTCTCTTTTCTCATCGAAAAATGGTTTTGAACAGTAATGTTCAATGGATTTTTTCAGAGATTGTTCTATCAAAAAATCCTCTGCCATGCATACAGGTATCATACATATAGCAAATAAAAGCAGAAGGCTGTTCAGTTTCACTTGGTTATTCATCTGTCTTGTTGGCTGAAATCTATGACATCGCCGTTGATGGTCTTCGAGATTACTTTTTATAAAGATAATAGGCAATGGTTCCTTTTGCAATATTCTGTAGCTCAAATATCTGAGTAAATCAAAATCTTGCAACGGTTTCAAATTATTGATGTGTAGTGAGATCCATGATAACAACTGTTTCTTGCTCTATTCATCCGATGTCATGCCGAGAAAGATTGCAAAACTTTCACTGAGAATCCAGTAACTTGGCACTTTTCAATTTTTTCTGATAGAATTTACAGAATAAAGAATACAGAGCTTGTTTGGGTTCTGGTGTATAAAAGCTGGTTCTATTACCATTTCTCTTGAAATTCAGAGAGCGATAATTTTAATCTGGCATTTTTATCACGCTTACGCATGAGTTCCAGATATTCGGAAAACTCAGATAGAAATATTTGTTCGCTTGAAATTCCTTTTTCATTTAATAGAACAGGCCCCCAAATTGCGAAGGGGAAACTATGCCTTCCATTAGTCTTATTCCATACGGTGCAAAAGAATATCAATCGACCACCGTTTAAATATTCCTCTAATTCTGGTTTGAAAGGATGGGTTTCACTGATGATATCTTCCCATGATAGGAGAGATTTTTTGATGGATGCAATATTTTGCCAGCAAATTTTTAATTTCTTTTGGTTTTCTTCATCAAGCTTACTTTGCCATAACTCTACTTCATTTCTGTTATAATCAATAAAGAAATGATAACAAAACTGCTCTGTCAACAAAGTACTTGATAACCAGGAAGGCTTTTGCCCACTTTTTACAAGGCCTTCAACCAAAACACGCGGGCCGTCATGGTTATTCTTTAGTTCATTTTTATAAAAATGAATAATCTTATCTCGGATCGGCAACTGTCCATTTTCGGGATTTGACAGCGAGTTATCAGAATATGAAGAAGAATTGTTATTTTGGTTCAGCACAGTTTGCAGCTCTTCTATAGCAGGTAAAGGCATATTTTCCATTGCAAGAGTAGAAGTAAACAATCCCATGATAACCCAAAAGAAAAAAAATCTCATATTCATATTAAAATCTTCATATTTTGATCACTTCTTCCGGTTTATTAAATTAATAACCCGGAAGAAGTGAATGACTTTACTCTATTACATATTTTCCATACGTTTTTCGTCTTTTATCAGAACCAATATCTTTCCAATATTGATTTTCTTCCTTACAGGCTTCTAATTCTCTCGTCTTGTCATCCATATCATCCAATCTTCCATCTATAAACTGCTTTGCATGAGTCAATTCATGTAGCATAAGCGCTTCATCATCAGGATAATAACCGTCATTTTCACTATACTTATCTTTAAGTTGACTTTCATCAAAAGTATAATAAAAAGTCGCTTTTTCTCCTGCAGTCCCCATCGGCATTAAGCCTGCTTTTCCGCCATTCCAAGAGTCAGGCATAACAATAATCTCTTTATCGCTATCTTTAATTGCCTTTACTAGGGCGGCCCCGCTGGAATCCGTTCGTGCTTCTATTGCTGCAATTGTTGCATTAAATTTGGCTTGATCACTTGGTGAGACAGTCCTCGAAAATTTGATTTTCCCTCCCAGCCAGTCGATATTCATGGTCACGCCATTATTGACATACGCGAGATTATTCCAGCCGTCAGGATACCCGAGCGGATCGGTGGTCTGCCATTTCCCCAAATCCGCGCGGTAGTTGCGGAACAGGAAGCTATACCCCAATCCGTCGATTTCGGGCTTGCCGGTGAAGAAGTTTACCGCGAGGTTGGGCTTCTCGCCGGGCTTGAGTTCGCCGAAAGCGTCGCGGTCGATGGCGCTGAACTTTTCGCTGTCTTTTACTCCGAGGGTGTTGCCGAGCATGTCGTCGAAGAGCATTTTGTCTCCGGCGAGGATCGGATTGCCTCCGGTTACGGCAGGCTCGTTCACGTATTTCAGGTTGTTGCGGCTCAGCAGCGCGAGGCCGTCCCACAGGAAGGTTTCTTTGCTGTCGCCGTAGTCTGCCGTAGCAAGCTGGCCGAGCATATCATAGGTATAGGTCTGCGTGGTCTTGCCGTTTTCGGCGACCTGCATCACCTTGTCGAGCCATCCGTAGGCAAAGGTCTTTTCGCCCTCTTTGACCATGCGGCCTGCCGCGTCGTATTCGTATTTCGTGACTTTGCCGTCGGCGGTTTTGCTGCTGACCAGCTGGTTCGCCTTGTCGTAGGTGTAGGTCGTGGTTTTGCCCGCGACAGTCTTGCTCAGGATATTGCCCGCCGGATCGTACACATATTTCTCGACCTCCTTGCCCGCCGGATCGATGACCGCAAGCAGCTGGCCGATCTTGTCGTACTTGTAGCTCTGCTTTACGCCGCCGACTTCGCGGCCGCTGATCGTTCCATCCTTGTCATAGAAATACTTCAAACTTGCTGCATCCTCCATGCCCGCGATGCTCTTCGCGGCGAGCTGTCCGAGTTTGGTGTAACTGTACCGGACGGCGATGCCGTTGGTGGTGCGGGTCACGAGCTGATTCTTCGTGTTGTACGCATAAGTGACGGTATCGGAACCGGATACGATCTTCGCGAGTCTGCCGAACTCGTCGTATTCGCGCTTTTCGCTGAACGTCACGCCGTCGGCGGTGGTCACGCGGCCGATGCGCTGGCCGTAGTTGTTGTACGCGTAGCGGCTGACCGTCTTGCTCGTCTTGCCGTTTTCGACGGCGGTTTCGATCTTTTCAGTCATCCTGCCGAAGTAATCGTAGGCGTAAGTCGCGCTGCGCTTTGCAGTTGCATCAACCTTGGAACTCGCGATCAGTTTGCCCCAACTGTCGTATTGGAAGGTTTCGACCTGCCCTTTGCCGTAGTCCGCCTTGACCAGCCGGTCGCAGTCGTCGTATTCGTAACCGATCTTGCGATCCGCCTGCTTCTGATCCGCGAAACGCGAAATCACCGCGCTCAGCATCCCGTTCTTGTCATGCAGGTAACTGGTCAGCTGGTTTTCGGCGGTGCGCTTGCCCGCGAGTCCGAAGCCGTTGTAGTTGAAGTTGATCTCGTGACGGTTCTGGTCCAGCACCTTGGCGAGCTGGCCGATGCTGTCGTACAGATATTCGACGCTGGTTTCGTTCGGCAGGAACTCCTTGACCACCTTGCCCAACTCGTTGTATTCAGCGGACTTGACCCGCCCTTTGTGGTCGCGGTACTGCGCCGGAAGCCCCTGCGCGTTGTACGCGATTTCGAGGCTGCTCAACAGCTCTTCGCCGTCGAGACGCGCCATTTTCGCGATGCGCCCGGCCTCGTCGTAGGCGTATTTCGTGGTCACGCCGTTCGGCGCGGTCGCCGAAATCAAGCGGTTGTAGCGGTCGTATTCAAAAGAGGTAAATTGTTCAAACACATTGCCGACCCGGCTCGGATAGCCGTTGCGGTTGTACACGATCGAAGTCTCGCTCTGGCCGTCACTTACGTTGGTCGGCTGATTGTAGGCATTATAGCGGATGCGGGTTTCGACCGCCGACTTGCCGGACTGGTCCAACTGCATGGAGGCGATCGGGTTGCGCTTCGCATCGTAGCGGAACGCCGCCACCGGTTCGCGCTTGAGCTGGTTCGCCGCGCGGCGCTCCACCAGTTCCACTTCGCCTAACTTGTTGGAGGTGAAGTAGATTTCGTTGCCCGCGATGTCGCGGATCCGGCTGACCTGCCCGGTCAGCTTGTCATAGCGGTAACTGACCACCACCCGGTCGCGCCCGTCCACGATCTGCCGCACCTTGCCGTTGTACGCAACATCATAACGCTTAAAGTAATAGATCGTCTGCGTCAGGCCGTTGAAACCGGTGGTTTTGAAGATGCCGGTCTCGGCGTTGTAGTCGAATTTCGCCTCGCGTTTCGCCCGGTCGGTCAGCACCAGCTGCCCCGGCTTGTCGGAGAGATAACGGTAATTGAAGAAGCGGTCCGCCTTGATCCGGCCCGCCACCGCGACCCGCTGCGGCTTCTCCTTTTCGGCGACCGCTTTCAGGTAGTTCAGCCGCTGCGCCTCGGTTTCATGCTCCACCGCAAGCTTATCAACGAACTTATCCTGTTTGATGAGAGCGAGATAGCCGTCCTTGTCATAACCGAACTGCACCGGAGCGGTTCCCGTCGACGCGATCGCGGTCAGCCGCGCGCGCATCAGTTCCGCCGCCTTGCCGTTCACCGTCTCCGGCAGCACCAGCAGCTTGCCCGAAGCGTAGGCGAGTTGGTGCGCTACCCCGTTGATTTTCAACTCCTTGACGAGATTGCCCTCGTAGGAGAGTTCGAGGAACGCCTTGCCGTCCTGCGTCACCGCCGTCGGGCGGCCGTCGTAGTAGCTGAACTCGATTTTGCGCCCCGACGGAGCCGTGATTGCGATCAGCTTCGCGTCGCGGTAGGCCAGTTTCCAGCCCTCCAGCGTGCGCTTGCCGTAGAAGATCCAGTTCCCTTCTTTGCCGTCGGCCTCCCACTCCGAATACGGCGAAAAGTACGGTTTCGGCCCCTTCATCGCGTCTTTGTAGAGGTCGAGGATGTCTTTGTCTTTGGTCTTGGCGAAGAAGCGGATTTTCTCTCCCCACGGAGTCGTCCACAGCACGCCGTCCTTTTCCGGAATCGCCGAACTTTCCAGCTGCGGGCTGCGCCACGAAGTCCCGAACAGCCCCGCGTCCGCCGAATCCGAACGGTAGATCAGCTGCACCGGATACCGCAATTCGGGCGAAAAATTGGCTCCGCCCAGCTCCCGGCTCACGATGTAGCCGTTTTCGCTCAGCGAAGCCTTCCCCGCCGTCATCGGCGACGAACGAAAGTTCAGTTGTTCCGCTCCGTACCCCATCAGGCCCCCCGCCGCCATCGTCAAACCGATGGCCCAACATTTGATTCTCCTTGCAAAAGACAATTTACACCTCTCTATCGGGTTTTTCAAACTGTCGGTGAACAGACCTTTGCCTCCCCCTCCGCACTTCCGGTCTGTTCATTCAGTTCCTTGTTATTATACCATAAAAAATAATGAATTTCAATAGGAGGTCAATAAGATTAATGGAAATATCATTCGCTTATGGATTCAAGTAATTAATACGATATGATGTGATGCTGTGACAATATGAAATAAAATCCGTCAAATGCCGTCAATAAGAATCATCGTTGCAATTATCAGTGACGATTGCAGTTGTGAACTTTTGTCAAGTTGAAACTTTATGAAATAATACCGTTGCGGCAGCGGATGGGCTGCAAAAACAACCGCCTCCTGCCGGGACAGGCGATGTGCCATATCCGGCGGGAGGCGGCAATTCTCTTGAACTGCAGCGAAATCCCCTATTGGGTGACGTTGGCGGAGTTGATGATCCAGACCGGTTTCAGGCCGGTGAAGCCGCAGTCGCGGCCCGGCGTCTTTTTGCCGAACGCGGTGTTCACGAGACGGTTGTCTTTGAGGGTGACGCCGTCAGCGGCAAAGAGGAAAATTCCGGCGGCGGGGCAGGTGTCGACGGAGTTCCCGGTGATGGTGATGTTCCGGTTGCCCTTGAAGGTGCCGGAGTAATCTTCCAGCCGGGCGAAAACGCTGATCGCGCCGTTGGCATAGGAGTCCGGCTGGAGCATCATATTGCAGCCGACGTCACGGATTTTGTTATTGCGGATCTGAATATTCTCCACCCAGCCCGCTTCGCGCCAGTAGCCGTATTCGGCGCCGACGGTGATCGCGGCGTGTTTGATCCGCTCGAAACGGTTGTTTTCGATCACGCCGTCGGAGGCCATGATGCGCAGCGCCCGCCCGCGATGGTCGTGGAAGCGGGAGTCGCGGATTTCAAAGCCGTTCGCGCCGATGGCGGGAATGTCGAAAAAGAGGCCGGCCTTCACCGGAGCGCCGCCGGGTTCGAGGGTGATTTCATAGGCGGTCCAGTCCTTGAGCCCGTCGCCGCGGTTGAAGTAGAACTTCTTCAGCGTTTCCCGGTCATACTTGCGCGGGGAGGGGCGGAAACTTCTGATCACCGCTTCTCCGACGACGGAATAATCGGAAGGATCGAGCAGCCGCAGTCTGTCGCCGGGGCGGACCACTTTGGCGAACTCCTCGTGCTTATAGGGGCGGAGTGTGTCGAAGGTGGTTTCATCCAGCAACTGGACGACCGGCAGCGCGACGGAGTGCAGGTTCACCGAATCGTCCCCCATAAAGGAGAAGTCGCAGTTGACCAGCTTGGGGCCGCGCCGGATATAGGCGTAGTTCAGCCCGTCGGCGCAGGTCGAAAGCAGCCGCTCCGCGTCGGCCTCCGCCGGTCTGGGGCCGCGCGCCAGTTTCACATTGATCAATTCGTCGCCGCCCTCGCTGAAGCGGTTGCAGAAACCGAGGCTGGGGCAGGTGTGGATGGTGATGTTTTCAAAGCGCACCGGTCCGCAGCCGGTCAGGTAAAACGCGCCGTTCTTGCGCTGGTTCAGCGCGACCCGGTCCCCCGCGGCGAACGCCGGCTCCGGTTTCGAGGCGCGGAACCGGCCGTGCCGGGCGTCGATGATTTCGGTCCTGCCGTAGAGGTCGGCGGCATCGCGCTTCCACTCTTTGCCGTCGGCGGTGAACAGGTGCATCCGCCCCACCGCGTAGGGGCCGGTCAGGTCGGGATAGCCCTTGTCGATCGTGAACTCCACTATCCGGGAATCCGGCGAAACCGAGGTGATCACCCCCTGTGTGAAAGGCAGCGGGTCGTAGTCGACCGTCAGGTTTTTGACGGTCACATTGCGGCAGTTGCTCAGCCGGACCGCGTGTTTCAGGTCGGTCATCACCAGTCTGGCGCCGTTGCCGTCGATGGTCACGCCGTCGAGTTTTTTCAGTTCGACGGTGCGGCCGGAACGGTATTCGGGCTGCGTAAGCACGATCTCCTTTTTGCCGGAGGAAATTCCGGCGGCGATCTCCTGCTGCAGTCCGACCGGGGCGGCCGCCAGCGTCCCGGCCAGCAGCGGCAGGGCGAAAAACAATGAATATTTCATTTTAAAACAGCTCCTTTTTTGACGATTCCGGCCGGTGTGGCCTGATAATTTTTCAGACGGTCGTAAATTTGCCAGACCGGTTCAGGCAATTGGGCGCCGATCCGCTGCGAACGGCGGCCGGGAGCGCCGGGGTTTTCACTGGACTTGCGCCCCGTGAGCCGGAACTCCTCGGCTTTGGAACCTCGGTCCAGTTTCAGCGCCGTCAGGGCGGGGGAGGTCCCCGGAACTTCGGATTTTCCTTTGTACCAGTGCCCCGCATTCGGCGCGTACCGGTTGCCGGCGAGGTTGACGCGCAGCGCGGCCGGCTGGTCCGGCAGCTTCACATAGTAACGGGCGAAGCCGCGCAGCAGCGACTTTTCTACGCTCAGCGAACCGGTCGCGGAACGCGGCTCCAGCGACAGGAAGCCGGTGCCGTTGCGCATCGTGCAGCCGAAAAAGGAGAGCGCCCCCGCTTCCAGCATCGCCAGATTGTTCTTCCCGTTTCCGATCAGCACGCAGTTGGAAAAGGTGATCTTCGACCGGCCCCGCTGCCAGACCAGTTCCGCCGGTTCCGCATCGGCGATCAGGCACTCTTCGAAAAGCGCGCTCGAATCGTTGTTCAGGAACACCGCCGCCTCGAAGGTGCTGTCGATCAGCACGCACCGTTTGTAAACTCCATTGCTCTGCCCGACGTTGCAGACCGCCGAGCTGGCGCAGTTCACCGCGCCGCAATCCTGATAGTAGACGCTGCTCGCGTCGTGGATCGACATTCCCTGGCCGCAGTTGTTGTAGGCCAGGCAGTTGAGGTACATCGCACTTTTCGGCGTTTCCGCCGCGTCGAAGCCGTCGTTCCAGGAAAACATCATCGTAAAGTTGCGCACAATCGTGTGGTCGCGGTGGATGTAGAAGCCGTAGTTGGCGGGGAGTTCGATTTTCAGGTCGGAGAGCTGTCTGCCCTCCGGCAACCGGTAGAGGACCTTGCGCTCCTTTTTGTTCCACCAGAAGCCGTTGGGCGTTTTTTCCAGCGTTTCACGGTCGAGCAGGTTCGGTGCGGCCTTGCCGTTCACAAACCAGATCTGCGTGCCGGGCAGCCAGTAGTTTTTGCTCATGTCCCGGCGGAAAAAGTTGCTCATCGGGTCGAACGGCAGCGAATAGACGCCGTCGGCCTCCTTGCTCCACGCTTCCGCCGGAATTACCGCCAGCCCCGAAACCACCGCTCCGTTGCCCTCCACCACCAGCGGCGAATCCGCCGTGCCGCCGGTCAGCAGCCGCAATCCCCGTTCCTTGCCGGGGCCGCCGTAGGGAAGCGAATAGGGCGTTCCGGTGTCGGCGACTTCGATCCGCCCGCCGGTTTTGACCAGTTTGCAGGCGCGTTCGATCGAAGCGAGCGGCTTCTCCCGGGAGCCGTCGTTGGCGTCGCTGCCTTTGAGGTTGTCCACATACAGCGTCGGAGCCGCCGTCAGCAGCGTTCCGGCCAGCAGTGCGGAGAGTGTCAGCAGAAATTTCATTTCATACCTCATTGATTGAAGGTCGGCAGGAAATACCGGTCGAGCTTGTCGGTGACCTGATAGACGAAAATCGCCCGCTGTCTGCTCACGGCATGGCCGTCGACGAATGATACATTGGCATTGCCGGAGTGGCGGGAATCGATCATGTAGGGGCAATTGTCCAGCACGGTCTTGGACCGGGAGAGAGCCGGAGTGCCGAAGGGAACGCCGTAGGCTTCCACATCCGGAATCCCGGTTGCGCCGTGGGCGACCACGGAATCCGCCAGCATGATGGTTTCCGATCCCCTGCGGGTGACTTTGATCGGATAAATCTTGTTACCGATGATGGTTGCCGCATCATCCGGGAAATAATAATACTTGTTGCCGCCGGTTCCGTAGGTGCCGAAATAGCGGTTCATTCCGTAATGGCAGCCGGCAGTCCAGTTGTTGCCGTCGTTATTGAACTTGGGGCCGAGCAGTTCGGTGCCGCGGTTGTAGCCCTGCGCGGAAGGGCAGACGAACATCTGAGGTTTGGAATAACCGAGCTTCCAGAGCAACCGGGGCCAGGCGTAGCTGAGACCACCCATTTTGACGCAGACCGGCGCATAACCGCTGTAATCGTCCGCGTAGTTGATGATGTCGAAAGTGTTCTGCTTGATCTGGCTCAGGCATTTGGCAGAGCGCGCCCGTTCCCGCGCCGAGTTCAGCGCCGGAAGCAGCATGGAAGCGAGAATGGTGATGATCGCTATCACAACGAGCAGCTCAATAAGAGTAAAATTCCGGCGCATAATACCGGGTATGTTAAGAGAAATTGCCGAATTTTCGTGTTGCATCTGCTTATCCTTTCTCATGTTATACATATTTTCTCCTTTGTTCACAGGTCGCTTTTTATTTCAGGGCCGTTACCGGCAACAACTCAAAGGCGATGTTTACTTGTCCGGCCCAATGCCGTCCGATGTCAAGTCGCACGCAATCATGCAGTCACTCATACGCTTAGCTACCTTCCCATGCCATTCCAGGCAACAAACTGGTTGCGCTTTGAACTGCGGATGGCTCCGGAGGGCCTTTTTCAAGGCCTGCCCGCCTGTGGCGTGCACGATCGCCCGTCCGGACCTCCCCGCTCGCCTCGGAACTCCCGTTGACTTGCGGAGCACTTCCATTCGCGGGCGGGGCTAGCGCCCCTTACTTGCCGGGCTGCGCCCGTCAACTCCTCATCGTTCGCTGCGCTCACTACGCCGGAGGGGCTTCGCTCTCTACGTTCGGCTTCGTCACTATCGTTCCTCGTTATTTTGCTGCCGCAAAATAATTCCCTCACATTCGTTCGCGGCGCTGACCGCGCTTGTTGTGCGCCGCGTAAGTGGTTGTGCGACCTTATTTGCATGCCGTTTAAGTGGTTATGCAGACCGACCGATGCCTTGCCTGTGCCTGGTCGCACGCCCCCCGAAGGGCATAGAGCGCGTACCCGGCAGCGGCACCTTGCCGCTTATGCCGAAATAACCGTGAGTTATGAAATTGTAATCAGCTCTGGAGTTACCAGAATATTTTCCGGTTTCCAAGTTTCCGGGGAGTCGATATGGGTCAGCAGCCGGGCGGTCATGCGGCGGCCGATTTCATTATTCCTTTTATCCACGGTCAGCGGAGGCGTGTAATTTTCCAGTCGGGACCAGCCGTTGAAAGCGATCTTGTTGTCGTATCCGGCGATTACCACATCTTTGCCGGGAGTGCGGCCGAGCAGTCGGAGCGCCGCTGCGAGAATCGGCACGTCCCAGTCGGTCTTGGCGAGGAGCGCATCCGGCGCGGGCGCACCCGGCCTGAAGTAATCGAGCAGGTATCCCGCCGCCAGCCGGACTTCCTCGTGGAACCGGGACTCCTGCCACGCATCTTCGGCATCGTAGTTACAGCCCCAGTAACAGTTTTCGGGAAGCGGTTCGGGAGTGAGGCCGGCCGCCTGCATTGCGGCGCTGTAGCCCCGGTAACGGGCGGCGACCCAGTATTCGGCGCGTCCCCGGGCGAGATAGCAGAGGATGCGTTTGCAGCCGCGCCGGAGCAGTTCATCCGTCAGCTGTCGGGTGCCTTCGGCGTGGTCGGGCAGCACATGGTCGATCTTCTCGTAGAGCGTACTGTGAACCGAGGAAACCACCGGAATCCCGGACGCCGCGAGCCGCCGGGCCGCCGCGTCGAAGGCCGGAGTCGGATGAGCCGGAGTGAACAGCAGCGCCCCGCCGGGGCGGATCTGGGCGAGTTCTTCGAGTTCTCCGCCGTGCAGCTGGGAGGCGTTCAGCCAGAGAGAGTGCATATTCCGGGCCATCACCTCCTCAAGCGCTCCCGCCTGAATCGCATCCATGAAACCGGAGTTGCGCTTGCGGATCGCATCGTCCTTGTCGGAGGGGCCGAGCAGAATGATGGTCCGATTCATCAGCGAGGAACCGGAACCCTTCGGCTTCGGAACCACGTGCATCCGGCGGCCGCGCTTTTCGAGCACGCCGCGTTCCGCCAGCACGGCCAGCCCCGAACGAACCGTGCCGCGCGAAACGCCGAACCGCTCCGCCAACAGGTTTTCCGCCGGAACTTCGGCATCCGGCGGCAGCTCCCGCTCCCGGATCAGGGCCATCACATTCCGGATCACCTGTTCGCGCGGAGAGCAGATGGCGGTGTTTGTATAATTCATGTACAATCTCCGTTTCTGTTTGTACATTAATTATGCAATAGAAAAGATGAAATGTCAACCCCTGAAGCGGAAATAATCGGAAAAAATTGCGAATTTTGACGGCGGGCGGCAAGTACGGCAAAGTGCGGCAAGTGCGGCAAGGTGCCGCTGCCGAGTACGCGCTCTACGTTCTCCGGGGTCGCACAGGCGGGCGGCAAGGTGCCGCTGCCGGGTGCGCACGCCAATGCCCCTTCGGGGGGCGTGCGGCGGTGGGCACATGCCAAGCATCGGTCGGTCACCAAAACCATTTTGGGTGCATAAGTAAGGCCACGTCACCTTTTACGCGGCGCATAATAAGGCCGTGCTGCCTTTTACGCGGCGCACAATAAGCGCGGTCAGCGCCGCGAACGCATGTGAGGGAATTACTTGCGGTAGCAAGTAACGAGGAACGGTAGTGACGAAGCCGAACGTAGTGAGCGAAGCCCCCCCTGGCGTAGCCCGCAACGCGGGCGTTGAAGGGGTTGGCCGCCGCAGGCGGACAAGTAAGCGGCGAAGCCGCGCCCGCGAGCGGAAGTGCCTTGCAATCGGACCGGCTTCCGCCACCGGCGAGGGGGTCCGGGGGACGTGCGCGACGTCCCCCGGACCCATCCGCAGGCCGGAGGTGCGGTGCTCACTTCCCTCCGGGCAGCCTCGCCTGTTCTTGATGCAATGCAAAGTTGAATATAAAGTTCACGTGCGACTTGAAAGCGGAGATGAATCTCCGCACTCCAAGATTGCCACTCTGCCTTTCCGGGCATTGTACCCACGGACTGGCACAGAAGGCTCTGCAAGTTCACTGGGACAAAATTGGATGGACTTCGAGTTGGTTGCTTTTCCTTAAGGAACCGGGAACTTGACAAGGGAAGCCGGAGGGGCTATCTTCTGAAACGGATGGAATTGATTTTTACCGGAGATGGAAAAAGATGGCTGAAATGGTGAGGAATTATCTTGTGATCGGGGCGCATCCGGATGACCCGGATCTGTTGTTCGGAGGATGCGCGGTCAAATTGCTGAAGGCTGGACACCGGGTGAAATTCGTCTCCGTCAGCAGCGGCGATTGCGGACACTATGCGATGGAGCCTGCCGCGCTGGCGCTGCGGCGGCACCGGGAAGCGCAGGAGTCGGCGAAGGTCGCCGGGCTGACCGGATATGAGATTCTGGATGTACCCGACTGCCATGTCGTATGCACGCTGGAACTGCGTGAAAAACTGATCCGGGTGATCCGGGATTTCGGGCCGGATGTGGTGATCTCCCACCGCCTTTGCGATTACCATGCCGACCACCGCGCGACCGCCCAGTGCGTGATGGATTGTGCGTATCTGGTCCGGGTGCCGATGTACTGCGCCGATACGCCGATTCCGCGGAAGGACCCGGTTTTCGCATACGGATATGACGCCTTCACCGATCCGCGCCCGATCCGCGCCGACGCGGTGACGGAGATCGATTCGGTGGCGGAAACCAAATTGCGGATGCTCGACTGCCACCGTTCCCAGTTCTACGAGTGGTTGCCGTGGAACATGGGGCTGGAAGCGCCGGAGCCGGATCGCATGAGCCGGCAGGAGCGGCAGGAGTATCTCGACCGCCATTGGGGAGGCCGCGACCGGCAGGCCGCGGAATTTGCCCGTGAAGCCCTGCGCGAGCGTTACGGAGCGCGGGGCGATGAAATCCGGAGGGCCGAACTGTTTGAACTCTCCCCTTACGGCGCACAGCCTGCCCCGGCGGAATTCCGCGCCCTGTTCCCGGACTGAGAACGGAGCGCCGGAAGACGGCCTGCGTTCCGGTCAGGGGCGGAAGCCGCGCAACCGCAGGGCGTTGAGCACGACGGAGACGGAGCTGGCCGCCATGGCCAGCGCCCCGAAAACCGGGTTCAGGATGGGGCCGTCGAAAAGCGCGTAGAACACCCCGGCGGCGAGCGGAATGCCGATCGCGTTGTAGAAGAACGCCCAGAAAAGGTTTTCACGGATGATCCGCATCGTCGCCCGCGACAGGCGGATCGCGGCGGGGACTTCGGCGAGGTCGCTGTTCATCAGCACCACGTCGGCGGCCTCCATCGCGATCGCGGTGCCGGAGCCGATCGCGATTCCGACATCGGCCTGCGCCAGCGCGGGCGCGTCGTTGATGCCGTCGCCGACCATCGCGACCGCTCCGCCGTTCGCGGCGGCCTGGAACTCCCTGAGCGCCTTGGCCTTGTCGCCGGGGAGCAGCTCCGCGCGGAATTCGTCGAGCTTGAGTTCCGCGGCGATAGCCTGTGCGACCGCGTTGTTGTCGCCGGTCAGCATCGCGCTTCTGATGCCGAGGGATTTGAGCCGGGCGACGGCGTCCGCCGCGCCGGGCTTGAGCCGGTCGCCGATGCCGATCACGCCGATCAGCTTTTTGTTGCGGGCGGCGTAGACGACGGAACCGGCGCCGGAGAGTTTCAGCTCCGGGACCTCCGGTTCAAGCCCGACCGCGCGCATCAGCCTGGCGTTGCCGAAGAGCCACTCCGCGCCGCCGAGACGGCAGGAGAGTCCGAAGCCGGGGCGGGCGGTGAACTGTTCGGCCTTCCACGATTCGAGCTTTTTCTCGCGGGCGGCGGTCACGATCGCCTGCGCGAGCGGGTGTTCCGAACCGGCCTCGGCGGAGGCTGCCGCCGCGAGCATCCGGTCGGCGTCGAAACCGGCCCCCGGAATCACCCTGACCTCGGTGACGGCGGGTTTCCCGACAGTCAGCGTGCCGGTCTTGTCGAAGACCACGGTGCTGATCCTGCCGGCGGTTTCGAGCGCGGCGCCGGACTTGATCAGGATGCCGGATTTCGCCCCCTGGCCGATGCCGACGATCAGCGCGATCGGCGTCGCCAGCCCGAGGGCGCAGGGGCAGGCGATCACCATCACCGCCAGCGCGAAGCTCAGCGCCGCCGGGAAACCGGCTCCGGCCAGCAGCCATGCGAGGAACGTCACGGCGGAAATGCCGAGCACCGCCCACACGAACCAGCCGGAGATCCGGTCGGCCAGCCGGGCGATCGGCGGGCGCGAGCCCTGCGCATCCTGCACCAGCTGCACGATCCGGGCGAGCACGGTGTCGCTGCCGACCCGGGTCGCCTTCATCACGATCGAACCGTTTTTATTCACCGACGCGCCGGTCACTTCGGAGCCGGGGGCTTTTTCGACCGGCATGGATTCGCCGCTGAGCATCGACTCGTCCATGCTGGTTTCACCCTCCTCGACCACGCCGTCCACGGGGATGCGTTCGCCGGGCTTGACCCGCAGCCGGTCGCCCGGCTGGATTTCGGCGGCCGGAACCACCCGGTCCCCCTGCGGCGTGACCAGTACGGCGGTTTCCGGTGCGAGTTCCAGCAGCTCCCGGATCGCGCCGGAGGCGCGGCGGCGGGAACGGCCTTCGAGGAATTTTCCGAGCATGATCAGTGCGACGATCATCCCGGCGGTGTCGAAGTAGAGATGCTTGAATTCACCCTGCGCGCACAGATAGAAGCTGTAGGCCGCCGCGGCAGCGGTGCCGCAGGCGATCAGTGAATCCATGTTCGGCGCGCCCCGGAACAGCGAACGGAAGCCGCTGGTATAGAAGCGGAACCCGGCCCAGACCACCGGAATCAGCAGCACGATTTCCAGAAGCGCCCGCGCCTTGTCCGATATCGGGAAGAAGGGCAAATGGAGCATGCCGTGCATCGCGGTGTAGAACAGCAGCGCCGCGAACACCACCGCGGTCACGAAACGGAACAATTCGCGCTTCGCTTCGGAGGCTTCCTCCTCCTCATTCGCCGCGCTCTGCTTCGCCTCCGCGACCGAGGCCTCGTAACCGGCCTCGCGGACGGCGTCGATCACCTGCCGGCTGGTCAGCTTTTCCGGTATCATTCTGAGGGTCAGGCGGTTGGCGGCGAAGTTCACATAGACATCGGAAGCGCCGTCGAGCTTCCCGACCGTCTTTTCAATGTTGGCGGCGCAGCTCGCGCAGTGCATCCCCTTGACGTCGAAGTTGATTTTGACCGGCTCCGAACCGGCGCTTTCCGGCAGCGAGGCTTCAAAACCCGCCGCGCGGACGGTGTCGATCACCTGCTGTTGCGTCAGTTTGGCCGGATCGGCGTCGAGCGCCAGACGGTTTGCGGCGAAATTCACGTAGACCTCGGAAGCGCCTTCGAGCTTTTTGACCGCCTTTTCAACATTGGCGGCGCAGCTCGCGCAGTGCATCCCTTTTACATCGAAAGTCCATTTTTCCATATTGCTTCCACTCCTCTTGCGGCATTGTTCCTTATAGTAAAGAACTATAATCCGTTTTGTGGAAAAAGCAAACCGGAACCGGTTGAAAGCAATCGGTTCCGGTTGGGGAAGGGGGACTCCCGCTCCTCTATTGGTTGCTGAAGAACTGGAAGCCGGGATAGGCTTCCATGCCGTGTTCGCCGAGGTCGAGGCCGCGCAGTTCCTCCTCGGTGCTGACCCGGATGCCCATCGTCTTTTTCACCGCGTAGAAGATCACGAATGCGCACGGGAAGGCGACCAGTCCGACCGTCACCGCGCCGGTCAGCTGCGTCAGGAAGGTGTAGCCGGTTTCACGGAAGGCGAAGATGCCGACCGCCAGCGTGCCCCAGACGCCGTTCACCAGATGGACCGACAGCGCGCCCACCGGGTCATCAAGCTGCAGCTTGTCGAAAATCAGCACCGACGGCACCACGATCACTCCCCCGATCAGGCCGATCAGGATCGACGCGGTCGGGCTGACGCAGTCGGCTCCGGCGGTGATCGCGACCAGTCCGGCGAGACAGCCGTTCAGGGTCATCGAGAGGTCGGGCTTGCGCAGGATCGCCATGCCGGACAGCATCGCGCCGATCACTCCGGCGCTCGCCCCGAACATCGTGGTGCAGAGCACGTAGGAGATTTTGGTCGGTTCGGCGCTCAGGATCGAGCCGCCGTTGAAGCCGAACCACCCCAGCCACAGGCAGAAGGTGCCGATCGTCGCCAGCGGCATGCTGTGCCCCATGATCGGCATCGCCTTGCCGTTCACGTACTTGCCGATCCGGGGGCCGAGCAGGATCACCCCGGCCAGCGCCGCCCAGCCGCCGACGCTGTGCACGAAGGTCGAACCGGCGAAGTCATGGAAGTTCATTCCCGCCAGCCAGCCGCCGCCCCATCCCCACGAACCGATGATCGGATAGACGATCGACACGTAAAAGAGCGTGAAAACCAGATAGGCGTTCACCTTCACCCGGCCCGCGACCGCGCCGGAGACGATCGTGGCCGCCGTCGCCGCGAACATCCCCTGAAAGAAGAAGTCGCTCCAGTAGGTGAATTTGCCGCCGTTGTAGGCGTAGGCCGCGGCGATGGAGGCCTCCGGGTCGGCCCCCATGCCGAATCCGGCAAAGCCGATCACCTTGCCCAGCAGCCAGTTGGCTTCACCGGGATACATCAGCGAAAATCCGCAGACCGCGTAGGTGATGAAACCGATCGCCGGAACCAGCGTGTTTTTGAACAGTACGTTCGTGCAGTTCTTCGCCCGGCAGAGGCCCGCTTCGAGTGTCGCGAAGCCGAGGTGCATCAGAAAGACCAGCATGCCGCCGATCAGCACCCAGACGTTGTTGATCGTGAAGATCGCCTCCTGCGCCGGAGTCAGCACGGCGGCGGTTTCCCCGGCGGCGAGCGCCGTCCCGGCGACGGCGAGGAAGGGGATCAATATTGTTTTCAAACTGTTCATGATGAAATATCCTCCGAAAGAAATCATTGAATTGCCTTACCCGATCGCTTCGCTGCCGGTTTCCCCGGTGCGGATGCGGATGCACTGATCCATCGGCAGCACGAAAATCTTGCCGTCGCCGATGTGCCCGGTGCGCGCCCCGGCGATGATGCCGTCCACGGTCGGCTGTACGAATTCATCGTTCACCGCGATCGCCAGCCGCACCTTCTTGAGCAGGTTCACCTCGGAAATCGCACCGCGGTAGGCTTCGACGTATCCCTTCTGCTGGCCGCAGCCGAGCGCGTTGCTGACCGACATCTTGAAGATGTTCCTCTTGTAAAGCTCCTGTTTCACCGGATTCAACCGTTCCGGCTTGATGTAGGCGATGATTAGTTTCATGTTACACCTGTGTTTCTGAATGATTGTTGACGGAAACCGTATGCCGGAAGAAAAGCAATCCTCGTGCCAAGTCGTCTGATTTTCGGCTATTGCTTTGATGATCAATGAATTGTATTGCAACTAAAGGCGGGGGGCTTTTTACAAAATTGATCCGTTCCGGCCGGAGAAATGGTAAAAATTGTAAAACCGGTATGGAAAGCCGCGTTTTCCGGGCGGTTGACAATCCTGTTTGGGATGATATGTTATGCGAACTGAAACCGCCACAGACACAGAAAGGATTCTGTCCATGAAACTCGGATTTCTCCCGCTGGCCGCCGTCATGCTTCTGCCGGCTCTTCACGCCGCCCCGCTCTACATCGCCCATCGCGGCTCCTCCGGGGAGGCGCCCGAAAATACGCTGGCGGCGTTCAAGCTGGCCGGCCGCCAACTGGCCGACGGGGTCGAATGCGATATCCACCGCACCAGAGACAACCGGCTGGTCATCTGTCACGATCCGAACACGAAGCGGACCACCGGCGTCGACCTGAAAATCAGCGAATCCAACCTGGCCGAGCTGCGCCGGCTTGACGCGGGCAAATTCAAAGGCGAGGAGTTCAAGGGGGAGGCGCTGCCGCAGCTTTCCGAGCTTTTGAGGGTCGTGACGCCGGAACAGCTGGTCTATATCGAACTCAAGGAGGATGATCCGCTGATTCTGCCGCTGGTGAAGGAGGAACTGAAGAAGTCCCGGGTGCCGATGGAACGGATTCGCCTGATCAGCTTTCATCCGTCACTGCTGAAACTGGCCAAGGAGCAGATGCCCGACTGCAAGACCTATTATCTGCGCGGGCTCGGCACCGACCGCGCCACCGGCCGCCCCACGCCTTCCGCCGAAGAACTGATCCGGCTGGCCCGCGCGATCAACGCGGACGGACTCGACCTCTGCCGGCACCCGAAGCTCGACGCGGAACTGGTCAAAGCGATCCGCGACGGCGGGCTTGAACTCCATGTCTGGACGGTGGATTCTCCGATGGAAGCGTTGCGCTACGCAGCCCTCGGCGTCGATTCGATCACGACCAACTATCCCAAACGCCTGAAAGATTCCGTCGGGCGGCAGGGGAGGGGGGAGTGATATTCTTTATTCAGGGATAAGCTCTCAATCTCTTTCGTGCTGCAGATTGCCGTTCGACAGCATGAGATTGCCATACTTTCCCGGATGATTTCTCGCGCGATCCTTCAGGAGGAGGAACGGCGGTTTTTCATCAATCCTGCGGTTTGCTCCGTAATAGAGGTAGTCGGAGAAATCCGTGTGTGATTCCCGCCTGCCCGGACACCGGTAGATTGCCGCATCCGACAGATACGCCGACTCGAAAAGAGTCGGCAGGTCCGGCGGCAGAAAGCCATTGAAATCTTCCGCATACTGTTCGAGGCATATCCGGATCTGTTTGAGGTTGCTGCCGCAGGAAATCCGTCGGGCTGGTTCCCGTGCCGCTTCGAATGACGGCATCAGGAAGCCCAGCGAAAAGAGAGCCAGCAGCAGATAAATGAACATCGATGCAGCTTTTGCTCTGACAGCGGTTTTCCGAAGAAACGGCGTGATGATGCAGCAGGCAAGCGAAATCAGGAAAGTGAAAAGTGAGTAGAGGGAGCGAATGGCGCTGTCGCGCCATTTCATGATATAAAACTCCTCCCAATCGGAATAAGCGGCATCTGGAAACAATGCAAAGGAGAGTACAGAAAAACTGCAATCAGCAGATAGAGAACGTCAAGGAGCAATATCCAGAACCACGGCTTCCTGAAAAACTTCACCATTCTTGATTCTCCTGATTTGCGCGGCATCCAAGCCGGTTGATATCGGTTCGGAACAGTGCTTTTACCCTCGGCTGAAGAAGAACGACAAGGCAGGAGGCCAGAAGCAGTTCAATCAGGAGCAGGCCGCCGAACAACAGCCAATGCCAGTTGCGATAAGCCTGATCCAGTGGAAGCCACGGAAACAGAGCCAGAAGAATGCCGCCGCCGGGAACTGTTATCCATAAATAGACCAGCAGATAAAGACGCCAGCCCCGACGGAGACGGAGCAGGCCGTATCCGGCGAACAGGTTGAGGAGATTTCCAAAGTCCAATACAAGCCGGTCGTAAAAAACAGCCGACCAGATTGTCGCCAGAACCCCGAATATGCCGGTCACGATAAAGAACCATGCCACGGCTTTCAAGGCCCGCATCCAGCGGAGATCGGAGGAACAGACAAGATCTTGCATGAAAAACCTCCCGGTTTACAGAAACCTCTGCTCGTAAGATATCATCGGGTTGGTGGTTTGCAAGTTTTTTCCGTTTCCTGCCGGTACTTTTGTCCTGACTTTGAAACAGGAGAGCCGGGATGACGGGGCTGAAAGTGTAATATTGATAAAGAAATGCGATAACTTATCGATACTTTATCGAAGCGGAGGAACGGTATTTCCTCATCGTATTCGGATCTGCTCGATCCATCGTTCGGGAGCTGTTTGAGGGGGGCTCCCCGAAAGAAGGCAAAAAGAATGGTGGCCGGACCCAGAATCGAACTGGGGACACGGGGATTTTCAGTCCCCTGCTCTACCGACTGAGCTATCCTGCCACCTGCATAGTCTATAATGGACACCCGTTTTTTATTTTTTCAAGCCTGGTATCCGATTTTTTTGCAACTTTTCAGCGGTTCCGGTAGGTTCCCGTGCCGAACCGGTCCAGGTCGGCCGTCAGGATGAACATGCCTCCCATCCGCAGCGGGCGGCCGGCGTCGATGATCCGGCGGAACGCCCGGCGCAGCGAATTGTCCGCCGGGTATTCCGAAAGCTTTCCCTCCGAACGCCCGTAGACGAAGAACAGGCCCGCCCGGTCCACCTCCGGCATCGGCGTCAGGTAGACCTCCTCCATGAAGCGCGCCAGATTGGAACCGGGCAGCTCCGCCATCCAGTCCGGATTCAGTATCCACGATTCACAGCAGATCGCATGCAGTTCCTTATGGAAATATCTACGGAAAAATTCCACCGCCCGGCACAGCGACTCCTTCGCCAGCTCCGGCGTCATGCCGCCGCCGCCCGGAATGTGCAAACTCGGCACCCACTCGTGCGCCGACAGCACCGGAGCGTATTCCGTCAGGTCCAGCGTTTCGCGTTGTTCCGGTTCGGCCCGCCCGGTGGCCGGATTGATCGGGATTCCGGTCACTTTGCCGTCCGCCTCGTCGAGGTGCGCAATCTGGATTCCGGCTGCTTCCGGGCGGACCGGATACCCTTCGCCGCCCGCGACTCCGACCGCCCCGTTGCGGGCCCGGAAACCTTCCTGCGTCAGGACCCAGCCGTCCCGGCAGAGGGCAACGGTCCGCCCCGATTTCCGGCTGCGGTAGATCGCCGGCAGCCACTCCGGCGCGCTGTGGACCAGAAATTCAAAGCGCCCCACCCGGAACAGGCGGTTTTCCATATAGTGCTTCAGCCAGTGAATCTGCTGCAGGTCGTGGCCGGGATTGCCGTCATGCGCGGCGGCGTAGATCGCAATGGTTCCGCCGATCCACTTCGCCGGACCGTCCGCATACTCCGGCGGCAGCCCGATTTTCCGGTAGCTTGCCGCGATCAGCGGCAGCGCGGACATCGCCGTCAGCAGTTGAAACAGGCCGCACTGCCGCCGCGTCAGCAGCTTTTCCGGCGCCGGCCACTTTCCCAGACCGGGTTCATCGCGCCGGAATGCCGCGTCGATGATCAGATTCGCGTAGACGCGCAGCGCCGGTTCCGCCGCGACCCGCGCGTTCAATTCCGGCAGTTCCGGGGCGAACGGCGTCGGGACCGCCAGCTTTTCCGCGTAACGTTCGAAAAAGCCATCCGTAAAACATTCCGGCAGCGCCTCCGTGTCCGGCACTTCCTGCCAGTTGGAGGAAAGCGTATCGGCAAATTCCGGTGTAAAACCCGTCCGGCGGATGAATTCGGCCAGCAGCATGACTTTGTCTCCTGTTTTTTTGATACCGCGCTTGAATTTTCCCGGAAGCGTGATATGTTTTATACTTGACTTTTGATTGAAAACGATCTGTTACAATTTACATAATATAACCTGAACATGGAGTTATGACAAATGAAAAAGGATCTGCATCCGAAGTACGGTGAGGCTGTCGTCACCTGCGCATGCGGCGAAGTCTGGCACATCAAATCGACCCGTCCGGAGTACAAGGTCGGTATCTGCGCGAAGTGCCACCCGTTCTTCACCGGCAAGCAGAAGTTCGTCGACACGGCGGGCCGTATCGACAAGTTCAACCGCCGCTACAAGAAGCAGGGCTGATCCGCTCGCTTTATGGAATTCATGGGCCTGCCCGGAGCTTTTTCCCGGCAGGCCTTTTTTGGGATTTGACTGCAAATGGTACCTGAAGACATCGCCGGATATATCGAAAACCTGCACGGACGCTTCGCGGAGCTCGAGGCCGCGCTGGCGGATCCGGCCATCTACGCCAGAGGCGCGGAGTGCCGCCGGGTATCGCAGGAACACCGCAAACTCGAAACATTGTTCCGGAAGTTCGACGACTGGCGCAAGGCGCTTGCCGAACTTGCCGACAACCGCGAGATGCTGACCGCCGAAACCGACGCCGAGCTGCGTGAACTGATCGCCGCCGACATCGCCGATCTGGAGGAGAGGGCGCAGAAACTCGAAGCTGACATTCAGATTTCGCTGCTGCCGCCCGATCCCAACGACGCCAAGAATATCATCGTCGGGATCAAACCCGCCGCCGGCGGCGACGAGGCCGCGCTTTTCGCGGGCGAACTTTTCCGCGCCTATATGAAATTCGCGGAAAAGAAGGGATGGCGCATCGAAGTGCTCGACCAGACCGACACCGAACTCGGCGGGATCAAGGACGTCTCCTTCTCACTCTCCGGCGACGAAGTCTATTCGCTGATGAAGTATGAGTCCGGCGTGCACCGGGTGCAGCGCGTGCCTGCCACCGAGGCCGGCGGCCGCATCCACACCTCCACCGTGACCGTCGCGGTGATGCCGGAGGCGGAGGAAGTGGAGCTTGACATCCGCCCCGAAGACCTCCGTTTCGACGTGTTCCGTTCCAGCGGCCCCGGCGGCCAGTGCGTGAACACCACCGACTCCGCCGTGCGCGTGACCCATATCCCGACCGGAATCGCGGTCGCCAGCCAGCAGGAGAAGTCCCAGCACCGCAACAAGGAGATCGCGCTGCGCATTCTCTACGCCCGGCTGCTCGAACATAAGCAGCAGGAGGAGGCCGACAAGCAGGCCGCGGACAAGCGTTCCCAGGTCGGCACCGGCGACCGCAGCGAACGCATCCGGACCTACAATTTCCCGCAGAACCGCGTCACCGATCACCGCTTCAATGTGAATACGTTCGACCTGCCGAAGCTGATGGAGGGCGAGCTGGATTTGATCCTCGACCAGATTCTGATGATCGCCTGCGAACGCCGCCTCGACCAGCTCCGGCAGGCGTAGTTTTTCCGCGCGGGCCTGTACTTTTGCGGAAAACGCGCTATATTGAATGACGGCATCGGCAGCATTCAAACTGGAAGGCGACGTTTTATGAGTATTCCGCTGGGGGTTCTGACCCGGTATGACGAGATGGGAGCTTCCAGCCGCCTGCGTTATTACCTGTTCCGTAACGCGTTGGAAAACGGCGGCTTCCGGCCGGAATACCATCCTTTTTTCCGTGCCGCGTATCTGAGGAGGCTTTACGCGGGGCAGGGGAAATCGCGGCTGCTGGCGGCGGGAGCGCTGCTGCGCCGGCTTGCACTGCTGCCCCGCCTGCCGGAACGGCTGCTGGTCGAATACGAGCTGCTGCCCGAGCTTTCCGCCGCATTCGAGCTGAAATTTCTGCGCCGCCACCGTTACATATTGAACTTCGACGACAATGTGTGGGAGAAGTATGCTTCCAGGCCCCGGCTGGCGGGTAAATATGACGAATTGATCCGGCGGGCCGACGGCGTGATCGCCGCCAACGACTTCCTGCTGGAACGGGTGGCAGCCCTGAACCCCAACGCAATCAAAATTCCGACCGTCGTGGATCTCGGCGCTTACGATCCCGCCGGAGTGAAAAAATTTCCCCGCTTTACGGTCGGCTGGATCGGCACCCCGGTCACCTACTCCTATCTGGAACAGGCCGCCGGGGCGCTTCGCACGATGAGCCGGGCGGCGGATTTTGAATTGCTGGTGATTGCGCGGCGCGATCTCGAAGCCCGTGCGATCCCGGGCGTGCGGATGCGTTTTGCCGACTGGTCCGCCGACGCGGAAGCCGGATTGCTGCTGCAGTGCCATGCCGGGATCATGCCGTTGACGGATGATCCGTTTTCGCGCGGCAAATCGGCATACAAGCTGATTCAGTATCAGGCCGCGGGACTTCCCGCCATCGCCAGTCCCGTCGGCGAAAACGTCAGAGTCATACGGCATGGCGTGACCGGTTTTCTGGCCGATTCCCCGGCGGAATGGGCGGATGCCCTGAAGCAGCTCGCCTCCGACTCCGGCTTGTGTGCCGCGATGGGACTCGCCGCCCGCGCCGCCGCATTTGACTATTCGTTGCAGAAATACGGCCCCGTCGAAGCCGTCTTCCTGCGTTCCGCATTGAGCGTATCGCTTTGACGCCAGGTATTTACCATGGCAGTTCCGGGTTCTCGTTGCGGCTGAAGGCCTGAAGGATTGCGATTTCCTGTTTCCAGAGGGTTTCGTCGATTGTTTCGAGCACGAGCGGAATATTGTCGAGCCTCGGCTCGGCCATCAGCCGGCGGAACGTTTCCCAGCCGAGTTCGCCCTTGCCGATCGAATTGTGCCGGTCCAGCTTGCCGCCGAGCTTGCTTTTGGAATCGTTCAGGTGCATGCCCGCCAGATAATTGAAGCCGATCAGCTCGTCGAAGCGTTTGAAGGTCGCTTCGCAGCCCTCCGGGGTGGCGAGGTCGTAACCGGCGGCGAAGGTGTGGCAGGTGTCGAGGCAGACGCCGACGCGGCCGGGGCGGTCGACCTGTTCGAGCATGGCGGCGATCTGTTCAAAACGATAGCCCATGTTGCTGCCCTGCCCGGCGGTGTTCTCGAATACGGCGACGACCTCCGGGACGGCGTCGATCGCTTCGCGGACGCTTTCCGCGATCAGCCGGATGTCCTCCTCCTCGGAGACCTGTTTCAGGTGGCTGCCGGGGTGGAAGTTCAGTTTGACCAGTCCGAGCTGATGGCAGCGCCTCATCTCATCGGTGAAGGCGGCGATGGAGGCTTTGCGCTTTTCGGGGTCGGGCTGGCCGAGGTTGATCAGATAGCTGTCGTGCGGCAGGATCATTTCCCGTTTGAACCCGAATTTTTCGCAGTTGGCCTTGAAGGCGGCGATCGACTCCGCGGTCAGCGGAGCGGCGTGCCACTGGCGCTGGTTCTTGGTGAACAGCGCGAAAGCGGTGGCGCCGAGTTCATGGGCGTTCAGCGGCGCGTTTTCGACGCCGCCGGAAATACTGACATGTGCACCGATATATTTCATGAAAATTCTCCTCCGGAAAAAACATTTTGTACGATAAGGCAATATAACCTGCTTTGCCGGAAAAGTAAAATCGCATCAGGATCGGGGAGGCGCCCTTTGGGCCGGTTTTTCCGGATTTTTCCGGGAGAAAAAATGATTTCGGAAAAACTTGTTTCCGGCAGTTGAAATCCTGTGAAAACCCTGTATAATACCACTCCACGCCAATCTCCATCGTCGAAGAAAAAGGTCATCATGGGTAAACAGCAAACAGTCGTCCGGTACGCCGCAGGAGGGGTCATTCTCGCCTCACTTGCCCTCAATGCGGGTCTCGCCATCCAACTCTATTCCCGGAACAGGGAGAAGCCGACCCCCGCCCCGGCCGCCGAACCGCCGAAACCGGTTCCGGCTCCGCAGCCGCTGCCGAAGCCGCCGGTCGCCACCGCCCCGGAACCGCTGCGGATTCTCTCAACGCGGTATGACGCGGACAATTCCCGCTTTGAAATCCGGTTCAGCGCGCCGCCGCAGCCGGAGAAGGCGGCGGAGTTCCTGAGCGTGACTCCGCCGCTGGCGCTGAATGTGAACAGCAGCGGCGACCGCTGGTACATCTCCGCCGGATTCGAGCCGGGCAAATTCTACCAGTTCACGGTAAAGCAGGGCCTGCCCGCTGCCGGCGGTGCTCCGCCGCTGGAACGGACCGAACGCCCCGGCTTCATCGCTTCCGAACTGCCGCCCCGGATCAATTTCCTCAGCAACGGCTCCTTCTTCCCGGTTTCCGGCTCCGTCTGGGAATTGCCGGTCGAAACGGTCAACACCGGCAAGGTCCAGGTGGAGCTGTCTCAGGTCTACCCGAACCGGCTGCTGGATTTTCTGCAATCCCCGTGGAGCGACTGTTCCCGGAGCCTCCGCACCGTCACGCTGGACGCTCCCGCCGCCCGCAACCGGAGCAACTGTATCGCGCTGCCCTTCGACGCGCTCGGCCTGAAGCGGGTTCCCGGTGTGTATCAGTTGCGGATTTCCTCGCCCGACGCCTCCCGCAGCGATTCGCGGCTGGTGGTGCTGACCGACCTGGCGCTTCAGGCGGTCGCCGGTGAACGGGAGGTCGGTTTCGCGGTGCGGTCGCTGGCCGGGAACCGTCCGGTCTCCGGCGCGGTGGTGCAGCTCTACAGCCGCAAGCTGCAGCCGCTCGGCGAAGCCGAAACCGATGCGGGAGGATTCGGGAAGATCGAATTTGAGCCGTTGGCCGATCCCGACGATCAGCCGGCGCTGCTGGTCGCGATTCAGGGCGAGGATGTGACCTATCTGCCGTTCTCCGAACTGAACCGCTCCGACCTGCGCAAGGCGGACCGGGGATTGCCGGTTGCCCGGCAGGCCGGATATGGCGCGTTTCTGTTCCCGGAGCGCGGCATCTGCCGCCCCGGTGAAACCATCGGCGTTTTCGGCTATCTGCGCGACGCCGGGAAGCTGAACGCGGCGGGCGGAGTGCCGCTGGTGCTGGAAGTGACCGCTCCGTCGGGGAAGCTCTTCTGTTCCCGGCCGGTGACCGGCAGTGCTTCGGGTTTCTATCAAACCGGAGTGGAGATTCCGGCGGGGGCGGCGACCGGTGCCTACTCCGTCCGGCTGCGCGCTCCCGGCGAGGACCGGGCGGCGGCGCAGTGTTACGGCTCCACCCGTTTTCTGGTCGGCGAATATGTGCCGGATCAGCTCAAGATGGAGTTCCGCGCCGAAAAGGAAACGCTTGCGCCGGGGGAAACGCTTCGCGTGAAAGGGCGGGTCGACTACTATTTCGGCGTGCCGCTGGAGAGCGGCCCGGTCACCCTGAATGTGCGCGAAGCGGTCGCGGAATTCAGGCCGCAGGATTGGCGCGGCTTCACCTTCGGCACCCGCGCCGCGGTGGAGCGCAGTTCCGCGCGCACCTTCCGCAGCTCCGGCGAGGTCAGCCGCGGGGCGTTCAACGACAGCTTCGAGATCCCGGAGCTGGCGTACAAGCCCGTCCTGCCGGTCGAAATCGTCGTGGTCGCGACCGCCAGACCGCCGGTGGGGCGGAGCGTTTCCGGCACCGTCCGGGCGTTCTGCCACTACCGCGACCACTATCTTGGTTTGCAGGACGGCGGAGCGCAGGGGAATCGCCGCGTGTTCCGCATCGCGGCGGTGACGCCGGACGGCAAGCCGTATGAGTTGAAGGAACCCGCCCTCTCCGGCATCCTGATCCGCAGGGACTGGGACTACCGGCTGGTCGAAGAGGACGGCCGCTGGAACTATCAGTGGCAGCAGTTTCAGCAGGAGTTTCCGGCGCGGAAGCTGGCGCTTGTTCCCGAAGGGCGCGGCATCTACCGCTGCGAAATCGAAATGCCGCAGGAGGGCGACTTCACGCTCCGCGTCGCGGACAAGGCGGGGGACCTGCTGGCCGAAACCGAATTCTGGCACTATGCGGGCGAGAGCGGCGAACGGTCGCGCAATCCGTCGGTGCTGGCCTTTGAACTCGACGCCGAATCCTGCCAGCCGGGCGAAACCGTGCAGTTCGCCTTCAACGCCCCGGCGGCGGGGGAGGCGGTGGTCACGGCCGGAGCCGACCGCATCCGTTCCATCACTTCCCACCGGGTGAAGGCGGGGCGGAATGCGATCGAGATTCCGGTACCGGCGGATCTGGCGCAGGGGACTTATTTCGCCGGAGTCACCGTGGTGACCGATCCGTCGGACGACCCGAAAATTCCGAAGCGGCTTTCTGGCCTCGTGCGGATTCCGGTGGACCAGAACTCCCGGCGGCTCGATGTGAAACTTCATGCTCCTGCCGTCAGCCGTCCCGGCGAGGCCGTCACGGTTCGGGCGGAGGTCAGCGACTTCGCGGGGCAGCCGGTTCCGGCGGAACTGCAGCTCTGGGCGGTGGACCGGGGCATTCTGGCGCTGACCGACTGGAAGACGCCCGACCCGTGGAAGTTCTTCTTCGGCGAAGTCAACTGCCCGTTCCGCTTCGGCGACACCTACAGGCAGCTCTATCCGGCATTGCAGGTGGTGGACGGCAGGATCGGCGGCGGCGACAAGCTCGCCGGTTTCCTGTCGCCGTTCGCCGCCGCGCTGAAGGCTCCGGCGGTCGTCGCGATGCGGACCGTTTCCGTGCCGGCTTCCGGCAGCGGCGAATATCAGTTGCAGCTGCCAGACCACACCGGGGCGCTGTTGCTGATGGCGATCGCTTCGGATAAGGAGCAGACCGGTTCCGCCGAACGCGAGCTGGTGTTGCGCGAACCGGCGACCGTGCAGATCGCCGCTCCCCGCGCGGTCGCGCCGCAGGATGAGTTCCAACTCGCGCTGACCTGTTTCAACCACGAGCTTGCACAGAGCGCCGCCGACTGGAGCATCACCGTCGAAGGGGCGCTCGAACCGGTCGCCGCCGCTTCCGGCAAGCTGGAGCTGGCCAAAGGGGAGCGCCGGGTCGTGACCATCCCGGTCCGGGCGTCGAAGCTGCCCGGCGCGGTGACGGTCCGGGCCGAACTGAAACTCGGCGGCACGGTCGTCCGGGGCAGCGAGAGCTTCACGGTGCGCCCGCCCCGGCAGGCCGAAAACCGGACCGTGATCCACACCGTCGAACCGGGCAGAAGCGCCACGTTCGACACCGCGCACCCCGACTTCGACCTGACGTTCGGCAAGGCGGCGGTCGAGATCGGCTCCCCGGCGCTTTCGGTCGCCGGTGCGCTGCGCTGGCTGAACGAGTATCCCTACGGCTGTCTGGAGCAGACCGTCGCCGGCGCTTTCCCGTTCCTCGCGGTGAAGCCGCTGGAGGAGGCCGGAATCCTGCCTGCCGGTTTCGGCGCGGATGCCGATCTCAAGCTCCGCTCCGCGCTGGCGCGGATTCAGGCGATGCGCAGATATGACGGCTGCTATTCGATGTGGCCCGGCGAACGCGCCTCGTGGATGGCCGGGAGTTTCTTTGCGTGGCATTTCCTGCTCGAAGCCGAGCTGGCCGGTTATCCGCTGCCGGAGGAGGAGAAACGGCAGATCGTCACGCAGCTGCGCCGGTATGTGAACGACCGCGGCAACTCCGCCGAGGAGCGCGGTTACGCCTGCTATTTGCTGGCGCTGGCCGATCCGGCCTCGGCGGAGGCTCCCGCCCGCGCGGTGATTTCGGAAAATCCCGAGCTGTTCAGCCGTTTCCTCGCCGGAGCCGCGCTGATCCGCGCCAACTTCGCCGCGGACGGCGCCAGGGTGATCGGGCCGCTGCTGAATCATCCCTTCCACCTTTACAGCCGCCGTTCCGGCGGGGCGCTCGACTCCGAAGAACGCCGCCTCGGCCTCGCGCTGTGGATTCTCGGCGATCTCGCGCCGGAGAATCCGGCCGTGACCCGGCTTGCCGCGCTGCTGCAGCAGAAGATCCGTCCCGAAGGCGAATGGGGCTCCACCCAGAACAACGCGTGGGCCGCGCTCGGATTGTCGCGCTGGGCCGCCCGCCATGCGAAGGGAGCCTGCAAGGGAACGCTTCAGGTCTCCGGCCAACCCGACCGGACGCTTGACGGCGGCTCCGCACTCCGGGCCGACTTCGCCGTACCGGCGAAGTTCACGGTCGTGAACAGCGGCGAAGCCCCGCTTTACGTCTACGTGAGCAGCCGGGGGCTGCCGAAAGAGGGCAGGGAAGTTGCCGAGGGCTTCACGATCCGCCGCGAATACTTCGACGCCGACGCCAAGCCGGTCAGATGCTGCAACTCCGGCGATTTGCTGGAGGCGCGGATCACCGTGACCGCCGCCGCCGGATGCGAAAACATCGTGATCAGCGACCTGCTGCCGGGCGGCCTCGAAATCGAGGACGAGCGTCTGGCGACCCGCAATGCGGTATTCGACAAGCGTGTCGACTCCGGCGTGGATGCCCGGATGCTGGAACGGCGCGACGACCGCTTTTTGCTGTTCGGCGACATCCATGCCGGCAAAGCCGTCGTCACCTACCGGGTGCGCGCGGTGCAGCGCGGCCGCTTCGCGATTCCGGCGGTGCAGATCGAATCGATGTACCGCCCCGAACTCAAGGCGGTCTCCGTCACGGACGGCCTTTTTGAGGTGAAATGACGGTATAATGCGGCGGATTGTCCTGAACCGGAGGCGTCTGGCGGCCGGCGCGGCCATCCTAGCGGCGGTTTTCGCGGCGGCTGCCGCGTTCCGCCAATGGGTGCTGCCGTACTGCGTGCCGCTGCCGGAGGAGGAGCTGGCGCGCCGGATTCCGGCACGCCGGTTCTTCGACCGGGCGGGGAGATTGCTGCATTCCCGGCCCGGCTTCGACTACGAGTGGCGTTTCCCGGTCCGGCTCGATGCGCTTCCCGCGCATCTGGTCGAAATCACGCTCGCAGTCGAGGACCGCAACTTTTACCGGCACGACGGTGTCGACCTGGCGGCGTCGGCGCGGGCGTTTTGGCAGCTTTTAAAACACGGCCGGATCGTTTCCGGCTCCTCCACGGTCACGATGCAGCTGATGAACCTGGCCGACCGGCGGCCCCGCTCGTGGTTCAACAAGCTGTGCCAGATGGAGCTGGCGCGCGGCTGGGAGAAAAAGCACTCCAAACGCGAAATCCTCGAAGCGTACTTCAATTATCTTCCCTACGGCGGCAAGCTCTACGGCGTCGAAGCGGCGGCGCGCTACTACTTCGGGCGGTCCGCGTCGGAGCTGAACTTCGCCGAATGCACGCTGCTCGCCGGAATCCCGCAGCGCCCCAACCGCTTCCGTCCCGACCGGCACCCGGAAGCGGCGCGCCGGCGGCAGAAAACCGTTCTGGAAATGCTGGTCCGCCGCAAGCTGCTGACCGCCGGGGAGGCCGGACGGATTTATGCCGAAGAACCGCTGCGTTACCGGGACTTTTCGCTGCCGCTGTGGCGGCGCGCCGCCGATCCGCAGTTTTTCGAGCTGGCCGAGCGGAGCGCGGAAGCCCCGCTGCCGGAACGGGTGACGGTCACTCTCGACCCTGAACTTCAGGACGCCGCGCTGGCATTGCTGAAGCGGAGCGTTGCGCTTCATCCCTCGGTTCATGACGGGGCGCTGGCCGTGCTGGAGAACCGCACCGGCAAGGTGAGGGCGCTGGTCGGTACCCTGGACTTCGGGGCGCTTCCCGCCGGGCAGGTGAATGCCGCCGTCGCGTATCGCTCGCCCGGTTCGGCGCTGAAGCCGTTCCTGTTCGGAGAGGCGGTCGAAGGCGGGATGCTGGCCGGCGACACCGTGCTCGACGATTCGCCGCTGCTTTACGGCGGCTACCGCCCCGGAAACTTCGACGGCACGTTCCGCGGCCGGGTTTCGGCGGAGACGGCGCTGGCGGAGTCATTGAACACCCCGGCGGTCCGGCTGCTGCGATCGCTCGGCACGGAGCGGGTGAAACGGACGCTTTCCCGGTTCGGGCTGTGGCGTCCCGGCGCTCCCGCGCCGGACAAGCTCGGTCTTTCTCTGGCGCTCGGCAGCCTCGATGTGACGCTGCTCGACCTCGCCAACGCCTATCGCGCGATCGCCTCCGGCGGTATCCATCGCCCGTTTCTGCTGCTGGAGGATACCGCCGCTCCCGCCGGAACCGCGGTGTGGAGCGCCGGGAGCTGCGAAATGCTCGCGTCGATGCTGCGCAGCCGGGCGCTGCCGGGGGCAGGCGGCCTGCCGGTCGCGTGGAAAACCGGCACTTCCAACGGCAACCGCGATGCGTGGTGTATCGCGTTCACCCCGGAGTGGACGGTCGGCGTCTGGTTCGGCAACAAGGACGGCACGCCGTCGCCCGATCTGGTCGGCGGTCCGCTGGCAGCCCCCGCCGCCGGAGCCATGATGCGGACGCTTTACCGCAACGCTCCGCCTCCGGAGTGGCCTGAGGCGCACCGCGAAATCACCGCGCTCTGCCGCCGCAGCGGCCTGCGTCCCGGCATGTTCTGCGGCGAAACCTTTCCCGGCGCCGTCGTGCGCGGCATTCCGCTGCAAAGCTGCCGCGACTGCCGCAGGGAAGCCAATGCGAAAGCTCCGAAGCCGACCGCCGTCGTCACTCCCGCCCCCGGCACCTACCGGGCCGAAGCGGGCGGCGGAGTCCGGTTCCGGCTCGACTGCACTCCCGCCGAAGTTCATTTCTACCTCGACAACCGCTATCAGGGGAAGATTGCCGCCGGGAGCGATCTTATGCTCGCGCCGGGAACGCACCGGCTGCTCTTCTGGGGCGGCGACGGCTATCGGGCCGCCTCAATGGAAATCCGGGTATTGCCGCCGCGGAACGCGGAAAGAAAAAAGGCCCCGGAACCATCGGGCCCCGGAGCCGGAACGGCAGATCCGGTCACTTGAGGAAGCGGAAACAGAAGGGATACCGGTAGATGATCCCTTCGTTCGCCTTGACCGCCGCCACGATGATCATCACCAACCCGAAGAGGCCGACCAGCGGCGCCAGCAGCGCGCCGACCACGATGATCGTGAGCACTCCGCAGATCACATAGAGGATCAGCAGCGTGAGCTGGAAGTTGATCGTCTCCTTGCCGAGCGCATTGAGGTAGGCGGATTCATCTTTCTTGATCAGCCACACGATCAGCGGCCCGACCACCGTCAGGAATTGCAGCAGGACGCAGACCAGTCCCAGAGTCCGTTCTTCGGGAGTGATGCTTCCCTGTTCAACCTTTTTCATTTCTTCCGACATATCCTTCTCCAGAATTGTTACCGCAGACGCCGTTTATCGCCGTGTGCTGCCACGGAATATAACCGGATCGGGAGCATTTGCAACTTTCTTTGCTGTTTTTTACGGATATTTTTTTCAATTTCCGGTAAGAAGTGGCGGGAACCGGGGTCATTTGACCGGCGTTACGCCCTTTTTCAGCAGGATGTTGCCGTATTTGCCGGTCTCGCCGGTGACCACGACCGCGAATGCCTTCCGGGCGCGTTCGTAGAAGTCGAAGCGGTCGATATGGGCGGTTGCCGGAGCGTCGGGCGCGTGCTTTTCGATTGCGGCCCGGTAACCGTCGAGCAGCGATTGGTCAAGGGTGTCGCCGGGGACGGCGGCCATCATCACCACCGGGGCGTCCACATAAGCGTCCAGTTCGAAGAGCGGCAGGATCGCGTCGAGCAGCGGAGCCACCCGGATTCCATCGGCGCGGAGCACCGGAATCCCCATCGAATGGGCGGGAAAGTGGGCGTCCGACAGGATGATCTCGTCGCCGTGGCCCATTTCGGCCAGCGTTTTGAGCAGTTCGGGGCTGATCAGCGGGGAAATACCTTTGAGCATGTTCTTTGTCTCCTGCTTGAATGAGAGTTATCGTGAGAATATAGCCGAAGTATCGGGGAAATGCAAGGGACGGTTGCGGAACCCGCTGCACTGCAAGTTTTATTTTAAAAATTACATGGCGTTTCTGATTTATCATATTCTGGCGTTATCCATTGATTAAAAACAGATTAAGGTGTAATATATTTTTGATTTTGTAAACTTTTGATAATGTCCCAAATTTTGTGATGGGATGTGTTGTTTGACAAGGTTGCATCTGCCTTTTATTTTGAGTAACTCAAAATCTCAACATAAAGGGAAT
>NZ_QEKH01000010.1 GCF_003096415.1 Victivallis vadensis | reverse complement strand
GGAGGACTACTGGCAAAAACGTATGCAAATTATCGGCAACGTCGTTATCGGCGTTGGAAACTACAAGTGTGTTTCACAAAATTTGGGACAATAACAAAAAATTCCGCCAGTCCGTTGCCGCTGCAGGCCGGCCGGTCACCGGCCGCTTTCGGCATCGCCGCAAAGTGCCACAGCGCGATCAGCGCCATCACCGCCGCCGCCAGCGCCAGCGCCACGCACCAGCCCGTTTTCACCGAACCGGAGCGGTGTTCGATCACTCCCGCCAGCATCACCAATCCTCCCTGCACCAGCACCGAAGCGATCCGGTAGAACGTTCCCCGGATTCCGGCGAAAAACGACTGTTCGTGCGAATCCAGTGCGATCAGGTAGAAGCCGTCCACCGCCGCGTCGTGCGTCGCGGAAGCAAACGCCAGCAGGAAAAATGCTCCGATCAGCAGCCAGGTCAGTTTGTCCGACAGGATCAGGCCCGCCGAAGCCGTGAAGATCACCGCCATCAGCAACTGCATCCCGATCGCCCACAGCCGCTTGGTTCCGAACAGGTCCAGCACCGGCGTCCACAGCGGCTTGAACGCCCACGGCATCGCGATCAGGCTCGTCCACAATCCCACGTCACGGTTGTCCATGCCCAGCGATTTGAACAGGATCACCGACACCGTCGCCACAATCGCATACGGTCCGCCCTCCGCAAAAAACGCGGTCGGAATCCACAGCCACGGATTCGTTTTCTTCTCCGGCACGGTTTTCTCCCTTTTCTGCTCGTTCCTGTTTGCCCAGTCTAGAGGAACCAGGCGCCCCCGGCCGCCGGAGGCGAGTCACCGGGGAGGCCTGCCGTTTTAAAGGCAGGGGGGGTCGGGGGGCGAAGCGCCCCCGGCCGCCGGAGGCAAAGATCACCGCATGAAAGTGTCGGTAACCTGGAGCAGGCGCGCTTCGTCGAGCGCGGGCGCGAGGAACTGGATGCCGACGGGCATTCCGGTTTCCGGGTCCCTGCCGGCGGGAACGCTGATGCCGCAGTTGCCGGAGAGGTTCAATGCGATCGTGAAGATATCCGACAGATACATCTGCAGCGGATCGCTGGTCTTTTCGCCGAACTTGAAAGCGACGGTCGGCGTAACCGGCGTCAGCATCAGGTCACACCGCTTGTAGGCTTCTTCAAAGTCGCGGCGGATCAGCGTGCGAACCTTCTGAGCGCGCAGATAATAGGCGTCGTAGTAGCCGCTGGAGAGCACGTAGGTGCCGAGCAGGATGCGGCGCTTGACTTCATCCCCGAAGCCTTCGCCGCGGGTCTTGAAGTAAGTATCCACAAGGTCGCGTCCCTCCTTGCGGTCGCCGTAGCGGATGCCGTCGAAACGCGCGAGGTTGGCGCTGGCTTCGGCGGTCGCGATGATATAGTAGACGGCGACGGCGTATCTGGTGTGGGGCAGCGAAACTTCGACGAGTTCAGCGCCGAGGGAGCGGACCTTTTCAATCGCCTGCTGCGTGATTGTTTCGACGCCGGAAGCGAGGCCGGAGCCGGTGAAATACTCCTTCGGCAAGCCGATCTTCATCCCCTTGAGCGAACCTGAGGAATTGCGGACCGCATCCGCGAAGCCGCCCGCCGGATTCGGCAGCGAGGTGGAGTCCATCGGGTCGCCGCCCGCGATCGCGTCGAGCAGGATGCCCGCGTCGAGCGCGTCATGGGTCATCGGGCCGATCTGGTCGAGGCTGGACGCAAACGCCACGAGTCCGTAACGCGAAACCCGCCCGTAGGTCGGCTTGAGCCCGACGATGCCGCAGAAAGCGGCGGGCTGGCGGATCGAACCGCCGGTGTCCGAGCCAAGCGCGGCCGGGGCGAAACTCGCCGCGACACACGCCGCCGAACCGCCTGAGGAACCGCCGGGAACCCGGCTGACGTCGCAGGGGTTGGCGGTCTTCTGGAACGCGCTGTTTTCGCAACTGGAACCCATCGCGAATTCATCCATGTTCAACCGGCCGAAGGGGATGAACCCCTGGGCCCGGAGCCGGGCGACGGCAGTGGAGTCATAGGGGGATTTCACCGGCGCAAGAATTTTCGACGCGCACGAGCAGGTCTCCCCTTCCGCGACGATGCAATCCTTGATGCCGACCGGAATACCGTCGTAGTCGCTGAGCGGCTTGCCGGCGGCACGGCGCGCGTCGGCGGCCTCCGCCGCCTTGAGCGCCTGTTCGCGGTCGAGTTTCAGGAACGCTTTGATTTCGCCGTCTTTGGCGGCGACCCGGTCCGCATAGGCGGCGACCAGCTCCGCGGCGGAAAACTCCTTCGCGGCCAGTCCGGCCGCCAGCTCGTGGATCGGACGGTTTACGAGGTTGAGTTCAGCCATTTCAGTTCATCCCTTCCCCGGGCAGCACCTGCGGCACCCGGATCAGATCGCCGTTCATCAGCGCCGGCGCATTGGCAAGCATCCGGTCGCGGTCGAACGGCGTACCGGCTTCATCCTCGCGCCAGACATTCGAGAGCGCGGCCGCGTGCGCGGTCGGCTCCACCCCGGTAAGGTCGAGTTCGCCGAGTTCATTGATGTATTCGACGATGTTCTGCAGGTCGTTCTGCAGACGCTCCGCCTGTTCCGGCCGGATCTCCAGCCGGGCGAGCGCCGCGACGTATTTGATATCGATTTGCGGTTTTTCCATCCTGTCCTCACCGGGCCGCCGCCGGAAAACCGGCGGCGGCAGTTGGTCGAATTACTTGCCCTGTTCGAGTTCGAGCGTCCGGGTCACGAGGTCGCAGACTTCGGCGGGGCCGAAGTACTGGATCGGGCCGGGATAGACGTAGGCGGTTTCCTTCGCCCATTCCGCGCGGTGCGCCGCGAAGAACTTGAACGGAGCGCCGTCCAGCTCGACCAGCGCCTTTTTGATCACCGGCTTGTCGTGACCGTGACGCCGTTCGATGTTCATCATCATCGTGATCGGAATACCGCCGGCGATCCACTTGGAGGCCGGGAGCATCGTATTGCGCACGCTGGACATATAACCGGTCTTGCCCGCGCCGATCAGCGCCGCGGCGTTGTAGCCGAGGCTGTAGCAGTAGTCGGCGTCGTAGTTCGACGGAGCGGCGCAGCGCCCTTCGTAGCCGAAGAAGTGAACCTGCGTGGAGAACTTGCCGTCATAGGCGCCTTCGCTCTTCATCTGCTTCAGGCGGGTGCCGACCATTTCGGCGAGCATCTTTTCGGTTTCGATCAGCGAAACCTGCACGTTGCCGTGCGGGTCGCGGTCGTTGCAGAGCTGCATCTGGATGCCGGTCGGCAGTGAACTGAACACCTTCGCGGATTCGGCAGAGAGGTTCGCGTTGGCGAATGCGACCTTGTCGGCCTTTTCCATCGCGTCAACTTTGGCGGCGTTGGCGGCCAGCAGGTCGTTCAGCTCGGCGATCAGCACCTTGATTTCCGGCACGAATTCGATCAGCCCTTCCGGAATCAGCGCGACGCCGAAGTTCATCCCGGCTTTGGCGCGGGCGGCGACCACGACCGCCATCTCCTCGACGATCTGGGCGAGGGTCATCTTCTTCGCGGCGACCTCCTCGGAGATGATCGCGATGTTCGGCTGGGTCTGCAGCGCGCACTCCAGCGCGATATGGGAGGCGGAACGGCCCATCAGCTTGATGAAGTGCCAGTACTTCTTCGCGGAGTTCGCGTCGCGGCCGATGTTGCCGATCAGTTCGCTGTAAACGCGGCAGGCGGTGTCGAAGCCGAAGCTCGCTTCGATCCACTCGTTCTTCAGGTCACCGTCGATGGTCTTCGGGCAGCCGACCACCTGAATCCCGACGTTATGGCTCTTGAAATATTCGGCCAGCATGCAGGCGTTGGTGTTGGAGTCGTCGCCGCCGATGATCACCAGCGCGGTGATGCCGAGCACTTCGCAGTGCTTGCGGGCCAGCTCGAACTGCTCGTCGGTTTCGAGCTTGGTGCGGCCGGAGCCGATCATGTCGAAGCCGCCGGTGTTGCGGTAGGCGTCGATGATCGAATCGGTCAGCTCCATGTACTCGTCCTTCACCAGACCGTCAGGCCCCTTCAGGAAACCGAAGAGCCGGCTGGATGGGTTGATCGACTTGATGCCGTCATAGAGGCCGGCGATCACGTTGTGGCCGCCGGGGGCCTGGCCGCCGGAGAGGATCACGCCGACCGTCAGCGGACGGGCTTCGCCTTTTTCGCCGGCCTCGAAGGTCAGCACGGGGCTGCCGAAGGTGGTCTTGAAAATTTCCCGCACCTTTTCGACGTCGGCGACCGCGGTGGTCGGAGCGCCTTCGGTGACCTTGACCAGAGCGCCGTTGGCCAGCGCGGGCGGGAGTTTCGGGGCGTAGGCGGCGCGCGCCTTCTGCAGCGGAGAGATACTCATTGCAATCATTCCTGTATGTTGAATTATATGATTTGGGAATATACAGTCTATATAAAATAATCCGGAAATCTCCATTTATCAAGTTGGAAATTGCGTACCGGGAAACTATATTTCAGGATTAAGGAGAACACCGTATATGAAATCACTGTTCAAACCGGAACAACCAATGGGAAAATGTGAGCGTTCCGGCATTTTCCTCGCTCCTGCCCTCTGGCTGTTCGGGCTTCTTTTTCTCAACGGTACAGGCCGCCTGCCGGAGGGCGGGTTTGTCGGCCTGCTTACTGCGGAGGTTTTGTTCTGTACCGCTTTTCTGTGGTTGTTTCCCGCAATGCGCCGCCGGATTCTGAATCCCGCCGCGTCTTTGCATACGCTTTTTCTGCAGATTATTGCGGCAATTGCCGTCATGCTTTTCGCGGCGTTCCGACAGTTTGACGCCATACTGCATCTGCCGGGATCACCTCTGCGCTTTTCCGGGCTTTGTTTTTCCTTTGTAATTCTGAACGGCCTGACTGCGTGGAACTGCCTCGACCTGATTTACCGGCTCGAACCCTATCATTACTCCCGCAAAGGAGCCCCCGTCGCGATCGCCCTGCTGCATTTGTTTCTCTGGCTTCCGCTGCTTTTCGGAGGTGCGGTACTCGCCCGGTGGCTGTTCAACCGGCAGCTCAATGCCGGCAAGCCGGAAAACCTGCAGGAACTGCGGCGGCGTTACAGCTTCATTCTGGCCGGAGCAATCCTTTTCTGGTCTGCTGTCTGGCTGAATCACGCCGATTTCCTTTACGCGGTGGAAACGGGGACCCGGTATCAGTTCTCCGGCAACTGGCTGCTGATTCTGCTACCGGCGGTTGCACTCAACCTCTGGATTGTCGCTCCGATGCCTTTTCTGTTGCTCCGGCGTTTCGGCTGGCCGGTTGCATGGGGAGTGATGTGCATTGCTTTTACGGCATACGGATACCGGGGCCTCAGCCATAACAATCCCGACACCCATTTTTCCGCCGACTTCGGCAAAACGGACAGTTCGGTCCGGCTTCAGGCGATGTCCACCATCCGTCCGGGCGGAAGATTCGGCGGAACCATCTATGTTTTCAGCGGCGACATTCTCCGTTTCGCCGAAAGTCAGGCTAAACTGCGCCGCATGAAATTCAATGAACAGCTTTCGCCCATTGCCATTCCTCCGCAGTTGGAGCCGGCTGAACTGCAGGAGCCTCGGCCCGGATGGGGCGACCCGCATTATTTCATCTACCCGATTCCAGAAAAGAACAGACTGTATATCAGAGTTTTCCGGTAAATAATTCCGAATCCCTCCCGCTTCCGGCTGGACATATCCGCCGAAGTCCGCTATATTGCCGTAGGATCAATCGCATTCAACAGGGAGGAGTCGAGGATGTTCCGGTTTCTGTTTTTCACTGTTCTGTCGGTCACATTGGCGACGGCCGGCTGCCATAGCGCCGCTCCGGTTCCCGCACCTCCGCCGGCTCCCGAAGCGGAGCAGGTCGAAATCAGCGACAAAACCTATTCCGACGCGGCGGTATTCGCACTGGCAATGGAAATCCTGCGCAAAAATTACGTCGATCCCGACCGCGCCACCGACGCCAGACTGCTTGAAAACGCGCTGACCGGACTTGCCGGAGAGCTTGATCCCTATTCCGGCTACGAACCGCCGACGCAATTCACCGAAAACGATTCCAAGCGTACCGGCGAACTGGTCGGCATCGGAGTCGAAGTGGTCAAATCCGCCAACCAGCCTCTGCTCATCACCGGCGTAATGCCCGGCTCGCCCGCGCAAAAGGGAGGCCTGCGTCCCGGCGACCGGATCGTGGAAATCGGCGGCAAGCCCACCGCCCGGCTCCCGATGCAGGAGTGTTTGAACCTGACCCGCGGGAAGGAAGGCAGCGAAGTGGAACTGAAGTACTCCCGCGACGCCGCGGCGGAGCCGCTGGCCATCCGGCTGACCCGCGCGATGATCGTGCGCCCGTCGATTCCCGCCGACGCGGTCAGGCGCCTGCCCGGCCATATCGGCTATATCAAGATCGAAAGTTTCACCGGCCATACTCCCGAAGAATTCCGCGCCGCGTTGCGGAAACTCAAGGCTCAAAAGCTCGACGGGCTGATCCTCGACCTGCGAAACAACCCCGGCGGCCTCGTCGGCAGCGCCGTCGAAATCGCCTCGATTTTCCTCCCGGAAAACGAACTGATCCTGCGCACCCGCGACCGTCACGGCCGCCAGACTCATGAAATCCGTTCCACCAGTGATCAGCCGCGCGAACTCGAACTCCCCGTCGTAATCCTGACCAGCCCATTCACCGCCAGCAGCTCCGAACTCTTCTCCGGGGCCCTGCAGGACCACAAGCGTGCCCGCCTTGTCGGTATGCGCACCTTCGGCAAGGGAACTTTGCTGCGCATCGTGAAACTTCCGAACGGCGGCGCTCTCCGCTACGCCAACGCCCGCTACCACACCCCCCTCGACCATGTGATCGAACGGCGCGGCCTCACCCCCGACGTCGAAGTCCGTCTCTCCCCCGGCGAAATCTTCCGCCTCTCTGAACAAAGCCGCAACCACCCCGGTGAAATCCAGCCCGAAGAAAAAGGCGCAATCCGTGACATTCAGCTCGAAAAAGCCCTGGAGCTTCTCACCCCGCCTCCCGTTCCCGCTCAGGACATGCCTTCGGCGGCCGGGGGCGCTTCGCTCCCCGGCCCCCCCGACCGGCAAGGTGCCGGCGCCGGGTACGGCTCATAAGTTTTTTCTATGCAAAAACTTATGAACCGGAGTTATTAATCGTCCATGCATGGGGAACGTGTTTCTCAGGTGCGGCAATTTCTCCCTTTCCGCCGTTATCAGAAAATTCCTGACTTTTTTTTGCAATCGCCGGATAATCTTGCTCATTTTCAGTTGAAATTCGACTTGACAAGGTGTATATTACACAGTAAAATTTCATTCAAATTACTGATTGAGGACTTCTATCATGCGCTACATCGATCAATTCATGGCCGCGTTCCCGTTCGAGGGACTGACATTCGACGACATTTCGCTGGTGACTCAGTATGCGGACTTCCTGCCTCACGACGCGGATGTTTCCAGCAAATTTTCGCGGAACGTCAAACTCAATATTCCTTTCGTCAGCGCGGCGATGGATACGGTCACCGAGAGCGACATGGCGATCGCGATGGCCCGTCTCGGCGGCATCGGCGTAATCCACAAGAATCTCTCCATCGAGCGTCAGGCCGACGAAGTCCGCAAGGTCAAATATTACCTGAACGGGATCATCCGCACCCCCGTGACCTTCCATCCGGAGCAGACCGTCGCCGAAATGATGAATGAGAAGCGCGTGAAGAAATACTCCTTTTCCGGCTTCCCGATCGTGGACGACAACGGCAAACTGGTCGGCATCATCACCAGCCGCGATTTCAAGTTCCTCTCCGACTACAACATCCGCATCCGCGACGTGATGACCAAGGAACCGGTTGTCGCGAAAGACTCCATCTCGATGCTTCAGGCGTACAAGATGATGGTCGAGCACAAGGTCGGCAAGCTGCCCATGGTGAACTCCGAAGGCAAATTGACCGGCCTTTACAGTTTTCTGGACGTGAAGACCCTGATCGAAAAGGAAGAGCCCGACTACAACCGCGACGACCGCCACCAGCTGCGCGCCGCCGCCGGCATCGGCCCCTATGACGAAGCCCGCGCCGAAGCCCTGATCAACGCCGGCGTCGATGTGCTGGTGCTCGACACCGCCCACGGCCACTCCAAAGGCGTGATCGACACCGTGAAACTGTTGAAGAAAACCTATGGCGACCGCGTCGACGTGATCGCCGGCAACATCGCGACCGCCGAAGCCGCCAAAGCGCTGGCCGATGCGGGCGTGGACGGCATCAAGGTCGGTATCGGCCCCGGCTCAATCTGCACCACCCGCGTGGTCGCCGGCGTCGGCGTGCCGCAGGTGACCGCCGTTTATGAGGTCGCCAAATCGGTCCCGCGCGACCTGCCGGTGATTGCCGACGGCGGCATCAAGCAGTCCGGCGACGTGGCCAAGGCGCTGGCGGTTGGAGCCTCTTGCGTAATGATGGGTTCCGCGCTGGCCGGCACCTCCGAAAGCACCGGCGAAGTGGTGCTCCACCAGGGCCGCAGCTATGTGATCTATCGCGGCATGGGCAGCCTCGCCGCGATGAAAACCGGCAAGGGCAGCCGCGAACGCTACGGTCAGGACGATGTCGAGGACGATGCCGAGCTGGTGCCGCAGGGCATCGAGGGCATGGTTCCGTTCCGCGGCGCGGTCCGCAACGTGATCATCCAGTTCGTCGGCGGTCTGCGGTACTCCTTCGGTTACTGCGGCGCCCGCACCCTTTCCGAATTTCAGGACCGCGCCAAAATGGTCCGGGTCACCGCCGCCGGCCTGCGCGAAGCGCATCCGCACGACGTGACCATGGTCAAGGACGCCCCGAACTATTCAGGAAAATAAAGGGCCTCCGGCAGATGAAACAGTTCAGAATGATCCTGGCGGCGCTCCTGCTGGCAATGGCGGCGCTTCCCGCGTTCTCCGCGGAAAAGCAGCCCGCCAAAGGCAGGCCGCAGCGGTTCGCCGTCGTCAATCTTGAGAAGGTGTTTCAGGAATACTATAAAAGCCGGATCGCCGAAGATGCGATCAAACAACAGGCCGAAGTATTCCGCAATTCCATGATGCGCCTCAACGAAGAGCTGCGCACCCTCAAGGAAGAGGCCCGTACCGCCCGGATCAATATGGACAACATCGCCCTTTCCGAAGCCGAACGGGCCGAAAGCCGCAAAAACGCCGAGAAGAAAACCCGGCAGGTCGCGGAAAAAGAAGCCGATATCGAGCTTTATATGAATCAGCGCAACACCGAAATGCGCAAGATCGTCCAAGCCAAACGCGAAGGAATCATCGCGGATATCAAAAAGGAAATCCAACGCCGGGCAACTGCCGAAGGCTATGATTTCGTACTGGATTCCTCCAGCAAAACCCTGAGCGAACAGCCTGCCGTCCTGCTCTTCCCTGAGCTGGATGACCTGACTTCTCAGGTGATCACGGAGCTGAACCGCTCCCGCACGGTTCCCGCCCCCGCCTCCGCCAGGCGCGAGACTCCCCCGGCAACCGATCTGTTGAAATAATCCTTCACATTCGATATCAGGAATTTCGCCTTTGGCCGCCAAAGGCGAAATTCCCACTTCAGAAAACCTGCACGCGGCGTGAATTGTTAATTTTCAATGAAAAAACGGTTCGCAACCTTGGGGGAATTGCGTTTCAGTTGTATATTGTTATTATAGTGCGGGAAATGAAAGCGGGAGGTAATCCATGTGCACAGGTGAATTCAGTCTGGTGATTCTGGTTCTGATTGTGGCGGCGCTGATCGGAGGCTACTGGCTCGGCACCCGCCGTAAGGAGGAGAGTGAGGCTGCTGTGCCGGATGGCGGAGCGCTTTCCCCCGCGGAAACCGAAGAAACGGCAGTTCCGGTGCCGTGTGTGAAGAAAGACCGGTTTGCCGGTGCCGAGGTCAGTTCGCACCTTTATCACTTTGATACGCTTTCACAGCTTTCGATTGCCGGCTGCTGGCAGCTGAAGCTGGAATGCAACGCTTCCGAAAACTACTGCCGGGTAACCACCGAAAACAGCCTGCTGGAGTTTGTGAAAGTCGAGCACGTCCGTGGCGGACTGCTGATCCGTTATACCGGAAAGAAACAGCCGTCTTTGCCGATGACCATCGAAATCAAGACGAAAAGCCTGCCGGAACAGGTCAAGGGAACCGGGCCGAACTCCATTGTGATCGAGAATGCACGCGGCAATAATTTCACCTGTAAAATTGCGGATCGCTGCCGGCTGCTGATTTCCGATGGCGAGCTGGATGAATTCAAACTGAAAGTCACGGGTTCCTCGCAGGCGGACTGCCGGGCGGCCAGCTCCCGCGCCGACCTGAAGATCACCGATGCGAGCAGCGCCGAATATCCGGGAAAAATCAGGCGGCTCGACGCCGAAGTGGCGGGTGCTTCGAAACTGAGCGTCGCTGCCGCGCAGCGCGCCGAATTGCAGGTTTCCGGTGCCAGCCGGGTCAAGATCGAGGCTTCCGAAAAGCTCTCCGGCGATGTATCGGGCAGCTCGACGGTGAAGTATTCGGGGCCGGTGGAAAACGTCGATTTCCGCACCTCCAACTCCTCGCGGGTCAAGCGGGGCTGATTCCTCCCGAATCCATGACCGACGGCGGCTCGAGCGTGAATACTCCCACGCGTAACGCAAAACTGCACAGAAAGAGACGGGATTTCGCCTTCGGCAAGCAAGGCGCTCCGCCTCTGCCCGCCAAAGGCGAAATCCCGCTTACATGGTCACACAGCGCCAGGCGTGGAGGCGACCTCCGACATCGCGGCAGGGCGTGACGGCCCCCAGTTCGTAACGGATTCCCCGGTATTCGAGGCCGTCGCCGATATGCGGCTCCGGGCTGTCGCCGCGCAGCAGGAACACCAGCGATGTGGTCACGCTCCGGTCGGCGGACCAGCTCTCCGTCCCGGCGGCCACGGCGCGGCAGGAATGCCGGACCACGGCGGCTTCGTTATCCGACAGCGGGGCGCGCCGTGAATGCAGCGTTACGAATTCGGTGAATTTTTCCTCGAACATCACCGCTCCTCCTCACTGTTGCGCAGCTGCCAGCTCTCGATCTCCTTCAGGACCGCCTTGCGCCGGACCGGATCGATCTTGCGCACCTTTTCCAGCAGGAACAGCGCTGTGCGGGCGACCTCGCGGCGGTAAGCGGCGCCACCGGAGAACCGTTTCAATTCCACCAGTGACTCGATGGAGGATTTCAGGTCGGCCACCGCGAATTCCCGGTTGTAGGCAATCTCCGGCACCGGGATCGCGGCATCGTATCTGGCCATCAGCTGCCAGCATTTCAACTCGGCCTGTTCGAGCATGTCGGCACGGCAGGAAAGGAACTGCTTGACCTGATGATAATCCCAGGCCTTGGATTCGGCGGTCTGGGCGTCGCGGGACGGTGTCACCAGCGCCATGCCGACCACGTCGAACAACTCGCGCTTCAATGCGTCGTTTTCCGCACGGATCGAAGCGGTATCCGCACCGGACGGCGAGATGTAACGGCTGATGCCGCGCTCCTCCGGACTCTCCCACAGTGCGGCGGAGCGGGCGAGCACATGGCTGAACTTCTCCGGCTCCCCTCCCGGAGCCGCGGTCGAAGTCCGCGCGCCCCGCGCGAAGCTGTCGGAAATCACCAGCAGGCCGAACATCTGTTTGACCACATTCATCTGCGCTTCGGATTCATTGTTCAGGATCGCATCGCTGATCCGCACCACGTCCTCAAAGTAGTGCCGGGATTTCAGGCCGAAACCGTCCGGCTCGACCAGGTAGACCGCCGGAACCGTACCGAGATTGTGCGCGGAACGGCCGACCAGCCGGATCACCCCGGTCCCCTGTTCCCGCTCGAACACCATTGATTCGGTCCGGGTCAGCAGCCGGCGGCGCAGCACCGTCGTGCTCGGGGCGAAGGGGCCATGGTCGACGATGTCAGGTTCCTCAAACAGAATCCAGTCCAGTTCGCCATCCGTTCCGAAGCTCCAGTCCGGAATCTCCAACGGCGAATAGGCCTTGACCGCAGGACGGATTCGCTCCCGGCGGCGGCGTTCGCAATCGACCTCCCCTTCGAAGAACGGCATCTCGACCGTCAGCGCCGCACCGCCGTACACATTCAGCAGCGTCGAAAACTGGCGCATCACCTCGTTGGCACGCAACCCGGAACGGGAAAAATCCTCGACCAGTTCCGGTTCAGCTCCATCCCGCTGCGGCTCCACCGACAGCACAAACTGGGTAATCAGCCGGGCCAGTTTGCGCGGATAATTGAAGTAATAGGCCCGGTGCAGCCGTTCTGCAAATTCCAGTTCGATTTCGGAAACATGCCGGATCAGCGCGGTCCGGATATAATCGCTGCCGCCGGAATAAGCGGCCCGGCTCCGTTCCCATACTTCCCGATTGGCCTGATGCAGGCGGTGGCGGCGGTGAAACAGGTGTTCGAAATTCTCGTCCATCACAAAAGCTCCTTTTGTTGCTGCCGGGTCCTGCCGGCGTTTTTAAAAAGAACTTTTGTCAACTTTTCAGCTCGTCGGCCCTGCCGCCTCCGGGGTTCCTTCCGCAGAATAAACCGCCGGCTCTGCTCAACCGATGGGATACCGCCCCGAAATCAAGTGCTTTTGCCGCTGTTCCCTGCCCCGTCGATGCTATCGCGCTGAAATTCTTTAGCAATTCTCCATACAATCGAGCTTAAATCATCAATATAAAAGAAAACAATGAAAAAAATACCTTTCGATGAAGTTGGGGGTTGACAATACGGGCAAGGCGTGTTAATTTTAGCAAAACGTTTGACAGCAGAGGTTGAGCCCGTTATGAAAAGCGCGATTCTGGATCATTTGAGGGAAAATTTCGAGATCACCGGAGACAACGCCGTAATGGTGCTGGACACCTACTGCCAGACCCTTGAGCGCCATGTCCGGGAACTCGGAGCCGCCATCAATGACGAGGACATCCTGAAAATCCGCGCGGTCACCCACTCCATGATGGGATGCTCCTCCAATGTCGGCGCCATATCAATTCTGAAGCGCGCCGGTGAAATCAATCAGGCCGCCCATCGCCGCGACCTGTCCGCCGCCCGGCGTTCCTACGCGCTCCTTTGCGAAGAAGTGCGGAATCTGGACTAACTTCAATATGGAGTACTGCACCGGCACCTCACCGAACAAGGCTGCTGTCCGGTTCCGCCCCCTGAAGCGCGCCGACCTGCCGCTGCTGCTGAAATGGCTCCACGACCCGGCCGTTCTTGAATTTTACGAAGGGCGCGACCGGAAATTCACCCGCGAGCAACTTCTGGCCGAATATTTCAGTAAAGACGACATCCGGCGCAACCTGATCGAGCTTGGCGATTCTCCCGCCGGTTATCTGCAGTATTACCCGGAACCGCCTGAACCGGGCCGGTTCGGAGTCGATCTTTTTATCGGCGAACCCGGTTTATGGGGGAAAGGGTGGGGGCGGGCGATTCTCGACCGGCTCGTCGGTGAGCTGTCCGAAAGCGGCGGCATCACTTCGCTCCAGCTCGATCCCCGCGTGGAAAATCTCCGGGCGATCCGGTGCTACAGTGCAGCCGGTTTCCGGCGGGAAAGGCTGCTTGAGCATCATGAATTCCACGAAGGAGCATGGCATGACTGCCTGCTGATGGTGCGCCGTTTCCCGGAGTTTTCGGAAAATAAACGGCCCGGCACTTGAAAAAACGGTAAAAAGTCAATATAATACCTGAAAGGCAGCCGTGGTTTCCGGACGGTTGTCCGCATCATTGAAAAACTTGTCATACCAAGGACAATTACGCAAGGAGAAAGAACAATGGATGAATTGACCAAAAAAATCACCGAACGGCTCGAATCGCTCCGCGTCCACCTGCAGGCCGACGGCGGCGACCTCGAAATCGTCGCGATCGAAGGAAAAACCGTGAAGCTCAAGCTGCAGGGCGCCTGCGGCGGCTGCCCGCACGCGGCCATGACCATCAAGGGCGGCCTCGAGCGGATTCTGCGTGAAGAGATCGATCCCGAAATCGTTATCGAGCGGGTGATCTGAGCAGGTCCTCCAGGGAGTTGTTCCCCGGATCGGAACCCGTCTTCGGCTGCGAGGGTTCGCGGCGGAGGACGGGTTTTCCCTTGCTGTAATCGATGATTCCGTCGTAAAGCTGAACGGTATACGTCTGCACGACCATGTGATCCGTCAGCAACTGCCCCCGGAACTGGACGGTGCGGCGGTGGTCCGGTAAAGTCCATGTGACCTTCGCATCGCCGGTCCGGTCGCCGTAATAATTGATCTCCACCTCAGGTTCGGTATCCTCAATCGCCCGAAGTTCCTGCAGGCCGACCGCCTTCGGCGACCGCTTCAGTGCGGCGCGCGCAATCAGCACCAGGTCCTTTTCCTCCCGGGGAGTCAGCGCCTCAAAGGTTTCCCCATTGACCGTCACCGTCGGCGCGCAGCCGTAAAACAGAAGCGCCGCCGTCAGGCAGAGTGCCGCCAGACAAAACTTTCCGATCATTTTCCGTATTCTCCGTTTTCCGTTCACAATCCTGTCGGCAATTCCGCAAACAGAGTTTCGATCCCGAACTCGCGCCCGATCCGTTCCATCAGCGCGCGCGGCCCGGTCGTCTCCGACGCGTAATGCCCCAGCGCCAGCACCGTCATATCCAGCTCCAGCGCGTAATGGTACATCACATGCGTCAGCTCGCCCGTCAGCAGGAACTTCACCCCGGCGGCAGCCGCCTGTTCCAGCGCGTCCAGCCCGCCGCCGCCGGAAACCACCGCCGCTTTCCCCTGCGGGCGATCCGGTGCGCCCAGCAGCTGCGCGGCGCATTTCAGCTCTTTTTCAAACCGCGTTTTCAGCTCCGTCGCGGTGACCGGCGCTTCAAATTCTCCGATAAAACCGATGTCCACCCCGTCGTACCGGCAGTAGGGGATCCGTTTTCCGAGGCCGGCCAGCCGGCAGAGCTCCGCGTTGTTGCCGAACACCGGATTGGCGTCCAGCGGCAGGTGCGCGGCGTAAAGGTTGATTCCACTCCCGAACAGAGTCCGCAGCCGTTCCGCGGTCACGCCGGTGAAGCGGCGCGGTTCGCCGCCCCAGCTGATGCCGTGGTGCACGAAGATGAAGTCCGCGCCGCGTTCCGCCGCGAGCCGGAAAGTCGCCAGACAGCCGTCGACCGCAAAAAGCGCCCGCGTCACCTCCTGCGCCCCCTCCACCTGAAGGCCGTTGTTCGAATGGTCAGAACGATAGGCGGACAGGTCGAGTTCACGGTCCAGCCAGGCGACAAGATCGTCTCTTTTCATCAATGACTCTCCTCAGGTTCCGGCGGCGGGTTTCCGGTCAGGAACCGGGCGCACAGAATCGCCCAGCGAAAATCGCTCTCTTTCCGTTCCGCCGCATATTGTTCAAACTCTCCGGGCCGCTCCATCGCTCCGATCCGCCGGATTTCCCCGCGGTCCAGCCGGAACAGCACCGCCGACGGCTTTTCCACGCCGAACGCAGCCAGTTTCTTTGCCGCCCGCTTCACCAGCCGCCGCGAAATCCCATTGCGGATCAACAGGAAAGCCGGATACGCCAGCGCCACCGGCCAGAACGGCCACACCGGCAGCCCCGGCAACCAGAAAGACTGCGCCACCTGCGCCAGCAGCAGCAGCAGCGCCGGAATCACAAACCAGATCGCGTCATACTCCCGGATGAAGCAGTTGCCCAGATAGCGGCGCAGCCGGCTCGGACTGGTCTGGTAGGCGAAATACTCCTCCAGCGTGATCTCCTCCAGCGATTGCCGCATTGAGTGGCAAAGCTCATGGGCGAGCAGTTCACGGCGGTTGTAGAAAAGCCAGCGCTGCCGTTTGCGGAATGCGCCGCGGATCAGGAACACCGACAGCGGATGGTCGGGGTCGCAGATCATACAGCCGCCCCACAGCAGCCCCACGTCGCGCGACAGAAAAAAACCCGGAACATGCCGGGTCCGAAAGCTGTACAATCGATCCGTCACCTCTTCCGCTTCTCCGATGATTTCATCCGGGATCCGGTCCTGCGAACGCAGCTGCAAGCCATACACGCCGACTTCCCCGGCCGCCGCCAGTTCCGCCTCGAACTCACGGTGAATCCCGAGAATCGTCTCAACCCGCCGAAAGAACTGCTCCGCACTTTCGCCGCGGCGGGGAAGAAAACCGGCTCCGTCCAGTTCGACGCCGCGCGCCAATTCTGCTTCCGGAAAACTCATTCGCCTTTCTCCGGCTCTTTGCCGTTTCCGCCAGCAGAGTCTCCACTGCCGCCCCCGTTGCGGTTATTGCGCGGCGGACGGTTGCGATCGCCGCGGTTGCTGTTTCCCGGCTTTCCCTGCTGTTCTCCGGCCGTCCGGTTCTGGCGGTTGTCATTATTGCGGCGGTTGCCGCCATTGTTTCCCCCGCCGTTGCGCGGCCCGCGCTCCCCGGCCTGGATCGTGATCTCGTCGCGCAGGAACCAGCTCACATTTCCGCTTTCCAACTGCACGGAAACCTTGCGGGTCAGCAGGTTGCGGTCGCAGATCCGGCCGCGCCCCTGGGGAGTGTCGCACCATTCGCCGCGCTTGGGCATCCCCTTTTCCAGCTCCTGATAGCCCTCGTGCTCGTACTTCAAACAGCACTTCAGCCGGCCGCAGGCGCCGGAGATGGTCGCGGGAGTCAGCGAAAGATCCTGCTCCTTCGCCATTTTCACGTTGATCGAATTGAACTCCTTCAGGAAACGGCGACAGCAGAGCTGCTGTCCGCAGACCGCGATTCCGCCGTAAATGGAAGTTTCGTCACGGACGCCGATCTGGCGCAGTTCGATCCGGGTGCAGAGCGCCCGCGAAAGCTCCTTGACCAGCTCCCGGAAATCCACCCGCCCGTCGGCGCTGAACTGGATCGTGACCAGTTTGCCGTCCAGAGAATAATGGGCGTTCAGGAGCTTCATGCCCAGGCCGAGGTTTTCGACCAGGGTATGCGCGGTCCGCAGCGCGGAGCGCGCGCGCATATCGTTGTCGTTGGCGGTGGAAAGATCGGCCGGCTCCGCTTTGCGCTGGGCTACCGGAATCTCCCCCTGCCCGTTCACGGGAGCGGCCTTTTCCAGTTCCCGGGCGATTTCCCCCATGTCGGTATAAAATTCGCGGCGGAAAATACACAAATCATGCGGCTTGAGGCCGAGTTCAGCCTGTGCCTTGATTTCCACCGAACTGCCGTTGTCGAGTTTGACGGCGAAGAACTGGTCCATGAAACATCTCCAAATATGTTATCGCGCCGGAGGGACGCCGGATTCGATCCTGAAATTCTCTATTTTACAATATAGCAGGAATTTCCGCCGATTGCAAACGCCGGAAGATCAGAAACGGAAACCATCCGCTTCGAGCTTTTCCACCGCGATGTGGCACGAGATGCGGAAGGTCCATTTCAGGGCCTCGAAAAGCGGCAGAATCGGATCGGTGCCGCGCAGCGGCAGGCTCTCCGCGTCGCGCTGATACCACTCCCAGTAGGCCCGCGCGCAATCGGTCGGGAAAGTGAGCTTCTTGAAATACCCGACCAGCCGTTCGTCGGCATTCAACGGAACCTTGCCGTCGAACATGCCGAGCGTTTCAAACCGGTTCGGCTGCCGGTTGGCAAGGTTGGTGGCGGCTTCGGCGGCGCGGGCGAAAACGAATGTGAACAACGATGAGACTTCATCGCTGGAAAGTTCGTGAAGATTGCGCCTGCGGCGGTCGGCAACCTGCTCGAACATCTTGAAAAACAGCTCTTTTTCCGCCTCTGCCAGAACCGGGTCGACAGCGAGGGGACGCTCAAGAAGCCCGGCGGAGCGGGCGGTGTCGACGACAGTGAGCGCCGCAGCCTGGGCGAGCAGTGAGCGACTGAATTCCGGCATAAAAAAATCTCCCAAGAATTAAAATTAAAAAACAGGCGGTTTGACGGATCCTCTCCGGCGGATTTTTTATCTTTCTTTATTTTTCAGGGGATTGCCTCCGAATACCCAGTCCTCATAGGTTTCCGAATCCCTCTTCATGCGATCGCGCACCGCTTTCTCCTCGTCCCGCGCCTGAACGCCCAGCCCCATTTCGGACTCCACCAGCGCCTTTTCCTCTGCGCTCAACGACGAAGTCACCGTCAGCGGCGCCGGTTTGCTCCGTTTCGGCTTCAGCAGCTTTGCCACCGGGTCCTCCCACTCTTCCCCGGCATCCGCCGCCTGCTTCGCCTTCGCCTGTTTTGCGGCCGTCTCCTCCGGCGTCTCGTCAAAAAGCGCCCGGAATGTGCTGCATCCGGTCGCGCCGAACAACACCAGTGCACACAGTATTCCCAACCGGATTTTCATTCTTCCACCCTTTCCGGATCATTTCTTCCACAGTTGATGTTCTATAATGTAACCGCCTTTTTCCGTTTTGTCATCCCCTTCCGCAAAAAACCGGATTTTTTCCAAAAAACTGATTACAAAACTTGATGTAACTGATTACATTAATCATAATATATTCAAGACAACATATAACTGAAAGCATCCTTATGCTGCTGCAACAACGTGCCGAACAACTTTACGAACAACTCGACCGGGAACTGCTGAACTTCACTCCCGGCAGCCGTTTCTACTCCGCGCGGCAACTGGTGCTGCGGTACGGCGTCAGCAGCCGCGTCGTCAACGCCGCTTTGAAACAGCTTGAAAAGCGCGGAGCGATCGAAACCCGCGCCCAGAGCGGCATCTTTGTGCTCCAGAGCGGAGCGCGGCGCCGCATCACCCTTTTCCAGCCCGACTGGCCCAGCGAAAGCCAGAAACGGATCGCCAACTCCCTGCGCTCCGAATTGGCCGCTTTCGGCCTGTGTTATGATTTTACCATCGTGCTTTACGACTATCAGCAGGACATACCCTCCCTGCTCGAAAACAGCACCGCCGACCTGAACATCGTGCACTGGAGCGGCTCCCGGCTCAGTCGTGAGGAACTGCGCCGGGTCGCCGCGCTCGAAACCCCGACGGTGATGCTCTGGTACGATCTCGCGTGCGCGTCGATCCATTCGGTCAGCGCCGGCGGGGAATACGGCGGAATGCTCGCCGCCGCCTGCCTGCTTAAAAAAGGGCACCGGAAACTCGCAGTGCTTCCCTCCGAACCTCATAATCAGGATGTACGCAAACGCGTCGGCGGTTTCGTCGACACCGCCCGGTTGTTCGGCGCAGAGGCGACCGTGATCGACTGCGACATCCACCCCGGCGATTTCTCGATGACCCGCGCCCACGACGCGCTTGCCGCTCACCTGCAGAAATCCGGCTGCGATTTCACCGCTCTTTTCGTAGTCAGCGACGAATCCACGCAGGGAGCATTCGCCGCCCTGACTGAAGCCGGGCTTTCCATTCCCGGCGACGTCAGCGTCATCGGCTACGGCAATGCGCTCAACTCCACTTATTTCACCCCGCCGCTGACCACGATCGACGGACACAATGAGGAGTGCGCCCGGCGGCTGGTGGCGGCGATCCATGAACTGCTGTCCGGAACGCGCAAGGATTTTCTGATCGACATCCGGGTCAAACCGATCCTGATCGAACGCAGCTCCGTACGCGACCTGACGCCCGATAAGAAGAAGAAAAACTGAACAGGAGGTATCGCATGAAAAACTATTTTACATTAATTGAATTACTCGTTATTAAAACTTGTCAAATATACAATCTCTTTCCATATACTGCTCTGCGTAAAAGAGAGGCGGCAAGGTGCCGCCGCCAAGTAACGGGATGTGCGTCGTCACTGCGTTCCTCCTGCTTATCCCGCCGGGGAGCTCTGCTCCCCCGCCCCCTCGTTCCCGCTCTGCGTGAAAGAGAGGGGTCCGGGGAAGAAAAAGCGGCGACTTGCGCCGCGTCTCTCCCCGTACCAGACAACCTTAACCTTTCACATACTTCCGGCAAGCTCTCATGCCTTTGCCAATGCCCTGCAAGCGGCAAGCCGGAGCAAAAACGTGAAGTTGTCTTTCCGCAAAAAAGCGGGAAGATAACTTCACGTTATTGCGGATCTTCTTCCCACCGCCGACCGACCGCGTCTTTGCACTGCACCGCCCCCTACCCGGCACCGGCACCTTGCCGGACGCAGGGGGCGCGGCACGAGGCGGACACGCCCCCCGCATACCGCCATGTAAGGCCGTTTACCCTTATTGAGCTGCTCGTAGTGATTGCGATCATCGCCATTCTCGCCGGCCTGCTGTTGCCTGCTCTCGGCCGGGCGAGGGAGCGGGCGCGTGCGATGAAGTGCTCCGGGCACCTCAAGCAGACCGGCACCGCCATGACCGCGTACGGCATCGACTACGGCGACCGCATCGTCCCCCACCGCAACACCACCAACAAAGGCGGCGGAGACCCTGAGGACCCCACCTACAATCCGGCCCAGCCCCAACGCTGGGGCCAACCGCTGGCCGCTTACCTCGGCGGAACGGTCAGGGAGTGGGACGAAGCCCGGATGGACCTCTTCTGGTGCCCGCTCGCCAACAACATGCGGTACAACCGCAGCCAGACCGACAAAGACGCGGGGAAGATGCTGCTGAGCAGCTACTGCTGGTTCAACGGCCGGGAAATTGAAACCAGCACCGCCTACCGGCACTACCGGTACTGGGGCTGGACCTGGAACCGCAAAGTCGGCCAGCTCCGCGACATCAGCAACCGCGTCCTGTTCCGGGAATGGCTCGGCAAAGAGGGGCTCGCGAACAGCAGCGCCGAATACAATCCCCACGCCGGCGGCGGAAACTGGCTCTTCGCCGACGGCCACGTCAAAGCCGTCCGGAACCTCTGACGCTTTCTCTCCGTTTCAAGATAACCACGAAAGGAATTTCATGAAAAAGACGCTATCCATGTTTCTGCTCGGCGGTGTGCTGGGCGCGGCCGCCGCGCCGATATTTCAGCTCGACACGGACCGGCCCTCCGAGCGCCGCGAAGTCGCGGCCGGGCGCTATCTGGATTTCGGCACGCTCAAACTGAATAAAAACAGCGTACTGCGCGCCACTGCCGATCCGGCCAGACTCGCCGCGGAAGGCACCGTATTCTGCTGGATCATCCCGGACCGGAGCTTCGGAACCAGCCAAACGCCTCAAATCATCTTCCAGCTCGGCGGCCGCCACTGGGAACCGAACAACCTTACGCTGATGCGTGAATCCGACGGCTCCATGCAGGTGGTCTTTTTCGGCCCCGGCGGGCGCGTATTCCATAAGTGGAAGGGCGGCATCCGTCCGGGAAAGCTGAACAGCTTCGCCGTCAGTTATGACAATGAGCATGTGAAGGTGTTCGCCAACGGCAGGCGGCTCGCGTCGCTGAAAAGCCCCGGCCCCCTGAAACTCTCCTCCGGCAGTTTCAGCATCGGCACTCCCGCCGATCCGGCCCGGACTATCTGGAATTACACCGGCGATTTGCTCAATCTTGTGATCGACGACACCGCTTTACCCGAAGCGCAGGTGACGGAAACCATGGGGCGCTACCGCTTCCGCCCCCTCGCTCCCGCCGCCGAAAACGGCCCGTATGTCAGGCAGGCCGGCAACACCGTGCAGGTCGGCGGCGACAAGCTGGAACTTCAGGTCACCGCCTCCGGTCTGCCGCTGGCGATGTACGACAAGCGCACCGGCAGGCTGCTGATCGCCGACTGGCAGGAGACCGGCCCCGCCTGGTGGAGCTTCACGACGGCGGGCGGAACGCCGAAAAGCTACGATGCTTCGCAGGCCTCCGCGGCATTCTCCGTCGAGACGCGTGACGGCATGAAAAGCGCGGTGTGGCGTTATACGCTCCCGGAAAACCGTTCCGTCTTCACTGTCCGGGTCACCCCCTCCGCCGCCGGAGAACTCCGTTTCGGATACACCTTCACGAACAGGTTCGGCCAGCCGGTCAAGGAGATCTATTTCCCGAATCTCGGCGGTTTTACCAAAGGCCGCGACAGTTGGGGATTCATCCCGCGCTGGCAGGGGATCAGGCGCGATCTCAAAAAGAATTTCCGCTACCTCTGCTACGGCGGCCCCGGTCACCTCAGCATGATGCTGCTCGGCCTCGGGATCGATGATTGCACGCTGCTCCTCTATCCGCAGGATCCGGCCGGCCACGTGAAATTCGCGGCGATCGATGACCGCGGTTCCGGCCCGAACGGAACGGTCCGGGTGAACTGGCAGAACCGTGACTGGGTCCTCCCCGGCGAAACCTATGCCGCCGACCATGAATTCGTACTCGCCAATGTCGGCGACACCGGCCTCCGGGGGCTGGCCGAGGAGTACCGTAAATGGGCGACGAAACAACCGTGGTACGTGACCTTCTTCGAAAAGCGCAGGAACAATCCCAATCTCGACCGGGTGCTCAACGGCGTGGTGAAGATGGTCGGCTATGAAGCATTCGGCAAAAACGGCCGCGTGTATGACCCTGACCGGGCCGCCAAGGACAAAACATGTCCCTTTACCTATAATTACGCCGACTTCCTGCGCGTTGCCGACCGGATCGAAACCGTTTACGGCGTGAAGCCCGCCTACCGTTACGACGGCTGGTGGGGCAGGTTCGACAGCGGTTATCCGGTCTATTTCCCGGTCGACCGGCGGCTCGGCGGCAGTTTCAAAGAGTTCATGGACGCCAACCGCAGCAAAGGGCGCGTGGTCTTTCTGCACACCAATCCGATCCAGTACGATTTTGAATCTCCGAAGTTCGACATCAAAAAGATGGCCCTGCAGCCCGGCGGGACCTACCAGGAACAGAGCTGGAGCCGCAACCGGCTCTACTTCGCAACCCCGCGCGCCGTCTCCCGCGAAGTGAACGCGGCTGTCCGGGAGATGGTCGCACAGGGGGCCAACGGCATCTTCGAGGATGTGATCGGCTGCACCACCCTGCTCGACGTGAACCCCGCCGGCAACTATCCGTACTGCTGGCGCGATGCGGGAACCGCGGCGGTGGTCGAACTCGCCCGGCAGCTGCGCGAATCTTCCGGCAGCGCTTTCCGCGGCACCGAAGGCGGAGAAGAGCGGCGCATGCCTTATTACGACGCTTTCATGATGGGGGCAGGCGACCACGATGAATACGTCCCCTTCATCAGCATGGTTTACGGCGACTGCATCGCCAACTGCACCGGCATCGAGGGCGGCGAGAGCGGCGTCCGTCCCCACGACCGCGCCCGAAGGATGCTTTTCGGCGTAATCCTCGGCGCCGACGGCCGCCACGACTGGGCGCGGCGCGGCTACTCCGCCGGAGCACAGATGATCTTCCGCACCCAGCAGGTGCTCAAAGAGACGGTCGGGAAGCGGATTCTAGACTACCGCCAGCGCGGTTTTGAAACCCTCTCTATCTGGGAAAACGCCTGCGTGGTCGCCAACCTTGACCGGAAACGGGGCACAGGCGGCATCACCTTCACCGGCACGCCGCTCGGCACGGTCACCCTGTCCAATCCCGCCGCGGACGGCGTCGTGCTGATTCGCAAGGACGGCGCTTTCGCCGCCTACCGCGCCGCCGGAGCCGAAGTGGACGGCAGACAACTCTTCACGGTCCCTCCCGACGCCGTCGAAGCCGCCGCCGTCGTATTTGACGGCAAAGAACTCGCGGTCGGCAATCTCGGCCCGGAACGCATTACGCTGCCGATGCCGCTGGACGGCGGCGCGCTGAGCGGCGATTACATGATCCGCCCCTCCGGCAGGACCGGCCGGCTCGCGCCGCATGAAACCATCACTTTGAACAGCAATGAAGTGATCTTCATCCGCTGACACGGGGCCTGCCGATGAAATCCACTCTGTGCATCTGGCTGTCGGTACTCTCCCTGACCGCGGCGGCGGGACTTTACAATCACGCCGCCGCGCGGCCGGTTCCGGAACCGATCGTGATCGACGGGATTCTCGAACCGGCATGGTTCACCCGGTCCGATGTCTACAATCTCGGTTCAGCCGACGGAACAATCAACAATCTGATCGTCGAGCATTATCTGACCATGCTCCGGCTGCTGTACGACCGTGATTATCTCTATGTGAGTTTCGTCTGTTCGGATGATACCCCCACTGCGACCTTCACCGAACGTGACGACCCGATTTACCGGGAGGATATCTGCGAAGTGATCTTCCTGTTTCCGGGCAGCTCCGAACTGCTTGAACTCTCCGTTTCCCCGACCGGCGTTCTCTATGACGCCGCCGTCCGCTGGAACGCACAGAACCGCCGCGACATCGACACCGGCCGGGATATCGCCGGCCTGAAGAGCGCGGTGCGGCTCGTTGCGCTGCCCGGTTCGCCGGGACGTTCCGTCTGGACCGTGGAGCTGGCGATCCCGTGGAAATCGCTACGCGGCGCGCCGGAAACGCCGCTTCGGGCCAACTTCCTGCGCTACAAGCAACTGAACAACCCGGAACTGAACCGGCGCTTCAATGTTTCCGGCTATCTGCCGCAGAGCCTCTTTCCCACCGGCGTGCGCGCCTGGTCCTCCGGTCCATCCGGCTTCCGCCCGCTGTACGCCCGCCCCTGAACGTCACTCGCGGCGGCGGTAGCGGCCGGGGGAAAAGCCGGTTTTCCGCTTGAAAAGCGCGGCGAAGTGATATTCGTCGGAAAATCCGAGCGCGGCGGCGATCTCCTTGATCATCCCCGAGGAGGAACGCAGCAGTTCACAGGCGGCGGCGATCTTGCGCCGGATCAGGTATTGCGCCGGAGTTTCTCCGAAATCCCGCTTGAAAATACGGATCGTCTGAACCTTGGAACGCGCGGCAAGGGCGGCAAGTTCATCCAGCGACGGCGCTTTTCCGAACACACACCGGTCGAGGCGGTCGCGCAGGCGGATTCCCGTTTCGGAAACGGCCGGCTGCGGATGGGCGGCGGCAAGGTCGGCGGCCATCGTGGTCACGACCGCCATCAGGAACTCCGGCCCGAGCCGGGAGTGGGTCTGCTCCGGGTGCAGCCGCAGTTGATGCAGCAGCTCCGGGAACAGTTCGGGCCGCGAAAAGCCTGGTACCACCAGCACGTCGCGCAATTTGTAAAGCTTTTCCAATTCGGCCACAAGCGGACCGGAAAAGTTGATCCAGTGCTTCACCCACGGATTCCGCGCATCCGAATAGTAGCGGTGCTCGGTTCCCGCATGCACGAAATAGAGGTCTCCGGCAGACGGATGGGTTACCACCCCCCCGGCCTCATACGTCCCGGTGCCGCACTCAATGTATTCGAGCACCCAGAGGTTTTCACTGCGGGGACGGGCGATCACATAGCCGCCGTCGCAGTAGCTGGTCCCGGCCAGGTGCAGCCGAAAAGGGGCTTCCTCCGGCGGCGCCGGAGGAAATATGAAATCTTCACGCATTTGGAAGCCCTCGCTCTTTCTGTATAATATAACAAGAATCCACGCCGTGTGCAAGTCTTTCGAGTGGAGATTTCGCCTTTGGCGAAATCCCGGTTCGGAAACTTGCACACGACATGAATCCTGAAAAAAACAATCCCCGATGGAATTGACAAGCCGCCCCTGCAACGCTATTTTATCCGAATGGCGGAACCATTCAAAGAACTATGCAAACTGACCGGGCAGGCAGTGGCGAAATATAAAATGATCGCGGCGGGCGACCGGATTCTGGTCGGCCTTTCCGGCGGCAAGGACAGCTTTGCGCTGCTGCATGCTCTGCATGCGCTGCGCCGCAAGGCCCCGGTGGAATTCGGACTGATCGCCGCGACGTTCGATCCGGGTTTCCCGGAATTCAATCTGCCGGGCATCGCCGGTTACTGCCGCCGGATGGGCTGGGAACACCGCATGGTTGCGCTGCCGGTCGCCGAAATCCTCGAAGAAAAGAAGTTCACCGCCACTCCCTGCGTGCTCTGCTCACGCCTGCGCCGGGGAAAGCTGTACGGACTGGCCCGCGAACTCGGCTGCAACAAACTTGCATTGGGACAGCACTTCGACGATATCGCCGCCTCCTTCCTGATGAGCCTGTGCCGGGGACAGGGACTTACCACGATGGGGCCGAACGTCCCGGCGAAATCGGAACCGGGAGTGCGGATCATCCGTCCCTTCGCCCTCGCCCCCGAATCGCTGATCAAATCCTGCCTGACTCAATGGGATCTCCCGGCGGCAGGCAAATGCCGCTATGAAACCGAGCTCAAGGCAGGCGACCGGGCCTTCTTCCGCAACCTGGTGGACGAACTGGCGGAACGGATTCCGAACCTGCGTTCCCAGATGGCGCGTTCCCTCGGAAATCTTCAGCCGGAATATCTCCTTGATCCCGCCTACCTCAAAAAATCGTAATTTTTTTTGATTTCGATTTGCATTTTTCCCCGGAACAGGTATATTGAAGAGCATTGCAAGGGGCATTAGCTCAGTTGGCTAGAGCACCACACTGGCAGTGTGGGGGTCATCGGTTCAAGTCCGATATGCTCCACCATTTTGGTGATATGCGGAATTTCAGAAATGAAATTCCGTTTTTTTTATTTCAGTCGCCCCGAAGAAAAGTTTATTCCTGCAGGAGTTCTTTCAGCCTGGCAAGGTCGACGGCCCGCATCGGGTTGTTTCGGGCTGCTGGTTCCAGCTGGGCGATCTCCTTTTCGGCGAGTGCGAGCGGTTGCGGGCAGGAAGCGCGATTGTGCGCGGAAGCCGCGAGAATGGTAAGGATATGGAGCGCGTATTTCCGCTCGGAGGCTTCACCGTGAACTGCGCTGGCGATCAGCCGTTCGAAATCGTTCTCTGAAAATATGAGTTGCCTTTCCTCCAGAAAATCCGCGGCTTCACGAATATATTCGGGTGTGGGCGGTTGCGGTTCCCGTTCGAGCGGAAACCACTCCGAGCGGATCCGGTCCGCCGGCCGGACTCCGATATCGTACCACAGCCGGGCGGCCCGCAGGTCGAAACGCAGGAACAGCGCTTTCAGAAATCGCTGTTCTGGACTGGCTCCGTAACTCCGGTACATGGCGATCTCCCGCTCCAACTGCCGGTTTTCCTGTGTCAGCTTCCGGATTGCTGCCGAACATTCCGCCTCGATCTCTGCCGAACGCGGATCGGTCTCCACCGGGCGTGGTCCGGGCGGCGGCAGCGGAACCAACGCGATCACCAGAGCGGCGGCGACCAGAATGGAGGCGCACAGAACCCGCTTCCGGGTCCGGTAGTCGGGCGTGAACCACTCCATCAGAGCAGAAACTTTCGGTTCGGGAACCGGGGCGCCGACGCCGGGCAGTTTGTGGAGTTCCCGGATCAGTTCCCGGGCATTCCGGGGGCGTTGAGCGGGGTCCTTGGCCAGCATCCGCATGGTCAGCACCGATATTGAGGCGGGCAGCTCCGGGTTGAAGCGGCGCGGATCGGGCACCGGCGTCTGCAGCATTGCGGTCACGACCTCCAGCGGAGTATTGCCGGAGTAGGGAGGCCGGCCGGTCAGCAGCTCGAACAAAGTTGCGCCGAGGCTGTAGATATCGCTGCGGCCGTCGACCACGCCTCCGCGGCGGCATTGCTCCGGAGAGATGTAGGCGGGGGTGCCGAACCGCTTCTCATCGGGACTTTCCGGCTCGGTGTTCCGGCGGGCGATGCCGAGATCGGCCAGCTTCACACCGCCGGAGGAGGTCAGCATGATATTGTCGGGCTTGATATCGCGGTGCACAATTCCGGCCCGTTCGGCGGCGGTCAGCGCTTCGGCAACGGCCAGCGTGATTGCCGCCGCCCATTCCCACGCCGGACGTTCTCCCCGGCGGATCAGATCCTCGACGGAGCCGCCGTCGATATATTCCATCACCATATAGGCCAGTCCGGTTGCCGGATCGACGGCCGCGTCGATCACCCCGACCACATTGGCATGGTGAATCCGGCAGGCCAGCCTTCCCTCGGTCAGGAATTTTTCGAGATAGGCGGGGTCTCCGGTCATTTCCGGCTGGAGCACCTTGGCGGCATAGCGGGTGCGGGAAGCGGGATCGCTCACCAAGTAGACCTCGCCCATTCCGCCGCGTCCGAGCAGGCGGTCTACCACATATTTTCCGAGCCGGTCGCCGGATGTGAACAAAGTCGGGGCGCTCATCGATTTTCCTCCGGCGGTTCGGTTTTCAGTACGATCCGCCAGGCGTCCCGTGCGGTTTTCAGGCGGCGGTAGTCGGCCTCAAGGCGGGCCTGTTCCTGCTGAAGCTGCCGGGCCTGTTCCGACAGGACCGGTTCCGGACGGGGACGGTCATGCCAGCGCCGGAATTCACGCCGGCCGCGCCCGAACAAGGCAAACGAGAGCAGCAGCAGGGCCGCGATCAGGTACAGCGTGCTCAGCCGGGGAACGAGGCGTCCGAGCTGCGGCCGGTTGCGGCGGGGGCGGTTCGGGGAAAGGTCCGGAAGCTCCGGCGGAAACTCCCCGGCCAACTTGCGCGTCGCGAACAAAAGCTCCGTGACGGAGCCGAAACCGGCCGCGGAATTGCCCGACAGCATTCTCATGATCAGCAAAGCGAGTGGCCCGGGGACGTCGCTTCGCGCCTTGCGGACATCGGGACCGGCGTACCGGCCGGTTTTCGGCGGTTCAACGCCGGTCAGCATCCGGAAGAGCAGTGCTCCGGCGTTGTGGATGTCGGGATTGGAGCCCCCGGCAATCCGCAGGTTCACCTCGTCGATCGCCGATTCGAAACCGGCCAGCTTGAAGCCGGAATCTCCTATCAGCAGCGTATGAGCGGAAATATTGCCGTGCGATAACAGTTTGGCGTCCAGTGCCGCGATGGCTTCCGCCAGCGTCAACGCGGCGGAGACGGTTTCGGCGGGGGTGAAAAAGCCGAAATTGCCGTATTCCTCCAGCGGCTGCGCTTCCGGAAAATCCAATACCGCGTACAACAGGCCGCTGGCACGGTCGGTGGTCGCCTCGAAAATCCGCAGCAGTGCGGAGGAGTCGATCCGCGCCGCCCGGCCGCACCGCTCCAGAAACTGTTCGCCGACCTCCGGCGCGCGTTCCACGGAATCCGGTTTCAGAATCCGCAGGATCCTTCTGGCGCCGAGCTGGATGTGGATGACGCGGAAACTGCGGAAGTGCCCGGTTTCCATGCCGTCGTCGAGCAGTTGGTAACCGTTGAATTCTTCTCCGGTGCGAAGGGAGGCGAGCCGGGCGGCGGCCGGATTGCCGCCCGGAGTCGTTTTCGGGAGGAGCGGAACCTTCATACCGGCTCTCCTTCCCGGTAGAGGACCGTGCCGAATTCCAGCAGCCTTCCGTCAGGCTGGATACGGGTCAGGGAGCCGCGCGCCGGCTGAATCCGCCACCGTTCCGGCAGGGGAATATGCAGGATTTCGCCGATCAGGTGCATCAGCACGCCGCCGTGGGTGACGGCTGCGATCCGCTGTTCCGGCCGCCGCATGATCTCGGCGAGCCACGCCGACACCCGTGCGCGGAAAGCGGCGACCGATTCGCCGCCCGGAAATACGAGCTCTTCCGGATTGGAGAGCCACCGCCGGGCCAATTCGGGATCGCGCCGGTTGATCTGGTCGAAACGCAATCCGTCCCAGTTGCCGAAGTCGATTTCGCAGAGCCGGGCGTCCGGCTGGAGCGGCGCTTCCTCACCGGCGATGAGCCGGACGCTTTCGAGGGCGCGCGGCAGGGGGCTGACACAGATGAGCTCGGGTGAGAATTCCCGGAAGCGCGGAGCCAGCGCCCGGCATTGGTTCCGGCCTGTCCCGCTGAGCGGCGTCGGCGAATGTCCGACGTAACAGCCTCGCATCTCTTCCGGCAGCTCTCCATGCCGGATCAGCATCAATTCCATTTGAACACCCCCTGTTCCTTTTCCATAATATAAGGGGGAAACACCTGAATCGCAAATAAAGGTTCCCCGGGAACGGAAAATTCCGGCGGTCAGCGGATGATTACGTTGCCGTCAAAAGAGAGGTCGAAGGTGCCGCGGGTGTCGCCGCGCCGCTCGGCGTGGATGATCGCGCTCTGCAGGGTGCTGAGCAGGAACGCGAAGTTCCGGTTGTGGGCCGGGATGATGACCTTGCAGCTTTTCTGATTGCGGTAGCGCATGAAAAATTCCAGCTTTTCCGGGTTGCGCACGTTGATCGCGACGATTGAGATGTCGGGAAAGTTGCGCACGGTCAGCATGATCAATTCGAGAGCGGGATTCAGCGCATCAAGCTTCATGCCGGCCTCGATGTCTTCAAGTCTCATGCCGAGGATTACCGGAAGCGGCAGCGAAACGCTCATCGATTCGAGGCGGGGAATCACCATACCGGTTTCGTCGACCACCCAGCGGGCGCGGGGGTTGCCCAGCACGGCGCGCGGGATGCGCTCGATCACCCGCAAATGCAGCGTATCCGGCAGGATCCGGACCACTTCGCAATTGCCGACGCTCGGAATCGCCATCAGTTGCCGCCGGATCTCCGCCGGTTTCAAGGAGAACAGGTTCATACCGGGGCGGATCCCCAGACGGGAAGAGAGCAGCGGCGCCTTATCCTGCCAGTAGCCGCCGGATTTCACGACCACCTCGCGCAGCTTGAACCGGTCGTTGCGGTTGAACAGCTGCTGGCGGGCCCAGAACACCCCGAAAACCAGCGCCGTGGCCGCCGCGATCAGGATAAACAGCACCAGCAGCGCCCGGAACAGTTTTTCGCGGTCGCTGCGCACTCCGGCCACGTTCTTGGCCGGAGCTTTCTTGTCCATGTTGTTTTTCGGAGCTGCCATAAATTCATCCGGTTACTTCGGTTCAGCGATAATCGTTTCATAATATAGACCGTCGCCCTGTTTTTTAAACCTGTCCGATGCCTCCTTTTTCACATTTTTCCGGATTTTTTTGAAAAAAATTCGGAGACCGGGCCGGTTGGCCGGACGGAAAAGCGGACATTCTGTCCTGAATGTGGAGATGATCGGTTTTCCGCCGCTGATGTCCCGCCCCCGGCTTCCGTGTCGGAGAACGCCGGAGCCGGCGCCGTGCCGAGTGTGTCTGAATGCTGGCCGTTTGAGCGGAATAAAACTCAAACAGCGGAAAAACGACGGAAAAACGACGGCGCGAAACCATCACTCCGCCATTTTTTCGTCAGTAACGGATATGCCGGAAATTCAGCGAATTAATTTGCAAAAAGCCATGACGCGTGATATTTTAAACAATTGTTGCAATTAAACCAGTATTTCTGGAACCTCAATCCGCTTTTGGATTGAAGGCGATTGCCGGGAGTTTTCCCGGCGAAAGCCGCACCGCGAGGGTTGCATTCGAACGAAGGGGCTGTATCCGGCATGGAGAGTCCCCGCGTCAAACCGCTTTCTTCCGTGTGTGTTGTTTTCCGGAATACCCCAAACAATGGAAGTCCATAATGGAAGAGGCAAAGCACATTTGTGTGTACTCCGGGAGCGCCCACCCGGAGCTGTCGCAACAGATTGCGAACTATCTCGGCGTCAGTCTGGGCAAAGTCCACCTTACCCATTTCCCGGACGGCGAGATTTTCGTCCAGTTCGAAGAGAACGTGCGGCGCGCCGATGCGTTTCTGATTCAGCCGACCTGCAAGCCGCCGAACGACAATCTGATGGAGCTGCTGATCATGATCGACGCCGCCCGGCGGGCGAGCGCCGCGCGGATCACGGCCGTGCTTCCTTTCTTCGGCTACGCCCGGCAGGACCGCAAGGACAAGCCGCGGGTTCCGATTACCGCCAAGCTGGTGGCCAACCTCCTGACCGTCGCCGGTGCGGACCGCATCATCACCATGGACCTCCACGCCCAGCAGATCCAGGGATTTTTCGACATCCCCGTCGACCATCTGTACGCCCGTCCGGTTCTGGTGCCGTACCTGAAGAAACTGATCGGCGACAACGGCGTGGTGGTGGCCCCCGATTCGGGCAGCGCCAAAATGGCGATGAACTACGGCGACATGCTCGAAGCCGGCTTCGCGGTGGTGACCAAGCGGCGCATCAACGCGACCACCGTGGCTTCCAGCCATCTGGTCGGTGACGTGAAGGGCCGGATCTGTGTGATCACAGACGACCTGACCAGCACGGCGGGTACGCTGTGCGCCGCGGCCAAGATCCTGATCGCGCACGGAGCGGCCAAGGTTTACTGCGCAGTTTCGCACTGCCTGCTCAGCGAGGTCGGCAAGGAGAAGCTGCTGGCGACTCCGGAAATCGAGCAGATCATCACCACCGACGCGGTTCCGATCGTCGATGACCTCGGCGGCCGGATCAAGGTGATCAGCATCGCGCCGCTGCTCGGCGAAGCGATCCGGCGCATCCATGACGGCAAATCGGTGTCGTCGCTGTTCTATATCAATCACTAGAAAATATCATATTTTAAACGGCTCATAAAATTACCAAGATTAAGGAAAGGGGTTCCATGAGCAATGTAAGCAATGAAATTGCGGTGCAGGAGCGTAAGGATTTCGGCAAGAACGCTTCCCGCCGCGCCCGTAAAGCCGGCCAGATTCCGGCTTCCGTCTACAGCAAGGGCAAGGAAAGCAAGTCGTTCCTGGTCGATGCGGATGCGTGGAAGGTCCTGACCGGCCATCACGGCTCGCACATGGTCACGCTGAAGAACGGCGACGCTGAAATTCACGCGCTGATCAAGGAAGTTCAGTTCAACTACCTGAAGAATTATGTGTACCACATCGATTTCCAGGAAGTCGACATGGACAAGGAAATCGTCGCGGCGGTTCCGGTCCACGCTCACGGCGAGTCCGTCGGCGCGGCCCACGGCGGCATCCTTGAGCAGGAGCTGCACGAGCTCGAAGTGATCTGCCGCCCGGCCGACCTGCCGGAAGCGGTGACCGCCGACGTGACCAAGCTCGACAAAGGCGAGCATCTCTGCGTGAAAGACCTCGTGCTGCCGCAGGGCGTCCGCACCGAAGTCGACGGCGAAACCATCGTCTTCCACGTCGGCCTGCCGAAGGAAGAGGCGGAAGCGCCCGCCGAAGAAGCTCCGGCCGAGCCGGAAGCGATCAAGGAAAAGAAGGCTGACGAAAAGTAACTTTGGATGCGCCGCGGCCGCGTGAGGCCCCGGCGGGAGTTCGGCGATGAATGACGGCAGAGAAGAGATCAGGCTGGTCGTGGGGCTGGGAAATCCCGGTTCCGAATACGACGGCACCCGTCATAACGTCGGATTCATGGTGATCGATCGACTGCTGGCCGCTTTTCCGGCCGGAAGGTTTGAGGAAAAGCACGTGGCGGAAAGCCGGGTTTTCACCGGAAATTTCCGCGGCCGGAGCCTGATATTGCAGAAGCCGCTGACGTTCATGAATCTGAGCGGAAATGCGGTGGCTCCCCTCGCCAGGAAGCTGGGAATCGCACCTGAAGCGATTCTGGTGATCTCCGACGATCTGGATCTTCCGCTGGGCCGGTTGCGGCTCCGGGCGGGAGGCGCGGACGGCGGCCACAACGGCCTCAAGTCGATCATTGCGGAACTCGGCAGCGCTTCCTTCAAGCGGCTGCGGGTCGGAATCGGGCGGCCGAAACCCGGGGAAACGGTCGATTATGTGCTCTCGAAGTTCGAGGGCGGCGACGCGGAGACGTTTGAAGCGGTGCTGGCGGCATCGGCTGACGCGGTTCGCGCGGTGTTGACGGGCGGCATGAGCCGGGCGATGAACAAGTTCAACGCCTGGGCGCCACCGGAAAAAAGTGAAACAAACCAATAAAAAAGAGGTTTTATCTTGAAAAAATACGAAGCGGTATTCATTCTGGACATCCGTCGCACGGATGATGAGGGAGCGGCGTTCTGCAAGGAGTTCTCCGAGCTGATCGCGTCGCTGGGCGGCACGCTGGAATCGACGACCCCGATGGGCCGCCGCCAGTTTACCTACGAGATCGACAAGCGCAAGGCCGGAATCTATTTCGACTTCGTCTTCGAGCTCGAAACCGCCAAGGTCAAGGACATCAAAGAGAAGTATAAGCTCGACGAGCGCATTCTGCGCAATCTGATCGTGATCTACGACCGCCCCGCGGCGACGGAGAACGCTCCGGTTGCGCTGAATATGGAGTAGTCCGTTCCGGTGTCGCAATACGGAATTGAAAACTTGAACCATCAAACCGGGAGAACGTGGCATGGCATCATCACTGAATAAGGTATTTCTGTTGGGTAACTTGACCCGGGACCCCGATCTGCGCTATCTGCCGAACGGTTCCGGCGTCTGTGAATTCGGACTCGCCGTGAACCGCCGGTTCGTCAGCAACGGCAAGGAGATCGACGAGACCTGTTTCGTCGACATCGTCGTCTGGGGAAAGGCCGCCGAGAACTGCAAGCAGTTTCTGGAAAAGGGTTCTCAGGCGCTGATTGAAGGAAGGCTCCAGTTCGACCAGTGGGAAGACCGTAACGGCGGCGGTAAACGCTCCCGGTTGCGCGTGGTTGCGGATCAGGTTCAGTTCATGAGCCGCCGCAGCGACGGCGGCGGTAATTACGGGCAGGGCGACGGCGGTTACAACGCTCCTCCGGCCGGCGGTAATTACGGACAGCCTCAGGGCGGCAATTACGGTCAGCAGGGCGGTTACGGCGGCGGATATGCCCAGAATGACGGCGGAGCTCCCCAGATGCCCCGCGTCAACAATTACCAGCAGCGGAGCGCGGCTCCTCAGATGCCGCGCCAGGTTGCTCCGCAGGCGCCGGGCAGCATGCCGCGTGCTCCCCAGCAGCAGATGCCGCCGATGCCGCCGGAAGGCGCTTTCAATCCCGACGAGGGGATGGAGGACGACATTCCGTTTTAAGTCGCGGAATGGTCCGGGTGAATGATTTAAAAAAAGAAATTGAATCAGTGAATTCATAACGAAAGGTTGCAGTTTATTATGCAGGGTGCGAAGAGACAAGGTCGCCGCAGATCGCCGGCGAAGCCGAAAATTTGCCGTTTCTGCGAAGCGAAGGTTTCGTACATCGACTTCAAGGATGCGGAAACGCTGATGAAGTTCCAGACCGAAAAGGGCAAGATCATGCCGCGCCGGATCACCGGTACGTGCCTGGATCACCAGAAGATGCTCGCGACGGCCATCAAGCGGGCCCGCATCATCGCTCTGGTCTACTAATTGAGTAAGGGAGGAAGTATAATATGGCTCACGTAAGTTTGATCCTCCTCGATGACGTCGAGAAGCTCGGCCTGGCCGGGGATGAGGTGCATGTCGCTCCGGGTTATGCCCGCAACTACCTGATTCCGCGCGGTCTGGCGGCGAAAGCCACTCCGGGCACACTGCGTCTGATCGAGTCCCGCAAGGCGATCATCGCCGCGCGCCGCCAGCAGGAGCTGGCGGACGCTCAGGCGCTGGCCGCCAAGCTCGCCGAAATCGAGCTTTCGATTCCGATGCAGGCGACGGAAGACGAGCAGCTCTTCGGTTCGGTCACGAACCGCATGATCGCCGATCTGCTGGCCGCCCAGGGCATCAAGGTCGAGCACAGCCGCATCAAGGTCGAACCGGCCATCAAGACCCTCGGCAAGTTCGAGGTCGATGTGAAGCTGCACAGCGATGTCGCGGCGAAACTCAGCGTCTGGGTTGTCCGGGGCTGAGTCTGAATGGCTGAAGACGCAAGAGCGGCCCGCCGCCCGGACCCCGCGAATATCGCGGACCGGGCGCAGCCGCATGACAACACTGTGGAACGTGCGGTTCTCGCGGCGATGCTGCGGGAGCCCGCGACCTGTGTGGACGTCGTGATTGAGCATTTCCGGGATCCGGAAGTGTTCTATTCACATGTTCACCGCACGATTTTTGAAGCGATTGTCGAGTTGCACAACGATCCCAAGCTGAAGGTCGACCTGATTTCGGTCGCCCATCGGCTCAAGACGATGGAAAAGCTCGACATGATCGGCGGCGAGGTGTTCCTCGGCGAACTGTACACCAGCATCGCCACCGCAGTGAACCTCGACGCATGGTGCCAGATCCTGCGCAAGTACGCGACGCTGCGGCGGATGATCGACGTCTGTTCGGAATCGCTGCTCAAATGCTACGATTCGGATGCCGACGCCGCCCAGCTGGTCGAACAGATCGAAACCGACATCTTCAAGGTCCGCAGTGAAGAGAACACCAACAGTATCGTCGAAATCAAGGACACCATCGAGCAGGAGTTTCACGCACTGTACGACCTGCTCGACGGCAAGACCGAGGTCGGCATCCCGACCGGTTACACCCAGCTGGATAAGTATACCGGCGGACTCAAGGCCGGCGAGATGTTCGTGCTGGCGGCCCGCCCTTCGATCGGCAAGACCAGTCTCGCCTTGAACGTGATCCGCAACCTGGTGCTGCCGACCCGTTCGCCGCATCCGCGCAAGGTGGCTTTCTTCAGCTTGGAAATGACCGAGGGGCAGATCGCCCGCCGACTGCTCTGCACGGAAGCGGGAATCTCCGAATCGGTGTTCTGGAACAAGACGTTCCAGAGTTCCGACCTGACCAAGCTGACCGGTGCGGTTTCCGCTTTCCAGAAAGCGAAGCTCTTCATCGACCCGACCGGCGGCATCACCATCGCCGAACTGCGTGCCAAAGCCCGCCGCCTGAAAATGAAAGAGGATATCGACGCGATCGTGATCGACTATCTGCAGCTGATGCACGCCGACGGCCGCACCGACAACCGCCAGCAGGAGGTCGGTGAAATCTCCGGCGGCATCAAGGCGCTGGCCAAGGACCTGAAAATTCCGGTGCTGGTGCTGGCGCAGCTGAACCGCGAAGTGGACAAATCCAACGGTCCGGCCGGCATGCGGCCGAAGCTGGCGCACCTGCGTGAATCCGGAACCATCGAGCAGGACGCCGACATCGTGACCTTCCTGCACCGGAACCGCGACGACGCCAAGGAGGTCAGCGACCCGAACCAGAGCGTGAAGGCGGAGTGGATCGTGGAGAAGAACCGTAACGGCCGGACCGGCGTGATCGAACTGAACTTTTTCCCGACCCGGATGGAATTTCTGCCGGCGGCTCCGTATGATGAGGAGGATTGTCCGCAATAAAACGGACACTCGCCGCGTTATTGATCGTATCAACTTAAAACTGCTTTTTCAGGAGAACAGACGGTGAACTGCATCAAACTATGGGGCCGCGCGGCGGTCACTCTGATATTGACGGCGGCTTCCGCTTTCGCGGCGAAGGTGTCCGACGTCAAATTCGATCAGCAGGGGATTCAGCAGCTGCCGGCGGAGCAACTGCGGTTCAACATCCAACTCCGTCCCGGAGCGGAGTTCAAGCAGGAGATCCTCGACGAGGATGTGAAGCGGCTCTTCAACACCGGCAATTTCGCGGACGTGGTGTCCGAGGTGAAGCGCCTGCCGGACGATCAGGTGGAAGTCACTTTCAAGCTGCGGCTCAAGCCGCGCGTGACCCGGGTGCTGTTTCAGGGAAACGCGAAATTTTCCACCCCTGAGCTCGCCAAGGAGATTTCCGTGATGGACGGAGCGCTGCTGAACGACCGCGACCTGCGCGAAAGCGCGCAGAAGCTGCGCAAGTTCTATGCGGACAAGGGGTATTTGCAGGCGACCGTCTCGCCGGTAATCGAAAACGACGGCAAAGACCAGGTCAAAATCACCTTTCAGATCGCCGAACACCTGAAGCAGAAGGTGAATGATGTGAACTTCGAGGGCGCGACGGTTTTCTCGCAGTGGGACCTGCGTCATGCGATCGCCAATCAGTACAGTTACCTCAACTGGGTGCCTTTCCTGAACGACTATCTCAACCGGGGACTGCTGAACAAACAGGAGCTGGAGATGGACAAGGCGCGGCTCCGCGACAAATACCACGACGCCGGTTATCTCGACTTCAAGGTGGAGGATATCAAGCTGACCCCCGATCCGGAAGATCCTGAGTATGTCAATGTTGATTTCAAGCTCAGCGAAGGGGAACCTTACAAGGTCGGCAAGGTCTCGGTTTCCGGCAGCACCGTGTATACCGCGGAAGAGCTGCTGCCGCTGATCCTGCTGTCGGCGGGCGAGGTTTTCTCGCAGGCGCTGGAGCAACAGAGCGTCCGCAATATCGCCTCGCGCTATGATGTGCTCGGTTATGCCGATGTGACGGTGCGCCCGGTGCGCAGCGAGGATTATGAAAAGCATCTGGTCGATATCGACTTCGAGATCGTGGAAGGACGCAAATATACGGTGCGCGACACTCCGGTGATCGGCAACACCGACACCAAGACCAAGGTGATCCTGCGCGAAATGGCGATCCAGCCCGGCGATCCGGTGGACCGCAACCGCATCGAAGCGAGCAAGCAGCGGCTGATGGGCATGGGTTACTTTGAAAAGGTGGAAATCGCGGCGGTTGGCGCGGATGCGCTGAATGAGAAGGACGTCCAGATCCGGGTGCAGGAAAAGGAGGGGCGTTACAACTTCCGCGTCGGCGCGGGCGCGTCGGACGTGAACAGCCTGTTCGGCATGGCCGAACTCTCCACCGACAATTTCGACATCATGAATCCGGGCAACTGGTTCTACGGCGGCGGCCAGCGGCTGCGGCTGCAGGGGATCGTCGGTATTGAGAACAACGGCTTCAACATCGACTTCGTGGAGCCGTGGCTGTTCGACCTGCCGCTTCGCTTCGAGCTTTCCGGCTATATGAACATGGTTGAATACGATCACTGGAATGAGGAACGCATCGGCGTGCGCACCTCGCTGTCGCGCCGCGTTTTCGACGATTTCACCCAGATTTCGATCGGTTACAAGTTTGAGCATGTGAATGTGAACCGCATCAGCAACCGGCTCAAGGAGTATATGCGCACCAACGATCTTGACGGCGGCCAGTGGGTCAGCCAGCCGTCGATCATGATCGGCCGCGACACCCGCGACAACCTGATGGATCCGACCAGCGGCTACAATTTGAACTTCTTCGGCTCGATCACGCCGAAGGCGCTCGGCTCCAGCAATGACTACTACCGGCTGGAAGGCAAGGGAAGCTATTACTACAGTTTCTTCGACAAGGCGATCGTCGCGATGGTCGGCGGCAAGATCGGCACGGTCGCGAGTTTCGACCGCGACGACGACGTGCCGATCTTCGAGCGGTATTTCATGGGCGGCAGCGACTCGATCCGCGGCTTTGAATACCGCACGGTCTCCCCGAAATACGACGGGGAGAGCATCGGCGGCCAGACCATGCTGCTGCTGACCGCCGAAGTGACCCATCCGATCTGGGGACCGGTGCGCGGCGCCGCGTTCGTGGATGCGGGCAACGCGTGGCGCAACTCCTACAGCATGGGATTTTCGAAGATGAACGTCGGCGTCGGCTACGGCCTGCGGATCCGGCTGCCCGTGATCAATGCGCCGATCCGGCTGGACCTCGCCTACCCGGTGGTCAACAATGTGGACGACGAGCCGAGCCGGCTGCGGTTCCACTTCAACGTGGGGTTCACCTTCTGATGACGCCCCGGCCTGAATATACTCCCGATGCGGAATCGCTGGAACGGATCCTGAAACGGCTCCGCGCTCCCGGCGGCTGCCCGTGGGACCGCGAGCAGACCCGTGAAACCCTGAGCCGCAGCCTCGCCGAGGAGGCCGCCGAAGTGCTCGATGCGATCGACCGCGGCAACGCGCCGGATATCTGCGACGAGCTGGGCGATTTGCTGATGAATGTGATCTTTCAGGCGGTGGTGGCCGAAGAGCGCGGCGAATTCACCTTTCAGGACGTCTGCGGCGGCATCATCGACAAGATGATCCGCCGCCACGCCCATATCTTCGGCGACGCCAAAGCGGAAACCGCCGGGGATGTCGCACAGCTCTGGGAGAAGATCAAGGCCGGGGAACGCAAAGACAAGCCCGCGCCGCAATCGATTCTGGACAAGGTGCCGCCCTATCTGTCCGCCCTGAACCGGGCGGAGAAGCTCCAGAAGAAAGTTTCGAAGGTCGGCTTCGACTGGGACGATCAGGCGCAGATTCTCGCGAAGATCGAGGAGGAGCTGGAGGAACTGAAAGAGGCCTTCGCTTCCGGCGATGCGGCGGCAATCGACGATGAATTCGGCGATCTGCTGTTTGCGGCGAGCAATCTGGCCCGGTTCCGCAACGGGAAAACTTCGGAGGAACTGCTGCGGCAGTCCAACCGTAAATTTGAAACGCGGTTCCGCTATATCGAGCGTGAACTCGCCGGAGCGGGCATTCCGCTCGAAGAGGCCGGCATCGACCGCATGGAAGCATTGTGGCAGGCGGCCAAACAGGCGGAAAAAGAGGCCGCCGGAGGAGAAAAAGAAGATGCGTAAAGAATTTCTGCCGTTTACCAAACCCGCGATCAACGAGGACGACATTCAGGCCGTAACCGACGTGCTCCGCTCCGGCTGGATCACCAACGGTCCGCAGAATGCCGCGCTGGAACAGGGAATCTGCGACTACACCGGCAATCAGTACGGCGTGGCGCTTTCCTCGGCGACTGCCGCGATGCACATCCTGCTCAAGGCGATGAACATCGGTCCCGGCGACGAGGTGGTCACACCGTCGATGACCTGGGTTTCGATCGTGAATATGATCGTGCTGGCGGGGGCGACTCCGGTTTTCGCGGAGATCGACCAAGATACGATGCTGGTCACGCCGGAGACGCTGAAAGCGGCGATCACTCCCCGCACGAAGCTGATCGTCCCGGTCCATTTCGCCGGAGCCGCGCTCGATCTGGACGGCCTGCGCGCTGTCGCGGGAGACATCCCGCTGGTGGAGGACGCCGCGCATGCCCTCGGCACATATTACAAGGGCAGGCACATCGGTTCGACCGGTTCGGCGATCTACTCGTTTCACGCGATCAAGAACATCACCACCGGCGAGGGCGGCATGTTCGTGACCGACGACAAGGCGCTGGCCGACCAGATCCGGCTCTGGAAATTCCACGGCATCGGCATGGATGCGTTCGACCGGCAGAACCGGGGACGTTCGCCGCAGGCGGAGGTGCTGCAGCCCGGATTCAAATACAACCTGACCGACATCTGCGCCGCAATCGGCGTAAGCCAGCTCAAACGGCTCAACCAGATCAACGCGAAGCGGCGCGAGCTGGCGATGCTGTACCGGGAGAAGCTGGCGGAGATTCCGGAGATCCGGCCGCTGGCCGATCCTTCCGGTTACGATTTCACGCACGCGTGGCATCTGTTCGTGGTGCGGGTGGATACTCCGAAAATCGACCGCAATGCCTTCATGGCGAAGCTCAAGGAGCAGAACATCGGCACCGGGCTGCACTTCCGCTGCGCCCATCTGCAGAAATATTACCGTGAAACGATGGGGTTCCGGGCCGGCATGCTGCCCGCGACCGAATACAACAGCGACCGGATCTGCTCGCTGCCGCTCTTTCCGGCGATGACCGCGGGAGATGTCGGCGACGTGGCGGAAGCGATCAAGACGGTGCTCGCTCACGCGTAGCGGAGGGTCATCGATGGCTGGCAATACGGATCCATCCGAAGCGGTCGCCCGGCGGAGAAACGAACTGTTTTTCTGGGCATTTGCCGTGGTGGTGCTTCTGATCTTCCTGGGGCGCAACGCGTTGTGGACCTCAGAGGGAAGATGGGCGGAGATTGTCCGCGAGATGATCGCCTCCGGTGATTACCTGCATCCGTCGTTGAACTGGCAGATCTATTTCGACAAGCCCCAGCTCTCCTACTGGCTGATCGTGCCGTTCGCCCATGTGCTGAACGGGGTGAACGAATTCACCGTGCGTCTGCCCAGTGCGCTGGCCGCACTGGTCGGACTGTTCGGTACGGTTACGCTCGGCAAGCGGCTGTTCGACCGGCAGACCGCCCTGCTGGGCGGCTGGCTGCTGCTCGGCAGCTACGGCTTCCTGTTCTGGGGACGGACGGCGGCGGCGGATATGGCGAATCTGGCGGCGGTGATTCTGGCGGTGGCCTACTTCTTCCAGGTGGAGGAGCGCGCCGGATTTTTCCACTACCTCGGCTTTTACCTGATCTGCTTCGCAGGGGCGCTCGCGAAGGGGCTGCCGGCGGTGATTCTGCCCCTGGCGCTGATTCTTCCTCATCTGCTGGCGGAGAAGCGGTGGAAGCGCCATCTGCGTTTCGGCAACATCGCCGCATTCGGCCTGGCGGCGGCGCTTTACCTGACGCCGTTCTATCTGGCGAAAATCGTGCTGCCGGTCGCGGGTCAGCCGCTGTCGGGCGCGGTGGATTATTCCGGCTTGCAGCAGGTGTGGCGGGAAAACGTGCTGAATGCGTTCGTATTCGATGCCGACTCGCTGTTTTTGTACTTCTACAGCCTGCCCCGCGTTCTGCTGCCGTGGACGCTGGTGATCGGCGTCGGCATTGCCGGAATGATCCGGCAATGGAAGGAACTTCCGCCGGTGGTGCGTCAACTGCTGGTCGGCACGTTGCTGATGTTCGCGCTGTTCTGCGCAGCCGGAACCCGCCGCTGGTACTACATTCTGCCGATGACGCCGTTCTGTGCCCTGCTGGGAGCAGCGGGAATGACCCGGCTCGGGTATGACGGCTGGAACCGCCCCGCTCTGGTCCTGATGCGTTATCTGGTGATTGTCGCCGGTTCGCTCTGCCTGGCTTCGCTGATCGCGCTGCCGCTGTGGAACCGGGTGGTACGGGTGCAGCCGCCGGGATTGCTGATCGCGGGGCTGACCGCGGCCGGGATTCTCTCGCTGATCGTGATGCTGCTGGACAATCAGCCGAATATGCCGGTGGAACGACTCACCGGCATGCCGCCCCGGATCGCGGCGACGGTGCTGGGCGGAGCGATTCTGATCGGCACATTGTTCGGCTGCGTGCTGCCGTCGTTGACTCAGTTCCGCACGGAAAAGCCGTTCTATCTGGAGCTGAAAGGCGCGCTTGCCGGAATTCCGCCGGATGCAATGCTGTTCTGGCAGGACAATGCGGATGAAAAATACCTGTTCTATCTGGAGTTGCGTGAACCGGTCCGGGACACCTCCTCCCGGAATCCGGAGGAAAACTATGCCGAATTGCGCCGGTTTGTGGCCGACCATGCGGGAAAGCGGGTCGTCATCATCGCGGTCAACACTCCCTCCGAACTGGCGGAGCTGGAACAAGCCGCAAAGCGGATCGGATTGAAAATCGATGTGCAGAAGCCGGATTATTCCGAGAAACCGACTCCCGGAGTCCGGGATTGTTCGAATAAAAGAGTCGTGTGGGTCCTGGAGCTGCCCGGACGCGCACCAACGCAAGCAACAGGAAAATAACGCAGGAAACCCGCTATGGAAAACCCCAACATCATCCAGTATATCTCCGTGGTCGTCCCCGTTTACAACGAGGAAGGCTGCCTTCAGGAACTGATCGACCGTACAATCAGGGCGCTTGATTCGACCGGCAAAAAGTACGAATTCATCCTGGTTGACGACGGCAGCCGCGACGCCTCCGCCGAGATCATGCGCAAAGCCGCCGAGGCGAAGCCGGATCAGGTGATCGCCTGCATCCTGAACCGCAATTACGGGCAGCACTCCGCAATCATGGCGGGATTCTCGCTGGTGCGCGGCGATCTGGTGATCACGCTGGATGCGGATCTGCAGAATCCGCCGGAGGAGATTCCGAACCTGGTCGCCGCCGCCGAACGCGGCAACGACGTGGTCGGAACCGTGCGCCAGAACCGGCAGGACACCTGGTTCCGCCGCACCGCCTCCAAGATCGTGAACCGTGTCGCCCAGAAAGCCACCGGCGTTAAAATGCACGACTACGGCTGCATGTTGCGCGCCTACCGCAGCCACGTGGTCAAGGCGATGCTGCAGTGCAACGAGCGCAGCACCTTCATCCCGGTGCTCGGCAACAGTTTCGCGCGCAACACCTGCGAAATTCCGGTCGCCCACAGCGAGCGCGCGGTCGGCGACTCCAAGTATTCGCTGATGAAGCTGATCAACCTGCAGTTCAACATGTTGACCTGCATGACGACGGCTCCGCTGCGTGTACTGACCTGGTTCGGGATGCTGGCGGCCTTCTGCGGCTTCCTGCTGAGCTTGTACATCATCATCCGCCGTATCACCGACGGCGATACTTGGACCAATGGCGGCGTGTTCACGCTGTTCGCGGTGATGTTCGTCTTCATGGGAATCCAGATGGTCGGCATCGGCATGATCGGCGAATACATCGGCCGCATCTACACCGATGTGCGCAACCGTCCCCGCTATTTCATCGAATCGATCATCGGCCGCAAAGAAGAAAAAGAATGAAAGTCCTGATCAGCGCGGGGCCGACCCGGGAGAAGATCGACGCTGTCCGTTTCCTCTCCAACCGTTCGACCGGCAAGATGGGTTACGCTCTGGCCGAAGCCGCCAGGCGGCTGGGCCACCGGGTCGTGCTGGTCGCGGGGCCCGTCAATTTGCCGGATCCCGCCGGAATTTCCGTGATTCACGTGGAATCGGCGGCGGAAATGGCGGATGCGATTCACGCCGAAGCGGCGGATTCCGACCTGATCGTGATGGCCGCCGCCGTCGCGGATTACCGTCCGAAACGGGTAATTGACGGAAAAATGAAAAAATCCGACGGATCGCTCCTGATCGAATTTGAACGGACCGAGGATATTCTGGCGTCGCTCGGAAAACGGAAACGGCCGGGACAGCTTCTGGTCGGTTTCGCCGCCGAAACCACCAGCCTGATCACCTATGCGTCGGAAAAACTGGCCCGCAAAAATCTCGACTGGATCGCCGCTAATGATGTGAGCCGTTCCGATATCGGTTTCGGCAGCGACCGCAATGCCGTCACTTTGCTCGGAAGTGACGGAAGCCGTTTTGAGATCGGCCCCGCCCCGAAATTCGAGGTCGCGCTGGAGCTTCTCCGGAAAATAACGGAAAAGTAACGGACGACAAAGGCGAGTCGTTCCCGGCCGCCCGAGGCAACGAAAAAGCCCGGTATGCGAAGTGTGCATATCGGGCTTTTTCGTTGAAAGCGGAAGAATTACTTCTTCTTGGCCTGGGCGATCGCGGCGCGGACTTTCTCCTTGCAACGCTCCAGATAGGCTTTGCGGCGGCGACGCTTTTCGATCTTATTCAGCTGCTGTCCCATTTCGACTCCTTGGAATAAAACTTTTTAAGAATTTACCAGTTTGAATGTTAAATATAGTGCAGGATGCGGAAAATTCAAATAAAGATAAACAATTTCATTCCAAAATTATCGGAAACGGCCCGATGCGTTTTGCAATTGGCTTCAAAACTGTTATTTTATATCATGTATCTGTGTGGTGCTGTCATAAAGAGGAGAATGTGATGATCCGTTTCAAGAAATTCCTGCCGCTGCTGCTGGCGATACTGGCGTTCCATTTATTTGCGGAAGCGGTTCCGGCCCCTGTCGCGCAGGCGCTGAAACTGTCCGAACAGGCAAGTGCGAAACGCTTCCCGAACGCCGACAGCGTGCTGCTGTACGATGAGCAGCACGTGGTCTATCAGGCCGACGGCACCGCCGTCACCACCGACGACTATTTCGTGAAAGTGCTGACCGAGGCCGGACGGCGCGCGATGGGGACGCAGAGCTTCTATTTCAACACCACCTACGAGGAGTTCAAACTGGAACTCTGCGACGTGCTGAAGCCGGACGGCAAGACGGTCCGGCTGGATGTCGCGGAGAACAGCAAAATCGCGGTGAGCCCCGGCCAGATGGGTTCCAATATCTACGACCCCGCCAACAAGATCATGACCGTCACGATTCCGGAGCTGGAGGTCGGCGACATCATCCGGCTCCGGGCGGTGGAAAAGGAGATCAAGCCGCGGGTGGCCGGCGTCTGGTGCGGCCTCTATCTGCTGCAGAGCGACTCCCCGGTGCTGGAGTACCGGATCACCATCGACGGACCGGCGGACCGGCCGCTCAAGTCCATCGCGGTCAAAGACCCGGTCGGCGGCTCCGTGAAGTTTTCGGAGGAGAAGAAGGACGGCCGCATTCTCTACTCGTGGGTCGCGACGGATGTGCCGCAGGTAATTCCCGAACCGGACATGCCGGAGCTTTACACCTGCGTACAGCGCCTGGCGGTCAGCACTGCCGCCAACTGGAACGAGATTTCCCAATGGTACTACGCGCTCTGCCGTCCCCGGCTGGATGCGGTGACTCCCGAAATCAAAGCCAAAGTCGGTGAGCTGACCAAAAACGCGAAGACGCCGGAGCAGAAGGTAATGGCGCTCTTCCAGTTCGTCTCCCAGCAGATCCGCTATATGGGCATCACCGCCGAAGCCGAGGCCCCCGGCTATGAGCCGCACGACGTGTCGATGACCTTCAACCAGCGTTACGGCGTCTGCCGCGACAAGGCGGCGCTGCTGGTGTCGATGCTGGAGCTGGCCGGTTTCAAGGCGTATCCGGTGCTGTTCATGGCCGGGCCGCCCAAGGATGACGAGGTGCCGAACAACTACTTCAACCATGCCGTCGTCGCGGTGGAGCTTGCCCCCGGCAAATATCAGCTGATGGACCCGACCTACGAGACCACCACCGAACTTTTCCCGTCGTCGATGGGCAATATGAGTTTTCTGGTCGCGAAGCCGGAGGGGGACGCACTGCGCCGCTCCGAGGTGACGCCCGCCGCCGAAAACGTGATGAAGATCGCGACCCGCGCCGCGGTGGCGCCGGACGGGGTGCTCTCCGGCGCCACCGAACTGGCCTTCGGCGGCATCAACGACCAGATCTACCGCGATGCGTTTTCCCGCTGGCCGGTCGATTACCGCAAGCAGTTCTTCGCGGCGCAGCTGAAACGGGCGATTCCGGGTGCGACGCTGGAGACGCTGGAGGTAACTCCGGCGGACGTGCGCGACATGAGTGTGCCGCTGGCCGTGAAACTAACCTTCCGGGCCACGGAGTTCCTGCCGGAGAATCCGGCGGAGTTCCTGCTGCAGCTGCCGGAATTCGGTTCCGGCTTCGGCGCGGTCTCATTTATGATGGGATCGTTCGGCCTTGAAAAGCGCCGGTTCAACCTGCTGCTCTTTTCGACCTGCGCGGTCGAGGAGAAGTTCGACCTCGCGGTGCCGCCGCTGTGCCGGCTGGTTTCGGTGCCGGGCAGACTTGAGGTAAAGGTGCCGGGCGTGCTGGACTACCGGCGCTCGCTCTCCGCCGGCGCCGCGATGGTCTCCGGCAGTTCGAGGCTGTCGCTGGATACCGTTGAAATCAAACCGGCGCAGTACGTCGAACTCAAGCAGGCGCTGCGGAAGATCGATTCGCTCGAACGGCAGCTGCCGATCGCGAAGATCGATTTTGCCGGAGTGCCCGAGCAGTTGGTCGCCTCCGCGTTCCCCGGCGCCGACTCCATTCTGCTCGACAGCGCCGAAACCGTCACGATCCACGATGCTTCGAGCTGGACTTCGGTGGCGAAGGAGCGCCGCAGGGTGCTGAATTACGCCGGGGTCAAGAGCTGTTCCGAGCTCAAGCTCTCCTACAATCCGGTCTGGGAGGAGGTCTCCGTCGCCGCGACCGTAACCGCGCCGGACGGGAGCAGACAGGAATTGGGAGAGAAGGAATTGAACCTGATGGATGCGCCGTGGGTGAGTTCCGCCCCCCGCTATCCCGCCGAAAAGGTGCTGGTCGCCAGTCTGCCGGGTGTTGTGCCGGGTGCGGTGATCGAGAGCACCGTGACCCGCAAGGTCAAAGAGCGCCCCTTTTTCAGCCGCTATGTGCCGCTGGCCGGAGATGCTCCGGTAGTGCGGAGCAGTTTCGCGCTGACGGCCCCGTTCAAATTCGACTGCCGCGTCGGCGCACCGGACACCAACCTTGCCGTGCAGGAATTTGTGGATTCCAACCGGCTGACCCGGATCTGGAAGAGCGGCGATACGCCGCAGCTGCCGCGCGAACCGGGACAGGCGCCGCGTTGGATGTTCGCTCCGACTTTGTACCTCTCCGCCGGAAATTACGGCAGCTTTGCGAAGGCGCTTTCCGCCGCTTTGCAGGCCAAAGTCCGCCCCGGAGAAAAGATCAAAGCGCTGGTCGGGGAGTTGAAGCTGGTCGACGATCCGGCGGTCCGCCCGCTCGCTTCGGAGCGTGAAGCCAAGCTGAAGCGGCTGCGCGACTACGTGGCCCGTAATATCCGTTCGGCAGGCCCCGGCCTGAACCAGCTGCCGTGGAGCTGCTTCTCGTTGCCGGAAACCACCCTCGCTTCCGGCTACGGCAACAGCGCCGACCGGGCGATCCTGCTGGCAGCGATCCTGAAAGCCGCCGGAATCGAAAGCCGGTTTGTGGCCGTGACTCCGTTCGGTTACGCTCCCGCCACGCTGAAGCTGCTGAGCCGCTACCCCGCGAATTGGTTCAGCGAGGTGCTGGTCTACGTACCGGCGTATGAAACCTATTTGAACGACACCAGCGAATACGCGAAGGTCGGCGCGGCGCGCAGCGAGGAGCAGATCGGGCTGAACCTCTCCGACGGACGGCTTCAGGTGATCCGGCCGCGCCGCAAATCGGAAAGCTCGGTGTCACTCTCCTACGCGATCGATCTGCGCGCCAACGGCTCGGCGGAAATTCAGGTGCGGCGACAGGTGACCGGCACCGATTTTGAAAACGAAAACCGCCGCTTCGCCGAAATGACGCCGGAGCAGAAGCGGATCTTCTTTGAGGAGCTGGTCTCCGGCTTTTCGCAATCCGCGAAACTGGCGGGCAAGCCGAAAATCGACTTCGACAGCTATCCGGGCAGACTCGAATACACGGTCAGGGTGCCGGATTTCGCGGCGGCGGCGGACGGTTACATGCAGTTCGAACTGCCCGGCTTTTCGGAGCTGGCGCAGCGGGTCGCGACGGCGGAGAAAAGCCGCCGCACCCCGGTATGGCGCAACAAGCCGTCGCGGATTTCGCTGGAGTACCGGATCCACCTGCCCTCCGGCTACCGGGTGGTGGCGGACCGCCCCGAGCGCAAGGAGCTGGGCAGCTTCGGTTCTTCCGCGTTTTACGAGTATTTCGAGCCCGGCGAAAGCACGCTGCGGATCGACTGCGGCCTGACGCTGCCGGTCGAACTGGTGCCGCCGCTGGATTACAACAAGCTCACCGAATTGCAGCGTGAGCTCTCCAAACTCGCTTCCGGCCGGATCATCCTGACCAACCGGAAAGCGCCAACCACGGAACAGAAACGATGAAGATCGTCACCATCCCGGTCGGACTGCTCGACACCAACTGTTATTTAGTCTATGTCGAATCCAGCCGCCGCCTCTATGTGATCGATCCCGGCGCCGATGCGCCGGAGATCGTCCGCGCCGCCCGCCGCTTCGATTTCAGGCGTGCGAGCATCCTGCTGACCCACGCCCATGTCGACCATATTTCGGCGGTCGCCGAAGTCGCCGCGGCATTGCAGGTTGACGGCGTGTTTCTCGCGGAGGAGGATCACGAGCTTTACCGCAGCCCGGACAATGCGCTGCTCCCCTACCTCGAAGCGGCCCGCAACCTGCCGGAAGCTGCCGTTTTCGCGCCGAACGACGATTTTACGGTGATTCCGCTTCCCGGCCACACGCCCGGCGGCAGCGGTTTCCTGTTCCGGGAAAGCCCGGCGCTGTTTGCCGGAGACACGATCTTCGCCGGTTCGATCGGCCGCACCGATTTCCCGGGCGGCGACTTCGGCACGATCATCGATTCGATCCGGAACGGCATTCTGACGCTGCCGGACGAATTGACGATTTATCCCGGCCACGGCTCTCAAACCACTGTCGGCGCCGAGCGCCGCTCCAACCCATATATTCAATAGCAGAACACAGTATGAAAACAGGCGAAATCATCAGCAACGAACGGCTGCAGAATGACTATTTCCTGGTCAGATTCCATGTGCCGGAAATCTGCGCCGCCGCCCGGGCCGGACAGTTCGTCCATGTCCGGATCGACCGCCACGGCGACCATATCCTGCGCCGTCCCTTCAGTATTCACAACGTCGAAGCCGACGGCGCGCTTTCCGTCGTCTACAAGGTCGTCGGCCACGGCACGCGCGAGCTTTCCAGGCTCCCCGCCGGGACGGTCTGCGACCTGCTCGGCCCGCTCGGCACCTCATTCAGCGATGCTCCGGAGGACGCGACGCCGGTGCTGGTCGCCGGCGGCTACGGCGCGGCGGCCACTTACCTGATTACGAAACAGCTTCCGCAGCGGGGCATTTTCCTGATCGGCGCGCGCGGCGAGGCCGATGTGCTGCTGACTGATGTGTACCGCGAGGCCGGATACGAGGTGCAGGTCGCGACCAACGACGGCTCGGTCGGCACGAAGGGATTTGTGACCGTGCTGGTTGAAAAGCTGCTCGCGGAGAATCCGGGCCGGAAGTTCTTCTTCTACGGCTGCGGCCCCCATCCGATGCTGATGGCGCTCGCGAAAATCCTGAACGCCCGCAATCAGAAAGGCGAATTGAGCATCGACCACCTGATGTGCTGCGGCGTCGGCGCCTGCTTCGCCTGCGTGGTCAAGGTCAAGGCGGATACGCCGGAGGGGTGGCAGTACGCCCGCGCCTGCACCGACGGCCCGGTTTTCAATCTCGATACGGTTTATGTGGAGTAGCGACAATGGCTGACCTGACAACGAAACTCGGCGGCGTCACGCTGAAAAATCCGGTGATGACCGCGTCCGGCACCTTCGGCTACGGCTTTGAATATCACAACTACTACGACATCTCCCGCCTCGGCGCGGTGGTGGTCAAGGGAATCCGCATGAAGCCGTCGCACGGCAACCCGACGCCCCGCGTCGCCGAAGTCACCGGCGGGATGCTCAATGCGATCGGCCTGCAGGGGCCGGGCGTGGAAAAGTTCCTGCACGGCGACCGCTATATGCCGTTCCTGCGCAAGGTCGGCGCCGCGACCATCGTGAACATCTGGGGCACGACCATCGCCGAATACGGCGAAGTCGCCGCCCGGCTCGACGCGGAGCGCGACGGGATCACCGCGCTGGAAATCAACATCTCCTGTCCCAATGTGAAAGCGGGAGGCGTCGCATTCGGCACCGATCCGGTGCTGGCGGCGGAGGTGGTTTCGACGGTGCGCCGCGCGACCACGCTCCCGCTGATCACCAAACTCAGCCCGAATGTGACCAACATCGCCGAATTCGCGCGGGCGGTCGAAGCGGCGGGCAGCGACATGGTTTCGCTGATCAACACGATCACCGCGATGGCGATCGACATCGAAACCCGCCGCCCGAAGATCGCGAACCGGACCGGCGGCTTCTCCGGCCCCGCCCTGAAGCCGATTGCGGTGCGCATGGTCTACGACGTGGCGCGCGCGGTGAAGATTCCGGTGATCGGCATGGGGGGGATCATGACCGGCGAGGATGCGGTGGAGTTCCTGCTGGCGGGCGCTTCGGCGGTTGCGGTCGGCACTGCCAACTTCGTCGATCCCTATGCTCCGCTGAAGGTGATCGACGGGATCAGCGCTTATCTCGACCGCCACGGCTGCGCGAGCGTGGCGGATATCATCGGCAAGGTCGAATGCTGACCGCTTCGCCCGAACTCTGGCCCGGACCGATGGAGGGAGTGATGTCCCCCGAACTGATCCGGGCCGCCGACGCCCTCGGGCTGACCGAACGGTGGATGACGCCGTTCCTGCGGCTCTCCACCGCCGTACCCGGAACGCGGAAACTCGCGGAGTTCGCCGCGCCGTTTCTGGAGTCCGGCCTGCCGGTGACGGTTCAGCTGATGGGGAACCGCCCCGAAGTGATCGCGGCCGCCGCCGCCCGCTTCATGGAGCTGGGAGCCGCCGGAATCAACCTCAATTTCGGCTGTCCGAGCCGTCAGGTGACTTCGGGCGGAGCGGGAGGCGGGGCGCTGCGCGACCTCGCGGGGATGGTGACGACGGTTGAAACGGTCAAAAAGGCTATCCCCGCTTCACCGCTGTCGGTCAAACTGCGGACCGGCTGGGAGTCGCCCGATGAGATGCAGCGCATCCTGCCCGCGCTGGCGGAAACGGGGTGCGTTTCGGCATTTTTCCTGCACTTTCGCACCGTGCGGGAGCAGTACCGCCCCGTTTCCGGACGTGAGGAGCGGTTTGAAGCCGGTCTCCGGCTCGCCGCTCCGGTGCCGGTCGTGCTCAACGGCGACATCGATTCCCCGGATGACGCATCGGAACTGCTGGAACGGACCGGCGCGGCGGGCGTGATGTGCGCGCGGGGATGGCTGCGCGATCCGCTGCTGCTGAACCGCATCCGGCAGGGGCGGAGGGACAATTCCGGGCTGCCTTCGGCCGATGAGGCCCGGCACCGGCTTTTCCGGTGCGTGCTGGAACAGGGATTCAAAGTCTGCCGCGCAATCGAGCTTTCCAACTTCCTGTGGGGAAGTGCCAACCCCTTTTTCGAGCGGCTCAAACAGCTGCCGCCGACCGCCGCCGTCTCCCGTATTGATTTGTGAACCGTTCCCGGAATTTTATTTTATACCGTTATTTTGATTGAGTGGAAGGCAGAAAAAGCAGACAGTTGTGCGGCTCCACCTGAAATTCACATGGCGCACCGGACACCCACTTCAATGTTTCATTCCCCCAGAGGTTCCGCAGCGTGCCCGCCGGCGCATCCGGCAAGGTGACTTGCAGGCGCATTGAAGTTTCAGCGAAGTTGAAAATTCCCAGCGCCGGAGCGCCGCTTTCCCGATCGATTCCGAACCAGACCGCCGGATATTCCCGGTCGAACCGGTCCAGCGGCCGCAGCCGGAAACGGTCGGGGGCCGCCAGAAGCAGCCGGGAGAGTTCCGCCCGTTCCGGTTCCAGCGTGGAAAAGCGGTCCGCCAGCAGTTTCAGCCCGCCCGCCAGCAGCAGCGCCGAAGTCCAGAGCCGGACCTCGGCATCGGTCAATTCATTCCGGTCCCGGCGGGCGATGTGCACGTCGGGATCGCAGAGGAACAGCCGCCGGTGCATGTAAGTGCGGTTGATGATGTTGCGGCAGACGTTCGGCACGCAGCAGTCTTCGCGGTACCGGTCGCGCCCGGATTCCTTCCGCTCCCAGTAAGGCGTAATGTCGGTGCTGATGCGTTCGGCGTTGATCAGGCCGACGACGCCGGCGAGAACGGTGGTGCATCCCAGAATGAACCGTTCTTCCCCGAAACCCTCGCGGATCGCGGTCAGGGCGCGCCGGAGCGCATCCAGCCGGGTGGCTTTGGGATCGAAGTAACGGCCCTTGCCGGGCGTGCAGGCATACATCATGAAATCCAGCTTGACATACTCGAATCCCAGCTCCGCCAGCCGTCGGAATAAATTCCGGAAATGCGCCTGCACTCCGGGATGGGTGCCGTCGAGAACGGCCAGTTCCGTACTGCCCCACGGATCGAGCCAGACCGTTTCTCCTTCGGGAGTGCGGATTGTCCACTCCGGGTGCTCCGAATAGAGGCGGCTGTTTTTCTCCACCAGAAACGGCGCCAGCCACAAACCGGGTTTGAATCGCTTTTCGGCGATGGAGTGCGCCAGCGCCCGCAGTCCTTCCGGAAATCTGGCGTTGGTATGAAGCCAGTCCCCGTAAGCGGACTGCCAGCCGTTGTCGATCTGAATGTATTCCAGAGGGAAATCAGAACGGCGGGCCGCCAGTTCTTCGAGATTCTCGGCGATGTCGGCGGCGGTGACGTTCTCGAAATAATAATACCAGCTGCACCAGCCGGTCGGAGCATGATCCCAGGTGCGGGCATTCATGTTTTCTCCCCAGCGGGAGGCGAATTCCTTAAGCAGGGCCTGCGAATCGCTTCCGCAGGTCAGCAGCAGCTCCTCGGATTCGACGGACTCGCCCGGTTCGACGAGAATATGATCCGCGTCACAGCAGAGTTCCAGCTGCGCCACTCCGGACTCGGCCAGTTCGATCGTGAGGCGGCACATCATCCGGCGGGAGGTGATGAATCCGGCCAGCAGTATGCTGCCGGAAGGCCGGTGGTTCAGCAGCCCGACGTATTCGCCGGAGAAGCGGTTCGGCTCGGCCGCATTATTGTAATGAACCGGGTCCGAAACCGCCGCCGGCAGATAATCGGGATTGCAGAAGTTGTCTTTCTCCCCGTAACGGACGCTCTTGGCCGGTGTGACCATCGTCCAGCCTTCGAGGAAAATCCGGTATTCCCGGCCGGGGAATGACAGAAAATCCCCCGGTTCCGGCCGGGCCGTAAAACGGATCGCATCCAGATGCCGCGCGACACTGCCGCGGTTGTGAAATACGGCAAGATAACGGACTTCACGATCCCCCGTCACGGTTTTGACTTCCAGTTCAAGGCCGGGCGGCAATACGGAAGAACCGTCGACGACGGCCTCCGGGTACAGCCGCGGAAAGAGTATGGTTTTCATCGTCACTGCTGATTTATTTCCACGAAAGGCGCTTTTTTCTGATCGTATCCGAAATACGGGCCGTGGTTCCGCCCCTGAAACATTTTCATGCGCTTGGAACCCGGCAATACATTATAGAGACACCAGACCCCGGACGGAGGACAAACCCAGTCCGACAGGCCGGCTTCAATCTGAACCGGGCATTTGATCCGTCTGGCGAAATTGACCGTGTCATAGTAACCGAGTCCCTTTTTCCAGTTCGGCCGCCAGCCGCGAATCCGTCCGGCGGTTATGCCGCCCAGCTCGCAGAACCAGGGAATCTCCAATTCACATCGCGTGGCTTCCGGGGTAAGCGCCGTCACCGCCGCCGCCTGAAACGCACCCTGGCTGCCGCCGGCAATCGTCAGGTTGCGCCCGTCCCACTCCGGCAGGGTCATGGCGTACTGCACAGCTCTCAAATCGCGCAGAATCATGTACTTGAAATAACAGTCATGCGGATTTTCATTCTGCCGGTCGTCGAACCCATAGCCGTAAAGTTCCCCGTTGAACAGCTTGTCATAGAACGCCGGTTCCCGGTGCAGATCAACGCCATGCGGCCCCACGAAAAAGACGATTTTTCCGGGCTCGTCCTGTGCGACGATGTCCCGTACGCCGTAACCGTCAAACTGGATGTGAAGCGGCAGGGATTTCTTTTGCGCATCCCTGGGAATTGCCAGCGAACCGACCGTCGGCCGCGGGCCGGGGGCGCTGAGTTTCACATCGTAAATATGGGAATTCTGCGTTGTTTTGAAAAGTTTGCGCTCCAGCACGCGCAGCGGAGCCGCCTTCAATTCCGCTGCGGCACTCTCCCAGAATTTGTCGAAATCAACCGGTTCGGCTACTGTCTGAGTCAGTTTTTCCGGTTGAACCCCGGCGGCGAGTCCGAACTGGACTGCTTTCATGCCGTTTCCGTGTTTCCGCCGGATCTCATTCCCGTAATCGTCGATCAGTTTGGCTTCCGCCATCACGAAACCGGGCTGATTGAGCGACGCGGTCAACTCCAGCGGACGATCTGCCGACAGATCATATTCATCCTCCCGGCGGCTGCCGTCATCCCCCGCCACGATTACCCGGAGCCGCCCTCCTATGGGTTTGCCTGACTGCAGGATGCGGAAACGGAACTTCATCGGTTCTCCGGGCTTATAGGAAACGGCATTGCTCCGGTCAAGCTCTCCGGTTATGATTGACCGGCTGTGGTCAATCTGCGGTTTGGGTTCGGAAAATCGAATGTTCCGGAATTTCGCCGTACCGGAAACCCCTTCCAGCCCGAGATATAATTCGAGTTTGCGGGCGTCGCTGGGAATTTCAACTTTAAGCGCATACCTTTTCCAATCGGAGTCACCTTCCCGGGTCGGCACCTGAAGATAGCGGGTATTGCCGTGGAAACTGGTAATGACCAACATCATTTTTACGCCATTGTGGGATTTCGGCTTTTTGGAAATCGCTTCATGCGCGATTTCCCCGCTCAAAACCACTTCCTGCCCGCCCAGAACGGAGAGCGACAGGGGAATGGCGACGAAGGTGTTTCCGGGAGTTTTCCGGGTGATTTCCAGCGTGGGAACCGCTGCCGTTTCATCAAGCCGCCGCCCGTCGGTCAGCTGCTTTTTCACTGCTTCGGACATCAGGTCAATCGCGGGAAGCGGCGCAGCCTGCGGCTTCCAGCTGCCGCCGGCAAGGTCGAGCTGCCGGTTTTTCGCCAGCAGATTCAGAATCAGCTTCAACCGCGGGTTTTCCGGATCTTTGCAGGAAGTGTCCCGGTATTGATTGCCGTATTCCAGATCCCAGCCATCCCACTCCCGGAAAGAGTGGTAACACCAATCCCATTGGTATTCCTCGGCTAACGCCAGCAGGTCGGCCAGATACCGTTCGCCGCCGGGAGCCCAGCGGATGACCGAAAACTCGCTCATCACGATCCGGGCGCCGTATTTCTGCTGAAACTCGCGCACCGGCGCCAGGCAACGGCGCAACGCCTCCTTATCCCAATATTTTCCGTCAACATTGCCGGGGTAGGTATAGATTCTGGTTAATGCGGGGACGACCCGTTGATGGGTATAAGTCAACGGACGGTACATATGAACGTTGTAAATGATATTTTTGAGCGGCAGCGGATGGAGATAGGAGAAATACCGCGGACTGCTCCAATCGTTTGAGGTAACGCAGATCGGCGTTTCCGGGTCGATTTCCCGGATCGCTTTCGCGGCGCGGTACTGCAATTCCAGATAATCGATGCGGCGGGGCGTCTTCTGATTGGGTTCATTGAAAAGATCGTACCCGTAAACCGCCGGACAATCGCGGTAGCGGCGGGCGATTTTTCGCCATGACTCCACAAATTCTTCCGCGAGTTCCGGATTGTCGAACAGCTTCGCCTCTTCCTGAACCGCGCCATGATTGAATTCCTTGCCGCCGGGAACACGGTGAAGATCAATGATGACCATAATTCCAAGTTTTTGACATTGCTCCAGAACTTTGTCGAGAATATTCATGTCACGATCAAGCAAGTCAGCATATTTTTCCCCCTCACGAGGTTCTGGACGCAACTGCCAACGCAGAAGATTGACATTCCATTCCCGCATCACCGGGAAATCTGCGCTTCGATATACAACAGGGGACATCATTCCACGCAATTGCGGCAGGGATAAAACCCGTTCGGTATATTCACAGCGGAAATTTTCCGGTAACGGAACCGGTGGACGATGAAGTTCTTTGGGATCCCAATCCACCAATTCGACATTGCGGACTTGCAATTTGCCGGTGCTTCCCTGCAGTCCGGTTTCCAGGAAAATCCATTCCGTATCGCCGGGTATCTGTTGCTCCACGGTGACTGTCTTCCAGTCAGAGGAACCGTAAAGCGGCGGACAGTTGGTCCAGTACTGTTTCCCGTTGGCAAAATAATGGATCATCAGTTTAACGCCGTTATACGATTCCTTCGGCTTGCTGACGTCGGAGTATTTCACCTCGAAGCGCACGATCAGGGAGCGGCCGAAGTATGGTTCCGGATCAATCGGATGCGATGCCAGTTGGGGTACAGCCGAATCTGTCGCCGAAATGGTCAAAATCGATTCGGAGATCGTCCCGTTCGGCGGAAGTTTCCAGTTTCGGTCAAAAGGGATGGCGATTTCGGCGGCAAGTTGCAAGCTCAAGCTGAGCAAAGCGAAAATAAGTAAAATTCTATATTTCATCGTAATCGATCCTTTCAGAGTGAATCAACGTGTGGCAGTAATTCGGTCTTGTGATTCCACGGATAAGATTTCTGACCATTCCAAATCGCATTTTTTGATAATTTTCCTGCTGATCCATTTGCCCTATAAAGAACGGTATAACCACCGTGAACGTCCTGTTTCCCATAATCCATAACAGTATTGCTGCCGAAACAGTAAATGAGTACTTCCCGGGTTAATTGAGGATAGGGTTTCAACTTGGGAGTAAAGAATCCATTGTCATTGTAGGAGTCCCGTCCATAGATATAGCTGATCCGCCTCCAGGCATTTCCGTCAGTTTGCGGCTTGACAGGGTTACAGACCGGACAATTGAGAATTTTAGGGCTGATTTTGGTATTTTTCGCTGCTTCAATATCAACATTTCCCAAATAGTTTAAACTTGCAACCAGCATCAAACCTGCGTATGAACTATTATCGGTGGCACACCAAGTAGGGTCATTCCCTAGCGCTCCGCCTAAAGTGTAATAGGTTGGAGGTAGTCCTTTATAATCATCCGAATAGATATTTAAAGCGGTACCATTTTGCTTTATCTGTGAAATGCAGCTCGTGGTTCGGGCGCTGAGGCGCGCCTTGTTCAGTGACGGCAACAACATGCCGGCCAAGATGGCGATGATCGCTATTACTACAAGAAGTTCAATCAGTGTAAAATATCTTTTTTCTGTTTTCATCAGAGGCGTCCTTTCCTTATTTTTCCTTCTTTTTGATTACACCTGCAGCGAACCTGCAATGAGCTGCGCATTGTGACGTTCTTTCATAACTTTACGGACGGTTGCTCCCGGATAAACCTGCGGAGCAATCAGCCGGGTGATCACGGGGAACTGCCGGGGATTGCTCTCCAGCCGGAGAGCCAGTTTCAACAACTCGACGGCAATCTGTTCGTCGCCGTGTGAGATCGTCGTGATCGGCGGAGAGTGCCGGATTGCACGATTGGCGCCGTCAAATGCAACGATTGAGACCTCGGACGGCACTTTCCCCGATCGAAAGAGTTCTTCGGAGATTTCCGAAATATTTTCATCGGAGACGCAGAAAATACCGTCACCACCTTCGGAAACCGCCTGATCGATACGGTCCCGGAACATCTGCAATGACTTGAGTGTGTCGGCATTCTGGTGTTCCACCACGGAAAAGCGGCGCTGTTCATTTGCGAAAAGCTCGGCAAAACCCTCCAGACGCAGCCGGAACAGGATATCAGTTGATTTTGCCTGCGGAATTACGCACAGGATATTCCGGCACCGGGCCTGAATGAACAATTCCGCCGCGATCCTCCCCACGGCGCGATTGTCGAGCTGGATGCAGGAGGCGTCCCGGTTATCTTCCGAGTTGCATGGATCCAGAATCACCAACCGGGAACACACTTGCCGCAGCAGCGGCATCACGCGGAGATCGGAAATCAACGATACGAACAGCACGTCGACTCCGGCCAGCCCGGCGGCGAATGATTCGGGCGTTTCCGCGGGGTCTTCCGGGTCGTAAAGAAAACATTCAAGCTGGAGGTGCTGCTTGTTCATCATCCGTTCGAGCAGGAACCGCAGCCGGTCATAAGCGGCAAACCAGCAGCAGCCGCTGCCGCGGTGCCCGGTGTAGACGAAACCGTAACGCAGCGCCTGCCCGGCCGCCGGCCGGATGCGGGTTGACTTTTTCTCCTGATAGATCAGCCCCTCGTCGCGCAACTGGTTCAGCGACTTGATGACGGTTCCGCAGCTGGCGTCGAACTCTTTTGCCAGTTCCCGTATGCCGGGCAGGATCAACTCGCCCCGGCACTGCCGTTCGCGCAATAGCAAACGGAGTTCTTCCAATATCTTGCTGCTTTTTACATAAGGTTTCATGAGCATCCTGAAAGTAGTACAGTTGTTTCTCTTTTTATATTATAGCAAAGTTTTTCATATTTGCCAAGAGCCGGACGCCATTATTTTCGAAAAAAGTTTAACAACTGTACTACTTTTACGGAAAAACAGGGACTGCATAATATAAACGGAACATCGTCCGGGAGGGCAGGATCAAAGGATCAAACCGATTTCACCTGCGGCAATCGCCGATACCGGCCATGAAGCGCGCTTTCATACCGGTGCGGATCATAAAACCTGCGGACTGCCGGCGGTTTTCCGCTCCCGTGTCCTGCTCTCAGCCGAATCTGCTCTTTTTTGTAAGAGCCTGATGGTTGAAAACTTGACTTTTATTTTTTTGGCGGTATATTTCTTAGAAATGAAGTTGAAAATTGTGCTCCCTTAACTTAACAAAAGGAAATTGCCAAAAATGATCAAAGTTGGTATCAATGGTTTCGGCCGTATCGGCCGCATGGTCTTCCGCGCTGCGGTCCAGAACTTCAGCAATGACATCGAAATCGTCGGGATCAACGACCTGCTCGAACCCGAATACCTCGCCTACATGCTGAAGTATGACTCGGTCCACGGCAAATTCGAAGCCGATGTCAAAGTCGACGGCAGCAACCTGATCGTCAACGGCAAGAAGATCCGCCTGACCGCGGAGAAGAATCCGGCCGATCTGAAGTGGAACGAAGTCGGCGCCGATGTCGTCGTCGAATCCACCGGTCTCTTCCTGACCAAGGAACTCGCCGGCGCCCACATCCAGGCCGGTGCGAAGAAGGTCATCATGTCCGCTCCGTCCAAGGACGACACCCCGATGTTCGTCTACGGCGTGAACTGCCAGAGCTATGCGGGCCAGACCATCATCTCCAACGCCAGCTGCACCACCAACTGCCTGGCTCCGATCGCCAAGGTCCTGAATGACAGCTTCGGCATCAAGCGCGGCCTGATGACCACCGTCCACGCCGCCACCGCGACCCAGAAGACCGTCGACGGCCCGTCCAAGAAAGATTGGCGCGGCGGCCGCGGCATCCTCGAGAACATCATCCCGTCCTCGACCGGCGCCGCCAAGGCTGTGGGCAAGGTTCTCCCGGCCCTGAACGGCAAGCTGACCGGCATGTCGATGCGCGTCCCGACCTCCGACGTCTCCGTGGTCGACCTGACCGTCGAGCTGGAGAAGGCCGCTTCCTACGATGAAATCTGCGCGGCCATGAAGAAGGCCAGCGAAGGCGAACTCAAGGGCATCCTCGGCTACACCGACGAGTGCGTCGTCTCCACCGACTTCCGCGGCGAAGCCCGCACCTCCGTCTTCGACGCCAAGGCCGGCATCGCGCTGGATCCGACCTTCGTGAAGGTCGTCTCCTGGTACGACAACGAGTGGGGCTACTCCAACAAGGTTCTTGAGATGGTCCGCGTCATCTCCAAGTAATCAGGTTGCTTGATTCCCTGAAGGGGCGGGTGGTACAAGGCCGCCCGCCCTTTTTGTTTTCAATCCTTAATTATGAAGTGGAAAAACAAATGAACAAGAAAACTCTGCGTGATGTCGACCTCAAAGGCAAGCGCGTTGTGATGCGCGTCGATTTCAACGTTCCGATCAAAGAAGGCGTGATCAAAGACGACACCCGCATCAAGGGCGCGCTGCCCTCGATCAAATATGTGCTCGACAACGGCGGCAGCCTCGTGCTGATGAGCCACCTCGGCCGTCCCGCCGAAAAGGGCTATGAAGCCGATTTCAGCCTGAAACCGGTTGCCGAATACCTGTCGAAGATGCTCGGCAAGCCGGTCGCGTTCGCCGCCGACTGCGCCAACGCCGACAAGGAAGTCGCCGCGATGAAGCCGGGCGATGTGCTGATGCTCGAAAACACCCGCTTCTACAAGGAAGAACAGGGCAAGCTCAAGCAGAAGGAAGGCCAGTCCGACGAGGAGTTCAAGGCGAAGAAGGCTGAGCTCAAGGAAAAGCAGCAGGAACTGGCGAAGAAGCTGGCTTCCTACGGCGACATCTACTGCAACGACGCGTTCGGCACCGCTCACCGCGCCCACGCTTCGACCGCCGTGATCACCAAGTATGTGCCGGTTTCGGTCGCCGGTTTCCTGATGGAAAAGGAGATTGAATACCTCGGCAGCGCGGTCGAAAACCCGGTTCGCCCGTTCGTCGCGATCCTCGGCGGCGCCAAGGTTTCCGACAAGCTCGCGGTCGTCAAGAACCTGCTGACCAAGGTCAACACCCTGATCATCGGCGGCGGCATGGCCTACACTTTCCTGAAGGCGCAGGGCCACGACGTCGGCAACTCGCTGTGCGAACTCGACCAGCTCGAATATGCCAAGGAAATGATCGCCAAGGCCAAGGAACTCGGCGTGAACTTCCTGCTCCCGGTCGACAACGTCGCCGCCGACAAGTTTGCCGCCGACGCGAACACCCAGATCACCGGCGACGATATCCCGGCCGGCTGGATGGCGCTCGATATCGGTCCCAAGACCACCGAACTCTACGCGAATGCGATCAAGGGCGCCAAGACCGTCGTCTGGAACGGTCCGATGGGCTGCTTTGAAATGCCCGCGTTCTCCAAAGGCACTTTCGGCGTCTGCGCGGCGGTTGCCGAAGTCAAGGCCAACGGCGGCATTTCGATCATCGGCGGCGGCGACAGCGTCTCCGCGGTCAACAAGTCCGGCCTTGCGGACAAGATGAGCCACATCTCCACCGGCGGCGGCGCTTCCCTCGAATACCTCGAAGGCAAGGCCCTCCCCGGCGTGGTCGCTCTCTCCGACAAGTAATTGTCACGCGCTCACCCCCTCCATCCGGAGGGGTTTTTCTTTGCCTCCGGCGGCCCGGGGCGCTTCGCCCCCGGAACCCCCGACCGGCAAGGTGCCGGCGCCGGATACGGTTTTGAATTTTTACGCAGTAAAAATTCAAAACCGGGGTTATTGTCTATGAGTTTATTTGGTCTACCGGTGGTACTCCGCACCGGCACGTTGCCGGTCGTGATCCAACGGCGAAAGCGTTGGCCGTCGGAGACACTTGTGCGCTACAGCGCCCAGCTACAGGAGCCTGATTGAAAATCAGGCCGCGTAGCGCACAAGGTCTGCCGCCCGTCAGGGCAGGCAGATCCGCCTGCCTTTAAAACGGCAGGCTTCCCCTCCGGGGCTTTGCCTCCGGCGGCCCGGGGCGCTTCACCCCCGCCCCCCCGACCGGCAAGGTGCCGGCGCCGGATACGGTTTTGAATTTTTACGCAGTAAAAATTCAAAACCGGGGTTGTTGTCTATGAGTTTATCGGTTCTAACGGCAGGCTTTCCGGCAATTCGCCTCTGGTTGCCGGAAGCCGATCCGTTATTTATCCACCATTTACACAACTTGTTTATAACAATATGCTTGCCAATCCGTTATTTTAAATGCCATGGCCGGACAACTCTGATAATCCTTATTTCCGTGAAATTCCGGATTGACTTTTGGGTTGCGGTTTGTTATAATATTCCGGTAACCAACTGAAAGGAAAGGAAACTCCATGATCAATTCGACTCTCGGAATCCAGAGCTGGTGCTTTCGCGGCCTCAAGGGCACGCCGGAAATCATCGCGGCGTTGAACGCCTGCGGCGTCGACCGGCTGGAAGCGTGCGGAATCCATATCGACCTCGACCGCCCCGCCGAATCGCTGAAGCTGTACCGCGACGCCGGAATCACGATCTCCTCTTTCGGCGTGAACTTCTTCGGGCCGGATGAAGCGGCCAACCGCAAGGTGTTTGAATTCGCGGCGCTGGCCGGTTTCCCGGCGATCAGCGCCGATCTCAATTACGATTCGCTCGACCTGGTCGAAAAGCTGTGCGCGGAGTACGGCAAGAAGGTCGCGATTCACAATCACGGCCGCCGCCACGCGCTCGGCACCGTCCGGGAACTGGAAGCGTTGTTCAATCGTTCCAGCGCCAACGTCGGGCTCTGCCTCGACACCGGCTGGATGCTGGACTCCGGCGAAGATCCGCTGGCGGTCGCGAAGAAGTTCCGTGACCGGCTCTACGGCGTCCATATCAAGGATTTCGTATTCGACCGCGCCGGCAATGCGGAGGATGTGATCAGCGGCACCGGCGTACTCGCGCTCGACGGTTTCGCGCATTATCTGGCCGACAGCAAGTTCGACGGCTATCTCACGCTCGAATACGAAGGCGAACCGGAAAATCCGGTTCCGAACCTTCAGGCCTGCGTGAAGAATATCAACGCGGCTTTCGCCCGTTGACGACTGCGGCGGCGACGGCGGCGTTGGCAGGGACGAGTCCGAACTGCGCTCCCCACGCAGCCGCCTGCTCCGCATTGCTCCAGACGTCTTCGGGGCGGTGCGCATCGGCTCCGACCACCATCGTTGCCCCGAGTTCGGCGGCCAGCTCCCAGAAAGGCCGCCACGGATACTGCGGCCGCCGCCCTTCGGCGGTATCGATCCACGGTTTGCGCAGTCCATAGGCATTGATCTCAAGCGGAACTTTCAGCGCGACGGCGGCGGAAACCAGCTCTTTGCAGAGTGCTTCGATTTCGGACGTCCAGCTCAGGCCGGTACAGGCGAACATATCCGGATGTGCCACATAGGCGAACAGGCCGGTTTCCATCGCGCGGATCGTCGACTCCACGCGCAGCCGCACATTCTCCGCCGCTCCCGCCCCGGCTCCGGCCTCCGGCGGATCGTTGAAGTGGGGGCCGAGAATCAGGTAGTCGAACTTGCGTTTGTTGAAGAATTCTTCCTCGTAGAAGGATTTTCCGAGCGCCCGCACATAATCCGCCTCCAGCCCGGTCAGGATGTTCAATTCGGGAAATTCCTGTCTTGCCGTCTCGATTTCCCGCGCATAGGCCTCAAGGTCGCCGAACGGCATGCGCGACTCGTCAAAGCGCCCGTCCGGAAACGGCTGATGGTCGGAGAAACCGAGTGTGCAAAGTCCCTGCCGCACCGCTTCGGCGCAGTACTCGCGCGGCGCTCCCACCGCATGTTTGCAACGGAAAGTATGGGTATGCAGATTGACCCGCTTGCCGAATTTCATAATGTCGCCTCCTTAATCCGTTCAACATATCCCCGATTTCAGGAAAAGTCAATTCCGGCTGCCGCCGAAATAAAAAAATCGGAAAAAATCGAATTGCCTCTTGACGCGGAGGGGGTTTTCCGGTATAATTAAAGAAGAATGAATGCGTTTCAATGATCGTTCAACAGGGGAGCGCCGCATGGCTTGCAGCATCAGGGACGTCGCGAAAATGGCCGGGGTTTCGGTCGGCACCGTCAGTCGGGTGATCAACGGCTTCGACAATATCGCGCCGGAACGGATCGATGCGGTGCGTGAAGCGATCCGGGTGCTCGGCTACCGTAAGAATTCGGCGGCGCAGCTGCTGGCCGGACGGCGCGGCGGTTCCCGGCTCCGCACCGGCAATATCGGACTGTGGATGGCGGAGATGGGCAACGAATGGAGCAGCAATTCCATCTACATCAACTACCTCTCCGGCATCGAGGAGGTGTGTGCCCGGCGCGGCTGCCATGTGCTGCTGGAACATACCAGCGCCGCGGATGGGATTCCGCGCTGCGTGCATGACGGTAAGGTGGACGGGTTGATCGTAAAGGCGGTCAACGACATTCCGCCGGTGCTGGGCGAACTCGCCCGGCAGTTGCCGGTGATCGGCCTTTCCATGCTGGAGCGGGATATCCCGATCGCCCAGGTTTCGACCGATGACCACCGGGCCGGAGAACAGGTGTGCCGCTATCTGTGGGAGCGGGGGCACCGCCGGATCGCTTTCGTGTCGATGCGTTGCCATCACCGGATGTTTCTGGCGCGGCTGCAGGGGTATGAAGAGTTTCTGCGCGCCCGCGACGCATTCGATCCCGAACTGGTTCAGAGCGCGCTTCCCGGTCCCAATCCGAACCTGCCGGAAAAGGAGTTTCCAGACATGAGCGGACCGCTGGAAGCCCTGCTGCGCCTGCCGGAACCGCCGACCGCCGTGATCGCCGCGAACGACTGGATGGCCGCCGGATTTTATGAGGCGATGGAGCAGCGCAAGCTGCGGGTGCCGGAGGACCTGAGCGTAGTCGGCTTCGACCACCTCGCCAATCTGTTTTTGCGTCCCCGGCTGACCAGCTACGAAACCCCGATGCGCGGCATGGGCGCGGCAGCCGCCGAATGGATTATCGATATGATTGAGCATGGTGACTCCGCCACCGGGCCGACATTCCGCATGGTCAACGGGGAGATCGTTGTCCATGAATCGGTCAGCGATGGCGTTGCCGGATAATGGGGAGCTTAATACAGGCGGGCGGCAAGGTGCCGCTGCCGGGTACGCACGCCAATGCCCCTACGGGGGGCGTGCGGCTGCTGGTACAGGCAAGCATTGGTTGGCCTCCATGACCATTCCGCGGCGCACAACAAGCGCGGTCAGCGCCGCGAACGAATGTGAGGGCATTACTTGCGGCAGCAAGTAACGAGGAACGATAGTGACGAAGCCGAACGTAGTGAGCGAAGCCCCTCCGGCGTAGTGAGCGCAGCGAACGATGAGGAGTTGGCCGCCGCAGGCGGACAAGTAAGGCCCGCTAGGGCCGCCCGCGAATGGAAGTGCTTCGCAAGTCAACGGGAGTTCCGAGGCGAGCGGGGAGGTCCGGAGGGCGAGTGGCCCTCCGGAGCCATCCGCAAATGACTGGCACCCAGTTTGTGGCCGGTAATGGTACGGAAAGGCGAATTAAACTTAAGTATTATTACAGGGTCACGCGCGATTGGAAAGCGGAGATGAATCTCCGCACTCCAAAGTTGACATCGGACAGCAGGGCGCACGACTTTAAAATTGTTGCCTGTAACAGCCTTTGAAAAAAAGTATAGCCGATTTAAAACGGAGGTAAAAATGTGTAATGAGCGAAACCAAATGCAACATGAAAAGCTCGCCCGCCCTTACCATACCATACCCGGCATTATGTACGGATATTTCACTCTCATTGAGCTGCTCGTGGTAATAGCGATCATTGCGATTCTCGCCTCAATGCTGCTGCCGGCGCTGAACAAGGCGCGGGACCGGGCCAGACAGGTGACCTGCACCAGCCAGCTCAAGCAGATCGGCCTTGCCGACGCCCAGTATATGAATGATTATGACGGCTGGCTGTACGGGCCGAAGCTCGCAGTGAGCAACCCGGACGGAACCGAAAACAAATATTGGGTTTCCAGCATGGGGAACCTCGGTTACCTGCCGCAATGGACGAAGGGCAAAAAACATGTCGGAATCTGCCCCTCCGCTTTTCCCTTTGTGGCGGACCACCGGGAACGTACCTACGGGAAACGCGGCTACCGCAAGGGCGGCTCCAATGACGATGCGTTCTGGAAATACGCCGGAGGCCGTTTTTCGGTTGTAACCGAGAATCCCGACAACAGCGACCAGAAGGAGAAATACGGTCCGTCGCAGTTTGTGACCACTCATGATTCCTTTGAAAACTACTACCAGCTCGGCCACGCCCGCCACTACAGCTTCGGGCTGAATCACATGGATAAGGGGAACGTGCTGTTTTACGACGGTCACTCCGAATCGGGGCGCATGGACTTCGGTTATTTTTCCAAAGGCCATAATCCCGATACGAAAATGGCGAATCTGCCGCTCGGCAAAAGTTACTGAAAGGTTTTTGAATATGCAGAAAACAACGTTGTCCTGTTCTTTGCTGCTGTTGCTGTTCGGCACGCTGGCGGCTTCGCCGGTCCGCACCGTCGCGGATTTCCGCACGCCGGAACGGTGGGAGGTGAAAGCGCCGGCACAGGTTTCCGTCTCGTTCCGCCCTGACGGCCTGCTCCGACTGGATTGGAAAAAGGCGGACAAGCCCTCCGTGGTGGAGCTGAACCTCAAGGAACCGGTTCCAGTCCAACCGGAGGCGCAGCGCGCCGGACTCAAACTTTTCGTGGAAACCCCGATGGACCGGAACAAGCTCTCGCTGGTATTCACCGACCGCGAAGGCACCCGGTTCACCTATCCGCTGCCCGAACTGGAGAAGTGGGCGCGCAACTGGCGTTATATCGACACCTACGCCTTCGACGCCAACGAGATGGGACGGATGCACCCGCTGGTCGGCAAAGCGGACAAGCCGGGCAGCCCGCTGCCGGTCAGGCCGCTGAAGTTCGCCGGGGTGCGGATCGAGGCTCCGGCGGATGCCGCGGGAAGCTGGCTGCTGGATGAGGTGCGCAGCGACGCGTACCGGCTCGGCTCCGCGACCGACCACTGGGCGCTGAACCTGCCCGGCGAACGGTACTGGATGACCACCGCGCTGATCCAGAGCGGCGTCGCGCCGTATCTGCCCGCCGACTGGATGAATATGGACGACGGCGCGGTCAGGCTGAATTGGGAGCTGGTGCGCGGAGAACAGGGCCCAGCGATCCGCTGCGGCGAGGCGCTTCTCGATTTCACGCCGGGCGACTACCGGGCGCGCGAGCGGAAAATCGATCTCGGCGAACTCCCGGCGGGCAGTTACACCGTGGTTGCGAGCCTCGTTCCGCAGGACTTGAGCAAATCCGGCCCCGCCGACTGGAATAAACTGGTCTGGCGTGCCGACGGCGAAGCGGTGTGGGGACAGGAGTCCGGCGTCGGCGGTTCCCGCAGTTTCATCGGCAGGAAGAAATCCGGCCAGGGGTATGCGGGATGGCGGCTGACGCGGCGGATTCCGCAGCCCGGCTCCGGCGTATTCAGGGCCAGCGCGCGCGGCGACGGCGCTCCCGAAGCGTGGGTGGTGCCACTGGGGCGCGACCGCAATTCGATCGGGCCGTCGATTCCGCTGCGGTTCAAAAGCTCCGCCGACTGGCAGACACTGGAAGCGCCGGTCGCGCTGCCGCCGGAAACCGATCAGGTCTACGTCTATCTGATGGCGATGAAACCGGGCGAAGCCGAATTCGACAATGTCGAGCTGAACCTTGGCGGACAGAATGTGCTGCCGAACGGCAACGCGGAAAAAGGGGCGGTGCTGAAACAGCTCCGCATGCCGCTTTTCGTGATCGCTTCCACCTCGCAATTGCCGCCGTACCCGCGTTTCGCGTCGACGGTGAAACCCGGCGGCACTCTGACCATTCCGTTGCCGGATTGGAATGAACGCAGCGGCGGCAGGGTATGGGAGATCACCGGGCCGGACGGCAAAGTGATCGATTCGGGCAGGCTCGACGGCCGGGAACTGAAGTGGCAGGCTCCGCACCAGCCCGGCGTCTACCGATTTGCCGCGATCCTGAAGAACGGCGACCTTGAACTCGACCGCAAGGAGCTGCAGCTCGGCGTGCAGGGGACGCTTCCCGCGAAGCCGCTGACCCGGCAGGGGGAGGGAGAGATTCCGGCGGAAGCCGACCTGTTCGGCCCCGGGAAAAACTATTTCACCTGGGCGGTCTACGAGAATCACCCCGACGAGCCGGACCACCTCGAACGGATCAAGGCGTGGGTGGCGGACGGCCGCAAAGCGGGTTTCGACCTCTTCCGCATCCGCCTCGACTGGAACTGGATCGAACCGCGGCCGGGCGTCTATGATTTCACGCTGGTCGACCGGGCGTTCGACGAGGTGATCCGGCAGGGCGGCAAAGCGATCCTCGAACTGCGTTACGAAGCGCCTGCGTGGCTCGACTTCGATCCGCAGCTCGACGGTTACGGCCGCGCCGACATCTGGCGCAGCAACAAAGTCGGGCGCATTCCGGCGATCCAGACGCCCGGCATGCTCGACGCGATCCGCAGCTTCACCCGGGTCGCCGCCGGGCGCTACCGGGACAATCCGGGCATCGCCGGCTACCACATCTGGGGGCTGCCCGGTTCGCTGGACTGGACCAACCTCGACCGGCCGTGGCTCGGCAAGCAGGTGGATTTTTCCGCGACCGCGCTGGAGGCGTTCCACCGCAGGTACAAAGACAAAGAGCCGGGGATTCCGCGTTCGAGCGATGATTTCTCCCGCCCCGACCTCTCCGAAACCTGGCGCTGTTGGGTGGAGTTCCGGCGCACCGCGCTGGAGGACTACATGATCGATTACGTGGTCAAGCCGCTGCGCGAGCTGGATAAGCGCCGTTCGATCGTCTGCTACTTCGGCCTCGACTTCGCGTCGCCCCGGCTGGCGGAGTCCGCCCGGAAAGACCGTTGGCGGCGCCACTCCGGCGGCTGCGCGCTCTACTACCAGATGCAGGTATACGGCCGCCGTTCGGTTTCGGACACCGGTTACAGCTTCCCGCAGGAGGTTCATCTGATGACCCCGGTTCCGGCGGAACTGGAGCAGGCCACCTTCCAGATCACTTCCGCCGGCGGCGACGGACTGCACTGGAACTACTACTGGCGCGACACGATCCGCACCGGCCAGTGGACTCCCGACCGCAACGCCGGACTGGAGGAGTTCCGGAAACTCTGGCGGCCGCTGTGGCGCGAACTGCGCGACGCGGCCCCGGCGGAACCGTCGGATATCGCGGTACTTTCAGCGTGGAGCACGATGCAGTACCTCGAACGCAGCTTTTTCACGATGCGTCAGGACGACTTCGTGACCCGGCTGGCGGCGGCGCTCTACCGCGACCAGCTCTGGCCGGACTGGTTCTCGGAAAATGCGCCCGGGACCGTGCTGGACGGTAAAAAACTGCTGATCGTCCCCGCTTCCGGCGGGCAGGTGCTGCCGCAGGCGACGGCGGAGCTGATCCGCAAGTTCGTGCAGGACGGCGGCAAGGTGCTGCTCTTCCCGGATTCGGGACGCTGGATCGTCGAGGAGCCGGAACGGGAATTCGGCCTGCTCCGCCGCCTCGGCTGGCAGGGGGCGGCCCCGGCGCCGCTGAGCCGCGTCGAAACCGAAAACGGCAACAGCGGCTTTTCCGCGATGCGCCCGGAAGCGGCGGAACTGGTTTTCTCCGCCGCCCCGTTCGCCGCGTTGAAGAAGCTGCGGGTCAACAATCCCGCCCCGGTGACCCAGGCGACGGCGGGAACGGAGGTGCTGGGAAAATTCCCGGACGGCTCCGCCGCCGCATTGCGCTGGAATTACGGCAGAGGCGAGGTCCTGTTCATCGCCGGCCATCCCGACTGGGCGCGTGTACCCGGATTCCTGCGGACGGTCGCCGAATGGGCGGGAAGCAGCCGCGCCGCCGGCACCGATACGCCGAGCGTGATGGTGAACCATCTGGTCAAGGGGGAGGTGCACTACGCGATCGTGCACCGGCTCCCGGACAGCTTCCGCCCCCACGCTCCGAAGCTCGACCGCGAGGAGCTGGCCAGACAGCCGGAACTTTCCGCGAAATGGCACATCAGGGGGCTTCCCGCCGGAAACTGGCGGATCGAGGAGCTGACCGCTCCGGGCACATCCCCCGCAATCCGTTCCGCATCGGAAATCGCCTCGGGCCTTGTGACGCCGTTCCGGCTCTGCCAGACCCGCGTGTATCGCCTGACCCGGCAATGAGCTTTCGCTCCTCTGGAGCGAAATCCCGCCCGTAGAGGTTTATTGCGGTTGCTTCAGTTGGATCACCTTCAACTTGCCGCCGCCGGCGAAAAAACAATTCCTTTGAACGGTCAGGAGTTCCAGCGCGAAAGGTTGGCGACGGTATCGCCGTCGAGCAGTGACAACGGCGCGGAGGCGATGCGGACCTCGTTCCGGCCCGCGAGCAGGTTTTCCATCATCTCCCAGGCCAGTTTCGCCATCGCGGAGTGTGAATTCAGCACGGCGGTCGGCCGGGGGCGCAGATCGAACTCCTCTCCTTCGGCGATCAGCGACACATCGCGGCCAAGCACCAGCCGGCGGCTTTTGAAAAAGGAGTAGACCTGTGCGAGGTGCATGCAGTCCGAAATCAGCGCGGTCGGCGGTTCTCCGCGGTTGAACATCCGCTCCAGATTGTGCCGCAGCTCCTCCTCGGAGGTCCACACCGAAATCACGAATTCCGGCGGCACCCGGTAGCCCCGTTCGCACATCATCCGGTAGAAGCACTCCCGGCGCAGCAGCGGCGTGAACTGCGGTATCTCGCGTTCCACCCCGTGCAGGTAGGCGATCCGGCGGTGGCCGTTGCGGAACAGATGGTTCAACTGCAATTCCATCATATCGTCGCCGTCGGTCACGGCGGGACCGTCCACCGCCGGATAGCGCGGACAGACCACCACACAGCGCACTCCGGCGTCCCGGATCAGCTTTTCAATTTCGATGCTGGCCGGAGCGAGCAGGAATGCGGCGCGGAACTGCTGCTTTTTGATCAGCGTGTCATAAGCGGTCACAGGCTCATGGTTCTTGACCCGGTGAATACGCATATTGATGTGATACTCTGTGCCGATTTTGAACAATTGCTGGGTCAGGTCGTTCTGAAACGAATTGCGGCTTTCCATATAGTTGATCTCGCTGCCGGCGATGATGTCGACGGTGTCACGGTAAAGTTCAAGTTCGCGGTGGCCGGTTCGGAAATACCCCCGCCTCGGCTCTGCCCGCAGCAATCGGTTCCGGCAGAAATCCTGCAGGGAATTTTCCAGAACCACACGTTTCAAGCCGCTTTGTTCCATTAACTTGCGGATGGATGGAAGCGCCTCTCCCTCATGCAGCGGCATCACCTTGTTGCGCAGAAAGCGGTCAGCCTGAAGCTGCTTCTGGGTGCGGATTCCGTTGGCGTTCATCGATTCTTCCTTTTCGTTTTCTTTTTTATCATAACACGTTTTCAACGATTTGCAAATCTGTGCATGATTTATTTTTATGCTGTGCTGTTTTGTTGAAAACGGCACAGTTTTCTGTGTTGTTTTTTCATTTTCCGCTCGAATCGTACCGGCGGAACGGCTGCCGCTCTTGCTTTTGCGCCGGGAGTTTGGTATAATAAACACTGACGACCGACTCCCGGCCAGAGAAGGTCAGAAACACAAAATGATGCAAAAGGAGCCAACTGATTATGTTGAAAAGATTTACATTAATTGAGCTGCTCGTTGTGATAGCCATTATAGCGATTCTGGCCGCGATGCTGCTGCCGGCGCTGAACGGAGCGCGCGACCGGGCCCGCACGATCACCTGCGCCGGAAACCAGAAACAGGTCGCGCTCGGAATGAACATGTACAGCGACGACAATCAGGGCCTCTACCCCGGAATCAAGGGCGGTGCGAATATGGTCAATATCTATTTGTGGGAGCTTGCCGGATTTACCGAAGACGCTTCACAGTGGTCCTGGCGCAATGATTGGGGCGGCGGACTCCAACCGCTGGTCAACGCGTATGTCCATTCCCCGAAAACCTTCACCTGCCCGCTGTCCGGAGCGCGGGCGGATTATCCGCTCTGCTCGCGGATCCAGAATGATTATCCGTTTTCCGCCGCATTCTTCTACTATGGAGTTCCGGCCCCCCGCGTCAAAAGCGCGTCGAGTGTGATGCTGACGGCGGAGGGGTGGATGTCGCCATCATTTCTCGTCGCCCATGACCTCGAAATCCGCCATGCCGGAAAAGCGAACGTCTCCTTCGTCGACGGCCATGTGGAAACCCGCAGCCGTCAGGATATCTACGACAAATGGGAAGCGTTCTATCCCGAAGAATTGCCGGCGGCGCCCGGAGTCGTCGGCGCATACAACGCCACAGCCGGCGCATGGCAGAGCAGCGGCAGTCCGGTCATGCCCGGTACATACTGAGTTAAGGAGCATATCCGCAATGAAAAAACTGATTGTGACATTTGCACTCTGCGCCCTGCCGATCCTGCCTGCCGCCGCCGGACTGCCGTGGACGGAACAGATGACGGCAGCCGTGACCCCGGAAGAACTGAAGGCCGACCGCTTCGTCGCGTTCCGAAAGGCAGATTCCGGGATGCTTGAGCTTATCTGCGGCGATACCGTGCTTCAGCTCAATCCCCGAAGCTTTGAAATCACGGTGAGCGGGAAGGGCGCGTCGTTTACGTTCCGCGCTCCCGAAGAAGCGTTGGTCAGGCTGCAGGATGGCAGCGAAAAAAGCCTGCAGCTGCAGGATGCGCAGTCGGTCATCGCCGTTCCCGAACAGTGGGCCGGGATCCGCGGCATCGCTCTGGCACTCTCCGGCTTCAAGGCCGACGGCAAGCCCCTGGACCTGAAGGTCCGCCTCTTCGCCGGAGTGGACTATGCGACCGGGGATGCGGTTTTCGAGCTGCGTCCGGAAGAAAAAGAGACCACGCTGCGCCTGGCAACCTGGCCGGGCGCGCTTGACGGCCGGGATGTCGACGCGACGGTAATGCCGCACACGCAGGGTATCCTGATCCCGCGCAACTGGCCGAAGGTGATCGATGCGCCATACACCGACCAGGGCAAGATCGGCCTCGTCTACGGACGTTCACTCTATATGCCGTGGTGGGGAGTCACCAGCAAGGACAAGTCGGCGATGTTCCTGATCGAAACTCCGGATGACGCCGGAATCCGGCTCTTCCACTCTCCGGAAGAGGGCACCTCCGTCACGCCCAAATGGCTGCATACGCTCGGCCGGATGGGATACACCCGCCGGGCGCGGCTGAAATTCATCGACGGCGGCTACGTCGCGATGGCCAAGGCGTACCGCGGAACGGCCAAGGAGAACGGCACGTTCCGCTCCATTACCGAAAAAATTGCGGAAACCCCTTCTTATGCCAAACTGATCGGTTCGCCGATCCTGCACGTGACCGCCCGGCAGTATGACGCGCGCAACAAAGTCGACGCGCTGTTCACCCCCTATGTCGGACTGACCCGCAAGATCGAACGTCTCCAAAAGGAGTTCAGCCTGCCGCAGGCCTACATCCACATTGACGGGATCGGTTACCGCGGCTACGACAACCTCGAACCCGACCAGCTTCCGGTCGGAAAAAAGGCGGGCGGCAAGGAGGGCCTGCGGAAATTCCTCGATTTCGCACACCGGAACAACTATCTCGTGGTCTACCATCAGCAGTACCGCGACATGTATCTGGACGCACCGAGCTACAACAAGGAGCTGCTGGTCACCCGCGAGGACGGCACCCACCACGTCGAGGACACCTGGGCGGGCGGAGCCAACGCGCTGGTCTGCGCGACCCGGGCGCTGGATTACGTCCGGCGCAACAACACCTACCTGCGCAGAATCGGCGCACAATCCGACGGCTGTTACCTGGATGTGTTCGCGGTCGTGCCGGGCGACGAGTGCTATCATCCGGACCACCGGATGAGCCGCACCCAATGCTACGAGCAGCGCCGCCGCTGCTTCGACTATATCAAAAACAACCTCGGAATCGTCAGTTCCGAGGAGCCGGTGGACTGGGCGGTCCGCACCCTTCACCTGGTGCATCATACCGTCTGGGCTGTTGATGGCGAACGCAACAACTTCGGCATTCCGCTGCCACTGTTCACGCTGGTTTATCACGACGCGATCGTCGTGCCGTTTGAAACCACCCGGGAACGCGGTTCCTACTACTACGCCAAAACTGAAATACCGTTTCTTCATGCATTGATTTCCGCCGGAATGCCCTACCTTTCCATAGACGCGAATGCGCAGGATATGGAAGCGGTCAGGCTCGTCGCCGAACTCCATAAGCGAGTCGGGCTGCAGGAAATGACCAACCATGAGATGCTTTCCGCCGATGGGCGCAAACAGCGTTCGACTTACGCCGACGGCACCATCGTGACTGTCGACCAGGACAGCGGCGATTGGGAGATTCGTTATCCCGACAAGACCGTCAAAGGCAATGCAATCGACTGGAAGGTGAACTGAAATGAAGCGATCCACTCTGCTTGCGTCCGCATTGCTGGCCGCCGGAGTCGCCGCCGCGCCGCCATCGGAACTGCTGGTGCTCGGCTCCGGCGCTTCCGAAGGGATGCCGTCGCAGTACTGTGTGTGCGGCTTCTGCCGGAGGGCGCGGACGGAGGGGGGCAGGAACTACCGGTTCCGCACCGCGTTCCAGCTCGGCGAAACCATCCGGATCGACTGGGGACCGGACGCGGTCGCGCAGGCATTCCGGTTCCGGCTCGAACCGTGGAAGCTGCGCCATGTCTTCATCACCCACAGCCACGAGGACCATCTTTTCCCGATGGATTTCTGGGTGCGCGGTGTATCCCAACTCCCGGAGGAGAGCTGGGTGACCGTCTACGGCAACCGGCAGGTGCTGGCCGCAATCGGCCGCATGATCGGCGGCGACTGGAAAAAGAACCGCCTGACCCCGGTGCTCGCCGAACCCGGCAAAACCATCGAGCTCCCCGGCGAAAACCTTCGGGTGACGCCGCTGGCCGCGAACCACACCTCCCCGGAGCAGTCACTGATGTATGCCTTCGAGGCTCCCCGCTGGAAGCTGCTGGTCACCGGCGACACCGACGTATTCCCGGAAGCGAGCTGGAAATTCCTGAAGGATTTCAAGCTGACCGCGGTCACCGTCGATGCAACCTGGGGCATGGAGGACCGCCATGAAAGCCATCTCGGCATCCCGAACGTCGTCGAACTCGCAAAACGGCTGCGTTCCGTCGGCGCAGCCGACGGACGCACCCGGATCGTGCCGGTCCACTTCGCGCACGGTAAGGGGGCGCGGCTGCACTCCGAACTCGAACAAATACTGATGCCGCTCGGCATGGAGCCATCCTATGACGGCATGCGCATTCAACTCGAACCCGCGAAAGAGTAACCATCATGGCAACCATCACCGGCCCGGCCCTGCCGGACATGCCGTGGCAGGAGCGCCCCGCCGACTGCTCCGATGCCGTCTGGCGGCACACCGGCAACCCGATCATCCGGCGCGATGCGCTGCCGGATTCCAACAGCATTTTCAACAGTGCGGTCGTCCCCTTCGGCGCCGGCTATGCCGGAGTGTTCCGCTGCGATGACCGGGCGCGCCGCTGTGCGCTGCACACCGGCTTTTCACGCGACGGCGTCCAATGGGAGTTGTCCCCGGAGCCGATCGAATTCACCGGCGTGCTCTCCTTCGAATACGGTTACGACCCGCGCGTGTGCCGCATCGACGGCGAATATATCGTGACCTGGTGTAACGGCTACGCCGACTATCCGACCATCGGCATTGCGGAAACCGCCGATTTCAAAACCTTCCGCCAGTTGGAAAACGCTTTCCTGCCGTTCAACCGCAACGGCGTGCTGTTTCCGAGGAGGATCGGCGGGAAGTACCTGATGCTGAGCCGTCCGAGCGACAACAACCATACCGGATTCGGCGACATCTTCCTGAGCCGCAGTCCCGACCTGACCTTCTGGGGCGAGCACCGGCTGGTGATGAAGACCGGCGGCGGCTGGCAGAGAACCAAAATCGGAGCCGGCCCGACGCCGATCGAAACGAGCGAAGGCTGGCTGCTTTTCTACCACGGCGTACTGACCAGCTGCAACGGCATGACCTACAGCTTCGGAGCGGCACTGCTTGACCCGGAAGAACCGTGGAAGGTGATCGCCCGCGACCGACATTACCTGATGTCGCCGCAAACCCTGTATGAATGTGTCGGAGACACCCCGAATGTGGTGTTCCCGTGTGCGGCGCTCGCCGACGCACCGACCGGGCGTATCGCGATCTACTACGGTTGCGCCGACACCTGTACGGGCCTGGCCTTCACAACGCTCGACAACGTGCTGGAACATCTGAAAAAACAGAAATAACCGCCGCGGTCCGCGCCGGTTTCCCGGCCGGCCATGACAGTTAAGGACAGAAAGATGGAATCGAAAACATTGCTGATGCGCGACGGACGCGGTTACCGCACCGTCCCGGCGGAGAACCGCGATCCGGAATACCGGGCCGGCTCGCTGCTGTACACCGGGCGCGGGCTGCTGCTGACGGTCTTTTTCATCACGGTCGGGGCGTTCGGATTCTTCCTGATGTCTTCGCTGGTCGGGGCGCTGCTGCCGGTGGAGATGGAGAAGCTGGGGGCCTCCAATACGTTGATCGCGGTCTTCATCACTTCGATCCCGTATATCCTGAATATGATCATCACGCCGGTCGTCAGCTTCCGCAGCGACCGGCTGAGGACGGCGCTGGGACGGCGGATTCCGTACATCCTGTGGTCGGCGCCGTTCGTGTCGCTGTTTCTGGTGCTGATCGGCTGGACGCCGGCGGTTTGCGCCCGCGCCGCGCTGCCGCACTGGCTGCCGCTGGCGCTGCTGGGAGGGCTGTCGGTGGGATATCAGATCTTCTTCCTGATCGTCGGCTCGGTGATCTACTACCTGTTCCCGGATGTGATCCCGGAAAAGTTCATCGGGCGGTTCATGGCGGTCTTCAACCTGACCGGCTCGCTGGTCGGTTTCCTGTTCCCCCGCTATCTGCTGCCGCTCGGGGAACGGCATGTGAACTGGCTCTTCACCGGAGTCGCGCTGTTCTACCTGGTCACGATCGTCTTCATGTGCCGGGCGGTGCGCGAGGGGAGTTACCCGGCGGACCGTTCCGGTGAATCGTTCTCACCGGCCGGGATGGTGCGGAGCTACTTCCGGGAGTGCTACAGCATCCCGTTCTATTACAGTTTTTTCATCATGATGGCCCTGAGCGACGTGTCGACGGTGTGCCGGATGATGTTCAATTTCCTGTATGCCCAGAAAAACCTCGGCCTGACCTACGCCGAATTCGGCGCGGTGATGAGCTGGGGCGGCGTGATCGGGGTGGCGCTGAGTTTGCCGGTGGGGCTGCTGGTGGATAAATTTCACGCGCTGCGGGTCTACGCTGCGGGGCTGCTCCTAGTGGTGATCGTGAATGCGGTCAGTTTTTTCCTGGTACGGGATTTCACGAGCTTCTACATCTCCAGCTTGCTGCTGGCGGTGGTCTACACGATTCAGGGGGCCGCGACGCTGCCGTGCTTCGTCGCGATCCTGCCCAAGGCGTACTACGGCCAGTTCAGCTCGGCCAATGCGCTGCTGCGGGCCGCGTTCATGGCAGCGTGCGGTGCAGGCGGCGGCATGCTGTTCGACCGGCTGAAGGATTACCAGTACATCTACGCCTGGGACTTCCTGTTCACGATCGGGGCGCTGCTCTCTTTCGCGGTCCTGTACCGCGGCTGGAAAAAACACGGCGGCCCCGACCGCTATTGCGCGCCCCTGCCGACGAAATAACCCACCTCGCCCCTTGGGGCGACTTTTAAAAGTTCCGAAATTGTTTTTCGCAATGCGAAAAACAATTTCGTATACGGCGCCGGCACCTTGTCGGTCGGGGTCCAGGAACGAAGTGCTCTGGTCGCCGAAGGCGAAATCTCGGATTCCCCGCCGCTTGCGGCGGAAAGGGCTATTTTCGCCGTTTTAATTCGATCATTTTCAGTTTGCCGGCGTCTGCGGAGAGCTCGATTCCTCCGGACAGCTCCTGAGCTGTATAACTTCCCAGAGGTTTGCCGTCGAACACGTCGGTCAGGAGCCAACTGCCGGCGGGGAGGCGGATTTCAACTCTGGCGGTGACGGTTTTTCCGGCGATTTCGCGGGCGTGGGGATTGCCGCCATTCCAGGTTTTACCAAATAAAAAGAGCTGATAGCTGCCGTCGGTTTCGTTTCGGCGCAGGGCGGCGCGCATTGCGCCGCCGGAGGGGCGTACCGGGCGCGTGAAGCCGTTCGCTCCGATCAGAGGCATCAATTCCCGATTCCAGTCCAACGGCCTGGCGAGCCACACGACCTTGCCTTGTCCGAACCGGAATGTTTTTCCGGGAGCGGCCTCTTCGCCCAGGCTTTTCTTCAGGGTCCAGCACTCTTTTCCGTCCTGGTTGAAACGCCCGGCTTCGCCCATCAGGATCAGGGTGCCGCCGGTTTTCACGTATTCCGCGAGGCGGAGCGCCGACTCGTCGCGGAGCAGCGGGGAGTCGTTCAGCACGATCAGCCTGTTGCGCCGCAGAATCTCCAGCGGGGTGGCGTCAGTCAGGAACGTCATTTGCAGGTTGTTGCCGATCACCGCGTTCAACGCATCCGAAAAGCCGTTGGTGTTCAGGTTCGTCCAGTCGATCCACATCGAAGAACGCGAGCGGTTGACCATGCTCAGCATGCCGAACATCACCGCGCCGTTGGCGGTCACAAGTTCGCTGCGGCCGAGGGAACGGATTTTCTTCGCCAGAGAAGCGGCAGCGGCCGAAGCCTCCAGCGCCTCGGTGCGCACTTCGCCCGGGGAGAAGTGGCGTCCCCACATGATATTGGTCCCGCCGGTCATCGCGCCGTAGGCGATTTCTGTGAACATCACGAATTGCAGAGTAGGGCTGAAAGGCGGCAGCGCGAAACTCTCCCCGATCAGCGGCACCCCGGCGTTGCGCGCCTGTGACTGAAGAAAGGCATGGACCGGGGAATCCCCGCCGCCGAAGCAGAGTTCCGCGCCGTACTTCCGGTAGACCGGCAGCATCCGGGTGATGTCGCCGACCCCCATGCCCGCATAACTCTTGATCGGCTGGGTGGCTCCTGCCGCGCGGATTGTGGAAAAAATCCGTTCAAAATAGGAGTTCACCACCTGCTGCCGGAACTCCTCCCACGCCAGATAGAGCGCACGCAGGTCGAGCCTGCCGTCGAAGACCGGAACCGGAGGCTGTACCTCGTCATAGGAAGCCGCGCCGGTTCCGGCAAGCGGGAATTTGCGTTCCTTCAGGTAATTGCGGAAGGCTTCCACGGTCGCCGCGTCATAGCCGACCACGAGCCGGTTCCGCGAAGCGTCGCTCCAGAAACTCTCGACTCCCTGCGAAAAATTCCAGCCGACGATCTCCGGGCAATCCTTGTAAGTTTTCACCACCTGCGAAATCATATTGCAGAGCGCATCCACCGTCCGGGCGGAGCAGGGACTGAACTTGCGCGTGAAACTCGCGCTGTAGTGCATATTCTGCCCGTTCTGGTCGAGCAGCTGGTCATACCAGACCCACTCCGGCAGGTGGTCGAGGTGGATGAAGAAGGTGAGGTTCACCGGAATCTTCTTTTCCCGCGCCAGTTTCAGGTAACGGTCGATGACCGGATACTGGATTTCGCCGCGAACCGGTTCGATTTCGTCCCAGTACAGCGAAATGCTCCAATTGCTGCCGTTCGCGGGCAGATGGTCGCTGAAACTCTCTTTCAGCAGCGGCTGGGTGATCGAAATGGTTTCGGTTTCGTCCAGCGGGAAAAACTGCTGCGGAACCGCGGGCACACCGGCGACCGGCGGCTTTCCGCCCGGCAGTTTCACCCGGACCACGCGCCGGTCAACCGTTTTCCCGGCCCGCTCCAGTTCCAGCTCCAGCCGGACAAGCGCCGGGGTGGCGATGCCTTGCGGCACATCGAGTTCGTTTTCACGGGCGATGCCGGAGCCGCACGGCTGTTTGTACTGGTCGAACCAGCTGTATTTGACGATATCGCCGGGTTGCGAAGCGATCTTCAGCCTGAGTTTTCCATTTCCCGGCGAAACTTCCGCCATCGGCAGCGCCTGGTCCGGGAAGATCGCCGAAATCTCCGGCTCCACGGCAGGAGGCAGTTCCGTGACCGGCGAAAACTGCACCAGATAGGAGAGCTTCTGCCGGTTCAGCAGCTCTCCCCCGGCTCCGAAGCGGTGGAGGTCGATCCAGTAATTGCCGCGCGGCAGAGCCGGGAGGATCAGATCGGTACTCCTCAGCTTGGCGACATCGTCCGATTCCAGCTCGAAGTTGTCGTACACCCGCCCCGCCGAATCGTAGATCATCCCGCGGAGGCGCCGCACGTCCGGGGTGTTGAAGAACAGTACCAGCGGCAGGCGCGCCTTTGCTTCGACTCCGGCATAGGCGAGCCTGAAGCCGGTGAACGCGGACTGGTAGCTGATGTCCTCGGCCACATCGCGCAGCGTCCAGGCCCAGGTGCGCGGCGCGGGACGCTCGGCGCTGTCCAGCACCACGTCTCCGAACCGGTAGCCGCCGCCGGAGAACGGCTGCAGGTTGACCAGCAGCCCCCTGAATCTGCGGAGTTTTCCCGGATTGGGCTGAACCGCGAACTTCTTCACCGCTTCGGAAGGGGATTGCATCTCCCACTCGTAGAAGGTCCACGGGCTGTCGCCGCTGGCCGGGGCGCGATAGGCGTAGATGTTTCCATCCGGTTCCTGCACCAGTACGTTCACCTCGCACCAGCCGGAGCCGCGCGACAGAATCCAGTAGCCGATGCGGCGGACCGATTCCGGCAGCGGCAGGTCGCTTTTGAGCAGGATGCTCTGGGTCTTGCCGCTGCGGGCCGGCTGAAAGAAAAAGAGCGGGCCGCGGGTGTTGCTGGCTCCCGGCCGGACCTCCGCCTTCAGCAGCGGTTCGCCGCTGACGACCTCCGCCCCGCCCGGCTGGAACGGGAAGCAGGAAACGGCGGCGGCCGGTTCGGTTTCCACACCGCTTGCGCAGAACACGCCGGAGCTCAGGATTCCGGCGGAGAGAATGGTTCCGATCAATGATTTCATCTTGTTTCCCATTTCTTGAATTTCCACATGCGGCCGTTGTCGAGATAGGTTTCCCCCCAGCGGTAAGAGCTGACGTGCCCGTCTCCCATCAGGTAATTGCTGCGTTGGCTGTGAACCTCCTCAGTCAGCACGTTGTTCGCGCCCGCCACCCGGCTGGGATCGCTGCCGAGCGCGTTGTTCACATCGTTGTCGGGACGGGGGCGCTCCGCCAGAATGATCGTATCCGACGGGCTGGCCACCCGGCTGAATGCGACGCTCGGATTGGTTCCGCCGGTCGCACCGCCGCCGGGCGTGATGTTGCTCAGATCGGTTGCCTGCACCATGTAGGTCAGCGCATAGGTGCACGGCGCGACATTCGCCTGATTGCGCTTGAGCGAATCGCCGGGACACCGGAAGTATTTGACGTTTTTAATGTAATCCGCCGCATTGGAATCGCCGTAGCTGACACCGCCCAGATACGGCATCAACAGCCGCGCCCAGCGGTAGGTCGCTCCCGCCGGTTGATACCATACCGGCGGAAACACATTGCTGTCCTGACTGTAAAAAGCGTTCGCCAGCCCGAACTGCTTCAGGTTGTTGACGCAGGAGATCGCCCTGCCCTTCTCCCGCGCCCGGTTCAGCGCAGGCAACAGCATCCCGGCTAAAATCGCGATGATCGCTATTACCACGAGCAGCTCAATAAGAGTAAAATACCGTTTTTTCATTTCGTTTCTCCTTGCTTGGAATTGAGATTCTGAACGGAACCGAACCGGAACAGTTCGGGGCGGATCACGCCGGAAAGCACCGGAACGGCATTCGGAGTGACCATCTGCAGCGCGGTGCGGAGCTGGCGTTCCATCAGCACGCCGACGGTGTCGATCGGCGGATCGTGGCGCGCCGTGAGCTGCTCGGCCGCGATGGCGGCCACACTGAGTTTTCCCGGAATATCGATACCGGCCTGCTCAAGAGCCTCGACCGCGCTCAGCAGCGGTTCGCCGGAGAGCCCGAGCAAAGCCGTGAAATCGAATCCCCGCCGGATGACGCCGCGCATCCTGTCATAGGTTTTGGCGTTAGCCGGCTCTCCGGCCCGGATGCCGCAGTCGATCAGGTCGACTTCCACCTCGTGAAGCCTGGCATAGTCAACCGCGCTGCGGCAGCGCAGTTCCATCACCCGGCTGTGCGGTTCGCAATAGAGGATTCCGATTTTGCGGTGTCCGCCCCGGATCAGGTGGTTCATCGCGAGGTTCGCCGCGAATGCGTCGTCCACGCCGACTGACGGGATGCCGAAATCCTCCAGATGCTGGCCGATCACCGTGAAGGTGAACTGCCGGGAAAACTCGGTCATTCGCGCGATATCCTCCGGCGTCAATGGGGCGCCGGAAGCGAACAGCACCGCTCCGACCGCTTTTTCCCGCTCGATCGGCAGGACATCGGGGACGGCTTTCAACGGATCGTATTCGATCAACTCGGTCCGGTAACCGGGGCAGAGCGGCTTTGGTTCCGCAACCAGCCGGATTACCTGATCAGTCACCCAGGATTTCCAGTGCGGAATCGCGACCAGAATGCTCGGCAGCCGCAGATGCTGCCGCAGCGCCGATTCTTCGGTCACATAAAGCTCATTTCCATCGTGAGTCACGAGAAGCCCGTCCGCTTTCAGCTGATCCAACGCTTTATAGACCAGCAGCTGGCTGACGCTGAAACGCTTCATCAATTCCCGGATCGTGAAAAAGCGCGAGCCGGGCTGCCGGCAGCACGCCAATTCCCGCATCTCCTTGACCAGATGATCCCGTTTTTTCGCCATATTCCACCGATTTCCCTGTTTGCATCACTTATATTATGTAAAAGTGATACAGGAAATACAAGAGGAAAAAATAAAAAAACGGAATTTTCCGGCCATGAGCTTTTCTGTGATCTGTAACACGGGGCGGATGTGTATCCCCCCGTCCCGTGATTCACCCGGCTTTTCGGACGGAACGCGCCGCGAGTCTGGCCGCGCCGACCGCCGCTTCCTCGCGGACAGAACGGATTTCCAGCGGCAGATCGAACTGCCGCTCGATCTCACGCCGGATCGAGCCGCAGAAGCGCACGCAGTTGCCGGAGCCGACCACGCGTTCCCGGTTCCGGTAAAACTCCGGCGGGAAACTGTCGCCGAGGTTGCGGACGATTCCGGCGGCGAGGCCGCGCGCGAGATTCGGCAGGGTGAAGTTTTCCAGCGTGATTCCGGTGATGCTCCCGAATTCCGCCGGGTTGTGCCGTTCACCGAGAAAATGGGGAGCGACCACCGGCGCGGACTCTCCGTCCACCTCCAGCGCCAGCGCATCCAGCCGGTCAAGCAGCAGTTTTTCCGGCAACGATTCCAGTCCGAGCGAAGTCAGAAAATTGTTGACCGCGCCTCCGAGCCACGCCCACGCCCGCCCGCCGCACAGCGGCGCGGTGACCGCGAGCAGTTTGCCGTCGAGGAAGGGGCGCAGCTCCACGGCGGGCGGAGGCGTCCAGCCCGCCGCCGACTCCGGCGAAATCACAAAGGAGAGCTGCGCGCCGGTGCCGAGGGTCAGGAAAAGTTCCCGGTCCAGCTCCACGGCAGTGCCGACCACCGAAGCCTGGTTGTCGCCGAACGGCGCGGCGACGGGGATTCCGTCCGGGATACCCGGCACGTTCCGGGTCGTTCCGACGATGCTGCCGGAAGCGACGACCGGAGGCAGCAGCCCGGGCGGGATGCCGAGCGCCGCCGCCGCTTTCAGGTCCCAGCCGCCCGAAGCCGAGTCGAAAATCCCCCACGACGCGGCAAACGTCGGGTCCGTCACCGGCGCCGGATTGCCGGTCAGCCGGGTTGCAAGCCAGTCGGCGGGCGAAGCCGCATAACGCCAGCGTTCCAATTCCCCCTGCCGCGCCAGTTCGGCCAGCGTGACCGCGCCGAAGCCGTCGGCCAGCGGGCGGCCGCTCAAGGTGCGGAATTCGTCGAGATGCCCGGCAGCCGAAGCGCGTTTGTCCTGCCAGGTCACGGCGGGGGAAAGCTCTCCGCCGCTCCACAGGATCACCGAGTGCATCTGCCCGGTCAGGCCGACCGCTTCGACCCGGCCCAGTTCCCGAGGCGGAAGCTCCGCCAGCAGCCGGAGGACGGCGGCATACATCTTTTCGCCGTCCTGTTCGGCATGGCCGGGGGCGGCGGGAAGGGCGGCATGGTGCTCCGTCGAGACGGCGCGCCCCGCCCCGGAAGCATCCGGATCGTACAGGACGGCGGCAACCTTGGTGGTGCCGAGATCGACTCCGAGGGTCAGCATCGTTCAGTTCCTTTGCAGGGTAAGGCCGGCCGCGGCAAGCGCCTGTTCAAAGCGGCGGATCACCTCCGGCTCCGGCTCCGGCCGGTCGGCAAGTTCGTATTTCCGGTCGAGCGCCTGATATTTGGGCTCTCCGTAATGGTGGAGTTTCAGCACCTCCACCGCCAGCGGTTCCGACCTGGCCGCGAGGCGGCGGCGGTGAAGTCCGGAAAGGTGTTCCGCAATCAGGTCAAGTTCCTGCGGCGAATCGTTCATGCCGGTAATCACCGGAACACGCACCAGCAGCGACGGCGCGCGTTCCGCCGCCTCCGCCAGATGGTCCAGCACGGGCGCCAGTTCGCCGCCGGTGCAGTCGTGGAAAACCTCCGGCGTCCCCGCCTTCAGGTCGGCGATGGCGAGATCGACTTCACGGGCGACGTCCGGAAACTCCGGCGTGGTCGCATTGCTTTCGATCGCGGTGTGAATCCGGTGTTTTTTCAGCCGATTGATGCAGTCGAGCAGCTCGGGAGCCTGCAGGGTGGGTTCTCCGCCGCCGAAGGTCACGCCGCCGAAATCATCCCAGCCCGCCGACAGCCGCAGCACCTCCTTTTCCAGCTCCTCCGGGGTGCGTTCGCGCCCGGCCCACTCCAGCGCGGAGTGCCTGAACTGCCTGCAGGCGCGGTCGGCGCAGCCGCTGCAGACGGAGCGGTCGAGGGTGCGCTCTTTGATCGCGCCGTGCGGACAAAGATAGTCCAGCGTCTCGCCGACCGCCCGTTCGGGATAGAACAGCAGCTCCGGCTGCGCGGCGATGCTCTCCGGCGACGCGCACCAGCGGCAGCGCAGGTTGCACCCCTTGAGGTAGTAGATCCGGCGATGCCCCGGACCGTCCTTGCGGTCCGACCAGCCCTGTGCGAAAATTCTCATGGTTCCACCAGCTCCCCGGCGAAGCGGCGGACTCCAGCGCGCCACTTCCCGCCTTTTTTGCGTTGTTCCTGAAGCGCCCGGACAGCCGCCTCCGCCATCGCTCCGATCGGCTGGCGCAAGCCGACCGCGCCGAGTTCGGCCAGTTGCGGGACATGGTCCACGCAGTACAGCCCGAGCCCGGCGACGGGGTGTCTGAAAAGCATCTGCAATACCGGAGCGTTCACCCCGATCACCGCGCTCGGCGCTTCCGCCCCGGCAGCGGCCAGTTCCGCCGCGAACAGCCGGCATTCGGCGGCGGATGCGCCGCGCGAAAGCAGCCTGACCTCGCCCCGGCATCCGGTTTCGGCGAGACAGGCTTCAAACGCCTGCTGCCGTTCGGCGTTGGTGTCCACGTCGAGGTCGGAGTAGTTCACGAAGATCATCCGTTCCGCCCCGTCGGCTTTCGCTTTCGCCAGCAACGCCCGGATCGCGGCGCGGTTGTCCAGCCCGACGTAGTCCGCGAAATCCCCCGGCAGCACCTGGTCGAAAAAGACCAGATTCACGCCGAGAATCCGCAGCCGCTCGAAAACCCGGAAGTCGAAATTGCGGTCGGCCCCCCACACGATCAGGTCCTTCACGCCGCGCGTGGCCATGCGCACCGCGATCTCCAGCTGCTGGGGCCCGGTGTCCGGCTCCGGGATGCCGAGCACCAGCAGCGCATCCAGCTCCCGGCAGCAACGGCTGACCGCCGCGACGAACCGGCCGGAAAATTCGTGCGGCAGCGTGGTGATCAGCCCGACGCTCTCCAGCGGCCCCGTGTGGGCGCGGAAGGTGTCGGCCACGCAGGTGCCATGCGGACGGCGGCGCACGATGATCCCCGCCGCTTCGAGCTGGTCGTAGGCGCGGCGCACCGTGACCCGGCTGGTGCCGGTGTGTTCGGCGTACTCCCGTTCCGGGGGAAGCCGGTCACCGGGGGCGTATTTCCCGGCGAGGATCTCCCCGGCCAATGCGGCGCGCACCTGTTCGGTCAGGCTCTTCATGCACACTCGCTCCGTTCCAGCCGTTTGATGATATCTTCCTGAATCGCCGGAGCGAGATCGAGGAAGTTTACGAAAGTGCCGTGAATCCGCATGATGTAGATGCCCGAAGGGACGTACCTGGCCGGATCGGTCAGGATTTTGCGCAGGTGCTTCGCGCTGTCGATGTTGAAATAGACGTAATACGGGGCCTCGCCCTCCGCTCCCGCCGCAAACAGAGGACGGATCACCCGGTCGCGCATCGCCACGCCCTTTTCCTCCAGCTCCGCCCGGTCCGCGAACGCCGCCGGGGCGAGGCCGATGTGCGAGGCGTAGCCGCCGACCATCTTGCCGAACGGCAGCCCGCGTTCCGAAAGCAATTGGTCGGTCAGCTCGCTGTTGGTGACCTCCGGGCGGGGATCGACGCCGTAGCCGAGCATCGCGCGGGCGGGCCGACCGTCCGGCGTCGCGCCGACCCAGTAGCCGTACAGCAGGTGAGTGCTCGGCGTGGAGAAGTCCGGCATGAAAGGCCGTCCCGCCGGATTGCGCAGCGCATACACCTTGTCGCTGACGACAGAGGCGATCCGGGCGGCGGTTTCATCCGGCTCCGGCAGCACGCTGCCATACTTCGGATAGGCGAGCAGACGGGCGCGCAGCGCCGGAGCGTCCGCGAAATTATTCCGCAACGCGGCGCGCAGCGAATCCGCTCCGCCCGGCTGTTCGGCGAGAAAGTGCTTCACCGCGACCAGCGAATCCGCGACCACGCCGAGACCGTGGATCAGGCAGCCGCTGCCGCTGTAACGGGTGCCGGGCCGTTCCGGGTCGCGCATGTCGCGCCCGCTTTCCAGTCCGCCGAACAGCAGCGAGCCGAACGGCGTCGCCCAGCCCCCGATCGCGCGGGTACAGCGGTTGGCCGCCGCCTCCATGAAAGGCAGCACATGGTCGAGCTGCCGGAAGAACGCGGTTTCGAGGTCACGGTATGCGGCTTCCGGCGAATCATAGCCGAGTTCGGCGGCGGAGAGGCCGATTCTGCGCCCGGTCAGCAGCGAGCAGCCGTCGTTCAGCACCAGTTCGAGCACTTTGGCGAGATTCAGCCAGCTGTTGGTGGTGTTGCCGTTCTCCTTGCCCATGATCAGCGGCTCCTGACAGCCCGCGACCGCCCAGTCCGGGATGTCCGCGTCGGCGATCCCCTTGGACTTCAGCACCCGGAACATCATATCGTCGTTGAACAGCGACGGCGTGGAGTGTCCCGGCGTGAAGTAGAAGCGTCCCATGTTGCGGAACAAACGTTCCGGCGAATTGCGGTGAATTTTCACCGACAGCGCCGGCTGCGGCTGGTTGGAGCGGAAGAACGCCTCAAGAATCACATCGGTCATCCCGCAGCCGAGGTCGTTCCCCGCCAGATCGCGGCCGCCGAGCAGCAGATTCTGCGAAATCGCCCAGCCGCGCGCGCCGACCATATAGAACACCAGCAAATGCCGGGTCAGCGCCACCGCGCTCTCGAAACCGGTTCCGGCCAGATAGGGTTCAAAGACCCGGTCGAGGTTGCCCGCCGAGAACGCATAGGGATTCGGCGCCTGCTCAAGGCACATCAACTGCCACAGCAGCAAATAGGACTGCATCGCCTCATGCAGATTCCGGGCTTTCCGCACCGGCACCTGCCGGCAGTTCGCGGCGATCAGCTTCAGCCGCTCCGCCTCGCCCGGCATTGCCGCGCGCTCCTCCGCCAGCGTTTCGGCAAGTTCGGCGTAGCGCCCGGCCAGAATCGCCGCCGCGCGCGCCGCCTCGCGCATCACCGCGACGAACGGGGTGTCCGCCGGAGCCGCCGCGACGAACGCCTCCAGCCCCTGCGCCAGAATGGGGCGCATATCCGGGATCATGTGACCGGTGACCGGCTCCATGAAGAATGTGACCTCGTCGGTCAGCGCCGCGGTCTTTTCATAGATCGCGGTCAACCGCTTCACATACGGAGTTTCGCGGTAGTAGTTCCTGACCGCTTCGATCCGCTCCGCCGGAATCGCTTCGGACGGTTCAATATCGGCGTAAATCGCGACCGGATCGCAGTATCCGACGAAGGACTCCACCTGAAAACTCGGGTTGATCAGCGCGTAGCTCGGCGAAAACGCATCGTCCTGTGTGCCCGCGAACACGCTTCCCGCCGGAATCGACAGCGGCATTCGCTCCACGCAGCGGCACAGCAGTTCACCCGCGTGGCGCGCCTCGTCCGGGTCGCGCCCCGCCGCGCGCATCGCCTCGCGCTCGCGCATCCGGATCTCCTGATACTCGAACCAGCCGGTCAACTGCTTCTGCCGAAGTTTGGCCGCAAACAGCTGCTCCAGCCCCGCATTGAAAAGTTCCGCCGGATTTTTCATTTCTTTTTCCTTGTTGGAGGGTTGCAATCCTCTTTATGGTATTATATCTTAATACCATGAAAAAATCAACCCCTGAATCCCAAAAAAGCGAGGTTTTCCGATGAAGCTGTTGAAATTTCTTCCGAACCGGGTCTGGCGGGTCTATCGCGGCGGCGCCTGTCTGGACCGGCTGCGCGGCATTGCGAATCCGGCGGACGGCTCCTTCCCCGAGGAGTGGATCGCTTCGACCGTGGCGGCGCTGAATCCGCAGCGCGACTGCCCCGGCGAAGGGATCAGCCGGGTGCTGCTGCCGGACGGCTCCGCCGAACGGTTCGACCGTGTGCTGGAACGCGAAGCCGAAACCCTGCTCGGGCCGGACCACCCCGCTTCCGCCAGCAGGACGCCCGGCTTCCTGACCAAGCTGCTCGACTCCGCGATCCGGCTGCCCGTTCAGGCCCACCCCGACCGGGAGGCTTCGCGGCGGCTTTTCCGCTCCCCCTACGGCAAAACCGAGGCGTGGATCGTGCTGGAGGGGCGCCGCATCAACGGTGAAGAGCCGTATCTGCTGATGGGTTTCAACGACCGTTTCGACTTCGAGGTGTTCCGCCGCGAGGCGCTGACGGGCGTGATGGAAAAGACCCTCGGCATGATGCACCGTTATCCGATCACTCCCGGCGAGGTAATCCTGATCCCCGGCGGTTTCCCCCACGCGATCGGCTCCGGCGTACTTGTTCAGGAGATCATGGAACCGACCGACTGGGTGATCCAGCCCGAAGCCCGCTGCGGCGAACAGCCCCTGACCATGCAGGACCGTTTCGGAGGACTCGATCCCGACGCGGCCCTTTCCGTCTTTCACCGTGAAATCCTGACCCTCGACCGGCTCCGCGCCAAAGTGCTTCAGGCTCCCGTCACGCTCGGCGAGGATGACGGCGCAACGCTGATGCGCCTGATCGACCGGGACGCCGTCCGCTATTTCGGTTCGCTTGAACTGAAGCTGCGCCGCACGTGGGAGCGTCCCGGATCCCTGAACTGCTTCATGGCCGGAACCATGCTCGACGGTCACGCCGCCGTCACCGACGGAGCTGAAACCATCACCCTCGAACGCGGCGACACCTTCGCCGTCGGCGCTTCCGCCCGCCCCCGCTTCACCGGGCGGGCCCGCATCCTGCTGGCCCTGCCGCCGTTATCCACGCCGTAATTTCGCCGTCGGCGACCAGGGCGCTTGTCTTTTTGTATTGCGAACAACAACTGAAACGGAATATCGATCCGATTGAAATAAAAAAATCGGTCACATCGTTATTTCCGATGTAACCGACTGATGCGAAATGGCATCCCCATCGGGATTCGAACCCGAGTTGCCGGGATGAAAACCCGGTGTCCTAGGCCTCTAGACGATAGGGACGTTTGGAACATGGTGCTTAATATAGGAGACTTTTTCAATTTTGCAAATCGGGAAGGTAAAAAAAACGGAAAAAAGTCGGGAGTGTTTTCCATCAGTTCCCGCAGATCCGCTACCGGTCCTGCCCATTCATCACAACCGGCACTTCCTCATGCCACAGGACCGTCTTGCTTTTGCGGTCGAACAACTCAAAGTTCCAGCTGTTCCCGTCGGCACTGGAACGCAACTCCACCTGCGCCTGCGAATCGAACCTGACGCCGCTCATCGCTCCCATCCCTTTCAGAATCCGCGCCGCCGGTATCAGCGTCGCCTGATCGGAGTTCAGCGCAATCCCGATGCCGGGCATCTCCCGCAGTGTATAGAGTCCAAGTGCGGTGATCAGCAGATTCTCCGCCTTGCGCGGCGACAACTCCCCGGCAGGCGGATCGTTTTTGACGATGTCATCCTTCGGGGGCACTCCCGGCGGCAGGCTTTCGCAGCCGGCCAGCAGCAGCGCGGCGACCGGAACCAGACGGACAAGCACGGATAATTTCATGACGGCTACTCCAGATCCCGCCGGTTGCGGCAGATACAGATTGAGTTGCAGCGCGGACAACGGGTAAGATTGACCGCCTCCTTGATGATGAACGAATGGTGGCAGCTGTCGCAATGGAACAGCCGGCTGTTGCTCAGGTGCCACTCATAACTCTTGACCCGGGAAAGCTCCCGCCACCACAGGATCGCCAGAAAAATCAGCCACAGCAGGAAATAAACGAACAACGCATCCGCGAAACTCATTCCGATCATTTTCCACTCTCCTCTCCGGCGGTTCCCGGCCAGTAAACCGTAATGACCGCCGACTCTTCCGGCAGTTCATCGCCGGAACGGGCCAGCGCCTGCAGCGCCCGGGAATCCAATCCGGCGTCGCCCGAGCCGGAAATCAGCGTCAGGCGCATCACTTTCCCACTTTTACGGCACTGCACCACCGTCGGCAATTTCGCGCCGCGTCCGACCGGCGCCGCGAGCCGCGAAAGCGACAGCGGACGATTGTCCGCGTCGAAAACCAGCGGCTTTTGCGGCGGCGCGGCTTCCACCGTATTTTTATGGGGAATGTACCGAAGCTCCTGACAGGAATCCCCCTGCTCCATATGCAGCGGCCGCAGCGGCTTGTAACCGGGCAGGCGTTCTTCCGGCAGGGTCACCTCCAGGCGGGGACGGGTTCCGGTATAATCGCGAAGCACAGGCGCCTGCAACAGCGCCATGTAACCCGCCTGACTGTCACTGCGGGAGAATAGGGCCGGATCATGGACCGCCAGCCAGTGCTTCAGGCTTTCCACTCCCTCCCGGGGGGCGTCGAGATTGAGCAATGTGATGCTGCTCTCCCCGGTATTCGGCAAATTCCGTTTTTCCGGCTGGTAGCCGGTCGCCAGAAAGAGCACAGCGTGAACCGCCAGTGTTACGGCCGCAGCTTCGGCCGCAATCACCGGAGCATAATTCACCGGTTTGCTGAACAGAATTTTCTTGCGCATCACTTTTTCCGCCTTACTGGCCGAATACGGTTTCCTGACTCGCGGAGGCGGGAACCACGGCGATGAAGCTGGAGAGCTTCGCCGCCTCCGCCAATGCCATCACCTGCGCGACCTGCTCAAAGGGCACCCGGCGGTCGGCCCGGATGATGATCGACGCGTTTCCGGACCGCCCGCTGACCTCCGCCAGCCGCTGCTTGAGCATTTCAAGCGAAACCGGCTGGTCATTGAAATAGAAAAGGTGCGGCTGTCCGGCGGAAGCCGGCGGCACCACCGTCACAATGAAGCGTTCCAGGCTGACCGCGCTGGAAACCCGCACCTTCGGCAGCTCCACCTTGACCCCGGAAACCCGCACGAACGACGCCGACAGAAACAAAAAAAGCAGCGTCAGAAACATCACGTCGATCAGCGCGGTCAGCTCCGGCCAGCCGGAACGCGGCTTTAACCGGGTCTGGTAGCGCCGTTTGCCGATTTCACTTTTTATCATGCTGCAGAGCCCCCGTCTTTTCGGCCTCGCGCCGTTCAAAGAAATTCATGATTTCCAGAGAAGCCTTTTCCATGTCCAGCGTGATCGAATTCACCCGGGCCACCAGATAGTTATAAGCGATGTAGCACGGAATCGCGACCACCAGCGCGGAAGCCGTGGTGATCAGCGCCATGTTCACCGCCTCGGAAATCCGTTCCGCGGAGAGTGCTTCAGCATTGGCCGCCACCTGAAACGCGCGCATCATTCCCAGCACCGTTCCGAGAAAGCCGATCAGCGGCATCACGAAACCGATGGTGCCGAGCAGGTTGATGTGCCGCTCCAGTTTGGGCATCTCTTCGAGGGCCGCGTCGTCGATCGCCTGCCGGATGTCCTCGTCGCCGCGCTCGTATGCCAGGATCGCCGCGCCGAGCAGCCGCGCCGCCGGGCCGGGCGTATTGTCGCACAGTGTGATCGCCTCGACGAAGCCGTCGCGTTTCAGCACGTTGAAAAGTCCCCGCAGCAGTTCGCGCACGTTGATCTCTTCGCGGTGGAACTGGAAGACCTTTTTCAGAAAGACGAAAACCGCAATCAGGCTTCCCGCCAGAATGACCCACATGATCGGGCCGCCGTCATCGATGAGTTGCGTATAAAGCATAAACCGTCACTTCTCCTCGAGGTTGTAACGCTGTTTGATTTCCTGTTTGATCCGGGCGAAGTCCTCTCCGGCGCCGGTCAGTTTCAATTCCTCATAAAGCCGGATGTCTTCGAGCGCGCGCCGGGCGCTGGCGGGAGTGCCGTCCTTCAGGTTCAGCAGCACCGCCTGATAGGCCCCCCGGCTTGTCCAGACCGGGTCCGGCGCAATGCCGCGCCGCTGCAGGTCTCCGGCCAGATAAAGCAGCTTCTCGTAGGCGCGAAGCGCGTCCTCGCGCTCATCCATCAATTCGCAGCATTTGCCGTATTTGTACAGGCTCTGCAGCATCACCTGCGGATTGCCCGAACCGTCGGCCAGCTCCCGGTAGATCGCGGCCGCCTGGTCCAGGTCGTTCTTATCGAGCGTTTCGGCATAAATGTTGTATCTGGCGTCGGCGATCCGGCCCCGGGTCAATTCGGCGTTGCGTCCCGCCGGCCCCAGCGTCAGCGCGCGCTCGTAGAATTTCAACGCCTCCCGGTAATTCCCCTGATCGGCCTTGAGGTTTCCGGCGGACAGCGCGGCCTCAGCGCCGAACGCATTGGAGGGATGCTCTTTCAACAGCTGTTCCAGAAACTTCAGAGCGTCTTCATCCTGACGCTGAAGACGCGCAATCCTGGCGTGATCATACAGCAATTCGGAGGCGGTCTCCGGAGATTTGGCGGCAGGATATTTTTCCACTTCCGCCAGCTGCGCCAGCGCCCCGTCGTAATCTGCGTCCCGGATCAGGTAGTCGGCCAGCTGCAGGCGGCTTTCGATCACCACCGGGGATTCCGGGTATTTCTTCTCCAGCAGCTCGATCGCACGCCGGGTTTCCGCCGCGTTTCTGGCGAAGTAACCGGACTGCATCGCCTGATAGAGCGCGGCGGGAGCGCTGTCGGATTTCGGATTCTTTTCGGCAAATTCAAAGAACTCGCGGACCGCCGCCGGATACTCCCGCAGCTCCATCGCCAGTTCCGCCGCACTGAACAACGCCCGGGGACTGTACTCCGAATCCGGATGCGCAACCAGAAATTTCAGATATTCGCTGCGCGCCTCCGCGCTGTGCCCCGCTTTTTCCAGCAGCAGCGCACGGTAGAAATCAGCACTGGTGGCATGAGTCTGCACCGGGGAACGACGCAGCGCCTCCGCAACCGGTTCGGCCTCTTTATACCGCTTCAGCTCCACCAGCGACTGCAACAGCCGGTAACGGGCCGCATCGGCCCGGTTGGAACCGGAATCGGCGACTGTTTTCAACAGGTTGGCGGCCTGGCGGAAATTTTTCTCCCGGAATGAGTACTCGCCGAACAGATAGTTTCCCTCCAGCCTCTGATCCGGCGTCTCCGCCTGTTCGATCAGATACCGGTACATCCGGCGCGCGACCTCCGGCCGGCCCGCCGCCTGCGCGGTGACCGCCGCTTCCCGCGCCGCCCCGAGCCGCTGTTCAGTCGGAATCCGGTTGTCCCCGGTCACCTGCGTGAAAAGCGCAATCGCCCGGTCATAGGATTTCACGGAAGCCAGCAGCCGGGCACCGCGCAGTAAAAGTTCGGTCCGGTCGTTCGCTTCCGGGAAAAATTCCAGGTAACGTTTAATCGCATCAGCCGCCCGCTCCGGATCGACCACGGCGTCGACATTGATCAATTCGCGCAGTGCATTGCGCCTCTCCAGATCGTTTCCGGCAAAACGGAAACCGTCGTTCAACAGCCGAACCGCCGCGTCATACTGTTTGGCCGCCGCCGCCTGCAACGCCCCGGAGACCGCAAGGTCATAAAGCAGCTTGTCCTGGCGGTCGCCCGCTTCAGCGGCAATCTCCGGCCAAAGCCGATAGAAGGAGTCGAACTGCCGCCGTTTCAGCATCAGGGCCAGCTCCAGCCGGCGGTAGCGGTCCGGAAGCTCTTTGCGGTATTTGTCCTGTTTGAGCAACTCCTCGGCGGTTTTGAGATCCCCGGAAGCCAGCAGCGTATAGATGCGGGTCAGATGGGCGCGAGCCGCCCAGGAGGGGAGATCGGCATTTTCCCGTTCCAGCTGTTCCAGATCGGCGAGCGCCGCCGGAAACTTATTCTGATGGAGCCGGGAGAGTGCCAGCGCATAGCGTGCCTGGCAGCTCAATTCAGGATCGGCCGCACTGGCGGCAAGGCTCTGAAAGAACTTTTCCGCATCGTCGTATTTGCGCTCCGCGATCATGATCTCACCGGGAAGCAAGCCGGCGGAACGGGCAGGAAAACGACTGCGGAATTCCGCCAGCAGCTCCCTGGCCCCCGCCAGATCTCCGGTGCGCAGCTTCGCGGCGGCGAGGTCAACCGCATTGGCGGCCCACTTCTCCTGATCCTCTCCGGAAAGAGCGAGGGCGCTCTTGAAGAAGTTGACGGCATTGGAATAATCGCCGTTCGCGACGGCCCGGATGCCCAGCCGCCGTTCGGTCGCCTCGTCGGCGGCATGGACGGCGACCGCGGAAGCCAGAAGCATCGCCGCGAACGCCGTTTCCGTAATGGTGAAGAAGTTCTTCAACTTGCCGGCTCTCCGGTTCAGGCCGGATCAGGCTTCCGGAGCGGGAGCCGGTTCGGCTGACTCTTCGGGAAGCTCCATCGGGGCGGAAGCTTCTCCGCCTTTGATCTTGGCATTGATCCGGTCCATCAGTTTTTGCTGAAGCTCCGGACTGGCGGCAATCAGCGCCTTGGTCTGGTCGCGCCCCTGCCCGAGCTGTTCGCCGTCGAGGCTGAACCACGAGCCGCGCTTTTCCAGAATTCCCATGTCGGTCGCCACATCCAGCAGCGAACCGGCCTTGGAAATGCCCTCGTTGTACATGATGTCGAATTCGGCGACCCGGAACGGAGGCGCCATTTTGTTCTTGATCACCTTCACGCGGGCGCGGTTGCCGATGATGTTGCCGGCCGGGTCCTTGATCACGGTGGTCTTGCGGATGTCCATGCGGATCGACGCGTAGAATTTGAGCGCGTTGCCGCCGGGAGTGGTTTCGGGGTTGCCGAACATCACGCCGATCTTTTCGCGGATCTGGTTGGTGAAGATGATACAGGTCTTGCTGCGGCTGGCCGCACCGGTCAGCTTGCGCAGCGCCTGCGACATCAGCCGGGCCTGCAATCCGACGTGGGAATCGCCCATCTCACCCTCGATTTCCGCCTTCGGCACCAGCGCGGCGACCGAATCGATCACCAGAACGTCGATCGCGTTGGTACGGACCAGCGTATCGCAGATGTTCAGCGCGTCCTCACCGCAGTTCGGCTGCGAAATCAGCAGATTGTCGATGTCGACGCCGATCTTCTTCGCGTAGCCCGGATCAATCGCATGCTCCGCATCGATGATCGCGCACTTGCCGCCTTTGGCCTGCGCATTCGCAATCACATGCAGACAGACAGTGGTCTTGCCGCTTGATTCGGGTCCGAAAATCTCCACGATCCGGCCGGCGGGCACGCCGCCGATGCCGAGCGCGAGGTCCAGCGCCATCGAACCGGTGCTGATCGCGACCACATCGGTCATCGCGGCCCCGGTGTCGCCGAGACGCATGATCGATCCTTTGCCGAACTCCTTTTCGATCTGGCTGATCGCGATTTCAAGGCTCTTGTCCTTGCTTATATTATTCCTGGCTTCCTTGTCGGCCATGATATTGACTCCTGTGTTGTTTGATTAGATGTCGAGGTCTTTGACGCCGGCGGCATGCTTCTCGATGTACTCGCGGCGGGGTTCCACCACATCGCCCATCAGCAGATTGAAGATCTGGTCGGCTTCGACCGCATCCTCCATACGCACCTTGATCATCGTACGGGTCGCCGGGTCCATCGTGGTCTCCCACAACTGCTCGGCGTTCATTTCGCCCAACCCCTTGTACCGCTGAATGCGCAGTCCGGCCTGGCCGTTCTGACGGACCAGCTTGAAGAGCTCCTCCAGCGAATTGGCGGGATTTTCCGGCTGGTTGTCGCCGGCCTTGACGGTGTATTTCGCGCCGGTGCCGCTGTCGAACACCTGATTCGGCCGGAGCCGGTGGGCCGCGAGCTCCGCGGTCAGCTCCTGACAGTTGGCGGCTTCAAAAATGCTGACCAGGTCGATATGCCGGGCCAGTTCGGCCGTCCGCTCTTTCTTCTGCTCTTCGGTCTCGTCCGCCGCCGGAGTTCCGCCCAGGCGCAGTTCGGTTTCCGTGATGAAACTGAGCTGCTCCTCGGGCGAATAGAGATAGCGGGCAGTCTGGGTGCCGTCGTTTTCCCGGATCGTCACATGGCTGACCGGGCAGCGGCCTTCCGGCGTGATCGCGTTGAAGTATTCGTGCGGATCGATACCGCAGCGCCGGATGCCAGCGGCGGCCTTCGACACCTTGGTGTACAACTGCACCAGCGCACTGACCTGTTCGGGGGTCAGGAGCTCGCCGTCGCCGTTCTTCACAGTCAGGTCCTCCTCGCCGAGGCGAACCAGATAGCTGTCGAGCTGGTCCTCGGTATCGATGTACTGCTCCTTGCGCCCCTTGGTCACCTTGAAAAGCGGCGGCTTCGCGATATAGACGTAGCCGGCTTCGATCAGCGGCTTCATCTGCCGGAAGAAGAAGGTCAGCAGCAAGGTCCGGATGTGCGAGCCGTCCACATCGGCATCGGTCATGATGACCACGCGGTGATAACGCGCCTTGGAAACGTCGAACTCCTCGGCGATGCCGCAGCCGATCGCGTAGATCAGCGATTGGATCTCCTTGTTTTCCAGCACTTTGTCGAACCGGACCTTCTCCACGTTCAACAATTTTCCGCGGATCGGCAGAATCGCCTGGAAACCGCTGTCGCGGCCCGATTTCGCCGAGCCGCCCGCCGAATCGCCCTCGACGATATAGAGTTCGCACATGGAAGGATCGCGGTTGGAGCAGTCCGCCAGCTTGCCCGGCAGGCCGATGCCTTCGAGCGCGCCCTTGCGGCGGACGGTTTCGCGGGCCTTGCGCGCCGCTTCGCGGGCACGGGAGGCGAGCATCGCGTTGTTGCCGATGTTCTCCGCGATCTTCGGATGCTCCTCAAGATAGGCGCCGAGTTCGTCGTTGATCACCGACTCCACGATGCCGCGCACCTCGGAGTTGCCGAGCTTGGTTTTGGTCTGCCCCTCGAACTGCGGATCCGGCACCTTCACACTGATCACCGCCGACAAGCCTTCGCGCACGTCGGTTCCCGACAGCGGCGTGTCGTTCTTCATCATCGTTTTGGTATAGTTGTTGATGGTGCGGGTCAGCGCGGTCTGGAAGCCGGTCAGGTGCGAACCGCCTTCGATGGTGTTGATGTTGTTCGCGTAGCTGTAGATGTTTTCGGCGGTGCCGTCGTTGTACTGCATCGCCACTTCCACGTCGATGCCGTTGCGTTCGCGGTGGAAATAGATCACATCGGGATTGATCACCGTCTTGTTCACGTTGAGCATCGACACGAATTCGCGGATGCCGCCTTCGTAGTGGAAGGTTTCGGAACGCCCGGCCGTCTGCCCTTCTTCAAGCCGTTCGTCGGTCAGGGTGATCCGGATGCCGGAATTCAGGAACGCCAGTTCGCGCAGCCGTTTCGCCAGAATATCCCACACATAGACCGTGTCGGGGAAGATCGTCCCGTCCGGCTTGAAGGAAACGCGGGTGCCGCGCTTGGTGGTCGGCCCCAGTTCCCGGAGCGGATCGACGGTGACGCCGCGTTCAAACCGGATCGTGTACGCTTTGCTGTTCCGGTAAACCTCCGCGACCAGCCAGTCGGAAAGCGCGTTTACGCAGGAGACGCCGACGCCGTGCAGACCGCCCGAAACCTTGTAGGAGTTGTGGTCGAATTTGCCGCCGGCATGCAGGATCGTCAGCACCACTTCGACAGCCGGTTTGTGTTCCCCCTCGTGCATGTCCACCGGGATGCCGCGGCCGTCGTCCTCGACGGAAATGGAGTTGTCCGAATGGATGGTCACTTCAATATGGCTGGCATAACCGGCCAGCGCTTCGTCGATCGAGTTGTCGACGACTTCATAAACCAGGTGGTGCAGACCGCGCTGGCCCGTATCGCCGATATACATGGACGGACGGACGCGGACGGCTTCAAGGCCCTCCAGCACCGTGATCTTGCTTGCGCTGTATTCGGATGCGGAACCTGTTATGTCAACGGAATTTTCACTCATGTCGCTCGTATTCTCCCAATAGTTGTCTTGTAATGGGTTAACATACACCTTCCCTGTTAAAATTCAATCTTTTCCGAGGGGAAATGTATGAGTTTTTCCCATTCTTTCCGGGGATTTTTTTCCTCTGCGCTGGCAGGGCTTCCGATCCGGTGCTATATTTCACAAACGAAAGGAATTTCTGCCATGGCACCGGACACTCCGCATCCTCAGATTACTTATTTTGAAGAGTTGAAGCGCAAAGGGATCCACCTCTCCTCGCTGTGGATGGTCGTTGCGATCATCCTGATCCCGGACTGGCGCATTACCGCCGCAATCTTCGCGGTCCTGCTGGTCATCACGCTGCTGTTTGAACACGCCTACGCCTGCAACTGGCCGGTGATGGCTCCGATGTACGGTTTCTTCTTCCGGAAAATGCTGCGCAAGCCGCCCGCGCCCGGCGCCTGGATCGTCTCCGGCGGCGCCTATGTGCTCGCCGCCGCGCTTCTTGTGGTGATCCTGTACGCTCCGCTCGCCGCCGCCGGAGCTCTCGCCGTGATGCTGACCGGAGACGCCGCCGCCGCTCTGGTCGGCCGCCGGTTCGGACGCCACAAGGCCCCGAACAACAAAAGCTATGAGGGAGTCGCCGCCTTCATCGTCGTCGGAGCCGTCGCGCTTTCCATTCTCTTCGCCGTCACCGGAGCGCCGTGCAAATTCTATTTTGCCGGCTATCTCGCACTCTTCCCGGCCGCCGCCGCCGAGCTTTTTGAAAAGCAGCTCCGCTTGGACGACAACTTTTCCATTCCCCTGATCGTCGGACTCGCCCTCCAGCTCGCTTTCCTCCTGTAGTCCGCAAAGGGATTTCGCTCCTTTGGAGCGAGCAGGGCGCTTCGCCCCTGCACCCCGACCGGCAAGGTGCCGGCGCCGGGTACTTAGATCCGGGAAAGGCGAAACGCCTTTCCCTCCGGGTGGGGGAGGCCCCGGTAGAGACAGGCATGGTTGTACAGGAGCGGCACACCGCTCCGGTCGGCGACCGCGTCGGCTTTTTTGCCGACGCCGGGCACTCCCTGCGCCTGCTGCCGCCGGAGGTCACGCGCGGAACCTCCAGATGCTGACCATCTGATGTGAAATTACACTCATGGAGGCTGAACTCTGCCTATCCTCATAATACAGGCAAGGTTCAGTAAGGTTCGTATTCCAAGATGCTTGCCTGTGATATGGCAATTGTATTGTTGCCTGACCTCGCTTTGCGTATATCGGCAGATAAACTCTTATCAGCCTCCATCAGGGTATCTTTCTATTACCCGGTCAGCATCTGGCCGTTCCGCGCGTGACCTCCGGCGGCAGCAGGTGCAGGGAGTGCCTAAAGCCTGCAAAAAAGCAGGCTTTGCGCCGACCGGAGCAGTGTGCCGCTCAGGTACTCGCTTGCCTGTCCACAGCGGAGCCTCCCCCGCCCGGAGGGAAAGGCGTTTCGCCTTTCCCGGATCTAAGTACCCGGCGCCGGCACCTTGCCGGTCGGGGTGCAGGGGCGAAGCGCCCTGCTCGCCGAAGGCGAAATCCCACATTATTCGGCGGGAAGTTCGAGATCGGCGATAATTTGCTGTTGCACGGGGAGGGTGTAAAGGTTGCCGAGGTGGGCGCCGTGGTCGAACCAGGTCAGCCGCTTGCCGAATGTGGCGTCAAGCCATTTGCGGTCCTCTTCGGTCAGCAGGAAATCGTCGAAGCTCTGGATCACGCGCACTTCCGGGTTGCGCTTGAGTGACTCCGCGAAAGAGCGCATGCCGGACTGCCGGTAAAGCTCGGCCAACGGAATATCGGGGTATTCAGGAGCCAGAAACTCTTCAGCGTATTCCCTGAAACCGATCTTGTCGATCTCATGGTAAAGCGCATTGCGTTTTCCCCAGCGGTACTCATTCTGAAATTGAGGAAGCGTGCGCTCCTTGTGAGCAAAAAGCAGCAGATGGCGCAGGCAGGTTTTGAAATAGAGCGCCGCGACATACTCGGCCTGCTCCTGCGAAACCGGCAAACGGTAATCGAATCCCGGTTCCCCACCGGCGGCGGGATCATACGGCGGAGCGGTCCGCGACAGGACCGACAATCCCTTTCCCGCCACATCGCTCAACTGATCGATCGCTTCGGCGCTGCTCCAGCCGGAACCGGTCTGCGCCAGCGCATCGGCCCGGTCGATCGCGTTGGAGAGTTCGACCGGCGGATTGATCGCGAGATACCGTTTGATATTCAGGGTGTTGTCCTTCTCCTCCAGTTCCGAAATCTTCAATGTTTCCAAAGCCCCCATCGAATAACCGAGCATCACAATCTGCGGATCACGAATCAGCCCGTCTTTTTTCAGGTTGCCGAGGATTCCGGGCAATACGGCACGGATTTCAGCGGCATCGTCAGGCAGAAACCCCGGCAGCCGCCTGTTGCCGGTCGCCACCATGAACTGCCACGCAAAGGGACTGTCCAGCGAAAGCACCGCATATCCATGCAGATGCAGCAGCTCCGCCAGCGCGGTCGAGGTCATGCCGAAATAGTTGCCGCCGATGCCGGGAATCAGGATCGCCAGCTTTTCCGGCAGCGGAACCGGTTCCCCCTTCTGATCCTTTTCCGGCTCCGGAGCGGCCCAGAAACCGTAATGCAGCGGCGGAGTATCCGGTGCAAGTTCCAGTTCGCCGTCTTCGCACTGCCGGCTGAAATCGCCGTTCAGGAAGGAAAGGCGCATATACCACGGGTCATCGTCATTCTGCGCATTGAACCGGGCGACCCGCATGGTATCCAGCACCGGGCTCTGCGGCCGGTAACCGGGAATCTGCTTCCACCCGGCCGTCACCCACGCCGGGCGCGGAGCCGGAGCGTCAACATGCGGCTCCTCAACCGGAACCGGTTCCTTTTCCAGTTTCCGCCGCTGTTCGGCAGCGGCGTTTTTCGCACGGTAGAACCACATGCGCCGCTGCAATTCCCGGCGTGCCAGCATCATTTCGCGATAGGACTTATAGGGGTCCGAGCTGCCTGCCCGCAATTTGGAGTAATCGCGTTCCGCTATCGTCATCCGGTTCAAAGCCGTTGCATAACCGGCATAGGGAATGTAGGTTTTAAGGTCGAAAGCCGTATCGAAAAGATATCCGACCGTATCGCGCACATTGACCGTAGGTACGAGCGGCAGCATGAACGTGCAACCCGGCCCGATCCCCCAGTCGCAGAACATCAGCCCGAAATCCGAATCCGTCGGATAAATATCGAACCAATGGGCGGCGGGATCGAAAATCCCCGCGATGCCGACGGTGGTATTGAGCAGGAAACGGGCAGTCTCATCCCACGCTCCCTTCCATTCGGCGCGGCCGAGGCTGCTGAACGCATGGGCGGGAAATTCCAGATTTTTGCAGACATTGTCGAAATGTTCGATCACCGGACGAGGCAGAATCGTCGTATAAACCCGCCCCACCGGGTCCGCAATCCAGACCATCACGAAATCGGTGACGCTGAACATCGCCCGGTTGAATCCCTCTATCGGATCAGGCCCGCCCAATTCATCGGTCAACTCCGTCAGCGTCCACGGCCCCGTATGGGCGGCAACTGCACCGGTTTCATCCGGGGCAGTCCGCGCGGTCGCGCATCCGGCCGTCCACAGCAACACGCAGAGAGCCGGCAACCACAGTCCCAGCCGGATTTTCCGCGATTTTGCGGCATTGCGGCGTACTCCCGAAAAACGATTCATGTTCTCCTCCAAAATCTTTCATCATCAGAACATATTGTAATATATCGTTCGGTTTTCCTTATTTCAAGCGGGATGCGGAAAGTGAGGGTAAAAAGAAAAACGGCCGGGAAAAATCCCGGCCGTCTTGAGTCAAACCGTGACTGAATTACTTCAGGCGCGCTTCGAGTTCCTCGAGCTGCTTGGAAAGCTCGGCAGGCAGATGACCTTCGAACTTCTTGTAGTGTTCCTTGATCATCGCAAGCTCGTTCTTCCAGCCTTCGACGTCGACCTTCAGAAGCTCGGCGAGGTCAGCCTTGCTGACTTCGTCCTCGATTCCCTTGAGATCGATCGCATCCTCAGTCGGCATCGCGCCGATTTCGGTTTCCTTCGCGGCGCCGTCGCCGTTGCAGCGGTCGAAGACCCAGGCCAGCACGCGGCTGTTATCGCCGAAGCCCGGCCACATGAACTTGCCTTCCACACTCTTGCGGAACCAGTTCACGCAGAAAATCTTCGGCAGATTGCCCTGGGCGGCGCCCTTCTTGCCGATTTCCAGCCAGTGCTTGAAGTAGTCGCCCATGTTGTAGCCGCAGAACGGCAGCATCGCGAACGGGTCGCGACGGACGGTGCCGGCCTTCACGTCGAGCGCGGCGGCGGTCACTTCGGAGCCGACGGTCGAACCGATGAACACGCCGTGTTCCCAGCTCTTCGCCTGATAGATCAGCGGCAGGGTCGAGGGACGACGGCCGCCGAACAGGAACGCCGCAATCGGCACGCCGGCAGGATCTTCCCACTCGGCGGCGATCGCCGGGCAATTGCAGGCGCGGGCGGTGAAACGGGCGTTCGGATGGGCGGCCTTGACCGGCTTGCCTTCCGCATCGACCTGGCCGGGTTTCCAATCCTTGCCCTTCCAGTCGATCAGGTGATCCGGGGCGTCGTAGCCGATGCCTTCCCACCAGACGTCACCGTCGTCGGTCAGCGCGACGTTGGTGAAGATGGTGTCCTTGGCGCAGGAGAGCATCGCGTTCTTGTTGGACTTCATGCTGGTGCCCGGAGCGACACCGAAGAAACCGGCTTCCGGGTTGATCGCGCGGAGGTTGCCCTCGTTGTCGAACTTCATCCAGGCGATGTCGTCGCCGACGGTCTCGACTTTCCAGCCCGGAATGGTCGGAATCAGCATCGCGAGGTTGGTCTTGCCGCAGGCCGACGGGAAAGCGCCGGTGACGTACTTGACTTCACCCTTCGGATTGGTCAGCTTCAGGATGAGCATGTGCTCGGCCATCCAGCCCTCGTCGCGGGCCTGGACGCTGGCGATACGCAGCGCAAGGCACTTCTTGCCGAGCAGCGCGTTGCCGCCGTAACCGGAGCCGAACGACCAGATTTCACGGGTTTCCGGGAAGTGGGCGATATACTTCTTGTCCATCGGCGCGCACGGCCAGATGCCGTTGTCGGATTCGCCGGGAGCCAGCGGTTTGCCGACCGAATGCACGCACGGGACGAATTCGCCGTTGTCGCCGAGGACATCGAGCACCTTGGTGCCGACACGGGTCATCACTTCCATGTTGATCACGACATACGCGGAATCGGTGATTTCAACGCCGATCTTGGCGATGTTGGAGCCGACCGGACCCATCGAGAACGGGATAACGTACATGGTACGGCCCTTCATGCAGCCGTCGTACAGCCCGAGCATAGTCTTCTTCAGCTCTTTGGGGTCAATCCAGTTGTTGGTCGGACCAGCGTCTTCCTTCTTTTCGGAAGCGATGAAAGTACGGGCTTCAACGCGGGCGACGTCGGACGGGTCGGAGCGGAACAGCAGGCTGTTCGGGCGCTTCGCGGGATTCAGACGGATGGCGAGGCCGGATTCGACCAGTTCGTTGCAGAGACGATCGTACTCTTCCTTGGAGCCGTCGCACCAGTAAACCGCGTCGGGCTTGCAGATCGCAACCCACTCATTGACCCACTTGACCAGTTTTTCATTCTTGGTCGGGGTAGCATTAAGCTGCTTGGACATGATTTTTTGATTCCTCCGATAATTATGGTTTGGGGACTTTTCAATTTCTATATTCACTAAAATATACACCCGAACCGGTAGCATTACAAGGTACGCTCCGGTTGATTTTTCCGGTTTATACGGCCTGAATAAGGAATCCGCTCCCTTTCCGGATACGAAAAAAGCCGAAGGCGCTTGCCTTCGGCTTTTCAATCGGAATGCGTCGGATCAGTTGTTCAGGCTGGCCGCATTCGCATCGACGTTGCTCTTGTCGACCAGAATGTAGCGGATCGCAAACGCTTCCGCCGGATCGCTCGGAGCGGGCACATCGTACTTGGCCTGCGGATTGGAGACAACCACGCCGGCAACCACACCCTTCTTGATCTGGTCGGCCAGACCGTCGATGCGGCCGGAGGGAAGGCCCAGCAGGAAGAGCGCCGGGCGCTTGTCCGCAGCCATTCTCCAGAACTTCATTTTGTTCACATCGCCCGGCAGACCGATGGAGGTGACGACCACCTGGCAATCGGCGTGCTTTTCAAGCAGCGCATCGAAATCCTTCGCCTTCATGATCATGTACAGCGGCATCGGAGCGTCCTTCTGATCGTCCGGCAGAGCAATGGTGTCGACGACCACATTCTCCGAACCATACCCCTTTTTGAACGCATCCACGAGGCTCTTGATGTTGTCGGAGGTTTCGAACCCCGGATCGGCCACAAAGAGAACCTTTTTGCCGCCGTTTTCCTTGGCCAGGAATTTGCCGACTTCGTTACCCTGCGAAGTGTAGAACTTCAGTTCGTTGCTCAGCAGCGAATCATTGCCGCCGAACACATTCATTTCACGCAGAAGCATGATCGCGCCGATCACCACGACGATGAACAACACGAACGCGACAGGCTGCATTGCCGGATTGGTCTTCTGTTTTTTGCTGCAGATGATCATACCGATCAACGCCAATACCATCAGGGCACCATACACTACTGCCATTTTCTATAAAATCCCCTTATTTTTGATGATTCTTTGATCGATGGCGACTTTCCATCTTTCATTCCCTGTTTGTTACGGTATAATCGAATCAGGAAAATTCAAATAGTTTTTCCCTCTTTTTAGCATCTTTTTTCAGTTTTTTGACCTTTTTCCCTTGAAAAATCACTGAAACCGCATTTTTCATAAATGGCCGGACTGCTTTTTCCGTCTGATTGTCTCGGCGGCCTGTTCGTACTCCTGCCGGATTTTTTCCAGGTCCACTTTACACGGCGGCATCTGCATATCCAGGTCCCGCAAGGTATCGGCCAGAATCTGCGAAATCGCCAGATTGCGGAAATATTTATGATTCGACGGAATCACATACCACGGGGCGTGATTGAAGCTGCAGCGGGAAAGCGCTTCTTCGAAAGCTTTCCGATACTCATCCCAATAGGTCCGTTCGGAGTAATCGCTCTGGCTGATTTTCCAGTTGCGCTCCGGATCCTCCAACCGCTGTTTGAACCGCTTCAGCTGCTCTTCCTCACTGATGTGCAGGAAGAATTTCACAATCGTGGTTCCACTTTTCCACAACAGCTTTTCAAAATCGTTGATCAATTCGTACCGCTCGCTCCAGACCTCCTTCGGCACAAGATTGTGCACCCGCTGCACCAGCACATCCTCGTAATGGGAGCGGTTGAAAATCACGATTTCTCCTTTGCGCGGCGCCGCGCGGTGAACCCGCCACAGGAAGTCGTGCGCCAATTCCAGTTCAGTCGGAGCCTTGAACGGCTGACAGCGACATCCCTGCGGATTTAACGGAGCAAGCACATGGTTGATCACGCCGTCCTTGCCGGCGGCATCCATTCCCTGCAGTACGATCAACAGGGAATGACGGTTTTCCGCATAGAGATGATTCTGAAGTTCCGTCAGCTCCTTTGTGTATTTCGCGGTCAACTCCAGCGTTTCCGCGTCTTTGTCGGTTTTGAATGTTTCGTCCGGATCGATTTTAGAGAGCTTCACCTCTTCGCCCGGCTTCACCATGAATTTTCCGCGGTAGTCCATACACCTTTCCTCCTTGCTGCTTTCCATTACAATAAGCCATTCCGCGGCAATCTCAAGCCGCACCGCGGCGGCGAGGTGAATTTCACCGGCAAAAAAAATCCGGGGAAAAAATCCCCGGATACCGAATTCGATTGAAAAAGCGGTTATTTCAAAATCACGCGGCGGAAGTTTTTCTTGCCGGCGCGCAGCGTCAGACTGCCCGCCTTGAAGCTGTCGCGGGTTACCGCGGCGACCGGATCGGCCACCTTTTCGTCGTCGATCGAAACAGCTCCTCCCTGAATCAGCCGCCGTCCGTCGCTGTTGCTTTTGCACAGCCCCGCCAGAACCAGCAGCTTCGCCACCGTCACTCCGGCCGGATCGTCGAACACGGCGCCGTCGATTTCCGCGGTCGGCAGCTCGGCCTGGACATTCGCGGTATCCACCGTCAGAATGGAACTGGTGGTGGCCACTTTTTTCTCCGGGTCCGCGAATCCGAACCGGGTGCCGGCGGTCACGAAAGCTTCCCGCGCCGCCGCTTCGCCGTGGGCGAGACAGGTCGCCTCGTAGGCGAGAATCTCCTTGGCACGGTTGATATTGCCGGCCGGATCGCAGATCCGCTTGATCTCGTCGATCGGCAGCGGGCTGAAATAGAGCATCAGCTTTTCCACCTGGGCGTCGTCCGAATTGCGCCAGAACTGGTAGTAGTCGAATACGCTGGTGCGGTTCACATCCAGCCAGACGTTGGTGCCGCCGGAGGTTTTGCCGAACTTCTGCCCGTTGCTGTTCATCAGCAGCGGAATCGTCATGCACTGGACCTCGTTGCCGCTCTTGCGGCGGACGAGTTCGGTACCCGCCACCATATTGCCCCACTGGTCCTGTCCGCCCATTTCCAGCTTGCAGCCGAAGTCGCGGTTCAGGATGTAAAAATCATATCCCTGCAGGATCGAGTAATTGAATTCCAGAAAGGAGAGGCCGTTTTCCAGACGGGATTTCACCGATTCCTGGGCCAGCATCCGGTTCACGCTGAAAATGCTGCCGACTTCGCGGAGCATTTCGATATAACCGATCTTGCACAGCCAGTCGGCGTTGTTCACGAAATGGGCCTTGCCGTCGCCGTCGTCGATGAATCGCTTCAACTGGTTGCGCAGACAGCGGACATTTTCTTCGATGGTTTCGAGCGTCATCATCGGACGAGCCGAAATCCGTCCCGAGGGATCGCCGATCTGCGCCGTCGCGCCGCCGACCAGAACGATCGGAATATGTCCGGCCTTCTGCATCAGGCGCATCGCCATGACCGGAAGCAGGTGGCCGACGTGGAGGCTGTTGCCGGTCGGATCGAAGCCGACGTAAAACTTGACCTGTTCCGTGGTCAGGAGTTTTTCGATCGCTTCCTCATCGGTCTGCTGGTAGCAGAAGCCGCGAGCCTTCAGTTCCTGGTAGATGTTCATTTTCTCAACACAACGTTAAAAATTAAAAGTTCCGGCTCAAAGCCTGAACCGTTTACTATAACCTGTTTTTATTCAACTGCAAGAGGGTTGCCCGATTTTTTCACGAATCCGGGTGCTTCGCACGGGTGCGGAGCTGGCCGCAGGCAGCGACCGACTTCGCGCCGCGCTCGACCCGCACGGTCACATGCGCGCCGGCGGCCGCCACGGTTTCCTCGAACTCCCGGATCGCCTGCCGGGAAGGACGCCGGAACTCCCCGCCGGTGGAATTGTACGGAATCAGGTTCACCTTGCAACGGTGGCGCACCGCGAGGGCGCCGAGGGCGCGGGCATGGGGCGGAGTATCGTTGAATCCCTCCAGCAAGGTATATTCAAGAGTGACCATCCGCCCCGCTTTGCGCAAATAGAGATCGGCGGCGGCCATAATCTCCGCGACCGGGTACCGCAGCTTATCCGGGATCAGCCGGGAACGGGTTTCGTCATCCGGCGCATGAAGTGAAATCGCCAAAGTAAATTCCCGCTCCAGTTCCGCGAATTTAAGCATTCCCGGCACATAGCCGCTGGTCGAAACGGTAATGCGCCGCGGCGACATCCCGAATCCCTCCGGGGAACTCAACACCTCCAACGTGGCGGCCAGCTCCCTGAAATTGAGCAGTCCCTCACCGATCCCCATGAAAACCAGATTGTCCGGGCGGCGGCCCGCCCGACTGCAGCCGAGCAGGAACTCCTCCAGAATTTCACCGGCGGCGAGATTGCGGATCAGTCCGTCGCGGCCGCTGGCGCAGAAGCGGCACTGCACCGGACACCCCACCTGCGTGGACAAACAGAAGGTCAACCGCTCCTCCGCCGGAATCAACACCATTTCAATCGTTTCGCCGTCCTGCAAAGTCAGCAGCAGCTTTTCTGTACCGTCCCCGGAGCCGGCCGTTTCGGTCACCGCGGTTCCGGGAGCGAGAAATTCATTTCCGATCAATTCCCGCACCGGCAGCGGCAAATTGTTCATCCGTTCCGGTTCGACGATCCCTTTTTTATACACCCAGTCGGCGATTTGAGTGCCGCGGAAGGCAGGCAGATCATGGGATTTCGCCCATTCGCGCAACACAGCGGGCGACGTTCCAACAAGAAAAGGGCGGCTCATTGCTGCGTTTTCTCCAATTCATCAATCCGGGCCCGGACAGCCTCCGGGTCGAGTTCGATATCCTCCGGCGAAGCGAGCGCCCGCCTGAAATAGTCCAGCGCAGCGGCAGGTTCTCCCTGGGCAAGCGCAATCTCCCCGGCATGAAACAGGATCGTTCCGGCGTCTTCCGGGGATTCCAGGCAGCTCAGCGCAAGTTCGATGTTCTTCCGCGCTTCCTTCAGGTTGCCGCGGCGGAACTGCACCCACGCAAGACTGTCCAGAAACGCACTGTTGCGGCTGTCCACCGCGACGGCAAGACGGATCAGCCGTTCCGCTTCCGGCAGGTCGATATTCAATTCGGCGCTGATATATCCGACCGAATTCGCAAAGAGCGGGTCCTCCAGCCGGTCGATCTTCTTCAGCCGTTCCACCGCCAGCCGCAGCAGCGAGGGATCGCGCAGTTTTTCCGCCGCAACCAGCACGAATGTCAGCAGCTCCGGGCTCTTGCACGGAGTTTTATGGTCGTAAGCCAGGAACGCCTTGCGGAATTTTTTGTAATCCCTTCCCTGAAAATAGAGATAGAGCTCCTGCTCAGTCCGGAACTTTCCCGGCGGCAGCTGATCCAGAAATTTCACCGCTTCCTCAATCCGGCCGGAGTCGGCCAGCGCACGGCAGACGATCATATCCGCGATCCGCGAAAGCGCCGGATATTTCTTGCGCAGCTCCTCCGCCAACACCAGAGCCGCGTCATACCGACCGGCGCTCATTGCGCAATCGACCTCCTGTGCCAGATTGGATTCATTCGGCTGCATCACATAGATTCTGCGGGCGATCCGCATCGCATCGTCGAACAATCCCATCCTCTGATAGAGAGCCAGCCGACGACGAAGTTCCGGAACCGTCTGCAACTTGACCTCCGATTCGGCCAACTCGGCCGCAATCCGGTCGAATTTATCCTGATACACACTCCGAAGCGAGGGGAGCAGGCCGAGAAAGCGACGTTCCGACGGGGAAAAGTCGGCGGCGTAGCGGTAGAAACGCCCGGCGGATTCCCGGATCAGGTCCTGTTCCGGAAACCGCTCGTTCTTCAGCAGTCCGTCGAGAAGCTGTTCCGCCGCTTCAAAATTGCGCTCTCTTTTGTATTCCGCGAGTTTTTCATCCGCCAGCCGCAAATAAAGATACCGCTCCGAATCCGGGAGCGAAGCCGGATCGCCGACTGATCTCAACGCCTGATTCACCAGCTTATACTCGGCATTCTCGAACTTTCCGCTGCGCCGCGCGACCTGCAGCGCGAAGTTGACCAGCTCCAGCGAACCGGCATGTTTGGAGGCGATCAGCAGCAGCCGCGGCGCGTAAGTTTCCGCCTGTTTCCGGCTGAGCAGTGCCTTGCCGAGCATCAGCCGAGGCATCCGGGCGGACGGGTCCTGATCGAGAACGTTCAACAGAAGTTCGATCCGCTTCTCACTGTTCGGCGGGTAGCGGAAGCTTTGCAGGTAACTTTCCAGCGCCAGCAATTTATGACCCCGTTCCGACCCGGGAAATGCCGCTGTCGCCGCCTCTTCCGCAGGCAGATGGTCCGCTGCGATTGCCGCTCCGGGAGGAACGGCGCAGATGGTAGAACAGCAACAGATTCCGGTCAACATCAACAGCCATGCTTTTTCAGTCACGATCCTCATCTCCCTGATCTGGTATCCGGTAAAAAAAACGCGCCCGTTTCCAGCGGTTCGCATCAGCGAAGAAACCGGAAGCGGGCGTCGCAATTCGGGAAAACGCTCCCTGCGGCTTACTTCTTCTTGTGCCGCAGCAGTTTGAGCTGCTTTTTCCGTTTGTGCTTCGCGATCTTCTTGCGACGTTTCTTTTTCAGGTTGCCCATGTTGCACTCTCTTTCAATACGTTGGTGATACAGAATGTCACTTGCGTATGTAATTTAACCCATTTTTGCCAAAATGCTCATCCAAAACCAAAAAAAATCGGATTTTTTTACGCCGGAAAGCTCCGGAACCGGCGATTCAGCCGTTTTCATCCTCCGTATCGGCCGGTTTCCGCTGTTCCAGCTGCCGCAGGAGCAGTTCGGCCGGAGTCAGATATTTTTTAGCCTGATTACAACCCCGGCAACAGACCACCAGATTGCCGCGCGTGCTTTTTCCGCCCCGCGCCACCGGTACGATGTGATCCAGCGTCAATTCTTCCCGTGAAAATTTTTTACCGCAGTAGTGACAAATTCCCTGCCGGAACAAATTCTGATAGTAAGGAGTATTGCGCAATTCGCGCGCCCTGGCACGCTCCCGTTTGATATGCCGCTCGTCGCGGTTGATCTCAATCCAGTCATCCATCTCAAACTTATCCGGCGATCCGGCCCGTATCCAGCACCTGCCGGATCGCGCGGGCCACAGCGGGAAGACGATGGGGCTTGGGCAGGAAACCGCACGCCCCCTGCTGAAGCAGGTCATGCACCTCCGCCTCCGAAACAAATCCGCTCGACAGCAGGATTTTCGCTTCCGGGTCAAGCGACCGGATTTTATAAAAAGTCTGATGGCCGCCCGCCTTGGGCATGATCATATCCAGCAGCACCAGATCGATCTCCTTCGGATTCGCCTCGTAAATTTCCACGGCGTCCAGTCCGTTTTCGGCCAAAAGAACCGAATAGCCCAGCTGCTGCAGCGCTTCAATCAGAAAATCCCAGATCGTTTCGTGATCATCCACGATCAGGATGGTTTCCGAACCGGTCGGAAGGGTTTTTATGGTATCGCTCATTTTAAAATATTTTCCTCTTCGCTGGCGTTCTTCACTTGCCTCGTATATATTATACTCGATTTTCGAACCGATGGCAAGCGTTTGAACCATTTTCCGGGAGAATTTTCATGACTGGCGACCTTTACCAGATACTCGGCGTACCTTCCACCGCGGATTTTGCGGCGATCAAACGCGCCTATTACCGGCGGGCCAAGGAGTGCCATCCCGACCGGTTTCAGAACTCTCCGGTCAAAACCCGCGAATTCCAGATTCTGGTCGAGGCATTCGATACGCTTTCGGACGGCCTCAAACGCCGCCGTTATGACATCTCCCGGCTGGATGAGGAAGAACAACTGCGTACCCGGCAGCTTCGCAAACAGCAGCCGGTGATGGACTCCGAAGCCGACGATATTCTCGAAGAGCTGATCGTCGGCAATGACGCGCCGCCCGAAACCTCCCTCGCCACTTTGCTGGCCGATCTGGAAAAGACCGAAATTTTCATGAAATACCGGGAAGGGCGCGACCATCTGGACCACCGCCGCAACGAAGCGGCTGAGGAGTGCTTCCGCTTCATCGTCGCCCGGGCCCCGCAGAACATCGTATTCCGGGTCTACCTCGCCCGGGTTATCGCCCGGAGCGACCGTTACTGGCCGTCAGTATACCACTACAAACTGGCGCTGCAGTTCGGCGCGCGCCGCCGTCCCCAACAGCTTCTGCTCGGCGTCCGCAAGGAAATGGACCAGCTCCGCCGCCGCCTTCGTCCGGTCTGGAGCCGCGTCCGCGACTGTTTCGTCGGAAAACCGGTCGAATTCATCCCCGATCCCGCCGATGAAATGATCGCGCAGCTAAACCGGTCGCTGAACCGCGCCGCCCGTGAGCTGTCGTCCTCCGAAGAACGCCGCCGCCTCAAATAGGCGATATCTTCAAATTAAAGGCGGCGCAGGACGCCGTCGGCCAGCTCGTCCACCTGATCCGCCAGCGCGGCGATGTCCCGGTTGTGCGTAATCATCACGATCGAACGCTGCGGATGGTCGGCGCGAAGCTCGCGGAACAGCTCCAGAATCCCGTTTCCGGTCGCGGAATCGAGGTTTCCGGTCGGTTCGTCGGCCAGCAGCAGTTCCGGGTCATTGATCAGAGCGCGCGCGATCGAAGCGCGCTGCTGTTCACCGCCGGAAAGTTCCGACGGGCGGTGTTTCAACCGGCCGGAGAGTCCGACTCTCGCCAGCAACTCCTCCGCTTTCCCGCGGACCGCAGATCTGGAGTTCCCGGCCAATAACCCCGGCAGCATCACATTTTCCAGCATCGAAAGCTCCGGCAGCAGGTGGTACGCCTGAAACACGAACCCAAGGGAGCGGTTGCGAAAATGCGCGGCGCTCCGGCGCGAAAGCGCCGAAAGGTCCACCCCGCCCACCCGGATCGTGCCGGCGGTCGGCTTTTCCAACGCCCCCAGAATATTCAGCAGTGTCGTCTTGCCGCTGCCGGAAGCTCCGAGCAGACAGGCCCATCTGCCGCGTTGAACCTGATAATCCACGCCGCGCAGCACGTTCAGTTCCGCAGTTCCGACGCGATAGGTCCGGGTCACTCCCGCCGCTTCGATGATCAATTCCGGATTACTCATAGCGCAGCGCCTTTGCAGGGTCAAGCCGGGCCGCCCGGCTCGCCGGAAGCAATGCTCCGAGCGTGCACAGCAGCACCGACGAAATCACGATGAATGCGACATCTCCCGGCACGATGTGCGCCGGAAGCTCATTGAAAAAATAGAGTTCCTTCGGAAACAACTCCATATGCGTCCACTCTGAAACCTTGTGCATGATGTCATTGCGGAAAGTAATCACCAGCCAGCCCAGCAGAGTTCCGACGCCGCTGCCGACCACTCCGATCAGGAAGCCCTGCAACACGAAAATCAGCGTCACGCTGCCGTCTCCGGCTCCAATCGCCTTCAATACGCCGATTTCGCGGGTTTTCTGGTAAACTGAGGTGATCAGCGTATTGGTGATGCTGAACGCCGCCACCAGTACGATGAAGATCAGCAGAAAGAACATCATGCGTTTTTCGACCGCCAGCACGCCGAGCAACTGCTGGTTGTCCTCTTCCCAGGTTGCGACAGTGTATTGCGGCAGCGCCTTGCGGATCGCTTCGATCAACGCTTTCTGGTCGAACGGATCCGGCCCCCAGCCGAACACCGAAGTGGCGCATCCCCACGGCAAGTCGAGCAGGTCGGCGGCGTCATCCAACCCCACAAACAGTACGCTGCGGTCGAAATCGTACTTGCCGATCGAATAGATTCCCGCAACCGTAAATTCGGCGGGCAGATAGGCGGATGCGGTCGAATTCAATTCAACTCCACCCTCCGGCTTGAACTTCACCAGACCGGTCAACCGCCCTGCGGAGTGAAACAGGAGCTTATCGCCGACATTCACATTCCAACGCAGCGCCATGTTCTGGCTGATCACCACCTCGTTTTTGCCGAGTGAAAGCTTTCCGGCACGCAATGCCACATTGAAATCGAGACGGTTCCGCAAATCCTGTTCCGCAGCCCCGAACATCAGCACCTGCATATCGAGCCGGCGTCGGTCATACTGCACCAGCACCGGCGACTGAATCACCGCGGCCGCTTCGCCGCCTGCCGCCTCCACCGCCTGAATGATCGGAGCCGGATCGGAAATCACCCGCCGCCACTTGTCGCGAATCTGGAAATGCGCCTGGGTTTCGACCAGCTTCTGCTTCATCAGGTCGGTGAAACCGGTCATCACCGCGAGCACCACCATCAGCACCGCCACGCCGAGCGTGACGCCGAGAATGCTCGACACCGTAATCAGAGAGACCGCATTGCGCTTGGGCTTCAGATAGCGCCATGCGAGAAAAAGTTCCGTCCGCATCCGTTGAATTTCCGTTTTAATGATTGAACCGCATCCGGTAATATAGTATGCCGAACCGGGAAACGCAACCTATTTTTCCATCTTTTGCGCAGCGGCGTAAAAGGTGCCGCGCTGCTGTTTTTCAATCTCGATCAGCCCGAACTTAAAGAGGCTGTCCAGCAGCAGCCGCACCTCCTCCTCCGGGATTCCGAGCGCCACGACCAGATCCGGCACGGTGGCAGGACGGCGGGTCACCAGTTCCAGAATTCGCCGTTCGACATCGGTGCAGAGGTTTTCCGCCGTTTCGTGCACCCGCGTCCGGTAACGGAACGCTCCCACCGCTTCAACCGGAACCACCGGTTCCAGCGCCCGGATAAAGCGCCGCGTGTTTTCCGGCGTCGACGGGCGCACCCAGTCGACCACGCCGGGACGATCCAATGTGTTGAGCTGCACCATCACCAGCTTCATGCCGCGCACAATCTCGACGAAACGACGGATCGACTCATCTGAATCGTTGACGCCGGGAACGATGAAAAGTTCCAGATAGATTTCACTTGACGCGGTCTGCGTGTAGGCGGTCAGTTCCTTCACAAACCGGCCGAATTCAAGCCCGGGAGCTGGACGGTTGATCCTGATGAACTCCTCCGTATTCGATGCGTCCAGAGACGGCACCACCCGGTCGATCCGGGCGATTTCACGCCGGACTTCAGGATCGCCGAGCGCAAAACCGTTGGTCAGCAGACAGACCGGATACTGCGGATACCGCGTTTTCAGAAAATCGACGACCCGGCCGATGCCGGAGTTGAGGGTAGGTTCGCCGGAACCGGAAAAGGTGATGAAATCCAATTCCGGCTTTCCGGAAAGCACCTCGTCGAGTTCCCGGATGACAGCATCAACCGGAACATACTCTTTGCGTTCCAGAGTAAGACAGGTGGTCTGCCGCGCCTCGCAATAGATGCAGTCCAGCGAACAGGTTTTCGCCGGAACGAGATCGACTCCAAGGGAAACGCCGAGCCGCCGCGAGGCGACCGGACCGAACACATAATGCCTGACCATATCGAATAGCTCCATAAAATCCAATACGTACTTCGCGCCGGCACAAAGCTCCCGCCCCTGTCCGGGCCGCATCCGCAACAACCTGCCGATGTCGCCGCCCCTCGCAGCGGCTCCGCCGGGCGGTATTGCTCCAATTGCGGTCGGCACTTGCCGACCTTACATTTCGCCCGGTGCGGAGTGCCGCTTCGCGGTTTTTAGTTTTTATTTTTTTCTATTTTTATTTCTTCGGCGTCGCGGAAAATCTCCAGCTCCGGCAATTCCGTAAACGTAAAAAACTGTTGATCCGCCCCCGAAATCGTCCGGAAAAACCGCGCCTTGTTCAACTCATCCAGCTCACCGGTCACGTCATCCACCAGCACCGCCACCGGCTCCTTCGCCGCCCGTTTGACCAGATTGAACTCCGCCAGTTTCAGCAGCAGCGAAATAATCCGGATCTGCCCCGTCGATCCGTAATACCGCAGCAGCTTCCCGTTCAGCAGAAAATCAAATTCGTCCAGTTGCGGCCCCGACAGCGTGCAGGACCGCAGTTGCTCTTTCGGGCGGTTCCGCTCCAGCATCTCCCGGTACTCCGCCGCGTTTTCCGGATAATCCGTCCGGCATACGATGCGGAACTCCAGATTGCCGTCCTCCGCCAGCATCCGGCTCACCTCTTCCTCAATCAGCTTCGCATAAATCCGGCGCTGCCGCGCGATCAGCGGCGCATTCACCGCCATCTCCGGCTCGAATGCCGCCGCCACCGCCGCCTGCTCTTTCTGCTTCAACGCCCGGTTCCGCTGGCTCAGCGCCCGGTAGTAGTTGTTCAGCGCCGTCAGATAACCGCCGTCCAGCGTCGAAATCATCATATCGAAAAAACGGCGGCGGAACGATGAACTTCCACCGGAAATATTCCGGTCCTCCGGCACGAACACCACCGCGCGGAACTCCCGGATGAACTCGCTGGAACGGCGGATGCGGTTCGCGCCGATCCAGGTCTCCCGCTTCCCCGCCAGAGTCTGCGCCAGGCGCAGTTCCTCATGGTACGCACCTTTGTCAACCCGCGCCTTCAACTCAAAGCCGCGCTCGCCGATCCGCACCAGCTCCCGGCCGGAAACCGTGCGGAACGAACGCAGGATGCTCAGGAAATAGATGCTTTCCAGAAGATTGGTCTTTCCCGCCCCGTTCGGGCCGGTGAACACCACCCGGGAAGAAGAAAACCGGAACCGGCCGGCCGCATAGCTGCGGAAATTCGCCAGTTCCAGTTGTTCGATCAGAGCCACAAGTTTCGGACGCGCTTACTTCTTGCGGATCGGCATGATCACGTACAGGAAGCCTTCGCTGCCCTCGATCGCGACCGGGTTCAGCGGGTCGTTGATCTTCATGCGGATCTTGTCCGCATCCGCGTTGCGGAGCGGATCGGCCAGATAAGCCGGGTTGAACGACACTTCAAAGGGTTCACCCTCAAACGCGATTTCGACCATGTCGCTGCCCTCGCCGACCTCCGCGCTGGAAGCCTGCAGATTCAACTGGTTGTTCTCGAAACGCAGGATGATGTAGGAACTCGAATCCGACAGCACCAGCGAAACCGTCTCGATCTTGGCCAGAAACACCGAAGTCGGCACTTCCACCGTCCGCGCGAACGAAGCCGGCACCACCTGGCGGTAGTTCGGATAGGTCCCCTCGATCAGCTTGGTCGTCAGTTCAAAGCCGCCCGCGACGAAGGTGCACTGTTTGTCGCCGAGCCGGATCGTCATCACCGCATCGCCTTCGAGCAGGCGGCGCGCTTCGGAAGCCGCCTTCAACGGAATGATCGCATCGCCGTCGCCGCCTTCGATCGCCTCCGGCGTCTTTTCCTGCATCGCCAGGCGCTTGCCGTCGGTCGCCACCAGCGTGACGGTCGATTCACGGGCGCTCAGCAGCACGCCGGTCAGCACTTTCCGGGAATCGTCCGCGCTGACCGCATAGGAGATCGAACCGATCATGCGCTTGAAGTCGCTCTCCTTGATCTTGATTTCACGCTGCGCTTCAAATTCGACCGCGGCCGGGAAATCGGCGGCGGGCAGTCCGAGCAAAGTGAAATGGCTGGTGCCGCACTTGATTTTGATGTGATCCTTGTCGTCGACCTCGAACACGACGTCGGTGCCGACGAAGCAGCCGACCAGCGAGGCGAGCTTGCGCGCCGGGGCGGTGGTCACGCCGGCTTCCTCCACCACCGCATCCACCTTCGTCGAAATACGGATTTCAAGGTCGGTCGTGGTCAGCGTCAGAACGCCTTCCTCCGCCTGAATCATCACATTGCCCAGCACGGGAAGCATCGACCGCGAGCCGATGATGCTGCCCACTCTCTGCAGTGCTTTCTGCAGTTTTTCCCGATTGACCGTAAATTTCATCGTTTCTGATCCTCCATATCTCAATTCATTTTACAGAACATAAACCATCAAAATGCAGTGCCCCGTCCGCCAGGCCGGGCCGCCTCTTTTTCCTACTTATATCTTAATTTTTAAAATATAAATAAGTAACAGCAGAGGGCGGACTTTTTTGTTAATAACCTCACAAATCTCGAATTTGCAACCGATTACAGGGCCGTTCCTCTGTTGACAACTCTATTGATAAACGGTTGAACCAATGTTGGCTATAACGCCGTTCACAATTGCTGCACAATCTATTAACAACCTGTTGACCGGCTTATTGTCAATCCTTCAACCGCTGCACCGGAGATGAAATCCACCCTGGTTTTTTGCGGAAACGGGATTGAAAAAGCTCCCTTCGACAACTATTTTATTGTAATAAGATATATCGGAGAAGGGGGAATTGCAAATCTTATGAAAAATCAAATTGAAAAACTTTTGAACCGGTATCCGGTTCTGGAAAGCTGTTCGGCGGCGATCGAAAAAACCGTGGAGGAGCTGACCGGCCTGTTCCGTTCCAACGGCACGTTCTTCACCTGCGGCAACGGCGGCAGCGCGGCGGACTGCGACCATATCTGCGGCGAATTCCTGAAGGGATTCGTGCTGCGCCGGGAACTGCCGGAGCACGAACAGGCGAAGCTGGAGGAGCTGTTCGGCGAGGACGGTGTGCTGCTCGGGGAACGGCTGCAGCGCGGGTTGCGGGCGATTTCACTGCTCTCCCATCCCGGTTTTACCAGCGCGTTCTGCAATGACGTCGATCCGAACCTGGTTTTCGCGCAGCAGCTTTACGCGCTGGGAACGCCCGGAGATATCCTGCTCGGAATTTCCACCGGCGGCGGCGCGGTGAATGTCCGTTACGCAATGATGGCGGCGAAGCTGAAAAAAATCAAAACCATTCTGCTCACCGGTTCAAAGCATGGCGCGTGCGAACGGTACGCCGATATCGTGATTGCGGTGCCGGAGACGGAGACCTACAGGATTCAGGAACTGCATCTGCCGGTTTACCATGCGATCTGCCTGGCGGTGGAGGAGAATATGTTCGGCGGGGTGTCGCTTTGAAAAACGTGAAAGTACGGCATGTCGCGATCATCATGGATGGAAACGGCCGCTGGGCCGAGCGCCGCGGCCTGCCGAAGGTGGAAGGGCACCGGCAGGGGGCGCGGCAGGTTACGGAGGTGCTGAAGGCGGCTCAGGAATACGGCGTCGAATTTCTGACGCTTTACGCATTCAGCACCGAGAACTGGAAACGGCCGGTTGCGGAAGTGACGGCGCTGATGGGATTGCTGGAGGAGTTCATCGACGACAAACTGCCGGAATTGATGAAGAACGGAATCCGGCTTCGGACGATCGGGCGGACAGAGGACCTGTTTCCGGGGGCGCGCAAAAAGCTGCTGCATGCGATTGAAATGACGGAAAAAAATAACGGCGGCACCTTGAATCTGGCGTTGAATTACGGGGGACGCGCGGAAATTGTGGATGCCGTGAATAAAATGGCGGCGGAAATGACGGAAAAAGGCGGCAGATTTCCGAAAGTGACGGAGGAGAGTTTCCGTAATTATCTGTACGCGTCGGACATTCCGGACCCGGATCTGCTGATCCGCACCAGCGGTGAACTGCGGCTGAGTAACTTTCTGTTGTGGGAACTGTCATATTCGGAAATGTATGTGACGGATACGCTGTGGCCGGATTTCGGAAAAAAAGAGTTTGGGGAAGCGCTGGAAGCGTATGGGCAGAGGGATCGGCGCTTCGGAGGCCGCAAATAAAAATAAAAACCGCAAAGCGGCACTTCGCACCGGTACGTTGCCGGACGCGGTCCAGCGGCGGAACGCTGGTCGCCCGGTGCAGGACCGCGCAGGCGCGGGTCCGGAACCGGGCGAAATGTAAGGTCGGCAAGTGCCGACCGCAATCGGAGCAGCAGTACCACCCGGCGGAGCGCGTGGTTGTTGCAAATAAGCGAAGCGGATTTGAAACAGCCGGTTCGGAGCGCGGAGCCGCTGCGAGGGGCGGCGATATCGGCAAGTTATTGCGGATGCGGCCCGGACAGGTGCGGGAGCTTTTGGCGCCGGTTGTGATAGAATGTTCGACGGCCAAGGTGCTTTCACCCGGTCGTCGAAGCCGACGTTCGGCCCCGACCGATAACGTGCTGGCGCAGGGTTATTTTTGCCGTTTTTACGCTCAAGACAGTAAAGTGGCGGAAAAGTGACGGAGTTGTAACGGATCGTTTATTGATAGAATTTTTTTAAAAAAGGAATTTCAGAAAAGTGCTTAAATACCGCGCCATCAGTTTTCCGTTGTTGCTCGCGCTGCTTGCGGCGATCATCTACTGGTCCGCAGGCGGACCGTATTTGTATGCGCTGATCGTGCCGCTGGTATTTGCCGCAGTGGTGTATGAAGTCTGCGAAATGGTCGGCAGGCTCGGCGTGAAAAGTTATCCGCGATTGGCGGCGATGGCCGGCGGCGTGCTGTTTTTCGTGCTGATGCTCTTCAATGTGCTGATTCTGTTTGAAAAATCCGAGGCGGCGAAAGTGATGGCGGCGGTGCTGCCCGCAACGATCGCGGTTGCGGGAATCGGAGGCTGGCTGATATTGCTTTTCAGCAGAGACCGCAAGGCGGCGATTGAAAAGGTGCTGACTTCCATCGGGGTGTTGATCTTGACCGGATTTCCGCTGGTTCTGGTCGCACTGGTCTACTTCAACCGCAATCTGCCGGTCGGGCCGGTTCCGCTGAACATCGGCGCCCGGCAGCTTCTGTTCCTGATTCTGGTGACCAAGGCGATGGATACCGGCGGGTATATTTTCGGAAAGCTTTCCGGCTATCTGCCCGGCGGCAATCATAAAATCTGCCCTTCCGTCAGTCCGAAAAAATCGTGGGAGGGAACCATCGGCGGCATGGCGATGTCCGTCGGCGTCAGCCTGATTTTCTGGCATATCTATGCGGAAGCGCCGTTCTGCCGGCTCCCGATGCAGAATCTCGGCACTTCGCTTTCGTGGTATGTCGCCGCCGGAATCCTGCTGGCGATCGGCAGCCTGGCGGGGGATCTGACGGAGTCGGCGTTGAAACGGGCCTGCGACGTGAAGGATTCCGGGCACATCATTCCGGGGATGGGCGGCGTCTTTGACGTGATGGACAGCTTTATTTACAACGGCGTGATTTTCTGGGTTCTCGGAGCGTTGCGCTGGTAATCATTTAAAACGGGTCTATATTAATCGGAACAGGTTTTCAACTATTTCGGAGAAGCGTATCATGGAATCGAAAATTTTGAACCTGCTCAGCGAAAATGCGCGCATGAGCGCATCTGAAATCGCTTTGCGGGCCGGACTGGATGCCGCGGCCGTCGAGGCTGCGATTACGGATTTGGAAAAACGCGGCGTGATTCGCGGTTATACCGCGATTCTGAACGAATCGGAATTGGAAGACAACAAAGTCAAGGCGATTATCGAGGTGAAGGTCACACCCAGTCGCGAAGGCGGTTTCGACCAGGTGGCGCGGCGTATTGCGCGATACCCGGAGGTCATCGATCTTTCGCTGGTCTCCGGGGGATTCGATCTGTTGTTGACGATTGAGGGGAATTCGCTTCAGGAAGTGGCCTCGTTCGTTTCGGCCAAGCTCTCGACGATCGAGGGCGTGCTCTCGACTTCTACCTCGTTTATGCTGAAGAAATACAAAGAATCCGGCAGGATTATGCAAAGTGATGAAGAATATGAACGACTCAAAGTGTGTCCGTAGGCCGTTGGTTGCCGACCATATCCAAAGTCTGCCCAAGAGCGGCATCCGCCGCTTTTTCGATCTGGTCAATACGATGGACGATGTGATCAGCCTCGGCGTCGGGGAACCCGATTTCACCACGCCGTGGACCATCCGGGAAACCGGGATTTTTTCGCTGGAAAAAGGGCATACCAGCTACACCTCCAACCTCGGCACTCCGGCGCTGCGCCGGGAAATCTGCCGCTATGTGGAGGAGAATTACCACGTCAAATACGATCCGAAAAACGAGTGCATCGTCACCATCGGCGTCAGCGAGGCGCTGGATATCGCGATGCGCGCACTGGTGAATCCGGGCGATGAAGTGATTTACACTGAGCCGTGTTTTGTGTCGTATCCGGCTGAAATCCGCATGGCGCACGGCGTGCCCGTGGTGGTCGAAACTTATGCGAAGGACGGTTTTGCACTCGACCCGGAGATTCTGCTTCGTAAGATCACGCCGAAAAGCCGGGCGCTGCTGCTGAATTTCCCGTGCAATCCGACCGGCGCGGTGATGTCCCGCGAAAATCTGGAAAAGGTCGCCGAGATTGCGGTTGAACACGACCTGATCGTACTGACCGACGAAATCTACTCCGAACTGCTGTATGAAGGCGAACATGTTTCGATCGCGTCGCTGCCGGGAATGCGGGAGCGGACGATTTTCCTGCACGGTTTTTCGAAGGCGTTCGCGATGACCGGATGGCGGGTGGGTTACGCCTGCGGGCCGCGGGAGATCATCGACGCGATGATGAAGGTTCACCAGTATTCGATCATGTGCGCGTCGACGATGGCGCAGGAAGCGGCGCTGGAAGCGTTGCGCAACGGCACGAAGTCGATGCAGCAGATGCGGGACAGCTATCATGAACGCCGCGACCTGATGGTCAACGGCTTCAACCGGATCGGGCTGGAGTGCCTGATGCCGAAAGGGGCGTTTTACGCATTTCCGTCGATCAGGTCGACGGGATTGAGTTCGACAGAGTTTGCGGAAGAGTTGTTGAAAGCTGAAAAAGTGGCGGTCGTGCCGGGCTCGGCGTTCGGCGCGTGCGGCGAAGGATTCGTGCGGTGCTGCTACGCGGCAAGCGCCGAGGATATCATCGAAGCGGTAAACCGCATGGAGCATTTTCTCGCGACACTTAAAAGGTAAAAGCATAAAGCATTGCCGGGAGTTGGCGATCAGGAAACGTTTTCATTGTAAAGGAATGATTATGATGCGAAAAAGCATATTCGTCTTCATAATGTTCCTCTTCTTTTTTGCCGTTCGCGCGGAAGTATTTACCCTGTGGCCGTATTCCGGCGGCGGATCGGTGTTGAGTTCCAAAGTGGATTCGATTCCAGGAATCGACCGGGAAATACTGCTTATCGAACCGATGATCGTGAACGGGGTGCGCCTGAAACTGGAAGTCCGGCGCATCGATTCGACGTTCGACAACCTGATTCTTTTTTTGAAGGGGAACTTTGATCCGAAAGAGCTTCGCGCCGCCGGCGATACCATCCGGGTCGCTTACAAAACCGGTGAAAAACAAGTGGAACGGTGGCTGATCGTGAATTCGGGAGACGGGAAACCGCTGACGATGTTCTGCATCACTTCTCCATTGAAGCTGCCGGGGCCGGGGGAATGGCCCGCATCGCTGCCGCCGCTGCCGGTTGGGGCGAAGGCCGTTCAGGTTGTGGAGTTTCCCGGACGCAAAGCAGTTTACGGCTCCTTTGAAAACAGCGGAAATTCCCCGGAGCAACTGTTGCGCAACACCTCCGATTTCCTGCGGTCACGCGGCTGGCAGGCGGCCGGAAATGAAGCCGATCCGTCGATTCAGGGAAACGGCGACCTTTTCCTGCGCGCGAATCCACGCGAACTGATGTGGGTCAGTTACGGCGCCGCCGGCAACGGGGCGTGCTATACCCGCCCTTATTGATCTGCGCCACGCTATTCATTTCATACCGGAATCCGGACAAAAAAGTGGCCGGGTACAGGGAGGCACCCGGCCGGGAGAAGGGAAAAGGGAACAGGGAAATATATTAAACCGGCTTGAAACCGGAAATTACAATTTTTTTTACATCAACCTCTATCATCTTGCGTTGCCATATAATATAAGAGGAAAAACGGAAATTTCAACCCATTCGATATAAAAACATCGATATTTTTTTATTTTTTATTTCAGCCAAAATCAACTACTCTGAAATCCCCCTGTTTGCAGGGAATGCCGGGTTGCAGGAATTGCGGAGATATAGTATATTAAACCGCAAAAGAATTGCGGAGACAGAACGACGATGGAAACTCATCTTGGCAGCAGGCTGGTAAAGACGCTCGACCTGAGCCTCGGCGGTGTGCTTTACGGCGGCCGGATGCTTGATTTCGTTGCGGAACATGCTGCGATCCATGCCATGAAATGCACCGGTGAACCGCATATGGTCGGATACCGGTTCGGGGAGATTGTGCTTTCAAGACCGGTCCGGGCGGGAGAGATCATCGATTTTTCTGGTGGAGAATCTCGGTTTGGGCGCAGCAGTGTGACTTTTGAACTGACCGGACGGGTTGGAAATGAGGTCGCAGTCCGGGCGGAATGCACTTTTGTGGCGGTCGATGAACACGGCTGCAAAAAATTACTGGAAAGAGTGGAAAAATGAGCCTGAAACTTGCTGTCGCCGCCGATTTGCACTATCAGAAAACGGCGAATTGGAAACATCCGGAGCGCAAAGGTGAGTACGCGTACTTTTTTCTGCACCGCTTTGTGAAGATGCTGATGATTACAGGCTGGCCGGACGCGGTGCTGATCGGAGGCGATCTGATCGATCCGGCCGGAGCATGTGACCATGCGGCATTCGGGAGGTTGCAGGAGATTGCGGAACTGTTGAAAAAAATTCCGGTTCCGGTGCTGGTTCTGCCCGGCAATCACGATCCGGCGCCGGAAATGTTCTATCAGGTATTTCCGCAGCCGCCCGATTATCTGGAAATCGGAAACGCCCGGATTCTTCCGTTTTGGGCTGATCCGGAGCGTCCCGGCTACAATTCCGAACGCCTGCCGCAGGAGCTGGAACGTTTCGATCGGGCGCGTCGGAATTTTTCGGGAAATCTGGTGGCATTCCAGCATGTTCCGGTGCTGCCGTCCGGTGCTGACTGTCCTTACAACTATGTGAATCATGACGCGGTGATCCGCAAGATGCACGAGACCGGCTGTGTGCTGTCGGTCGGCGCCCACTGTCACCGGGGAGTTCCGCAGTTCAGCGATGGTAAATGTACGTATGTGACGGTTCCGGCGCTGTGTGAAAGTCCGTTCCGCTATGCGATGGTCGAGCTGGGCGACGACGGCACGGTCCGTACTGAAGTGGAATCGTTCCGGCTGCCCGGCGGTTTTGAGTGGTTCGACTGCCACACCCATACGCCGTTCGCCTATTGCAGTGAAAATATGGACATCGGAATCGAGGCGGACCTGATGGATCAGTTGAACCTGACCGGTGCGGTGATTACCGAACACTCCGGCCAGTTGTATTACACCAACCGGGATTTCTGGGGACACCGCTGGTTCGATGAGGGACTCGATTCGCCCGCGGTTCAACCGCGCATGAAGCTGTTCCGACAGTATGTGACGACGGCCGACCCGCGATTCCGGGTCAGTTTTGAAGTGGATGTTTCCCGCGCGGGAGAGCCGGTTCTGGAACCGGAAATTCTGAAATCGCTGCCGTTCAAGATCGGGGCGACCCACTATATCGATCAGGGGTTGAGTGCGGAAGAGAGCGGATTGCAGTTGCTCTCTCTGATCGAAGCCCACGGCAAAGCGGGAATCAACGTGCTCGCGCATCCGACCCGGATTCTGGCGGCGCGCGGTTTCGATGAAGAACCGTGGTTCGACCGGATTATCGCAGTGCTGAAACAATACAATATGGCGGCGGAAGTCAACTTTCACCAGAATTCCGCGAATCCCGAATTCACCCGCCGGGCGATTGAAGCAGGCTTGAAGCTGAGCTTCGGGACGGATTCGCATAATCTCGCGAACTTCGGCTTCCTGCAGCCGCATATCTGGCTGTTGCGAAAGATCGGTTACAACGGCGATTTCGCGGATATCCTGGTCAAACCCTGAAGTAAAGGAGTATAATGGAGAATACCCCGAAACCATCTCCGGACGGCCTGATGCTGGGCGTTGGCCTGGATAATCAGGACGGTCACAAACGGGTGACCAAAGGAGACAATTTCTATCTGGTCGGCGGCTCCGAGGAGACGCATGAACGGATGACGGAAACGGCGATCAAGGTCAATGAGAAGCTGGCGCGCAAAGGCAAGCATCTTTCCGAGCTTTCTCCGCAGGAATTTGCCGAAATCGTTCGTGAGGCTTCCGGCAAATAGGCGTCCGCCCGGCAGATTCGCAATTCTGCCCGCAGCCGGTAAAAAAACGAATATCTTTTCCGCAGGACTTGACATCAGGGATACTTTTTGTCATAATATATGTGTAATCCAATTTTTGAAAAAATATTTTGGTTCTTATTTTGGAGGATCGGATGCACAGAGGCGGTATGGAAGAAAAACAGGTCGGCCGGAGATCATTGCCGTGTAATTTCACGCTTATTGAGCTGCTCATCGTGATAGCGATCATTGCAATTCTCGCATCGCTGCTGCTGCCGGCGTTGAATTCGGCGCGGGACCGGGCGAGGGCGGTGCAGTGTTCGGGAAATCTGAAGCAGATCGGTCTGGCCGATTTTCAGTACATTTCCGACTACGATGAATTTCTGTACGGGCCGGGACTGCAGGCGGCCGCTTCGCCGTCGTTTCCGGGAGCTTTGAATCAGGCAAGGTGGGCGATCAGCATGGCGAATCTCGGTTATCTGCCGAAATATAATACGAAAAAGAAAGGACATGCGTGGATCGCGGTCTGTCCCGCCAGTTCTCCGTTCTTCTTTCAGCATGAGAACTGGAGCTATGCAAAGCGGGGCGCCCGGACCAAAGACAACACCTCAAAAAATTTCAACTGCTATTGGAAAAATTCCGGAAACCGTTTTACGGCGGTGGACATCGAAGCGGCTTCGACGGCCCGGACCGACGATACGACCGATGGAAAGTCGGTTTCTCCGTCACGGTTCGTGACTACGTTCGACAGCTGGTATTATATCGGCGAAAAGGGGTATTCGCAGTTTTACAAGGCGGCGTTCGACACGCTCGGCCTCGTTCACAAGCTGCAGGCCAATGTGCTGATGTATGACGGGCATGTGGAGAGCGGCCGGCAGAAGTATGGAGTTTTCCGGTACGGCCGCTGCAACAAGGATGATCAGAGATATGAACTGGCTGAATAACAGGGAGAGAGAAAGCAAAATGAAACAGTACCTGACTGCGGGGGTTGCGCTGCTGTTGAGTTGTTGTGTGCAAAGCGCGGATACATCTGCGGCATCCGGTGCGGCCGGGGCCGACGTGCCTTTCATCACCTGTTTTGCGGCGGATGCCGAATACACCGGCACGCTGCTCCAATCGGTAAAACGCGGTGATATCGCCGCGGAAGCGGTGACCCGCCGGGCGGTCCGGCTGGAACGGGAGGGCGACCGGATCTCATTCAAAGCCGAAAAACCGTTCAATTCAATCGTGGTGCGCTGCTGCATCCCGGATGCGCCGCAGGGCGGCGGGATCGATGCGACGTTGAGCGTGCTGGCCGACGGCGGACCGGCGGCGAAACTTCCGCTTCACTCCCGGTATACCTGGCTGTATGCCGATTCCGACGGCGGACTGCTGGAAGATCCGGCGGTTGCGCAGAAGCCGGGCGGTTTCGCACGCAATTTCTTCGATGAGGCGCGGCTGCTGCTGGACCGGGAATTTCCGGCCGGAACAGTGTTGACGCTGCGGAAAAGCGCCGGTGACGATGCGCCTTTTTATGTGATCGATCTGGTCGATTTTGAACTTGTTCCGCCGCCGTTGCCCTGCCCGCCGGATGCGCTGCCGGTCACTGAATTCGGCGCGACGGCCGACGACGGCGCCGATGATACCGCCGCGTTGCGCAAGTGTGTGGCGGAAGCGAAAAAACAGGGGAAAAAAGTCTACATTCCGCGCGGCGTGTTCCGGCAGGACGGCATCCTCGAATTGGACAACGTCACGGTGTGCGGCGCGGGCATGTGGCACTCCACGCTGATGACCCATGTGCTGCCTTCCGACAAGGGGCCGTGGAACGGCAACCTCGGTTTCCGGCTGGCGGGCAGGAATATCAGGGTCAGCGACCTGCACGTGATCGGTTTCAGCCGGCGGCGCGGAAAGCCGTTCCAGCGCGGCGTGGTCGGTTCCGGCGAGAACTTTGAGTTGCGGAATCTCTGGATTGAGCGGTGCGGCGTCGGCATCTGGATCGGGAACTGCCGGGATGGAGTGATCCGCAACTGCCGGTTCCGCAACAACAAGGCCGACGGGATCAACGTCAACAACAATTCTCACCGGGTACTGATCGAAAACTGCCATGCGCGCGGCAACGGCGACGACTCCTTCGCCGCGTTTTCCAATACCGACAAGGGCGGAGGACTCGTCGGGAGCAACAGCGACATCCTGTTTCGCCGCAACACCTCCGAGTCGAACTGGTGGGGCAACGGGATCGGGTTGTACGGCGGAGTGAATATTGCAGCCGAAAACAACCTCGTCCGGGGGGCGCAGCCGGTGGCGGGCATTCAGGTTTCGACCGGACACAGTGCGTGGCCGTTCGACGGGGTGACCGTCCGCGGCAACCGGATCGTCGATTGCGGCGGCGTGAACTGGAACCAGAAGTTCGGTTCGATCTGGGTTCACTCTCCCGGAGCTCCGATCGCCGGCGCGGTGATTGAAAACAACACCATCCGGAACGGACTGAACGACGCAGTGAAGCTGCAGGGCGGCAAATCGGAAATCGAACTGGTGTGCCGGAACAACCGCATTCAGAGCACCACCGGCGACGGCGTGCGGATTCTGGGCAATGTCCGGGGCAAGGTCACGCTTGACGGCAACACCTTCGGCGCAGTCGGCGGCCGGAGGCTCCGGAACGACGCCGGAAAGGCGGTCGGACTCCTTGAAAAATGACGGTTCCGCCGGTATGGTATACAATGATCAAATCGCAATTCCGGCAACCGGGAGAACCGTTCCATTGAACCGTCATCAGGTAAAACAGGCCCTGCTCGACCGCATCGTCGCACTGGAGGTCGGCGCGAAGCTGCCGCCGGAACGGATGCTGGCCGAAGAATTCGGAGTGTGCCGTTCGACGATGACGCGCGTGTTGGCGGATCTTGCCGTCGAAGGATATGTCTCCCGGAAGATCGGAGTGGGCAGTTTTGTATTGCCGCGCAACCAGATGATGAAAAGCTCTCCGGCAAGCCGCCGCGTCCGCGGTGAAGTGATCATCGTCTATCCCGATTTCTTCAGTTTCGATATCTGGAGCAAAGTGCATTGTGCCGAAATCGCCGCGATGCGCTCCAACCGGCTGCTGCTGAATCTGAAAATGCAGCCGGATTCCGACTACGAACTGCTGTTCGAGCTGGTGCGGGAATGCCGGAAACTCGAAGGGATCATTCTGGCCAGTTGCACCAGTTTCACGCCGAACGTGATCCGGCGGCTGGACGAAATCGGTGTGCCGGTGGTGGTGGCCGGAGAGATCGAGGATATCGATTCTTACCGGAATATTTTCTGCATCCGGCGCAACCATGTGCAGTCCGGGTTCCTGAAAATGGATGCGGTGATCGCCGCCGGCCACCGCCATATCGGCATTATTCCGAACGAGCTGCCCACCACCATCGCGTCGCGCAGTTGCCTCAGGGGAATGAAGGATGCGGTCCGCCGCCGTAAGATGCGCTGGAGCGATATCGCCAAACCGGTCAAAATCATGGAGAACTGGGGCAGTTCCATGAAATGCGCCTACGACCAGACGCTTGAAGTGATGCGGAATCACCCGGAAGTGACCGCCCTGGTGGTCGATACCGCATCGGGAGCGGCGGGGGCGTTGCGGGCTTTGGCCGACTTGAAGCTGCGGTGCCCGGAGGATGTCAGCATTGTGACGGCATTTTCTGACACGGTGCAGGCGGAATTCACCTGCCCGCGCCTGACCGCCGTTTCCGGTTCCACCGCTGAAGTGATGATTGACGCCGCAATGAAGATTATCTTCACTCCCGGGGAAGTCGGGTCAAGGGTAATGCTGCTCGATGTGGAATTGACCGAACGCGAAAGCCTGCGCCGTTTGTGAATGCCTCCGGCGGCCGGAATTATTATCTATTGCGGGATTGCCGGAGGTTCGGGTTGGCAAAATATTCCTCTGCCGCTATATTATGAAAAATGATAATAACGGGGGAATACCGCAGGAATGATTACCTATTCGGAACTACGCCGCGAACTGGTCGGGATGTTCGCCGATGCCGGAATCGCTTCGGCGGCGGTGGACAGCGACCTTCTGATTACGGAGCTGGCCGGGATTTCGCGGCCGGAACTTTTTTTGTGCGCCGGCGAACCGGTTCCGGCGGAGCTGGAGCGGCATATCCGGGAGCTGGCCCGCCGCCGCGCGAACCGCGAACCTCTGCAGTATCTGCTCGGCGTCGCCTATTTCATGGATCTGGAACTTGAGGTGACGCCTGCCGTGCTGATTCCGCGCCCGGAGACGGAACTGCTGGCGGAATATGCGGTCAAACATCTGCCGGAGGGCGGTTCGATGCTGGATCTCGGCACCGGTTCGGGAGCGATCGCGCTGGCGGTTGCGGCGGAACGCCCCGACGTGCGGATTACGGCGGTGGACGTCAGCTCCGACGCGCTGGAGGTTGCGCGGCGCAATCGCGTCCGCTGCGGCGGTGAAGTGCGCTTCCTGCAGTCGGATCTCTTTTCGGAATTGCCGGGGGAACGCTTCGATCTGGTCGGAGCGAATCTGCCGTATGTGACGCAGGAAGAGTACCCGGCGCTTGAGCCGGAGGTCCGGCTTTTTGAACCGCAGCTCGCCCTGACTGCCCCGGACGGCGGTTTCCGGTTGATCGAACGCGCCGCCCGCGAACTTGCGGATCATTTGAATCCGGGCGGACGGGCGATCTTTGAGCTTTCGCCGCCGCAGGCGCCCCGCCTGGCGGAACTTTTCGTCAAGCTCGGCGGGTTCGATGAGATCGACGTGCTTGCGGATTACACCCGCCGCGACCGGTTCGTGAGCGTGCGGATTGCATTTCGGCAATGATGCTTGACAACGTCCGGTGAATATTGTACAGTATAACCCAGAGAAAAGACGAAGGAGCCAGCCGGAGAGCGATTATGAAGATTCTTTTGGTGGAGGATGATGCCAGAACCGCCGATTTCATACTGAAGGGGTTGCAGCAGTCCGGCTACACCACGGTCCACGCGGCGGACGGACGGGACGGCCTGTTCAAGGCGACCACTGAATCCTGCGACCTCGCCGTGGTCGATATCATGCTGCCCGGCCTGGACGGTTTCACTCTGATCGAAAAGCTGCGGGCTGCCGGAATCAAATTACCGGTGATCGTGTTGAGCGCGCGCAGTTCGGTCGATGACAAGATCCGGGCGCTGCAGACCGGCGGCGACGACTATCTGGTCAAGCCTTTCAGTTTTTCGGAGCTGATCGCACGAATTCAGGCGCTGCTGCGCCGGGCCAGCGCGACGGCGGAGCCTTCCACATTGACGGTCGGCGATTTGTCGATCGATCTTTTGTCGCGCAAGGTGTACCGCGGTTCCACCCGGATCGATATCCAGCCGCTGGAGTTCACGCTTCTGGAATACCTCGCGCGGAATGCGGGCCGGGTGGTCTCCAAAACGATGATCATGGAACACGTGTGGGAGTACAATTTCGACCCGCAGACCAATATTGTGGAGACCCGGATGTGCCGGCTCCGCGAAAAACTTGATAAACCGTTCAAAGAAAAACTGCTCCATACGGTGCGGGGGTTTGGCTATGTCCTTGAGCCGGAAGCGGATTTTCGACACCGTTAAATTCAGGATCGCGCTGCGCTACGCGCTGTTGTTCGCCCTCTCGTCGGCCCTTTGCGTGCTGATCGCGCACCTGACGATCCGGCGCGGGCTGCTGAACGGCTTCGACCGGCAGCTGGAAGCCGGCGCCCGCCAGTTTCTCTATGAATATCTGACCGGGCAGCGTTACCGCCAGTTCGACCGGGAAATTCCGGTCAGCGCGGTAACGCGCGGCGAATTCGATGCATTCCGCAAAAAACTGCCGGGCGTCGTGCTGCTGCTCGGTTTTGAAAAGAGCGGCGGCGACGAACGCTATCAGACCTTCTTCGGCGTGCAGCACGGAAAACTCTATGAATTGAGGCAGGAAAGTTCCGGCGGCGTCTATTCGCGCGAACTGCGTCCCGCCAACCATCTGGAGATGCTGGAAAGCAGCTTTGAAAATCGCGCCCGGCTGGAAGGGATCCGCAACGTCTGGTACGCGCTGTACAGCGCCGACGGCAAACTGGTCGCATCATCCCCGAATAGTGCGGAACTTGCCGACGCCGGGGAACTGACGCCGGGATTCAGCGTCCGCGGGAGCGCCCGTTCCGATTTCCGGATCATGCGGCTGCGGCTGTTCGACGGCGCCACGCTGGAAGTCGGGCAGAGCCTGAAGCCGGTCCAGCAACTGATTGAGGAATATACCCTGCTCCATGTCGGCATTTTCAGTTTTTTCCTGATTGTCGGCACGGTGGTCGGGTGGCTGATCGCCCGCAAATTCGTGAACGGCGTGCTGCGCGTCAGTGATGCGGCACGCGAGACGGCGGGCGGAGATTTCAGCCGGCGGGTTCCGGAAGGGGATGGCGGCGCTGAAATCAATGAACTGGTCTGCACTTTCAATTTAATGAATTCCAATACGGAAAAACTGTTCAATGAATTGAAGATGGTCACCGACAATGTCGCGCACGATCTGCGCACTCCGCTGACCCGGATGCGGGGCCTTGCCGAAGTGACCGTCGAGGGGCCCCCCGAGCTGGGCCGTTACCGGGAGCTGGCCGGCGTGGTGGCCGACGAATGCAGCCAGATGATCCAGATCATCAATACGATGCTTGAGATTACCAAGACCGAGTCCAATATCGAAACTCCAGAAGCCGAACTGCTGGACCTGCGCGAAATGATCGCGCGCGCGGCCGAGCTTTTCCAGCCGCTGGCCGAAGACGGCGATGTGCGACTGGCTGCGGAACTGCCGGATGCGGCGGTGCCGTTCCGGGGAGACCGGATCAAGCTGCAGCGGGTGGTCTCCAACCTGATCGACAATGCGCTGAAATTCACGCCGCCCGGCGGAACGATCACGCTTTCGCTGACGGTGAAGGAGAATACGATCCTGTTCCGGGTTGCGGATACCGGCTGCGGCATCCGTGAAGAGGACCTGGAACATATCTTTGAACGCTTCTTCCGCAGTGACGCGAGCCGTACCCGTCCCGGCAACGGCCTCGGGCTGGCACTGGTCCGGGCGATCGTGCGCGCCCATCACGGCGAGATTACCGCCGCCAGCAAACTGGGCGAAGGCAGTTGTTTTACCGTCGAACTTCCGAAAAATTGCTGATTTTTCGCGAAGATTGCCGATTTGCAATCTTGCGGCAATATTCCGGCCATTCCAGACGGGTATACTATATAACAGAAAGAGGGATCAACAGGATGATTCCTCCGGAGTATGAGGAAGTACAGGAGTCTGATGGATGAGTAAATTTACCTGCGAGGTAATTTTCATAGCGGCGGCTTCAATTGCAGTCGCCTGGCTGGTTTGAGTTATTCAGTCCCTTTTGCGCGCCGGGTCGTTCGAAATCCCCCCCTTCGATGATCCGGCGTGTTTTTTTGTCTTTGCCCGGGACCGGGGCGCGTTATGATCTATCGGCGATACTCCGCTCCGGCACGTTGCCGGTCGTGATCCAACGGTGAAACCGTTGGCCGTCGGAGACACTTGTGCGCTACAGCGCCCAGCTGCCGGAGATGCGATTGCAAATCAGGCCGTGTAGCGCACAAGCCCTGCCGCCCGGCAGGGCGGACAGACCCGCCTGCCTTCAAAACGGCAGACTTTCCTTGCAACTCGTCTTCAGTGATCGGTGTCGCTTTATCGCCGTACTCTCCCGGTTTTGTAAAACGCAAGGTTCCGGTTTACATAATTGTAAGGAATTGAAAATAAACCATTGTCCTGAATTCAAACGTAATTATTTTATTATAAGTACGATATGAGATATGCCGTGAGACTTGGCACGTGAAGTGCTTCTCTATGGTGCGTCCGGAAAATCCGCCGATGGGGCGGCCAGAAAAACAACCGGTCAGTTACAGGAGATACATCATGAACTATCAGTCAGGCGGTATAAAACGGATCACGGCCCTGCTTCTGGCGGGTGCCATGTCCGCCGCCGCATTCGCGGCCGAAAGCAAAGAGCGCACCATCGTATTCAACGAGGACCGTAACCAGCACTACATGACCACGAAAACCTATGAACTCAGACATGTCAGGGCGCATGACATCCTGCCGTTCATCAAAGGCGCGATCAAACGGTTCGACGATCAGTCGACGATCCAGAGCCTGGACTACGCGGCGGGGAAAAAACAATATCTGGTGGTCTCCACCGGCAGTCAGCTGCTCCCCTACATCGACGACATGGTCGCCAAGCTGGACTATCCATCTCCCAAAATCGATGAAAACGGTTCGGCCATCGAAGGCGACGGCGTGACCCGGTTCGTTTATTGCGGGAAGTACCGCACCAGCGAAAATATGAACCATGTCGTGTCGCAGACCTTCATCGACGGATTCGGCTCCGGCGCAAGCTATTTCGATGTCGGTTCGAATATGTTCTACTGGAAAAGTTCAAAGTCGCAGGGGGAAGCATATTTGAAGTTTTTGACCGCGCTCGACCGCCCGCTGCCGCAGCTTCAGGTTCAACTGAACATCTATGTGATCAGCGATAACAATTTCCGCGAACTGGGCATCGATTATCTGGCGTGGAAAAATGGCCCGGGGGCGGAAATTTTCGCAACCGGATTCGATTTCTCGAACTTCTACTCGGTCGAGCATCTGCAGGATTTCACGAATATCCTGTCGAGCGGACCAATCTGGGATGCGACCGGGCTGGGCGGCATTCTGGTCGCCCCGAACTTCGACGCGACCTTCCTGCGGATGCTTGCGCAGAAAGGCAAGGCGTGGACCGCCGCCTCCGCGATGCTGACGCTGACCAATGACTTCACCACTCCGGCGGCGACTTCGTGGGAGGATGCCTCCTACCGCTTCAAATTCACGCCGCAACTGCAGAATATCGTGAAGGATGAAAATCAGACCACTTCGCTTGACGCGCTCGACGGCAGTGAATTTTCGTTTTATTTGAGTTCGCCGGTGATCTGCTTCGGCGATGATCCGGCCAAAAAGGCGCTGACGCTGATGTGCAACTGGAATCTCGAAGTCAATTCGCTGGTCGAAACCGACAATCAGGGCGTGGCGACCATTGACAGCAACAGTTTCAGCTCGAACCTGACCCTTGAGGCCGGCACGGAAAAACTGCTGGCGGTCTACGACAAGCACGTGGTAACCGAGCAGTACAACGGCATGCCGTTTCTCGGCGAAATTCCGGTGCTGAAATACCTTTTCGGCGCCGAAAGCAAGGTGGACAGCAAAATGAGGGTGTTCGTGACGATGAGCGCCGTACCGGTCGAAACGAAGAATATCCCGAATCCGGCTGCGGGCAAAGTGATCGAAGCCGCCGAACTGGCGGCCGCGAACAAAACCGGATTTTAAATGGAGAAAACCGCGATTATGAAAACGAACAGAAAAATCATCGCCGCCGTATTTGCATTTGCGGCCCTTCTGCCGGGCCTCCGCGCCGCCGCCGAATGGGACAAACCGACGCCTTCGCCGCTGCCGACGCAGGTGCTGCCGCTGCTGAACGTCGAGGTAAATCGCGAAACCGACGCGATCACCTTTGTGAACACCAACAACGACCCGTTCGTCTACACCCGGGTCTATGTGCTCAAGCACGCCGATCCGTATGAGATCCGCCCGTTCATCATGGCGGCGGTGCGGTCGCGGCGGGTCGACACCAACGACACCAAGGTTGAGGCGATCCGCTATATGGACGGCACCGGAATGTTGATTGTTTCCGCGGAACAATACCGCTTTGAACCGGTCGAAAACGGCATGAGCATCGACCAGATCGTCGCGATGCTCGACAAACCAGGGCTGGCCTCGGAGACCGGCCGGAAATTCTTCCTTTATTATCCGAAATATTGGGATTCGGCGACGCTGGCTGCTCTGGTGCGGCGGGTCGGCATGACTGAAGCCGACGATGATGTGGAATTGCAGGGCGGCATCGACACCGTCCGGGCGGATGTCGGGCTGAATGCGCTGATGTTCCATACCAGCCCGTTCAGCCAGAAGGCGATCGAACGGATTCTCAAGGAGTACGACGCGCCGGTTACCGAGGCATTGGTCGATTATAAAATCTACGAGATCGACAGCGAAAACGACGGCAACCTCGGCGTCGACTTTCAGGCGTGGAAGAACGGTCCGGGCGCGGACCTCTTCGCGGCGGGGGCGCGCTACGCGAGCGGCTGGGACTTCCTGAACAACAACGTCGCCTCCAACCTGATCAAAAGTTCACACACCAGCGCCTTCAACTTCAATCCGAAATGGAACTCCAAATATCTGGATTTCCTGGTCGCGAAAAGCAAGGCGAAGGTGATCACCTCCGGCCGGACCTCGATCATGAACCGCTGCACCGGCACGATTTCAAGCGTGACCCGGATTCCGGTGATTGAGGCCGGAGAGGAAACCGCCGGCGATTCCGGTCCGGTGACGTTGAGCGACGCATTGCTGATTCCGGCGTGGAACACGGACTACACGCTGAATGCGGTCGATCAGGAGAAGGGGCTTGCAATCAATATCCGGCCGGCGGGCTATACAGGGGAAGTGGTGATTACCCGCACGAAGATCAACACCCGCACCTACTACAATATTTCACTGGACAAATCCGGCGCGTATCTGACCCGGGCGGACGGCAAGAACCTCGGGCGGACCTGCAAAGCCTACGATGTTTCCGTGACATTGACCGACAACACCGTGACGCCGCCGGTCACGACGGATGTGGACGACTGGACGAGCGCCTATTCCTACATCATCCGGAAGGATAAGAAACGGGTTACGAAACAGGCGGAGTTCGGTTTCACACTGGAACTGACGCCGGAAGTGAATACCGAAGCATCGCAGATCAAAGTTGCGATGAGCAACACCAATCTGCTCGGTTTCAAGGGCAACGGCGAACCGCGCACCAGCGAGACGGTGCTGAATACAAGTCTGCAGATGGCGAACGACGGCGGTGTATTTTATATCGGCGGGCTGGAAAAGTCGGCGCTGGTGCGGAGCGTGAGCAAGGTGCCGTTTCTCGGAGATATCCCGTTTCTCGGCTGGGTGTTTGCCGGGGAGTCGGAGTCGGTGAAAAAGACGCAGATCGTAGCCGTGCTGACGGTGGTTCCGGTTACGCCTGATACTCCGGTCGACGCCAGGCTGCGCGACGAAGCCGGAAAGACGGTCGAAAAGCTGTCGAATTTCGGTTTGAAGCATAAGTTGCTGGTCGAAAATGAGTACGGATTCGACCAGTATTTCCTCGATCCGGATAAGGATTGATCCGCTCCTTCCCCGGCGTCCGGTTTGAAGCTTCGAGCTGAAAACCGGACGCTTTTTTTCAAACGCGGCTTGACAAGGAGCGAACACCGGATTATGTTATAAACACAAGCCGGAGTGGCGGAATGGCAGACGCGCTAGACTCAAAATCTGGTACTCTCTGAGTGTATGGGTTCAAGTCCCATCTCCGGTACCATTGTTTCTTTTTTCTGTTTTTTATTTTCCCCTGTGCAATTCAGTCTGGCGTTTTTCGCGCCATGAAGCGATGCGCCTGCGGGATTCGGGATCGGGGACGCCGCGAGTGTTACGGATGGCGCGAATCTGCATGATTCCTTCGATCCAGCCATACGATTTCGCATACCGTTTCATGATGGAATAAACTCCTTGTTTGGTGATCCGATGCCGGTCGCCGAGCTCTTCATAGCTTGAAAAGGGTAATCCGGCGGCGTCGGTGAGAAGATCGGCATGTCTGGGGGAATGCTTCCGGATTTCGATCAGGTCTTTCAGGATGCGGGTGACGGCAAGCTCCTGAAAGGCGAGTTCGCGGAGCGCTTCCTGACGTACGGACTGATAGAGTTTTTCGACTTCATATCCGGTCAGGTCGGCGAGTTCTTTCCAATTCTGCTGCATCTTGTTCTCCTTAGAGCTTATTTAGGGATAAACTCTTATCGTTTCTTCCCGGAACTGCCGGGATGCGGATTACCTGGAATAACGGGGCATAATTCAAACTGTTCCGGTTCTTCGATGACGGCGCCGAAGCAATCGGCGGGTTCGCTGCCCGGCAGATCACCGGCAAAAATACCGTTCCGGCCGGTACAGTCGATTTGCCCGGCCAGCTCCCTGAAACGGCGCTGCCGTGCGGCCAGCACTCTTTTCCGGGCTTCCCTGACCAGCCGGCATTGGAGGCACAGCGTATCCCCGGCGATCGGGTCGTTCCGGCGGCACCGGACGCATTTTCCGGTTGTTTTGCGTTGATACATCTTTCTTCCTTTCCGTTGCGAACGGTTGAACAAACAGGTCCGGCGAATGCAGACCGTATACCGGAACGCAATTTGTCAACTCCCCCGATTGCCGGTTTACGGCAAGTTCTGCTTGTTTCCCTGTTTTTACGGCGGATTTGGTTGACGAAACCGCAAAGGGAAGAGAAGCAAACCATAACAATTGGGAGCATGACACGATGGAAAACTTGAAGTTCTACAATTGGTCGGAAGTACGCCTTCCGGCCGCAGGCGCCGATTCGCTGGCGGTGAAACTGACCGGAACCGTGGCGGATGAGGTGAAGGTGATCGATACGGTCGAAGCGGACAATTTTGTGTTCCGCACCGACGACTGGCTTCCGGGACTTTACGTCTATCAGCAGAAGACGGCGGGAGCGGTGACCGGAGCCGGCCGCTTCCGGCTGGAACAGGACCTCGAACACGCCGCGGAGGATTTCGATCCGCGAAGCACTGCGGAGATCACGCTTGAAGCGATCGACGCAATGCTGGCGAACCGGGCGACGGTTCAGCAGCGCTGGGTGGCGGTCGGCGGAAAGGCGATCGGCTATTCCCCGATTTCGGAGCTGAAACAGTGGCGGGAATACTACCGCGAGCAGCTGGCGGCCGAACAGGCGCAGGCGAACCGGGAATAGGTCACGCAAGTTCAAACGGAGTATCGAATCATGGCGATCAAATCAATCAAGGGCAGTTCCGCGCGGAAGCCGGGACCTGGGGTTTTCGACTGTTTTGCACAAGACCTGTTCGGCAATCCTGATGTCACCGAATGGTGCGAAGTCGGCAACCGCCGGGTATCCTGTGTTGTTTCCCGGAACGGAGAGGAATCGGACGGCGGGGAGGGATTCCGGCTCGGATTTCTCGAATCGGACTGGCGGCAGCTCGGCGAGGTGTCGGGCGTGACTTACCGGCGCCGCCAGTACCGGATCACGGCACAGGAGCTTGATGCTTCCGGCCTGATCCGGAACATCTCCCTGAAATCAGGCGAAGAACCGCAGCGGGTCGCGGTGGTATACGCTTCAGTTTCACAGTAGGGAATTTTGAAAACAGGCACTGATTCTGACCCGGTGTGGAGTTTACGATTTAACCGGCGGATGTTCCTCCCTGTTCTTCTGTCAGGAGGGAGTCCGCGATAAAGGAAATTTCTTATGGATACACGTGTGATTTCACACCTGTCCTAACAAACTTTTGAAGGGGTGAAAAAAGTGGAGCCAACTTGTCCGTAATAGTATATTACGGTTGCCTAAACCACAAGGAGGCTCCGTAATGAAAAATACATCAGTCAGATACCGTGGGTGGTCAATCCGGTGATCGACTACAACGTGCGTCACGAGGGGCCGTTGGAGGATTCCGGACTGTACATCGCCTGTGACAAAACCGACCGAGGGGCGATCACCAATGTGCATCTGCGCGGCACGGCGGCGAAGGTCGGGACCTATTTGTTCCTGACCGAAGCGCAGACATGGGATGAAGGCGGCCAGTACGATTATCTGCCGTCGTCGTTTCCGGCTGGTTCGGGATCGGTGCCGGTGGTGGTTTCGATCTATGAGAAATTCGACAGGGGAACCGTGATTGTGCAGGACCCGGAAGTGGAATATCTCAGGAATCCGGATTTTCTGCGGCTGCTCTCCGGCGGCTACACCGGTTCGGCCCTCGGATCGTTCACCCGCTCCGGCGACATATGGCGCCGGACTGCCCGTGAGCTGATCAATGCCTCCTTCAATTTGTATGAGGTATTTGATTATCAGGTTGCGCGCAGCGGGGATATCTGGCAGCTGTCGGGAAGGCGTTACTTTTCGGATGAAACTCCTTTGGAATTTGAAGTGCTGGCATCCGCATCGGCTATTCCGGGCTCGGAAATCCCGCCCTCCGGCACATGGTCGGACGGCGTCACGTTTGTCGGCGACACCCGGTATTTTGTCGAAGGGCGGGGATTCTTCGACAACAAGGGATTGGAGGGGTGCTTTCAGGGCTGGGACGGTTCGTTCCTGATCGCTGACGGAAACGGCGGCTGGCAGATCGACGGAGCGACGGTTTTTCCGGCGGAACTCACCGGCGGGACGGCACTGCCGTACAGTCCGGCGACTTCGGAAAAGGTCGGAAAACACACGGTACGGGATCTGGCGCTGGAAAGCCTCAATCTGAATCGGCTCCCCGATGCGGGGCAGCTCGCTTTCGCAACCGGTGCAAACGGCACGGCAGGCGGCTACTGGCCGTTCTACCCGCTGCACCGCCAGATCGCTCCGCCGAACGGGACCGACGGAGTAGTTGCTCCGACTGTTTCCGGACATTTCCGGATCAAGCATCGTGAGGAGACCCGAACGGCATCGGGAGGGGATATATATACGTATTATGCGTCCGGTGATTCCTGGGAACATGTGAATGCTTCGTTAAAAGAAGAACGGAAAAATAATTACACAATCACAATTTCACCGGGAACACTGTCCGGTGCGAGCCGTAATGGCGACATGCTCCAACGGTTGTTTCTATACAATCCGGAGGCTTCTGGTGACTTCGAACTTGACAAAACTTACGATTATGACTTTGCACTGAAAAGCAACGGTGTTTACAATGGCGAACCTTATTCATCTACCACGACGGAGAACAAGACTGAACGTTCTGAAATTATCGAGCAGTTGAGCGCTACCTCGGATTTGCAGCTTTATCTGGGCTATGGCAGGCCGGCTGCCGGAGAAAAGGTGCAAATCTACAGTACTGGGAATGGACAGGGCGGCGGCAGTTGGAAAATCCGGACAACTAAAACAGATAAATATATCTCTGATGGTGAAACATTGACCGATGAAACGACGACCGAGGAATCCACTGTCGGAGCAACTGGCAGCTTTGCCGCCCGGATCTTGGGCGAAGGTGTTGTGCTGCCTTCTTACCGGACGGTAACTCGCTCCAATTCCCTGAGAGCCAGCACGGATGGTCGTCATCAGGAAGATTCTGCCTGGAAAAACGTGGTCATGGAAATCACAATCACTCACACGGCAATGGTGATTTACGAGAACGGCCGGGTAAATCAGGATAAATCAACAGCTGTGACCTACATCAAAAAGGTGACGGTCACACGGGCGAACGGGGCGGACGATGTCGAACAGATTGAGGAAAACACCTATGACATGGATTATGAGGCTACTGCCTACAATGAGGCTGTTGCTGAAGTGAACGTGAACGTCGACAGCCCGGAATCAGTGATTCCCGACGTCTCTGATTCCGGTGCCACCTCTGGAGAACGCAATGGAAATGCCCAATATTCCGAAACTATCAATGAAACGGAGAGCAGCTTTTCTCCATAGACCGTTTGTCATCCGGAATTGGTATGGTTATAGTTGAATACATCATTGGGATTTACGGATGTGGTCGGCAGACTATGACAGATGAATATCAGGTGACGCCGTTTATTGTAAATCTTTGTGTGAAATAATTGAGATGAGATGCCTGATTTAGTCTCAAACTGTCGGGAACTGGCCTCGGGATGTTATAATTTTTTATAAAAATGGCATCCCTGGGCCGTATTTCCCTGGTTTCCGAAGAGAAATGATAATATCGAAGAAACTATGCCAAAACGAAAAGCATGATCTGTTGAGCTGTATGAGAAGCAGATTTGGAGAACTATGAACTTAAATCAGGAAAAGAGAATGGAGCCGACTGTGGGAATCGAACCCACGACCTGCTGATTACAAGTCAACCGCTCTAGCCAACTGAGCTAAGTCGGCAGCCCATGAAAATACGCCTTAATATAGTGCGGTGTTTGGCGGCGTGCAAATCGTTTCCGGAGATTTTTTGGGGATTTTACCTTGAAATTTTGCAAAAAAATGGTACATTTCCTAATCTGTCCATGTAATTGTACCAGCGTTCGGAGCTTTTTGTTATGCCGGAAGAAAACAGCGTCGCTTATGACGGCAGCGCCATCAAAACCTTGTCCGCTCTGGAGCACATCAGGCTCCGGCCCGGTATGTATATCGGCCGCATGGGCGACGGTTCGCATCCGGACGACGGTATCTATATCCTGATCAAGGAGATCATCGATAACAGCATCGACGAATTCATCATGGGCCACGGCAAGCGGGTCGAGCTTTCCATCGAGGGGAATGAAGTGACCATCCGCGACTACGGCCGCGGCATTCCGCTCGACAAGGTCGTCGAATGCGTCTCCGTGATGAACACCGGCGGCAAGTACAACGACGATGTGTTCAAGTTTTCGATCGGACTCAACGGCGTCGGCACCAAGGCGGTCAACGCGCTTTCGGAATTCTTCCTGGTCCGGGCCGTCCGCGACGGCAGATTTCACGAAGCGACCTTCGAGCGCGGTGTGCTGACCGGTGAAAACGAGGGAGAGTGCGGCGAGAAGAACGGCACGTTCGTCCGTTTCATCCCCGATCCGACGCTGTTTCCGAATTATGCGTTCAAGCTGGAGTATATTGAAAAACGGCTCTGGATGTACGCGTATCTGAACAGCGGCCTCGCGCTCTATTTCAACGGCCAGCGCTATCTCTCCGCCAACGGCCTGCAGGACCTGCTCGAATCCGAAACCGGCGAGGAACGGCTCTACAATGTGATCGCGTACCGTTCCAAGACCATCGAATTCGCGCTGACCCACAGCGACAATTACGGCGAAACCAGTTTCAGTTTCGTGAACGGCCAGTACACCAACGACGGCGGCACCCATCTCTCCGCATTCAAGGAAGGGGTGCTCAAGGGAATCAACGAGTTTTCGGGCAAGAACTACAAGGCCGACGAAATCCGCGACGGCATGATCGGCGCGGTCGCGATCAAGATCAAGGACCCGGTCTTTGAATCCCAGACCAAGAACAAGCTCGGCAATACCGACGTGCGCGGGCCGATCGTCGCGGCGGTGCGCGACGCGATCGTGGACTATCTGCATAAAAATAAGGACGTCTCCGAAATACTGCTCGACAAGGTCGCCCGCAATGAGCAGATGCACCGCCAGATTCAGGAAGTGAAGAAGAAGGGGCGCGAAACCCAGCAGAAGACGCGGTTGCGCATTCCGAAGCTGAAGGACTGCAAGTTCCACATCGGCGACAAATGGCCGCGCAACCTGGAAAAATCCGATACGATGATCTTCCTGACCGAGGGCGATTCGGCGGCGGGGTCGCTGGAGGTCTGCCGCGATGTGAACAGTCAGGCGATCTTCGCACTGCGCGGCAAGCCGATGAACTGCTACGGCGAGAAGTTCGACAAAATCTACAGCAATGAAGAACTGACTTTCCTGATGCAGGCGCTCGGCATTGAGGACGATATCGAAAACCTCCGCTACGACAAGGTGGTGATCGCGACCGACGCCGACGTGGACGGACTGCACATCCGCAATCTGCTGATCACCTATTTCCTGTGCTTCTTCGAGCAGCTGGTGCTCTCCGGCCACTTGTATGTGCTGGAAACGCCGCTTTTCCGCGTGCAGAAGCCGAAAGAGAAGCCGGTTTACTGTTACAGCGACGCCGAACGTGACGCGGCCGCCGCGAAGCTGGGCAAAAAGGCGGAGATCACCCGGTTCAAGGGGCTTGGCGAAATTTCGCCGAAGGAGTTCGGCCAGTTCATCGGCGAGGACATCAAACTGCAGCCGGTCACCCTTGAAAACATGCGCAACGTGCCGGAACTGCTCGGCTTCTTCATGGGCAACAACACTCCGAAACGGCGCGAATACATCATGAACAACCTGGAAGTGCACAAATATGAGTGACGAACCGGAAAAGAACGAATTGGACGCGCCGGTTCCGCTCGACGCCGAAGTCGTTTCCGAAAACGACGATACGGCGGAAAACGGCGATCCGAACAGCGTTGCCGCCGAGCGCTACCGCGGCAATAACGACTATTTCCGGACCATGATGGACCGGAACTTCCTTGAATACGCCAGCTATGTGATCAAGGACCGCGCGATTCCCGATGTGGACGACGGACTGAAGCCGGTGCAGCGCCGTGTGCTCTGGGCGCTCTATCAGGTCTACGACGGACGCACCCACAAGGTCGCGAACGTGGTCGGCAACACCATGCACTATCATCCGCACGGCAACGCTTCGATCGAGGATGCGCTGGTGGTGCTGGCCAACAAGGAGTATTACATCACCCGGCAGGGCAATTTCGGCAACATCCTGACCGGCAGCCCGGCTGCGGCGGGGCGTTACATCGAGTGCAGCCTTTCGCCGCTCGGCCATGAGGTGCTGTTCAACAACGACATCACCGAGTTCGTCGACACCTACGACGGGCGCGGCGTGGAGCCGGTAACGCTGCCGGCGAAGGTCCCGTCTCTGCTGATGCTGGGCAGCGACGGCATCGCGGTCGGCATGGCGACCAAGATCATGCCGCACAACTTCAACGAGTTGCTCGAAGCCGAAATCGCGGTGCTGCGGGGAGAGGAGTTCGAGCTTTATCCCGATTTCCAGCAGGGCGGGCTGATGGATGTGCGCGAGTACAACGACGGCAACGGCAAGATCACGCTGCGCGCGAAGATCGAAATCGTCGGCCGCGACCTGATCATCCGTGAAATTCCGGCGACCACCTCCACCGAAACACTGGTCGCATCGATCGAAAAAGCCGCCGAAAAGAACAAAATCAAGATTTCGAGCGTGAATGACTACACCACCGACAAGGTGGAAATCAAGGTGGTGCCGACCCGCGGCTACGATCCGGAAAAGACGATGCAGGGGCTTTACATGTACACCGACTGCTCGGTGTCGATCTCGGTGAATATGACCGTGATCCGTGAAAACCGCCCGGTGCAGATGAGCGTCTCCGAAGTGTTGCGCCGCAACGCCGACAAGCTGCTGGAATACCTGAAGCGCGAATTGGAAATCGACCTCGCCAAGCAGGAGGACCTGTTCCACGCCAAGACGCTGGCCCAGATTTTCTTCGAGAACCGCATCTACAAGAAGATCGAGGAGTGCAAGAGCGAAAAGGAGGAATATACCGAGGTGCATGCCGGGCTGGCTCCGTTCCGCCACCTGCTCCGCCGCGACGTGACCGATCAGGATATCGACAAGCTGCTCGCGCTGCCGGTGCGCCGGATCAGCCGTTTCGACATCGAGAAGAACCAGCGCGAACTGGCCGAGGTTCTTGCCAAAATGGAGGAGATCAAAAAGAATCTCGGTTCGCTGAAGAAGTACGCGATCAACTACCTGCGGAAACTGCTCGACAAATACGGCAAAGATTTCCCGCGCCGCACCGAGATCGAGCATTTCGAGAAGATTGACCGCCGCGAGGCCGCTTTGAACAACATCAAGGTCGGCTGGGACCGCAAGAACGGTTACGTCGGCACTTCGATCAAGAGCGACGACATTCTTGCCTGCAACGAATTCGACCGCTTTCTGTGTGTGGAAAAATCCGGTTCGTACAAAGTGATCGCGCTGCCGCCGGAGAAGCTTTTCATCGGCAAGCTCTACGATTTCCGCAAGTACGACGCGGCGACCGAATTCGGCGTGATCTACCGGGAAACCAAGAGCGGCAAATATTACGGCAAGCGCACCGCCATCGGCGGTTTTATTCTGGACAAGGAGTACAATCTCTGTCCGGTCGGCTGCAAGCTGGAACTTCTGACTCCCCGCGCCGATGCCGTCTATATGCTGACTGTCGCCGGAGCGCGCGGCAAGCAACAGCAGACTGAACTCAATTTGATGGAACTGCCCGCCCGCTCCCCGAAGGCGCGCGGCATTCTGATCTCCTCCAAACCGATCGTCAAAATCACCCATAACCGTTATTTGACGCCGGAGGAATTGGCTGCATTGAGCTTGAAAACGGAAAGTGACGACGAAATAACGGATGAAAACGACGAGTCGGCGAACGGCGGCGGAAACGGAAATGCCGGGACGGCTTCCGGTGAAACCGCTGCGGTGCCGCAGGCTGCCGAACCGGTCGATCCGCCGGAGCTTTCCGAACCTGTGAAAAAAATTGAGAAACCGGCGTCGGAAGTGACGGCGAAAATAACGGAAACTGTGGAAAAATCCGCTCAGGCACCCTCAAAAAAAGTCCCGGAAGTGACGGAGGATGCTCCGCCGTGGGATACCGCCGACGGCGCCACTGTCGTGATGGAAAAAGAAGTGGCGGCTCCCGAACCTGCGAAGCCGAAGAAGAAAGCCGGCGAGGCGAAACCCCATTCCGAACTGCCGCCTCCCGAAGTTCATCCGGTCGACTTCGGCGTCGAACAGCCGCCGAATTTCGATGAACCGCTGGTGCTGACCGCCGATCCGGAGCCGCCGCGCAAACCGCGTCACAAACCGGCGGCGCCATCTGTGCCTAAAGAGCCGCGCATTCAGGTTCCGCCGCCGGACGGTGACGACGAATTCGGCATCGTCCAACCCGAATTCGGGTTCTGACGGGAGGCAGCCTCCGGCGGCCGGGTGCGCTTCGCCCCCCGGTCCCCCCCGACCGGCAAGGTGCCGGCGCCGGGTACGGTTTTGGATTTTTTGCAACGCAAAAAATTCAAAACCGGGGAGAGTATCTATAAGTTTATTTGTTTTATCGGCAGTATCCGCCACCGGGTGGCACCCGGTCGGCGGCCAAGGGCCGCAAGACCCGCCCGCCGCGAATGCGGCAGGGCTTTCCCGGAAAGCTTCTGAGGAATTGGCGTGGAAGTTTGAATTTGTTCCTTGCCTCCGCAGAGGGATGCGCGATTGGAAAGCGGAGATGAATCTCCGCACTCCAAGGTTGCCCGTCTGCCGGGCATAGGCTTGAAGACGGGATATTCCGGCAGTTGTGACATGAATTTCCTAAAGGAAAAGGAATAGAAGATGGCATTTATTCAGTGTGGGTTTCATTCGGATGTGTTGGGCCGGGCCTGTGCGATGAACGTGATTCTGCCGCAGAAGGTGAAAACGCAGATCGGAATGGCCAGTTCGGGATCGGGCCGGAAGGATTATCCGGTGGTGTATCTGCTGCACGGCCTGAGCGACGATCACACGATCTGGAGCCGCCGCAGTTCGATCGAACGGTATGCGGCGGAGTACGAGGTCGCGGTGGTGATGCCGAATGGGGAGCGCGGCTTCTATACGGATATGATCGAGGGATACCGCTACTGGACGATGCTGTCGGAGGAGTTGCCGGAGATCGTATGCAACCTGTTTCCGGTGAGTCCGCGGCGGGAGGATACGTTCGCGGCGGGGCTGTCGATGGGCGGCTACGGGGCGCTGAAGCTGGCGCTGCGCCGCCCGGACCGGTACGCCGGGGCGGTGGGGCTGTCGTCGGTGACGGACATCCGGGCGCGGATGGAGTCGGCGGACTGGAAGACGATGGGCCGGGAACTGAACAATATTTTCGGTTCGGCTTCAGACCTGATTCCGCGCGGCAACGACCTGTTCGAGCTGGCCGCGAAAGCGGTGAACGCGCCGGAGACGCCGCGCATCCTGACGGTCTGCGGGACGGAGGATTTCCTGTATCAGGATAACCTGCGTTTCCGCGACCATATGCGGGAGCTGAACTTCCCGAACTACGAATATCTCGAAGCTCCGGGCGCCCACCAGTGGAGCTTCTGGGATCTGCATATCCAATACGGGCTGAAATTTTTACTGGAAAACCGCTGAAATGTCTGATCGGCCGCCGCAATCGCTGGAGGCGTTCCGGCAGGAATCGCTGCTGAAACGCAACTGGATTCTGTTCTGGAGCTATATCAAAATCACCAGCCTGGTGCTGGGGGGAGGGTACGCGATCATCGCGGCCGCGCAGGAGGAGTTCGTCCGCCGCCGCGGCTGGCTGACCGACGACGACGTGGTTGAAATGATCACGATCACCCAGACCGTGCCGGGCATTCTCGCGTGCAATTCCGCGATCTACGTCGGCTGGCGGATCGGCGGATACAGCGGGGCGCTTTCGGCGCTGGCCGGATCGGTGCTGCCGTCGCTGGTCATCATCATGCTGATCGCGGCGGGGGTGGATTCGATCCGGCACGTGATCGAGACTCCTTATGTGCAGGGGGCGTTTATCGGCGTAATCGCCTGCATCGTCGGCATGGTGGTCGTGACTGCGCTCAAAATGCGCAAAAAGGCGGCCAGGAACGTATTCGGCTGGTGCGTCGCAATCGGCTGCTTCGTCGGGCTTTCGGTGTTCCGGATCAGTCCGGCGTGGCTGATCGTCGCGGCGATCGCGGCGGGATTGATCAAGGTCGGAGTTGGTTCCGCCCTGAAGAAAATCCATCCGGAGAAAGGGGAAGCGGCGCAATGACGATTCTGCAGCTCTATCTGGTGTTCGCCAAATTCGGCCTTCTCTGCTTCGGCGGCGGCTATATGCTTGTACCGCTGCTGACCGCCGAACTGGTGGGACCGGGCAAGCCGCTCGCTCCCAAAGAGTTTTCCAGCCTGGTCTCGATCGCGCAGGCGACGCCGGGGCCGATCGGAATCAACACCGCCACTTATGTCGGCTTCACCCAGCATGGCGTGATCGGTTCGATTCTGGCGACCGCCGGAATCATCACTCCGGCGCTGATTCTGGTGATTCTCGCGATCAAACTCCTGAAACGGTACGAACAGAGCCTTCCGGTGCAGGGCTTTCTGGCGGGGATGAAACCGGCCTCCTTCGGGCTGATCCTGTCGGCGGCGGTGATCTTCGCGGAGCTGTCGGTCTTTTCCGCCGATATCCCGTGGCATGGCATCTGGCAGTGGCTGACCGGGGCGACGGTGGATTTTCACGGCTTTCACCTGCGGATTTCCGCATTGCTGATTGCGGCGGCGACGACTGTGGTCATGCTGAAAACCCGCATTTCCTTTATGTATCTGTTGCTGGTTTCCGCCATTCTCGGCGCTTTTCTGTGCCGCTAACAATCTATCAGGCCGCCGGAGGCGATTCGCGTGGGAAGCCTGCCGTTTTGAAGGCTGGCGGGGCTGCCCCCCTGCGGGTTGCAGACCTTGTGCGCTACGCGGCCTGATTTTCCATCAGGCTCCAATAGCTGGGCGCATAGCGCACAAGTGTCTCCGACGGCCAACGCTTTCGCCGTTGGATCACGACCGGCAACGTGCCGGCGCGGAATATCTTATCTGGCCAGTTTTTGCTTCAGCGCAGGTTCGATTGCGGCGTAGATCGTGTCCGCGATGACCGCCATGCCGCGGTCGCCGGGGTGCCAGTTCACGCCGCCGTTGGTGAAGTGCCCTTCGCTGCCCGCCCGGTTCTCCGGGAGCGCACCGGGCGTGGCGATGTCCGCGAACAGCACGTTGTTCGCCGCCGCCGCTTCGCGGATCATCTGCGTCAGTTTGGTCGGTCCGCCCCAGTTGGTCACGCAGACGATGATCGGATTTCCGTCGCCGCGCAGATCGCGGATCATCTGTTCGTAGTTTTTCTGAAACACCTCTCTGGTCTGTTTGCCCCGGTAGTTGTCCGAAACCTGAATCACGATCACGTCGGCTCCGCTGTTTTTCAGTTTGTCCCAGCCGAGCATGTGTTTCTCATCGGCAATCCGCGCGAGCTGCAGTTCCGGCGCTTTGGCCTGTTTTGCCGTTTCGCTGATCTTCCTGTGCAGCAAATGGGCGTAATCCTTTTCTTCCGCTGTCGCCGCCATGCCCCAGTCCGTGTTCCAGCCGAGCTGCGGAGCCGCCCCGTGTTTCATAATGCTGTTGCCGATCACCAGCACCTTGCGAATCTCTTCCGCGCGGGCTCCGCAGCAGAACAGAACCGCCGTCAAAAGCAGTGCAATCCGTTTCATCTTTCTTACCTTTCCTGAGTTATGTTGTGTTATGGAACTTCACCCCGGTTACCGGAGGCCAATTCCCGTTGGGGAAGCCCTGCCGCTTTCGCGGCGGGCGGGTCTGCAACCCTGCGGTTTGCAGACCTTGTGCGCTACGCGGCCTGATTTTCAATCAGGCACCGGTAGCTGGGCGCTGTAGCGCACAAGTGTCTTCGACGACAAGGGCGCTTCGCCCCTTGACCCCGACCGGGTAGCACCCGGTGGCGTATACTGCTGGCAGACCTCTCGCTACCTATTATTAATCCCCCGGTTTTGAGCTTTTTGCGCAGCAAAAAGCTCGAAACCGTATCCGGCGCCGGCACCTTGCCGGTCGGGGGGACCGGGGGGCGAAGCGCCCCCGGCCGCCGGAGGCAAGTCCCTGCTGCGCTACAGCGCCGCGAGAATGGCGCGGGCGATCGCGGCCATGCCGCGGTCGCCGGGGAAATCTCCGGCTTTGGGATAAACGCCTTCCGAGGCGGCGTGGTTGGCCGGATCGTCGTAAATTTCACGCAGGGAGACGAAAATCGCGTTGCGGCTTTTGGCGGCTTCGGCGATCACGGGTTCGAGTTGCGTATTTTTCCAGGGACCGAGGCAGACGATGGTTTTGGGGGAGCCTTCGCGGAGTTCGTCGATCATCTGGGCGTAGGCGTCACGGTATTCTTCAAGGGAGATGCCGCCCTGATAGTTTTCGGAGAGCTGGATCACGACGAGGTCGGCGTCGCAGGGGATCAGGTGGACCCAGCCGGTCATTTCGTCCTGATACATGATGCTGTCGACGGCGAGCCGGAGATCGGGGGAGTGTTTCTTGAGCTGCCCATGGAGCCGGTGGACGAAGTCGTTTTCGCGAGCGGTGGCGGCGAGGCCCCAGTCATGATTCCAGCCGAGGGCGGGCAGGGGGGCGCAGGCGGTGAGGCTGTCGCCCACGACGAGCATCTTCTGATATCGGGGGGCGGTCGCGCATCCGGCGAGCAAAAACAGCACGGCGGCGACGGCCGGGAGCATGGTTTTCATCATGGAACCTCTTGTTTCACATCGTTGGATAACAAGTTAACTATAGACCGGAAATTCTGTTTTTGCAAATGGGATTCCGGGAAAAATCGGAATTTGATTCTTTTTCAATTTTTTTTGTTCCGCATATTGACATTGAGTGGAAAGTTTGGTATAATATAGGCAGGAAACGTGTTTCCATAACGAGTTAAACTCTGCGAGGAAAATATGAGTTTGAAGAAATGTTCGATCCGCGATGTTGCAGCGCTGGCTGGCGTGTCGATCAGCACGGTGTCGCGGATCTTGAACAATCACGAGAAAGCGAAAACGATTCCGCCGGAGGTGCATAAGCGGGTACAGGAGTGTGCCCGGCAGTTGGAATACGTGCCGAACGCGAATGCGCGCCGGGTGTTCAGCCACCGGGCCGGGATCATCGGGCTGCTGGTTCCCTCCTACAGACAGATGAAAATGCATATTTTCGAGGACGGCCATCTGCGGCGGCTGATCAGCGGCATCGAAGAAGGGCTGGGAGAAAACAAATACCGGCTGCTGCTGATCTTCAACGACGAGCAGTTTCAGGAGAACCGGGAATACATGTCGCTGATCCGCTCCCAGGATATCGACGGACTGCTGGTCTGGGGGGCGCAGCCGGATGAGGAGTACTGGCGCGAGCCGGTCGAAGCCGGCCTGCCGGTGGTGTTTGCCGTCACGCTGCCGGGCAAACCGGAAGCGCCGTTCAACTATGTGATCAACGCGACGCGCGAAGGCGCCCGGCGGGCGCTGCAATTGCTGCTCGACCGCGGCCATCGGCGCATCATGTATTTACGCGAAACCGGCAAGGCGCGCTTTCTGGTCGAACAGATGGATCTTGCGGTGCGGGAAATGGAACAACAGAGGCCGGACCTGAAACTGGAATGGGTGGATATCAGCCGGAAATGTGAAGATTTACCGGTGGAACGCTTCCGGCAGCCGTTGCCGCCGACCGCGATTTTAAGCTATAATTATGCGATGGCGGAGGAGGCGATCGGAGTATTGGCGGCGGCGGGATACCGGGTGCCGGATAATCTGGAAGTGGTTTCCTGTTACAGCTTTCAAAGCGAAAAGGGCTGGGTCTCCACCATCGTGGTCGATGATTTTGAAATCGGCCGCCTTGCGGCCGAAGCCATTCAGAAATTGATTGAACAGCCGGATTACCGGGTTCGGCTTGAAGTTCCTGCGGAACTGATTCAACGTAAAACAACCAAGGCTCAATAGCAGTCGGAAAGGATCATTATGGAAAGAAAATTCACATTAATTGAATTGTTGGTGGTAATTGCGATTATTGCGATTCTGGCCGGTATGTTGCTGCCCGCCCTGAATCAGGCTCGGTAAAAGGCGTATGCGATCAGTTGTTCGGGAAACTTGAAACAGATCGGTACTGCCGGAACTTTATACGGCGATGATTTTGAGGGCTGCACCGTCCCCACCATGGCCCCCACTGATGCCGGGTCGAGTTCGGAAGACAAAATGCGGCACGTCAACCTGTGGCCCGGAAAATTACGCTCTTATCTCGGGCTGCCCACATCGGCGGACGCATCCGGTTATTATATTGAGAGTTCCAGGCAATATAAACCCATGTTCTGTCCGAACATCAGGGATGAATTCGGCTATGGTCATAACGCGCAATACCTGAGCATTCAGACAGACCCGAATTTGGGCAACAGGAACGACTATAATAAGTATATCAAATATGGCCATTTCAAAAAGCCCTCCTCGGTTGTTTTTGTCGGGGACAAATATATCGGGAAGGACGATCCCCGCTACAACGACGATGAGCACTGGTCCCCGATGCTCGGAACCGGCGGCTGGGGATTCAAGCAGGGCGGCGGATGGTCCACTCTGGCATTCCGTCACGGCACGAAGACCAATGTCGTCTGGCTGGATGGTCATGTGTCCGCGATGGATGCGAATTCGGGAATCGTGACACGGAGTTCCTATGATCAGGAATGCGATATTAACTACTGGGGACGCCAGTGATTGAGGAAAAGATATCTGTTATGCGCAGTCTGTTGTTTTTAGGGGTGTTATGTGCCTTTTCGCGGACTTTGTCCGCAATGGAGCCATATGCTCCTCCGCCCCGTCCGGCGGATCGGATCGGAGTGATTTCCGTTTCGGAAATTCCACATGGTCCGGCCTTTGCAGGCCGGGCCGCCGCGGAACGGCGTTCGCTCAATGGAACCTGGAAGTGTTCCGGGCTGGAAACCTCCGACGCCCCCTTTGCCGAGTCGCCGGAGCTTGACCGTAAATTCTCGGCTCCTGAATTCGACGATTCCCAATGGGACGCCATCGCGGTCCCCCTGGATTGGTACCGGCAATATCCGAATGTGAAAGACGCCGGAAAGCCGTTCGTAAAGGGGTATTACCGGACAAGCTTCGAACTCTCGCCCGACGACCTGAAAAAACGGCGGGTCATTCTGAAATTCGATGTGGCGGGTTACCGGGCGGAGGTTTTCCTGAACGGCGTTCCGATCGGCTCGCACCATGGCGATTTCACCGGGTTCGAGGTTGACGGAACCGCCGCCGCCAAGGCGGGACGCAATGTTCTTGCGCTCCGCGTTCTTTCGGACCACCTCGGACTCTGGCACAATAAGGAGGGCTCCAGATACAAACCGACTCACGCTTACGGTTCGTTGTGGGGACCGGGCGACATCAAGGGAGGGCTATGGCAAAGCGTCACCCTGTCGCTTGAACCGGAAATCAGAATCCGCAGCTTTCGCCTGACGCCCGACTTGAAATCCGACCGGTTGATCGTCCTCTATGAGCTCGAAAACCATACCGGAAAAACCGTGAAAGCAGAACTGACCGGACGGGTTTCGCCCGCAATTCGCGGTGACGAGAAGCAATGCACCGGCGAAAATTCGCCTCTGTCGCTGCTGCTGAAGCCCGGCCGGAATTCCGGCCGTCTGGAGATTCCTCTTGACGCACCCCGCCGCTGGACGCCGGATCAGCCGTATCTTTATTTTCTGACCTTCCGGGTCAACGCGGGCGGAAAAACGCTCGCCTGCGCCACGGAACGGTTCGGCTTCCGCGACTTCCGGATTGCGGACGGGAAATTCCTGCTGAACGGGAAGCCGATTTACCTTTTCGGCCAGAATATCACTTCCCGTAATTACGGCGGTGCTCCGGGTGACCTGGAGAATGCTCCGCGCCAAATCGAAAACTATCTGAAGCAGTTGAAAGCCGAAGGCTACAACATCGTGCGCACCGCGCATATGCCGCTGCTGCCGGCCGGTTACGAAATTGCCGACGAACTCGGCATGATGATCTACAATGAATGGGCCTGGTGCTTCACCAATATTCTCGATAATGATGAGTTTGAAAAAAACAATTTCCCGGAGCTGCTGGAATTTTTGAACGCCACCGGCAACCATCCGTCGGTGGTGATGTGGAGTCTCGGCAATGAAGTGACCCACTTCGGCCGCCCGAAAGTGCAGGAGTTCATGAATCGGCAGGTCGGGCTCATGCGGCGGCACGATTGGCAGAACCGCCCGGTGAGCACTTTCTCCGGCGCTGCCCAGTGGCACGACTTCGGCGATGCGAAGCTCGATACCGATGTGCACGACCGGCACGAATACACCGCGCTGCACGAGCCGTGGGTGCATTGGCGCGACCGGGCCGATTACCACTATGACGGCGAATGCAAAGTTTACGGACGCAATCCCCGGGGACGTCTGGCACATCCCCTGATCAGCTGGGAAACGGTCGGCTTCAGCTGGGGAATCAAGGCCGAACCGGGATTCCGGCCCGGCGATGTCGATCAATATATGCAATATGCGGGCCGTTCGCCGAGCTGGGGAGATCCGCAAGGGATCGGCTTCATCGGCTGCGCCCCGCTGGAACAGGCGCTGGCGCCGGGATTCGGCCCCTGGGCGCAGGCCCGGTTCGGCAAACGGGTTTTTACGCTCTACCGGCTCGACGACCGTTATGCCGGATTTGCGCCCTGGTTCGAGTCCAATCCGGTCGCGACGGTCTGGACGCAGCCTTTGCTGCCGGTGCTGCATTCGGACAACGGGCTCTTTCCACAGAACCTCTTCTCCGGCGATTCCAGCCGGTGGAATCTTTCGGTCGTAAACGGCACCCCGGAGAAGGCCGCCGGCCTGAAGCTCAAGTTCTCGGTCGTGCTGCCGGATGGGACAAGTTATCCCTGCGGCGAAACGGAAATTCCCGAAATTGCACCGTTGGCCAAGGCGGTTACGCCATATGAACTTACTTTGCCGGAACTGCCGCAGGGCAAAGCCCAGTTGCGGTTGACGCTCCTGAATGACCGGGGGGAGACGGCCGGACAGAACTGGTTCGATCTTTTCGTCGCGCCCCGTGCCGTATCGGCACGGAAAATCGACCCGGTCCGGCCGGTATGCGTACTCGACACCAGGGCTCCCCGCAATGTGGCGGAGCTGCGGAATATCCTGAACGGCTTCGGGATAACGCATCAGGTCGTCGCATCCGCCTCCTCGGTCCCCGACGGCGGCTGCCTGATCGTGCCGGCGGAATACCCTGAACCGCAGACCGTAAATCCCGGATTGTCGTCGGAAGTGGACGACCTTGTCAGGAAACGCGGCGGCATACTTCTGGTTCTTGAGCAGAAGAACCCGGATTCATCCATGCCCGGAGGGCAGAAAGTATTCAGCAAGGGAAATAATTTCATTGATCTGGTCGTCCCCGGCCATCCGGTGTTCCGGGGGCTTTCGCGGGATGAATTCGATACCTGGAACAACCCGGATCACGGTTATGTGGTCAGCGGCTCCTTCGCGCCGCATACCATAAATGCCATCGCCGTCCGGGGACCGGGCCTGAATAAAACCGACCTGATCTCCAACGCGATCGTCGAAGGAACCAGCGGAAAAGGCCGGATTGTGCTGTCGCAGCTGAATGCGGTCCTCTGCCGGAACAGCGACAGTGCGGCTGCGGTCTACCTCGGCAACCTGATTGCATACGCAACGGCGACTCCGGTATTGTGGGCGGAGGCGCGGCCGCTCGTCGAAGCGGAGAACCGCGAATATTCCGCGGTCGAATCGCGCCTGTCGCCTGTCGACCTGGCTCCATACGCCAATCGGGGATTCGCCGATGAGGTCGACAATGACGGCGAAGGCGGCTGGCTCGACCAGGGACGCAATGATTTCCGAACGGTTCCGCTCGGACGGCAGACGGCGGGCGGCATCCTCTTTGATATTCTTGATCCGGCCGAAAACTCCGGACGTTCCTGCCTGGTATTGCGCGGTTCGGCCCGCCCGCGTTTTCCGGCGGCAATCCGCGATATCAAAATCGGCAAACGGGCCTCCCGGCTCTTCTTTCTGCATACCGCAGGCTGGGGCAAGACGAACAGTCCGGCCGGAGCCTACCGGATCAACTACTCGGACGGCACGAAAGTGGATGTTCCGTTGCGCGGCCAGACCAACATCGGCGACTGGTGGGCGGTTTCCCAGCTGCCGGAGGCAAAGGTGGGAATCCGCTGCCGGTCCGCGATCATGGCCGAAGTCGGCGCATTCGTGATGGAGTGGGAAAATCCGCGGCCTTTTGTTCCGATCGCTTCCTTCGATTTTCTTTCTGCACAGGCGGCGCGGGACGGCAAGGTGAATTATATTCCGGCCGAAGAGCCGGTGCCGGTTCTGATCGGGGTGACGGCCGAGGAGCTGCCGGCGGATGCGGCCGACCTGCTGGCGCCCGATATATTCAGAGGCTTTTCCGATATGAAGGAGAGCGGCACCAGCCTTCCCGGCAAAACCCGCCTGCTCCGGCGCCGGGGGAAACTTGCACTGGAAGTCGTCTTTCCGGCCTCAAAAGAACGCGATGTCCCGGCGGCGATGCTTTCCTTCGATGCCGGAAAAATCGGACGTTCGCCGGAATATCTGGTCTTGCGGATCCGGAGCGCGAAGTCCGGTTCGGTTCAACTGCTTTTGCCCTCGCAGGACTGGTCGGGACAGTATTCGGGGAAAATCAAGCTGCGCGGCGACGGCCGGTGGCATACCTATCGGCTCCGCCTGGGGAAGGAACTGCGGAAATCAGGCAATATCTCCAGTCGAAACCTGCGGGGAGAATTGTTCTTCTTCTACCGCAACTTCGACGGCGACAGCCGCCTCCGTCCCGCTCAGGAATTTACGGTTCAGAGCATTGCACTGGAGTAAGAGCTTATTTAGGGATAAGCTCTAAGGCGGCGGGCTTCCCGTGAGAGAACCGCAAGACATGCCGCCCGGGAGATCCGGCGCGGTTTCAAAATCGGCTGTTCTTGCGGCCCCTCTCCTTGAAATCGGCGAAAGTTGCGGTTACATTGAAAGGAGAAACTCACACCTGTCCTAACAATTTTCAAAATGGCGTAATTTTCTGATTACGCCCCCTCATTTTCATCTATTTCACACCAATTCTCAAAAGTAGCCCCCC
>NZ_QEKH01000009.1 GCF_003096415.1 Victivallis vadensis | reverse complement strand
ATTCCCTTTATGTTGAGATTTTGAGTTACTCAAAATAAAAGGCAGATGCAACCTTGTCAAACAACACATCCCATCACAAAATTTGGGACATTATCAAAAAATTGGCTTATTCAGGGATAAGCTCTAAAAAAGGCTCAGCAGCGATTCGCGGCGGGACTCGAACAGCAGCCCGATGGAAATCGGCGCGTTGGTCCAGCCGGTGTAGATGCTGCCCGCGCCGCCTTCAAAGCAGTCGCCTCCGCCCCATTCGCGTTTGTCGAGGTCGTACATGCCGCGCCAGCAGCCGCGGAAGAACGGATCGGGCGTCCGGTCCTGAATCGATACCAGAAGCTCCGCCTGAAGGCGCCGCGCCTGTCGGACGCGCGGATCGTCGGCAAGTTCATCGAGCATCTGCAACGCGAGGAACGACCAGTTCAAGGTGTAGATGGTGTCCGCAAGGCGGCCGCCGGTCGGGGCCTCGTAGTGTTCGGCGGGCAGGTTGCCGGTCTCCGGGTCGAGCTTGGCCAGCAGCAGTTCGCCCGCCTGCCGCGCCAGTTCGAGGTCGGCGGCTTCGCCGAAAACCCGGTAGGCGGAGGCGGCGCCGAGGATCGCATAGGCGAATTCACTGGTGGTGAAATGTTCGAGATTCTCCCGGAGGTAGCCGTGGTAACGGCGGATTTCCGCAGCGGCGGCGGGATCGGGGGAATCCTGTGCCGCGCGGGCGAGCGCCATCACCGCGAGCGATCCCCAGTGCGGCAGTTCGAGGCGGCCGCTCCATGCGCCGGCCGGATCGTGCCATTCGCCCGGCGCGCGGCGATCTTCCGCCATAAAGGTGCGGCGCATCGCCGGGATGAGCTCTCCGGCCAGCTGCTGCGCCCACTTTTTCAGGTCGTACCGGGCGTCGAGCGCCGGATCGAGCTTCGCCAGCGCCAGCTGGATGAAAATGCACCATGCGTCGTCGTCGAACCAGACGGTCGGACGCCACTGAATATGGGACCACCGCCAGCCGCCCGCTGGAAAGCCCTCGTCGTAGCGGTTCAGCAGACCGCTGCGGAAGTACAGGAAATCGAGGAGTTTCCCGGCGACGGCGCCGCATTCCGGATCGTCCAGAACCTCTCCCGCCAGCTTATAGAGCAGGGCGGCTTCGAAGTTGCAGTCGGCGCGGCGCTGCTCGATCACCAGCCCCTGCGACAGCGTGGTCCAGGCGGGGAAGGCGCGTTTCATCTTTTCGAGTGCTTCTCCCTCCGCGACGCTGAGCCGTTCGGCTACCCCCCAGCTTCCGTCCGGCGGCTCCATGACCCCGGACTCTTCAAACCATTGCAGATTCCGGCGCACCGCTTCCTGCAATTCGACTTTTTCCATAAAAAGACCTCCATTCTGGTTTAACTAAAACATTTTAACATACTATATTCCGGAGAAATGAAAATTCAAATAAAAAAGGAGCGATCCGGTAAAAATATTGCAATCAGCCGGAATTTGTGATATTTTATACACTCGGATCATACAGGAAAGGACGGGAGATGGCGGCGCGGATCAAATTGGCCGATATTGCGCGGGAAGCGGGGGTTTCGGTGACCACGGTGTCGTTCTATATCAACGGCAAAGCCCGGCAGTACAAGCTCTCCCGGCAGACCTGCGAACGGATTCAGGCGGCGATCGACCGCAATGATTTCGTGCCGAACATCTTCGCGCGTGCGCTGCAGTGCAACCGCACCTATCTGATCGGACTGCTGGTGCGGGGGCGGATCAACACCTCCTTCTGGAGCGACATCGTCGCCGGGCTGGAGGAAAAGCTGGCTCCGGCGGGCTTTCATCTGGTGCTCTCCAGCGCCCACACCGACGCGGCGGGCGAGCTGGAGGCGCTGCGCGAGATGCGCCGGATCGGGGTGGACGCCTATGTGGTTTCGCCCGCGCTCGACGAGCATGGAAACTGCGTGAATTTTGAAGAACTGCAAAAACTGAACGGCACCACGCCGGTGGTGGTCATGAACTCCCCGGCGGAGGGGCTGACCTGCGTCTACAACGACGAATCCGCCGGGGGCAGGGCGGCGGCGGAATACATCGCCTCGACCGGCGCGGAGCGGATCATGATCTTCGAGGATCACGTCGGCTGCAACTTCGGCCGGATCATCGCCTTCCGGGAGTTTTTCGCCGAGCGCGGCACGGTGGTCGAGGAGGTCGATTCGCCGGAGCCGGTGATCGCGGCGGCGAAACAGATGAAGGTCGGCGTATTCTGTTTTTCGGACTTTCTGGCGGCGTCGCTGTGCTGCCGGGCACTGGCGGAAGGGGTCAGGATCGGGGAGGAGCTGGCGGTGGTCGGCTACGACGACCTCGCTTTCTTGGATTTGCTCTCCCCGCGCCCTGCGACGGTGACCCAGTGCAAATACGAGCTCGGTGAAGCGATCGGCGAAGAACTGCTCCGGATTCTGGAACAGGGAGAGCCGGACACGGCGCGCAAAATCGTGTTCACTCCGAAGCTGCATCGCTGATGAACTGATCCTGCGGTAAAAAAAAAAATTGCAAAAAATCGACTCAGTCTTGCAATGGCTGAGTCGATTTGCTATAATTATGGGTAAAGAGTTTGATTCAGCAGCTCCGGAGGAGGAGATTCAGCGATGTCCAAAGCAGTCAAAAGCCGTTCCAGACAGCTCTATCTTGAACTGCGCGGCCAACTGGAGTCGATTCAGGGCGGTCGCCGGTTCTATTCTCAGCGCAAGATCATGGAGCAGTTCCGGGTGACGCGGCATGTGGTCGATCAGGCCCTGCGGCTGCTGGCCGAAGCCGGAATGATCGAAGTCCGGCCGAGAGAGGGGATTTTTGTGGTTCGCAACCAACAGCTTGACCGGTTCCGGGTGGTCTCCTTTCACTGCGACTGGCAGAGTGAGCAGGTACGCAATTTCGATCAGGCGGTCGAAAAGGTTCTCGGGGAGGAGCCGGACAGGTACGCTTTTTCGACGGTGCTCTATCCGTTTGACGGCAGGGACTGTATCGAGCGGCTGGAGGCGATCCGGGCCGACGCGGTGCTGTTCTATCCGCCATACGGTATGAAAAGGGAAGAGCTCAGGAGGCTGCTGGCTCTGCCGAAAACCATCGTCTTTTGCTGCAATACCCTGAGCTATGCCGGAGTGGATGCGGTCGACCTTCATCCGGAACTTATCGGCATGACGGCGGCGCACCACCTGATCCGGAACGGCCACCGCAGGCTCGCGCTGCTGCTTTCGGAGCCGATGTCGCTGGCGGAACACTGCCGGATCAGCAGCTTTCTGCATCTCGCCCGGCTGAACGGGCTTGAACCGGCGGTGATCGATTGCGGCGTCAGGAGCGGCGACTATTCGCCGACGCTGGCCCATGCCGCGCTGAGCGCCCATCTGGAGGAACACGGCGCGGATTTCACCGGAATCTTCGTTTCGAGCGACACCTCCGCCCTCGGCGCGCTCAAGGCGCTGAAGGATTACGGCCTGAACGTGCCGGAGGATGTCAGCGTGATCGGAAACGGCGGATTCGCGGCGGGAACGCTCTATACTCCGCCGCTCACCACGGTTTCGGAAAACTTCGCTGGATTTGCCGCCGCGGTCAAGGCCGGGGTCGAGGCGCTGTCGGCCGGAGGACGCTTCGGCCTGCGTTCCGCCCCGCCGTTGCTGATCGAGCGGCAGTCGGTCAGAAACATCAACCCCTGAAAGGTCTGTCAATGAAACGGAAATTCACTTTAATTGAACTGTTGGTGGTAATTGCGATTATCGCCGTTCTCGCCGCTATGCTGCTGCCCGTGCTGAACAAGGCGCGGGCCAGAGCGCGGTCGATCAGTTGCGTCAACAACCACAGGCAACTGCTTACGCTGGCCTGGATGTACCTCGGCGAGAATGACGGATTGCTGCTCTATTATTCCGTCAACGCACGCTGGTCGGCGGTACTGGCCGGGCGTTCCACGTTAAGCGGCAGCGCGCTGGACATCACCGGAAAGGACAAGCTCTTCTATTGCCCGGAGATTCCGATTCCCGAAAGCGGGGACATCTCCTGGAACACTTACGGCATCGCCAAGCCGGACAGCTCCAACCAGTCGGTTCCGCAGGCGCAGTACCTCTCGGCGGTGACCGGTTATCACTGCCTCAGGCTCAAGCAGGTGAAGTTTCCCGCTTCCTTTCCGCTGTTCGCCGACAGTGCCCGCAAGGATACCATGATGGGAAGCTGGGCGCTGTGCAACGACGCGGGGCGCGACGGCTTCTTTCCGGCGCACGGCGGCCGGGGAACGCTCGGTTTTTTTGATGGCCATGCCGCGCTGTCGACTCCGTACGACTATCGGGATGCGCTTCGGAAGGTGTGGGAGGACGATGCCCGCCGGGTCTACTACATCGCCGAAAACGGCCTGAATCTGGAGATCCGTTGAATGAAGAGGTGGATTGCGGCGGCGTTTCTGCTGGCGGCGGGAATCACGGCGGGGCTTCCGGCGGAGGAGGTCGTCGATTTCACCCGCGAGAAACTCCCGGTCGTGCTGCACCGGCCGCAGGAGAAGGCGCAGGGCTTCGCCTATGGCCGGCGGGGACTTGAAATCAGTTGGGATTGTGCGAAAGCGCGGCATTTTGAATTTTTCATCAACCGGGAACTTTTTCTGCCGGAATTTATCCGCGCGGAAATCCGGGTGACGGCGGAACTGCCCCCCGCCGGGGGATTGAAGAGTTTCAATTTGCGACTGGCCGACGCCGGCGGCGAGACCTTTCAGTTTTCCCGGAACATCCCGGAAAATCTCAGCGGCAGACAGGAGTTTGTCTATCGGGTCGACTGCGGAAATCCCGCGGCCGGAAGTTGGGGCGGTCCCGGCGACGGAGTGCTCGACTTCCCCGTCCGCCTGAACGGCTTTGCCGGGGATTTCGGAAAGCGGGAAGGCGCCGGACGGATCGGAATCGAACGGGTGTCGATCCGGGTCCTCGACAGCAACCGGCCGCTCACGCCGGAGCTGGAGACCGGGAATCCGATTCACGTGCTGACGCCGGGGGACGGCCGGACACCCGTGCTGAAGCTGGTCAACACCAGGGGAAGGACAGCTTCCGGGCGGCTGGAATATGCGCCGGGCAGGGCGGCGGCATGGCGGCTCGGGCCGGGCGAGGAGTTCCGGCTGGAACTGCCGCGCCCCGAAAAGTTCGGCGTCTCCCGCGTGGAGGTGCGCGTGATTGACGACGATCCGAAAGTGAGGCCGCTGGAACGGCGCTTGAGTTTTGCATATATGCCGCCGGCGGGACCGACGCCGGGCAGGGCGGAGGGATTCCTGTTCGGGGTGTGCAGCCATTCGCAGGGAAGTTCCGATGAAGAGCTGGAGCGCGAGGCGATGGCCGCCGCATGGTGCGGCGCGAAAGTCGTGCGCGAGGATATTCTCTGGGAACGGCTGGAGCCGGAGGAGGGGCGATCGGACTTCTCTTCTTATGACCGGCTGGTCGCCGCCCTGAAAAAGTACCATCTGGAGCCGCAGGCGATCTACTGCTATGTACCCGGCTGGGCGGTGGCGAAGGAGTGGAAGCCGGTTTCGGCGGCGCGGCGCGGCAAGGGGCGGCCCGATTACGGTCATTGGGCGAACTTCATCCGGGCCTTCGCGCAGCGTTACCGGGGGGAAATCCGCTATGTCGAAGTGTGGAACGAGCCGGACCTGATCGGCTTCGCTGACTTCTCCCAGCCGGAATACCTCGAACTGATGAAGATCGCCCACCGCGAAACCAAGGCCGCCGCGCCGGAGATGAACGTGCTCACCGGCGGCTATGCCTGCATGCCCGGTATGCACGGCGCAATGAGCGACCCGGAACACATGCCCAAAACGCTGCGCGGCGGCAGGGGCTTCTATGATATCCACGCCTTTCATGGCCACGGGCCGCTCGCGCACTACCGGCCGCAGATCGAACGGCTGATGAAACTGCGCAGGGAGCTTGGCGTGACCGCTCCGTGGTATGCCAACGAGACGGCGGAATCCTCCATCCATATCGGCGAGCGCCGGCAGGCCCGGACGCTGGTGCAGAAACTCCTTTACAGTTGGGCGCGCGGAGCGGTCGGCTACAACTGGTATGACTTGCGAAACGACGGGTACGACCCGCGCAACAACGAGCATAACTTCGGACTGGTCACCCGGGATTTTTACCCGAAGGAGGCGTATGCGGCGTACAATATGCTGGCCGGTGTCTTCCGGGGCGGCGAATACAGGAAGGACCTTTTCCTCGGCGACGGGCTGGACTGTTTTCTCTTCCGGGACGGCAGGGGGAATTTCCTGTTGCCACACTGGAACAACCGGCGGGACTCCGCAGTCCGGCTGGCGGTGATCGGCGGTGTGACGGGGCGGTGCGAGCTGATCGATCTTTTTGGAAACCGTCGCAGGATGGCCGCCGCCGGGGGAGAGGCGGTCATCGAGGTCGGTGAAGAACCCGCGACGCTGCTGATCGGGGGACAGGAAAAGGAGCCGGTCCCGCGCGGCGAACTGATCCGGCGCGAGGGGGATGCCAGCCTGTTTCCCGGCGGAAGTTCGACCGTGAAATACCGGGTGACCAATGCGACGGCGAAGGCGCGGTTGTTCCGGCTGGACTTCTCCGCACCCGGCGGAGTGGCGCTGAAACGCTCCGGCTTCTGTTTCCGACTCGCTCCGGGCGGGGAGAGGACAGTCGAACTTGAATTGCGCGCGGAAAGCACGTTCCGCTCGCTCCACGGACAGTTGAAGCACCTGAATTTGCGGTTTGAAGCGGGCGGGCTTTGGAAAGGGGAGCTTGAGGAGCCGCTCTGGACGGTGGCGCGCCTGCGGGAAGGGGATTTTCCGCAGGTTCCGGATTTCGAGCTCAAGGACGCTTCCCGATTGACCATGCTCGCTCCGAATGATCCCGCCCGAAGCCATCTCTTCTGGAAGGGGCCGGAGGACCTCAGCGGCAAGGTATACCTTGCCCGGAACCGGGATTCCCTGAAACTGCGCGTGGAGGTGACCGACGACAGGCATTGCCAGCCCTTCTCCGGGGAGGAGTCGTGGAAAGGCGACAGCGTTCAACTCGCATTGCGGATTCCCGGGCAAGCCGGTTCATGGGAGATCGGTTTCTTCCGACGCGGCGACGGAGGAAACGGGTGTTTTGTCTGGAATGCCCCCGCCGGCTTCGATGTCCGGCGCGTGACGGAACGTTTCCGGCTTGAAACCGGGCGCGATGAGGAAAGGAAACGGACCCTCTATGAAGCCGTGATTCCGTTTGCCGCCGTCGGCCTGACGGAGGAGGCGGCCGGGCGGGGCTTTCGTTTCAATTTGCTGATCAACGACAACGACGGCGAAATGCGCGAGAGCTTCATCGCGGTCGCCCCCGGGCTCGGCGACAGCAAGAACACGGACTTTTTCCCGGTGGTCAGCTTCTGAATGCCGATCCGGCACGATGACACATCGCTTGTCGTGCCGAATTGCTGAAAAAGCTGATCATTTTTAACTGATTTCAGGGGTGCGGTATTGTTTTTGCGATCGATTTATACTATAATATTGAAATGGGATCGGACACAGCAACTTCAGGAGAGGCGGGATGATTTGTGAACAATGCGGCACCGGGGTTCCGGCAGGGCCGGGATTCTGCCCGGAGTGCGGCTCCGCGGTGAAGGCGCCGGGACCGGAGGCGACGTTCAAATTCGCCTGCCCGCATTGCCGCCAGCGCATCCGGGTGCCGCGCAGCTGGGGCGGCAACCGCGGCCACTGTCCCGCCTGCCGCTGCAGTCTGGTGATTCCGGCCCCCGAGCCGGAACTGGCGCTGCACCCAGCGCCTCCGGCGGCCTGCGCCGTGCCTTTGCCGGAACCGGCGCTGCGTCCGATTCCGGCCGAAAGGCCGATCCAGCGGGCTGTTTCGGCCGGAGAGAACGGGGAACCGGAGGCGGTTCCGCAGCCCCTGCCGCCGAAGAATCTGTCACCGCCATTGCCCGGCTATATGCGTTCGGAGAAAACTCCCGGAGTGTCGCTGGGAGTGTTGATTGCCGTGATCGCCGGCGGGGCGGGAGTGATTCTGGTTGCCGGCGCTTTCTGGTTCTTCCTGTTCCGGTGAACCGCGTTTCCGCCGGTCGGCCTGAATACGGCGTGGCGCTGCCATTCCTCTGTTGATTTTTCTGAAAAAAACGACCGGATTTCCGAAGTGGTTCTGTAAGATAACCGGAGTTGTTGCGGATAATGGTTGAGACGACGGTGCGGCTTGGCCGGCCGGTTGTCGCGGAAGGAATGAATTCGGAGGTGCGGAATGAAGAATGCGGCAAGATTTTTTCTGATTTGCGGTGTGGTTGCGGCCGGGGTGGCGGCGATGGCGGAAGCCCGCCGCTATTATCTGTGCGGCAAATGCGCGGTTGCGGTCGGAAAGGAGAAAACCCCGGCCGTGTTTGCATGTTCCGGCGGCGGGCATCACCGCTGGACCGATCTGGGGAAAGCGGGAAATTCGGTCTATCTATGCCGGAAATGCACGGTTGCGGTAAAGACCGCGGCCCGGCCCAATCCGGCGGACTGTCCGGCTTCGGGGCATCACGACTGGACGCTGCTCGGCAAGACCGGACGGGACCGCCATCTGTGCCGGAAGTGTAAGATCAAGGTGGCGGTGAGCGGCCGTCCGTCGGTATTCAACTGCCCGGAAGGGGGCCACCATCAGTGGGACAAACTTTGAGGCCTCTTTCGGCCAAAAATGCTTTCATGCCGCTGGCAATCGGGAAAGCTGCCGTGTATATTGATGAAAGCGGCTCCGGGAAAAAGCGGCTTCTCTTGTGAAATGCTTCATTGTGGGATTGCCGCCAGCCGGTGCTGAAACCGTGAACTGTGATATCCTTTACAATTATCTCATGCTGTTTTTTGAAGAGTGATATGGAATATTTGCTTATCATCGCCGCATTGATTGTCGGCGGCGCAATCGGGGCGTGGACGGCTTCCCGGCGGTTTGCCGGAAAGGTGGAAGAGAACCGTCGCGAGGCTGAAACGGCGCGCGTCGCGCTGGCGGAGGCCGAGGCGGAAAAAAGGCTGATGCAGGAAGGCTTCCGGCGGGAACAGGAGCTGCTTGCCGGACAGCAGGAGCGGGCGCGGCAGGAACAGGAAAAGGCGTGGCAGACCCGTCTGGAACTGCTGAAGGAGGAGTTCAAATCCCTCTCCGACCGGATATTCGAGGAGAAGTCCGGCAAACTGCAGAGCGCCAATAAAGAGCAGCTGGAATCGCTGCTGAATCCGCTCAAGGAGAAGATGACGGAGTTCAAGACCGCCGTGGAGGAGTCGAAGGTCAAGGGCATCGAATTGAACACCGCGCTGAACACCCGGCTCTCCCGGATGATGGAGGAGACCCTGCGGATCGGCAGCGAAGCGAAAAATCTGGCCGACGCCCTGAAGGGCGGGCAGAAGACGCAGGGCGACTGGGGCGAGATGATTCTGGAGGATATCCTGAAACGTTCCGGCCTGAAGCCCGGCATCCATTACGAGTGTCAGGCGACGCTGCGCGATGACGACGGGCGGACGGTGGCCGATCCTGACCACGGCCGGATGCGTCCCGATGTGGTGATCCACTATCCCGACGGCAAGGATGTGATCGTCGACAGCAAGGTCAGCCTGGTCGCCTACCTCGACTATATGAACAGTCAGGACGAAGAGAGCCGCAAGACCGCACTGGCGCGCCATATCCGCAGCATCCGCACCCATATCGATGAACTGGCGAAAAAGAATTACAGCGCCCGCCTGAACCGGAGCGACCGGGAAACGGTCGACTTCGTAATCATGTTCATCCCGAACGAGGGACCGTACCAGCTGGCGATGATCTCGGAGCCGTCCTTGTGGGCGGAGGCGTTCAAGCTCAAGGTGATGCCGGTCAGTCCGTCCAACCTGATTGCGCTGCTCCAGCTGATCCACACCGCGTGGACCCGCGAGGACCAGAGCCGCAACCAACGGGAGATTCTGGATACGGCGGCACAGATGCTGGAGCGGATCTATGCGTTTTATGAGCAGTTCGACGAAGTCGGCCGTACTCTGGACAAGGCCCGCGATGTCTACGACGCGGCGGTCCGCCGCCTGAAACACGGTGAACGCAACCGCAGTGTGGTTCTCGCCGGGGAAAAACTGCGCAAGCTCGGCGTCAAGATGGCGAAAGCACGGCAGATCCCGGCCCGGCTGCGTCCGGAAGAGGAGACCGGGGAACTGCCCGTTCCGGCGGATGAGGAGCGGTAATCCGCCTTTAATCGGGATGGGACCACAGCCTTGCCGGCCATATTCCTGCGGCGGTTTCAAAAATATGTACATTTATCGGAAATACATTTACATACTCTCTTGCAAAAGTCGTTTTCCTGTAGTATAATAGTAGACGATAATATCTTAGAGAGGAACTATGAACGCAGCCGCAAAATACAAAAACATTTACGATACCCTTGTCCGGGAACTGGAGGAGGGCGTCTTTCCGGTGGGCAGTTGCCTGCCGACCGAGAATGAGCTTGCGGAGCGTTTCGGCGTGTCGCGCCAGACGGTGCTGAAAGCGCTTGATCTCCTGAAAAACGAAGGATTCCTGACCGGAGTCCGCGGCAGGGGAACGTTTGTGATTCATTCCGGGGGGGCTCCGGCCAGACAGGAGGCGGGCCGCCAGCTGGCTTTCATCTGCTCTTATACGCGCGATTCCTTCGATCACGAGGTGTTTCTGGGCTTCGAGGCGGAAGCCGCTCGGAACAATTATGCAGTGGCGGTCGGGAACAGTGCCGGCGATGCGCTCCGCGAGGCGGAGCACCTGAAACGGCTGCACGGGCAGGGGACGGCGGGAGTCGCGCTGCTTCCGGTTCCGTCCGCCAATCATGACCTGATCTTCGAACTGCATCAGGAAGGCTGGCCGATCATCTGCCTCGACCATCATTATGGAATCGAAGGCATTCCCTATATCGGTTCGGATGACCGGAAGGCGGCTTATGAAGCGACGCTCCGGCTGATTGCGGAGGGACGGCGGCGGATCGGTTTCCTGACCGACACCTTCGATGCGCTGGAAACCAGTTTTTCCGTGCGGAAAAGATATGCCGGCTACCGGGAGGCGCTGCGTGAAAGCGGCATCGAATTCCGGATGGAACTGGTGCAGGAGCTGGGAGTGGTACTGGCCTCCTGCTCTCCGGCCGACGTGGGACTGGATATTTACGGCTACCAGGCGGCCCACAAGCTGCTGATGACGCCCGAACCGCCGGATGCGATCCTGCTGATGTGGGATGAACTGGCCCCCGGAGCATTGAACGCGATCCTGAATTCCCGGCTGTCGGTTCCGGAGGATATCGAGTTGGTCGGTTTTGACGATGACAATTTCTGTACGCTGCTGAATCCTCCGTTGACGACGATCCGCCGTCCGGCACGCCGCATGGGAGAGCTTGCGGCACAGCAGTTGATCGGACTGATCGACGGAAGGGCCGCAGCGCCGGAAACCATCCTGCAGGATCAGTTGATCCGGCGCGGTTCCACCGGGCCGAGATTCTGAAGCGGGGATTTCGCGCGTACTTGTATCGGATCCGAATAAATTCGGCGGACAGTTTTTGAAAACTGTCCGCCGATGTTTTTTACCGGGTGATCCGAGGATCAGTGACCGATGACCGGGTTGGCGAAATGCCCCGGAGCGGCGAATTTCGACGGCAGGTGCACCATCTGTTCCAGGGACCGGTTGAAGTGATCCTGGAACAGCTCATGCCTGACCGGCAGAAGTTCACTGGTTTCGAGTTCGGCCGGCCATTCGCTTGAGTTGTGTTCGAAAAGCCGCAGCGCGTCGCTCAGTTCGGTCTGATGGACGGCCGGTTTGAATCGGACTGTGAATTCGCCGTCCGGCACGCGCCGCAGGTCGATTCTGGAGACGTAGACCAGGCAGCCGCGCGCATCCTCGAAAGTCTGTGTGAATCCCTTGTGATTTGAATGATCCTTGAGGATATTCCAGGGGAGTTCCGGGTCGACCGGCGGCGGCACCGGCGGCTGTATCGACGGGGCGATCGAATAGGCGCCCGCCCAGTAATGGACTCCGTCGCCGTCGTTGACCTGGCGCTGGTCTGCGCCGACCACGATTTCCGGAGCATCGGCGGAGCTTCCGGCGAATTCCAGCCAGCCTTTGGTTGTCCGGAAGAACATCGCATCGATCGAGGTGCCGTCCGAACTGCGCGTATAGCCGGTCTGCACGCCGTACGCCGCTGCGTCCGAGGTGCTCAGGATCGCGATGGTTTCCGTCCGCCCGGCTCCGGGATTCACCCGCAGCGCGACATCGTCGCCGAAGGAGTTCCGGTAGGTCGCCGCGATGTTTCCGGTCCAGTTCCGGCTGCTGAAGCTGCCGTAGATGTTGTTGAATCCATCCAGCGTGCCGCCGTTGTACTGCACATCGTTGGCGAGACCGTCGCCGTAGATGATGTTGTTGAGCAAATAGGCTTCGCCGCCGGAGAGCTCGAAACCCGTTCCGGAGGTGGCTCCCGCGCTGCGGTCGGCCGCGACCGTCACGTTGACGAGCCGGGTGACGCCGCCACTCTGGAACACTCCGCCGCCGTTGCCGGTCGCGGTGTTGAAGCCGATGGTCGAGTTGACCGCGCCGAACTCCCCGCCCGCGATGGAAACGCCGCCGCCATTCGCTGCGGCATTGCGCGATACGGTGGTTTCGTGGATCAGGAGTTCGCCGCCGGCGACATGGAGGCCGCCGCCCGCGCCGCCGGCCCGGTTGCCGTCGATCTGGGTACGGGTGATGTACGAATAGCCCTGATCGGCGGAATAGACGCCGCCGCCGTCGGCAGTGGCGATATTGCCGTTGATGAAGGCATCTTCCGCCGTGAACCGGCCGGAACTCCCGATATAGACGCCGCCGCCGCTGGCGGCCTGATTCCGGTTGACTGCCGCATCATGCTTCAACGTGACCTGTGCGCCGTCGACGACGGCGATGCCGCCGCCGTTGGCCGCGCTGTTCAACGTGATGCTGCCGTAAACCGTCACCACGGCGGGGCCGGTGGCATAGAGTCCGCCTCCGTATCCGTTGTCGGCCCGGTTGCCGGTGATGGAAATCCGGTCTACAGTTGTTCCGGTTGCGGTCCAGACGCCGCCGCCGTTTCCGCTGGTCGCGGTGTTGTCGCTGATACTGCCGGAGACGAGGTTCAGGGTGGTCCCGGCTGCCGCGTAGATACCGCCGCCATTAGAGAAAGCGGTATTGTTCGTGATGCTGCCGCCGTTTACCGCCAGAACGGAAGAACCGGCAAGGTAAATGCCGCCGCCATTCGCCGCAGTATTGAGGTCGATGTTTCCACCCTCGTCGATGGTGATCAGCGCACTGCCGGAGGCGTAGACTCCGCCGCCGTTAACCGCACTGTTTCCGGTTACAGTAAAGCCGGTTGCGAGTGCGATGTCGGTTGCGGTCCAGATGCCGCCACCGTCGCTGGTGGCTGTATTATTGCTGATGCTGCCGGAGGTCAGCGTCAGGGTTGACCCGGCTTCTGCGTAGACGCCTGCGCCGTTGGCTGCACTGTTGGCGCTGATCGTGGAGCCATTCAGCATCTCAAGTGAAGTGCCATTGGTAAGATAAATGCCACCGCCATTGCTGCTCGCTGTGTTACCACTGATGGTCGCGCCGTTCAATGTAACCTTTGCATTGCCGGAGGCGTAGACTCCGCCGCCGTTAACCGCGCTGTTTCCGGTTACAGTAAAGCCGGTTGCGAGCGCGATGTCGGTTGCGGTCCAGATGCCGCCGCCGTCGCCGGTGGCAGTATTATTGCTGATGCTGCCGGAGTTCAGTGCCAGCGTGGACCCGGCTTCAGCGTAGACGCCTGCACCGTTGGCCGCACTGTTGGCGCTGATCGTGGAGCCATTCAGCATCTCGAGTGAAGTGCCGTTGGCAAGATAAATGCCACCGCCATCGACAGTTGCGGTGTTGCTGCTGATAGCTGCGCCGTTCAATGTAACCTTTGCATTGCCGGAGGCGTAGACTCCGCCGCCGTTAACCGCGCTGTTTCCGGTTACAGTAAAGCCGGTTGCGAGCGCGATGTCGGTTGCGGTCCAGATGCCGCCGCCGTCGCCGGTGGCAGTATTATTGCTGATGCTGCCGGAGTTCAGCATCAGGATAGACCCGGCTTCAGCGTAGACGCCTGCGCCGTTCAGGGCGCTGTTGGTGCTGACGGTGGAATTATTCAGCATCTCGAGTGAAGTGCCGTTGGCAAGATAAATGCCACCGCCATCGGCAGTTGCGGTGTTGCTGCTGATAGCTGCGCCGTTCAAGGTGACTTTGGCTGTACCGGAGGCGTAGACTCCGCCGCCGTTAACCGCGCTGTTTCCGGTTACAGTAAAGCCGGTTGCGAGCGCAATGTCGGTTGCGCTCCAGATGCCGCCGCCGTCGCCGGTCGCGGTATTGCCGGAGATGTTGCCGGAGGTCAGCGTCAGAATCGAACCGGAATCGGCATACACGCCACCACCGTGGACCGCGGCGTTGCTGTAGATGTTGCCGCTGTTCAACATTTCAAACGCGGCTCCAGCCGTCAGGTATACACCGCCACCGTTGCCGGTCGCGATATTGGAATAGATTCTGCCGCTGTCAACAGTTACCTTGCCCGGACCGGCTGCGTATACTCCCGCTCCGTTGACGGACCGGTTTTCCGTGACCGTGAAATCAGGACTGATCACTGCGATTCCGGAAGTCCACAAACCGCCGCCGTTGCCGGTCGCGGTATTGTTGCCGATGCTGCCGGAGGTCAGCGTCAGGGTTGATTCTGCTTCGGCATAAACGCCTGCGCCGTTCAGGGCGCTGTTAGTGTTGACGGTGGAACTATTCTGCATTTCGAGCGCGGTGCCGGTGGCGAGGTAAATGCCGCCACCGTTGGCTGTTGCGGTGTTGTCGTTGAGGGATGCGCCGTTCAGGGTGACTTTGGCAGTACCGGAGGCATAGATGCCGCCGCCGTTTCCGGCAATGTTGCCGGAGACGGTGATACCGGTCGCCAGTGTCATATCCGCTGCTGTCCAGATGCCACCGCCGTCACCGGTTGCGGTGTTGTTGCTGATGCTACCGGAGGTCAGCGTCAGGGTGGATCCTGCTTCGGCATAAACGCCTGCGCCGTTAACTGCACTGTTGGTGCTGATTGTGGAACCATTCAGCATCTCGAGTGAAGTACCGTTTGCGAGGTAAAGACCTCCGCCGCTGGCAGTTGCGGTGTTTCCGCTGAGGGCTGCACCGTTCAGGGTGACTTTGGCAGTACCGGAGGCATAGATGCCGCCGCCGTTTCCGGCAATGTTGCCGGAGACGGTGATACCGGTCGCCAGTGTCGTATCCGCTGCAGTCCAGATACCGCCGCCATTGCCGGTTGCGGTGTTGTTGCTGATGTTACCGGAGGTCAGCGTCAGGGTGGATCCTGCTTCGGCATAAACGCCTGCACCGTTAGCTGCACTGTTGGTACTGATCGTGGAGCCATTCAGCATTTCGAGTGAAGTACCGTTCTCGAGGTAAAGACCTCCGCCACTGGTGGTTGTGGTGTTGCCGCTGATAGCCGCGCCGTTCAGGGTGACCTTGGCAGTACCGGAAGCGTAGATACCGCCACCGTTGGCCGCAGTGTTGCCGGTGACGGTGAAATCTGCCGCCAGTGTCATATCCGCAGCAGTCCAGATGCCGCCGCCGTCGCCGGTTGCGGTATTGTTGCCGACGCTGCCGGAGGTCAGCGTCAGGGTGGACCCGGCTTCGGCATAAACGCCTGCGCCGTTCAGGGCGCTGTTGGTGCTGACGGTGGAACTATTCAGCATTTCGAGCGCGGTGCCGGTGGCGAGGTAAAGACCTCCGCCACTGGTGGTTGTGGTGTTGCCGCTGATAGCCGCGCCGTTCAGGGTGACCTTGGCAGTACCGGAAGCGTAGATGCCGCCACCGTTTCCGGCTGTGTTGCCGGTGACGGTGAAATCTGCCGCCAGTGTCACATCCGCTACTGTCCAGATACCGCCACCATCGCCGGTTGCGGTATTGTTGCTGATGCTGCCGGAAGTCAGCGTCAGGGTGGATCCTGCTTCGGCATAAACGCCTGCGCCGTTAGCTGCACTGTTGGTGCTGACGGTGGAATTATTCAGCATCTCAAGTGAAGTACCGTTCGCGAGGTAAAGAGCTCCGCCGCTGTAAGTTGCGGTGTTTCTGTTGAGTGTTCCGCCGTTCAGGATGACTCTAGCGCTGTCGGAGGCGTATACGCCGCCACCGTTTCCGGCAGTGTTGCCGGTGACGGTGAAACCGGTCGCCAGTGTCGTATCCGCTGCAGTCCAGATGCCGCCGCCATTGCCGGTTGCGGTGTTGTTGCTGATGTTACCGGAGGTCAGCGTCAGGGTTGATCCTGCTTCGGCATAAACGCCTGCGCCGTTCAGGGCGCTGTTAGTGTTGACGGTGGAACTATTCTGCATTTCGAGCGCGGTGCCGGTGGCAAGGTAAATGCCGCCACCGTTGGCTGTTGCGGTGTTGTCGTTGAGGGATGCGCCGTTCAGGGTGACTTTGGCAGTACCGGAGGCATAGATGCCGCCACCGTTTCCGGCAGGGTTGCCGGTGACGGTGAAATCTGCCGCCAGTGTCATATCCGCAGCAGTCCAGATGCCGCCGCCATTGCCGGTTGCGGTGTTGTTGCTGATGCTTCCCGAGGTCAGGTTCAAAGTCGAATCGGCGGAAGCGTAGACACCGCCGCCATCGACTGCGGTGTTGTAAGTGATGACCGATGCATTGAGCATCCGCAGGGAAGCGCCGGCTGTCAGCGCCACGCCGCCGCCGGACTTCGCGGAGTTGGCCTCCGCCACGCTTCCGCCGATTACCGCACCGTCAAGTGTGATGGTTACACCGGAACCGGCGGCGTAGATGCCGCCTCCCAAACCGTTGGCCGCGCTGTTCGAAGTGATCGTGATATTGTTCCGATGGTCAGCGATTCCGCGGTCCAGATGCCGCCGCCGTCGCCGGTGGTTGCAGTGTTACCCGCTATCGACACGGTTCCGAACGTCACAACAGACCCGGCGGAAATATGGAGGCCGCCGCCGTTGGCCGCACTGTTGCCGCGAACGGCCGTGTCGGTGCCGTCGACCGTCAGCACGGCGAGGCTCGAAACGTAGATGCCGCCGCCGCTGCCGGAAGCAACGTTGTCGTAAATCTGTACGTCTCCGGTTATGGTCGCGGTTCCGACACCGACCGTGTTGGCATGTACATACAAGCCCGCGCCGTGGTTCGAAGCCGTATTTTCATAAATTTTCGTCTCACCGCTCAGCGTGAGGGCGCCTCCGTTGCAGCCGTAGGTGCCGTCGCGTCCGGCGTTCACGAAAACACCGCCGCCGTCCACTGCGCTGTTTTGGTAGATCAGGACGCCGTCAAGGGTTACCACGCTGTTCCGGCAGGCGAAGACGCCGCCGCCGTTGATTGCGCTGTTTCCATAGATGGAGGCTTCGGAATTCGTGATCGACAGCGCACTGTCAAGCACGTAAATACCGCCGCCGCCGATCGGATCGCCGTCCGTCAGGGTCGCTTCGGATACGTTGTCGTAGATTTCAAGCCCCTTGACGCCGTCGATGATCAGGCTGCCCTGATTGTTGATGTTGATGCCGCCGCCGCGCCCCTGGGAATTGTTGTTCGCCTTGGCGACGTTGGAGTAAATCTTCACATTGTCGCCGAAACTCAGGTTCCCGTTGTCGTTGATGTAGATGCCGCCGCCGCCCGCCGCCGTGTTGTGGTGGATTTTCGTATCGGAGACGGTGAATGCGCCCATATTCTTCCCGACCAGAATGCCGCCGCCCATGCCGGAAGCATGGCTGTTGACGTTGTTCGAGATTTCAGCGTCGGCGATCGTGCCGGAACCGGCTTCGAGCAGCAGCGCGGCACCCCACTGGTGTCCGCCGCCGTTGGTGTTGCCGTCGATCACGATATGATCGCCGGTGTTGCCGCCGACAGTGAGGACGCCGCCGTAGGTTTTGATTGCGCTGCCGTTATTGGCGACGTTGTTCGACAGGGTCGTCGTGCCGGAGATCGTGACCGATCCGCTCTTGAGCAGGAGCGCGCCGCCGCCGGTTTCCGCCGTGCTGCCGGCGGTGTTCGCGACCGTATTGCCGTCGATATGGGAGGCTCCCGTGATCGTCACGGCGCCGCCGGCGACGATGATGCCGCCGCCGCCGCTGGTGGAGCCGCTCACGGAGTTATGGGAGACGCTCGTATCGGTGAGGTTGACCTCCGCGCCGTTGCCGACGTAGATGCCGCCGCCCTGGTAGGCGGCCGAGTTGCGGTCGATGAAGCCGCCAGCAACCGTCACGGTCGAATCCGCGTTGTCGGCGAAGATGCCGCCGCCCCGGTTGGTCGCGGTGTTGTACGAAATCGTCGCTCCGGCGGTCATTGCGAGCTTTGCGCCGGAGACGAGCGCCACGCCGCCGCCGTTCACCGCCGAGTTTCCGTTCCCCGCGCTGCCGCCGACGGTCGCGCCGTTCAGGGTGACCGCCGCAGTGGCTCCGGTTGCGTAAATGCCGCCGCCGCTGCTGTTGGAGGCGGTATTCAAATAGACGCTGACGCCGCTGCCCAGCGTCAGGGAGCGGGCGGTCCAGATGCCGCCGCCGTTGCCGCTGGTCGCCGTGTTGTGGTGGATCGAACCGGAAGCCAGCGACACCGCGCCGCCGTCGGCGTAAAGACCGCCGCCGTGGGTCGCCGCGGTGTTGTAGCTGATCACCGCATTGTTGACCATTTCAAGCTTCGCACCGGAGGCCAGCGCCACGCCGCCACCGTTCAAGGCGGTGTTGGCATTTGCGGCGCTGCCGCCGATGGTCGCGCCGTTCAGGGTGACCGTCGCCGAAGAACCGGTCGCATAGATGCCGCCGCCGTTTCCTTTGGCCGCGCTGTTCCGGGCGACCGAGAAATTCGCGTCGAGCGAGAAGGAGGCCGCACTCCAGATGCCGCCGCCCGAACCGCCGGCTGCGGTGTTGTCGGAGACGCGACCGGAGGTTAAGACAAGGCCGGTGCCGGATGCCGCGTAAATGCCGCCGCCGTCAGTCGTTGCGGTATTGTGGGAGATCACCGCTCCATTGATCATGGCCAGCTTCGCGGAAGAGGCCAGCGCCACACCGCCGCCATTCAGCGCGGTATTCGCATTCGCCGCGCTGCCGCCGATGATCGCGCCGTCGAGCGTCAGCGATGCACCGGTGCCGGAAGCGAAAATACCGCCGCCGTTGCCCTTGAGCGCGCTGTTCGAGATCACCGCGAAGTTGTCGTCGAGCGTCAACGCCGCTCCGGTCCAGATGCCGCCGCCGTTTCCGGTCAGCGCCGAATTGCCGGAGAGCGTTCCGGCGGACAAGGTGACGTTGCCGTTGGCGGCGATATAGATGCCGCCGCCGTGGCCGCCCGCCGTGTTGTCCCGGATTTTCACGTCGGCGCTGTTGACGACCAGAATCCCCCGCCCCGCGACGTAGATGCCGCCGCCGTTCCGGGAGGTGCCGCCGGTGGTATTGTTGTCGTGGATATCCGTCTGGTCCGTAATGGTCAGCGAAGTCAGGTAGGTGGCGCTGCCGCCGAGATAGACGCCCGCCCCGTTGTTGGCGGTATTGCCGTAGATCTCCGTGGTTCCGCCCAGCTTTACCGCAGGACCGCCGGCCAGCGCTCCGCTGCGGCCGCCTGCGATGTAAATGCCGCCGCCGTTGCTGGTTGCGGTGTTGTCGTGGATTTTCGCATCGTGGATTTCCACATTGCAGGTGCGGTCGATCGCGATGCCGCCGCCGAGCGGTCCCTGGTTGTTGTAGATGGAAACGCCGGAACCGGCTGCAATCGTGAGATCCGAATCGATCAGATAGATGCCGCCGCCGCTGCCGTACAGGCTGCACCGTGCGATATTATTGTAGATTTCGACGTTTTTGCCGGTGATGGTCAGCGTGGACTCGTTGTTCGCGTTGATGCCGCCGCCGCGTCCGTAGCCGAACGCAAGCGCTTTCGCCTCATTGTCATGGACTTTGACATTGTCGCCGATCGTGAGCCGGTTTTTATTGATGTAGACGCCGCCGCTGCCCGCCGCGCTGTTGTTGCTGATCACGGAGTCGGAGATGGTCGCTCCCTTCGAACCCGCGCCGATCAGGAAACCGCCGCCGAGGCCGTTGTTGTGATAGTTGTGGTTGTTGTCGAGCGTCACGTTTTTCAGGTCCGCGATTCCCTGGATCAGGGTGATTGCGGCGCCCATCTGGGAGCCGCCTTCGGCGACTTGGTTCTGATTGTGGTTCCCGCTGATCACGACGCTGTCGGTACCGCTGCCGCCGATGAACAGGCCGCCGCCCGCGCCGTCGTCGTCGCACTGGACCTTGATCGCGCTGCCGTGGCCGGCTTCGTTGTTATTGATCTGCGTGGTGCCGGTGATGAACAGCTTGCCCCGCTGCAGCAGGATGCCTCCGCCGCCGCAATGGATGCCGGAAGCCTTGCCGGTTCCAACTGTGACGACATTGCTGTTGATCTCCGACGCACCGGTGATGGTGACTTCGCCGCCGGTGCCGTTCAGCCCGATCATGATGCCGCCGCCGCCGGCTCCGTCCTTGTTGGAGAGGGCGGTCACCGTGTTATGATTGACCTTCACATCGGTCAGGGTTACCTTGGAACCGCCGGCGATGTATACGCCGCCGCCGCCCGGACCGCCGGAACCCAGATTCGTGGCGAGAGTCACCGCGTTGCGGGAGACGGTCGCTCCGGTCACGTTCGCATTCGCGCCGCTGCCGATGTAGATGCCGCCTCCGTAACGGGTGGCCGTATTGTAGCCGATGTTGCTCGCGCCGGTCGCGGTGATTGTGCTGGCGCTGTTCGCTCCGACCGCGACGCCGCCGCCGCAGGTTGCGGTGTTGTAGGTGACCAGACCGCCGGTCAGGGTCAGGTTCGCCCCGTTGTTCAGGAAGACGCCGCCGCCGTAAGTGGCGGTGTTCGCATCGGCGGCGCCGGTTCCGCCGACCACGCCGCCGTTCACCGTCACGGTGACGGAAGCGCCGTCTGCGTAGATGCCGCCGCCGTTGGCCGCGCTGTTGTTCCGCACCGCCGCGCCGCCGCCCAGCGTGAACGAGGTCGCCGCGTAGATGCCGCCGCCGTTGCCGGTGGCCGCATTGTTGGTCACCCGGCCGGAGGTCAGGGTCAGGCCGGTTCCGGCGGAAGCGTAAATGCCGCCGCCGTCGGTTGCTGTGTTATGGGAAATCACGGCGCTGTTCAGCAGAGTCAGCGCGGCAGTATCGGCCAGGGCGACGCCGCCGCCGAATTTCGCGCTGTTCGCGGTTGCAGCCGCGCCGCCGATCAGCGCGCCGTCCAGGGTGATCGCTGCTGAACCGCTGCCGTAGATCGCGCCGCCGTAGCCGGCCAGCGCGGCGTTGTTGGCCAGCGTCAGGGCCGAATCGATCGTCACCGAGGTCGCGGTCCAGATGCCGCCGCCGTTGCCGCCGTTGGCCGCGTTGTTGCTGACGCTGCCGGAGGTGAGCGTCAGGGTGGTTCCCGCCGCCGCATGGATGCCGCCGCCGTCGGAGGAGGCCGTGTTATAGCTGATCACAGCATTGTTGACCATCGCCAGCTTTGCTCCCGCCGCCAGCGCGACGCCGCCGCCGTACTTCGCACTGTTGCCGAGGCCGACGTTGTTGACTGCGTCGAAACCGCCGATCGTGACTCCGTCCAGCGTTACGACCGCCGCCGCGCCGGTCGCGTAGATCGCGCCGCCGCTTGCTCCGGCGTTGTTGCCGTTGAATACCGCGGCGCCGGAGACCGTAAAGGCGCGCGCCGAGTAGATGGCTCCGCCGTCCGATCCGGCGGTGTTGTCGGTGAAGGTCATGCCGGTCAGGGTTTTCTCAGCCTCACCGGAGGCTGCGACGTCGAAATAGATCGCGCCGCCGTTCCGGGAAGCGGCATTGTCGGTGAAGGTGTAGACCGCGCCGCCGCCCAGTGTCAGCACACCGGTGGTCTGCAGGTAGATCGCGCCGCCGTCGGTCGCCTCGTTGCCGGTGAAGACGGTGTTTGCGCCATCGGCGAAGATGAGTTCGCCGCAGGTCATGATTCTGGTGGTGGTGAGGTTGCTGTTGAGGTGTTTGTACTCGTTCCACGATACGAAAATGGCTCCGCCCCGGCCGGTTTTGGCGGATATGGCCAGGTTGTTCGTGAAGGTATTTTCGCCGCTCAGCGTCAGCTTGCCGGCGGAGGCACAGTCGGAGACGCTTCCGCCTGTACCGAGACCGATCGCGCCGCCGTCGGCGGCAAGGGAGGTATTTTCGGTGATGACGCCGGTGGAGGTGTTGCGCATCAGGGCGACGGCGCGGTTGCCGTCGAAGACGCTCTCCGATACAATCACATTACCCTGGCCGGTGAACTGGTCGTGCCGCCAGCCGACGTAGAGCGCGCCGCCGAACTGGGCGGAGTTATCCACGAATTCACAGTGATCGATGTAGCTCGGCCCAAAGTAGTTGGACCAGATGAACACCGCACCGCCGTACGCCTCGTAGGAGGTGCTGGCCGAGGTTTTGTAGACGCTGTTGCCTTCAAACCGGACGTACCGGGCGTCCAGCACTCCCTGCTGGATTTCGATCGCGCCGCCGCCGGTTCGGACGCTGTTGTTGCCGAGGACGTAGTTCCCCTTGAACAGGATGTAATTGCCGGCTTCGCCGTGAATCGTCACATTGCTGTACGAATGGATCGCTCCGGCGAAGTTCTCCGCGTAGTTTTCGATAAAGGCGGTGTTGCTGTTGGTGATGGTCAGCACGGTGCTGCGGTCGCAGAAGAAAGCGCCGCCCACGCTGTAGTCGCTGGGATCGTCGGGCGCGCCATTTCGGGTGAAAAGCACTTCGCCGGTTCCGGTGATCGTCGTGGAGGTGCTCACCGCCATGTAGACCGCGCCGCCGCCGTTGCGCCCCTTGGCGATGTTGCCGTCGAAGACGATCGAATCGGCGTCTGCGGCGTCGATCTTCAGCGAACCGCCGGCGAGGTAGATCGCGCCGCCGTCGCCGCCGGTGGAGTAGACCGCCGTATCGATGTTGGTTCCGAAGATGGTGCGTCGGATGGTGTCGACCCGGGTCGAGGCGTCGGCTGTTGCCAGATTGTCCCGGAAGGTGACTTTTCCGCTCAGGTTCACCCCGCTTCCGGCGAAGACCGCGCCGCCGCCGTAGCCGTAGCCGGTCCCGGCGGCGACGTTGCCCTCAAAGAGCACGTCGCCGTCGCGGATGGTCAGGCTCCCGGCGGAGAAGATCGCGCCGCCGCTGCCGCCCCAGTTGTAGATGGCGTATCCGTACCGGTCCGTGCCGGTCTGCACCTGCGCTCCGGCATGGGCCTTGTTGCCGATGAACTGCACGTTGCCGGTGACGGTCATCGCCCCCTTGTGGTAGACCGCGCCGCCGCCGGTGTCGGTGCCGGTTCCTTTGGCGATATTGCCGGTGAAAACCAGTCCGCTGCCCGAACCGGCCAGCGACACGGTTCCGGCGCTGCTGTAGATGCCGCCTCCGCTGATCGAAGCGGTGTTGCCGGAGAAAGTGCCCGGCCCCGTGATCGCCAGCGCGCCGGAGACCATATAAATGCCGCCGCCGTATTGGGCCGTGTTGCTGTTGATGTTGAAGCCGTCCGCCAGCGTCAGGCCGAGTCCGGACGCCACATGGATGCCGCCGCCGTTTCCGGTTGCGGCGTTATGGCTGATCACGCTGGTGTCGTCGATGCTCAGCACCGTCGCGGAGGCCAACGCGATGCCGCCGCCGTCCCGCGCGATGTTTCCCTTGCCCGCCGCGCCGCCGAGCGTCACGCCGTCCAGCACCAGCGTCAATTTCGGGCCGGACGCATAAATGCCGCCTCCGGAACCGGTTGCGGAATTACTGTGGATGGAGCTGGTGCTGTCCGAGGTGATCGTACTCGTGTAAGAGGAGAAGGTCGAGGTGGTCACCACCGCGACGCCGCCGCCGGACGAGGCGGAGTTGTGGCTGATCACCGAACCGTTCACCATATTCAGGCCTGCTCCGCTGGTCAGGTACACGCCGCCGCCGGTAACCGCGCTGTTCGCGTCCGCAACGCTGCCGCCGAGCGTGGCGCCGTCGAGTGTGACCACGGCTGCCGAACCCGTTGCGAAAATCACGCCGCCGTTGGTCGCGCTGTTGCCGCTGAAGGTGCTCTCTTTGACCGTCATCGCTTTATTGGTGTAGATTGCGCCGCCGCCGTAGGACGCGGAGGCGCCGTTGGCGCGGTTCTGCGTGAAGGTCGAATCGACGAGGATGAACTCCCGCGCGGAGGTGTGGTAGATCGCTCCGCCGCTGTTGGCTGCGGTGTTCCCGGTGAAGGTGCTGCCGGTCACCGAAACTTCGCCGTAGCCCTTGTAGGAGCCGTAGGAGCTGATCGCGCCGCCGTAGTTCGCGCTGTTTCCGGTGAAAGTGCTGTCGATCACCTCGGCCTTGCCCCAGTTCTGGCTGGCGCTCCAGTAGCCGACGCCGATTGCGCCGCCGTAACTGGTTGCGGTGTTTTCGGTAAAGATGCACTCCGTGATCTTCAGGTAAGCGCCGTGGAGCAGGACCGCCCCGCCGACGCCGCCGTTGGAAACGGAGTTTTGCGTAAAAGTGACGTTTTCAATCGAGGAGACCAGCTGCGGATCGGCGTTGCGCTGGGTCACGTAGATCGCGCCGCCGCCGTTGCTGCCGAAGGTGACTCCGACAATCTGGTTCTGGTGGAACAGCGCTTTGCTGGCCGCGGTGATCGTGATGACCCCCTGCGTGTAGATCGCGCCGCCGTAGTTGTTGGCCTGATTGCCGATGAACTTGATGTTGGGCGCGTCGATGTAAAGCACGGAGCCGGGCTGCCCGGAGATCGCGCCGCCGTCGGCATCGGCCGCCGTGACCGACTTGTTTCCCTGGAACAGGATGTCGCTGCCGGTGATGGTCAGGTTGCCGGCGAAGAAGATCGCGCCGCCGAGCCCGTTCTTGTGCCGGAAGGCTTCGTTGTTCAGGAACCGGGTCGAATCGCCGCTGATCAGGATGGTGTCCGCGGCGCTTCCCGAATAGACCGCGCCGCCGTAACCCATGCCCCGGTTGCCGGAGATGACCGTGCCGGTGCCGGAGATGGTCAGCGTCGCTCCGCCGCTGATGTTGATCGCGCCGCCTTCTCCGCCGGTTTCGGGGGCGGCTCCCGCCTGGTTGTCGCGGAATACCGTATTGTCGCCGGAGATGGTCAGCGAGGAGGAGGCCCCGGCGATTGCGATCGCGCCGCCGCCTCCGGCCCGGTTGCCGGTAAAGCCCGTGCCGTTCCCCTGCACATCGATGCCTCCGGCGGAATAGATCGCGCCGCCGCGCCCGGTCGCATAGTTGCCGCTGTAGTCGCCTCCGGAGATGACCAGCGTGCTTCCGGCGGCGGCGTTGACCGCTCCGCCGTTCCCGGCGGCATACCCGTTGTGCATGGTGATGCCGGTCAGGGTGACGGCCGTATTGGCCCCGACGTTCATGATCCGGGCGCCTCCGTTTCCCGCCGCGACGGTGCCGTCCGCTTCGTAGACGGTGCCGCCGTCCAGCGTGAGGCTGCTGACGGTCACGGTGAGGTTCGCGCCTATGTTGAACATGGTTCCGCCGGCGGCTCCGGTCCAGGTCAGGGTGTAATTGCCGCCGTCGATATCGACGTCCGCCGAAACCGTGATGGTGGTATCGATGTCGAAATCATTTGCGATCGTGATGCTGCCGGCGCCGCCGGTCAGGGCAGTCTGCAGCTCCGTCTGGTTGGAAACCGCGACCAGAGAATGGCCGTAATCGCCGACGCTGATGTTCACGGATTCGATCGGGCCGGCCGTATATTCGAGATCCCAGTCGCCGCCGATTCCGGTGGAGTCGACCGAAGCGGCGACATCCGCGCCGGTGATGTCGGCCAACTGGTAGACCAGCGCCTTGCCCGCATCGTTTTCGGCGAGATTGCAGCTGTAGAGCAGCAGGTCGCCGTTTTCGGTGATATGCTCTCCGATGGCGGCGAATGCGTCGCGGTTCTCCGCGACGTAGTCGGAGTCGATCACTTCGCCGTTCAAATAGAGGTAACCGGCGTTGCCGTGGGAGAAAATCCGGATTGCGTCATACTGATCGTCGGCGTTGTCGAGAAATTCGTTGATCTGGTCGAGCGCGCTTCTGTCGCCGTCGAGGTAAAGGACGTCGGTGTTGTCGCCGAATTCGGCGGCGATCTTGTCCGCATCCTTGACTTCGGAGCCGATGATCACCAGTTCACGGCGGCCGCTCTCCGACTCCTGCTCCGTTTCGGGGGCGAACCGGACCTGTTCTTCGCCGTCGTCCTGTTCGGCGGAGAAATCCTCCATCAGGGCGGCAAATTCGTCGGAATAGCTTTCGGAGCCGGGGTTGAGCACATCGACTTCGGCGTTTTCACCGAGATGGGCCTGAAGCCCGTCCCGGAAATCGGAGTCCGCTTCGGCGGCGGAGACGATCACGGCCCGGTCGACGGTGCGTCCGTCCAGCGCCTCCGCGATCCTGTCGAGGACTTCCGCGCCGGTCTCGTCGCCGTCGAACCGGATTACGATCACATTGTCGCCGGCCTGTTCCGCGAGCTGGTCCGCACCCTCCGCGTCGCCGAAGATCAGAATCAGTTCGGTGTCGCCGGATTGTTCGGCATCGGGGCCGTCCTGTGCCGGACCGGCCGCCCCCGGGCAGGAGGCGGCGGAGGAGGAATCCGCATTGTTGTCCGGGCCGGGGCCGGCTGCCGCCGCATACTTTTCGGCTTCGCTCTGTTCGGCGCCTTCGGTTTGCTCTGCATTGTCGGTTTGATTCTGCGCCTCGTCGGCGTATGCGGCTTCGACGGCCGCAGCGGCCTCGAATAAAACGCGGTCTTCCAAGCGATAGATCATGATTGTACTCCGGGTTATTTGAAATGGATTAAAATGTATGTATATAAGAGACGGTTCGCTCCGAAACCGCAGATTTTCCCTGTGCCGGACTGATACGGGCTCGCCGGCAAGGGGGCTTACAGAATCACAAATACAACGAAATGGGTAAAAATCAACCTTGAATGTGCAAAATATATGTAAAATAAGCTGTATGATCTTATATTTTTTCTTCACATATCATGTATAATGTAAAGATGAATATGAAAATATAGCACTGCATCGAGTAAAAGGCAAGTTTTGGAGGAATGGTGTTTTAATTTTTTTAGCTCCTTTATATTAAGAATGTTAAGTGAGAAATAGAAGATTAATCTTCCATTGAAAATAAAAAAATATGGCAAAAAAATAGAAAGGGAAGTTATTTTTACATAAAGATCGCTTATATTTCAAAATATAACCACTATTGCATTCTTGAGATTTATTATCAACCAACAAAGAAAAAATAAACACAAAAAGTAAGGAATACCAGGATGAATAAACGCAATTGTACGGTCTGTCTGTCGGCGGTCATGCTCGGCATGTTTCTGGAAGGGTGCATGACGGCGGATGATTACCGTACCGAACGCGCGGAATATACCGTGAAACATTTTGAAAAAGCCCAGCTCCGGGAGTTGGAACAGGGAAAGGTGTACAACCTGACCGACTGCATCCGGATCGCATTGGAGCACAACCTCGACCTGAAGGTCTTCCAGCTCGAAGAGGCTGTCGCCCGTGAAAACCGGACCGCCGAGATGCTCGGCATGCTGCCCGAACTCAACTTCAACAACACCCTGACCGACCGCGACAATACTCCCGGCTCCAGCAGCCGGAAGATCAAGGACGACGGTATGACTTACGGCGCCAGCACCAGCCAGGACCGGACGATCAACTACTTCAATGTCGATCTCGCGCTCAGCGTGCTCGACTTCGGCCTGGCGTGGTTCAACACCCAGCAGGCGAACGACCGCCACCTGATGCGCGAATACTATACCGAACGAGCCGCGCAGAACCTGACGCTCGACGTGGTCCGCGCCTATTTCCAGGTCGCGGCGGCCCAGCGTTCGATCCGGATCACCACCGATCTGCTCGAACAGTGCCGTCACCGCTACGACCTGATCGAGAAGCTGGCCGACGCCCAGATCATCACCCCGTTCCGCGCCTATGACGAGACCCGCCGCTTCGTGGAGATGGAAAAACGGCTGACCAACTACGTCCGCAGCTACGAAAACGCCTGCGTGGAGCTGCGTTCGCTGCTGGGCTACTATCCCAATGCGAACATCAAGGTCGACGATGCGCTGCTTGAAAAGCTGCCGGAGATCGAACTGCCGGAGATCACCACGATGGAACAGATCGCGATGCTGCAGCGGCCCGAACTCTATGAGAGCGACATCAACAAGCACATCAACGTGATCGAGTGCCGCAAGACCATTCTGATGATGTTCCCGAACGTGCGGATCTTCCTCGACTTCACCAACAGCAACAACTCCTTCCTCTACCACCAGAGCTGGTGGGAGATCGGCATCCGCGCCGCCTACAACCTGCTGAAAACTCCGCAGATGATCTACCGTTACCGCGCCTATTCGGCCCAGGTCGACAGCCAGGAGATGCACACCTACGCCAAGGCGATCGGCATCATGGCGCAGGTCCGCATGGCCCACGCCAACATCCTTGAAAGCAAGGAGCGGTTCGAGATCAACGAGCGCGTCTACCGGATCTACAACCGGAATTTGAACAACTCCCTTCGGAACCAGAAGGTCACCGGCGCGCTCTCCCAGCTGGAGCTCGACCACATCCGCCTGGCCACCGCCGAGACCGAAGTGGACAGCATCTTCGCCCGCAGCAACTATTACATCGCCTACTACCGCATGCTGAACGTGCTCGGCGTGCGCAACCTCGGCACCGAGGAAGTCACTTCGCTGAAGGCGGAGATCGACGCGGCCAGAATCCGCGCCGAGAAAGAGCTGGCCGAACAGAAAGAGGAAGCCCTGCGTGAAGCGGAGAAGATCAATCTGCAGACGGAGGCCGCGCAAGCCGAACTGGAGCGGGAATCCGAAGCCGCCGAGCTGATTGCGCCGGAAGAGAATCCGGCGGAAGCTGCTCCGGCCGTTCCGGTCCCGGCCGAGCCATGAGAAAGCGGTTTCGCATCCTGCCGGCGGCGCTCTGCCTGGCGGCGCTCTGGCCGGCTCTTGCCGCCGATGACGCATACCGGGCGTTGCCGGTGAAGGCCGTGCTGTTCCCGATGCGTGAAGCGGTGCTTTCCAGCCGCATCGACGGAGTCATCATCCGGTACCGGTTCGCGCCGGGGGAGCGGTTCAAGGAGGGGGAGCCGCTGCTTGAACTGGACCGGCAGGAGCGGGAAAACCAGTTCAAGCGCGCCGCCGCCGCCCTGAAAGAGGGCAGGGGAAACCTTGATTTCGCCCGGAAGCAGCTCGAAGATTTCTCCGTTCTCTTCAAGGAGTCGCTGCAGAGCGAACTGGAGGTGAAGCGCAAGGAGCTGGAGCTGCAGATCGCCGAATCCCGGTTCGACACGGCGGAGGCCGAGCGCGACAATGCCGCGCTCCAGTTGACGTACTGCACGTTGAAGGCTCCGTTCGCGGGCCGGGTGGAAAAGATTCTGACCCGGGAATTCGAAACGGTCCGCAACGGCCAGCCGATCCTGAGCATCATCGACGACAACCGGCTGCTGGCGGTCCTGCACCTGCCCTCGGCGGACCTGCCGAAGATCGGGCTGGGGGACCCGGTGCGGCTCCGGATCAATGAGACCGGCACCGTCGCCTCCGGCGTCGTCCACGAAATCGCGGCACGGGCCGACCATCGCAGTGAAACCTTTGAAATCAAGGCGCTGATCGACAACGCCGATCATATATTGACGGCGGGCATGTCGGGCGTCCTGCAGGAGATCAGCAAAGATGCCGGAGAATAACATTCAGCGGGAAAACCTCGAACTGAAAGCGCGGCTTCAGGCGATGGGGGGAATCCTGCGGCTCAGCCATGACGCCGTGCTTCAGCCGGACCTGAAATCGCTGGCGGTTCATATCGTCAACAATTCGCGTCCGCTGGTGCAGTACGTGCGCTCCTGCCTGGTTGCCGCCGACGGCGCCGCGCCCCGGATTCTGGCGGAGATGAGCCAGGTGGAGGTCAACAGTCATTCGGAGTATGCGAACAATATCAGGCTGATCGCTTCGGTGTTGAAAATCGAAGCTCCGCAGGAGATTTCAGCGGCCGATATCGACCGGCTCGCGCCGTCGGAAGCGGCGCGGCGGGCCTTTCAGGCGGTGCTGGGCGAACGGCGGCGGCTCTATGTGGTGCCGCTCTCCTCTCCGCGCATCCCCGGCTCGAAAGCCCATCCCTATTTGTGGATCATGGAGTTCAACGGGGCGGTGCCGCCGCATGTGAAGACCTCGACCGGGCTGCTGGCGGATGAGTACGGCAGCGCGCTGTGGAGTTTCACCGCCGGCGGCGGAAGGCCGTGGAAGCGAAAGCGGCTGCTGCGTCCCCGGAACATCCTGCTCGGCTTGCTGCTGCTGTTCCTCGTTGCGCTGTTCACGGTCAGCGTGGACAACAACATCGCGGCGGAATTCGTGCTGAAGCCGAAAACGACATTCAGCGCCTATTCGAAGTTCGACTCCGTGGTCCGCAAGTGTCATGTCAAGGACGGTTCGAAAGTCGAGGCCGGGACGGTGATCCTGGAGTACGACACCGAACGCATGCAGTTCCAGCTCGCCGCCGCGGAAGCGGCTTTCCGCACGGCGGATGCGGAATACGAGCAGGAGTCCAAGGCCGCGTTCACCGATCCGGAAAAGCTCGCCCGCGCCAAGCTGCTCGCGCTGCGCCGGGAACAGGCCGCGGTCGCGATCGGGGAGGCGAAATGGTTCATCGAGAACAGCGTAGTACGCGCTCCGATCACCGGAATGCTCGCGCTCGCCGACGGCAGCGCCGACAAGCTCACCGGCCGCGCGTTGCGCGCCGGCGACAAGGAATTCGACATCTTCGGCTCCGACGGCGTCGCCGCCGAAATCATGGTGCCGGAAAAGGATTCGGCGATCCTGGAGCAGTCGCCCTCGTCGACTTTGTTTCTGCACACCAGCCCGGAGCTGCCGATCGTGGGGAAAATCCTGTCGATCCGGCGTTACCCGGAGCTGACCGAACAGAATTTTTACAGCTACAACATCCGGGCGGAACTGGCGGGCGAGCGGCTGCCGGAGCTGCAGGTGGGCATGCGCGGCATCGCCCGGCTCAGCGGCGGGCGGGTCAAGCTCGGCTACTATCTCTTCCGCAGCCTTGTGCTGTGGTGGCGGGGAGTCTGAGCCATGCAGCGGAAAAGGAACGTACCCATGACCGGCGAGCTGCGCCGGGACATCGAACTGATCCCGCCGGGAGAGCACGGGGATTACCCGATGCTGTTCGACCCGGTTTCGGATCACTATTACAAGCTGGATGCGCGCACCGCTTCGATGCTTTCTCTGATGGACCGCAACTATGAGCTGGACGAATTTTCGGCCCGGCTCAAGGCGGCGGGCATCGAGGCCGGACCGGCGGAGCTGCACGCCCTGACCGGCTTTCTGAACGCCAACAATCTGCTGCTGCCGGAGTACGGCTCGATGGAGCAGCGGACCCGGCAGTTCCGGGAGGCGAAGGGGAGAACCCTGCCGGAACGGCTTGCCGGTTCCTATTTGTTCTTCAAGCTGCCTGCGTTTCATCCGGACCGGTTTTTCACCGGAACCATGCCGTTTGTGCGGATGCTCTTCAATCCATTGGTGCGGTATGCGATCCTCGCGGCTTCGCTGGTCGGTTACGTGCTGCTGCTGCGCCAGCTCAACGAGGTCGGCCGCGCCTTCGTCGACTCCCTGTCGTGGACGGGGCTGGTCAACTACTTCTGGGCGCTCCTGATCGCGAAAACGCTGCACGAACTGGCCCACGCCTACGTCGCGAAAGGCTACGGCTGCCGGGTGCGCGCGATGGGGGTGAGTTTCATCGTCTTTTATCCGCGTTTGTTCACGGATCTGTCGGATTCGTGGAGGCTGTCGCGCCGGAAACGGCTGATGATCGACTTCGCCGGAATCGCCGTGGAACTGATCTTCGGCGGGCTGGCGGCGCTGTGCTGGGTGTACGCCGCTCCCGGCCCCTTCCGGTCGACCATGTTCTATTTGTTCACGGTCAGCGCCGCCGGGACGCTGCTGGTGAACGGCAATCCGTTCATCCGCTACGACGGCTACTACATCCTCTGCGACCTGCTGAACATCGACAACCTGATGCAGCGTTCGGCGGAGTACGTCAAAGGGGTCAACCGCCGGTTCTTTCTCGGCCTCGGCCGGATTCCGGACACCCACGGCGCGTCGCCGGCGCTGCTGTATCTCTTCGGCGTCGGCTCCTTTGCGTACCGGCTGTTCCTGAGTCTGTCGATCGTGCTGATCGTCTACTTCCAGTTCGCCAAACCGGTGGCGCTGGCGCTGGTCTGCCTGAGCTGCTACACAATGCTCTGGCTGCCGTTTTACCGGGAATATCAATATCTGGCCGGATTCCGCAGGAAGATGGACGTGCGCAAGGCGGCGCTGCTCCTGGCCGGAATCCTGGCGCTGCTGGCGGTTTTTCTGGTGCCGCTGCCGTGGTCGCTGACCTTCCCGGCGGAGATCGCCTCCCGGAACCGGGTTCTGGTCACCGTCGCCGAATCGGGCTTTGCCGAAACGGAGCTGCCGCCGGAGCCGCGGCAGGTCGCCGCGGGCGATCCGCTTCTGGCGCTGAGCAATGTGTTTCAGGAGTTCAACATCCGCCGCTACCGGCTGATCGTGGAGTACGACCGGGCGGAGCTGGAAATTTTCCGCTCATCCGCCGATACGCTCGGCCTCGGGCCGCAGGCGCACAAGCGGCTGCTGTCCGACCGGCTTACCCTCGGGGAGATGGAGCGCCGCCGCGGCAATCTCGACATCCGGGCGGAAACCGCGGGGATTTTCGTGCCGGGCCTCCGGGAGCTTTCACCCGGCCGCTGGCTGGAGAAGGGAGCCGTGCTCGGCGAAATCGTATCGCCGGAGTGTCTGGTGCTGGGATATGTCGAGGAGGACGGCTACCATGACATCCGCCCCGGGGACGAGGTCGAATTCCAGCCCTCGGGCGAACTCGGCTCGATCCCGTGCCGGATCGAATCGCTCAATCCGGTTCCGGCCATGCTGAAGGATTCGGCGCTGATCCGGCAGTTCGGCGGACCGGTCTCGTGTTATCCGCCGGTTCCGCCGTCGGCGGAATTCAAACCGGTGGCGACCCTCTACCGGGTCACGCTCTCGCCGCCGGCGGACGTTCCGATGATCCCGGGCCGTACCGGCCGGATCAAGGTGCGGAAATCTTATTCGCTGGCCGGTGAAATCCGCCGGACAGTGCTTCACGCATTTCTGCGCGAATTCTCGTTCTGACCGCCCCGGCCGTCTGTGATTCTCAGTAGCGGATCACATAATCAGGAAATAGTCGAGGCAAACGCAGCCGGGGCCGGGAGCGTGGCGAAAGCAGTTGGCGAGATATAACTCCAGAAAACCGGCATCCGAAGATCGTCGCGCTCCCGGAAAACTTTTTGAAGCTCTTTCCATCAAGAGACACGCCGCTGGAACGGCCCCCGGGCGCAGAAAATGGGGATGCGGAATTTCAGCATCCCCGATTCGGAAGCCTCCGGCGAGCGGTCGGCGTCCACCGAAAAGGCGCATGGCACTTTTTTGCCTGATGGAAAAGATTTCGGCCGGTCCGGCTGGGCCTGCGGGTACTCCTGTCTGCGCTCATCCTTTTCACTCGCTTTGCTCGCGGAAAAGAATGGCTTGCCATCCGTAGCTCGACTTCGTCGAGCGAAGGATGGTGGGCGTAACAGAACTCGAATCTGTGACCTTCACGATGTCAACGTGACGCTCTAACCAACTGAGCTATACGCCCTTGCGGACTTGAAACACAATCCGGACCGGCGGGCGGCCGGATTCTTTTGCGGTTGCGGCGTTTTACATAACCACCGGCAACATGTGCAGAATATACATGCGGTTTCCGGTTTTGCAAGGCATGACGGGAATAAAATGGGTACAAAAGTTCGAAACGCCGTCGGCGGCGCCCCCTGCGGCGCAGATGGGGCGGGCGGGGGGAATTACGCGATGTGCAAGTTTCCTGAACCGGGATTTCGCCGGATATTATATGTTAACTCTTAATACTTCTCTAACAGGTTTCTAACAATCGGCGGCTATCTTATATGGCATACCCCCCGGGAAAGAGAGATTCGTTTCGGAATAAACCGGGGGACAACCAATGAAGGAGCACCTGAAGATTATGAACCTGTTCGGAAAACTTGCATTGCTTTCCATGTTGCCGCTTGCCGCCGCATCCGGGGCGGATATTTCGATCAACGGCGCGGGCGCGTCGTTCCCGGCCCCGGTTTACCGGGTCTGGAGCTACAACTTCGGCCAGTCCACCGGCGGGAAGATCGAAGTCAACTATCAGAGCAGCGGTTCCGGCGCCGGAATCAACCAGATCAAGGATAGGACCATCGATTTCGGCGGCTCCGACAATCCGCTGACCAAAGAGGAGCTGGACAAGGCGAATCTGTGCCAGTTCCCGATGCTGACCGGGGGCGTGGTGGTGATCGCGAATCTGCGCGGCGTGAAACCCGGCGCGCTGAAGCTCGATCAGCCGACGCTGGCCGGCATCTTCCTCGGCAGGATCACGCGCTGGAACGATCCGGCCATCGCGGCGCTGAACCCCGGGGTGAAGCTGCCGAAGATCAAGATCACGGTGGTGCGCCGTTCGGACAGCTCGGGCACCAGCTTCATCTTCACGAACTACCTGTCGAAGATTTCCAAAGAGTGGAACGACACGGTCGGCGCGGGGCCGGCGGTCAAGTGGCCGGTCGGCATCGGCGGCCAGAAGAATCCGGGCGTCTGCAACAACGTCGCGCGCATCAACGGTTCGATCGGTTACACCGAATACACCTACGCGGTCGAGGCGAAGCTCTCGATGGTCGCGCTGAAGAACAAGGACGGCAACTTCGTCGCTCCGACGCCGGAGACCTTCAAGGCTTCCGCCGCGAACGCCGACTGGAAGAACGCCCCCGGTTTCTACATGGTCCTGACCGACCAGCCGGGCGCGCAGAGCTGGCCGATCACCGGTGTGACCTACATCCTCGTGCAGCGCAGCCAGCCCGACGCGGAGAAGGCGGCGGCATTGCTGAAATACTTCGACTGGTGCTACACCGCCGGGGCGGTTTCGGCCTCCAGGCTGAACTACGTGCCGCTGACTGAAAACGTGATCGGACAGGTCCGGGCCGCGTGGGCGGAGGAGATCCGCGCGAACGGCCGGCCGGTGAAATACTGACAACCCCGTCACGCACAGACCGGTAACGCAATCATGTCGAACACACTTTCACTCTCGGCTTCCCGGCTGGACCGGCTGTTCCGGCTGCTGGCCGGAGCCAGCGCGGTGCTGCTGCCGCTGGTGCTTGTCGCGTTCCTGATCCAGCTCGGCTGGGGCGCGGCTCCGGTCTGGCGGGAATTCGGCCCGGACTTCATCACCGGGACCGGGTGGGATCCGGTGGCGAACGAATACGGCGCTCTGCCCGCGATCGCGGGCACCATTTTCACGACCGCGCTCGCGCTGCTGCTGGCGATTCCGCCGGCCTTCGTGACCGCGCTCTATCTGGTCGACTGTCCCGCCGGGATCGGCGAAGTGCTGAGCCAGGCGCTCGATTTGCTCGCCGCGATTCCGAGCGTGATCTACGGCATGTGGGGGCTGTTCATCCTGGTGCCGCTGATGCAGGATCATGTGCAGCCGTTCCTGTCGGAAACGCTCGGACTTGGAAAAATCCCGTGCTTCGGCGTGGACGGCAACGGTTTCGGGCTGCTGACCGCTTCGCTGATCCTCGCGCTGATGATCCTGCCGTATATGTCGGCGGTGATGCGCAACGTGTTCAAAATGACGCCGGGAATGCTGCGCGAATCCGCCTACGGCATCGGCTGCACCCGCTGGGAGACCGCGAAGGACATCGTGATGCGTTACGGCATCCGGGGGCTGCTCGGCGGCGTTTTCATCGGCCTCGGCCGGGCGCTGGGCGAAACCATGGCGGTGCTCTTCGTGATCGGCAACGTGGTCGAAATCCCGGAGTCGCTGTACGGCAGCACCACCACGATCGCGGCGACGCTTGCGAACAACTTCGCGGAGGCGGATGGAATCATGCGTTCGGTGCTCTTCGCGCTCGGGCTGATCCTGCTGCTGCTGGCGCTCGGCGTGCAGGTGCTGGCGCAATACTATCTGATGATGACCGGCTCGAAACGGGGGGAACGGTAAGATGACTTCGATTGCTCCTGTGAAACGGCGCGGCCTCTTCCGCCGCAAGCTGCTGGACCGGGTCGTGCGGGCGCTTTCGGTGCTCGCGCTGACCGTCGCGGTCGCCGCGATGGTCTGGATTCTGTATACGGTGATCCGCCGCGGCGTCGCGGTGATCAGCTGGGACTTTCTGACGGAGTGCTCCAAACCCTACGGCGCGATGAATTCCGGCATTGCCAACGCGCTGCTCGGCACGCTGGCGATCACCTTCGGCGCGGCGTTGCTCGGCATCCCGCCCGCGATTCTCGGCGGCATCTGGCTGGCTGAATTCGGCAAAGGTACGAAGCTCGGCGACACGATCCGCTTCTCGGCCAATGTGATGATGGGGATGCCGTCGGTGGTGGTCGGCCTTTTCGTGTATGCGGTGCTGGTGGTGCCGTGCGGGGGCTTTTCCGGATTCGCCGGTTCGGTGGCGCTGGCGATCCTGATGTTCCCGGTGGTGATGCGCACCACGGAGGATATGCTTTTGATGGTCCCGGATGCGCTGCGCGAATCGGCGCTGGCGCTCGGCGCGAGCCGCGCCCGCGCCTCCTTGCAGATCATCTGCCGCTCGGCCCGCAGCGGCCTGATCACCGGCATTCTGCTCGCGGTCGCCCGCGTCAGCGGCGAAACCGCCCCGCTGCTGTTCACCGCGCTCTGGAGCGACAGCTGGCCGAAAAACTACTTTGAGGGGCCGACCGCGAATCTGCCGGTGCTGATCACGGAATACTCCACCAACTCTCCGTTCGACGAGCAGCACGCCGCCGGCTGGGGTGCGGCGCTGGTGGTCACGGCGATGGTGCTTCTGCTCAATATCGCAACCCGAATCATCTTCAAGGAGAAACATCATGAACGCTGAAGCGGATCACAGTCCGGTCAAAATATCGGTACGGAATTTGAACTTCTTCTATACGAAAGCCGTCCAGTCGCTGTTCGACAACAATCTCGACATCCGGGCGAACCGGATCACCGCGGTGATCGGCCCTTCCGGCTGCGGCAAGTCCACCCATCTGCGGGTGTACAACCGCATCTTCGAACTTTACCGCGGCCAGCGCGCCGATGGGCAGGTGCTGATCGACGGGCGGAACATCCTCGATCCGGCGGTGGACGTGCTCGAACTGCGCCGCAAGGTCGGGATGATCTTCCAGAAGCCGACGCCGTTCCCGATGTCGGTCTTCGACAACGTCGCGTATCCGATGCGGCTGCACTTCAAGCTCTCCAGGAGTGAGATCGCCGACCGGGTCGAGGCCGCCCTGAAAGGCGCTTCGCTGTGGGACGAGGTCAAGGACAAGCTCAAGAAGTCCGGCCTCGCCCTCTCCGGCGGCCAGCAGCAGCGCCTCTGCATCGCCCGCGCGATCGCCGCCGAACCGGAAATCCTGCTGATGGACGAACCCACCAGCGCGGTCGACCCCGTCGCCACGTTGAAGATCGAGGATCTGGTGCTGGAACTGCGCGAGAAATTCACCGTGGTGATCGTGACCCACAACATGCAGCAGGCGTCGCGCATCAGCGACTACACCGCATTCTTCTACAAGGGCCGGATCGTCGAATACGACAGGACCGAGAAAATCTTCACGAATCCCTCCGAGAAGAAGACCGAGGAGTACATCACCGGCCGGTTCGGGTGATTCATGCGCATTGGCATCATAACCAAACCTTTATCGACAGGAAAACAGATATGAGAGAACATCTCGCACAGGAAATCGTCCGGCTGAAGCGGATGGTCAGCGACCTTGCCGCGCAGGTGGAACACGCGGTGCAGCAGGCCGTCGAGGCGGCGCAGCAGGCGGATGAAACGCTCGCCCGCCGCGTGATCGAGCAGGACGACGCGATCGACCGCGAAGAGATCATGATCGAGGAGGAGTGCCTGAAAATTCTGGCCCTCCACCAGCCGGTCGCCGGCGACCTCCGCTACATCGTCACCTTTCTGAAGGTCAACAACGAGCTTGAACGGATCGGCGACCTCGCGGTGAACATCGCCAAACAGGTGTTGCATCAACTCGATTTCGGCGTGTTCCCGGAGGAGAAGATCGACTTCGCTCCGCAGATGGAGATCGCCCGGCAGATGCTGAAAGCCGCCCTCGACGCGCTGGTGGCGCGCAACTGCCTCGAAGCCAACGAAACCATCCGCATGGACGACCGGATCGACGAACTGAACCGGGAGGTGATCGAACGCTCCGAGGAGCTGATCAAGCAACACCCCGAACTGGCGGAATACTATATTTCAGTGATCTTCATCTCCCGCCACCTCGAACGGATCGGCGACTGCACCACCAACATCTGCGAGGACGTGATCTACCTCGAACTCGGCAAGATCGTCCGCCACGGCGGCCTTCCCGAATAAGGGGTTAGTATCTATCAGTTTATTTGTTCTGTGGGCGATATCTGCCACCGGCCGCCGGAGACACCCCGGTTTCAGTCCTGATCGATGAATTCGCATTCGTCGTCGCGGAAGGGCGGGACGATCACGGAGATGTACTTCATGGTTTCGGAACTGTTGTTGAAGAGTTTCTGGGTGGCTCCGGCGGGGATGAAGACCGCGCTGCCGGGGCCGACCGGAATTTTTCTGCCGTTTACGGTCAGGATGCCGCTGCCGGACTGAACGAGGATGGTTTCGGCGCTTTCCAGGCGCCGGAGGGCCATGGTTTCGTCGTGGGGCAGTTCGACGTAGAGCATGGAGCAGGGGATATTTTCATCCCCGAGCTTTTCGTCGAGAAAGAGTTTGAGTTTGGCGTTGCCGAGTTTTGCATCGCGGGTCGGTTCGGCCGCAAGATAATTGCGCACGATCGGCTGCGGGGTGGAGCATCCGCTCCCCAGCAGTGTGATGAATGCGGCGGATGCGGCGACGGCGGACAGTTGTCTGAGCATGGTGATTCCTCCTCTTTGGTTTGGTGCAACTCCGGCTGCAGCGCCGGTACAACCGATTTTACGGACAAACACGGTCACTGTATTTTTTTCACGCTGTTACGCTTGATCAGGGTCGTCGGCAGCCAGCTGGAACTGCGCGGAAGCTGCGGGTTGCGGATACGGGTGACCAACTGGGTGATGGTGGCGCGGGCGAGGGCGTCGAGGTCCTGGTCTATTGTGGTCAGCTCCGGGGTCATCCAGCATGAGACGCCGGCGAGTTCGCCGGTGATGAGGGAGATGTCGTCCGGAATCCGGAATCCGCGCTCCTGAAGCTCGTGGAACACCGGCAAGGCGACACCTTCGCCACAGGCGATCAACGCAGTCGGCTGCGAATCGAGCAGGGTGGTCAGCCCGGCGCTGGAACCGGCGTAATCCTGGTCGGTGTACTGCACGACCGGCAGCTCCGGCAGCCCGGCGGCGGTCATGAATTTGCGGTAGGCTTCGAGCCGTTCGCGTCCGGCCTGATTGTTGAAGCGGTCGACGGTCAGGCCGATCCGGCGGTGTCCCTCGGCGTGGAGGTGCTCCAGCGCAAGCCGGACGCCTTCGCCGTGGTCGGTATTGACCGACGAACTGAAATCATACTGTTTGTTTACGGTCAGAATCGGCATCGAAAGCCGCCGGAATTGTTCGAGGTGCTGCTCGATGTAGTTTTCGGACATCAGCAGCAGCACCGCTTTGGTGTAACCGTTGTAGAGACGGGCCAATTCATCCACGGAAATGATTTCCGACAGCAGATTGCGCCGGGTGATTTCGAATACCGCCTGATTGAGGATCCGTTCCGAAAAACTGGTGCGCCGGTTCGGGTTGGGCAGATCGTTGACCACGATTGCGACACAGTCCCGCGCCATTACCTGTTGGGGGCGGTAGTTCAATTCGCGCGCCGCCTGCAGAACCCGGTTGCGGAGCTCCTCGCTGACTTTGGCCCGGCCGGTGAAAACCCGTGAAATAGTCGATTTGGAGACTCCGCAGATCTCCGCAAGTGTGTTGATGTCGGTGGCCATGCGACTTCTCCCTCGATTGAAACAGTTTCAATTTTATAGTATAACCGCTCCTGCTGCAATTGTCAACTCCGTCACGGGGCAATCGGGCGGAAACCGGAAGAAAAAACGGTTTCTAACGGAACCGTTCGACACACTCCCGGAGCCGCTGACGGATCGGAATGTGCTGCGGGCACTTCTTCTCGCAGGCGCCGCAGCCGACACAGGCGGAGGCGTTGCGCTCTTTGTCGTTGCCGGGGATCGCCCGGTAGCGCTGTTCGGCGGTCCGGGCGAGGTTGTAGACCCGGTCGTAGATCAGTGCTTCGAAGCAGCGCGGAATGTTGACCTTGGCCGGGCAGACCGGAGTGCAGTAGTTGCAGCCGGTGCAGTAGAGCGATTTGAGTTTGTCGCAATCGGCGGCGACCCGGTCGACGGCGGCGAGTTCCGCTTCCGTCAGGCGGGTGTCGGAGGAGGCGACACGCACATTGCCGTCGACCATTCCGGCATCGCCCATGCCGGAGAGGGCGCAGCAGACGCCGGGCGTGCTGAGCACGAAACGGACCGCCAGCTCCGGTGTGGAGAGCCTGCCGCCGAGGGCGTCTTCGAATACGCCGCCCTTGAAGGCGAGGCGTCCGCCGCCGACCGGCCCCATCACCACCACGCCGACGCCGAGCTCACGGGCGTGGCGGATACCGGCGAGGTTGCTGCGGTCGAGCAGGTTGTACTGGCAGAGCACCGAGGAAAAGGCGCCGGTATCCAGAAGTTCGATCATGGTATGGGGATTCGGATCGTGGAAGGAGAAGGAGAGGTGGCGGATCAGCCCCTCGTCCTTGCATTTCTCCATCAGCTCGATCAGCTTCAGCGGGCGGATGATGTTGTCGAAGGCGTCCCGGCCGATGCCGTGGAAGTGGTAGAAGTCGATATGGTCGGTGCGCAGCTTGCGCAGCTGATCCTCCAGGATGCGGCGGGCGTCGTCCGGCTTTTTCACGTCCCCTACCGGCAGTTTGGTGGAGAGGGCGACCCGGTCGCGCCAGCCGTCCTCCAGCGCGAGTCCGACAGCGAGCTCGCTGCGGCCGTTGCAGTAGAAATAGGCGGTGTCGATGTAGTTGATGCCGGAACGGATGCCGTGCCGGAGCAGTTCGACGGCGTCGCCGAGGTCGGCGGTGGCCTCCCGGTCGGCGTTTTCCGGAATCGGCAGCCGCATGGCTCCGAAGCCGAGTGCGGAGATCCGGAAGCCGGTTTTGCCGAAGTCGTGGTAAATCATGGAATATTTCCCTTTCCCGTATTTGATGGCTTGCATGTAGTATAAGATGCGCAAAGCGATTTTTCAAGCTCAAAAACGGAGGAAAATATCAACTGGAAAAATAAAGTTGAAATATTTATTTTTTGAGTTATAAACTTGAAAATGAAAATTTATTGTATATATTAATAGCGGCAGACTGGAACATCATGATTAAGGTTACATTATGGAAATCAAACACGAAATGATTGACGACGTCCTGGTCATCAGACTGATGACGGACCGGGTCGACGCTGAAAATTCCGAAATACTGAAGTCGCAGTATCGCCGCCTGGCCGCCCAGGCCCCCAAAGTGGCGATGGATCTGCAGGAGCTGGAATTTCTGGACAGCACCGGATTGGGAGTGATCGTCTTCTGTCTGCGTTTCTCCCAGGAGAACGGCGGGCTGCTGAAGCTTGCCAACCTGAGCACCAAGGTAAGGATGATTTTCGAAATCACCCGCGCCTATCGTGTCTTCGATATTTTCGACGATCTGGGTACTGCCGTCAAGTCATTTGCCGTCTGAATATTGCCGGAGAAACGGTATGTCGGCGAAAGGTGACGAGACTACGGTGATTGTCGTCGATGATGACCGGGCGACCCGTACACTGATTCTCGAAATCCTGAAGAACGAACCCTACCGGGTCGAAGTGTTCAGCTCGCAGGAGGCAGCGGCGGAATTCCATCGGAAGAGCGGTTGCAGCGCGGTGATTTACGCCGTGTCGATTCTGGACGAGAGCGCCGCGGCGTTTCTGGATATGTTCCGCCGGATCGATTCGATCGTGCCGGTGATCATACCGGGTTTCCTCGATTATTCGGCGCACGGTGAATTGGTGGAACACTTTTCCGCGGACGGTGAAGTGGTGCTGGTCAGCAAGCCGATCATGCCGCAGAAGTTTCTGGAGTGTGTCCGCGAAGCGATCGAGCGTTACCGGAAATCCCATCTGCAGATCAAGCACTATTCCAGTGTGGTCAATGATATCCGCGCCGCTTCCCGGATGCAGGCGCTGCTGCTGCCGGACTGGATTGTCTGCAACAATGACCTTTTTCTCTCCTCTCTTTATGAACCGATGTACGGGATCGGCGGCGACCTTTACAACCTGATCGAACTGGGAGGGCGGCGCTATCTGATCTTTATCGGCGACGTGGCCGGGCATGGAATTTCTGCCGCGATGCAGATGAGCGTGGTGATGGGGTGGAGCAAGACCATTATCGAGCAGGCGGCCGATCCTGACAACCTGCTGCCGGAGCTGTTCAACCGGCTGAACGCTTATTTCTGTACCGAATTCGACCATCGCGGTTATATGACCTGTCTCGCGGTGCTGGCGGACTGCGAAAAGGAGACGCTCGATTATATCAGCGCCGGCCATATGGGGCTTTTCCGTTACGATGAGCGCGAGCACCGGATCGACTACCGCGATCCCGGTATGAAAGGCGGGATTCCGATCGGCTGGTTTCAGGAGTTCGAATATACGGCGGAGGATGTGATTCACGAAACGTTTGACCGCGACTGCCGTTATTTTTCGATGACCGACGGTGTGATGGATACCTGCGACATCAACAGCAACAAGATGTCCCGCGAGGAGTTTGTGAAACTGCTGGTGGAATCCAATGTCGATATCAGCCAGGGGCAGATCCCCTATCTGCTGGCGGAGTGCATCGAGGAGGCCGGATATACCGAAACCAGCGACGACGTTTCGATCATCTCTTTCGGGCGGCGGGATTCCACTTCGGCGGCGGTAAAGCTTTCGGCGGCGTATACGGTGGACATGGCCAACAGCAAGACCTTTTCCGAGGAGCTGCACCGGGCGCTGAAAGGGGCGGGGGTGGATGAGTTCAAACTGCTGGAGATAGAGCTGGCTTCCGTGGAATTTTTCAACAACATCATCATGCACGGTTTTGCGACCCGGCCGCGCATCCGGCCGAAGATCATGGTGTCGGTCGCATTGGAGAACGGCCGGGTGGAGGTGACGTTTCTGGACCGGGCGCGGAAATTCGAAATCGAATTGCCGAAGCCGGAGGAGGGCGGCGGTTTCGACGACTTCCTGATGGATGCCGAAGCAGGGCGGGGATTGCAGCTGATTGCAAATCTGTCGGACGGTTTTTTCCGGAAGAATTATCACGGGCTGAACGTTTCCAAACTCTATTTCGACCTGCAGAAAGGCGGGAAATGAAACTCTCTCTGATCGTGCGTTCCTTCAATGACGAGGGGTGCATCCGGCGGACGCTGGAGATGCTGCGCCGCCAAAGCCGGGAGGCGGAGCTGATCGTCTTCGACTCCGGCTCGACCGACGGCACGCTGGAAATCGTCCGTTCCTTCAAGCCGGACCGGCTGGTGAACGGCCGGGCCGGGGATTACCTGCCGGGCCGGGTGGTGAATGAAGCGGCCCGGATCGCCTCCGGCGACGTGCTGGTTTTCAACAATTCCGACTGCGTTCCGCTGGATGAAAGCTGGCTGGAAAAGCTGGTGCGGCCGTTGGAGGAGAGCGAGGGGACGGTTGCCGCGGCTTTCGCAAATCAGCTGCCGCGCCCCGACGCGTTCGCCCTGGTCCGCAAGGATAACGAGCGGGCGTTCGGCGACGGCTCCATTGCGGCGAAATGGAAATTTTTCTTTTCGCTGGCGTCCTCGGCGATTCCGCGGAAGCTGCTGCTGGAGCGGCCGTTCAACCCGGAGTTCCGTTATTCGGAGGACGTGGAGTGGGCGCACCGCATGGCGCTGGAGGGGCGCAAACTGGTCTATGTGCCGGAGGCCCGGGTCGAGCACTCCCACAACTACACTCCGGCGCAATTGCGGACCCGTTTCTACAATGAAGGATGGGCTGACGCCGCCATTTTCGGCGGGGAGACCGGTTTCTTCCGGAACTTCCTGCTGCCGTTCCTGGCTGAAACGTTCCGGGATTTCGCGTACCTCGCCAGGCGGGGCGAAGCCGGTACCGTCGCGGCCGGAATCCGTTACCGGTATCTTCAGCGCCGTTCGCTGTACCGCGGCCGGCGTGACAACTCCAAACGTGAAGCGAGGGTATTATGCAGATAGCGAACCTGTTGCGCCGGATGAGTTTCCAGGAGTGGGGCGGTACCGAAACCGTGGTGTTCAACACGGCGCGCGAATTGTTGCGCGACGGACACGGCGCCCGGATTTTCTGCACATCCGCGCTGGATCGGACGGGGGATGAGGAGGTCTCCGGCATCCGCATTTCCCGCTTCGGCTACTCATATCCCTATTTCCCGCTGTCGAAAATGCGCCGCCGGATGCTGGACAAGAAGGGCGGCAATCCCTTTTCGCCCGCGCTGATCCGGGCTCTGGAGACGGAAAAGGCCGATGTGATTCACTGCCATACGATGGGGCATCTCGCGGTGCAGGCGTGCAGGACGGCGCGGCGGGTGCGGATTCCTTTCGTGATGTCGCTGCACGGCGGTGCGCTGAATGTGCCGGAAGGCGAGATCCGCGAGATGTGCCGCCCGCTGGAACATTCGTTGAACTACGGCAGGCTGCTGGACCTGGTCCGGTTTGAGAACTTCGACCCGATGTCGCGCGCGGACGGGATCGTCTGCGTCGGCTATGACGAATACCGGCGCGTCGCGGCGAAGTTCCCGGAGAAGAATGTGATCTATCTGCCGAACGGAGTGGATCCGGAGCGGTTCCGGACGGCTCCGGATCCGGGCTTCCGCCGCCGTTACGGGATCGGGCGGGAAAAGTTCGTGGTGCTCTGCGTCTCCCGGATCGACTATCAGAAAAATCAGATGCAGCTGCTCAAAATGATGAAATGGCTCCGCGGGGAGATGCCGGATTTGCATTTGCTGCTGGTCGGGCCGATCACCGCGACCGATTATTTTGCGCGGATGAAAGCCTATATCGCGGAAAACGCGCTGGAGGAGTGCGTGACGATCATTCCCGGTTTCCAGCCGTCGTCTCCCGAACTGGTCGCCGCTTACCGCTGCGCCGATCTTTTCGTGCTGCCGTCCCGCCATGAGCCGTTCGGCATTGTGGTGCTGGAGGCGTGGTCGGCGGGGCTGCCGGTGGTGGCGGCCCGGGTGGGCGGTCTGGAGCATCTGGTGCGTGACGGAGAAAACGGCCTCGCTTTTGATTCGGCCGACCTGAACGAACTGATTGAGAAGTGCCGGGCGGCGCGCGCCGACCGGGAATTGCGCGGCCGCATCTGCGAAGGGGCGGAACGCGATCTGGAGGAAAACTACCGGTGGCCCCGGATTGTCGCCCGGCTGGAAGCCTTCTATGAGGAGCTTTGCAATGAGAAACGGCGGTGACGCAGTGCGGATCTGTCAGGTCTCCGAGAAGGGATATTTTTGCGGAGGGATCGAGCGGTTTGTGTTCGATGCCGCCGCCGCGCTGCGCGCCGCCGGATGCGAGGTGTACGGCTCGTTCCGGACGACGGGAAACGCGGACGGATTCGCCGTCGGTTTCGACGGGCTGGTTCCCTGGGGGGAATTTCCGGAGGGGTTCGATCTGGTGATTCTGCACCGGGCCGCCGATCCGGCCGTGCTGGACGGCTGGAACCGGAAGAACCGTACTCTGCTCTATGTGCACGATCACGATTTCTGCTGTCCGAGACGGCACAAATATACGTTGCTGCGGCGCCGGAATTGCTGGAAGCCGTATGGCAGGCTGCGCTGTTTCTGTTGCGCCCCGGTGGTCAAGGGCGAGTCGGGGCGCTGGGGAGTGCCGCCGTTTGCGGCATTCGAGCGGACGCTGGCGGCGGCGCGCCGGTGCGGCATGGTGGCCGCGGCGTCGGATTTCATGCTGGAAGAGCTGGCGATGAACGGTTTTGACCCGCTGCTGCTGCACAAGATTCCGCCGCCGTGTCCCGGTGCGGACCCTGTTCCGCCGGGAGAAGGCGAACCGGCGGCGGTGTTCGTCGGCCAGATTCTGCGGGGCAAGGGAGCGGACCTGTTTTTGCGGGCGTTCGCGCGGGTGCGGCAGCCGGGCCGGGCGGTCGTGATCGGCCGCAACCGCGACCGGAAGCTGCTCGACGCGGTGATGGCCGGGCCGGATTTGCGCGGCCGGGTCGAATTTGTCGATTTCGATCCAGAACCGTGGACGCGGGCGGGGAATGTGCGGCTGGCGGTGTTTCCGTCGCGCTGGCAGGAGCCGTTCGGACTGGCGGGAGTCGAGGCGATGGCGCGCGGCATCCCGGTGGTCGGCTTTGCGGTCGGCGGCGTGACGGAGTGGCTGGAGGACGGCGTGAACGGCATCGCGGTTCCGCCGGGCGATGTGGACGGATTGGCGGCGGGAATCGGGCGGCTGCTCGCGGATCCGGCGTTGGCGGCGAAGATGGGTGAAGCGGGACGGCGTTCCGTGGAGCGTTTCCGGCCGGAATTGTTTGCTGAGCGGATTCTGAAACTGGTGCGGGATTAGGGCGATGGCGAAGATTTTCTGTTGTGTGAGCTGTTTCGATCACGGCAAGTCGGGCATTTCCGTCTATATCGTGAATGTGTTGCGGCAGCTGGCCGAGCATCATGAACTGACGGTGGCGGCTTTCGACGCCGACCGGCCGCTGCTGCCGGAGTCGGAGCATATCCGTTACCGGAGCATTCCGGCGTGGCTGGACCGGCCGCTTTTCAATATGCTGTGGCATCTTTTCGTGCTGCCTCTCACGATCCGGCAGCGGGAGTTCGACGCGATCTTCCTGCCCGCCGCGAACCGCCGGGCGATGCTGTTCTGCCGCACCTTCACGGTCGGCGTGGTGCACGACCTGTCGCAGTACCATGTGAAAACCAAGTACGATCCTTTCCGGATGCTCTATGTGATGAAGCTGCTCCCCTTCGCGGTGCGCCGTCTGGCGAGGGTGGTCGCGATCAGCGAAAGCACCGCCGCGGACCTGGTGAAGTTCTGGGAAATCGCGCTGGCGAAGATCAGCGTGATCTGCAACGGCTATGACCGGGAGATGTTTTCGGCGGAGCCGCAGCCGGACGATGCGGCGCGCGTGGAAAAATACTCCGGGGAAGAAGCGTTTCTGCTCTATGTGTCGCGGTTGGAGCATCCCGGCAAGAATCACACCGGCCTGATCCGGGCTTACGGACTGCTGGCTCCCGCGCTGAAGGAAAAATACCGCCTCGTGCTCGGCGGCAGCGACTGGAACGGGGCGGAGGAAATACACCGCGCCGCCGCCGCCTCGCCCGATGCGGCCCGGATCCGGCTGGCCGGTTTCGTCGCCTCGGCGGATCTGCCTGCGCTTTACCGGCGGTGTGCGCTGTATGTGTTCCCGTCCCGTTTCGAGGGATTCGGGCTGTCGCTGGTCGAGGCGATGGCCTGCGGGGCCCCGACGGCCTGTTCGGAAACCTCGTCGCTTGGTGAGATCGGCGAGGGGGCCGCTCGGCTGTTCGACCCTGAGCTGCCGGAGGGGATCGCCGCAGCGCTGACTGCGGTATTGGACGACCCGGAGGAGGTTGCCGCATTGCGGCGGGCCGGATTCCGGAGAGCGGCGGAGTTCTCATGGGAGAAGCACGTTGCCGCATTGGGCGGACTCTTCGAACGCCGCCGCCACCGTCCCGGAGCGGTGGTCGTCGCGGTGGAATATATCCTGGCCCTGGCGGGATTCTGTATTGTTTCGGTGCCCGGCCTGCTGCTGGGCGCGCTGTGCGGAAAGCTGCGTTTCCGGCGGGTGTTCGATCTTGCCGGGCGTCCGCTGCGGCTGCCGGAAGTGCGGTCGGAGTCGGCGCTGTGGCGCGGTTCGCCGCGTTTCGCTTATGTGCTGGCGGGCCGGATCGGGCTGGTCGGAGACCCGTTGCGCGACTTTGAGCCGGAGCTGGCCTGCTTCGACCGGCCGGGCGTATTCACTCCGGATTTTATCCACCGGTCGGGACGGCTGGCGGTTCAGGGGGCGCTGCGGGAACGCAAACAAATGCACCGGTCGCTGTGGAGCGACCTCGGGCTGGTGCTGCGCACCTTTCCGGCGCTGCTCTTCGGCGGCGCGGGCCGGGAGGAGGAGAAGTTTCATCTGCTGGGTCTGGAGGTGCGGAACCGGTCGATGCGCGAGGCGCTCGACCATTTCAAAGAGTGCATCCGCGAGCGGAAACGGCTGCAGGTCGCCTTTATGAACCCGGACTGCTTCAATATCGCCTGCCGCGACCCGGAGTACTTCCGGCTGATGAAGGAGCGTTTCGAGGTGCTGGCCGACGGGATCGGGCTGGTGATCGCCGGGAAACTGACCGGGCAGCGCCTCCGGGAAAACATCAACGGTTCGGACATGTATCCGCACCTGTGCGAAATGGCGGAAAAAAACGGCTTTTCGATTTATCTGCTGGGGGCCCGCCCCGGCGTGGTCGAAACCATGCGGCGAAAAACGCTGGAGTCGTATCCGCGCCTGAAATTCTCCGGAGTCCGGGACGGCTGCTTCGACCTCGACGCCGGCGCGGAGCAGGTGGTCGCCGCGATCAACGCTTCCGGCGCGGACATTCTGCTGGTCGCCTTCGGCGTGCCCCGGCAGGAGAAGTGGCTGGAGCGCTGGGGAGAACAGCTCGCGGCGCCGGTGCGGATCGGCGTCGGCGGACTGTTCGACTTCTATTCCGGCCGGATCCGGCGCGCGCCGCTGTGGATGCGCGAAATCGGCATGGAATGGAGCTTTCGGCTGCTGATGGAGCCGCGGCGGCTCTTCAGGCGTTATATCATCGGCAACCCGCTGTTTCTGTGGCGGGTCGTCCGCCGGCAACTTTCACGGAGGTGATCTTTTTGGACCGGGACGAAAAAGACGAGTTGATGGATTATCTGATCCATCAGGGGAAGTGTAAGCGCAAGGTCAAGTGGAAGCTCTTTTTGTGGCAGGTCACGGTCCGCGGCTCCTACCTGTTCAAAACGGTGGTGGACGTGACGTGCGCTTCGCTGGGAATCCTGGTGCTGTCGCCGGTGTTTCTGGTGTGCGCGGCGGTGATCCGGCTCGAATCGCCGGGGCCGGTGATCTTCAAGCAGAAGCGGATCGGCCGGGACGGCAGGCCGTTCAATTTCTATAAATTCCGCTCGATGTACATCGACGCCGAGCAGCGCCGGCAGGAGCTGTTGAAGGCGAACGAGTCGAAGGACGGCGTGATTTTCAAAATGCAGAAAGATCCGCGTGTGACCCGGTTCGGCCGTTTCATCCGCAAATTCAGCATCGACGAGCTGCCGCAGCTGTTCAACGTGGTGGTCGGCGACATGAGCCTGGTCGGGCCGCGCCCGCCGCTGCCGTCGGAGGTGGCGGAATACACCCTTGAAGACCGCAAGCGGCTGACGGTCAAGCCCGGCATCACCTGCATCTGGCAGGTTTCCGGCCGCAGCGATATCCCCTTCAGGCAGCAGGTGGCGCTGGACAAGGAGTATATCATGAGCCGCAGCCTGTGGCGCGATCTGTGGATCCTGTTGAAGACCGTTCCCGCCGTGCTGACCGGAAAGGGGGCGTATTGACCGATGAAGGCGATCATCATCTGCCCGTGGGAGGATACGCTCTGTCTGCGGGAGGCGTTCGGGCTTTCCAGTCCGTTCCTGCTGAGCATCGGCAATAAGCCGCTGCTGGAATATGTGCTCGACTTCTGCAACCTGTGCGGCATCCGCGAAATCCGGGTGCTGCAGAGCCGGCCGGATGCGCGGCTGCGGGAGTATTACGGCGGCGGTTCCCGCTGGAATTGCGAAATCAGCTACGGCATCTGCCGCGAAGGGCAGCCGTTGCGTGAGATCCTGCTCCGCAATGCCGGGATGATCGGCGGCGACGACCTGTTCCTGATCAGCGGCTACCTCTTCTTCGCCTGCCGGATGGACGCCGGAGTGAAGATCGAGGTCGCGCCGGATGAAGTTCGGGGCAAGGTGCTCCGCGGGGAGCGGGGCCTGTTCGTGGCCGGCCGGGAGCGCTGCCGGAATTTCACGCTGGAAGGATTGGCGGAGAGCCGCCGGCTCCGCCCGGGCGACCTGCTGTCGCTGGATTCGGTGAAAAACTATTACGAGCTTTCGATGCGGCTGGTTTCCGGCGAGGCCCGTAACTACGTGATGCACAGCTATTGCCGTGACGAGGATATCTATATCGGCGCGGGGGTGGAAATCCCGCTGCGGGCGGAGGTGAACAAACCGGTGATGCTCGGCGACAACTCCCGGCTTTCCGAACGGACTGCGGCGGGGCCGGGCGCGATCGTCGGCTGCAATTCGCTGATCGATGCCGGAACTTCAATGATCAATTCGATCGTGATGGACAATACCTATGTGGGACCGGAACTGGAGATCCGCAACAAGATCATCTGCCGGAACCGGCTGATCGACCCGTACAGCGGCACCTATGTGGATGTGCTGGATGAATTTATCCTGATCGGCGTTTCCTCCCGGCTTCCGGGGCAGCTCTTCCATTGGGCGGTGGCGATGGTCTGCGGCGGCGGCATCCTGCTGGCGCAGGCGGCACCGTGGCTGCTGCTGCGCCCCTTCCTGTCGGTCCGCCCGACTCCGGGAATCTATTTTGTGGATCACCGGGCGACCCGGTGGATCAGGCTGAACCTCTACCGGGCGCCCGCCCGGATCTGGTGCGACCGGCTCTTCTACAAATTCAGTTTGCACAAAACTCATCTGGTGGTGCTGGCGATGATGAACCGGATCCGGCTGGTGGGCAATCACCCGCTCCCGGTTTCGGCGGAGGTGCGCGAATTGCTGGAACGCTTCGGCAACTACCACCTCGGCGTGTTCAACTATTCGGAGATGCTCGAACACGAAGACGATCCGGTGCAGATCGAGCTGGACGAATTCTATTACTCCCATCATGCCGGACTCTGGTTCAACCTGAAACTGCTGTGCCGGACGCTGGTGCGCAATCTGTTCCGGGAGAGGTGAGGCGATGGGAAAATACTGTCATTCAGATGCCCCGGAGCTGGAATCCCGGCTGGAAGCGTTCCTGGAGCGGCTGGCCGCGCGGATCGGCGCTCTGCCGGAAAGCCGGGAAATCGCTGCGGTGCTGCTCGGCGGCGGCTACGGGCGCGGCGAGGGCGGGGTTTTCCGCAAACCGGACGGGGACGCGGAGCTGTTCAACGATCTCGATTTTTTCGTGATCTCCAGGCCGCTCCCGCGCCGCCGCCGCAAGGCGCTGGACTGTGCGATGCGGGAGTTCGGCAAGGGCTTCGATGAGGAGATCGGTGTGGACGTCGATTTCGGACCGGCCCGGTCCGCCGGCGAGCTGGAGCATATGCCTTATACCCTGATGTGGCAGGAGCTGCGGGCCGGTTGCCGCCTGGTCTGGGGCGATCCCGCGTGTCTGGAGCGCTGGCGGCTGAGCGACTGGAGCCTCCTGCCGGTTTCCGAAGCGGCGCGGCTGCTGCTGAACCGCGCCGCGGGCCTGCTGCTTGCCGCCGCGAAGCTGGATGAGGATTCCGCGGAAAACCGCCGGTTTGCAGCCCGGAACTTGTTCAAGGCATTGCTGGCGATCGGGGATGCGCGGCTGATCCTGACTCATAATTACCGGGCGCGGGCGCAGGAGCGTTCCGCCGCGCTGGCGGAGGATTCCGGTTTTCCCGCCGCGCAGCTTGACGGCTACCGGCGGGCGCTTGCTTACAAGTTCGAGCCGTGCGAGCTGTCGGCGGAAGAGTTGAACCGGGAGTTTCCCGCCGCTTTGAAGCTGTTCCGGGAGTTCTGGTGGAGCTTCTGGTCGGAGCTGGCGGGAGCATTTGTGGAAAACGCCGGGGAATTGGAGGCGTATCTGCGTTTGGCCGGACCGTTCCCGGAGGACCGGGGCCGGCGGGAACGGATGAAGAATCCGGTGCGCCGGTTCCGCTGCCGTTTGCCGCTCGTTCCGTATTTCCGACAGCCGCGGTATGATTTATATGTTGAAATATCAAGTATTTTGCTTGAAAAAGTGGAGTTTCCCCGGTATATTGATAGAAACGGCGCAAGCGGGAGGTTCCTGTACGCATGGGAACGGTGCAATTGAGCCGCGGAAAGGATGAACCGCAATGGAATTCGAATGGGAAGAAGAACCGCAGGAGAGGAAAGGCGAGCTGAAGATCGGCAGCTTTTCCCTGTCGCTCCTGCGCCGGGATATCCGGCTGTGGGGATTGGCGCTTTATAAAAAATGGGTCTGGATCGTGCTGGTGCCGCCATTGGCGGGCGGTTTGATCTTCCTGGCGGTCACTCTGTTCTGCGGCCGGGTGTTCGAGGCGAACACGACTCTGCTGCGCGTGGAGCGGGATTATCAGAAAATCGAGGGCGCGGTCGACGCATTCAAGCCGCTTTCAAATGAGGTGGTGGTCGATATGATCCGTTCACGCAACAACATCCTGGAGGTATGCCGGCGTCTGAGCGGTTCAAACGTCTCTTTTCAGGATGTGTATGACAATACGACCATTACCCGCAAGAAAAGCCGGGACAATCTGTTTGTGATCAGCGCGCGCGCCGCCGATCCGAAGACCGCCGCCGAGCTGGCCGACGCCATCGCCGGGGTTTTCCTGGAGGATTACAAGAATACCCAGAAGAGCAAGCATGTGGAGAGCTACAACAACTACCGCAGGAATCAGGAGGAGCTGAAGCTTGATATTGAAAACCGGGAGCGGGAGCTGAAGAAACAGATGGAAGATTTCGGCGGGATTTCGCTGACGGAAGCGCTGGAGCGCTGTTCTTCCCAGATCCGGGCGCTGGAAGCAAGGCAGCTGGACGACCGCGCTACCGCGCAGGCGGCCGAGAGCAAGCTCGAAGAGCTGCGCAAACAGCTGGCGGCGACGCCCCCGACGATCCGGACGGTTTCCGAAACCTATGACGAAGACAAGATGGAGATCCAGCGCAAGGAGATGGAACTCGCCGGACTGCGCATGCAGTATACCGACGACAATCCGATCGTCCAGAAGGCGGCCATGACGCTCAAGGTGCTCAAAGAACGCGCGGCGGTCAACGGGGCGTCGCAGAAGCCGAGCAAGGTGATCCAGGGAGTGAATCCGACCTACCGCTTCATCGAGGCGGATATCGTCCGGGCGCAATCCGAGTTCACCGCCGCCGGCCATAACATCAGTACGATCGGGGAATCGCTGCAGGTGTTGCGGAATCAGGAGGCGAAAATCGTCAGGCTGATTCCCGCCTATGAACAGATGGTTGCGATCCTGAAGCAGAAGAAGGAGCTGCTGGGCGAGTTGGAAAAATCCTGCCACATGCAGAATCTGGCGGCGAACTCCCCGTTCTGCGATATTTCGATTTACGAACATGCGGCGCAGCCGACGCAGGGGATTGCGCGGCGGCGGCTGGTGCTGTCGCTGGGCGGCCTGATCCTGGCGTTTCTGGGGACGGCGGGAACGGTGCTGGGGAAAGAGGCGCTGAACCTGCGGGTCCGTTCCGGGGACGATTTCGAGGCGGGGCTGGGAGTGCCGTGCATCGGCGCGGTCTGCGAGCTCGCTTCGGACAACCGCAGCGAATACTATGCCCAGCTTCAGATGCTGGTCGACCATATCCGCGATCTGGCGGAGAAGCCGGAAGCGATGGTCGCGATGGTCTCCTACGACTCCCGGAAAGAGGCGGAGGCGTTCGTCGACAAATGTAACGATGTGCTGATGCTCAAGGACATCGATACGCTGCGGATCTCGGTCTGCTCGGAGCTGCCGGAGAAATCGGCGCGCTATCTGGTGAACGATTATCTGTACGGACTTGCCGCCGCTCCGCCGGAGCCGGACGCAGGCCGGACGCTCTATTTCAAGCTGGATGAGATGTCGTTTTTCACGCCTCCCGAACCGGAACGGCTCCGGATGATGCGCGGGGAACTCAAAAAGTACGATATCGTGGTGTGGACGATCGGAAAGCCGGAAGAGGACCGGCGGCTTTTCGAGATCATCTGCGAAAGCTGCGGCGATGTGATCTTCGCCGCCCGGTTCGACTGTGAAAGCAAACTGAAGATTTCGGCGGATATCCGGGCATTGCGGCAAGGCGGCAGAGAGCCGGCGGTTTCCGGGCTGCTGTACGATATTCCTGCCGGGTTAAGCAAATGGGTGGTGTGAGTTATGATGCGTAGTCTGTTGTCGGGTGCGGCGGCCGGGGTGCTGCTGGTGTCGGCGGGGTGTTCGACCTCTTCCGAGCCGCCGCCGCAGATCGAAATCTGGGAAGTGCTGCCGGGCAGGGAGATGACGGAGGTGCTGAAGAAGGCGGAACAGGTGGAACAGGAGAATGCGGCGGAGCTTGAGGCGCTGCAGAAGCTGCCGGACGATCCCTACCGGATCAGTCCGAGCGATGTTTTCGACTTCAATGTCTATGAACATGAGGATTTGAAAGTCTACGAGTTGACGGTCACGCCGGACGGCTACGTCGGCATACCGCTTCTGGGCGCCTGCAAAATCGGCGGCCTGACCCTGCCGGAAGCCACCGATGAGCTGAAGCGCCGGGCGGACAAATATATCAGGAATCCGAAGGTCGCGCTGATTCCGCGGCAGGTCAAAGGTTTCGCATATACGATCGGCGGCCGGGTGGAACGCCCCGGCCGGTATCCGCTCAGCACCGGCATGCGGCTGCAGGATGCGATGGCGACCGCCTGGGGGATCGCCCACGGCGATTCCCGCGGCGAGAGTGTGGAGACGGCCGATCTGAAAACCTCCTATATCCTGCGCGACGGCAGGAAACTGCCGGTCAGCTTTGAAAAGGCGCTGCTCAAAGGGGACATGCGTCACAATATCCCGCTGCGCAACGGCGATTACATCTATTTGCTGTCGGCGATGGATTCGTCGGTGTATGTGCTCGGTGAGGTCAATTCGGCCCGCCATGTCCTTTACAAGGTGGATCTGACGCTGGCCAAGGCGCTGGTGTTCGCCGCCGGTTTGAAGGACACCCACGGCGATTATGCGCTGGTGTTCCGCGGCACGCCGGAAAAGGAGACGGTGTTCAAGATCAACCTCGCGAATATTCTGGAGGGCAGGGAGGTCGATTTTCCGCTGGCCCCCAACGACATGGTGTTCATCCCGAAATCCGGGCTTTCCGCGTACAACATCAACTGGATCAATCAGTTCCTGCCGACGCTGCAGATGCTGAATTTGTTGGCCGGGCCGTTCGGAAACGCGGCGCTCTACATGGGAATCAAGTAGGCTCCGGGATGTCGGAATACAAGTTCATCATCTTTTTCGCGGCCGTGTTCCTCGGCGTGCCGTTCGCGGTGGCGTTGTCGCTGCGGAGCACACTGTTCCGCAAGGTGATGATCTTCGGCGCGATCTTCCTGACCTGCTTTCTGCGGCTGCACATCAACTTCGAGTCGATGGAGTGGTACCGGGGCAGCGCGCGCGGCTTTGAGGTCACGGTGGTCGACCTTTGCGTGCTGGTGTTGTTTCTCACGCTGCTGGGCGAACGGCGGAAGTTCCGCTGGACGCCGGCGGGGTGGTACTGGTACGTGATCTACACCGGATTGAGCGCGCTGTCGATCTGGAATGCGGCGCAGCCGATCTTTTCGTGGTTCGAACTGTGGAAGATGGTCCGGTTCTATTTCTTTTTCCTGGTGATGTACAATCTGCTGCTGAATCCGGCCAACCTCCGGTTTATGCTCAACTGCCTGATTGCGGTCGTGATGTTTGTGTTCCTGAACGGGTTGAAGGAGAAATATCTGGACAACGGCTATCAGCTCCGCAGTACGTTCCCCCACCAGAATTCGATGTGCATGTATATGGCGCTGCTGGGGACGGTGTTCCTGTCGGCGGCCTATAACTGCCGGGAGGGGGCGAAGCGGGTCGGCATCTATGTATGGACGTTCGGGTGCTGTTCGCTGATGGTGGTATTTTCACTGTCGCGGGGAGGAATGTTCTGTTATGCGCTCGGCTGTATTCTGACCTTCGCAATCTCGAACCTGTGCGGCGTGAACCGGCGCAAGGTGCTGATCACCACGCTGCTGATGCTCTGCGCGGCGGCGGTGATGGCCAAGGTGGCGGAGCACGTCTATCTGCGGTACACCAACGCGCCGGTCGAGTCGAAGAACGACCGGATCGCTTTGGCGGTGGCGGCTGCGGAGATGGCGAATTCCCGCTTTCTGGGAGTCGGCCTCAATCAGTTCGGCGAGACGATGAATCAGGAGTATACCGTCGGGCTTCCGCTGTCGGAACGTTCGATGGAGGTTGCGCCGCGCATCTACCGCTGGCAGCTGGTGGAGACCGTTTATCTGATGATCGCCTCGGAATGCGGCTGGATCACGCTGGCGGTGTTTCTGATGATGCTGCTCTATTATTACTGCCTCAACCTGCGGCTGATCGTGCGGCTGAAGGGGAATTCGTGGCGCTTTTTATGTATCGGCTGGGCGGGGGGGCTGGCGGCGATCTACTGCCAGTCGTCGTTGGAATGGGTGCTTAAGCAGTCGGCGAACTATTACGAACTGATGCTGGCGTTCGCGTCGGTCTGCGCGTTGGATACGCTGTCCAAGTCAGCGCGCCGCAAGGCTGCGGCAGCGGTCAAGAAGCGCCCGGCGCTCCGCGGCGGTGAAAAGCAGCATCCCCGCGGCGGCCGGATAGAGGATTCCGGCAACGGCGGCGGCGGTGAGGATCAGCGGCCAGTTCCACTCGGAGATGAAGTGCCGGAAACCCCACAGAGCCAGCGCCGTCAGCAGCGCCGCCGGGATGACCGGCAGATAAACCCGGGTGAAATACTCCCATAAGCCGAGTTTCATATGGCCGGCGGCCAGCGGAAACATCACGAAGAGCGCCAGCAGCGCATTGGGAATCAGCGTGCCGATTGCGACGCCGAGCGCGTGATAGCGGAACACCAGCGCCAGGCTCAATCCCAGGTTGAACACCGCTTCAAAAATCACCGACACCGCGATAATCCGGTGCCGCCCCGACATCTGCATGAACACATTGGCCGTGTCGCGGAACGCGACGGAAAGAAAACCCGAAAACAGCATCACATAAGTGATGTTCAATACTTCGGCACTGTCGAGGTCCAGCCACGCTTTCAGGATCGGCGCGGCCAGGAAACCGGCGCCCACCAGCGCTCCGGCGCCGAGGAAAACGTTGACCTTCGAAGCGATCAGCATGTAGCGGCGCAGCTCCTCGTGTTCGCCGCGCAGGTAGAGACGCGAGGCGGTCGGCCCCATGGTTTCGGTGAGCTGCCCGGTGAAGTACTGGAAAAGCTCCGGAATCCGGGTGCCGAACTGATAGACCGCCACCGCCGCAATGCCGGAGCAGACTCCCAGCACCACCCGGTCGGTCCTGAAGATCACCAATGCCGCGATGCTCATCAGATAGCTGAAGACGCTGAAGTCGGCGATGCGGCGGAAGGTGGCCACGCTCAGTCCGCTGAAGGTGAAGCGGATACCCGGAATCCGCCGCCGGATCGTCGCCGCCATCACGATGTTGCTGAACAGGTTGTTCGCACAGGTGAACACCGCGATCGCCAGCAGCGACCCGCCGAGGCGGAACGTCAGCCAGATGCCGGCCAGCTCAAGGAGCTGGTTCAGGATGATCACCCAGTTCCGCCAGTGGATTTTATGCATGCCGGCCAGGATTTCCGTGCAGATGCCGGTGGGGAAAACTACCGCGCAGCCGATTCCGAACACCCAGAACACGGTGCGGTAGTAACCGGTATCGCCCTCCGGCAGCCGGAAGACTGATTCAAGGTTTACCGCGAGCAGCGCGGAAATGGCCAGCAGCGCCAGTGCGATGCCGAGGTAGCTGGCCAGCACCGCCGAGAAGATCCGGTTGAAGGAGAGCAGCCGCTCCGGGGTGTCGACTCCTTCGGCGGTGTACTTCTGCATGGTGCGTCCGAAGCCGAATTCCAGCAGCGTCGCGTAGCCGAAAACCGCCCATAACAGTGTCCAGTAGCCGTAGAAATCCACGCCGAGATGGTATTGCAGGATACGGGTCAGCATCACCGTCTTGACCAGCTTGACCGCGACGCGCAGATAGTTGGTGGCGGTACCCTTCAGGATTGCGCCGGTCAGGGCGGAGTGTTCAGCCGCGCCGGCCATCGGTGCCCCCGGAGGTCATCAGTGTGAAATAATCTCCGATCCAGGCGGGGTATTCCGCCGGTTCGACATTGGAAAGGAAAGCGGCGTCGGAATCGGAATCGTCCGGTGTGAAGCCGTGCATGCCCGGCAGCGGCCGCCGCCCCATGTCCGAAGGGGCGATCTGGATGCCCGGATCCAGCAGGAAAATCTCATCTCCGTACTGACGGTCGGGAAAATCGATGCCGAAGCGCTGTTTTTCCGCTTCGGAGAGGAAGTGCCCCGGAGCATCGGCCAGCGCCGCGGCGAGGCGGGAACGCAATTGCGGATCGAAAATCCAGAAGCGGGCCATTGTGGAGTCCAGCACCGACGCATGGCCTTCGCCGAACCGCAGCCCGCGTCCGGCCAGCAGCCTGCCGAGGTCGCAGGCGCCAGCCAGCGGCGTCATGCCGTGGTCGGAGATCACATGCAGCGCGCACTCCCGGCCGGACGAGGAAGCGGCTTCGAGCAGCCGCATCACGGCCCGTTCATATTCCCGGAGCTTTTCCGCGACCCGTTCCGGTTCGGAGACGTGAAAGTGCAGAAAGGAGTCCAGTTCCGCCGTGTAAAGGAACAGCGAGTCGGTTTTGCCTTGGCGGAGCAGCTCTTCGCCGATGCGCAGGTTTTCCCGTGACGGCAGCCGCCAGTCGGAGATGTGGCTCCGGCGTTTCTGCCGCTGCCATACATCCGCGAGGTTCGGCACCTTCCGCAGTCCGCCCGGCGCGAAGATGTCGTTTTTCTCACTGTAGTCGAAGCTGGGCAAATGGGAGTAAGGCAGGGAATACAGCTCGAAATAACCGGTGTAACCGTTCCGTTTCGCGATCAGCTTCGCGAGCCGGTGCCGGATCCGGTGCCGGTTGAACAGCGCGTCGGGCATCAGCGCGAGCGGCAGCAGACGCATCCAGCGGAACGGCGAAGTTTCCGGCGAATAATAAAAGCAGCTGAAATGACCGTGTTCGCGGGGCGTTTTACCGGAGAGAATGGTCGGCACCGCTCCCGACGAGTAGCCGAACTGGGTGCGCACCTTCGCCTGATAAGGCAGCAGCTCCCGGCAGAAACCGTGCTCCCGGACGATATTCCAGCCGAGAGCGTCGATAAACAAATAGAGCTCCACGCGTGTTTTCATTGCCCGTCAATCCAGAAATTTGCCGAGCTGCTCGTAAAGCACTTTGGTGTGGACGGGTTGGATGATATAGTCGTCGATCCCGCATTCGAGGCAGCGTCGGGCGACATTTTCGCCGAGGTGGGCGGTCACGATGATCACGGGCAGCCCGGGGAAGGTCTGCTTGATGATCTTCGAGGCCTCGAAGCCGTTCATGCCGGGCATTTCCACATCCATCAGCACACAGTCGAACCGCCCCGTGTCAAGTTGCGCCAGGCACTCGGCGGCGTTGGAGGCCCACACGAATTCCGCTCCGGTGGAGAAAAGCATTTTACAGATCAGAAGATAGTTCATCTTGTTGTCGTCCACGACCAGCACTTTTTTCCCGTGCCAGTCGGGGGCGGCGGAATCGGGTTTCGCCCCGGCCGCGGCCTGCTGCCGCCGGAAGGGGAGAGTGAAGTAAATCCGGGTGCCTTCGCCCGGTTTCGATTCGATGCGGAGCTGTTCGCCCAATTCGTCCAGCGTCATTTTCATCACGATCAGGCCGAGGCCGCGGTTGCGCTGTTTTGAAACGCTCTCCATATCGAAAAGCTTTTTCTGCTGCTCCGCCGTCATGCCGCGCCCGGTGTCGAAAACGAAAAACTCCAGCTTTTCCGCGTCATGCAGCAGATGGTAGCCGAATTCGATGCCGCCGGAAACCGTGGATTCAAAGGAGTTGCGCAGCAGCGTGTTGAGCATTTTGAAAATCTTGTTTTTATCGATCAGGAAAGTGGCGTCCTGATCGCGGAGGGTCTTGCGGAGCGTGAATCTGACGCCGTCGGCGATTTCATTGCTGTTCTGCGCGGCGTTGTAAATTTCATCCATGAAGCTGTTCAGGTTCGCCTTGCTCTCGTTGAGCGCGAAACTTTCCGGGGAGAGCTTGTTCAGCGACTTCACGTCTTCGGCAAGGGTCAGGATCATATTGGACAGCTCGATCACAAACTGGATATACTGGAGTTTGTCCTCCTGCCGGAGTTCCTCGTTTTTCATCAACTCCGAGAAACCGATGATATTGCTGGCGTGAGTCATCAGGTTATGGCTGAGCTGGGAAAAAAATGCTTCCTTGATCTTTTCTATGTTTTGATTGATCATCGGCTGACCTGATTTCCCCAATCTGAAATTTGTTGCAGGCTCAACATGCCCTGTATTTTTATATAATAGCATGAAATTCCGAAAAAATCAAGCGGAAAAATTGATAATATAAAGCGGTTTGATTTATTTGTTTTTTTACGTTGAATATGTGCGAGGCGAATGCTATATTAGGCGCGGAATCGTTATGTCGGATACCGCCGGAAATCGGGAAAACAGATCGCAGTTGTTTTTCGGGGGGAATCCATCTGTCAATAATTCTGTTGCGGGGGCGGACCAATGCACGTTTTACTCTGTTCTCTGGCCGGTGTGATTCTTCTGGGCGCCGGCGGCGTCGTTGCGTGTTTGCTTGTGTGCCGGCGCCGCGGCCGCCGGACCGGGGAGCTGTTTCGCCTGATGCCGGTTTCCATGCTGCTGTTCGACGGGGAAGGGCGGCTGCTGTTCCGGCAGGTGACCACCCGGGAGGAGCATGGGTTTCCGGTCCCCGACTTCGAGGATACCGCGATGCTGGAGAAGGAGGCGGGCATCAATCTGCGTTACACGATCGACGATGTGCTGCTGACCGGGCATCCGCGCCTGGCCGAACTCCGTTTTGAAGGGCGTCAGTGGAGGCTGCGCTTTTCCGGCGTTGATCCGAACGTATTCGGCAAGCCGGCGGTGGCGATGGCGGCGGTGGACATCACCGAACACCTGCAGCTTGAAGAAGAACGCGACCGGCTCCACGAACAGCTGGAAGGGTATGTGAATCTGGAACGCACGGTCAACCGTTGCCTGGAGGCGCTGATTCCGGATTCCGGAACCGCCGATGTGACGGACGAGGTGATGCGGATTGTTTCGACGCATGAGCTTGGCGACGCCTGCGGCATTTACCGCCTCGAAGCCGGTGAAGGGCGGGCGGTGCTGGAGTACGGCTGGCAGGCTGCCGGTTCCGGCAATGCGGCGAAGTTGCCGGAGCACCTGGAGCTGGCTCCCGGCGGCGACTGGCTGGAACGGATGGAAAAGGGGGAGGTGGTGCGCGGCGGCGTACTCTCCTCTTCCGATCCGGTGCTGCGTCAGCTCTGTACCGGAGCGGCGGGGCGACCGGGATTCCGGTCGGCATTGGCTTCCGGCATCCGGGTCAGCGAGCGGCTGGACGGTTTTGCGGTGCTGCTGTTCCGCGGCGGCGAGGAGGTGCTGAACAAAATGGAGGACCGGGCGATTGTCGCGATCTCCCGGATTCTGTCGCTGGCGGCGGAAAAGCGGCGCAGCCTTGAGCAGCTCAAGCGCAGTGAGCGCGAGAAGAGCATGATCATCGACCATATCGATACCGCGATCATGCTGCTGGACGGCCGGGAGCACCTGATCAAGGTGAACCCCGCCGCGGCTGCGATCGCCGGGAAAAGCGAGGCGGAGCTGCTGGCGGAGCCGTGCTATCAGAATTTCTGCGGCTGCGGGCCGGATTTCGACAAATGTCCGGTCTCCGAGAGCTTCCGCACCCGCCGTCCCGCCGTTCTCGATGTGGAGATCGGCGGGCGCAGTTATATCGCGTCCGCGGTCCCGGTGCTGGACGACGACGGTGAAATCATCAATGTGATTCATACTCTGGTGGATGTGACCAACCGCAAGGAGACGGAGGCGAAGATCCGGGGCAGCCTGAAGGAGGCTGAAGTCGCCAACCGCGCCAAGAGCACTTTCCTGGCCACCATGAGCCATGAGATCCGCACGCCGTTGAATGCGATCATCGGCTTCAGTGAGATTCTGAAGAACGAAGGGCTGCCGGCGGAAGCGCTCGAAAGTGTCGAGGCGATCAATGCCGCGGGCGAATCATTGCTGGCGTTGATCAACGACGTGCTGGAAATTTCCAAAATCGACGCCGACAAACTGGAAATCATCTATGGCTGGATCCGGCTGGAGACGGTTCTGGGCGATGTCGGCCGGATCTTCGAGCCGCAGCTGCGCCAAAAGCAGCTGGCGCTGCGTATGGAAATCCCCTCTTCTCTGCCTGAGTTTCATTTCAGCGCGAGCCGCCTGCGGCAGATTCTGTACAACCTGCTTGGAAATGCGGTCAAATTTACTGTTTCCGGGTCGGTCACGGTCATGGCCGCTGTCCGGAAAGGAACGGGAAACCAGGCGGAGCTGGAGATCGCCGTGACCGACACCGGTTCCGGCATCACTCCGGAAGACCAGAAGAAGATCTTCGAACCGTTTGTGCAGTCCCGGACCGGAGATGCGGGTGGGGATGCTTCGGAAGGAACCGGCCTCGGCCTGGCGATCGTCCGGCGGCTTGCGGAAAAGATGAACGGCGAGGTGCTGCTGGAGAGTGAACCGGGCCGGGGCAGCCGTTTCCGGATCGTCTTTTCGGGCGTGGAATACCGGGAGACGGAAAGCGTGGCGGCGCTTCCGGTGGTGAGCGCGGAGGAATTTCCCGCGGGTGAGCGGCAGCTGGATGAAGTCTGGGTGGTGGACGATGTGGTGATGAACCGCAAGGTGATGCTTTCGATGTTCCGCGCTCTGAAGCTGAATTGCGTGGTATTCGACGGTGCGGCTGAAGCATTGGCGCGGCTGCAGGCCGGCGATCGGCCCAAAGCGGTGTTTTCCGATATCTGGATGCCGAATATGAACGGCTGTGAATTCGCGGTGGAGGTCCGGAAGATTCCGGGGTGTGAGATGATGCCTTTCGTCGCGGTCACCGCGGATACGGAGGCGCAGTGCAATTTCGACCTGTCAAGCTTTGATCAACTGCTGCTCAAGCCGATTACGCTGGAAAAGCTTGACAAGATTCTGAACCTGGTCAAGGTGGAGAGATAAGATGAGAAGAGCCAATCCTCCGTCCCGGAGGGAGAAGCCGGAAGCGGCGAAAAAGATATTGCTGGGAGGCGTGTTCCCGGCCGGTGATATGGTGAAGGCGGCGGAGTTGCGGTATGCGGCGGAGTCGCTGCGGCGGGTATTTCCGAAAGCGGAACTGCATATTGCGGGGGAGAACGGTGTCCCCGCTTACGGTTTTCCCGGCGGAGTGCCGGTGGAACAGTTGCGCGAGACGATCCGGCAGTATGATGCTTTCGGCTGGATCGGAACTCCGGTTTCGGGCGGTGAGCTGATGCCCGGCGCGGAGCTGCTGGAGTTCGCGTCGCATCACGGGGTGGCCGCGTTTGTGTGGGGTGTCGGCCTCGAACGGGGTGCGACGGCGGAAAGCGGAGCAGAGCGCGGAAGGGGCGGAGTGTTTTCCCGGCTGGCGAAGCTGGCGGGGCTCTCCTTTTTCCGGCGGTTCGGCGAACGGAAGCAGGCCCGGGCCCGTCACTGTCTGGAGCACGGTTTGCGTACCTGCCGGTTCGCGGCTGCTGCGGATGCGCCGTCTCTGGAAGAGCTGCGCCGGTATCAGCGCGGCGTCAATGGAATTGCCGGCGCCGATTCGTTGCTGCTGGCCACGTCGGCGGTGCTGCCGTCGGATGAGTTCCTGATCCGGGAGGGGCGGATGGCTGCGGTGGCTTTCGGCGGGAGGGAGGCGATTCCGCCCGGAACGGGTGCGTTGCTGGAGCGGATGGCGGAAGAACTGAAGGTGCGTTTCCTGCTGGTGGCGGAGTCGCCGGAGGGGCGTTCCCGGCTGGAAAAGCTGCGTTCCGGCATGGCGCGCGCGGATGAAGTGGCACGCATCGGCGAATTTCATTCCGTGGAGGAGCTGCTGGGGGGGCTCGGCTGCTGCGATCTCGTGATCGGGAACAGTTTCCCGGTGATCCTGCTGGGGCTGAATAAGCTGATCCCCGCGATCGGCGTCGGCTGCGGCCGGCGGGCCGGAGAGTACCTGGAACGTTTCCGGCTGCCGCATTTCGCGGCGGCGGAACCGATTTCGGAGCGGCTGGTGGCCCGTGCCGGACTGCTGCTGGAATATGGGGAAGAATTTCAGGATGCTGCGCTTCCGGTCCGCGAAGCGTTGCTGGAGGAGCTGACCGCCGCCGAAAGGGCGCTTTCCGCCGCATTGACCGGAAACCGCCGTCGCCGCCGCCGTTGACCGGAAGTATTGTATTTCGTCTTTTCTTGCGTTGGAATTCAGAAAATATGCTTACACTTCATCCTGTCGTCAAGACCGTCGGATTGCTGTTATTGTCGAATGTCTTTATGACGTTCGCCTGGTACGGCCACCTGAAAAACCTGTCGAACCGCGTGTGGTACATCGCCGCGCTCGTCAGCTGGGGCATCGCGTTGTTCGAATATCTGCTTCAGGTCCCCGCCAACCGGATCGGCCACACCGCGCTCTCGCTCGGCCAGTTGAAAATTCTGCAGGAGGTGATCGCGCTGAGCGTGTTCGTGCCGTTCTCGATTTTCTATATGAAAGAGGGGCTGTCGTGGAACTACCTCTACGCCGCGCTCTGCATCGCCGGCGCGGTCTTCTTCATCTTCCGCGGCTGAGCCTGGGATTTCGCTCCTTTCGGAGCGACCAAGGCGCTTCGCCCTTGGAACCCGACCGGCAAGGTGCCGGCGCCGAATACTTGAGATCCGGGAAAACCGGAACGGTTTTCCCTCCGGGTGGGGGAGGCCCTGATGGAGACAGGCATGGTTATACAGGAGCGGCACACCGCTCCGGTCGGCGCAAAGCCTGCTTTTTTGCAGGCTTTAGGCACTTCCTGCGCCTGCTGCCGCCGGAGGTCACGCTCGGAACCTCCAGATGCTGACCGGGTAATAGACAGATACCCTGATGGAGGCTGATAAGAATTTATCTGCCGGTATAGGCAAGGTGAGGTCAGGCAACAATGCAATTATGATATCACAGGCGAGCATCTTGGAGTGCGAGCCTTACCGGACCTCGCCTGTAGTGAAAGACAAGTAGAGTTCAGCCTCCATCAGGGTAACTTCACATCATCTGGTCAGCATATAGCCGTTCCGAGCGTGACCTCCGGCGGCAGCAGGCGCAGGGAGTGCCCGGCGTCGGCAAAAAAGCCGACGCGGTCGCCGACCGGAGCGGTGTGCCGCTCCTGTACAACCTTGCCTGTTTCTACCGGAGCCTCCCCCTCCCGGAGGGGAAACCGGAACGGTTTTCCCGGATCTCAAGTATTCGGCGCCGGCACCTTGCCGGTCGGGGTGCAGGGGCGAAGCGCCCTGCCCGCCGAAGGCGAAATCCCGGGCGCGGTTATTCGTTTCTGGGGAACCAGCGGCTCCAGATCACATATTTGCCGCTTCCGGGGGCGGCGCCTCCGGCGGCGAGGCTCCAGAGATAACCGACGAGCAGGATTGTCGCCATCGGATAGAGGCTGATCAGCAGGAAACTCATCCGTTCGTCCGGCGGGGCCAGCAGATAGCGGAAAACGTAGGTGTAGACCGTGACCGGCACTCCGGCGATGATTCCGGCGATCATCCCTCCGGAATTGGTGCGGTAGGTCAGCAGTCCGAGGGCGAAGATCATGCCGGAGAAGGTGCCGAGCATTCCGAGGATCACGTTCGATACCTCAAGGAGGGGGATGTTCCGCCCGTTGAAGACCACCAGCACGGTGATTCCGAAGGCGCAGGCGAATGCGCCGAGCAGCAGGGTGGTCAGTTTGGCGGCTTTCATGTAATGGAGGTCTTCGCGGCCGGGGCGCAGCACGCGTTGGTAGACGTCCTTGATCCAGACTGTCGCGAGTGAATTTTCGACTGCGCTGATCGTGGACATCACTGCCGCCAGCACTCCGGCGACCAGCACGCCGCGCGCCCCTACCGGCAGTTCGGTGGAGATGAAGCGGCAGAAGGCGTCGTCGCCGTTCAGCCCTTCGCCCAGCGCGGGATGGAGCACCCGGTAGTAGGCGAACACCGCCAGCCCGGCGAAGTAGAAGATAAAGCAGATCGGCCAGTTGCCGAGCGTGGACCACGAGACCGCGCGCGCCACTTCCCGGAAGTCCCGGCAGGTCATGCACCGCTGCAGATTCACCTGGTCGACCGCCGGCAGAAACAGCGCGAAGGGCAGCCCGATCAGGATCGGCCAGAAAGTGATCCGCTGCGTCATGCTGGGGTCCCAGAAACCGGAGCCGGGGCCGATGTTGAAGGTGCGGCCATGTTCGGCGGCGATGTTCCAGATGCCGCCGACGCCGCCGGGAGTCTCCCACGCGACCATGCCGATCACCAACAGGATTCCGCCCATCAGCACGATGAACTGCATCACGTCGGTCCAGATCACCGCCTCCATGCCGCCGAAATAGGTGTAGACCGTCGAAACGATGCCGACCACCAGAATCCCCGCCCACGGCGAAATCCCGAAGGAGTTCGCCAGCAGCATCGCGGTCGCGTAGAGCACTACGCCGAGATAGAAGCAGCGGGCCGCGAGAAACAGCCCGCCGCAGATCACCCGTACGGTGGTGGAGAAGCGGTTTTCAAGGTATTCGTTGACCGTCCACAGCTTCATATTGTAGAAGAATTTCAGGAAAACGAACAGCATCACCGGCAGTGCGATCACTCCGGTCAGCCCGAGCAGCAGCATCGTGCAGCCGTAGTTGTACGCCTCGCCCGGCATGGCGATGTAGCTGATCGAACTGAACAGCGACGCGAACAGCGCGATCGCGATCGGCCACCACTTCATCCGGCGGCCGGAGAGGAAATAATCCTCGGTGTTTTTCTGTTTATGGCCGACCCGGCAGCCGAGCGCAAGGCTCAGCAGCAGATAGAGCGCGATCACCGCATAGTCGATCAGGTTCATCGTTCCTCCCTTTCCGGCGTTCAGCCGATATAGCCGTCAAGCCCCGCGAGGGAGAGTTCCCGGCGGAAGCGGTTTTCCTGTTCGGCGCTCAGCCGTCCGACCGGCGAGCGCATCGGCCCGGCGTCGATTCCGGCGAACTTCATGAAGACCTTGATTGAAGCCAGCCCGTAGCGGGCCGAAATCGCGACCGCGCGGTGGGACAGTTCCATGAAGGAGCGCGCTTTTTCCATGTCTCCGGCCTCGAAGGCGTCGATCACGCCCCGGTAGATTTTCGGCAGGTAGTTGAAGGTGGTGCCGACTCCGGCCTGCGCTCCCATCGCCAGTGCGCCGAGCAGCATTTCATCCCGCCCGAACATCATCTGGATACGGTCTTTGCCGAGTGCGGCGCACCGCTCGAATTCGCAGAGGTTCTCGTTGGTGAACTTGATCCCGGCGAAGTTCGGCACCTCGTCGAGCATGATCTTCACGAATTCGCTCATCGGCAGGTTGACGCCGGTGATGCCGGGAGCGTGATAGAGGTAGAGCGGGCGGCCGTCGCAGGCCGGGGCGATCCGCTTGATGAACTCCGCGAGGTCCCGCACCGTTTCGGGACGGAAGTAAAAAGGGGCGATCGCGCAGATCGCGTCGGCTCCGGCCGCGGCGGCGTGGGCCGCGAGTTCCGCCGATTCGCGGAAGCTGCAGGAGCCGACATTCACGATCACCGGGATGCGTCCGGCCGCTTCGCGGATATAGACTTCCGCCACTGTCTTGCGCTCCTGCATGGTCAGCGACGGAAATTCGCCGGTGGAGCCGATCGCGAACAATCCGGCGAACCTCTGCCGCACCGCGTAATCGACCAGCGGCGCGATCACCTCCGGCGCAATGGATTCATCTTCGTGCATCGGCGTGTAGGACGCCGCGACCAGTCCCTTGAAAATTCGGGTCGTCATGATGGGAAAACTCCTGTCAGATGTTGTGTTTGGGGAAAGTTCCTTGCTCTCTATTATACCAAACTGTATACAAAATGTCAAGAGGATATGTTCAAATAATGAAAATATTTCTAATTTTTTTATAAATGCTATTGACAAATTGGATACAGTTTGGTATAATTAGAATTGTGAAGAACGATTAAGCCGAAAGGATTCCAGAATGATCGCCAAGACTCGCGGCAACACCGCCGAATTCGTGCACCAGCGGCTGCTGGACGATCTGCAGCAGGGCAGTTTCCTGCCCGGTGACAAGTTGACCACCGAAAGCCTCGCCAGGCGCTATGACGTGTCGCGCACTCCGGTGCGCGAAGCGCTGATCCGGCTTGAACGCGAAGGCGTGGTCGATGCCACCGCCAACTCCGGCTATGAAATCCGCACGCCCACGCTGGACGAGCTTTGCGATATGTATGAAATCCGCGAAGCCCTCGAAGGACTGGCTGTCGCGAAACTGGCCGAAAACGGCGCTTCCCCGGAACTGATCGCCGAACTGCGCAGCTGCTGCGACCGCCGCCGCCACGCCGCGAACCTCGATGAAACGGATACCGGCGATCGGCAGTTCCACGCGCTGATCTGCGACAGCTGCGGCTCGGAAACGCTTCAGGCGCTCGTGCATAACTATCTGGTGCTTTCCACCGTGTTCAACGTGACCCGTTACCTGCTGAAAGACCGGCCGAACTTCAACAGGCACGATATCGATCTTGAACACGAGCGGATCGTCGATGCGATCGAAGCGGGTAATCCGAAGCTGGCGCGCAAGCTGCTCGCCGAGCATATCGCCTATGCCCGCAAGCTGATGCGAAAACTGGTCAGGAAATAAGGCGTACATCCGGCGGCGTGCGGGCGGCTGGCGCTGGCAGGCATTGGTTGGTCTCCAAGACCATTTACGCGGTACATAAGTAAGGTCGTGCCGCCTTTTACGCGGCGCACAACAAGCGCGGGTTCGCGCCGCGGCGGCAAGGTGCCGCTGCCGGGTGCGCACGCCAATGCCCCTCCGGGGGGCGTGCGGCTGCTGGAACAGGCGAGCCTTGGTTGGTCTCCAAGACTATTTACGTGGCATATAAGTAAGGCCACGTCGCCATTTACGCGGCGCACAACAAGCGCGGGTTCGCGCCGCGGCGGCAAGGTGCCGCTGCCGGGGGCGCACGCCAATGCCCCTCCGGGGGGGGCGTGCGGCTGCTGGAACAGGCGAGCCTTGGTTGGTCTCCAAGACTATTTACGTGGCATATAAGTAAGGCCACGTCGCCATTTACGCGGCGCACAACAAGCGCGGGTTCGCGCCGCGAACGAATGTGAGAGCATTACTTGCCCCAGCAAGTAACGAGGAACGATAGTGACGAAGCCGAACGTAGAGAGCGAAGCCCCTTCGGCGTAGTGAGCGCAGCGAACGGTGAGAAGTTGACGGGTGCAGCCCGGCAAGTAAGGGGCGCTAGCCCCGCCCGTGAATGGAAGTGCTTTGCAAGTCAACGGGAGTCCCGAGGCGAGCGGGGAGGTCCGGAGGGCGATTGTGGCCCTCCGGAGCCATCCGCACAAGACGTAACGCCCAGTTTGTGACCTGTAATGGCATGGAAAGGTAAATGCAACTTATGTATTATTACATGATCACGTGAGACTTGAAGCGGAGATAAATCTCCGCACTCCAAGGTTGACTTCGGACGGCTGGGGCCGGTATGTAAACATAACTTCAGAAATGAACAACCTGCTTACCAAGGAGGGAATATGGATAACGTAAGGAGAAATGAGCAGATGCGGCATGGAAGAGAACCCGACGGAATGTGCCGGAATTTTACGCTGATTGAATTGTTGGTGGTGATTGCGATCATCGCGATTCTGGCGAGTATGCTGCTGCCGGCGCTGAATCAGGCGCGGCAGACCGCCTACGGGGCGAAATGCCAGAGCAATCTGAAACAGTTCGGGACGGCGTTTGCACTGTATACACAGGGGAATGACGGCTTTTACCCGATGGCGATCTTTCCGGATTACGCGGTCAGGAACTCCTGGCTGGGCAAACTCAGCGAATATTTCGGGAACAGCGGCGCGATTGTGGAGTGCCCGGCGACTTCGGTGAAGATCAAGGCGTTTGCCGAGGCTTTCAACAACGGGAACCTGAACTGGCGCGGGCCGGAGAACGATGCGGCGAAGGCTTATACGATCAGCTATATCGGCAACGGTTTTCTGATCGAATCGTATGTCAGCGCGGCAGGAGAGGTGCGCCACCAGAAGGAGACGCGGCTGCGGAATCCGAGTAATACCAGTGTGCTGTTCGATCTGGCCGATACGATTTTCCAGACGGAGTCCGATTACAGCTTCAATAAGATGGCGACCACTCAGGGGCATTTTGTGCAGCCTTCGACGCTGGTGACCGGCGGCAAGCCGCGGGTGGGATATCCGCATCGCGAGGCATCCCACATTTTGTGGGCGGACGGGCATGTCGGACGGCAGCCGATGAAGTTCGCGGACCGGCAGGCCAACCGGATTGCGTTTATTCAGGATCACCTGTGGTTCGAGGGCGCGCTGCGCGCCAAACCATGAGTATTCAACCCGACACTTAAAATGCCTTTCTCGCAGGTGTGAGCATTGCAAAGCATGCGGAACACCGGAGAGCGGGACCCGCGAAAAGTACCCGAAGGTTTTCGCGGAGCGAAAAGGCCCGAGGCCCGTGGCCGAAGGGCGGCAACTTTTCGGGGAACATAGGAGAGGACGGTATGCCAATACCGTCGGAATATTAACAATGCCTTTTTCGCAGGTGTGAGCATTGCAGAGCATGCGGAACACCGGAGAGCGGGGCCCACGAAAAGTACCCGAAGGTTTTCGCGGAGCGAAAAGGCCCGAGGCCCGTGGCCGAAGGGCGGCAACTTTTCGGGGAACATAGGAGAGGACGGTATGCCAATACCGTCGAAATATTAACAATGCCTTTCTCGCAGGTGTGAGCATTGCAGAGCATGCGGAACACCGGAGAGCGGGGCCCACGAAAAGTACCCGAAGCTTTTCGCGGAGCGAAAAGGCCCGAGGCCCGTGGCCGAAGGGCGGCAACTTTTCGGGGAACATAGGAGTTTTTATGAAACAGACGTTTTTGTTGTCCTCATTGCTGCTGGCGGCGTCGCTGGGAGCTGCCGAATTCCTGCTGGAGCCGGCGAAGGCGGAAGCCGGGGCGAAGGCTCCGCAGATCGTCACGGACGCTTTCGGCGCTTCGCTCAAATTCACCGCTTCCGCGACGGATGCGGCGGCGGCGAAGATTCCGCAGAACTTCGATTTCCGGCAGGGCGGCCGGATCGAACTGGAATTTCAGGACGAAGCCGTCCAGACCAATCCTTTCCCGCGGCTGCTGGAAGCCGGAAGTATTTCGCTGCACTTTCAGGCTGACCCCAACTCCAAAGACGGAGACAAGATGCTGAAAGTCCTGCTGAATGACGCATCCACTAAGGGGTATGACCAAATCATGCTTCCTTCTCCTTACAAGGCCGGCGCATGGCATAAAGTGGTGTTCGCGGTCGATCCCGCCGCCGGACGCTGCACGCTGCAATTGGACGACGCTCCCGCGCAGAGCGCCGTGCTGAACGTATCGCCGAAACTCGACAAGTTGCAATTCCTGCTCGGCGCCACCGCGCTTGCGAAGTCCAGCCGGGGCTTCAACGGCAGCATCCGCAATGTGAAGATCACCACGCCTTTTGCGATCGATGGAGCCGGGCAGGAGGCTGAACTGTCGAATAAGCCGGTTTCACCCGGCGTGCGCCATACCGTGATCAGCGCGGTCAAGGGGCGGCACCTCGCGTTTCCGGGAGTGGCGAAGCTGCCGGGCGGCGACCTCGCGGCGGTGTTCCGGGAAGGGGAGGCGCATGTGTGCCCCTATGGGAGAATCTGCATCGTCTACTCCAAAGACGGCGGCAGAAACTGGTCGGCTCCGGTCGCGGTGGCCGACACCGAGACCGACGAACGCGATCCCTCGATCCAGACGCTGCCCGACGGACGGGTGCTGCTGACCCACGGCGGCTGGAACAGCTGGATGTTCTACGGCAACACCGCCGGAGAGTTTCCGCAGGAGACCGCCTATATCAGACAGGCGGGGCCGGAGAAGTTCGGCGGCTCGCACTATTTGTTCAGCGACGACGGCGGCCGGACGTTCGGCAGACCGGTGAAGGTGCCGGGCTTCGCGCCGCACGGTCCCGCCGTCGCGGCGGACGGCACGCTCTATCAACCCTCGCTCGGCAACGACGGGGGCAAACGGCAGGTCTATTTCTACCGGGGCACGCCCGACGCGAAGAACTGGCAGAGGATCGGCACCGTCGCGGAAATGCCGAAGAAGTCCGGCATGCTGGCCGCCCTGTATGAGGAACCGCATACCGCGATCCTGCCGGACGGCACTTTCGTGACCGCGATCCGCGTTCCTTCGCCGGTTGACGGTTATATGCGGATCAGTTTTTCGCACGATCAGGGCAGGAGCTGGAGCGAGCCGGTCAAGACCCCGGTGCGCGGCTATCCGCAGCATCTGCTGGTGCTGAAGGACGGGCGGCTGCTGGCGACCTACGGCTACCGTTATCAGCCGATGGGAGTGCGCGCCTGCGTCAGCCGGGACGGCGGCAAGACCTGGGATATCGACCGGGAAATCGTGCTGCGGAACGACGGCGTCAACGGGGATCTCGGCTATCCGGTCAGCATCGAGCTGGACAACGGCGAAGTGCTCGCCGTCTACTATATGAGCGATAAAGAGCACGACAACTGCTTTATCGAAGGGGCGTTCTTCCGGCCATGAAGATTCCGCAATTGCTGCTGCTGGCCGCGCTGGCGGGGTGTCATGCCGGAAGCGATCCGGCGGCGCGCGCCGAAGCCCGGCTGCGCCATGAGGTCGAAACCGCCGGGGGCTTCCGGCAGGTTCGCGCGGCGGAGGCGCTGGGGCCGTTCGCCGAATTTCCGGCGGACTCCGAGTCGCCGCAGGTGCGGATCGGCCAGTACCGGGTGCGGATCGCCGCCGGACGGCGCGAGTACGAGGAAGTCCTGCGCCGCCGGGCGCTCGACGGTTCCGCGCCGGAGCAGTGTCATGCGCTGGAAAGCGCCGCCAAGCTCGCAATCCGGTTTTCTCCAGAGGAGCGGCGGCAGTTATGGGATATCGTGAACGGTCCCGACTCCCCGGCCGCCGGATACGCGCTGTGGCTGCTGGCCGCCAACGGCGACGCCGGAGCCGCCCGGCGTGTGACCGCCGGGCTGGAAAACGGCGGCCCGCCCGCGCTGACCTGTGCGTATGCAAGCGCCTTCCTGCCGGAGCTGCCTGAAGCGCGTGAGATGGCGCTCCGGCGCCTGCTGGAGCGGGAGCCGGCGGATTCCCAGCTTGCCGCTTTCACTTTGTGGGCGCTGGCCTGTCACGGGAAGGCCGGGACGGATGTTGTCCGGCGGCGGCTCCGGGCGCTTCCCGACGGAACTGCGGAAAAGGTGCTGCGTTTCCATCTCGCCGCACTGGGCGAAGCCGGGACGGCGGAGGACCTCGCAGAACTGGCCGGATATCTCGACTCGCCCGAACCGGAAATCGCCAACGCCGCCGCCGGAGCCATCCTCAGAATCACCGGGCGAGCCGGTCGATGACGACGAGCTTGAGCTCATTGGGCGCAAGTTTGCCGGGAAGCTCGAAGGTCACGAAACGGGCGTCTTCGGCAGCGAATTCGACCGGAACCTTGACGCGGGTGATCTCCTGGTTTTTGTCATTGCGTCCGACGGCGAGCAACGTACCCTTGAAGGGCTTTTTCGCGATGAAATAGACCTCGACGGTCTGGCCGTGGAATCTGCTGGCCGTGTTTTCAAATCCCGCTTCGGCAAGGTCGTTGGCGAGCCAGATCACGGGGGGAGTCACGATGCGCTGTGCGGGATTCTCGGGGAGGGCGTCGGCGTCGGCCGGCTTGCTTTTAGCTTTCGCCGGACTCTTGAGATGGAGGGGGCGGTCCGGAAGCAGCCGGTAGGCCGGATCAGGGCGCAGCGGCTCGAAGGCGGCCCGGCGTGCGTCGCGCCGCGCCGCCGAGTTGGCGCACCCGGAGAGGAACAGCAGGAGGCCCAGCAGGATTGCCGGCGGCAAAAACAGACGTTTGAACAGAGTTTCCATGTTTTTTCCCATCATTCTGGTTTGCATTCGCAGCGGTGTCAGACTATAATAGATACGAATCTGGAATCCTTTGCAAGGGGTTCCGTGTAATAAATTCAGGAAATTGCGGATCATATCGTGTCGAATCGTGCCGGAATCGCCATCGCGGGGGAGAGTAACTCCGGACTGGTCAGGAAACATAACGAGGACAGCTTCTGCGTGATCAACCGCCCGGACCGTGACGCCGCGCTGGCGGTGGTCGCGGACGGCGTCGGCGGGCATTGCCACGGTGAAATCGCCAGTCTGATCTGCTGCCGCGACCTTGCGCGCGGTTTTCTGGACGCCTCCGCGGGCAATCTGGATTCGCCCTATGCGGCGGATAAATTCCTGCGCGATTCGATGCGGGAGATCAACCGCAAGATTTTTCAGCGGAACTACTGCGAGCAGCAGGCGCGTCCGATGGCCAGCACGCTGATCGCGGTGATTTTTTTCCGGGATGCGCTGGTGATGGGGGCGGCGGGCGACAGCCGGCTGTATGAGCTGGATGCCGACCGGCAGCTCCGCCAGCTTTCGGTGGACCATACGCTTTCGGCGGAGTATATCCGCGAATACGGCCGGGACCTCTCCGGGCACAGCGTCGCTTATGGCGGCATGATCGCGCGGGCGGTCGGGCCGCGTTCGGAGCTGGAGCTGGAGGTCAGGCATTTCCCGCGCGGCCCCGAGAGCCGTTATCTGCTCTGTTCGGACGGTGTTTACCGCTGCATTCTGGCCGAACGCATGACCGAAGAGCTGAAGAAGGCCGCGACGCCCCGCGAGGCGGTCGGCGGGCTGATGCGGGCCGCTCTGCTGGGCGGCGGCCGCGATAACATCACCGCGGTGGTCGCTTTCCCGGACGGGGGGGCGTGAGGATGGCGTTGCTGGAGGTCGAAGACCTGAAGGTCTATTATCCGGTGCGCGGCGGCTGGTTCCGGCCGAAGCGGTACCTGCGCGCGGTGGACGGTGTTTCCTTTTCGCTGGAGGCGGGCGAAACGCTGGGACTGGTCGGCGAGTCCGGCTGCGGCAAGAGTACGCTGGGGCGGGCGCTGGTCCGGTTGGAGAATCCGGCGGCGGGGCGGGTGATGCTCGACGGCCGCGATATGGCGGCGCTGAAGGGGCGCGAACTGCGCCGCGCCCGCAAGAACTTCCAGATGATTTTCCAGGACCCCTACGGTTCGTTGAATCCCCGGTTGACCATTTTTCAGGCGCTGGACGAGGTGCTGGCGCTTCATTTCAGGCTGAACCGCGCGGAACGGCTGGAGCGGGCCGCCGCTCTGCTGGAGCGGGTCGGCCTGACGGCGGAGGCGCTGAACCGCTATCCGCATCAGTTTTCCGGCGGCCAGCGGCAGCGGATCGGCATCGCGCGGGCGCTGGCCGCCGAGCCGCGTTTCATCGTCGCGGACGAACCGGTTTCGGCGCTGGATGTCAGTGTGCAGGCGTCGATCATCAATCTGCTGGACGACATCCGGCGCGAAACCCGCACCAGCTTCCTGTTCATCGCCCACGACCTCGCGGTGGTGGAGCATATTTCGTCGCGGATTCTGGTGATGTACCTCGGGCATGTGGTGGAGGAGGCTCCGGCGCGTGAGCTGGTCGGGAGTCCGCGGCACCCTTATACGCAGGCGCTGCTTTCGGCGGTGCCGACGCTGGATGCAAACGGGCGCAAACGGATCGTGCTGCCGGGGGATGTGCCGTCGCCGCTTTCGCCGCCTTCCGGCTGTCCGTTTCATCCGCGCTGCCCGCGGTCGCAGCCGAAGTGCGCGGCGGAAGCGCCGCCGCTGGTTTCTCCGGACGGGAGCGCGAGGCGCTGCGCCTGCTTTTTCGCGGGGTGAAATCTGCCGATTTTTCTGAACAAATATGAAAAAAACTGTTGCAAATCAGCACAGGAGTAGTATATTGCGGTAAGGTATTTTGTGTTTTAACAGAATTTTGATATAAATTTTTTTGACGACAGGCGGGAATATGGCTGATAATCCGAAACTGACGGTTTTGTTCGAAAAACTCCGGGGCAAGACGTTCGAGATCGACAAGGACGAAATGAGCATCGGGCGCCGCGACAGCAACGATATCTGTATCAAGGATTCGAGCTTGAGCGGGCATCATGCGGATATCTTCCGGCGCGAAGTGGACGGCAAGACGGTCTATGTGCTGCGGGATAACGACAGCACCAACGGCACGCGCATCAACAATGTCGCGGTGACCGGAGAGCAGACGCTGAAAAATTCCGATCTGATCCTGTTCGGCGGCGTCGAAGTGCTGTTCGACAGCAACGAGGAGACGGACAATTCGGGTTTCACCCAGACGCATACCATTGACATTTCCAGTATCGACAGCAACATCTCGACGGTTCCGGCCCTGTCCAACATGAATCCGTTCGCGAAGCAGGAGGCCAAACGTCACGCGATGGTCCAGATGGCGCTGATCGGTGTGCTGGGGCTGGTCGGGCTGGGGCTGGTCGGGCTGGTGGTCTGGCTGGTGATCCGGATGATGAGCATATAGAAGTTTCGGATTCTTTTCTGTGAGCGGAAGAGGAGTATCGAGTCAATACCGTCCGTGCGGTCCCGCGGGATTGCCGGACGGCAGTTTTGGTTATGGAGGAGCAGGAAATTTGCATGGATAACGAAAAGAAAAACGAAAACGGCGATCCGAAGCGGCTCGGAGACGAGCGCCCCGGGCGGGAGAACACCCCGCCTCCGCCGCGCAATAATCCGCCGCCCGGAAAGCAGAAATCGGGCGCGCCGCGCCCGACCCGCGCCGGACTGGTCTGGCTGGTCGTGCTGCTGGTGATCGGCGCGCTGGTGATGCTCAAGGGAGTGGGGCCGGAGAAGATGCTCAACCTCTCTCAGAGCGAATTTGAAAGCCTGCTGACGAAAAAGCAGATTAAAACCGCGAATATGACCGGTGAAACCGACCGTATTTTCACCGTGGACGGCGTATTCCTGAAGGAGCCCGCGCCGGAGATGCCGGTGGCGACGGTTCCGACCGCCGCTCCGACCGCGGCGGACAAGGCGGTTCCGGCGGATGCGAAAAAGAACGACGGCACCGGCCGCTACAAGACCCGCGTGATCTTTACCGAACAGCTGAACGGCATGCTCAAGGAGAGCGGCGCGGTGATCAAGGTGGACACCAACAACGCCGGATTCTGGAACATCCTGTTCGTCGGCGTGCTGCCGCTGGTGGTGATCGTCGGGTTGATCTACTTCGTGACGATGCGCCAGATGAAGATGTCCGGCCGCGGCGCGATGGATTTCGGCAAGAGCAAGGCGCGGATGATTCCGCCGGACGAGCTGCACGTGAAGTTCGACGACATCGCCGGAGCCGACGAGGCCAAAGAGGAGATCAGCGAGATCGTCGAGTACCTGAAGGACCCGCTGCGCTTCCAGCTGGTCGGCGGCCAGATTCCGAAGGGATGCCTGCTGACCGGCGATCCCGGCACCGGCAAGACGATGCTGGCGAAGGCGGTGGCCTGCGAGGCGGGCGTGCCGTTCTTCTCGATCAGCGGTTCGGATTTCGTGGAAATGTTCGTCGGCGTCGGCGCGAGCCGGGTGCGCGACATGTTCGAGCAGGCGCGCAAGAACACCCCCTGTCTGATCTTCATCGACGAAATCGACGCGGTGGGCCGTTCCCGCTTCTCCGGCTGGGGCGGCGGCCACGACGAGCGCGAGCAGACCTTGAATGCGATGCTGGTCGAGATGGACGGCCTGGAAAGCCGCGCCGGCGTGATCGTGCTGGCCGCGACCAACCGGCCCGATGTGCTGGATCCGGCGCTGCTGCGTCCGGGCCGGTTCGACCGGCAGGTGGTGATGGACCTGCCGGATATCACCGGCCGCCGCAAGATTCTCGACGTGCATGTGAAAAAGATCAAGGTCGATCCCGCGATCGATCTGGACGTGATCGCCCGGACCACGCCCGGCTTCAGCGGCGCGGACCTCGCGAACCTCTGCAACGAAGCCGCGCTGCTGGCCGCCCGCCGCAACCGCGAGATGGTGGTGCAGGACGATCTGGAGGAGGCGCGCGACAAGGTCAGCTACGGCACCGAGCGCCGCAGCCGCAAGATCACCGAGCGCGAACGCCGCCTGACCGCGTACCATGAGGCCGGGCACGCGCTGGTGGCGCTGCACAACGAGCATTGCACGCCGGTGCATAAGGTCACGATCATTCCGCGCGGCCAGGCGTATCTGGGGGCGACGTTCACGATGCCCAAGGAGGATGTGTACACCAAGAGCAAGCTCGAACTCGAAGCCGAAATGGCGATGACGATGGGCGGGCGCGCCGCCGAGGAGCTGGTGATCGGGGATATCACGACGGGCGCGTCGAGCGATATCAACCACCTCACCTCGATCGCGCGGCGGATGGTCTGCATTTTCGGCATGTCCGAGAAGATCGGGCCGGCCAAGTGCGGCGACTTCCAGCCCCATCCGCATGTCCGGATCGACATGCCGCAGCAGGACCCGTGCAGTCCCGAGACCGCCCGCGAAATTGATCTCGAAGTGCGCCGGCTGGTCATGACCGCGATGAACGAGGCGCGCGAATGCCTGAAACTGCACCGCGACGAGCTGGAAAAGCTCGCGCAGGCGCTGCTGGAGCGCGAGACGCTTTCGATCGACGAAATCAACGTACTGCTGGGCTTCACGCCGGAAGCGACCGCGCACGACGACGTGCCGGGCGAGGCGAAGGAGATCCGGCCCACGACCGATGCCGGTTCTGTCGGAAACAGCCTTTAAGGCGACGAAGGGCGGCTGTCTGGTTTCGCTCCGGGTGCAGCCCGGAGCGAGCCGGAACGCGGTGGTCGGGATGTACGGCGACGCGGTGAAAATCGCGCTTCAGGCTCCCCCGGTGGACGGCAAGGCGAATCAGTTGCTTTGCCGTCTTTTCGCGGAGTGGAGCGGCCTGCCGAAGAGCGCGGTGGAGCTGCGTTCGGGGCAGACCGGGCGCAGCAAGGTGCTGGAGCTTTCCGGCATCACGGCGGAACAACTCAAAGCAATTTTGGAACGATAAGGTTATGAATCAGAAAGCTGTCATTTTTCTTGCGGACGGCATGGCGGACGAGCCGTTGCCGGAGCTGAACGGTAAAACTCCCCTTGAAGCGGTGGACACTCCCGCGATGGATTCGATCGCGCGCAGCGGCGTGAACGGCACGTTCCTGACGCTGCCGGAGGGGCTGCCGACTTCGTCGGATGTCGCGAATATGTCGGTGCTGGGCTTCTACCCGGAGCGGAACTATCCGGGGCGCGGTCCGATCGAAGCGGTCAGCCAGGGGATCGAGCTGGGGCCGGACGATGTCGCGTTCCGCTGCAATCTGGTCTATGCGTCGGAGGACGGCGTGCTGCGCGACTATTCGGCCGGACACATCGACAACACGGTTTCGGCGCAGCTGATGCGCGATTTGCAAGCGAAGTTCGGCAGCGACAAGGTGACCTTTTATCCCGGCGTCAGCTACCGGAATCTGCTGGTGCTGCACGGCAGGGAGTTTTCGGATAAGATCGACTATTTCAAGCCGGATTCCTCGCAGGATATCCCGCTGGCGGAGCTGAAACTCTCCGCCGCCGACGGTTCGCCGGAGGCCGCGCACACCGTCGCGTTCCTCGACGAACTCGACCGGAAGTGCGCGGAGTTTCTCGCCGCCCATGCGCTGAACCAAGGCAAAGAGGCGCCGGCCAACCGGATCTGGCCGTGGAGTCCGGGCCGCCGTCCGAATCTGACCCCGTTCGATGAGTGCTATCTCGGCCGCAAAGGGGCGGTGATCAGCGCGGTGGACGTGATCAAGGGGATCGGCAAGTGTGCGGAAATGGAGGTGATCGAGGTCCCCGGCGCGACCGGCTTCATCGACACCAACTACGCCGGAAAGGTCGCCGCCGCGCTGGAGGCGATCAAAACCCACGATCTGGTGTACGTGCATGTCGAAGCGATCGACGAGTGTTCGCACCTCGGCGACCTGAAGCTCAAGATGCAGGCGATCGCGGATTTCGACGCGAAGATCGTCGCTCCGATTCTGGAGGCGCTGAAGGGGCAGCCGGTGCGGTTCGCGGTCTTGCCGGACCATCCGGTGCCGATCCGGCTCAGGAAGCATACCACCACGCCGGTGCCGCTGGCGATCTGCGGGCCCGGCATTGAGCCGGACGGGGTGCAGGCGTTCAGCGAAACGCTCGCTCCGACCGGCAAGCTCGGTTTCCTGAAGGGAAATGAGCTGGTGAAGAAACTGCTCGCATTGTAAGTTTTTTGGGGTTCCGCTCCGGCTGTTCGGGGCGGAATTCATCATTTTTGAATCATCACGACAAGGGGAGTTTTCGGATATGTGGAACGTCTCGGACAAACTTTATCTGCTGCCTGAAATTCAGGAGATCAACCGGCTGCCGATGCACTCCGGCGGCCTGCCGTACCGGTCGCGCGAAGCCGTGGAGCCGGAGAAGCTGAGCCTTGACGGCAACTGGAAATTCCGGCTTTATCACCGCCCGGAGGAGGTGCCGGCGGATTTCGCGGCGCCGCAGGCGGATGTGAAGGAGTGGGGCGAGATCGCCGTCCCCTCCAACTGGACGATGGCCGGGCTTTTCGACAAGCCGGTTTACACCAATGTGAAGATGCCTTTCGAGAACAATCCGCCGATGGTGCCGGAGGAGAATCCGACCGGCGTTTACCGCACGACGTTCCGGACGCCGAAGGAGTGGAAGGGGCGCCGGGTGGTGATTCACGTCGGCGGCGCCGAGAGCTATCTGGAACTCTATTTGAACGGCAGGCTGATCGGCATGGGCAAGGACACCCGGCTGCCGTCGGAATTCGACCTGACCCGCGCAGTGGATTTCAAGGGAGTGAACACCCTGGTCTGCAAGGTGATCCGCTGGTCCGACTCCAGCTATATCGAGGATCAGGACCAGTGGTGGATGGCGGGCATCTACCGCAGCGTCTATCTGTATGCGACTTCTCCGGCCTATCTGGAGGATGTGTTTTCGCTCGGCGATTACGACCGTGAAACCGGTTCCGGCACGGTTTCGGTCAAGGTGCATCTCGGCTTCGACTTCGAGAGCTACCGCAACAAGGAGTGCATCAACGGCACCTCCGGCCCGACGGAGGATTTCGAGGTGCGCTGTGAGCTGTGCAACGCCGCCGGGAAAAAGGTGTGGAGCGCCGCCGCGAAGATCGACTGGAGCTTCCGCAAGGACTACTACCGGGCTGAACTCACCGGCAGGCTGCGCCGGGTGCAGCCGTGGTCGAGCGAGGCGCCGATGCTTTACAGCCTGACCACGGAGCTTTACACGGCCTCCGGCGAACTGCTGGACTGCCGCCGGGCGAAGGTGGGCTTCCGCCGGGTGGAAATGGTCGGGCGCGACCTGCGGATCAACGGCGAGCGGGTGATCATCCGCGGCGTGAATCGCCACGAGCACGATTCGCGCACCGGCAAGACGCTGTCGCTCGAATCGATGGTGCAGGATATCTGCATGATGAAGCGGTTCAATTTCAACGCGGTGCGCACCTGCCACTATCCGGACGACCACCGCTGGTACGATCTCTGCGACGAATACGGTCTCTATGTGCTGGATGAAGCGAACTTCGAGGCGCACGACAACTACACCAACATCTGCCGCGATCCGCGCTGGAAGGCCGCGATCGTCGCCCGCGCGGAGCGGATGGTGCTGCGCGACCGTTCCCATGCGTGCATCATCGGCTGGTCGCTCGGCAATGAATCCGGCAGCGGCGAGAACCATCAGGCGGAAGCCGCCGCGGTGCGCGCGCTGGACGACAGCCGGATCATTCACCACGAGGGCGAAATCAAGGATCTGTGGAGCCAGGGGCATCACTGTTATTTCGATGCGGACAAGTCGTTCAACGCCTTCGTGAATCCGATGTATCCGACATTGGAGGATATCCTGACCTACGCGCGGGACAGGCGGGCCGACCGGCCGGTGATCCCGTGCGAATACGCCCACGCGATGGGCAACAGTTCGGGCAGCCTCGGCGACTACTGGGATCTGTTCTGGAACGAGCCGGGCATTCAGGGCGGCTTCATCTGGGACTGGGTCGATCAGGGCATCTGGACGAAGGAGGAAAACGGCGTCGAATTTCTCGGTTACGGCGGCGATTTCGGCGAGAAGAGCCACGACTTCGACTTCTGCTGCAACGGCATGATCTCTCCCGACCGCGAACCGCATCCGGCGATGTACGAGTTCCTGCACCTGACCGGTCCGGTCAAGGTGGAGCTGCTGAATACGAAGAAGTTCCGGTTCAAAGCGGCCAACCGCCGCAACTTCACCTCCCTGGCCGATCTCGCGGGACTCTGGGAGGTGCAGCGGAACGGCCGGACGGTGCAGAAGGGCAAGCTGGCGCTGGCGGCCGCTCCGGGCGAATCCGAGGAGTTCACGCTGCCGGTGAAGCAGTTTGAAATCGGGCCGGAGGACGAGGTGTTCGTGAACTTCCGCTTCGTGCTGAAGAAGGCGATGCCCTATGCCGAAGCCGGCTGGGAACTGGCGAACGACCAGTGCGACATCACCGGCGCCTTCAAGCGCGTCGCCGCCCCGGCGGAGCCGGTCAAAACGGCCGCTCCGACAGTGACCGAAACGAAACAGGGCTGGATCATTGCGGCGGGCGATACCGTGCTGAAGCTGGCAAAAAACGGCGACGGCACGGTGGAGTACGGCGGCAAAACGGTGCTGGAAAGCCTGCCGGAGTGCAATATCTTCCGCGCCTGCACCGACAACGACGGCATCCGCGGCTGGGACGGGCAGGAACACAAGCCGATGGGCCTGTGGCTCAAGGCGGGGCTGGACCGGCTGAAACGGACCGCTTCGACCTGCAGGGTGGAGAACTCCGGCAATGCGGCGGTTGCGACGATCGAGCGGGAATTTGCCGGTTCGGATAAGAAAGCGCCGATCCGCTTTACGGAGAAGATCACGGTCGGCGGCGACGGCGTGGTGCGGTTCGACTGTTCGTATGAGATCGCCGAAGCGCTGCCGACGCTGCCGCGGGTGGGCGTGTCGTTCCTGACCGCGCCGGGTTTCGAGGAGCTGGAATACTTCGGGCGCGGGCCGTTCGAGAACTACATCGACCGCAACCGGGCGGCGTTCGTGGGGCGGTATGCAACGACGGTTGCGGAAACCTACGTGGACTACATCCTGCCGCAGGAGAACGGCAACCGCACGGATGTGCGGGAGTTTTCGCTGGCGGGCGGCGGCGCGGTGCTGGAGGTGAAAGCGCTGGACCGCTTTGAATTCGGGGTGAGCCACTATACGGCGGCGGACCTGTTCGGGGCGTTCCACCGCAAGGACCTGAAGGTGCGGCCGGAGACGGTGGTCACGATCGACCGGAGACAGCGCGGGCTGGGGACGGGCTCCTGCGGGCCGCAGACGAGGCCGGAGTACGAGGTGAGCGAGAAGAGCTACACCCTCTCTTTCTCCCTGAAAATTAAAAAATAAAAAAATAGCCGCGAAGCGTATCTGAGCGGGCGGTTCGGAGCGCGGAGCCGTTGCGAGGGCAGTCTCTATCCGATTGGCCGGAGCGTGCCGTTTCTGCCGGGACGAAAACTTTGGAGTGCGGAGACTCATCTCCGCTTTCCAAGCGGTCCCGGCTTTTATTATTGCGGATGCTTGGAGCTTATCCGACCGGCAACGTGCCGGCGCGGTGGACTTTGAATCTTGTATCAGAACTATGGAAACTTTCGACTTATCTTCTTTGAGCTGCCGCCGCATCTGGCTTCTCACCTGGCCGGTGATGGTCAGTCTGTTGATGCAGCACCTGATCGGCATGACCGACACCGCCTTTCTCGGCCGCGTCGGTGAAGTTGAACTCGGTGCGGCCGCGCTCGGCAGTATTTACTATCTCGCGGTCTATATGATCGGTTTCGGCTTCAGCATCGGTGCGCAGATCATCATGGCCCGCCGCAACGGCGAGGGCAGGGTGGCCGAAATCGGCCGCATCTTCTATTGCGGCTGCCGGTTTATGGCGGCGCTGGCGGCGGGGCTGTTTTTGCTCTCTTATTTCCTGACGCCGCTGGTGCTGCGTCCGGCGATCACCTCGGATGCGGTGTACGCCGAAACCATGCGTTATGTGAACTGGCGCAGCCTCGGATTTTTCGTGGTCTTCGTCGCGGTGATGTTCCGGGCGTTTTTCGTCGCGGTCACCGACACGAAGGTGCTGACGCTCAGCTCGGTGGTGATGCTGCTGACCAATGTGCTGTTCAATTACGTGCTGATCTTCGGCAAGTGCGGCTTTCCGGTGCTGGGCGTGGCTGGCGCGGCGATCGCATCGGTGATCGCGGAGGCGGCCGGGCTGGTGTTTTTCATCGTCTACACCCGGCGGCGGGTGGATGTGGAAAAGTACGCGCTGAATGTGTTCGGGCGCTTTGACTGGAAGCTGCTGCGCGAAATCATGGATACTTCGGTCTGGACGATGCTCCAGCTTTTCATCGCGGTCGGAATCTGGTTCGGCTTCTTTCTGGCGGTGGAACACCTCGGCGAACAGCCGCTGGCGGTGGTGAACATCATCCGCAGCGTGTCGAACATCTCATTTATGATGTTCAGCGCGTTCGCGACGGTCACAAGCTCGCTGGTCAGCAACCTGATCGGCGCCGGGCACTCCGACCAGGTGCTGAAGCTGATCCGCCGCACGGCGGGGCTGGCCTTCATCGGCAGCGGCGCGTTTCTGGTGATCTTCGCGCTTTTCCCGAATCCGATTTTGCGGATCTTCACCGACAGCGCGGTGCTGATCGACGCGACGCGCGAAACGATGTACGCGATTGTGATCAACACGATGATCCAGACGGGGGCGTACATCGTCTACAACGCGGTTTCCGGCACCGGCAACACCCGCGTGGCGCTGCTGATTGAATTGATCGCGACGGTGGTGTACGGCGTCGCGATCTATATTGTGGTGATCGTGCTGCGTTCGAGCGTGGCGCTCTGCTGGCTGTGCGATTCGACCTACGCGCTGACGATCGGCCTCGCGTCGTTCCTCTACCTCTGGAGCGGCCGCTGGAAGAACCGCCGGGTATAAGCGGCGCTTTCCGCGCTCCGGACAGGATTCGGATCAGTAACAGGTCCAGACACTCGCCGGCTCTCCGGCTTCATGTTCCCCTTTCAGCGCGGCGGCGGCTGTACTGCTGACGTGGCCGTCGGCCCAGCAGATATTGAGTCGGTCGCCGTCGTTGTGGAGGTTGCCGCAGACGCCGTTCAGCATGGAGGCTTTCAGGTAATGACTGCCCTGCATCAGGCTTCCGGCGCTGTCCGGATAGGTGTCGCCGTAGAGTACGGTTCCGGCCGGGCGTTTGAATCGGCTCAGTTTGGCGGAGCCGAACCACTGCGTGGAGGTCGGTGAAGCCGGGTTGAAGGGAAACAGCGCATTGCGCCCGTAGGTCGGAGTCACGGTCCGGCCGATTTCCCGGGCGATTGGGCAGACGAAGAAACTCCTGCGCCCTCTGGAGAAAGTTCCGGCGTCTTCCGCCCCGGCGGTTGTCACGAAGATATTGGTTGTGCTGATTCTCCAGTCGGCGCCGGGCGTGATGTAGTTGTGAAGTACGGAGGTCCAGAGTTCACTGTTTTTCTGGTTGCACAGCGGCGGCAGCATGTCGGCGTAATCACCGCAGTAAAGCTGCGTATAAGTTCCCAGGGTTTTCAGGTTGTTGGCGCAGGACATGATCTTCGCTTTTTTGCGCGCCTGGTTCAGGGCGGGCAGCAGCATGGCGGCGAGAATGGCGATGATCGCGATGACGATGAGCAGTTCAATGAGGGTGAAATTGCTTTTTTTCATCTTGCGTTTCCTTTCTGATCAGTGGTTGTAGAGAATCCGGAAATTGCGCAGGTAATAGGTGAAATGGTCTTTCCCGAGATTGAACCCGATCCGGAGCATCCTGATTTTATCCGGCTTCGGGATTTCCGGGTGGAAGGAAACGACCCGTTCCTGCCATTTGGCATCCGGCGGATTGACCTGAAGCCAGACGGCCTTGCCTCGGTCGTTGCTGAGGTCGTTCACGAACATTGCGAGCATCTGCTTGATCGCGCCGGCAGGTTCTGCTTTGACCTCGAAAGCGATGCCTGCGGCATCCTTCAGGGATTCCTGCGGCAGCTGGAGGATGTATTCCGGGTAAATCCAGCGATCGGTCTGGGGACGGAACTTGACGTCGAACTTTACCGCCTGTTCCTGTTTGTCATAGCTGATATTCAGCTTGCCGGAGGAACTGGCGCGCCAGTTGGACGGGTCCATCAGGTTCTTGAAGGGAACTGAAGTCATGCCGGAGGCCATCAGATGCCGGGCGAGGACCGGAATGTGGAGGCGGCTGATCCGTCTGCCGCTGAACTCCCCGTTGAGTTCAAATTGCCCCGCAAAGCTCTTTTGATCCACTTCCGGCTGGAAACGGAGGATGAATTCGGTTCTGCCGCGGGCGGGAATCGTGACCTCGGCGGGGACCCCTTCGACCCTGCCGCCGGAAATACGGAGCCGTCCGCGCTTTTTCGTGTCGGAGAAATTGTACAATTCAATGCGCATCCTGCCGGAGTCTCCTTCCCAGTCGATGCTGTCTTTGGTGCGGGCGATTGAGAAACCGTCGAGCATGGTCGCTTTGGCCACGATGGTGCGGTCCATATCGGAAACATCGACGCGCACCGGTCGGACGGCGGGAGAGACAGCTTTTGCCTTCAGGCCGGAAAGTCCGGTCAGGTAGGCAGGAAAGCGAGTGGCGGTCAACTGAATGCCGCCCGTTGTTTCGCGTTTCAGCGGACGTTCCATGCCGGTCAGGTCAAAGAGCCGGGCACCCGGCGGAATACGTTTCTGGGTGAAGACGCGGGCAAAACGGTTTTGCGTGGTAATTCCGGGAACGGTGCCCTGCGTTTCAAATTCGGAACGGCTCCAGAACACCAGCGTCTGAGTGCTGTCCGGCATCCGGTAGAGCAAGGCGTCCACCTGCGGAACGCCGGTCTCATACCGCCCCTCGAATGTGGCCGCCCCGAGACGGTCGGTCAGGTTCGCGTAGGCGGCGTAGCCGGGCTTGACGGTGTAATCGCGGCGCATCAGCCCCCAGTCCTTGGCTCCGCCGATCTCATTGTAGGGGGCGAGAACGAAAAAGAAGCTCTTTTCCACTCCGAGCGCCTGAAGCGTTAGCTGGCTTTTGACCAGATATTCCGCGACCAGCAACTCCTGGTCCGGCGTGTGGGCTTTGGTGCCCGGCACGCCGCTTGAAGCCCTGCCGGAGCCTTCGGAGAGACAGCCCAGTTCGGTGATCCAGAGCGGCATGCCGGCAATCCCGGCGCGGTTCATCAGCGCGCGGATGTTGGTGACGGCATCGGAAAAATCAGTCAGCGGCCGGTAACAGTGGACGTTGAATATGTCGATATAGGCCGCCGCGTCATTGAGCATCGCCACCGCGTTGCAGTTGGCCAGCGGCGTAAATGCGATGCCGCCCAGCAGCACCGGAACGTCAGGATCACCCGCCTTGAAACCAAGGGCGGCGGCTTTGAGGGCGGCGGCGTAATCCCAGGCCGGTTCCGGCGCGAAACCGATATCCTGTTCATTCCAGAACTCCCAGTCGGTAATCCGTCCCTTGAAGGTCGATGAGAGTGTGCGTGCGTAGTCATGGAGCGCCGCGAGATCATCCGGCAGTTTCGGAGAGTGCGTCCGCGTCCACTTCGGTGAATCGTGGAACATGCCGGAGATGCCTACGCTTTTTTCGGCGAGCTTTTGAGCGTTGCTGCCGTACTGTTTCCAGCGGTAGACGCCGGGTTCCGGGTTGGTTTCACCCCAACTGAGCCGTTCCCGTACAAGCGGACAGCCGGCGCGGCGGGCCAGCTCGATGATTGTGTCGAAGCCTTCGCCTTTAAAGAAAGGATTCTTCGGATCGGGACGTCCGAGCCAACTGACGGCGGCATCGAGCGCAAAGGGCTGCGGCCCACCGGGATTCCGGTCGGCGGGGTCGCGGACAACGGCAAAGCTGCGTTCGCTTTTTTGTCCGTTTTGTCCGGTTACGGTCAGAACGTAATAACCGCATTCAAGCGGAGCAAGTACAAGTTCCGGATCTGTTGCCGTGCCGGTTTTCAGCAAGGCGCCATCCCAGTCTCGCAGTTGCCACTCCCCGGAAAAATCTTCCGGAACGGCAAGCCTGAATTCCGGCTTCTCGCGTGAAGTGAATGCCGCTCCGGGGGCCTCAGCCGTGATTCCAAACTCTGCTCCGGGGACGGCGGCAGGGGCGGCCATCGTCATTATTGAAACAATCAGAAATTCTATTAACGCAAATTTTGAGCGATACATGATACTTCTCCTGCGGTTGGTCAATGATTGAGTTGTTTGAGCGTTTCGCCTTCGACGAATACGGGCTGGATCATCGCGTACTGGACCGGCAGCGCGGGATTCTGTTCGCGGGCACGGATCAGTTCGAGCGCCTTGAAAGCGTGGTCGCGCAGCGGTACTTTCAGGTAGCTGAGCCGGGGACGATAAAAAGGAACCTCCTGACGGTCGCCGTTTGAAACCAGCGATACATCCTCCGGTATCTTCAGGCCGAGGTCGGTCAGCGCCGCCGCCACGCCCCACACAAACGGAACCCGCGTGATGATCGCGGTGAAGGGAGGCTTGCGGCCGAACACCTTCAGCTTCTCGTAGATCGCCCGGTGCGGCAGCTCGAAGCGGGGCGTTTCCACCAGAATGCTCAGTTCGGAGACCGCCTCCGCGCCGAGGGTTTCGGTGATCCGCTGCTTCCAGACCGAATAGAAGGTCGGCGTGTCGAGTTCGAGCTGGTCGTTCATCAGGCTGTACTGTTCGACCAGCGCGATGCGGGTGTGTCCGGCCTGCGCCAGCCGGTCGAGAAGCACCCCCAGCTCCAGCTCCATCGAACCCGCGACCGTGTCCAACCCGAAGTGGTGCGCCGGGACGCCGATCAGCACCACCGGCTTCTGATGGCTGCGGAACCGGTTCAGCAGCTCCTCCGGCATCCGGTTGATCGGCTGCGGCGCAAAGCAGAGCAGAGCATCGCAGTTCTGCCACGCGTCGGTCAGGGTGCGGTCTTCCCAGTGGCGGGCGAAGTAGAGCTTCGGCAGCCAGTCATCCTGTTCGGCGGCTTCGCTCGCGTACATGATGAAGTCGGAGTTTTCCGGCGCGGTCCACGCCGGGACGATGATGCCCAGCTGGCGCTGGACCTTGCCGGCCGGAATCTGCGAAGAAACGAAGGTGCCGACCCGCGGAACCCGTTCCAGATACCGCTCCTGCACCAGTTGGCCGATCGCCTTGCGGATCGTCATGTAGCTGGCGTCGAGCTGTTCGGCCAGCTCCCGTTCCGACGGCAGCGCGGCTCCCCGCGAAAAATTGCCGATCTCGATCTGCCGGAGCAGATGGTCCCGGATGTCCGCCGTCCTTTTCCCCAGTGTCCTGACTTGCATAGCAGAAATCTCCATGTAATCCTGTCTTGCTATATATTATAGCAGATTGCTATGTGAATGCCAAGAGGCAAATCAAAAAAAGTTGAAAAAAATTTGGTAAAGCGGCGCTGAAGTCGGCTTTGCCGCCCCTGCGGGCTCCGCACTCCAAGGCGGTTGGGCAGTACGCAGTGGTTTTTCGAATCGGCGGAGGCGATTCGCGTGGGGGAAGCCTGCCGCTTTCGCGGCAGGCGGGTCTTACGGTCTTTGGCCTCCAGACCTCGCACACGCCGCGGCCGGATCTGCGATCCGGCTCCGGGTGTTGGGCGCTGGCGCGTGCGGGTTGCCTCCGGCGGGCAAGGCACTTCGTCCGGTTACCGAAGCCGACGTTCGGCCCCGACCGGCAACGTGCCGATGCGGTAAATGGCCGATAGAGCAAATAAACTGATAGATACTACCTCCGGTTTTGAGATTTTTGCGCAGCAAAAAGCTCGAAACCGTACCCGGCGCCGGCACCTTGCCGGTCTGGGGGACCGGGGGGGCGAAGCGCCCCCGGCCGCCGGAGGCGAGTGTAGGGGAACCCTGCCGCTTTCGCGGCAGGCGGGTCTGCAACCCTGCGGTTTACAGACCTTGTGCACTACGCGGCCTGATTTTCAATCAGGCTCCGGTAGCTGGGCGCTGTAGCGCACAAATTACCTCCGGTGGCAAGGGCACTTCGTCCGGTTACCGAAGCCGACGTTCGGCCCCGACCGGCAACGTGCCGGTGCGGTAAATGGTCGATAGAGCAAATAAACTGATAGATACTACCTCCGGTTTTGAGATTTTTGCGCAGCAAAAAGCTCGAAACCGTACCCGGCGCCGGCACCTTGCCGGTCTGGGGGACCGGGGGGCGAAGCGCCCCCGGCCGCCGGAGGCATCCCCATTCTAGCGGGGCAGGATGCTGCGGATGACCGGTTCGAGTTTTTCGGCCATACGGTAGAAGCCGAGGTCGGTCGGATGGACTCCGTCCACCGAGCATTCGTCGAAATCCGGGCCGAGCAGGTCGTCGCCGGAGTGGAAATGGAGATTCGGGTCGTTCCTGCTCAATGCGTCGAAGGTGTCGCGTTCGACTTTCTGCACTGCCTGTACATGGCCGGGGCGCGGCAGGTCGTTGCCCCGCTTCAGGTCGCGGCCTTCGGCGGCGTAGCGCACTTTGGTCAGGAGCAGGATCGGCACGGTGGGATGGGATTTGCGCAGGATGCCGATGAAGGGCGCCAAGGTTTTTTGCATCAAGTCGGCCCGGTGCACGTTCGCCTCGTAGTCGAGCACGATCAGCGCCGGATCTTTGATCTTCGCGATTTCGGCGGCGACTTCCGGCTCGCCCTTGCCGTTGCCGGAGAAGCCGAGGTTTATCACCGGGCGGTTCAGGCGGCGGCTCAGCAGGTTCGTATAAGCCATGCCGGGCCGGGACGCGCAGCCGCCCTGGGTGATCGAAGTGCCGTAGATCACGATCGGGCGGTCGTCCTTCCATGCGGGGGGCGCTTCCACTTTCGCGTCGGCGTCGACGCCGATGAATACCTGTTTCACGCCCGCATAGAGCGGGAAGTTGATCGTGAAGTCACGCATTCTGCGTTCGCCTTTGAAGAGCTGGGCGGTATATTCCTTTGCTCCGGACGGAAAGCGGGTCACGCCGAAGAAACGCTGTTCGCCGGGCGCTCCGGCATAGAGGTCGAAACCGGCGCTCCCGGTCTGGGCCATGTGGTACATCACGTTGTTGGAACGCATTTCGACCTTCAGCACGATCCGGCCGGTGTCGGAGCGGAACGCGACCTGTCCGCCGGCGGTGTTCCATGCGAGATTTTCGACGCCCCGGCTCAACTTGCCGTCCGGCCTGACCGGCAGCCGCCGGTAGACGTGATCCTGACCGTACCAGCAAAAGCCGGTCAGCCGCAGCGGTTTCTCCGCCGGGAGCAGGTACTTCAGACCGTCGGCGTCGGCCGGTTTGAGCTTCATATTCGGATCGAGTTCGAGTGTGGATTCCGTCGCGAATACTCCCGCGCAGCAGAACAGCGCGGCGAAACGGAGCAGTGATTTCAGCATGATGATTCCCTTTTGAATGGATTCCGGCTTGTGTAATATAACCATTGCCGCCGGAATCGTCAACTCAGAATTCGGTATGGAACTGGCCTTTGATCGAATAAGGCAGCGCGAAGTCAGCTTCGCTGCGGATCTGGCTCACGCTTTTGCGGACCACATGCCCGTCGTGGAGCAGATAGTTCACACCGTTGTCGTGGCGGGGATCGACGAGGGCGTAGGTCGCGCCGCCCTCCATGTCGCGGCCGTCCTTGCGGATGATCGCTTTCTTGTGGTTGTAGGTGTCGATCATGTAGCCGTACTGGGCTTTGCCGCCGCCGTAAGCGCCGTTCCAGCGTTTCATCACCGCCGAATCACCCAGCACGATGCCGCCGTTGCCGCGGATGTACCGCGATGCGACGCTGAGCTTCACCGGGTGGCGCAGGTTGCTGCTGGAACGGTCGGTCGTCAGGCCCCACAGATAGTAGTTCAGCCCGTAACCGATGCTGCGGTTGCCGGTGGAGCCGGATCCGGTCCATTCGCAGCGGCTCTCCATCGGGCAGAAGAACAGTTCTTTCTGCGGCAGGTAGGCCTCCTGCATCAGGTGGGACCAGTCGCGGACGTTTGATGCGGAGCCTCCGCCTTCGTTCACCCGTACCGGTGCGGCCCAGTCGTCGTTGTCCGACACGTACATGTGGAACGCCAGCCCCTGTTGTTTCAGGTTGTTGCGGCAGGTGATGTCCTTGCCTTTGGCTTCGGCTTTCGCGAGCGCCGGCAGCAGCATCGCCACCAGAAGCGCGATGATTCCGACTACGACCAGAAGCTCAACTAAAGTAAAATTGCGTTGTCTCATTCTCTATTATTTCCTGTTTATTTCGCCAATTCAAGCGGACTTACCGAAACGTACCAGTAGCCGCGAATCGAAAAGGGGATCGCATATTTCTGTTCGGGATCGATCAGCGCCGTGGCCCGCGCCTGGTCGACGTGCCCGTCGTGGTAGACGTTGTTCACCGCCTCCTTGTGGCGCGGCTTGAACAGGGCGATCGTGGAAGTCGGACCGGTGTAGACACGATGGTTCAGCGCTGTCTCATACGGGCTGAGCATATAGCCGTACTGGGCGGGATCGGCTTCGGTTTTCGGCGCGGAATCGGAGAACATCACGATCCCCTTGCCGCCGCCGAGCCGGGCCGCGTCGGTGATATCGCTCATCTTGGCCGGCTGCCGCAGGTTGCTCTTTTCGGTGGAGGGGCCGAGGCCGTAGGCGAAGTAATTCAGCCCGTAGCTGACCGAACGGTTGCCGGTCAGTTTTTCATCCACCCAGTCCTCCGGCCCGCTCTCCTTTTCCGACGGGCAGAAGTAGAGTGCTTTCGAGGGGGCGTAGGCGTAGAGGGCGTGCGTCCAGTCCACCACGTCGCCGGCGGAACTGTCGTTCAACCGCGCCGGGCACGCCCAGCCGTCGTTGTCGCGGGAGTAGAGGGTCATCGCCTGATGCAGCTGGCGCAGCTGGGTCTTGCAGATGGTGTCACGCGCCTTTTCCCGCGCCATGCCGAGCGACGGCAGCAGGATTCCGGCCAGGACCGCAATGATTGCGATCACGACGAGCAGCTCGATAAGGGTGAAATGATTGCTTCTCATGATGTTTCCTTACTTGTTGGGATAGATGATGCTTTCGCCGCAGTCGATCACGCTGACCGGCGTGGGCAGCCCGGCTTCGGCGATGCGTTTGTAGACGGTCACCCACGGATCGCGCCCCCGGACCTTGTGCTTGAGTTCGTGTTCGTGCCCGATGATCGCGAGCTTCGGTTTGCCTGCCGCGAGATAGGGGGCGAAGCCCGACCAGCTGTTGGCCAGCATCACGTCCGGCGTGACCTGCGCTTTTTCTAGCAGTTCGTAGGGCTGCATGCTCTGGTTGTCGCCGTTGTGGGTCACGGTCACGCCGTCGGCGGTCACCGCGTAGACGCAGCAGGGGACTTCCTGATTCGGGATGTTCTGGTAGCCGGGGAAGGCGCGGACGGCCAGCCCGTCCACCTCCACGGTTTTGCCGAAGCGGCCGTAAAGGTTGCGCAGATGGGGATCGCCGTTGAGTTCGGCGACGGTGTCGTCGGTCGGGCGCACCACCGTCTTTCCGGCCCGGACCATCTCCCGCGCCAGATCGGCGCCGACGTGGTCGAGGTGGTTGTGCGAAATGAACATCACGTCGAGAATTTTCACCAGTTTCGCGAGCTGGTCCGGCGTGAAGCGGCGCGTGACCGTGTCGCCGGAACGCACGTCGTGACACCATGCGTGGTTCGGGGTTTTCACGATGAAGCCCATATTGTACACCTTCCAGATCCGGGCGCCGGACTTCACTCTGGCGGCGAGGATTTCGTCGAGCATCGCGTCGCAGACGGGCTGGTAGACCGAATTGACCGTTTCGCGCCAGGCTTTGCCGAAACCGGCGGGAACCGCCGGATCGGTATCCTCGACCCGCAGCGGATAATCGAGGATCAGCTGGGCCGCCCGGCGCGCCTCGTCATTTCCGGTCTGCGGCGGATTTTCCCGGAATGCGGTCCGGGCGAAACGGATGGTTTCGCCGATCCAGCGGTTCGGATCGGGGGCTTCCTCCTCCTGTTTCAGGATGGCCCGCGCGGCCCGGGCGGCATTGCCCTGCGGCCATTTCGCGGCGAAGGCGCGCAGTTCCGCGAGGGCGTCTTGCCGCAGCACTTCGACCGGTTCGGCCTTTCCGGCGGCGGCGAGCAGCGCGGCGCCGAGCAGCAGCAGGAAAGAGAAGATTCTGATGATTTTCATTGTCGAAAACTCCATGATCGTATGACTGACTTTTCCCGGAATTTTCTCCGGTTCCGGTGTTATGGCAGATAAGATATCCCCGCTGTGTTCAGGTTCGGTTAGCGGAAAATGAGAATGGGATTGATTCGCGCCGATGCCGGAAAACCGGAAAAAATTCCGTTTTATTTTCGTTTCGCTCTTGACAAAACGCCGAAGATGATACATAATTAAAGAGAAGTTAAGCGATTAACAAGACTTATGAAAGTATAGTTACAGAAATTCAGGTTAAACGTTGACATGAGCTGCATCACACTGAAACAGGTGGCCGAACTGACCGGGAAAAGCGAAGCGACGGTGTCGCTGGTGCTGAATTCCAAACAGTTCCACCGGGTTTCCCCGAAAACCCGCCGCGAGATCGAGGCGGTGGCCGAACGGCTCGGATACACGCCGAATTTGCAGGCGCAGGCGCTGGTGCGCGGCAAGACCCGTTCCATCGCGATCACCGCGGTCGGCATGACGCCGTTCTACAACGAATACATCCGGCGGCTGACCCATCTCTTTGAAAAGCAGAATTACAATGTGTTCGCTTTTGAAACCATGCTCAACCCGGAGCGGGAAAAACAGGTGGTCAACTGGGTTTCGCAGGGGCTGTTCGACGGCTGCATCTGCCTCGAATACAACTACTCCAACCGGAGCTTCTACGACACGCTGGTCAAAAACGGCATGCCGCACGTGTTCCGGGGCTGGAACGCGCTGGAGTTCTACCCGGAGCACATGATCCGGGTGGATTACCGCAGCGCGATTTCCGAACTTTTCGCCCACCTCGAAACGCAGGGCTATCGGCGGCTGTCGGTGATCATCGACGGCAGCAGCTACTTTGTGGAGGAGGACTCTTTTTCGGTCCGCAAGTCGCTCTATTATGAACTGATCCACAACCGGCAGCTGACCATCGACCCTGAAGCGTGGATCACGGTGCCGATCGATGTGGAAAACCATCTCCATTACAGTTACGAAAAGACCCGCGAGATGCTCGCGCGCTGCCCGGACGTGGATGTATTGATCGTGCAGAGCGCCGCCGACATCCCGGCGGTCTACAAGGCGGCGGCGGAAGCGGGGCGCCGGATCGGCGCCGACCTCGCGGTCGCCACGTTCGACCGGATTCCGATGCTCGATTACATGGCTCCGCCGGTGACCTATATTCACGAGCCCTGCGAGGCGATCGCCGACCTCGTCGCGGCGGAGATGCTCGCCCAGCTGGGAGTGACTGAGATGAATTTCTCCTCCCGGAAGGTCGAAGCCGTTCTTTCCGTGAACGACTCCACGCTGAAAGCGATGTAATCTTTTTACCAATATAGAAAGTTTTTCCATATTTCAATTCTCAGCATGTAAAGGAACAGAAAAATGAAAAAAACGCGTGTGACATTAACTAAACTCCCGGATAAGAGGGAATGGGTTATGAGCTTTACTCTTATAGAGTTGCTTATTGTGATCGCGATTATCGCGATCCTTGCGGCGATGTTGCTGCCTGCCCTGAATAAGGCGCGGGCGAAAGCACATGATATCTCCTGCCTTAATAACTTCAAACAGATCGGCAACTTCGTCAGTTTTTATTGTGACGATTACAATGATATTTTTTTCAAACATAATGGTAACCTCAATAACAGTGGGCAGACCAAATGGGCTGATGTACTTATGGCATATTACATGCCGAATGTATATGCTGCTGCTGGCGGCACCAAGGATCATTGTTATTATATCGATTCTAAGGGGCGGCCTTATCCGGTTTTTGCATGTTCATCGCAACAAGCAAGTGAAACTGCAGCAAGAGGTATGGCATGCCATTACGGCTTCAATCTGAACCTAAACCGGGCTAAGCGGTCGAAAATCAAAAATCCCGCCTACCGAGCGGTAGTCTTTGATATTGATAAGCGCAAGGGAACAAGCTGGGTAGATCCCGAAGCAAACCGCGGAATCTATCTTTATGAAGGTGATGGCATAGGAAAAATGCGCCATGGCAGCAATCAGGCTACGAACTTTCTCTTCATTGACGGACACGCAGCCGCTTGGAAGCAGAGTGCCGTACCTGTTGGCAACGAAGACCCGAATAAAGATCCATCCAGTCTTTTCTGGAGACAGGACAATAAAAGTGCAAGTGAGTTGAAAGCTCTGCCGTAAATTGTACTGTCAAATCTGAGAGTTCTCTATGAGATTGAAATTGTTATTGCTTTGTTCATTCAGTCTTGTCGGTAGTCTGTTTGCTGCCGGTACGGATGGTGTGCAGTATGAACAGATTTGTCCCGGCGGCGGCGGACGTTTTATGTACCCGGCGTTCAGTTCCGCCGATCCGAACGTGTTTTTCTGTTCTTCCGATATGGGACCGTGCTATCGCAGTGGAAATCGCGGGTATCTCTGGCATACTTACCCGTCGGCGGAATTACAGGTCTCCGGCACCGGAATCAACGGACGCAGTTCGTGGACACCTGATCCACACCATTCCGGTACTGTCTGGGTGGGGGCGGCTCGGGGGGTGATGCGTTCGACTGACAACGGCCGCCGTTTTGAACCGGTCGACGGACCATGGCAGCCGAAGCCGGGTGCAGTGCATCCGGGAGCGGTCCAGATCGCCTTCGATCCCCATTGCCCGGATCGGCTTGCAGCGGTGTTCGACCGGTTTCGACATAAACGCGAGGTCCGCGTCTGCATCACTGATGACGGCGGGAAAAGCTGGAACGTTTCCGAGCCGCTGCCCATGCCGGCGGGCACCTGGAACCGCAGCGGCGTGCGTTCCGTGATCTTTGATCCGCGTGAAGACGGTACTTTGCTGGTTTTCGGTTCTGAAACGATTCTTCGCAGCCGCGATCGAGGCGAAAATTGGGAGAAGCTGGGGCGGGGACTGCCGGAAAAGGACGGCAAGCTCAGCCTCTGCGACGCCACCGGCGGCGGAGACGGCAAACGGTTCACGCTTTACGCGACCTCGAAGCTGTTTCCGAAGAACGGTGACTCCGTGACTCCCGGCGTTTACCGCAGCGACGACGGCGGAGAAAACTGGATGCCGGTCGGCGGCAGCGGGCTGCCGCACCGGGTTATCAAGGGCATGCCGCCCGAATATGAGTGGATTCAGACCTCCAATGCCGATCCGCAACGGGTCTATGTGACGCTTCGGGGGCGTTTCAACTTCATCGAAGGCTACGATTCGCCGGAACATGGCAATGTGTTCGGCAGCAACGATGGCGGCAAAAGCTGGAAACCACTCCTGTTCACCAACACGCATCAGAAAAGTTATAACGTCCGCAACGCAGTCTGGACCTCCGACCTCTGGGGGTGGGGGGGAGGTCCGACCGGGCTGGCCGTCGACCCCGCCGATCCCGACCGGGTGCTCACGGTGGTCAACGGCCTGTACCTGACTGAAAACGGCGGCAGAAGTTGGCGGGCGCTGCATGCCATGCCGGTGGAAGCCACCGGACAGCGCGGCGGGGGGATGCCCGTGATGTCCAGCTGGTCCTACAACTTTGATCCGCATGTGAAAGGACGCCATTTCCTGTCGATGACCGATTACTGCGGTTTCGTCAGCGAAACGGCGGGACGCACCTGGCGCAATGTGCTTGATGCGGCGGCAATACAGAAACAGCGGCCGGGCTATCCGTGGTTGAGCAATATCTATAATGTCGCCTTCGATCCACGCGTACCGGGGCGGATTTACGCGGCGACGTCGGCGATGCATGACATCCCGTTTTACACCTATCGCGAACGGATGCACGAGGCAGGCGGCGGCGTGGTGCGTTCCGACGACGGCGGCAAAACCTGGCAGGTTGCCGCCGCCGACCGGAGTTTGCCGAACGCCGCCATGACCGATATCCTGATTGTGCCCGGCAGTCACGGGAGGCCGGATACGCTGTTTGCCGCCGCACTCGGCAAAGGAATCTACGCCAGCACGAATGGCGGCAAAAACTGGCAGCCCCGCAACGGCGGCATCGCGCCGGACAATCTTTCGATCCTGAAACTCCGGCATGTCAACGGCAGGCTTTATGCGCTTGCCACGGTGAATATGCGCGAACGCGGCAAACCGCGCGGCGGCGCGCTGTATGTCAGCGACGACTTCGGCCGAAGCTGGCGGACGCTCTTCCGGCGCGATGATGCTCCGTATCCGGTCAACCTCGCGGTCGATTCCCGCGACGGGCAGCGGCTGGCGGTCTGTGTTTTCAGCATGGATTGGCAGGGGAAGGAAGGCGGACTCTATCTTTCGGAGGACGGGGGCCAAAACTGGCGCAAGGCGCTTGCCGACAGTGTCTGGGCGCTGACCTATTCGCCGAATCGCCCGGGACGCCTTTACGCATCGATTCTCGGAGACGGGCTGAAAATCAGCGACGACGGCGGGAAGAGCTGGCGGCGTGAGGAAGCGTTTCCCTATTGGCGACCGACCGGAGTGTTCTTTGACCCGGCCAACCCGGATGTCTTTTATGTGACCAGCTTCGGAGGCGGCGTCTACAAAGGATATGAGTCGCGGATCGGTCGCGCTGAACCGGAAACGGCGGCGGATAACGCTTATCCCGCGGTGACGCTGCGTAACGGAGCGCTGGAGGCCGTCCTTTACACGCCGGATGCCGAACGCGGTTTTTATCGCGGCTGCCGGTTCGATCATTCGGGAATGGTTGCGCAGGTCAGAACCCGGTATCACCGATATTTCGGCAATTTCCGGGTGCCGCACGATCCGGAAGGAGACGACGCGGGCAGCGGCCCGGCAGAAGAATTCAGCCCGGAAACGCCTCCGGGTTATGCCGATGCGGAGGTCGGCGACACATTTCTCAAAATCGGTGTCGGTCATCTGGTGAAGATCAACGACCGTTTCTACTGGTCGCGCCGGAAGTTCCCGGTCGCTGAAGCCGGTTGCTGGCGGACAAAGCAAAACGGCGACCGCGAAATTCATTTCTTCCACCGGCTGCCTCCAATGCGCGGTTACGGTTATGAATACGGAAAAACCGTTACGCTCGATTTCTCCAGGCCTGTGATGACCGTCAGCCATAAGTTGTGCAACACCGGAGAAAAAACGATTGAAACCGCAGTTTACGGTCACAATTTCATCTTTGCCGACAATCGCCCAGTCGGGCCGGAGTATCAGGTGGAGTTCATATTCGATCCGGTTTTCTCCGGCAGCGGCGACCTGCGCGGCGCGGCAAAACTGGAAGAGAGGAGACTGCTGCTCACTTCCCGGCTTCCGCGCGACGACTTCAACCCGTTGTACACGCAGCTTGCGGGATTTGAAAAACTCGGGGCGGCGGCAAATGACTTTACCGTGACCAACCGGGCGACCGGTGCTTCGGTGCGTCTTACCGGTGATACGCCGTTGCATTCTCTGGCGGTTTACGGGCAGGACCGGGCACTCTGTGTCGAACCCTTTACCGCGATCCGCCTGCGTCCCGGCGAGACGGTGCGCTGGCAAACCCGTTGGGAATTTGGACTTTGAATAGCATCCATCATATCTAATACAGGAGGAAAATATTATGAAAACATTTCGGAAATTTCTGCTTGTTCCGTCCCTGCTGCTTGCGGGGCTTACCGTTTCCGGTGATACGCCGGAAACGGGTACGCCGCTGCCTCCGGCACAGATCCGCAGCAGCAAGGGCGGCAGCGCCTTCTATCGGGACGGAGCACTTCACTTGAGAATCGATGATCCCTATGCCGATCCTGCTGTTTCACTGCTACCGCCGAAGGAACAAAAGTTCTTTGACCTGTCGCATGGCCGCAATTTTGCGGTGGATGTGACCAATCTCTCTAAAAAACGGCAGGGACGTTTTTTGATCTTCCTGAAAACGCCCGATCGCAATAAAAAAACCGGTACTTTCAGCGCGGGCATCTCACTGAATCCCGGAGAAACCCGGACGTTGCGCTTTGCGTTACCGCACCGCTGGCTCTATCAGGGACCGGCCGGACTGCCCGGTGTGCGGACGATCGACACTTCCAGAATCACTTCGATCGACTTTGCGTTGCACGGTTGGTTTGAACCGGAGTTGCCGGGATTGACCGATTGCCTGCTGTCGAACATGCGGCTGGAGGGAGAACTTACGCCTTCCCCGAAGGCTTCGCGCGCCTATATCCAGAACTATTTTCCTTTTATTGACCGTTACGGGCAGTTCGTTCACGCCGACTGGCCTGAAAAGATTCATTCCGATGTAGACCTGAAAACTGCTTTTGAAAAAGAGAAAGCCGAACTTGCCGCCTCACCGCGTCCTGCCGAATGGAACGAATACGGCGGTTGGAAAAACGGTCCGCAACTGAAAGCGACCGGTAGTTTTCGTACTGAAAAGTACAACGGTAAATGGTATCTGGTTGATCCCAGCGGTCGGCTTTTCTTTTCGCACGGCATCGACGTACTCTGGAAGTACACCGACCCGGTGAAGGTTCCCGGTCATGAACACTGGTTCGCTGCCGATGTCAGGGGCAGACAGCTCTGGCAGGCCACCGATGATGTGTTGAAGATCAAATACGGCAAGGAGGATTATTCCGACGAGTTCTACCGGACGCTTGCCAAACGTCTTGAGCATTGGGGAATCAACACCATCGGCGACTGGGGGGCGGACGATCTGGCGGTGATGGGAAAGATGCCCTATACATTTCAGCTTACGGACTTTGACCGTTCCATGCCATCACTCGGCCACAAATTCTATGATGTCTACGATCCGACTTACCGGAAAAAGATGAAGGACCTGGTCAAAACCGCTTCCGAGCGTTCGCCGGCCGTGCGCAAGTCGCTGAACGACCCGATGTGCATCGGCTACTGGATCGACAATGAACTGTTTTTCGGCAACCGTCAGGGTTTCCCGTTCGCGGGACATGTGATGAGCGCGCCTGCGACCAAGGCTGCCAAGCGGGAATTTGTTTCCGACATGAAAAGGAAATACGGTTCGATCGACAGCCTCAACCGGGCATGGAACGCCTCCTATACCAGTTTTGACGCGCTGTTGGCTTCACAACTGGTGCCTGCTTGCGAAGGATTCCGGAAAGACATGGAGGCGTTCTTTGCCAGAACCGTCGAGGAGTATTTCCGCATCTGCCGTGATGCGGTCAAAAGTGTTGCGCCGCACCGGCTCTACCTCGGTTGCCGCTTCCTCGGCGATGACGCGACGCTGCCGGTGATGGCAAACGCCTGCGCCAAATATGCCGACGTGCTTTCCGCTAACATCTATCGTCATACGCCGGGTAATTTCCGGATCGAGGGCATGCCGGATATCCCCGTGCTGATCGGAGAATTTCATTTCAGTACCAGCCTGCCGGGACGCGGCGTCTTTACGCCGGATATTGTCGCGGGAGCCGATGAACACGAACGTGCCACCACCTATCTGCGCTATCTGCAGGGAGCACTGGTTCATCCGAATATCGTCGGTACCCACTGGTTCCAGCTGCGTGATCAGCCTCTGACCGGGCGCTTCGACGGCGAAGGTTACCAGATCGGTTTTCTGGACATCGCCGACACGCCTTATCGCGAAATGACTGAAACCGCCCGTGACATCGGTGAAAATATGTATCAGTACCGTCTGAACGGCAAATATTGCAATGAAATGAAGTAAGCGGCGGCGTCGCTGAATAACGAAAGGATTGATCCGATGAAGAAAGCTTTTCTTTTTCTGGCTGCACTGACCGCCTGTATCGCAGGCGCCGCCGAACTCGAACTGGTCAAAGCTTTTTACGGTTCTAAAGACCGAACCGCCGATGTGACTGAAGCTGTCCGTAAAAACGCGATCGTCATTCCCGGCGTATTGCTGGCAATGCCGGTCGACAATAACCTGCTTGGAGGCGACCCCGCGCCACGCGCCTATAAACAGTTGATCGTCATTTGCCGTGAAAGCGGCAAAGAGAAAAAAGCCGTCACCGGTGAGAAGCAGACCTGCATTGTTCTCGCGGAAGATTTTCGGCCGACGGAAGCGTTCCGGATGATCGGTGCCTACTACGGTTTTGCAGATCAATGGAATAATGTCACGGAAAAACTCCGTACCGCTCCCGTGGATGTTCAGGTGGACAACTTCAACTTCGGCCCCGATCCCGCGCCGAGCAAGCCGAAAAGCCTGATTGTGATCTACTGTTGGAAAAATAAAGTCAGACTGCTGCGTCTCGCCGAACGGGAAATCTTTTTTCGGGACTTCTATCGGAAAAAATAACTGATATGCCTCCCATTACCTGCCGGTGTCCCGCTTGAAAAAGAGGCGGGGCACCGGCATATTATATGAACGACATGAACTTTCAATTCAATTCCGGAATATCTCACATGCTCCCGCTGCTCTCTCTGCTTGAAGACCCGACGATGGTCGGAATGTACAAACTGCCGCCGCGCAGCACCGCGTGGCCGACCCGGCAGCTCGAAGTCGCTCCCGGACAACTGCTGTTCGACCTCGACGACTGCCGCCTCAAGCTGAATGGCTTCTGGAAATTCCGCTGGACGCCGACCCTGCCGGAGGACGGCGACGGTTTCGCCGCGGCGGAGTTCGACGATTCCGGCTGGGACGAAATCGTGCTGCCCGCCAATTTCGAGTGCGCCGGATACGGCACGCCGATTTACTCCAATTATACCTATCCGTTCCACTGCGACCCGCCGCATGTGATGGGCGAGCCGCCCGCCGACTGGACCACGTTTGTCGAACGCAATCCGACCGGCCGCTGCCGCCGCCGTTTCACTCTTCCGGCGGAGTGGGGCGGCAAGCGTCTGGTGCTTTACTTCGGCGCGGTGCAGAGCGCGTTCCGGGTCTGGGTGAACGGCGGATTCGCCGGTTACAGCGAAAATTCGATGAGTCCGGCCGAATTCGACGTGACCGGTTTCGTCCGGCCCGGTGAAAACCTGATCGCGGTCGAAGTGTACAAGTATTGCAGCGGCAGCTATCTGGAGGATCAGGATTTCTGGCGACTTTCCGGCATTTTCCGCGATGTGACGCTTTATGCGACCGAGCGGGAGTATCTGGCCGATGTGCGGCTGGCGGCTTCCGCCGCCGCGAAAACCGTCCGGGCCGAAATCGTGTACGGCGGCGATACCGCCGGGCTGACGGTCGAGCTGCGCGTGCGCACTCCGCGCGACGGCGACTTCGCCGTGACGGTTCCGGCGGATGAAATCCCGGAGGTCGCGCTGCCCGCCGTCGAGCTGTGGAGCGCCGAGCTGCCGGTGCTCTATCCGGTCCGGGTGATCCTGAAGCGCGGCGAAACGGTTCTCGACGTGCGCCACTACCGCACCGGTTTCACCACCTTTGAAATCCGTGACCGGCAGTTCCTGTTCAACGGCAAACCGCTCCGCTTCCACGGCGTGAACCGCCATGAGCACGATCCCCGGCGGGGCAGGGCGCTCACGCTCGACGGGATGAAGACTGACATCCGCATGATCAAGGAGGCCAATTTCGACGCGGTCCGTTCCAGCCACTATCCGAACGATCCGCGCTGGTACGAACTGTGCGACCTGTACGGCCTCTATGTTCTGGACGAGGCGAATATCGAAAGCCACGGCCTCTCCTATCACGCCTGCGTGCTGCCCGGCGACGATCCCGCGTGGTTCCCGTCGGTGTTCGACCGCATCGAACGGCTGGTCAAGGTCAACCGCAACCACGTTTCGGTCACGCTCTGGTCGCTCGGCAACGAAGCAGGCTACGGCGACGCGTTCACCGAGGGCGCGAAGCTGCTGCGCTCGCTCGACCCGCGCCCGATCCAGTATGCGGATATGAACGCGGTCGCGGACTTCGACAGCCAGACCTACCCGCCGCCCGCGTGGCTGGAGGAGTACGCCGGGGGGAACGCCGAGCGCAAGGGCGAGCACGGGGAAATTCCCCACCTGCGCCAGCATGGCGCGGGGCCGAGCAGCAAGCCTTTCATCATGAACGAATACGCCCACGCGATGGGCAACAGCACCGGCAATTTCCCGGAATACTGGGAGACGATCGAAAAGCATCCGTGCCTCGCCGGCGGCTTCCTGTGGGAGTGGTGCGAACACGGCCTGATTCCGGCCGGAGCCGAACCCGGCTTCTTCGCCTACGGCGGCGACTTCGGGGATGTGCCGAACAACGGCAACTTCTGCTGCGACGGGCTGGTTCGTGCCGATCGCATCCCGAATCCGGGATTGGCGGAGGTCCGGCAGGTCCAGCAGCCGGTCCGGGGAACATTCGACCGGGCGGCGAACCGGCTTTCGCTGACCAGCAGATTTCTGTTCCGCTCCATCCGGGGCGCGGAACTGCTGTGGGTTCTGCTGCGGAACGGGGGAGCCGCCGCGTCGGGCAGTCTCCGGGTCAGCCTTGCGCCGGGTGAAAGTTGCTCCTTTGACGCCCCCGCCCCGATTCCGGCGGATGGAGAGTGCTTCTGGCGGCTGACGCTGCTGGATTCCAATGCTCCCCATTGGCGCACCCCGGGGTTGCCGCTGGCGGAGCTGGAGCTTCCGGTCGGAGAACCGGAGAAGCGCGGCGTGCTGCCCGGAGCCAATCCGCTCTACCATGCTCCGTCCGGGGCCTTCCACGCCGCTTCCGCCCCGGAACTGCCGGGGCTTCTGGAGCCGCCGGCCATCGTCCTCGACCGTGCCGTGACCGACAACGACCGCGGCTGCGGATTCGACCGGCGTACCGCCGGGCGCAGGCCGGAGGATTGCGCCGTCCGGCTCGACTGGGAAGCCGGAGCCGCCGGAGCTTTCCGCGCCCGGCTCTCCTTTCTGGCGCAGCCGGACTGTCCCGAAATCGCCCGCTTCGGCCTGCGGTTCCGGTTCGGCTCCGGCAGCCTCGCGGAGGTGGAGTATTACGGGCGCGGCCCCGGGGAAAACTACTGCGACCGCAGGAGCGCCGCTTTTGTCGGCCGCTACGCCGCCGCGCCGGAGTCGCTGGCGACAGCGTACACCCGGCCGCAGGAGAACGGCCGGCGCGGCGACGTGCGCGAACTGGCGATCCGTTTCGCCGACGGGCGCAGGCTCACCGTTGTTTCGCCGGAGCTTTTCGGCTTTACGCTGCGCCCCTATTCTTCCGCGGCGTTGGAAACGGCGGCGCATGCGGCGGAACTTCTGCCGGACGGAACGTTTGAGCTGATCCTCGACTACGCCCAGCGCGGCGTCGGCGGCGATGACAGTTGGGGATGCGATGTGCACACCGAATACCGGCTGCTCTGCTCCGAACTCTCAGCGGTATTCGACTTTCAACTGATCCCTGAATAAATGAAAACGCCCTGATTGGCGCGGGGCGCCGTTTATTTGCCCGCTGACGCAGCTGATCCTGAAAGCATCGGCCGCGTCAGCGGGCTTCGCTTTATACCAGCCTGAAGAGTATCGGAACATTTCGTTGCGGTTCGGGGGCCATCATCGTCGGGAAGCCGTTTTATAAGAAATTGCGGAAAAATCGCATTGTTTCATCTTGAGGGGCTTGACATCCGTTTTTGAATATAACATAATATATTTTGTAGTATAGAATACAAAAGGCCGGGCGGAATCAGACCGGACAGGCGGGGATAATCCATCAACTTAGGAGGAAACATGCGTAACATGACAGAGAGCAGTGAGTTGCAATGTGGGGGCCTTGCCGCCCGGCGTATCGGTATATCCGGTATCTTGAGGAATAATTTCACTTTGATCGAATTGCTGGTTGTTATTGTCATCATCGCGATCCTTGCCGGCATTCTGCTTCCGGCGCTGAATCAGGCCAGAGAGAAGTCACGCCAGAGCAGTTGTCTGAGCAATTTCAAACAGTTGGGGCTGGCGCTTGCCGGTTACGAATCGGATTATGATTTTCTTCCATTCGGGGATCATGACGTCGGCTCTTTGCAGACCATCCGTACTGCGACCTATTACAGCGGGGATTCGGAAACGACCGAAGAATACTACTGGGAGAAATATACCGGGTCGATTTATTACTATCTGAACAATTATCTCTCCGCCAGAAAAGTCGCCGTCTGTCCGTCTTCGGCCAATTGGGCCGACGATAAATGGTTCATGGGCGAAGCCGCCAAACGGAATGTCACCTATCGCTGGTTTTCTCTTGCCAGTTCCTATGATCTGATCAATACTCCCGCCGGCCGCATACCGGTTCCGACGCGAATGAGCAGGCCGCTGCAGATATTCAGCATGGCGCTGTTCAATCAGACTTACTATGGAACGGATTCGCCGCAGAATCTTTCGCCATCCGAAGTCTGGCTGATGGGGGAGTCGTATTTCAAGTTTCCGGACAGCAAACTCGGTCCCCACGGCGAGGAACGCGGCAATATGGTGTATGCGGACGGCCATGCCGCGTCGGCGTATCCGGTTGACACCGGTTTCTATCAGAAATTTCCCGAACCTCCCGAACCATAGAGTTTATTCAGGAATATTTGATTTCGCTTTCAGGCATGGACAAAACCGGGGCCGTGCCTGAAAGCGAAATCGTATATATTGGAGAAGATAAAGGGCGTCTTACGCTGCTTCGCCATCGGAAATAAGCCGCTTCCTGAGAAAATTGCGGAAAAATTGTATCGTTTTGTCCTTTGGGGCTTGACATTTCGTTGTGAATACATCATAATATATTGTGTAATACAAAATACAAAAGGTATTCATGATGGCAGACCGCAATCAGATTCTGATGGAAATCAGGGGGGAAGTCGAGAATTCCGCCCCGAATACAAAGCTGGCGACGATCCGTTGCCTGATGCAGCGCTTTTCGACCAGCCAGCGCACGGTGGAGGGGGTGCTGAACGAGCTCGGGGAATCCGGGATGGTGATACGCCGTCCCGGTTCCGGCTGGTTCGTCGCGCCTTCCGCGAATGACGGGCTGCCCCGGATCCGGATGGTGCTTCCGAACTGGGCCAGTGAAAACTACCAGCAGCTGGAGCGGAGCTTCCTGAGGCGCGCCGAAATGGAAGGCGGCTTCACGTTCCGCAGTACAATGCAGGCGGTAACGCCCGATTTTTACCGGCAGGTGCAGGCGGACGGCTGTGATGCGCTGGTGCTGGTGACTCCGGGCAGCCGGCTCTCCTCTTCGGATATCATGCTGATCGCATCGCTGCCGGTGCCGGTGGTGGTGCTGCACTGTGAACTTGGCGGCATCGGCATTTCGGCGGTATCGGACAATCCGGCCTCCGGCGGCATGATGGCCGCTTCCTGCCTGATCCGGCACGGCCACCGCGAGCTGGCGCTGCTGGTTACGGAGCCGCCGAGCGACAGCTTCGATATGCGTTGCCGCGGGTTCCGCGAATTCGCGGAGCTTTCCGGGGCCCGCGTCCGGGTGATCGAAACCGGTATCCATATCGGCGAATCCTATCGCGGCATCTGCTATCAGGCGCTGGAACGTCATCTGAAAGAACATGGCCGGGACTTCACCGGACTTTTCCTCGGCAGTTCGTCTGCCGCGCTGGAGGTGTACAAGTTCTTCAGCGATCACAAGATCGCGATTCCGGCGGATGTCAGCGTGATCGGCCACGACCGGCTGGCCAGCAATGAATTTCTGTCACCGCCGCTGGCCTGTATCGGAACGGACCCGGAAGAGATCGCCGACGCGGTGATCTCCGGACTGTTTCGGGTTTTCTCCGGAGAGTGTGCGTATTTTCATACGCGCGCCGTTTCCCATTTGCTCGAACGTCAATCCGTATGCAGCTTGAACTCTCAACCTTAATCAGAGGCATAATATGAAAAAGAATTTCACCCTTATTGAGTTGTTGGTCGTGATTGCGATCATCGCGATTCTGGCCGCGATGCTGATGCCGGCGCTGAACAAAGCCCGGGAGATGGCGCGGAAGTCCAAATGCTCCGGGAATCTCAAGCAGATCACAATGGCTCATCTGCTGTACGCCGACGACTTCAACGGCTACGTGGTGCTGCAGACCAACCACGATCCGAGTTCCGCCTCGACCGGAGGTACGATCACCCATGCGGTGGCGCTGCAGAACGGCGGCTACCTCCCTTATCACAGCAAAATCTGGCGGTGTCCCTCCAATGAAGGCGGGGCGCGGGTCAAGAACCTGAACGCCTCCTACGGCATGTACGGCATCCGCTGGGACAACAACTATTCGAACCGCCGCGACGAATTTGTGAACTGGGCAGGGGATTGCGCGGTGAACAAGCACTCCGCTTTCGTACTCTACGTCACTCATCGGATGAAGAGTCCGACCCGCTTCCCGATGCTGGCCGATTCGGTGACCATGCGCGACGGCAACGTCGAGACAAATGTGCCGTGGAAAGGGCTGCCGTACTACTATTGGAGCATCTCGAAGTTGGGCGACGAGAATGCGCTTCACACCATCCACTCCGGTTCCACGAATCTGTCGTGGTTCGACGGCAGCGTCCGCTCCTGCACCATGGGGGAACTCAAGAATGAACAGATCAAGGTGCGGCAGGTGTTCAACCAGGCGAATGCTCTGGTGACGCTGTAGTCTTATTATGGGGAGAACGACGATGAAACAGATGATGATTTACAGTGCTCTGGCCGTGGCGGCGGCGCTGCCGGCGGCGACTCCGGCGGTATTCGATTTTGAACAGGGATTGGGCAAGGAGCGGTTCGATCGCCGGTATGCCGGGATTGAAACGGCCGCGCCGCTCTCCGGTTCCCGTTCGCTGGCGGTCGATACCAGAACGAGCGATTCGGAGTGGAACGGGGTGTGGAGCCTGCCCAAAGGCGTGCTGAAGCCGGGCCGCAGTTATAAGATCAGCCTGACGGCGAAGGTGACGGACAAGGCGAACGACCGGGCTTCACTGCTGTTCCTGATCCGCCCGCTGTCGGCTAACCACGAGCTCAGTGACGCGGGGATGCTGACGCCGCAGACGGTCGGCAAGGAGGAGAAGATCACTTTCCGGCTGAATGTGCCGGAGAAGCCGGATGACTATTCGCTTCAGGTTCACACTCATTTCGGCGTGCGCGCGCTGGTGGACGATATCACCGTGACACCGATCGAATTGAAGGAAATTCCGGCGCCGCGGCAGGCGAAAGCCGTACCGCTTCCGGCCGTGCTGCCGACCGGTTCGGAGGAATTCACGGTGGACCGTCCGAAAAAGGAGAGTCGCAAGGAGTTCAACGCGAAGGAATTCGGCGTATCCACCGCGTCAAAAGACAATACCGCCGCTCTGCAGCGGGCGATCGACACGGTCCGCCGCCAGGCTCCCGCCCGGTTGTTTCTGGAACCCGGCGTCTACCGTTTTGAGGGGGAAAAACCGCTGATCTTCAATGCGCTGACCGACTTCGAGCTGGATGGACAGGGGGCGGAGCTGCGTTTCCACCGCACCGGCGGCGACCGGCAGCTGATCGCGGTCTCGAATTCCACCCGGCTGGAGCTGAAGAACTTCACGGTTGACTGGGACTGGGAGCGCGACCCGCTGGCCAGCGTGGTCACGGTCGATTCGGTTGCGCCGGACCGCAGGAGCATCCGGCTGCGTTTCGTCGATTATGAGAAATTTCCGAACACCGATCTGCGCGTCGCCGACCTGAGCCGGATCGATCCGGCCAACCGGCAGGCCGATCCGGTGCGCCCGGTGCGGATCACGCTCGAAATGAACAAGGGGCAGAACCGGCCGGAGGCCCGTTTCCTGGAGCCGAATCTGGTGGAGCTGACCTCCCGTCCCGGCATGTTCAAGAGCGCGATGCCCGGCGAAACCTTTCTGATGCGTCACTACGGCTATGATTTCGGCGCGTTTTTCCTGCGCAACAACCAGCACCTGACGCTGGAAAACGTGACGGTCGCCTCCGCGCCCGGCATGGGGGTGATCACCAGCGGCCGCCAGCACCACTGGCAGCTGCTGAACTGCCGGATCGCGCCGCCCGCCGGGTCGAAGCGCCCCTGCAGCACCACCGCCGATGCGATGCACACGATTTCGTCGGCCGGTTTCTTCCGGCTGGAGAACTGCGAGCTGGCCTACAGCTGTGACGACACCATGAACTTCCACGATCTGAACGGCTACGCGGTGAAGCTGGATGAGAACCGGATCATGACCACCAATCTGAACAGCCATCCGGGAGATTATTTCCGGGTCGGGGACCCGATCGAACTCTGCAACGACGATTTTTCGCCGACCGGCTTCACCGGCAAGATCACCGCGATCAAATTCCGCAACCGCCGCGAGGGCGAAATCACCTTCGACAAACCGGTGCCGGAGCCGGCGGGCGGCGGTTTCGTGCTGTTCAACCGCAGCTACGGTTCGAGAAACCTGATCTTCCGCAACAACCATATCCACCACTTTCCGCGCGGGCTGCTGCTGATGGCGGAGAACGTGACGATTGAGAACAACCGCTTTGAAGAGGGCAACGCCGCCGGGATCAAGCTCGAAACCGGTTACACCTTCGACGTGTGGAGCGAGGGGTACGGGGTGCGCAACGTGGTGATCCGCAACAACCGTTTCACCGGCGTGAACCGCCGGGGCCGCTATGTCAGCGAAAACCGCCCCGACATCTACATCAACAGCTATCTGCGCAGCGATCCGTCACTGCTGAAAAGCCCCTATCCGGTGATTCGCGATATCTGGATCACCGGCAATGAGTTCCGCGAATCGACCGGCTCGCCGGTGTTTGTCAGCACCGCCGACAATGTGACCATCAGCGGCAACCGGTTCGTGAACCATGAGACGGTACCGGTGAAGGAGGAGAAGCGCGGGCTGATCGGAGCGGGAAATTCCGGCACGGTGCGGGTGTTGAACAATGTGTGGGAATCATCGCTGCCCGGCCTGAAAAGCGGCGTGCTGTACGACCCGGATTCGGTAACGAAGCTCGAAGAGGGCGGCAACGTCGTCCGTTCCGCCGCCGGGAAGTAATCCTGTTTTACACCTTCCTGAACCGGGATTTCGCTCCTTGGGAGCGACCAAGGCACCCTTGGAACCCGACCGGCAAGGTGCCGGCGCCGGGTACGAGATCTGGGAAAACCGTTCCGGTTTTCCCTCCGGGTGGGGGAGCCCTGATGGAGACAGGCATGGAGCGTACAGGAGCGGCACACCGCTCCGGTCGGCAACCGCGTCGGCTTTTTTGCCGACGCCGGGCACTCCCTGCGCCTGCTGCCGCCGGAGGTCACGCGCGGAGCCTCCAGATGCTGACCAAATAATAGACAGATACCCTGATGGAGGCTGATAAGAGTTTATCTGCCGATATACGCAAAGCGAGGTCAGGCAACAATGCAATCGTCATATCACAGGCAAGCATATCTTTGAATGCGAGCCTTACTGGACCTTGCCTGTATTATAGAAACAAGTAGAGTTCAGCCTCCATGAGAGTAACTTCACATCAGATAGTCAGCATCTGGAGGTTCTGCGCGTGACCTCCGGCGGCAGCAGGCGCAGGGAGTGCCTAAAGCCCGCAAAAAAGCGGGCTTTGCGCCGACCGGAGCGGTGTGCCGCTCCTGTACAACCATGTCAGTCTCTACCGGAGCCTCCCCTTACTGGAGGGAAAGGCGATACGCCTTTCCCGGATCTAAGTACCTGGCGCCGGCACCTTGCCGGTCGGGTTCCAAGGGCGAAGCGCCTTGGTCGCTCCAGAGGAGCGAAATCCCGGATATTGCTGAAGCGTTCAGCGGATGTACTCCCAGTGCGTCAGGTCGTCGCTCCATGCGAAGCCGATGCCGGCGTACTGGTCGAACACGGTCCGCTCGTCCTTCGGGCCGGTGCCGTGGAAAAAGAGCAGCGCCTTGCCGACCGCCGGCTCCCGGCGCAGGTCGAGCACCGCTCCGGCGGTCAGCCGCCCCTGCGCCCACGGCCAATCCCGCTGGCCGAGCGTGATCAGCGTTTCATCGCGCTCCCAGTGGATCAGGTCGGAACTGCGCATCAGGCCGATGCCGTTCGGCGGCGAGTGCCAGAGCCAGTACTCGCTGCCGACCACTTCGACGCAGACGTTTTCGCCGCAGTCGGTATGTCCGGCATACTCCCAGTGTTCGAGATCGCGTGAGCTTGAGAGCGACACGCCGTTCTGTTTGTAGAAGCACCAGTACTTGCCCGGTTCGTCCTTGTCCTCAAGCAGATAGGGGTCGATCATGCGCCCCATCTCCTCGCGGGGAACCGCATCGCCCTTGACCCGCAGCAGCTCCGGCGCGTCCCAGTGGACGAGGTCGTCGGAGCGCAGCAGCCAGAGGCGGCAGTTCGCGTTGCCGTACTTTTCGCCGTTTTCGCGGCAGTAGCTCTGGCAGCAGAGGCAGAAGCGGCCGCCGAAGCGGATCACGTTGCCGGGGCTGGAGAGGTTCAGCGTCCGGTCGCGCGGCGAGAGTTTGCGCACCGGGGTGAAACGGATCAGGTCGGTGCTGGTTGTCATCGCCAGATAGAGGTAGACCGTCCCGTCCGGTTCGGTTTCCACCAGCGTGAAATAGAGATAAAAGACCCCGGCATGGAAGTACGCCGCCGGATCGCGGTAGGCGGTGTGCGCGTCGCCGCGCAGCAGGAGCGGTGAGGTGAAAGCGGTGAAATCCATGCCGGTTCTCCCGTCAGTTCCGATAGAGAATCCGCACGTTGCGGACCCAGTAGGTGATATCGTCAACGAGGGAGTTCAGCCCCAGCCGCAGCTGCCGGATGCGGTCGGGGTCGAGCGAATCCGGGAACTGCACGATCCGCTCCTCCCACTGCGCGGTCGGCGCGACCACGTTGAGGTTGATCGATTCGCCGTGCTCCTTTTCCTTGCCCAACACCGTCATCAGCAGCATCTGCTTGACCTGCTTGGGGGCGGAAACCTTGACTTCAAACGCGATGCCGAGGGCATCCTTCAGCGATTCCTGCGGAAGCTGGAGCATGTACTCCGGGTAGACCCAGCGGTCGACGTTCGGCGGGAAGAGCGTGTGGAACTTCAGCCCCTGCGCTTCCGGGTCGTAGGTGATCGTCTGCCTGCCGGAACTGTTATGGCGGAAATTGACCGGGTCGCTCATTCCGACCAGATCGACCTTGCGGCTGCCGTCGAGCAGCTTGCCGACCACCCGCACCGGCGCGACCAATTCCGAGGCCGGTTTGCCGTCGAAGGTGCCGCCGACCCGGAGCGCGCCCCGGAACTCCTTGTCCAGTTCAGGGGTGAAAGTGAGGTTCAGTTCGGTCTTGCCGAAAGGCGGCACCGTGACTTCGGCGGGGACGCCGCCGAATCTGCCGCCGGAGAGCGCGAGCGTACCGCGTTTGGCCCGGTCGGAGAGGTTGAATATCTGGAGTTTGAAAGCCGCATCGTCCTTTTTGACGTCGACGCTGCTCTTGCCGCCGGAGAGCACGAAATCTTTGGAAAGTTCCGTGCGGAACACGATGGAGCGGTCGTATCCGCTTTCCGCCGTGCCGGGCCTGGAGAGGCGGCGGAAGGGCACAGTCGGCTTCAGGCCGGAGAGTCCGGTCAGGATCGCGGGCAGCCGCGTGGCGGTCAGCTCCAGCGTATTTCCGGAGGTTTTCACCTCAAACGGAGTGCCGAAAAGTTCGATGCCGCGATAGCTTCCCGGGGCGGCGGCGAGCCGGAAGGGGCGTTCGAGCAGGTCGTCGAATTTGCGGTCGGGCCGGTTGCTCTCGGTTTCCAGCGGGGAGACGCTCCAGTAGACCAGACTCTGCGAACCGTCCGGGCGGCGGTACAGGAAGCCGGAGACGCCGTCGGCCAGCGCCACGGTGCCGAGGTATTCCGCGTCGCCGAGCTGGCTGGACAGGGTGGAAAAGGCCACATAGCCCGGCTTGACCGTGAAATCGCGCCGCATCAGTCCCCAGTCCTTGTTGCCGTCGCGCTCGCTGTAGGGAGGCAGCACGAAAAAGAAGTCGCGGTCGACGCCGAGCGACTGCATGTGGATCATGATCTTGGGGAGCAGCTCCGCGACGAGCAGCTCCTGTTCGGGGGAATGGGCCTTGAGTCCGGCGATATAACTCGGAATCCGGCCGGAGCCTTCGGAGTCGGTGCCGTTTTCGGTGAACCAGACCGGCCGGTCCGCGATGTCGTGCCGCTTCAGGTAATTGCGGATATCCTCCATGATCTGCGCATAGTTGCTGATCGGGCGGTAGGCGTGGATGTTGAAGATGTCGAAGTAATCCTTCGCGCCGTTCGCCATCACCACGTCGGCGTACTCCGCGATCGGGGTCATCGCATAGCCGCCGATCGCGACCGGCAGCGCGGGATCGGCAGCCTTGAAGCCGAGATAGGCGGCTTTCAGCGCGGAGGCATAATCCCAGGCGGATTCCGGCGCGAAGCCGATGTCCTGCTCATTCCAGAACTCCCAGTCGGTCATCTGTCCTTTGAAGGTCTCCGCGGCCTTGCGGGCGAACCGGTAGACGGCGACCAGATCGCCGGGCAGGTGGGTGGTGTTGGTCTTCGCCCAGCGCGGGGCGTTGTGGTACATGCCGGAGATGCCGACGCCGCGTCTGGAGAGCAGGTCGGCGTTGAGCTTGTACTGTTTCCAGTCGAACTTGCCCGGGACGGCTTCGCACTCCGCCCAGCTCATGCGCTCGCGCACGACGTCGATTCCGCCCCGGCGGATCACTTCGGAGACCAGCTCGTAGGCGTCCCCCGGATGGCGCACGTTGGCCGAATCCGGGCGCGCCAGCCAGCTTTGCGCCGAATCCATCGCGAAGAAAGTGTCGGGATTGCGGCGGCGGGTTGCCGGGTCCGGCACGACCGCGAAGCTGCGGAAGCCGTCGAAAGCCGCCTCCGGCGATTCGACCGTCAGAATGTAGTAGCCGTCCGGCAGTGCGGCAAGGGTCAGCTCCGCCTTGCCCGCGCCGGGCCAGTCGCCGGAACGCAGTTCACGGTTCCGCCAGTCGCGAAGCGTCCACTTGAGCGGGGAGGCCGCATAGGGCTTCAGCGAGAAGCGCAGCGGTTCGCCCTGCGTGAACACGCTGCCGGGGGCGTGGGCCGCGACTGCGTCGGCGGTGTCGAACGGCGCGGCGGAAACGGTCGCCGCAAGGAACAGGCTGCAGAGGAGGAGGCGGAAATAGTTCATGGACCGGGTTCTTTCTATTGATTAAGGTACGAAAGCATTGTTGTTGAGTTCGCCGCGCTGCACGTTTGAAACATGGCCGTCAAACCACAGCACGCTTTTGCGCAGGTCGTGGCGGAATGCGAAGGAGAGGCCGTCGCTGCCGTTCTTAGCCGGATCGATGCTGTTGAGCTGGCCGCCGTTCTGATAAGCTACATCGTTGCCGTTGTTGCCGGCCACGTAACCCATTTCTGATACGAATGCGATCGCTGACGGACGCGGAACCGAACCGATCCCGCCCTCTTTGGTCGCCCGGCTGCCGGGAGTGACGGCATAGATTGAAGTGGACTGGTTGACACCGCCCCGCACCAGAGTCGAGGAGGTGAAGCCGAACCAGTTCACCAGCGGGCCGAAACCGTACATCGAATAGCTGTTGCGGTCGCGCATCGAAACTTCAAACGGAACTTCCGGGCAGCGGAGTGCCCCGGTTTCCCTCCGGCGGCAGACATCATCCCAATCCTTCGGCATGGTGGTATTGTCCATGCCGAGATAAGGCATAGTCAGCCAGGGCCAGGTGTTCATATTGAAGGTAGCCCAGTCTTTCGGCTTGGCCGGAGGGTAGAGCTGATAGTCTCCGGCGTACATCGCCAGTCCGGTGGAAACCTGTTTGAGGTTGCTGACGCACTGGATGGAGCGCGCTTTCGTGCGTGCCTTATTCAGTGCGGGCAGCAGCATGGAGGCGAGAATCGCGATGATCGCGATCACAACCAGCAGCTCAATAAGGGTGAAGCTGAAACCAAGGTTGGATCGCATAATAAACAATATGTGCAGATTCCCCAAGTTCAGATGACAGGAGTCAACAGAAAGACGGAAAGGATACAAAATGAAAAACAAGCAGAGTAGACTTAACGTACTGTTTATTATAAGACTCTTGGCATTTTCTGAATTCATAAAAGTCACTTAAGCATATATCTTATCGACAAAACTCTGCGAAGTCGCGATCAGGGTTTCCCCGACGACGAATTTGGGTTTGACGTGAAGGATGCGGGGCGGCGCATCGGGATTCTGCTCGCGCCAGCGCACCAGCTCCATCGCGCGGAACGCCTGGTCGCGGAGCGGGGCCGACAAGGTGGCGGGGCGGGGATGGTAAAATTCCGCCTCCTGCCGGTCGCCGAAGGTCAGGACTGAGATGTCTTCCGGAATCCGCAGCCCCGCCGCGTAGACGCCGGAGACCACGCCCCAGTAGAAGCTCAGCGGGCAGACGATCGCGCTGAATTTGCGCAATTCCTCCTTGGCGGCGGCCAGCTTGCGGCGGATCGTATGATGAGCCAGCTCGAACAGCGGAATTTCCAGCGACATCAGCCGGTTGTCGATGTGGGTGCCGGGCCGGTCGGCCCGGAAATGTTCCCAGAAAGAGGTCAGGCTCGGATGCAGGGTCTGCCGCGTTCCGTTTTGGTTGGTGACCTGGTCGACCAGCAGGATTCGGCTGTGGCCGAGGCGGCTGAGTTTTTCAGCCACTTCGTCGTGGAGGCTTTCCAGATAGCAGATCACGGAGTCGCCGCCGATGGATTCGACGTTGGCTCCGTTGAAAATGAACGGCTTGCTGTGGTTGGCCACTTTTTCCGCCAGAACCGGCGGAATCTCGGAAATATGCCGGACCGCCGAGCAGACGACCGCATCGCAGCTCTGCCACAGATCGAGGATGGAGCGCTCTTCCCACGAACGGGCGAAGATCACCCGGAGCAGCCAGTTCTCCTTCTGGCACGCTTCCGACAGATACATGATCACGTCGAGCGTCTCCGGCGCCGACCAGGCCGGAAGCACCAGCCCGAGCTGCTTCTGCACCTTGGTTTCGGAGATTTCACTGCGGACATAGGTGCCGCTGCCGTGGTTCCGGTCGAGGAAGTTCTCATCGACCAGCATTCCGACCGCCTTGCGCAGCGTCATATAGCTGACCCCGACCTGTTCGGCCAGTTCGCGCTCCGGGGGCAGGGCGGTGCCGCGCGGAAAGTTGCCGTTCCTGATCTCCTTCAACAACCAGTCACGGGCCTGTTCCACTTTGGTTTTACGCGCCTGTTTCATCCCGGATCTCCTGAGTGGCGAACATTGCTCTTTGCTAAATATTATAGCAAAGTCCTATAACAATGTCAATAGGCAATCCGAAAAATATTAACTTTTTTCTGGAAAAAGCGGCTGTCAGTGCGTTTCCGGGGAGACGGCGGCCGCCACTTCCGCGACGCCTTCCGCATTGGAGTTGAAACGCAATACCCGGTAGAGGCCGTTGCGGTTCGCGATCTCCTCTCCGGCCTGCCACGGCGCGGAAGCGGTCAGTTTGATGTTTTCATACGAGGCGACATTGCCGTCGAGTTTCCATTCCGGCCGGAGTGCGCCGTCGTTGGACAGCACCGGAAATTCAAAGCGGAACGGCACCGGCTTGCCGTCCTTTCCCGTAACCCGGCAGCGGATGGCCAGCGCGGCAGGCGTGAGGGCGTACTCCTGAATCACGGTATGTTCCCCGTACTTCCCGGCGCATTTCCACGCGACTTCCTGCGGAGTCTGGCGGATGATTTCGGTATCCCACGGCGCGTCCGGCTTCGCGGCGGCGGTGCCGCCCTCCCACGCCGGGCCGATCGCGGCCGGTTGCGCCGGAGCCTTGCCGCGGGTGAGCTTGTGGTTGGGCGTCGCCGTGAACGGCATCGCGGGCAGCACTCCGTAGGGAACACCCTTGAGCAGGATGCGGCCGAGGCCGGTCGAATCGTAGCGGGGATCGGCGTCGGCGTCGAGTTCGGCGTAGCTGCCGCCGCACGACGCGAACACCTTGTGGAACGCGGGGGCGAGCACAAAGAGGTAGCCGCCCTGTTCCGCCGGGGCGGGGCGCTCCGCGATCGAATCGTCGGCGAACAGCGCCGCCTGTCCCAGCACCGACGACGCGAACAGCAGATAGACCGAATACTGCGCGTAACCGTCACAGCCGTGCAGCGACGTGGGCGGGAAGCGGTTTTTGACGTGGTAAAGTTCCCTGCCGGTCAGATAAGGGCGGATCGCCTGAATGCAGAGGTGCGCCTGCCGCTTGAACTGCCCGGCGCTTTCAAGGTCGCCGAGGCGTTTGCAGCGGTTGGCCTCAAGCTCGCACAGCGCCGCCGCGATCGCCTCCTGGAACTGCATGCCCGCCGAGCGGCCGCCGTAGGGCACGAACCCCTCCGGCGACAGGAAGCGCAGCAGCGTCGGGCCGCCTGTTTTCAGGAAATTGTCGAGAATCCGGAAATGTTCGCCGCGGTAGCCGAAGTGCAGCGCGTTGGCGATCTGCAGCCGGGTGGTGATGTCGTAGGTGATCGGATCGCCCGGATCGCGGTACATCCCCTCCGGCGTCAGCCGGTGGAGCTGGCCGGCCATGTAGACGTCGAAGAAACGGTTGCCCCACAGGAAGTCGCCGCCGCCGATGCCGAGCGAGTCGCGCATGCTTTCGCCGCCGGAGCTGTAGACAGCCCAGTTGTGGAACTCCTTGAGCTTTTTATGGGCGGGATCGGTGAATTTGTAGATGTTTTCCGGTTCGACCGCCGCCAGTCTGGTGCGCCACGCCTCGCTCTCCTCCGGCGGAACCAGCGGTTTCAGGCAGTACCACGCGGTGGCCAGCTCGCGCATCCAGAAGTCGGGGGAGGATTCGCGCACCTCCGTCTCCGGCAGGCGCGAGCAGCTGTAGGTCATCGCGCGGCGCACGGTGTCGAGCAGCTCCGGGCAGCGCCCGAAGCGGAGCAGGATCGCGGCGGAAGATACGAAGCGCGGCGTGGTCTGGTTCCACTCCCGGTTCAGCGCCGGATCGATCACCGCGCCTTTTTCATCGACCCAGCCGGCGGCGAGCCGCACGATCGGCTCCATCAGGTCAAGGTAGGCGTCGCGGTTCAAGCCGGTGGGCTGGAAGCCGGAGGCGGCGGAAACGGTCATCGACAGTGCGGCGGCAAAGGCGCAGAAACTCTTTTTCATCAGGCGTAATCTCCATATTTTCTTACTACCATACCACGGCACGGGGCGGATTGCAACCGCTTTTTCGGCTTTTCGGCGGTTTGGAGTTTGCCGGGCGGGGAATGAAGCTGTATATTATGGCGATTCTCATTTTCAACCTATGGAGGAATGCCGTTATGGCCAAAGGCACCGTTGTACAGAAGATCATCGAAGCCCACTATGTTTCCGGCAGCCGCGAAACCGGCAAGCCGGTCGCGATCAGAATCGACCAGACCCTGACCCAGGACGCCACCGGCACGATGGCGTACCTCGAACTTGAGGCGATGCAGATTCCGGCGGTGAAAACCGAGCTTTCCGTCTCCTACGTCGACCACAATATGATGCAGAACGGGCCGGAGAACCGCAACGACCACGTCTATTTGCAGAGCGTCGCGAATGCGAAGGGCGTGCGTTTTTCGCCTCCCGGCAACGGCATCTGCCATCAGGTCCACCTCGAACGCTTCGGCGTGCCGGGCAAGACCCTGATCGGTTCGGATTCGCACACGCCGACCGGCGGCGGCATCGGCATGCTCGCGATCGGCGCGGGCGGCCTCGACGTGGCGCTGGCGATGGCGGGCAAACCTTTCCGCATTCCGTATCCGAAAGTGATCGGCGTGAAGCTGACCAACAAGCTCGGGCCGTGGTGCGCCGCGAAGGATGTGATCCTGCATTTGCTCTCGATCCTGACCACCAAGGGCAACGTCGGCTCCATCGTCGAATACTTCGGCCCCGGCGTGGCCTCCCTCACCGTGCCGCAGCGCGCGACCATCACCAACATGGGCGCGGAGCTGGGCGTGACCACCAGCGTGTTCCCGTCGGATGAATCCACGCGCAAGTTCCTGAAAGCGCAGCAGCGCGAGGCCGATTACGTGCCGCTGGCCGCCGATGCCGGCGCCGAATACGATCAGGTGATCGAAATCGACCTCGCGAAGGTGGTTCCGCTGGCCGCCTGCCCCTCCAGCCCGGACAACATCAAGCCGATCGAAGCCCTCGCCGGAACCAAGGTCGGGCAGGTGATCATCGGCAGCTGCACCAATTCGAGCTACCGCGATCTCGCGATGGTCGCGATGACTCTGAAAGGCCGGAAGGTCAACCCGAATCTGACGCTGGCGATCGCTCCCGGCAGCCGCCAGGTGCTGGAGATGCTGTCGCGCAACGGAATGCTCGCCGACATCATCGGCGCGGGCGCGCGCATCCTCGAAACCGGCTGCGGCCCGTGCATCGGGCAGGGGCAGAGCCCGGCGGACGACACGGTGACGGTCCGCACCTTCAACCGCAACTTCGCGGGCCGGACCGGCACCAAAGGCGACCAGTCCTATCTGGTCAGCCCGGAGACGGCGGTCGCGGTCGCGCTGACCGGCGAATTCACCGATCCGCGCAAGCTCGGCGTGGAGTATCCGGATGTGGTCGAGCCGGAAGTGTTCGGCATCAACGACAGCATGATCCAGCTGCCGACCGGCACGGGCGAGATCGTCCGCAAGCGCACCATCGGCCAGCCGCCGGTCAACACGCCGCTGCCGGATGAGATCGACGGCGTCGTGGTCATCAAGGTCGGCGACAAGATCACCACCGACCACATCATGCCCGCCGGGGTGCACCTGAAGCTGCGCAGCAATATCCCGGCTTACTCCAAGGTGGTGTTCGAGTGCTTCACCGAGCCGGGCTGGCCCTCATTCGCCGAACGCGCCGCGGCGGTCCGCGACTCCGGCAAGGCCGGGGTGATCGTCGGCCGCGACAGCTACGGGCAGGGGTCCAGCCGCGAACACGCCGCGATCTGCCCGATGTACCTCGGGGTCAAGGTGGTGGCGGCGCTGGCGATCGAGCGGATTCACAGCGCGAACCTGATCAATTTCGGCATCCTGCCGCTGATGTTCGAGAATCCGGCGGACTACGACGCGATCGATGAGAAGGATGAACTGCGGTTCACCGATCTGCATAAGCAGCTCGCGGTCGGCGCTCCGGTCAGGGCGGAACTGGTCAAGGAGAACGGCCAGACGCAGGAGATCATCTTCAAGCACCGGCTCTCCGACGAGGACATCAGAATCATCCTCGCCGGCGGCATGCTGAACCTGAAATAATGGAACGCCTGCCGGACAACTGGCGCTCCTTCCTCGGCGGCCGTCTCGACGCCGCCGGGCTGGAGGCGATTCTGGCGAAAGTGGAGGCCGCCCGCGCCGGCGGGCAGGTGTTTCCGCCCGCCGGACAGGTGTTTCACGCGCTGGAGCTGACCGCGCCGGAGGAGGTGAAGGTGGTGCTGCTCGGGCAGGATCCCTATCACGACGACGGGCAGGCGGAGGGGCTGGCGTTTTCGGTTCCGGCCGGGATCAAATTTCCGCCGAGCTTGCGCAATATCTTCAAGGAGTATGCCTCCGACCTCGGGCGGCCGGTGCCGGAGACCGGAACGCTGATGCCGTGGGCGAAACACGGGGTGCTGTTGCTGAACAGCGTGCTGACGGTGGCGGCGCACTCGGCCGGAAGCCACCGGAAGTTCGGATGGGAAAAGTTCACGGATGCGGTGATTGCGGCGCTGAGCGCGGAACGCACCGGGCTGGTGTTCCTGCTGTGGGGCAACTACGCGATCGGGAAGAAGCCGCTGATCGACGGGGCGAAGCACACGATTCTGGAGAACATGCATCCGTCGCCGTTGTCGGCGCACCGGGGGTTTTTCGGGAGCCGCCCGTTTTCGCAGACGGAGAAGGCGATCGGGGGGAACTGGCGCTGGCCGGAGCTGTGAGAGGCGCTGAAGTGCGACGCGTGAAGTAACTCCGCACTGGCACGTTGCCGGTCGGGTTCCAAGGGCGAAGCGCCTTGGCCGCCGGAGGCAATTGTGCGCGTAGCGCCCAGCTGTCGGAGCCTGATTGCAAATCAGGCCGCGTAGCGCACAAGGTCTGCTGCCCGTAAGGGCAAGCAGACCTGCCTGCCTTTAAAATGGCAGGCATTCCCCCTGATGGGCCATGAATTGGGAAGCCATGCCGCTTTCGCGGCAGGCGGGTCTTACGGCCTTACGGCCTCCAGACCTCCGTGGGCTCACGGCCTGATTTTCAATCAGGCACCTGAGCTGGGCGTTTCGCCCACGGGTGTCTCCGACGGCCAGCGCTTTCGCCGCTGGACCACGACCGGGTAGCACCCGGCGGCGAATACTTTAAGGAAAAAACATCGTATGGATTTCAATCACGTCAAATGGATCGGCTCCGGCGTCACCGGCGGCGCGCCGCACTTCCGCGCCGAGTTTCAGCTATCCGCACTCTCCCCCGCCGTTCTGCTGATCTCCGGCGTCGGATTTTATGAGCTGTACCTGAACGGCCGCCGGGTCGGCGATCAGGTGCTCGACCCCATCGTGACCGTCTACGACCGTCGCGTGCGCTTCGTCCGCCACGACGTGACGGAGTACCTGAAGCCCGGTCTCAACACCGTCGGCGTGATTCTCGGCACCGGCTGGTTCAACTGCCCCGCGAAAGATGTGTGGAATTTCGATCACGCCACCTGGCTCGACAAGTGCAAGTTCGCGCTGAAACTCTACATCGGCGGCGAACTCCGGCTGACCACCTCCGCCCGGAGCTGGCTTTGCACCGCTTCCGGCCCGATCACCTTCGATTCGCTGCGGAACGGCGAGTATTACGACGCCCGGCTGGAACTTCCCGGCTGGTGCGAGAACGGTTTTGACGCCTCCGGCTGGGAATCCCCGCTTGAGCTGGCTCCGCCCGGCGGCATCCTCGAAGAACAGACCTCCCCCCCCTGCAAGGTGATGCGCCGGATCGAACCGGTCACTTTGACGAAATTGCCGGATGGCGCGATAATCGCGGACTTCGGCGTGAACCTGACCGGCTGGTGCCGCATCCGGGTGCGCGGCAGAGCGGGGCAGGCGGTGGAGCTGCGCTACGGCGAGCGGCTGTTTGCGGACGGGCATGTCGACAAGGAGCATATCGGCAAATTCGTGCTCTCCGGCGAGAACCAGTTCGACCGCTATATCCTGAAAGGCGGCGGCGCGGAGGAGTGGGCGCCGCGCTTCACTTTCCACGGTTTCCAGTACTGCCAGATCGACACTGACGCCGAGCTGGAAGCGGTCACGGCGGAGTTTGTGTACACCTCGTTCGCGCAGATCGGGAGTGTGGAAAGCTCCGCCGCCGAGTTCAATCAACTGCTGCAGGCGACCGGCGAAACCTACCGCGGCAACTTCGTCGGGATTCCGTCGGACTGCCCGCACCGCGAGAAGAACGGCTGGACCGGCGACACCCAGCTGGCCTGCGAAACCGGCCTCTGCTGCTTCGATGCCGCGACCAGCCTCGAACAGTGGCTGGATACGCTGGCCGACTGCCAGCGACCGAGCGGCCAGCTGCCGGGAATCGCCCCGACTTCGGGGTGGGGGTACAACTGGGGCAGCGGCCCGGCATGGGACGCGGCGCTCTTCGTGATCCCGGAGACGATCTACCTTTACACCGGGCGGCGGCGGGCGTTTGAAACGCACTTCGGCGCGATGCTGCGCTATCTTGATTACGCCTTCGACCGGGCGACGGACGATCTGGTCTGTTTCGGCCTCGGCGACTGGAACCACGTCGATCCGGCCCGGATGGCCCCGGCGGAGCTGACCGACAGCTTTTATTTGTACTGCTGCACCCGGCTGGCCGCGAAGTTCGCGCGCCGGCTGAACCGCCCGGTGGCGGCGGAGCTGGAAGCGCGCGCTGCGCGGGTGCGCGATGCGGTGAACCGCCGCTATTACAACGGGGACGGCAGCTATGCGCACGACGAGATGACTTCCCTCGGCGGCGCGCTGTTTCACGGTGTCGCGCCGGAGACGGAACGCGCCGTGATCGCGGCGCGGCTGGACCGGATCGTGCGGGAGCATCGTTATATTCCCGACTTCGGTATTCTCGGGAGCAAGGCGGTGCCGCGTGCGCTGGCCGACGCCGGTTACGTCGAAACCGCCTACCGGATGTTCACGCAGCCGGAGTACCCCGGCTGGATTCACTGGCTGCGGCAGGGGGCGACGACCCTGTGGGGCAACTGGCATGGCGAGGCTTCGCGGAACCACATCATGTTCGGCGACGTCGCCGCGTGGAGCTTCCGCTACCTCGGCGGGCTGGCGCCGGACGAGGACGCGCCGGGATTTTCAAAAGTGACGCTGCGCCCGAATCCGGTGCCGCAGCTGGAGTTTTTCAATATGTGCCATGAGACGCCCCGCGGCCGGATCGAGGTGCGCTGGACCAACCGCGACGGAGAGTTCCGCGTGGACGCGAAAGCGCCGGAGGGCGTCGAATGCAAACTGGAGCTGCCGGAAAAATGAGTTTGTTTCGCCCCTGCATCGACCTGCATGACGGCAAGGTCAAACAGATCGTCGGAAGCACGCTGTCCGATTCGGAATCCACGGTCAAAACCAATTTTGTCGCGGAACACGATTCGTCGTGGTTCGCGGAGCTTTACCGGCGCGACGGCCTGACCGGCGGCCATGTGATCAAGCTCGGCCCCGGCAACGACGAAGCCGCGAAGCGGGCGCTGGCCGCCTATCCGGGGGGGCTTCAGGTCGGCGGCGGCGTAACTGCCGAAAACGCGCCGGAATGGCTCGCGGCGGGAGCCGGACAGGTGATCGTGACCAGCTATATCTTCGCCGACGGCGAGTTGAAGCGCGACCGTCTGGAAAAGCTGTTCCGGTCGACCGGGCGCGACCGTCTGGTGCTGGACCTCTCCTGCCGCAGGTTGCCGGGGGGAGGCTACCGGATCGTGACCGACCGCTGGCAGAAGTTCACCACTCTGGCGGTGGATGCGGCGACGCTGAACCAACTGGCGGATTACGCCTGTGAATTTCTGGTGCATGCGGTGGATGTGGAGGGCAGGCAGTCCGGCATCGACGCGGAGCTGCTCGGCATTCTCGCCGAACACTCGCCGATTCCGTGCGTCTACGCCGGCGGCATCCGCAATTTCGACGATATCGAACAGGTGCGCCGCGCCGGAAACGGCCGGATCGGCTACACGATCGGTTCGGCATTGGACATCTTCGGCGGCCCTTTGAGTTATGCCGAAGTCGTGCGCCGGAGTTGAACACCCGGAATTCGCTTTCGGCGACCAAAGCGTTTGTATCACCCTGAAATGTCCTCCGTAACCAGTCCCGCTGATCACTACCGCCTTCGGGGGCCGCGCTGACTTCGGGATATTACTTCTCCGCATCGGGCACGCATTCCGAACGCGGTTCCCGCTGTATAAATGGGCGCTAATATGGTTCTTCGACGATATTTGACAAGAACGAGCTTATAATGGGAAAAATCCAGCGATGAAATGGAAAAAAAGGCCGACATCGCCCTTATTGTTTGTTGAGTAAAATGTAAAAGTTAATATTTCATCTGACAAAACTCAAAACAGGTGCTATATTGAAATGCATCAATAAAAAGAAAGGTCAATCAGATGAACTCGGACGCAAAGCTCATTAAGCCGAAGCTTGGAGTTCTTGAGCTTGGCCGCCAATTAGGCAATGTCAGCCAAGCCTGTAAAGTATTCGGTTATTCTCGTGACAGCTTCTATCGCTTTAAGAAATTATGCGAAGAAGGTGGTGAACTTGCGCTTCTGCACTTTACTTTTTGAAAACCTATCAACCATATTGCACATTCATTGAAATATTGCTATTTTAAAAGTTTAATATTTTTCAAGGCATTTGCAAAAGCAAATGCCTTGAAGATGTTCTCCCACGTTTGAGTTCCACTCCGGCCGGACAGATTGATTCGCTGATTTCCAGGGCGAAGCAAAGTAGTCAATGAGCTATTATGAAAAGGAAAGCCGTCTGGCGGCAATAACCGCCAGACGACATCATCTTTCCTGACTCTAATTTTTCCAAAACTCCCCCGCTAATATCCTCATCATCATGGGGCTCACTGGGCATATACGAAAATAACGAAATTTACCGGGAGGCGGTGGCGGGACAGTTGCTTTCATAGGCACCTCCTGTTTTTGAGTTTCGGAGGCAAGGTAATTTCTTTTCCAGGGGACTTCCCAATAAAGCAGGTCGGGCGGATCCCCCCGACATGTGGGCGGCTGCGGTTTTCAGCGTCGCAGCCGCCCCGCAGCGTCGATCATAACTTTGCCAAACAGGTCGATCATCTGATTGCGGGATGTGTGGCTGTAGGGGAAGCCCATATAAACCGGACACTTCACTTCTTCGGCGAAGTCACGCATCACAGCTTCCTCCCGTTCTCCGCAGCCACTCAGTCGCCCGAAAACCACGGCGGCGCAGGAGTCGAAAAAGCCGGAGCGTCGAAGCGACGTCAATGCTTTCTCCGCCTCGACCGGCGCAAGATCGGGGGATTCGATGAAAATCACCTTACCGCGCGTTTCCGGGCGGAAACGGGTTCGGCTCACGGTTTCCAGCAGCCGCAGGTGTCCCGCCAGCGCCACACCGGAGGCTTCTCCTCCCCGCAGCGGCGTGAGGACGACCGGTTCGGGCGCCCGGCCATGCAGAACCGCCTGAATGCTCTTCAAACTGGCTTCGTCCACATCCGGCAGAGCCAGCAGCGATGCGGAGGCGTAGGGATGCCCGGCTTTCTCCTTCAGCATGGCCATATGCAGAACCGTAATGTCGCTGAATCCCAAAACCGGCAGATCGGGCCGGGTGCGCAGTTTAGCCCAGTCAAGTTTCTCCACGATGTCGATGGTTCCGACTCCGCCGCGGATGCATAAAATCAAATCGACTTCGGGATCAAGCCACGCCCGTTCCAGATCGGCAACCCGTTTTTCCGCCGGGATGGAGGTATATCCTGCCGGTTCACCTTCGCGGGCATTCGGCATGACTTTTACTTTAACTCCCGCCTTTTTCAGCAGAGAGATTGCCGCGTCCACCTTTTCTCTGGATGTCCCGGGACTGGCGGGAGCGACCAGCGCAACCGTTTTGATCCATTCCGGAAAAATTCCGGCAAGGCGGTTTTCCTCCGCCGGGACCGCCAACGGCAGCGCCACGGCGATGCACATGATGAGTTTTCCAAGTTTTTTGATATTCATAATGATTTTTCTTTCAATATGAAAAGCGCAGCACATACGGGCGGGTCGCCCGGAATTCCTCCTCCAGGACAATCCGCGACGGCGTTTCCCGGCGGAACGCCACTTCCCGCCAGTCGCCTTTCGGCTGCAGGCTTTCCACCCGAATCGGCATCCGGCTTACCGTCAGTTCCATTTCCGGCATATCGTCACGCCCCAGCGTGATGACCGGCATGATCACCTGATTGCCGACCAGCCAGAGCTTGACGGCGATATCGTCCGGCCCGGCATACAGAACAGGAACCTCAGTCATTTGCGTCAATTGTTCCAGCACTGCTTTTTTGCGGGTCTCATTCAGAAACGCCGTATGATCGGGCCAATAGATGTGACGCACCGGTGAGCCGGCGAAAATCAGCACGTTCCGGTAGCGGATCATGCCCGGTGATATTGCCTGCAGCGTCCGCTTCGCGCCGTTCCGGCTTTCGCTATACAACGTCGACAACACCCGGGTTTGACCGGAACGGGGTTTGAGCGTGACCAGAGTGCCGCTCTGACAACGCAGCGGACGGCCGTCGCTCAGCTGCTCCACAGTGGTTTTGGCGGCAATGCCGGGGCTTACGTCCACACCCAGCTCCCGGGAGAAACCGCGTTCGGCCAGGCGCAAGGCCGCGCTGCCTTCCAGAATGGCGCCACGCGCCAGCATGGCTCGGATTTCCGCATCGCTCCAGCTGTCGATGAATTCGACATTCAATACCGAAACCGTATCCGACGCCTTGCTGTAATTGCCCGGCACTCCCAGACGCGTCATCGAAACCACGAATTCCACTTTGGCATCGATGGATTCATTGTGAAAAACGCTGTGCGTTTGAAATTTTCTGCCCGGCAGCACCATTGTCACCCCCAGATCCTGCTTCCGGCGCTGCAATTTCGCCAGTTCCTGATAAAATCCCCGATAGGAGGCCAGAATATTCCGGTATGCCTTTCCGGATTCCGGTTCGTAAGCGGCCAGCGGCGTAATCCAATGTTTTGCTCCCGCTACACCCTCCATGATGGAACCGGCCATGTGGCAGTTCAGCAGCGCCGCCGAAGTGGCATATTGATTGTGCGGACAGGTGTCCGGCTCCGACAAAAGCTCGAATTCCCCGCCGTTCAGATAATCGATCATCGCCGCAGTCGTATACATTCGCAGCGGAAAATCCCGCATCGTTTCCCGTGAATACCGCCCATTGTTCAGCCGGATCACCGGCTTCTGCCCCGGCGCGGCCAGACGGCGGGCGAAGTCCGCAGAGAATTTCAGATCCCGGGTGCAAGAACAATAATAGATATTGGTTCCCGGCGAAGCCTCATTGAGCGCCGCGCGGAATTCACTCAGCGCTTCGCCGAATGTTTCCCCCAGAAAACGTTCGTATTCCAGCGCGACACGCCGATCGTTCCGCACGGCATCGCTCAGACTTTCACGGGTATACGAGTTGCCGGTCAGATGATTGAATCCGGCGATATGCAGCGCGCAAAAACATCCGTAACGCCCCGTTATGATCCGGTAATCGTCGTCAATCAGCAGGAAATCCGGTTTCAGATGCCCCAGTTTGACGGCGATTCCCCTGAGGTAAGAACGGACTTTCGGATCGTAAGGACAGACAATGTGCGTCAGAGCCTCCGGCTGGTCCGGCGCCAGCGTTTCCATTCGGGTAAAGTCCGCCGGCGGAGAATCCCGCCAATAGCCATGGCCGATGCTCGCCTGAATCAGAATCCCCACCCGGAGCGGTGCGTATTTCCGGAGTTCCGCGCGCATTTCCTGAAAATTCTGCGCGGCCTCCGATACCGGATCCACCGGCGGTGTGCCTTCCGGATTGAGTTTCATCATGAACGCATTTTCAGTGATAATCCCCTGCTCGTACAATTTGGCGATGTCCCGGCAGATTTCGTTTTTGTGCGCAGGAAACATCGGCGCGATATTGATATTTCTCATCATAACAGCCTTGTCCGGACTCCTTTCCCCTGGCGGCACCGTGTCGCCGTGCAGAAGCATAGCGCTTCCGAGCAGAACGCTTTTTATCACGACCGTGTATTTCATATTGATTCCTTCCATATCAGGTTTTGTCAAGTTATTTTCGTAATGATCGGCGTTTTTTGGGTGAAAAATCTTGTTTTCAATGCAACTATTCATCAGCTTTTGTCCGGAGCAGCAGTGCCAGAAGCCGATCGACCAGTATCCGTCCGCCCTCCGGCGATACTTTATTCAAATATCCAGCACTGTATCCCCCGCCCGCATCAGCACGTGTCGTCGAAAGATACCCCAGAGAATCATTTACCATTTGCACAACCATGGTCTGCGTCATCGGACTTCTTGCCTGCACCTGGTAGTGATAATCCTGATACAGTTCCAGCGGCACCGTGACACAGGCAAAATCGCCGAGGCGTATCGCATGGACTTCGACATCCCATGCCACCACCGGCCGCTCGTACCGGCGCAAGACCTCGTCCGCCAGATTGAGCACACTCTGCCGTGTTGAATTATGCCGCAGCACTTCTTCCCGGCTGCCGTCATCGGCGCTCCACTCGCCTGCGCGTTCCCATTCGGCCCGGACGGTTTTGACATATTCATATTCGGAGAGGGATACCTGCCGTGCGGGAAGCGGCACGATTTCCCGCAAGTGCCGGATTTTCGGAAACGAGTCCAACTCACGGCTCGCCCAGCTCAGAATCTCTTCAAACGCGGCGCCTACCCGTTCTGCAATGTCGCGGCGTCGGAAGTATTCGCTGCTTTTCGCTGTCTCTCCGGCGTATTTCAGCCGGAATCGTCGATCTTCCGCCTGTTTCGCATACAGCATGCGCGGTGATACATCCCCGCCCGCTCCGCTCAGCAGCAGTACGGGCAATTCCGGATGAATGCTGCGAATGGTTTCGCGTATTTCGTGCGCGAAGCTCGCTGTCGTCCGCTCGTCCGACTCGTCCAGCTGAAACGGACAGGGAAGACAGATGACCGCCCCAGTCAATGTTCGATGCCGGTCAAAGGTATAGAGAACCTGCATCATCGCATCGCCGCCACCGTTTTCGAAATGGCTGAACTCGGCGGTGTCGGTGGAACCGTACATCACGCAAGTGCCGTTGCGGGCGATCCCGGTTCGGCCGGACTGTTCGCGATAATAGCAGACCCGGCGACAATGCCCCGCTGTGGCATAACCGTATCCGTAAGCCATTGCGCCCGGCGCCCGGTTGTCCCACGCTCGCAGAATCGCTTCGGCCAGACGGTCGGTCATTTCCGCCCGATAGGAATCGCCGGAGGGTATGACGTAGCCGGGATGAGGAAACTGCGCCGCTTCCGCCAGCCCCGGATGGTCGTCCCGCAGGTAACTCGGCGCGCCGTGCGTATGGGTCGCATGGAGAAGCAGCGACTCCACCGGTATTCGGGCGTTTCGCAAATGGACTTTCCGCTGCACTTCCGTCACCAGATACGGTTGAATTTCCTCCGTGTCGATGCTGACGAAAATCACGCTGTCCGCGTCATTGCCCAGAAACATGACCTGTGCGGCAACGTCGTCCTGCACGCCCGTATTCAGCCGCATATGAAATTGTCCCAGCAAATGCACCGGATCAGGCACGGTGAGTGTTGCGGATGCATATCCGACCAGCAGCTGCGAAGCGCTCATGACTGCACCTTCCGGCGCTTGCCGCAGGCGATTCCGCAATGATGCAGCTGTCTGGAGGAACCTTCATATTCCCGGAAAGTGCGCGGCGTGATCAGGTAAGGAACGCCGCGGTGATAAAACGGCCCCAGCGCGTTTCTCCGGCTGCCGTACACCTGAAATGCCAGATGGTTGCGTCCCGGCCGCGTCTCGATCCGACACTCATAGGGAGGCGCCACGAAAGGACGTTCCGGTTCGCCGTTGAGCGACACGCCGAACGCCGTCCCGACGCAGTCCGAAAAATCGAACCGCCGCATTTCTCCAGCCGCCTCGAAGTCCCAGTGATAGGTGATATTGCCCGCGTAATACGGAAATCCCTGTCGTGTCCAGTCGCCTTCGGACAGCGCTTCGGGCAGTTCTTCCAGCTCATCCCGGACATTGACCGCAAAGTTGCCGATCAGGAAAAGACTCTCCAGCGCCGTCTCTTTGCCGAATTGCGTGGTCAATTCCAGCACATGTCGTCCCGGCGTCAGCGCAGGCAGTTCCAGCGCGCGAATCGCTTCATCGCACCAGTAGCCGCGATCGACCGCTTCAAACGGGACGCCGTCCCAGGAGAATCGCCACTGTTCCGGACATTCGATCCCCAGACGCACCTGCCGGAATTCCCGACGGCAGTTTATGGTGTAACGCAGCCGGAGCATCGGCTGTTCCCCGCCCTGTTCCTGATCAGCCCACGGCTGCCGCGCCATGATGGAGCGCGGCGGCAAGCCGAGGCGTTTGCGCAATTCGGCATCGAGCAGCAGCACATACGTTTTCGGCTGCCATTCCCCGTCTGGAAGCGCCCAGCGGGGGTGATCCAGAACCAGCAGATTTTCCTCCGAGAGCTCGTATCGGAATGGTCCGCGCCGGGGGATTCCCGGCAGCTCTCCGATCCGGCGCGGAGGCTCTGAAACAGCGGGAAGAGCCGCTTCGGGAACGGCGATGAATATGCGGCTCTGCAGGCGATCGAAATCGCAGGAGAAACACGTCAGCCCGCCTTTCCGGCGCGTTTCGACCGCGATGGAATTCCCACTTGCAACATCCAGTTCGTAAATCTGATAATCTGCGGGAATCCGCCACGAAATCTGTACATCGCTCAAAGTTGCGATCCGATCGCGAATCGCCGGAGAAGCGTGAATGTCCGGCTGCGGCGGGACCGAGGTGTTACACAACCAAAGCACCTTTCTGTCATCGCCTTCGCCCAGCCGATACAGCATCGTCTCCGCCTCGTTTCCGGTCGGCAGCGTACATGAAACGTCCCGGAATTCCTCCAGATCGGCATAGTTCAGCGACCGAAAGTACCGGTAAACTTCCGCCGCTCTGTCCGGCAGACCGTCCACGAAATCCGGCACCGCGCCCTGATGAAAAACGACACCACCCTGCCGGACGAATTCCTCCAGCACCTGCAGCGTCGAGCGGCGGATTGTCCGGAGTTCCGGTATGACCACCGCCTGATATGCGGCTTTGCCGACATGAAGCACGCGCGGCTCGACCCGGTACCAGCGCGCCAGCTGATCTTCGTCGCCGAAATCGAAATCCAGATGACGGCGCAGCAGTTCGTCGGTGATTCCCTGCGCCCGGTTCATCTCCGCATTTTTTTCCGCACCGGTATGAAGGAAAAAGCCGTTCCGGTTGATGGCCTGCTCTCTGCCGTAGGCCTCCAGCGGCCGCCCGAACCAGATGGACTCCTGCGGATGAATCACCAGAATGCGCCGAACTTCCCGGGTTGGTGCGAATGTCCGGTTGATCAGGTCAATCCGGTCGTTCACAGCCCGATAGATCGAGTGCCAGGGGGAGTGCGGTGAAATGCTGGCAGGATAATCCCGTTTGCTCTCTCCTCCCATCTGGTAGAAGAAGTGATGCGGCACCATCAGATTGATCCCCAGCACATTCAGGCAGTCGCTGATCGCAACGTGTCCCTCCAGCGGAAAATCCCAGCCGGTGCATCCGTAGAGTTCCGCCAGGCGCATCGGTTTGTCCTGCTGGCGCGCGACGGAAACACACTGTTTGGCGGCCAGATACAACTGCCAGTGCTCGGTCAGCACGTCGATGCCGGGAATTTCCATATATTCATAATGACGCATGGCACTGCCGATGGCCTGTGTCTGGGAAAACAGATCATCCTCCCCCAGCACATGTCCGGTCGACGCAAGGTTGTGCGCTCGACAGTAGTCGCCGATCTGCCGGGAATAGGCATTGACGAACTCCCGGGTGATCAGGCGATAGAAATCCAACCGGATTTTGGACTCCGGTCTGCCGTTTTTTTCAAAGAAGAGTTCCGGCAGATGCTCCTCAAGGCGCACGTGGAAGGTTTCATAAAAGCGCTCCGGCAGGAGTTTCGACCATGGCAGCTTCCCGCAGAAGCCGTTATACGTCGGCTCGTCGGTGAAAATGCCCGGCACCAGCGCCCGTTCCTCTCCCAGCTCTTCCCAATATCGCGCATGAACCAATTGGAGGAATGCCTGAACCGCCGCCGGGTTGAAGGTGTCGATATAACTGCCGCCGTTCAACGACTCGGACACCGGAGCCGGCACTTCAAAAAAGCGACAGAAGCGTTCCTGATCCGTCAGTTTCGCGCCCGGCTCAACCCGTCGCCAGCCGACAACCGTTTCGCCCTCCAGCTGCAGGGCGAAGCAGGCGATGTCCGACTCCGGGACGCTTTTCTCCGGCGAACAGAATTCATAATCGATTCCGCATTGCGCGTATTCCGGATGCAGAGCCGTCAGTTTTCCACCCGCGTAGCCGGACGGCCAGCGATCCTCGTCGTACAGAAACGGACTCAGCTCCAGCCGCGCGGCCTCCGCGATGCACTCTTTGACGCAGGCGAACCAGCGTTCGCCGAGGTATTCGGTTTTCAGCCCGAATCGGGAGTGCATGAAGAATCCGCCGAATCCCATCTCCTTCATCTGCCGGATCTGGAGCCGCAGCCGCTCCAACGTCAGTTCGCCGTTCCAGGCCCAGAAGGGCATCGGCCGCAGTGAATGCAGCGGAGGATATTGATTTCTCATCGTTCTTTCCGACATGGTTCCGTCAATCCCAGTTCTTCCAAATGCCGCGGAATCCCCCGGCGCTTCAACTCGTCGCCCAATCGTTCGACGGACAATTCCCGGAGCGGAAGCCGGTCGCGCAGCGCCAGCGCCGCCGCCATGCCGGCGGCCTGCCCGGTCACCGCCGCCGCGGGAATCACGCGCATCACCTCCCAGGCGTCGCCGACTGCTCCCATGCAGCGGCCGGCAAAAAGCAGGTTTTCCGGTCCTGATGCCGAATACAGCGACCGGAACGGAACCTCCCAGACCGAGCCCGCTCGCCGCCAGTCGGCAACCAGCCCGACGGAATCCGGCACGTGCCGGTTCGCCTGACCGTCCCGCATGGTTTCCGCGGCCTGGATCGCGCAGATTTTGCGATACTGCGGCATGATCGGCAGCGCTACCGGGTACAGTGATTCCCGGGTCGCTTCCTCCTGCCGATAGCAGTGGCGATAGTAACCACGCAGATAACCGCGTGTCTTCAGCAAATACTCCGATACCAGTCTGCCGTCAATGCCGGTCTGCTTCTGTTCTGCGAGACGCTGTCGCGACCAGCCGGACTCCGCCAGCGCCGCGTCGCTGAATTTGCCGGTGGCAGCTCCGTTGCCGTATACCGCGCCGATGTTCATTTCGATCTTCCCCCGGACGCATTCGAGTGCCCAGAGCGAGAAATAATTCTCGCCGGCCGTCACCGGCAGCCCCAGCCGGCGCCCGAGAACCGCACTGCCGCTGGCGTCGATGAACTGCCGGGCCCGGAGCGTGAAGCGACCGCTTTCGTTTTCGACGGCAACTCCCGTAAGGCGATTCCCGGCAGTTTTCGCCGCGCAGACCAGCGTGTCCAGATAGACCGTCACTCCCGCTTCCTCCAGCAGCTCATCCAGCGCCAACACCAGCGAGGCCGGAGAAAAAACGCTGATGAAACGTTTGCGTTCGGCGGCGTCGCGTTCATCGCGCCAGCGCGGAGGAATTTCACCGGGGCCGTATTTCAGACTCCGGCGCAACATCTCTTCGGCAAGGCCGAAACTGACCTGATGCCCGTTGCCGTCGCAAAGCGGCAGAAATACATTGATCAGCCCGGCGGTGGCGAGTCCGCCGGTCAGCGCGGTTTTCTCGACCAGCGCCACCCGGCATCCCTGCCGCGCCGCCTGAACCGCGGCGGCGATCCCGGCGATGCCGCCGCCGACGACGACAAGATCGTAACTCATGGCAGGGGCTCCTGCATCTTGCGGAGCTCTGCCTCGCTCAGGCAGCCGTCCGCCCAGAAGAGATTGCCGATTTCCCCCCGGAATTTGCTGCCGATCAGCAGCCGGGAAGAATAGGGAAAAGGACGCTGCGGCGTTGTCCGGACGGCTTCCTGGCGACCGTTGATATAAAGCCGCAGCGTGGTCTGTCCTTTCTCTTCCTCGATCGTCGCCGCGATGTGCGCTTTTTCACCCGCTTTCAGGCGGGTTTTCGACAATACGTGGTTCTGGGTTTTCCGGTCGGCGTACCACATCGTCATCACGACCCGTCCATTCGCATCGATGCCCAACGTGTTGTTGCAGCCGGTGCGGCTCACCAGCGTCATCAGCCCTTTTTCCGGCAGTCCGGTCGCTGTCACGTCAGCGATGAAACTCATTGAATTTCCCTGCTGCGGCACCGTCAGCCGGATTCCGGGCGCCGCATCGCCGTGAAACGCCAGCGGCTCATTCGGGCGAGCTTGTGTCGTATTGGCAATTATACGCACCCCTTTCTGACCGGAAACGACCGCGCCGTTCCGGATCAGCGGGAAGACGGCGGCGGCAGGCTTGGCGGCGGGATCGTAATGCGTGAAGAGCCAGGCCGGTTTGTCGGGCGTTCCCCCGGCGGGCAGCGTGAGTGCCAGTTGGCCGTCGCGGCGCTCCACCCGCCATTTCCCGGCGGAAAAATCGAATTCTCCGGTCGGCCAGAGGGCGTTGTCCGGCAGCAGGAAGGTCCTGCAATCCGACGGATTGAAGATCGCCGCCCGGTACGCGCCTGCTTCCGGCGCCATGGCGAAGGCGAACCGGTTGCCGTCCTGCCGGAGGTAGCCGCATCTGCCGCGTGAGGTCGAGACGTAGAAACCGTAAGGCGGGAGCGTCTGTTTTTTCAGATAGGCCATCTCCTCTTCCGCGAAAGGCAGATCAAGCTGATCCAACGGAACTTCCTGATCGCTGTGATTGCACACCATCCGGATGCCGTTGCCGTATTCGGCGAAAACGAGCGAATTGCGATAGGGCAGACGGGTATTCTCCAGCGGATAGCGGAAGGTGATCAACTTCTGCCCTTCATACTCCCTGGCCACGGTTTTCTGAACGGCGTCCAGAAAATGACACCACTGCAGCCTCTCGGAGGAAGAATTGAAACTGATCGCATCCTTCATCTTGTATCCCAGCGCCAGAGCCAGCGAGAGATCTTCAAATCCTTCATAACGCTGCAGCAGATCGTGTACCGTAAAGAACGCCCGGTCGTGCCCGAGAAAGAGAAAGGCCGGGTAATACTGCCAGTCTGACGGCCGGAACTGATGCTTGTAGCGCTGGGACTCGAACTGTTTGTTGGGGAATGTCTTCCATGTCCCGCCGCAGAACAGGGTGTTGAAATTCAGCAGCCGGTCATGTCCCTCTTCGGTTGCGGTCGGCAGCACTTTTGAAGAATCCCAGCACATCGAAATACGTCCGTCCAGCGCCGTCGCCGGCCACGGTTCGTCCGGATTCCAGGTCATCGTCCACGGGTGTCCGCCCATTTCATCCATGAAGATCATGTCGCAGCCAGCTTCGGCGAACTGTCTAGTGACTTTCAAACTCGCCTGCTGTACATAAGGATGATAAAAATTTAACGCCCAGCCGCGCCCGGTGCGTCCTTTGCGCCACATCGGCGAACCGTCCTGTTTCAATGCCATGACCTCTTGTTTGCGGTCGTCCCACTTCTGCTGGCTGGGGGAGAGTTGACCGTTCTCATGGGGAAGCCACCAGGTGGTATTGGTGTAGGGCATGAGCAGATGGCCGTTTTCATGACCGACTTTGACGAGTTCACGCAGATCATCCATGGTGCCCCAGGATGAAGAGGGCGGCAGATGCTCCGGGTAATTGGCGTCGAAACGGCTGGCCAGAGCGCCGATGAAGTGCGCGATGTTGTTTTTCGGCAGAATTTTGCAGCTGCGGATGTTGGACTGGGCGTTGTCGTGCCAGAAGCAGATCAGCATGGAATTCTTCATCTTTTCCAGAACGGCCGGCGGCATTTTATCCTCGATCTTCTTATTCAGCTCCAGCGTCTTTTCATAGGCGAGGAGCCCCTGCCTCGCATCGGGGTGCCGGAAGGAGACGCGGTAAGGCGAGGAGTTCCACGGACGTTTGGATTTTGCGTCGACCCACATGACCCACTGATGGACGAAAACCGCTCCCTTCTCTCCGCCCCGCAGAGCGTATGCCTTGGGAATGGCGGCGCGCTCCTTATCGTACGGGAAGCGCATGGTCGGCTGAACCCCGAACAGCGCGACGGCGTGATCATTGCCGTACTCCGCACAGGCATAATCGGCGGCGGCGGAAGGATAGCGTCCCTGCCGGTCATAGGCGGAATAATAATCTTTCCGCAACAGTTTTTCAAAGGAGCGGGAGCCGACCTCCCACCAGACTCCGCCGTTTTTCACATAGGAACGGACGAGTTCGAGATCGTCGCCGAAGTTCGCCGCATCGTCGGACGGGAAGATGTTTCCGTACGGATTGAGGATGGTGCCGACCGCGTGATCCCGAAGCGCGGCGCGGAGTTCCGCGAGGTTTCGAACCGTGCGCACCTCGATGCCGAATTTTTCCGAGTATTTCCGAACCAGTTTGCGCCAGTCCGTCATATCCAGTGAAACCGGATCGAAGCCGGTCACCATCGCCGGCATATTGGGGTAATCGATCAAGACAAACGCTTTGCCGTCGATCAGGCCGCCGTTCCGGCGGCGCAAGGCGCTCATGGTGTTGAAGATGATTGACTCGACCAGCGGGGTGCGCTCCATCATGTTCTGATTGGTGAACTGGAACTGAAAAAGATAGCCACTGCCGCCGAATTGCGTCCCGATCAGCAGCGGGCGGTTTTCGTTCTGAGTGCGGATCAGGCCAAGCTCGAATGCTTCCGGGCGGCTCTGTTTGTAGGAGATGCGCAGGAATCCCTTTTTCGTCAGGTCGCGCTGTTCCTCCGGCGAATAGAGGGATTTTCCCTGTTCCGTTGCAACCATATGGGATTTCAGGCGGGAGTTCGGGTCGTCGGCGGGAATGGTCCGGCTGTTGAAAAGCCGCGCCATGCCCGGAAACGGCGCTGCCGCAATGCGGTGAATCACATCGTCTTCGGCGCGTTTTTCAAAAAAGGACGGCAGGAAACAGATCCCCATCGACCAGTTGGCCTGACTGGGAAATACAAAGCGTTTCATCTCCGCCGTCGGGAATGTCCAGCGGGCAGGAACCGCCATGAATTGAATTGCGTTCCGGGTGTTTTTGAGATTTACGACTTCGCAGTCGAATTCCTGATCGCGCAGCGAAAAAACGATGTCGAAGGAGCATTCGGCAGAGCGGAACTCCAGCACCAGACAGTCGTCTGTCTGCCGATGCGAGAACGTGCCGCCGGACGACGCGCTGAAAAAATCAACCGGCCCGAATTTCCGGTCGTTATTCAGCACCATCTCCCAGAGATCGACATCGGCGGCAATGACTTTGCCGGAGGATTTGGCGATAATCCCAAGCAGGCGAGTGCCGTCTTCACTGATGCGGATGACGTACCCGGGTTTGTCCACTTTGATTTCTGCATGTAGAACAAGTCCGAGCAGGCAGACGAATGTGATTAAAATTGCTTTCATCATAGATTGGAATCTTTCGTGATTTTCAAAAATGTCTCCGGGTTTGCCGCTTCCATGGTTGGAGAGACCGGAAATGGTTGAACATTTCAATGCCGTATGCCTCTTTTCACAGGGAATGTTTACTGGCATTCGGCACGGGTAAATTGTTCCCTATAGTAGAAAAGTCTGCTGGTATAATAAGAACGCAGTTTCCCCGCCGTCAACATCGCCGCATGGCCGTCGAGGAATGCGAACGTACCGCTTTGCCCATGCCCCAGACGCGGACGGTAATTGGTGTAAGCCTGCGGATCGAAATAGAAGTAACTTTTGCCGACCGTGCCGTCAGAGGCATCCGCCAACATGCAGGTGCCGGAAGCGTTTTTGGCCGCGGAAAGCTTGAAGAAAGCGGTTTCAGTGTTGGTCTTTACGAACAAATTGCCGCTCAAGGTCGCCTGTCCCGCCTCAAAGGTCTTTTTGCCTGCGGCGTTCCAGTAGGGACGCCATAAGCCGAATGTATAATTGTCGAACCCGCCTTTCTCGACAATTTCCGAGATCGTGTTCAGGGGCTGCTGCGTTTCCGGCAATGACGGGCAGAGCATGGTTTTCCAGGAACCGTACTTTGATTTGAGTCCCTGCGTTGCATTCGTATAATCCAGCATCAGTTGATTCCACCGGCTGCCGCAATGATAGGGAATCACGTTGTAATCATTCGCATAGAGCAGCAGTCCCGTGATAGTCTGCTTCTTATTGTTAAGACAGGAGCTGGCCCGCGCCCTTGATCGCGCTTTGTTCAGCGCAGGCAGCAGCATCCCTGCAAGAATGGCGATGATCGCGATCACAACGAGCAGCTCAATCAATGTAAAAAATCTGCGGGAAACCTGTTTCTGTTTCATTTCAACCTTCCTTGCTTACCTTATTACTTTGCGAATCACAAGCCATGGACTTCTAATTGGAAACTTCCATCAAAACTTTTGTTATTCTTTTAAATTATTATAATAAAAACTGTGGCGAACGGCAATGGAAAAAATCTTTTTTTTCATAAAATCTTTTTTGTTCAATGATTTTTCAATGATTTTCCTTCTGCCAGAATCATTTTGGCATAACCAAAAATATTGTGCCCGGAATGCAGCAGCGGATAAAAGGAAGTCTGAACTGTTTTTTCCTGCTTCCGGATATCCAAATTCATGCGAACCATAGTCATACGCAGAACATCGCCGCCACGCGGTTTCCGTCTTTGCTGATATGGAGGAAAATCAGCAAGATCAATTCTGAATTCAAGTTCATAACCATTGTCGTTGATATGCCCCGCAACTTGTATTTCGTATTGAAAGTGAAAATGAATTGTGGTCCAGAAACCGCTTTCCGGCAGGACGTGATCCAGTATCCATGCCGTATTGCCGGGAGATAGGAGAAATTCCAGATAATAAGGAATTGATTCGTCCGGTTGAACGAACACTTCCAGGCAATCCCCCTGCCAGATCCGTCTGTTTTCCCATGATTCACCTTGACGCCCTTTATAAAATGTCATATCGCAGTCAGGAAAGAACACACTGCCGTAAAGATACCTGCCATGCCATGCGAGACGCCATATGCTTCCGTCTGCCAGATATTTTTCTGAAGAACATGGGAAACTGCCCAGCCACTTCCTTGCCTGCCTCCAGACCGGTTCATCAGCTTTGCCGTCTATTACCGGTGCCGACGACAAATGAGGAAGGGTGAATTCCGGCGCAGGACTGCTCCAGTCCTTTGCCGTCAGCCAGTCCCGCTCCAGTTCGGCAAGATCCTCCGCCGCCTTTTTTATACAGGCAGCGGAATAATCTTCCGGATGTTTCAATATTGCATGGTTGAGTTGCATTCTGTTTGACTGCATACGCATTTCCAACAGTTTTGCCTGCGGAGGGCAAGGCTCCGCCAATATGCAAAACGATGCTGGAAAAATCAACAGAAGCATGGCGAGTTTCATAAAATCTCCTCAGAATGCAACAATCTGTTTTGTTGCAAGCGCTTTGCATCCGCCTTCCATCAGGCGGGTCAGACGGTAGCCGCAGTCGATATCGAACGGATTCTCTTTGCCATACAGAATCTCATCAATCCAGAGTTCGATCGGTTCTTTGCCCTGCGGAAGTTCCGCCACGGGAACCTTGACGACCGCACGCGCTCCGAACAGCGAATTGACCGAAGCATTGCTTACCGTACCGCCGACAATTTCCTCTTTCAGGCTGATCCCCGGCAGGAGGGCGCGGAGCTTTTCCAGATTTTCCGCTTCCATCTGAATTTCGGATTCCGGCGCGTCGATGCGGCAGAGGTAAGAGCCTTTCCGCCCGTAAATCTCGAACATATACGGAGAATAAAAGGTCGAGCAGGTCGATTCCGCAACGCCGAGCGTTCCATTCCTGAACTTCACTGCCGCACAGACATTGTCCTCCACATCGCGCCCGTAATAGTTGATTGCATTTACAGAGATATCAAGCGGTTCGCCAAGCATCCAGTCCATCAGGTACATCTGGTGACATCCGAGGTCGATCCACGCGCCGCCGCCGGAAACCGCTCTGTCGAACCAGTCGGGAGGAAGGTCATTCATTTTGGAAGCGTCGACTCCATTGCGGATACGGACCATGTTCACTTCACCGAGCAATCCGGCATCCATCAGCTTTTTCCCGAGGACGAACGCGGGCGTCGTGGCACGGATGTACGCGATCCCGAATTTGACGCCGCTCTTTTTGACGGCATCGCGCACCTCGGAGGCTTCGGCGGTCGTGATCGTGAAGCTCTTTTCCGTAAAAATATGTTTCCCCGCCTCCGCCGCCTTCTTCATCAGTTCGGCGTGACGGCAGGTCTCCGCGACAATGCAGACGGCATCCACATCGGAACGTTTCAGCAATTCAGCGTAGTCGGCGACGAACGGGATCCCGAGTTTCCGGGCCCAGTTCGCGCCGCGCTCCGCGGTGGAATCCCAGACGCAGGTCAACGCAGTGTCTTCACGCTTCTGAAGGATCGGGTAATAGCGTGGGACATGCGGGTGCCAGCAGCCGACGAGTGCGATGTTAAGTTTTTTCATGTTGGTGACTCCTGATTTTTTCTGATGATTGTTTTATAACGAGTTTGCGATGATTCCGCCGGGGGCGGAGCGTTTATTTGTTTGCGATCGACATCATAATTATTCCTGCGAAAATCAGCAAAGATCCGGAAATCTGAAAAATTCCCGGCGTCAGCCGACAGACGACCGTCATGACGATCTGGACCAGTAGAAAGCCGCCCCCCATCATGACTGCCGTCGCCAGATTCGCATTCATGCATTTGTAAATCTGTATCATGATAAGAGTGCTTGAAATTCCCAGAATATTTCCGAAAATGAAACCTTTCCAGTAGAGACCCGGCGCGGAACTTCCCCATTTGAACAGCAAATATGCCCCGATCTGGAGAAGGAAATAGAGGGTGATGCAGAGAGCGGTCATTTTTCATCGCTCCGCAGAGAGTGAATCGTACCGCTGCCGGAGACCGTTTCTCCGGATGCTCCGGCAAGCCGGATCCCGTCTAGCACAAGCCGTTTCACCGTGCCGTCGTTGACCAGAAAGTTGAAGGGTTCCGGCAGATGGTTTCTGCATCCGGAATCATGGATCATCAGGTATTCGACGGTCACATGATCTTCAATCACGATGGTGGGGACGGCGACGGTATGCTCATCCCGCTGCAAATTCCGTATGGAGAGGCTGCTTACGTCGCCACCGCGTTCGATGAAAATCGGCGGATATTCCGGCAGTGCCGGAGTATTGAAATCTTCTTCGCGCGGCAGCGCCTTGCCGATAAAGAGATTTTCCAGCAAGATATCGTCGAAAATCCCCCGCGTCGCGCCTGTCCAGTGCGTGATTCCGACGGTGTAGCGGTAGAACGTCCCGTAAATATTGCGAATGTGAATCCGCCTGATCGGGGCTTCGAAAGAGAGCATCCGGACTGCGCTGTGGCAATTTTCCGCAAAAATCCCGTCGATCTCAATGTCGGAAATCGGCCCTTGAAAGGGGGAGTCGATGAGGCCGTCGTTTGCATTCAGCGCGACCAGATCGTCATAACAGGTTCCCTTGAGATTCGATATTTTTCCGAAACGGCATCCTCCGTCGAGATGAATTCCGTCCATGTTGTTCGGCGCGGGATTCCAATGCCGGAAATCGAATGTGACATCCTCAATCGTAAAATAGCGCAAAAGGGCGAATTGCGAGGCGTAGGTGACCGGATCGCGGAAAGTGACGCCCGTCATGGAGAAATGTTCCACGTTGACGAAGAGAAATGCAACTCCGCGGTAAAGATCGCGGGAATAAGCGCGGTTGGAGTCACAAAGCTGTCCGGGGACTTTCTTATCCGGCGTGGATGGATGCGCCCTCCCTGCCAGCTGGTAATTTGGCGCCTGTTCCTGGTTATTGTAATCCCAGATTCCACCGGAAACGGAAATGTTCCGGTTTCCCTCTGCATGATCGTCGTTGGTCAACATGAGACAGTTGCTGCCTGCTGCCAGGCGGATCCGCGTGAAGCGATCCAGCTTCAATTCCTGTCCGGAGTGCATGATCAGCGTTTTGCTGATCACGTAATGCTTTGCCGGCGGCGGCAGGTGAATGAGATTCACTCCACTGTCGAGCAACGACTGAATCGCCTCTGTGTCGTCATGAATTCCATCCCCGGCAAGCAGCAATGATTTCATGGTATGCCCCTGATTTGTCCGGTCTGTCATAATTCGACTTCTTTTCCGCTTTTCGCGGAAAGCGCGATCGCGTCGAGCATCCGTTGAATGTAAAGTCCGATCTCGCCCGGAAGCATCAACGCGGAACCGGTCAGGCATGCGGTGACCCAGTTGTCGAGTTTCCGGCGGAACATGTCGGGCCGTCCGAGCGACGGCAGGTAAGCGGGCGTGATGTTCATCATCGCTCCGAACCGGTCGGCATACAGCTCCGGAGCTTTTCCGTTGCGCCACCACGCGCCGCCCTTGGCTCCGCTGAGCTTGAAGTCATAAACACAGTCTTCCCTGATATGGTTGATATACGACGTTTCAAGCTGCACGACGAGGCCGTTTCTGAACGTTATCTGGGCGACGGCCAGGTCCTCGACGTTGTAGTCGCGGCTGTTCCAGTCCGGAGCGGAGCAGAAGACATCGCAGGGATTTTTCCCTTCGCCGTAAAAGTACGATGCCGAAAGACGTGCCGGCTCCGGGCGGCCGCAGACATGCGTAATGACATCGAGCAGATGGACCAGAATGTCGAGAACGGGGCCGCCCCCGAGTTCGCGGCTGTAGTAGGTTCCCCAGTTCGGTGTGCCGCGGCGGCGGAGCAGCGAACCGTGAACAGAGCGCAGTTCGCCGAAGAATCCCGCATTCCGGGCGTTCACCAGAACTTCGGTCGACGGACAGTATTCCTGCTGGAAGCCGACTGCGAGCTTCAGGTTCTTCGCCTTTGCCGCCGCGATCATCTTTTCGCATTCGGCGGCATTCATGCCGAGCGGTTTTTCACAGTAAACATGGCAGCCGGCGGCGATCGCATCCATCGCGGCGGGGAAATGCTCATAATTCGGCAAACAGAGATCTACGGCATCCGGGCGCACCTCCGCAAGCATGGTATCCCAGTCCGCAAAAAGCGCGTTTTCCGGGAGGCCCCACTTATCGCGCACCGCCTCCAGGCATTCGCGCTTCCGGTCGACTGCGGCGACGATTTCCACCTTGTCCTTCAGTTCCGCATAGCCCTGCATATGTTCCACATGGATCATTCCGCAGCCGATGACGGCTACCCGCAGCTTCTTGTGTTCAGGCATATTGTTCTTCCTCTATGATGCGTTTGACGACGAAATCCCGGAATTCGGGAGAAAGCATGATGAAATAGGAGGTGAAACCGGTCACGCGCACGATCAGATCCGGAAACTTTTCCGGTTCCTTCTGTGCCGCCCGAAGCGTTTTCGCATCGACGATGTTCACATTGATCAGCGTTCCTCCGAGCTTGAAATGCGTCCGGAACAGTGCCGTCAGCCTCCCGACGGGGTCCGCGCAGTTCACAAACGACGCATCGAGTTCCAGTTGAAGCGGCGAAGTGTTCCCGTATCCGCACTGAACCGAGGCGACCGCCTTGGCAACCGCCGTAGCCGCGCCGTCTTTCCGGAACCCCGGACACGGGTTCGCGCCGTGGGAGGACGGCTCCCCCGCACGCCTTCCGTTCGGAGTCGCTCCGACCGTCTTGCCGAAACGGAGCGTATCCGCCCAGGAGAACAGCCCCGGAATAATCAGACGCCCCTCCGGAGTGCGGCGGCCGTTCGGAAACGTTTCGGCAAAGTCGTGCGTCAGTGTGACCGCCCATTCATCGGCGCAAGTCCCGCCATGGCCGAAGCGCGGCGAAGAGGCCAGCAGACGCCGGATCTGCTCGCCGTTTTCATTCCTGAAATCACTGCGGACAGCCTCGACACACTCTTTCCAGGCAATGCGTTTTCGTTCGACGACCTGGGTCTGGAGCGCCGCAAAGGAATCCGCGACGACGGCAAGTCCCGCTCCATCGCAGCACATATTGTAGAAATCGACTCCTCCATGAGACGCATCACGTCCTTTTTCGATCGGACCGTAACAGAGCAGATTCAGCAGCAGTTCCGGTTCATTCCTGTACTGATGCGCAAGGTGAAAATCAAGTCCTTCGGCAATGCAGAATGCGGCGCGCGCAAGATGTTTTTGGTAACATTTGTGAAGTGCTCCGAGTGAAAACTTTCCGGAATCGGCGATTTCATTGAACGCGACTTCAAACACCTTCATCATATTGATCTTGACCGTGTCATTGAGCGTGTATTCCCGGCCGGGGATGCTCATCCAGTTGCAGCCGAGGGCGATGCGTTCACGGGCAAGCTCGATGGAGTATCCGTTGCGCATAAAGCCCTCGATCAGCGCATTATCCCCCGAAAAACGCGGATAGCCGAGATTGTCCTCCAGCAGAATTTCCACTCCGCGGCGAAACAGCTTCTCGTCCATCCTGTCATGGACCCGGATCGTCAGGTTGCAGGGGGTTTTCAAAGCGTGGGCCGCTTCAAGGATCAGGAAGGAAATCCGGCTCGTCTGATCTTTTCCGTTCGGATCCGGGCCGCCGATCTGATAGTAGTGCGGATCGTTCAGCAGCAGACATGCGATATAGTAGACGGCATCTTCGTCGTCGATGCGCCCGGCGGCAATGTCGCGCTCGTAATAGGGGCGGAGTATCTCGTCAAGCTGCCCTCCCGCACCGTCGCGGTTGTAGGTGCGGGAAGCCATATTGAACCATGCGATCCACTGGCAGGCCTCGCGCAGGGTTTCCGGCGGATCGTTCTCCAGCCTGAGGTTGATGCGCCGCAGTTCTCCCTCTGCCGCCATGGCGGTACGGTGAATCCAGTTGCGGATTCCGGCAAGCGCCTCCAGTTCAGCGTTCAGCAGTTCGACCGCTTCGGAGTCGAATTTATGCGCTTCGAGCGACCGTTCCACCTTGCGCGTCAGTCCGCCCCAGCCGAGGGACAGCCCGATCCGGTAATCCGGCGCGAAGTGGGCATCCTTGCCGATGCCGTGGGTCAGGTCGTAAAGCTCCTGGTCGTGATGCAAAAACGAATAGTCCACCGGAAACGGCGCAAGGGAAAGCTGATACCCGGCGCGCATGCGTGACATCATGAACATCCAGCGCCCGGCCAGTGCGTCGTCGGGATCGACATAGACCGGATGCGCTTCCAGCAGCGCCCGGTAGTTTTTCGCCCATGCGGACACTCCGTGGAACGAGCCGTTTTCATCGAGGACCGGAAAACGGAACGTTCGCATGAATTCTTCCGGCGGCAGGACATAGCCGTAATCGTCCTCATCCGCTTTCCCGAACCGGCGGTACTTCGCCAGCGTCTGTTCTTTTTTCTTTGCGACAAGGCGGGCGATCCGCCCGGCATATTTTTCAAGTTTGAATCCACTCATTTTACAATGCGTCTCCCATTAAGAAAAAGCGGCACTCCGGTTTCGGAGGCGGCTTTGATCAGATAATCTGTTGTGTTTATTGTCGGGGAAGCCTGCGGCTTGGCCCGTTCTTCCATCCCGAGACGCTCCGCTTTTCCACAGCCGAGCGGATGGTAGGTCAGCAACTCATAATATTGGAGCGTATCCAGTTTTACCGCAAACTCCGCGATCCGGCGGATTGTTCCGGCGTCGTCGTTGAAGCCGGGTACAATCGGGGTCCTCAGGATCAGGGGAACTGTCAGAGAGCGGAGGTTTTCCAGAACCTGCTCATTGCCGTGGCCGGTTCCCGCGCGGTGTTTCTGCGAATCGATATGCTTCAAGTCGGCCATCACCAGATCGCAACCGGCGACGAGCTTTTCCAGAATGGCGCGCGAATAGGCGAGATTGGTTTCAAGCGCGGCATGAATCTTCATTTTATGACAGCGGTGCAGAATTTCCGCTGTAAAATCCGACTGGCAGCCCGGTTCGCCGCCGGAAACGGTGACGCCTCCGCCGGATTCCCCGTAAAACGGAATATCTTCGGCAAGATCACGCATGACCTCATCCACGGAAACCACTCGCCCGCAGACGCTCAGTGCACCGGTAAAGCACGTTTCGACGCACCGGAAACAGGAAGTACAGAACGCTCGTTCAATGCGGTGCCGGCCATTGGAGAGCTTGTGCGCTTCGCAGAACCCCAGGCACCGCCCGCATCCCATACATTTCGATTCGTCGAAAAAGAGCTGTGGACTGGTCGAAATGGTCTCCGGATTATGACACCAGAAGCAACGCATCTGACATCCCTTGAGGAATACCACACTCCGCAGGCCCGGGCCGTCATGCACCGACGCATGTTGAATTTCCGTAATGATTCCGTTCATGAAAACCGCTCCTTTGAAGAACCAACATATCAAAGAAGCGAAGCGGTTTCAAGAAAACGGCAAGGAGAGGAAGGGAAATCTGATTTTGTTCAATGTTTTTTCAATAACGGCCCGGTTGATGCTCCCATCGACAGAAACGGATGCAGAAGGACTTCCTCGGTCTTGCGGTCCTCAATTCGCGCCAGAAGCGCCTCCACCGTATGGTGAACCAGCAAGTCAAGCGGAATCTGCACCGATGTCAGCGGCGGCGCAAATCCCCGGGCGCTGAATTCATCGCAGAACGCAATCACCGACAGTTTGTCCGGGATGCGGATATACCGCTCATAAGCCCACTGATAGACCATCGAGGCGAAAAAATCGTTCCAAGCCAGAATGGCGGTGGCACCGCCGTCCCATTCCCGGTCCAGCTTCGGAAAGAGCACCGGATTGTCCCGCCGTTCAGGATGCGCCACGACTCGGGCCTCCATTCCAACCGATCGGGAGTATCTCTGCAGGAACGCCAGATTGTCGATCATCTGCTGTTTGTCCATGGTCGCGGAGTCGATGAAAAATACAACTTTGCGGTGCCCGAGAGTGTGCAGGTGCGAGAGCGCCAGATTCATCCGATGCGTATAATTGCAATGAACGGAACAGAGCATGCAGCCGTTGCGCGCATAGATGAAGGAAGGGAGCTCCCGGCAATATTTCAGCAGATTCAGACTGCCGATATCCGGGACGGTGTTGATGACGCCGGCGATATTCCGGTCATTCCCGATCGCGGAAAGCACCGGCTTCAGGGATTCCGCATCCGAACCGCACATGAAAATCTGCGGGACATAACCCCTGCGGAGAATTTCGTGATGAAATGTGAAAGCCGGTTCGTTTCCCACCCTGAAATCGCCGCGGATCAGCAGTGCGATGGAACGCCGCCGGGGCGTATTCCGCTTGCCGGAAGGGTGGTAACCGAGACGTTCCGCCGCATCCAGTACCTTTTTCCGCACCTCCGCACTGATCGGCCTTGTCCGGTTGATCACATAAGATACTGCCGCCTTGGAACATCCCGCCTCTGACGCAACATCGCTGATCGTGACTTTCCGCATAGATATCAGGTTTCCTTGCTGGGATTGCTGTTATTATTATATATACTATCTGATCCTTCAGTTTTCAAACAGCAAAGAAGGATCTCCATCACTCAATGCTGCAATCGGGGCAGTTACAAGCCTGCCGCAGGAATCAGTTTGCACTCCCGGGTCAGCGGCGAACTTTCCCGGACCATGCAGACGACCGCTCCCATTCCTATTTTCTTTCCAAACTTCTCCAATTTGGAGAAATGCTTTGCGGCGTCCCGCCCGGGATCGGAACTTTTCTTCATTTCCACCGGATACAAAACGCCGTCCTGTTCGATGACCAGATCGATTTCCACCTGATCGAAATCCCGGTAGAAATAGAATGCCGGACGCTTTCCCGAATTCCGATAGCTTTTCAGGATTTCCGCAAAGCACCATGTTTCAAAGATATGCCCGGCCATAGCTCCGGCCTCCAGCGTTTCCGGGGATGACCAGTCGGTCAGGTAAGCACATAAACCGGTATCCAGAAAATAGAGCTTGGGAGCCTGCGTCATTCGCTTGGTCCGATTGGCAAAATAAGGTTCCAGAAGCGTCACCAGTCCGGAAGCGATCAGGATGCTCAGATAATTCTTTGCGGTTCCAACAGCGACATCCGCATCTCTGGCGAGATCGGAATAATTGAGAAGCTGCCCGGTCCGGGCGGCTGCCGCACGCAGGAAACGGAAAAAACGCTGCAAGTCTCCGACCTGGCCGAGAATCCGTACATCCCGCTCCAGATAGGTATTGATATAGGAGCCGTAAAACAAGTCATGATCCATTTCCGGATCGTCGGCCAATTTGGGAAAACTTCCCTGCCAGATACGGCGGTACAACCCCTGCAGATCCAGCTTTTCCGGCACATCGGGAAAATCATTGATCGGCAGAAACGGTTCCACATTCCGGTGTTCCAATTCCCGATTCGAAAGTCCCAGCATCTCGAAAATACCGACCCGTCCGGCCAGCGATTCCGTAACGTTCCGCATCATTTGGAACTGCTGGGAGCCGGTCAGCCAGAACATTCCCGGCTTTTGTTCTTTGTCGATCAAAACCTTGATGAAAGGCAGCAGCTCCGGCGCATATTGAATCTCGTCGATCAGAACCGGCGGCTTATGCCGTTCCAGAAACAACTCGGGATCTTCTTTCGCCAGATTGCGGTCACGGGGAATATCCAGCGAAACATAATTTCGCGACTCTTCACTGACATGTCTCAGAAAAGTCGTTTTACCGACCTGCCGCGGCCCGGTCAGCAGAATTGCCGGATAATGCATCCCACTCTTTTTGAAAAAATCTTCCAGATTACGGTGAATGTATTGCATTATTCCCCCCCCCTTTTTTTGTCGTGCAATTTTCATTTTATTTATAAAATACACGATATCTTAAAGAAATCAAGCGGCACTCCTGAAACGCGGATAACGCGATCACCGATCAAGAATCGGGGTATTGCGTTTTATTTTCAACTCCTGATTTTCTAATGAGAAAAACGACGTAGTTTTTCTCATCGTAAAGTGCTGTTTGCTTGAAGTTTAGCTGTGCTTCTCATAGACTATATCCAGGTGGTTTTTACTTGGGATAATGGATGAGGAGCATGGGGCTATGTTCAATATGACGAAGATTCGTGCGACGAATGGTTCGGGGAAGAGTTTCTATGCGAATCATCTTTCTTCAAACGATTATTATTCGGAGCATGAGAAGGTTCAGGGATATTGGAGGGGAGAACTTGCGGATACGTTCGGTTTGCGGGATAAGGTTGTGACGAGCGAGGAGTTCAGTCTGTTTCAGCGGAATGTGAATCCGAAAACGCCGGGCAAGCTGACGCAGAAAAATATGCCCGGCGGTCCGCGGTTCTTTGATTTTCAGGTGGCGGCTCCGAAGTCGGTTTCGGTGATGTCGATGTTCGATGAACGGCTGGTCGAGGCGCATCGGGAATCGGTTCGGATTGCGATGGCGGAACTGGAACGGCTGGCGGCGGTTCGGGTGCGCGACGGGGAGAACGTTCGGACCAACAATTATGAAACGACCGGGAAGCTGGTTTACGCGGAGTTCATGCACGATACGAGCCGCGCGCTCGATCCTCAACTGCATACGCACAACGTGGTCTGCAATGTGACGCGGGCGGGCGACGGCAGGTACAAGGCGCTCGAAACGCTGGAGATGTGCCGGGCGATCCGTTACGCGGGCAAAGTCTATCACAACGAGATGGCGGCAAGGTGCCGTGAACTGGGTTACGAAACGGTCGAAACGCGGGACCGGAAAGGCAACGTCATCTGGTACGATCTGGCGTGCGTTCCGGCTGACGTGATGGAACGGTTTTCCAAGCGGCGGCGGCAGATCGAGAAGGCCGAGGCGGAGTTCATCGCGGAGCATGGCCGGAAGCCGACGTTGAGCGAGAACAATTACCTTTCGACTTCGACACGTACGAATAAGATGCTGACTTCTACAAGTAATGCTTTCAGAGTTTTTGCCGTATTTCCAGTCTTTTAGCCTGCTTTCCGGGTAAAAACAGACGGCCCGCCTGTTTTCGGACGGGCCGCCGGTTCAGGGACGGGTTACAGTTCGCGGCTGATCCGGACGCTGCAGAAGTTCGGGCCGCACATCGTGCAGAACCGCTCGTCCTTGTGGTCGTGGTCCGCGGGCATATCGCGCTCGGCCAGAGCTTCGGCGCGAAGTTCGCGCGCCTTCTCCGGGTCCAGCGCCAGTTCGAACTGCTTCTCCCAATCGAAATCGGCGCGCGCCCGGCTGATCGCGTCGTCCCGGTCGCGCGCGCCCGGCTTGCCGAGCGCGACATCCGCCGCATGGGCCGCGATCTTGTAGGCGATCACGCCGTCGCGCACGTCGCGCGCATTCGGCAGGCCGATGTGCTCCTTGGGCGTCACATAGCAGAGCATCGCCGCGCCGTGGAACGCTCCCATCGTCGCGCCGATCGCGCTGGTGATGTGGTCGTAGCCCGGCGCGCAGTCGGTCACCACCGGTCCGAGGATATAGAACGGCGCATCGTCGCACACTCGCTGCTCGCGCTTCATATTCATTTCGATCTCGTTGAACGGGATGTGTCCCGGCCCCTCGACCATCGCCTGCACGTCGGCGGCGCGGCAGCGGCGGACCAGTTCCCCAAGCACGTCAAGCTCCGCGAACTGCGCTTCGTCGCTCGCATCGGCCAGGCATCCCGGCCGCATCCCGTCGCCGAGCGACAGCGTCACATCGTACCTGCGGCAGATTTCAAGGATTTCGTCGAACGCGGTGTAGAAGGGATTCTCCCTGTTGTTCTTGTTCATCCACGCCGCCAGAATCGAACCGCCGCGGCTGACGATGCGGAGCATCCGTTTTTTCGCCGCCGGAATATGCGCCTTCAACAGTCCGGCATGGATGGTCATATAGTCCACGCCCTGCTCGGCCTGTTCGCGCATCACGTCGAGGATGAAGGATTCGGAGAGGTTGTCCACCGTTTCGCAGCGGGCGAGCACCTCATACATCGGAACCGTGCCGATCGGGGCCGGACTGTGTTCGATGATCGAACGGCGGATCTGGTTGATGTTGCCGCCGGTGCTGAGGTCCATCACGGTATCCGCGCCGTATTTCAGCGCATGCCGGAGCTTTTCCAGCTCCTGACGCGGGCAACTGGACAACGCGGAGTTGCCGATGTTGGCGTTGATCTTGGTCTTGAGGCTGCGCCCGATGCCGACCGGCACCAGTCCCTTATGGTTGATATTGGCCGGAATCACCACCGTACCGGCGGCGACGGCGGCGCGGATCGTCTCCGGCGAGACCATCTCAACTTCGGCGACATGCTTCATCGCATCGGTAATGATGCCGGCTTTGGCCTGCGCCGGCTGCGTTATGCAACTCACGTTCACTTCTCCTGACTATATAATTCCAACAAAATGACTCAAACTTTATATTCCCCCAAACGCGTCACGTCACCGAAAACGCCACGACCGGCACACAGACTTCGTACTCCGGAAGCTCACGCATCCGCTTCGGCCCTATCCGCAATTACCATCTTTTGTCACCGCCCCTCGCGGCAGCTCCGCGCTTCAAACCGATCCTCAAAAAACGCTTCACTTTTTGAGGATCGCGCGCTCTGCCGGGCGGTACTGTTGCGATCGCGGCCCGCATTCGCGGACCTTACATTTCCCCTGTCTCTGGCTCACGCCTGCGCGAGCCAGAGACAGGTGACCAGCGTTCCGCCGCTGGACCGCGTCCGGCAAGCTGCCTGTGGCGACGCTGCTGAAGCGGCTGTTCTTTTTTATTTTTTCAGCAGGGATTCCAGTTCGTTCACCGTCCGTTCCGTCGCTCCCGCGTGTTTGCGGATCGTCCGTCCGGCCCGTTTTCCGAGTTCTTCCCTTAATTCTTTATTCACCAGAAGTTTGCGGAGCTGCTCCTCCAGTTCGGAGTCGTGCGTGACCGTCGCCACCGCGTTCTCCTGCAGCAGCACATTCAGGATAAAGCGGAAATTCCGCAGCACGTGTCCCGTCACGATCGGCTTATCCAGCAGCGCCGGTTCGATCAGGTTGTGTCCCTCATCGTGCCCGGCCAGGCTCTTGCCCATGATCACGATGTCCGCGCCGTTCATCAGCTTCAGCATCTCGCCGGTCGTATCCGCCAGCAGCACATCCACCGGCGGGTCCGCTTCCGCCTGGCGGCTGCGGCGCGCGAAATCCAGCAGATGGCTTTTCAGCATCTCCGCGATATCGCCGCCGCGCTCGGCATGGCGGGGCACCAGCACCAGCTTCAGCTCCGGCACCTCGTCTTTCAGCTTTTTGAAGGTTTCGGCAATCAGCTCCTCCTCGCCCGGATGAGTGCTGGCGGCCAGCAGGATCAGGTGTCTGCCGGGACCGAAGTATCTTTCATATTCGGGTTCAGGCAGATTTTCCGGTGCTTTCTGGTCGAATTTCAGATTGCCGCTGACCACCACGTTCGCCTCCGGCGACACCGATTTGTAGCGGTCGAAGTCCGCCTGCGTCTGCACGGAGATCAGATTGAACATTTTCAGCAGCGGCCCGAAGAAAAGCCGCGCGCGCCGGTAACCGCGCGCCGAATGATCCGACATGCGCCCGTTCACCAATGCCACCGGAATCCCCCGCTTGCGGGTTTCGGCGACCATGTTCGGCCAGATTTCGGTCTCGAAGATCACCAGCATCGCCGGTTTCAGCACGCTCAGCGTGCGGCGCACCATCCACAGAAAGTCGATCGGGCAGAAGATCACCGCCGTCGAGGGCGGCGCCTGCTTGCGCGCCAGCTCCTGCCCGGTGGTGGTCGTGGTCGAAAGAATGAACTTCCGCTCCGGGTGCATCTGGTGCCAGGTGCGGATCATCGACATCGCGACCACCGTTTCGCCGACGCTGACCGCATGAACCCAGACCGCGCCGTGGTATTCAGCCAGCTCCCTGACCCGCTCCGGCTTGAAATGGCCGAAACGTTCCCCGAAGGTGTCTTTCCAGCCTCCCCGATTGCGGTACTTGAGGTACAGTCCGGGAATGAAGAACAAAAAGCCCAGCGGCAAAAACAGATTGTAGAAGAATCTGAACATAGAAAGTTATTCCACCGTGACACTTTTGGCGAGGTTGCGCGGCTGGTCCACTTCGCAGCCGCGCGCCACCGCGACGTAATAGGCGAAAAGCTGCAGCGCGACCGTGGTCGGCAGCGGCGCGATGAAACGCGAACACGGCGGCACTTCGATCACATCCTGCGTCATGCTGCGCACCGCGCTGTCGCCGCGGGTGATCACCGCCACCACCGGCGCCTTGCGGGCGCGGCACTCCTGGATATTGCCGATGATCTTGTCCTTGCCCGGAATATCGTTGGCCAGCGCCAGCACCGGATGCCGCTCATCCAGCAGCGAAATCGGCCCGTGCTTGAGTTCGGCGGCGTGATACCCCTCGGCGTGGATATAGCTGATCTCCTTGAGCTTCAGCGCCCCCTCCAGCGCAGTCGGATACAGGCAGCCGCGGCCGATGTAGAAGAAGTCCTCCTTGTCGGCGTACCGTTCCGCGATCTTCTTGATCTCGGGCGCCTGCAGCAGCACGGAGCGGATCAGCTCCGGAATCTGTTCGATCTGGTCGGCCAGCTCGTTGCCCTCGCTGCGGCTCAGCCGCCGGTTGCGCCCCAGCAGCAGCGCGAAGAGCAACAGCACCACCACCTGACTCGAAAACGCCTTGGTCGAAGCCACGCTGATCTCCGGCCCCGCATGCAGATAGACGCCGCGCCCGGACTCCCGCGCGATGGTCGAACCGACCACGTTGCAGAGGGCGGTGACCACCGCGCCTTTGGCCGTCGCCTCGCGGACCGCCGCAATGGTGTCGGCGGTTTCGCCGGACTGGCTGATCGGAATCACCAGCGTATTCGGCTCGATGATCGGATTGCGGTAGCGGAACTCCGCCGCCTGCTCCACCGAAGTGGAAATCCCGGCGATGTCCTCAAAATAGTATTCGCCGAGCATCCCGGCGTGCATGCTGCTGCCGCAGCCCGCGATCACGATCCGGTTGATCAGGGCCAGCTCGCGCGGCGACAGGTTCATCCCGTTCAGGATCGCGGTGCCCATCTCATGGTCGATGCGGCCCCGGATCGCGTTCTCGATGGTTTCGGGCTGCTCGAAAATCTCCTTGAGCATGAAGTGCGGATAGTTTCCCTTTTCCGCCTGCCCGGCGTCCCAGTCGATTTTGGCGACCTCACGCTCGACCGGCACATTCTGGATGTTGCGCAGGTCCACTTTGTCGGCGGTGATCGCGGCGATGTCGCCGTCGTTCAGGTAGATCACCTGCCGCGTATAGGGCAGCAGCGCGGCGATGTCGCTCGCGACAAGGTTCTCCCCTTCGCCGAGCCCGATCACGATCGGACTGCCCTTGCGGGCGGTCACCACCACCCCCGGCTCCAGCGACGAAATCACCGCGATGCCGTATGTGCCGTCAAGCTGCTTCAGCGCGGCGGCGACCGCACTCAGCAGGTCCCCTTCGTACGCCCCGGCGATCAGGTGCGGAATCACTTCGCTGTCGGTCTGGGAACGGAAATGCACCCCTTTGCCTTCCAGATGCTTGCGCAGTTCCTGGTAATTTTCGATGATCCCGTTGTGCACCACCGCGAAGCGGCCGGATTCATCGAGATGCGGATGCGCATTCAGCGTGGACGGCGCGCCGTGGGTCGCCCAGCGGGTATGGGCGATGCCGCAGCCGGCCAGTTTTTTCAGTTCCGGCTGCTGGCCGGCGACCGCTTCGAGCTGCGCGACCTTGCCGACCGATTTGACCTGATACATATGTTCGTCGGCGACGACCGCCAGACCGGCGGAGTCGTAACCGCGATATTCCAGCCGCTTCAGCCCTTCGATCAGGACCGGGGCCGCCGCCAGCTTGCCGGTATAACCGATAATTCCGCACATATTCTACACCTGCTGCTCCGTAAAATGATTGTTCACATACTCCGCGGCCTCTTCGAGCGAGCCGAGGATCTTGGTGCAGTACCGGGCCATCCACGGACTGCAATCCTTGTATTCGAAGGGGGAGAACGCCACCACAAACCTGCCGAGATCGTGCGCCGCATAGAAAACCTCCATGCTCGTGCCGATGCTCGCCTTGTTGTAGTTGACCAGAATGATATCCGCATCCCGGACATCCTGAAGATCGAATTCCACGATTTCGTTGGCGCTGTCCACCTGACGGTCCACAAAGGCGCGCCGCATCGGATCCAGCAACCGGAAGCGACCGCCCAGAAGCTGTTTCGCCGTCTCCCGCCACGCACGGGCCGTCCCGGCATGTTCGTCCATGATCGGACCGGAAAGGTAAATCGTTTTTCTGTTGTTTTCCATACAAATCCCGTCAGTCGTTTCACTTTGCCGCCGGCATCGCCACGCCGCAAATCACATACTATACACCGCCAACCGGATTTTTTCACGCGCCGGACGGAATTATTTTTGAAAGGCCCGTCAGATATTCGCGATCTCCGGCGCGGATTTGCGCAGCAGGGCTTCGGAAATAGCCAGCGCGTCGGACGCGTTGCTGCAGGCCAGCGCCTGCCGCGCCGCCTCCTCCGCTTCGTGCATCGCCAGCCCCCGGATCACCCGCCGCACCATGCCGATCGACGACGGCGCCATGCTCAGTTCGTGCACGCCCAGGCCGACCAGCAGCGGCACCAGCGACGGCTCGGAAGCCATCTGCCCGCAGATGCTGACCCAGATGTTGTTGTGGCGCGCCGCCTCCACCGTGCGGCGGATCAATTCGAGAATCGCCGGATGGGAAGGCCGGTAGAGGTACGCGACCCGTTCGTTGCCCCGGTCGATCGCCATCGTATACTGCACCAGATCGTTGGTGCCGATGCTGAAAAAATCCACCAACGGAGCAAGCCGGTCCGCCAGGATCGCCGCGGCCGGCGTCTCAATCATCACCCCCAGCGGCAGATGGGAAACGAATTCCAGCTTCTCGCGCCGCAGCTGCTCCTGGAGTTCCCCGACCAGCTGCTTGACCTCATTCACCTCGCGAATACTGCTGACCATCGGGAGCATTACGCGCAAATTGCCGTACACGCCGGCCCGCAGCAACGCCCGCAGCTGGGTGGAAAAAATGTCCCGGCGCTCATGCAGACAGAGCCGGATGCCGCGCAGCCCCAGAAACGGATTCTGCTCGGTCGCCCGGAAAATATTGGTGTTGAACTTATCGCCGCCGACATCCAGCGTGCGGATGATCACCGGCTGTTCGCCGCTCTTGACCAGCAGATCTTTGTAAACCTCGAACTGCTCCTCCTCCGTCGGCAGCTGGGAAGTGTTCATAAACAGATATTCGGTCCGGAACAGGCCGATGCCGCAGGCTCCCGACTTTTTCACCTCCCCGATCGTCTCCGGCGAATCGAGGTTGGCCGCGAGCTGCACCATGAAACCATCCGTCGTCTCCGGCCTCAGCGAATTCTCGCGCTCCAGCTCGTTCAGCAGCTCTCCGGCCGCCTGCGCCTTGAGCCGGTAGGCCTCCTCGGTGCGCCCGTCCGGGTTGATGATGACCTTGCCGGTATAGCCATCGATAATCAGCTTGTCATCCGCCGTCAGGGTCTCCGGCAGCTCCGGGGGAATTCCCACCACCGCCGGAAGCTTCATCGCCCGCGCCAGAATCGCGGTATGGCTGGTGGCGCTGCCGGTCTCCACTGCGAAGCCGAGCACCTTGCTCCGGTCCAGCTGCGCGGTCTCCGACGGCGCAAGCGTGGTCGCAATGATGATCCGGCGGTCGTCCAGCTCCATATCATGATGCGGATCGTCGTTGAGGTTGGCGGTAATCCGGGCGGCGACGTCGCGGATATCGGCGGCGCGCTCCTTCAAATATTCATCCTGCATGCCGTTAAAGACCGCGGTAAAACGCTCCGTAGCTTCAAAGAGCGCATATTCGGCAGTGACATGCTCACCCTTGATCCGTTTTTCAACTTCATTCAGCAGCGTCCTGTCGTCGACCAGCATAATGTGGGCTTCAAAGATATCGGCGTCGCGCGAATTGAGCCGGTCGCGCACCTGATCCTGAAGTTCGACCAGCTGCTTGCGGGTTTCCACCAGTGCGGCAATGAAACGGGTCAACTCTCCGTTGATTTCATCATCGGTAATCTTGTGCGGATTGGGCTCCTGCAGATGGTTGGAGCCGCGCACCCGCGCCACCCGGCCGATCGCAATCCCGGGAGATACCGCAATCGCCTGAATCGTCTGTGCTGGTAAAGTCATCGCTGCCGCCTTCGGTGCTGGAGATTGAAGTTATTCTTCCTCGTTGAAACGGGATTCGAACAGGCGGACAGCTTCACGGAACGCCTCTTCCGCCTCATGGCCGGACGCCTTCAGGAGCAATTTGGTTCCCCGCCCCGCCGCGAGCATCATCAAGGAAAGCGCACTGCGGCAGTCGGCAACCTCACCATTGCCGTCAAGACGCTCCAGCGTCAGCTCCGCCTCGAAGCCGGAAGAGAGTTTCGCCAACATCGTCGCCGGCCTGGCATGGAGTCCCATCCGGTTGTCGATGGTGACTATGGTTTCAAAAAGCTCTTCGGTCGTCATCGCAATATCCTGTGAAAAATTCCCGATCCGGCGGACCGCCGCCTCTTCAGGCAAAGCCATCCCGCGCGCCCGGACTCCTCTTATATCCCGGCGCTCAACATATTTAATATACACCGGTTTCATCAATAAAGCAACTGCCGATCTTGTAAAACCGCACTCCGCCGGATATATTAAACTCAATATTTTTTGAAAAATTTTCTTCTTTTCATCATTATATGGAGATCACGGCATCATGGACAAAAACTGGCAAATCGAAACTAAAGCCGTACAGTGCGGCTATGAACCCGGCAACGGCGATCCGCGTGTGCTGCCGCTCTACCAGAGCACGACCTACAAGTATGATGACGCGCAAAGCGTCGCGGACCTTTTCGACCTGAAACGCGAAGGCTTCTTCTACACCCGGCTCGCCAATCCGACCGTCGATGCCTTCGAACGCAAGATGGCCGCTCTGGAAGGGGGCGTCGCCGCCGTCGCGGTCGGAGCGGGCCAGGCGGCTTCCATGCTGTCGGTAATGAACCTCGCCGTCAGCGGCGACCATGTGGTCGCGGTTTCCAGCCTCTACGGCGGGACGGTGTCGCTGTTTACCAACACCCTGAAAAAATGCGGCATTGAAGTTTCCTTCATCTCCCCCGAAGCGGATTCCGCCGCGATCGCGGCGGCAATCCGCCCCAACACCAAGGCGCTGTTCGCCGAGACCCTCGCGAACCCGGCGCTGATCGTGCTGGATATCGAACGCTTCGCCGAAGCGGCGCACGCGGCAGGCATTCCGCTGATCGTGGACAACACCTTCCCGACTCCGTGCCTGTGCCGCCCGTTTGAATTCGGCGCGGACTTCGTGACCCACTCGACCACCAAATACACCGACGGCCACGCCCAGGCGGTCGGCGGCATCATCATCGAAAAGGGCGGTTTCGACTGGAACAACGGGCGCTTCCCGGAATTCGTGAATCCCGACCCGGCCTATCACGGGCTGGTCTACACCGAGGCCTTCCCGGCGGCTCCTTATTCGGTGAAACTGCGGGCGCAGTGGATCCGCGACATCGGCGCGGGCATGGCCCCCTTCAACGCCTATCTCTCCAATCTCGGCGTGGAGACGCTGGCGCTGCGCATGGAGCGCCACAGCTCGAACGCGCTGGCGCTGGCCGAATTCCTCGAAAACCATCCGAAGGTCAGCTGGGTGAACTATCCCGGCCTGAAGTCGAGCAGCCAGCATGAACTCGCAAAGAAATACCTGCCCCGGGGCTGCTCCGGCGTACTCTGTTTCGGCGTGAAAGGCGGAAAGGCCGCCGGCGAAATCGTGATGAACTCGCTGAAGCTCGCGGCGATCGTGGTCCATGTGGCCGACACGCGCACCGGCGTGCTGCATCCGGCCAGCATGACCCATCGCCAGCTCACCGACGCCGAACTCGAAGCCGCCGGCGTTTCACCGGACATGATCCGTGTATCGGTCGGCATTGAGAATATCGACGACATCAAGGCCGACTTCGATCAGGCCCTGAATCGCGCCTGAACCCGGGATCAATCAAAAACCACCGGCTGGTTTCAACCGGTGGTTTTGTCTCACTTCACGAGACGGGTGCGGGACGAAACCCGTTGAGGCCGGCAGAAGCACATGGCGCTCTCCGTTCCGCAAGATTCCAATGCGCGGTCCGTTCCGCGATGAAATCGAGAATCTGCCGGTGCGCTTCACGGCCATTGCCGGAAGCATCCAGCGGCTCGCCGAATTCCAGATGGATATGACGGCTGCGGTGCAGCGAACCGAATTCCGGGATCAATGCCCCCGGCTCCAGGAAATCGGTTTTCAACGCCAGCGGAATGATCCTGACGCCGGCGCTCTTGGCCAGTTTAAGTCCGATCGTATTGAAACGTTCGGGCAGAAATTCCCTCTGCCGGGTCGACTCCGGAAAGATCAGCACGGAACGGCCCTCCTTCAGCAGTTCCTGCCCCGCCCTCATCACTTCCTTGAAATCCTCGCGCGGGTTGACGCGGTCGACTCCGATCGCGTCGATGGCCCGCATCGCCGCACCGAAGAACGGGACGGAAAAGAGCGAACGCTTGATCACAAAAGTGAAATCCAGCCTGGGAGAAATTACCGCATTGAGGATTGCCGTTTCCACCGAGCTCTGGTGGTTGGCGACAATCACAAAGGGGCCGGGAGTGTCGCTCAAATGGTTCAGGCCGCGCAGATGAATCCGGGCGCCGCAGCTTTCAAGAATCCGGACATTCAGTCCGCTGTAGTAGCTCTGGCGGTCCCGGTCAAACCGGCCGCGGCCGGCGCACCTGCCGATCCGGTAGAAGTTGTAATAGGTTTTCGAATAGAAGTAAAGGCGGGAATTGAACAGAATCCGGGACAGGAAAGTCCGCCGCCCGGGCGGAGTGTCATAGCTGTCGTTCGGGAATAAATTCACCATAGGTATCTCCCGGTTGATTGCATCAGAATCGGCCGGCAAAAAAAGGGGACCGCAATTACTGCGCATCCCCGATCTGCCGCGGCAAGGGCCCGCGAACCGGTTACCAGCTGCGACGCCCGCCGCCGAAACCGCGATTGCCGCCGCCGTTGCGATTCGGACGTTCTTCCCGGGGACGCGCTTCATTAACCACCAGTTCACGGCCATCGTGACTCGTCCCGTTCAGGGCTTCGATCGCCGCTTTCGCCTCGTTCGCGTCATTCATTTCGACGAAGCCGAATCCTTTGGCGCGGCCGGTATCGCGATCCGTGACCAGACGGGCGCTGCTGACCGAACCATGCGCGCTGAACGCGGAGTTAAGGTCGGTTTCGGTCATCGAGTACGGCATGTTTCCCACATAGATATTCATTCTGTTTTCTTTCCTGCGGCGTTATCGCCTGCATTTTTCGGAAGGTCCGGACCGTTTTTCGGCGCTTCGGAACACTTCCTGTGATTGTTTTGCTCTCCCCCGGTTATTCAGTTTATGTTGTTTGATGCGAAATCCACTTGTAATTACCGGATAGATAGGGGGGAAAGCATAAAAACATGCTGAACCATCAGGGAATGACACTGCGGAATATCAGATGCCCGGAACGGGCAGAGATTCGGATTATTTTGGAAAGCCGGCAAAGCGGCAATCAGGAACAATGAGAAGTCAAATAAAAAACCTTAACTGTAACGTCCCGGATGCCGCAAGTTTCACATGACCGGAACAATCCGGCCGCATTTGCATTCCACCTGGAAACTGTTTTTAACATATCACGGTAATCCGGGCAATACAAGCCGCATTCCAATAATAAGCGGAAAATAAATTCCAGACACCGCCCTTCCCCTTCCGGACCGGCAAAAGTCGCCGGTTCGGACAGAATACCTGAAAATCAGCGATTTTTTGCTGAATCCGATTTGAAAAACGATAAAACGGTGATATTTTAAAAAATGTCGTCACCAACGCGGCGAACGCGGGGGAGTAGCTCAATTGGTTAGAGTACCACCCTGTCACGGTGGATGTTGCGGGTTCGAGTCCCGTCTCTCTCGCCATTTTAATGGTCCGTGTTCGAGTTGGAAGTGATGATGTCTGCGTTTATAACGCGGGGGAGTAGCTCAATTGGTTAGAGTACCACCCTGTCACGGTGGATGTTGCGGGTTCGAGTCCCGTCTCTCTCGCCATTTTTTGCCTCTTCGACGGTCCTTGACACAATTTATGGTTCCTTCACGCTCGAAATTTCCGGCAGCTGATAAATTTTCAGTTTGAAGTATTCGCGATCAGAAGTACGATTATCTGCAACAGCCTTCCGAAAGACTAAATGCAGCTCCTCTGTTTTGGCAAACTAAACGCAACTGGTCCGACTCAAGGGGGGCGTTTACTTTTTCAATTCTCATTCGCCCAAAAAGTTGATTTTTTTTGCTTGAAAAGGTTGCATTTTTTTTAACACCGGTTATATTAAGAAACATTGAAACGCTTCGGGCGTATAGCTCAGTTGGTTAGAGCGTCACGTTGACATCGTGAAGGTCACAGATTCGAGTTCTGTTACGCCCACCATTTTGTTTCTATATGTTCCGGCATAGCTCAGCGGTAGAGTAGGTGGCTGTTAACCACTTGGTCGCTGGTTCGAATCCAGCTGCCGGAGCCATTTTTTGCCTTTTTTTCCGACTTGTTCAGCTCAATTCTCTTTTTTTGATGAAATCGCACTTAAGAAGAAATACCGTTCTTCCCATTGGATAAACTAACGATAGCCTAACAATAAATTAACCGCTCTTTGCGGCATTTCAAGTTTTAGTTATTGTCCCAAATTTTGTGAAACACACTTGTAGTTTCCAACGCCGATAACGACGTTGCCGATAATTTGCATACGTTTTTGCCAGTAGTCCTCC
>NZ_QEKH01000008.1 GCF_003096415.1 Victivallis vadensis | reverse complement strand
GACAAGAAATGTATGAAGCAAATTGTACCGTTTCATCTGGAGCATGTTTGAGTTCACGGCGAAGCCGCCATTTCGCATAATGCCCAGTATGTTAATGTGCCGGGCATGTTTTTCTCGCTGCATTTGCTTGTCCTTTATCTTGTTACGCATTTTTACCTCCGCCGTAAGTCGGTTGTGTTTCTTTCAAAGGCCATTACAGGCAACAACTTTTATATTATGTTTACTTGTCCGGCCCGATGCCGTACACTTTCAAGTCTCGCGTGGTCATGCACTTACTCATAAGTTTAGTTTGCCTTTCCGTATCATTACAGGCCACAAACTGGTTGTTACGTCTTATGCGGATGGCTCCGGAGGGCCACTCGCCCTCCGGACCTCCCCGCTCGCCTCGGAACTCCTGTTGACTTGCGAAGCACTCCCATTCGCGGGCGGGGCTAGCGCCCCTTACTTGCCGGGCAGCGCCCGTCAACTCTTCATCGTTCGCTGCGCTTACTACGCCAGAGGGGCTTCGCTCTCTACGTTCGGCTTCGTCACTATCGTTCCTCGTTACTTGCTGCCGCAAGTAATTCCCTCACATTCGTTCGCGGCGCTTACCGCGCTTATTGTGCACCGCATAAATGGTCATGGAGACCAACCAATGCCCGCCTGTACCAGCAGCCGCGCGCCCCCCGAAGGGGCATTGGCGTGCGCACCCGGCGGCGGCACCTTGCCGCCGCGGCGCTTACCGCGCTTATTGTGCGCCGCGTAAAAGGCAACGTGGCCTTACATATGCGCCGCGTAAATGGTCTTGGAGACCAACCAAGGCTTGCCAGTGTCAGCCGCCGCACGCCCCCCGGAGGGGCATTGGCGTGCGCACCCGGCAGCGGCACCTTGCCGCTTAACATACTGGGCATTATGCGAAATGGCGGCTTCGCCGTGAACTCAAACATGCTCCAGATGAAACGGTACAATTTGCTTCATACATTTCTTGTCATGCGGATGCTCCAGACAATCGGCCAGAAATGGCGCAATTTCCTCGTAGTCAACGCCTCCGGTATATCCACGGAATTTCCATTCCCCGGTAATATGGGCCGCGTCACAATAGAAAACGGCATCGGCGAACGCCGGGTTTTCATTCAACATCGGAATATATTCCTGTGGAGGGACATTGAAAATGATCCCATCCGGCGTCATTCCCAGCCCGACCATCCGTTCGAGGTCGCGCAGCGAGGCCGAATCATTGCCGAGCACGCAGCCTTCCGGGAAATCGGCATTTGCTTCGCGGCAGGCGCGTTCCACTCCCGCGATTGCGGCTTCGACTTCCATATCGGGCTTGACCAGCACCAGCCGCCGGCAGCCGTCGGCCAGCATCCGGCTTGCGATCCGGTAGTTTTCCTCGTTGTAATCCCGGCAGAAGCAGGGGACTTCGTCGCACTGTTTGCCGACGACCACCACCGGAACGGTTTTCGCGAGCTTGCCGATCGCCGGCAGCATTTCATCCTCGGGAATCCACCAGAAGATGCCGGAAAGCATGGAGAGTTCCGGCCAGCCCTCTTCCTCATCCATCGTTTCACCCATCGTGATGACCTTCAGCCGGTAGCGGCTGTCCCGGCGCATCAGGTTCTCCGTCATGCGGAAGATCACCATGACCGCTTCGCCGGTCAGGTACGACCAGCGGCCGTCGCCGAGCACGATCCCCCACAGCTTCTTGCGCGAACCGACCCGGTCGGGATTGCTGAAAATACCGACCCGCGGCAGATTGATCAGGAATCCCTCCCGGATCAATTCCTGCAGCGCCTTCACCACGGTCGGCTGGCTGACATTGAATCTGGCCGCGATTTCGCGGCTGGAGGGCAGTTTGCGCCCCGATCCTTCCGTGCTGCTCAGCCAGTCCAGCACATAGTGCCGGATTCTCATGCAGGCTGGTAAAAATGATTGGACCATCCCGTTCGTTTCCTTTCTGAAAACTGATAAAATCAGAGGTTATCAGAAGTTATCAGGTGATATATATTATGATCCTTTTTTTGGGAAAAGTCAATATGCCGGAAGGAAAAAATTGAAAAATTACCGTCATTCCGGCCTGAAAAACAGCGGAGACAGGCGAAAATCCCGATGGCGGAAAAGGAAAAACGCACGGCGGAGAAAATTTCATCCGTCATGCGTTTTGCGGTTCGGCGGGCCTGCCGCCGGGCGGTTACTTGCGGACCAGCTCGTAGGCGAGGGTGGTTCCGTGCGGGCCGAACACTTTCGCCGGGAAGCGGATGGTGCGGCCGTCGATCCGGGTGAACGGGATTTCCCCGGTCCGCTTGCCCGCCGTGTCAAGCGCGTAGAGCTGATAACTGCCGTCGGGAGCGACGTTCAGGGTCAGTTCGGCTTCGCCCCGGGCGGCGAGGTAGGGCGGCTGTCCCCAGGCTTCCAGCTGCTTCATCGCCGGGCTGTTGTACTTGGTTTTGCTCGCCTGCGTGTCGGTCAGGTGCAGCAGCAGCGTGCGTTTCGCTTCCGGCAGCGGCCTGCCGTCAACTGAAATCGCGGAAAAGACGCCGCGCCCGACTTTGTTGTCCACCGTCAGGAAGCCGCCTTTGCCCTGCTTCCCGGCGGGCAGGATCAGCGCCTCGCAGCCGGGCGTCACCGCCCGGAAAGTCGCGTTTCTGGCGTCGAGGCTGATCTGGCCGTTGGAAGCGTCGAAGGTCCGGGCGGCGGAGTCATACCACTCCGGTTTCAGCACACCCTGTTTCTGCATGTCTTCCAACAGCTTGACGTTGGAGGAGGCGGCGTTGAACACCGGGATTTTGCCGGTATTTTCCGGGAAGTTGAAGCCGGGATTCAGGAACCCGGCGAGGTCGGCCGGCAGTTTGTCCGCCGTGGACCGGCCGTCGGGCAGGATCACCGTGCCGATTCGGGCGATCAGCCCGAGCCGGGGAATCTGGCCGGAAAGCTCTCTGGCGAAGTCCAGTCCCTCGCCGCCGTTGAGCGCCACCGCGAAGGAGAGCGGGGCGGGCTTCAGCTCCCGGCCGAGGAAGAGCGCCAGCCCGATCTTCTGCGACAGCATCTTGACGATGTCGGTGGAGAGGTCGAAGTGGCCGGTCGGGCCGTTGTTTTCCGTCACATTCGTATCGTTGTGGGCGTAGGCGAACTGGAACAGCGCATCCCAGTCCTGCAGCGCCGCATAGCTGCCCATCAGCACCGCGCCCTCGGCCCGGAACACATTCGGGGCAGCGTAGTCGAACTCCGTGACCATCATCGGCTTGCCGAAGAGCCGCGACGGCATCATCGTGGCGGGCACATTGGCCTCCTTGGTGATCGCGGAGATGTTCGAGTGGGCCGACGGCAGCTTCCAGTCCTTGTTCGGGAAGAGGGGATGCTCCCAGTAGCTGTGATTGTCCACATAGTCGTATCGGTCGCGCATCACCGAGAGCAGCGGTTCGGAACGCATGTTCTGGTCGGTGATCGGGCAGCTGACGCCGAGTTCGCGCACGAACCGCTTCATCTCCTCGAAGCCGGGATTGTAGACGTCCACCAGGAATTGCGAGAACTTCACGTCATAGGTGGTTCCGGCGGGGAATTTCGCCTCGTTCTTTTTCAGCCATTCGGCGAACCGCTCCTTGTAGAGGTCGGCGACGAAAATTTCGCCCTGCCAGGTGTTGTTGATGTTGCCTTCATTGATCAGGCAGATCGAAATCAGCGCCGGATCGTCTTTCAGCGCCACGCCGGTATAGGGGTTGACGTGGGTGAGCCAGTTGCGCGAAAAGGTTTTCCAGTTCTCCATCGCGGAGTCGAGCAGGAAAGGCAGCGCCTTGAAGGAGGGGCGCGCCAGCCATTTGTCCGGGAACTCCGGGATTTCCCCCTTGCCGAAGGGGCGCGACACGTACAAATCGGTGGTCACGTAGATGCCGCGCTTTTTGCAGCAGGCGATCAGGTAGTCGAGCTGGTCGAGCTTGGCCGGGTTGAGGTCGGTCGAGGTGGTGCGGGTGCGCTTGGAAAGCCCGCCGTCGTGGTGGTGCAGCCGCACCGCGTTGAAACCGGCGGCGGCCATGCGGTCTGCGAGCCGCTCCGCCCACTCCTTGTCGAGGTATTGGGCCGTGGCGCAGAAGTTGGTGCCGTAGAAACGGACCGGCACGCCGGGGCGGTCCCGGAACTCCATTCTGCCGTCGCGGATCACCACCGGGCCGTATTTGCCGGCGGGAGCGTCGAGGCGGCCGGAGAAATCCATTGCGGAGCCGGGCCGGACGTCCTTGCAATAGGCGATCTCCTGCCAGTCGCGGCCGGGCAGGATGTAGGCCGGTGCGGAGTTCAGGCGCGGAATCTTCCCGGAACCGACCGATACGGCGGCGATGCCCCACACGGAACGGCCGGTCGAGGTGAATTCCAGCTTGCGGATCGGCTTGTTTTCGATCGGGTAGACGGAGCGGTAAAGCCCGACGTAGGCGCTGGTGTTTTCGCCGGTCCAGACCAGTTCGCCGTTGCGGCGCGGGGCCGGGGTCCACCAGTTGCCGACGTCGATGTTGCCGGTGACCGGGATTTCGGTCACGCCGCCGTCATCGTAGGTGACTTTGACCGTGCCGATCTGCTGCAGGTTCGACGGCCACGCCAGCGCGTGGAGCAGATAGAGAAAATTGCCGCGCTCACCCTTCTGTTCCGCAACGGCGCTGCTCGGGAAGTAGCTGCGCGAGGGGCCGGCGAGCACGATGCAGGATTTGCCGTTGTTTCCGGCCGGGTCGATGATGTCGAATTCCACGCCCTGCCAGCGCTGTTTGCCGACCGGGAGCATCCGAAGGTCATTCTCCGCGCCCTGATCGGTCCAGCCGCCCTGTTTGTCGCCCGCCTTGTCGTCGGCGAAAGCCATGTTCGCGGCGGAGCGCAGGTTGAGCGCGGTGGAGGTGTAGGGCTGTTCGGAAAGGTCCAGTTTCAGGACGGTTTTCGTGATGGAGCCGCTTGCGGGCGTGAAGCCGATGCGCACCACATAGCGGTCGATCCTGTAGGCTCGGTCGTCCTGCAGCTGCAACTCGAAGTCGCCCCGGAGCGTGATGGTCCGCTCCATGGTCGGAATCACCAGCGTGGAGACCCTGCCGCGGAAAATGGAGGCGGAAGCGCCTTCGGCATGTTCCTTGGGCAGCACGACCGGCTTGCCGTCCGCCAGCAGTTCCCGGCCGCAGAAACTTTCGATCGGCAAATAGGTGGTCAGGCCGATGAATTTCAGCTTGGCCGGGGCGGAAAACTCCGCTTGGGCGGAATACTGCCAGTTGCCGGGCGCCGTCCGGCGGATCGAAGCGTTCAGGGTGCCCTTGGGCAGCCCGCCGCATTCGAGCAGCGCCTCCATCCGGCCGTCGGAGGCGTCGCCGGAGACCTTCAGCACGGAAAAACCGTGGTAGCCCTGCGTATAGCTGCGCCAGTTGTCGTCGAAAAGCCGCAGCGTGAACGGAATCCGTTCGATGACCGGCTCGCCGAGCCGGGTCAGGCTCAGGCCGTCGTCGGCGGCGAGGCCGAGTGCGAGGCAGCCGAGCAGCAGTGTAACAATGCGTTTGAACATGGAACTCATATCGGGTCTCCCTGGTTATTTTCCTGCGAAAAGAATGGTCTCTTTATAGTAGGTTTCATGCAGCTTGCCATTGTCCGCCATCGAAACGTGTCCGTCCGCCCAGCCGACCGGCAGGGAGTTGGAACTGTGCCCGACATAGGGGAGGGCAGCCCAGGTGACTGCGGCTTTGGGCCATAGTTTGCTGTGGCTGCTGTTGCGGTCGTTGCGCTTGCCGTCGGTGATGAACAGAAATGAGGAGGGGGAGCGGAGCCGGTTGAAGCTCAAGCCGCGCGAACCATCCGCGCCTGTGCTGCGGACCAGCTCTTTCTGTTCCTGGTTTTCCACATAGAAAGCACAGTAATTGTTGGCGTAGGCGAAATAAATGGTGATGTCGTCCTCCCGGGCCGGGCTTTTATCCTGGCTGGGGCAGATGAACTCCTTGGCGCGGTGCCAGTCGAGGTAGCCGCCCTTCCACAGCGAGCCGGACCAGGAGGCGTTGACGCCGCCTTCGGTGACGATCTGGCCGCGGGAGTCGTCCATGTAAAGCTGGACGTAGGTCATCATCTGCTTGACGTTGTTGATGCAGGCGGTCCCCTGCGCTTTCTCCCGCGCCTTGTTCAGGGCGGGCTGCAGCATGCCTGCGAGAATCGCAATAATGGCGATTACCACGAGCAATTCAATAAGGGTGAAACGGCAAGTCTGGCGGAAAGTCTCCGCCGGGAAGAGTGATACGGTTTCTTTTTTCATAATGAATAACCTGTTGTTTATATTATATCAGGGTTTCTGATCGTTGGGACGGATATTCCAATATTTCCGATAGGTGTCGGAGCCGGTTCCGGCGGGGTCGTAGAGCAGTTCCGGGGCCAGCGAGCCGGCGGCGTGGCCGTCGAAGAAAACGGTGTTCAGCTTGCCGCCGTGGCGGTAGGCGGGAGTGCTGTTCTGCGCTCCGTCGACCCCTTCCGGCTTTTCGCCGTAGGTGAAGTAGGAACGGCCCCGGCTGTACAAGGCGTTGTAGTCGGTGGCGTCCATCACCAGCAGCTTTTCCGAAGGGCTGCGGAGGCGGCTGGATTTGATGATCCGGTAGACCGGGTCGTTCCATGCGGCGCCGTATTCGTTGTTCCGGCCGTAGGAGTAGCCGATGAAGCTGTATTTGCCGTCCTCGACATGGGTGAAGGCATAGGCCGCGCCGGGGCAGAGCGCGGAAAGGGCGACCTGTCCGTTCAGCAGATTGGCCGCATCCCGCTTGGCGGAAATGCCGAGTGAACTCATATAACTTTCATTTTTATACCACTGCTGGCCCCACGGCGAAGCGCAGTGGTTCAGCACGTTCCAGCCGTCGTTGTCGGAGACGTAGGCCTGTTCCGCCAGCCCGAACTGCTTGAGGTTGCTGACGCACTGGGCGCTGCGGGCACGCTCCCGCGCCTGATTCAGGGCCGGAAGCAGCATGGAAGCGAGAATCGCGATGATCGCTATTACTACTAAAAGTTCGATTAACGTAAAAAATCTTTTCATGCGGACCCTCCTAAAGCAGATATTTGCAACGGTTGACGACCAGTGACGCATTCAAAGTGAGCTGGAGCGTTTCAAGGTTCGGATTGGAGAGACGGCGGAGCAGGTATTCGACCGCGCGGGCCCCCATCGCCTGCAGCGGCATTTTGACGTAGGAGACCGGGGTGTTGACGGTTTCGCAGAAGCGTTCGATGTCGTCGAAACAGATCACGTCGAGGTCCTCCGGCAGCCGCACGCCGATCCGGGCCAGAGAAGTCAGCACCGGCGGCAGCTGGTATCCGGCGGTCACGAACACCGCGTCAAGTTCATGGCGGCGGAAGAAGTCCGGCAGGATGTCGTTGTCGTGGTGGAAATCCTGAAAGTCGACCGCGAGGTGGTGCGGCACCGGCAGGCCGTTCGCCTTGTACGCCTCTTCCCAGCCGCGGGTGCGCCCGGCGGAGGTGACGTTGCCGGTCTGGCGGCCGATCAGCGCGATGTTGCGCGCGCCGTTTTTCAGCATCCGGTTGATCGCGAGAAAGGTCTCGTACTGAAAATCGACGGCGATGTAGGCAAGCTCCGGCAGCTGCGGATAACGGTTCAGCAGCACCAGCGGCGTGCCGCTGCGCTGGAGTTTGGCGGCGTTCTCGAAGTCGTCGCGGTCCACCCGGGTCGCGATGAAGGCGTCGACCCGCTTGAAGGGGCTGTTCAGCAGTTCGGGCAGATCGGTCAGGCAGAGCATGGCGCCGGCCGCTTCGGCGGCGGCGCGCGCCCCCTGGCTGATCCGGGTGTAGTACTGGTATTCGTTGTGGAAGTCCACGCCGTCGATCCCGATGATGAGCCGGTTGGCGGGCGTTGCCGGAGTTTCGGACTGCTCGGAAGTCACATAAGAGCCCAGCCCCGGGCGGCTCTGGGCGTAACCCTCCTCGCAGAGCCGGGCGATCGCCTTGCGCACCGTCGGACGACTCACATAGAACTGACGGCAGAGCGTGCTTTCGGACGGCAGCTGGCCGCCCGGCAGCAGCCGGTGTTCCCGGATCTCCGCGATCAGGTAGTCGTAGATTTCGTTGGCGAGATTTTTCTTCATCGATGACCTGTAAACTTACATGTTATGTTTGCATGTAAATATTATGGACGAAAATCATCGAAAAAGCAAGTGGAAATCCGAAAAAAAACGAAAAAAACTATCCGGGCAGAGGGACGAAGTGTCGGCAGGGCTTCGGGCGCGTGGTGCTTTTTGCAATAAATTTTTATCTATTATCTTGCATATCGATTTGGAATGCGGTATAATATTCCCGGCAGACTGTTTCCGTTTTGTTCCGTAATCCGTTTTTATCAGGGAGGGAGATATGGGCGTGATGGACAAGTTTCGGGCGATGGGTGAGCCACGGCAGGCGGCTGCGGATCCGGCGATTTCCGATGGGCTTTTTTTTCGGAGCCGGAACAAAAGCAGGGCAGATGCCGTTATGAAAATCCGGACCCTGATTGCCGTCGCGGTTGTGGTCGCGGGGGGCGGAATGTCGGGAGCGGAGGCGAAAAGCACCTTGAGAACGGATGGCGCCGCCGGACGGGGGCCGGGGCATGGTGAAGCGGCGACGGTCAATGAGCGGATTACCGCTTACCGAGGGAATCCTGATCCATCCTCCATTTCCGGGCTTCTGAAGTTGTTGGACACGGCCCCGTTGACGGAACACGCCGTTATGCCTTTGTGCGGCTTCTTTTCTGAGGTGTTCCGCTCGAATCCGGAGCGGATGCCGGAGTGGATCGACCGGATCGCGGCGCTTGAAAACATACAGTTGAAGCGGGCGCTTCTGGCGGTCGTTCCGGCGATCTACCCGGAATACGGAAATCTTGCGGAAAAAGCCGCCGGGGTGGAACCGGGAACGGAATCCGGGAGTTTTGCGCTTTCCGGCAGGCAGTTGCAGGAAATCGCCGATGCAAATCCTGATTTCGCATGGGGCGCCTACTTCGCTTCGGGGAAACGGGAATACCCGTTGAAGGTGTTGCAACTGGCACTTTCGCCGCTCAGGGAGAAAGCTGGGAAAACGTTCAACCTCACCGCGGCAGCCGCCCACTGGTCGCTGCTCGCGGTGAGTCGGGAACAGCCCGAAGTGGAGACGATTCTCAAAACATATTTCCGGGAGGCCCCGGAAACGGAATTGCGCTTCTTTTTCCGCCGCGTCGGTGAAACGGAACGCAGGCGTCTTCTGGATGCGGAGCGGATCGCCCTGCTGCCGCCTCCCGAGGAGACGGTTCGTGCCCGGCCCGCCAATCCGTTTGCCGGCCTCTACCGGAATTGGGAGAACCGCAGGACGAGCAGCGAGGAGGCCGAGCGGCGCGTGGCGGATTATGAAAAACTGCTGTGTGAGGATTCGCCGCAGAGCGACCCGGCGAAGATCAGGTCGTTCATCGCCTACTTTTATCGGGGGAATCTGCCGGAACTCAAGCCGGAAGAGGTGGAAACGGAGCCGTTCGACGACCGCTGGGCGGAGGCGGAACGCATTACGCGTCTGTACCGCTCCGGGCAGGACCGCGCCGCCCGGTCGGCGTTGCGGCAATTGCTGCGGCAGCTGCCGGAATCCCATCTGGCCCGGGTGGAACTTCTGACGTTCGCCCGGAATTACTGGAAGGAAAAAACGCCGGAGTATCAGGATTACAACACGCGGCTGATTTCGGAGATCGAAGCCGCCGTCCTCGCCGGAAAATGGCAGGGGCGAATCTGTTATCAGTGGTTCTATAACCTGCTTTCCGGCAACAGCGGCTGCGGCTCGCGCTACTGGGGGCGGCTGGAAGCCCGGCTGAAGCCCCGCATGGATCAGATCGATCCGTGGTTCTGGGAGATGATCCGGGGGCGCGCCGCCATCGCGTGGGCGTGGGAAAGCCGCGGCGGCGGCTGGGCTTTCACGGTATCGAAGGAGGGGTGGAAGGGATTCGAGGAGAATCTCGACGCGGCCCGGACCCATTTTCACAACGCTTTGAAACTTCACCCGGACCGGGCGAATCCCTACATCCAGTTGATCACTGTGGAGATGGGAGGGGGCACCCGGGAGGCGATGATCGAGGCGTTCAAAGGGCTGATCCGGATCGACCCGGAAAATACCGCCGGTTATGGAAAACTTCTGTGGGGGCTGCTGCCGCGCTGGGGCGGTTCCCATGAATTGATCCGCCGGCTGGCCGTGGAAGCGATGGATTGCCCCCGGCGGGATATCGCGGTTCCGTCCATGGGGTATCAGTGCCTCGGCCAGATCGCATGGGATTACCGGGGAATGGGGTGGCAGAATGTCTATCTTGACCCGGAGATCCGCCGGCGTTCCGACCGGCTGTTCACCGAATATGAGCGGAAATCGAGGAATACGCCGGGGTGGAACAATTTCCTTTTTCACCGTTTCTGCCGGGAGATGGCGGAATTGCGTTACGATGACGCGGCAAAGACGCTGGAGGAGTACGGCGGGGCGGAGAAATTCGCGAAAAGCGGCAGGTGGCAGCGCGGCGACTTTTTCGCGGAGCAGATCGGGACGCCCTGGTATGACGATCTCATGCTCCGGCTGAAGCTCTTCACCGGGAAGTTCGCCGCTCCCCTGCGCGAAGCGGAACGGCGCCTGCTGGCGGATGCCGGGGACGCCGCCGCCCTGGAGACGCTGCGGGAGATCATCGGGGATCAAAACCTTGCGGTCGGGGAACGGGAATTTCTGATCGATTTCTACGCCCGCTGGCGGTTGAATTGTTCACCGCAGGAGTGTTGCGGCAGCGGCGGCAAAATCCTGAGCGCCTTTGCGGTTGCCGGGAAGCGCGATCGGGCGGATGTGGCGCAGGAAATGGTCGCTTTCGGCTACCGCAGCAAGGAACATGAGAACTATCCGGGGGAGTTCGCCTATAACATCGCGAAGGAGGGCAAAGACCCGCTGCTGCTGAAAAAACTGCATGAATCCGGGGACCCGCTGGACCGGCGCGATCCCAAACTCGGCTACGCCCCGATCCATATCGCTTCGCGGCAGGGGAATGCGGAGATGGTCGTGGCGCTGCTGGAGCTGGGTGTTCCGGTGGAGCTGAGGAACCGCAGCGGGCATACGCCGCTGCATATCGCCGCCACGAAGAAATACGATGCGGTGATCCGCATTCTGCTGGAACACGGAGCCGATCCCAACCTGGGGGATCATGACGGCGACGTCTGCCTGATGTATCTGCCGCAGGTGCGCGCTCCGCTCCGGATTTACAAATTGTTTGCGGAATATCCGGGGATTGACCTGAATATCCGGAACCGCGGCGGAGAAACGCCGCTGCACTTCATGGCGCGCAGCGGAACTCCTGTGGAGATCGTCCGTTATCTGGTCGGGCGGGGCATGGAAATCAACATCAGGGACAACGGCGGCAAGACGCCGCTTGACATCGCGGAGGCGGGCGGCAATCGGGAACTGGCGGAGTATCTCGCCGGTATCGGAGGCAGGCGCGGAAACGAACTGCCTCCCGAACCCGGCTCTGCCCGCCGCGAACGTCGGGAAGCCGCAGCGGGCGGATTGGATGTTTTTCCGGCAAACAGCCTGTGTCTGTTCGCAGCGGGCCTGCTCCTGATTGCGCTGGCCGGGGCCGCCCGGAAACGGCGCGGGAAAAACAAAGAGAGCCGGTAGCCGCCGAAATACTTCCGGCCGCCGGAGGCGATTCGCTGGGGAAGCCTGCCGTTTTGAAGGCAGGCGGGTCTGCCCGCCCTGCCGGGCGGCAGACCTTGTGCGCTACGCGGCCTGATTTGCAATCAGGCACCGGTAGCTGGGCGCAGCAGCGGCGGCAAGGTGCCGCTGCCGTGACTGTCTCCGACGGCCAACGGTTTCGCCGTTGGATCACGACCGGGTAGCACCCGGCGGCAAATACCGCCGATAGAGCCAATAAACTGATAGATAATAACCCCGGTTTTGAGATTTTTGCGTAGCAAAAAGCTCGAAACCGTACCCGGCGCCGGCACCTTGCCGGTCTGGGGGGCCGGGGGGCGAAGCGCCCCCGGCCGCCGGAGGCAGACTACCGGTGATAACGGGTGGGATCGGGGACGCCTGCTTCGCGGAAGCCCGCGATGCGCAGGGAGCAGCTTGCGCATTTGCCGCAGCTGCGGCCTTCGGAGTCGGGGTTGTAGCAGCTGGTGGTCAACCCGTAGTCGACGCCGAGGGCGACGCCGCGGCGGATGATTTCGGCTTTGCTGAGGTTCTGGAGCGGAGCGTTGATCGAATAGTGCCAGCCCTCGTCCACGGCGCAGGTGCCGAGGCGGGCGGTTTCCTGAAAGGATTCGATGAACTTCGGGCGGCAGTCGGGGTAGCCGGAGTAGTCGACGCTGTTGACGCCGATGAAGATGTCGCGCGCGCCGAGTACTTCGGCCCAGGCGGTTGCGAAGGAGAGGAAGATCAGGTTGCGGGCCGGTACGTAAGTGATTGGAATCCCGTGGGAGTCCTCCGCATCCGGCACCGCGAGCGCATCGTCGGTCAGGGCGGAACCGCCCCACTGGCGCAGGTCGATTTTAACGGTGTTGTGTTTGACCGCGCCGAGGGCGGCGGCGATGCGTCCGGCGGCTTCGAGTTCGCAGCGGTGGCGCTGGCCGTAGTCGAAGCTCATCGTGTAACAGTCGAATCCTTCGGATCCGGCGATCGCGAGGACGGTGGCGGAGTCGAGTCCGCCGCTGAGCAGGATCACTGCGCGTTTATTCATGATGGATGTTCCTTGTCATACTCCGGGCTTGTCGCCCCAGATCAGTTTATGGAGCTGCAGCTGCATCCGGCCGGGCGCTCCGGCGTCGACGATCCAGCGGGCGAGGTCGGCGAATCCGACCCGGCCCCACACGGGGCTGAACAGGAGGTTCGCGGTTTTGCCCGGCAGGTCGTACCGGCGGATCACATCGAGCGCGAAATCGAAGTCCTCACGACTGGAAACCACGAACTTGACTTCGTCATGCGGCTGCAGCAGTGCGTAGTTGTCATATAAATTCCGGTTGCTCATGCCGGAGCCGGGCAGCTTGCAGTCGAGGATCTTGCGGACCTCGGCGGGCAGCGGCGCGATCGGGAGCGAACCGTTGGTTTCGATCAGCACCTCGAAGCCGAGCGCAAGCAGCCGGCGGCAGAGCTCCGGGGTTTCGGGCGTCAGCAGCGGTTCGCCTCCGGTGATTTCGACCAGGCGGCAGGGGAAGGAGGCTGCGGCGGCAACCAGTTCGTCCACGCTTCTTTCTTCGCCGGATTCCGGGCTGTGGGCGTACATCGTGTCGCAGTAATTGCAATCGAGGTTGCAGCCCGCCAGCCGCAGGAAGATGCAGCGGCGGCCCGCATGGGTCGATTCCCCCTGCAAACTCAGGAAAGCTTCCACCAGGCGCGGCACGGTCAATCCTCGAAGTAGGTGACCGCGGAGTGGTCGGATTCGCCGACGCGGACCCGGTGGACCCGGATGGTGCCGCTGTTCATCTTTTCGCTGATCTTGCGGTAGATGGTGCGCGCGAGGTTTTCGCTGGTCGGATTGACCGCCTGAAAATCGGCAAGCTCGGAGAGGTTGGAATGGTCGTATTCGGCCAGCAGCGCATCCAGTTCGGCTTTCAGCTTCTTGAAATCCAGCGCGATGCCGATTTCGTCGAGTTCGGAAGAACGGACCGTCACGGTGATTTTGTAGTTGTGGCCGTGCAGCTTGCAGCAGTCGCCGTTATAGCCGCGCAACTGGTGGGCGGCGGAGAAACTGCGGTCGATTTCAATTTCAAACATGATGGCATTCCTTGAATGTGTGAGTTGTTTTCCAAGTAATATACATGGCCGGAGGCGGAAATGCAAAAAATCCTCCCTGTGTACTTGGGGGGTACACAGGGAGGACCGGGAGTTGGGACTTCCGCTACTGTTGGGGATAGCGAAAGCCCCGGGAGTTGGGACTTCCGCTACTGTTGGGGATAGCGAAAGCCCCGGGAGTTGGGACTTCCGCTACTGTTGGGGATAGCGAAAGCCCCGGGGAACGCCTCCTGCCGTGACGCAGGGCGGACGGCCGGAGGATAATGGTCAGGCGTTGGTTAACGCGTCGATCAGTTTGGGTTTGCTCTGGATGCCGTTGAATTCCTTGACGACCTGCCCGTCCTTGTACAGGAACATGCGCGGAATGTTGACCACTTCAAATCTGGCGGCCAGCTCCTTGTTGTCGTCGACGTTGACTTTGCCGATCACCACGCCTTCCGGCGCCTCTTTGGCGACCTGGTCCAGAATGGTGCCGAGCATTTTGCACGGGTTGCACCACGGCGCCCAGAAGTCCACCAGCACCACGCCGGATTTCGTCACTTCTTCGAAATTCGTCGAATTGAGTTCTTTGATTTCAGCCATGATAGTTTCTCCTCACTTATCATTACGATATTATTCAAGATAACATCTTTTGCCGAAAATGCAAATCATTATTTCGGCGGAGCGGCGCTGGAAGGCAATCTTTTCAGTTCGTAGAGCTGGCGGCGGAGCCGGGAGAACGCTTCGAAATAACGCCTGGCCACGGCGGCCAGCCGGGAGTCGCTTCCGGCGGCGCGGGAGAAAATTTCGATGTTCCGCATCCGGGTGAGCTCCAGCCACGCCGGAAATTCCCCGGCGGCGCTGCGGCGGTTGCCGTTGAAGTTGGCTTCGGAGAGGATGGTCAGGCCCGCTTCCGGCATGCAGGAGTTGTACTGATGCAGCGGAATGCTCTCCCGGCTGCGGCTGTAGTCGGCGGTGCGGTTTCGCTCCTGCAGCGCGTCCTCGATGGCGCGGAAGCTGTAGAGCATCGCGACCCGGTCGGCGTCCGCCGCCGGAATTTTCCGCAACAGCGGCACGCTGCGCGGATTGAACGCCTTTTTCATCAGGCCGCGCAACAGCGAATCACTTTCCCACAGGGCGGAGACGGTTACGCCGGCCTGAGCCACATCGTAGGCCCGGATGTCCAGCCCGCGGCTGACGACCTCATCCTGCAACCGGCGGGTCAGGTGGGCGAACTGCCGGATTGCTTCATCGAATTCGGCCGCTGAGGGCATATCCATGAATTTGCCTTTGTAGACCACATCCCAGAAGCCGCGTTCCACCCGGTTGGCGGCGGCTTCCGCCCGGAGCACGGCGGCGAAGAACGCGTCCGCCGGAGGCGGTTCGTCCCGGCCGTTGGTGTTGCTCTCGAAGAATTCCCGCAGCCGGGCGAGCTGCGACCGCAGCTGTGCGAGGGTGAGGAAGTAACGGTTGGCGGTTACGATCAGGGCGTCCTCATACCAGATTTTACGCGGTTTGCGGGGTGCTCCGGGACCGAATCGATAGAGCGGGAGATATTCCCGCCACTCCCGGAGCGGTTCCGGGTAAAAGAGTTCGGTGTTCCGTGCCGCCACGTCGGAGAGCCACGCCTCGTAGTCCCCCTGTTCGGGATCGCGGTGGGCGACGCCGGTCATCATGATCATGCCGAGGTGGTCCCGGGAGAGCGGCTGCTCCTGCCGGAACACGCGGCGGTTGCGCATCTGGTTGCTGAGGTTCCGGTTCTGCCGCCAGATGTCGAACAGCGTGGAGCCGGCCTGCGCGACCGGGAATTGCAGCGGGTCGATGCCGCGTTCACGCAGCTCGCCTTGGAGTTTCCGGGTCAACTGGAAAACCTGCCGGAGTCGCGCTTCGGATTCCCGGACGGCGTTGGCGTTGTTCAGGAAATCCCGCCCGGAGCCGAGATCGTAAATATCGGTCCAGAAACGCAGCTCCATATTGTTCAGGGCGGTTTCGAGGTCGTCGAGCGTCCCGGCCGCGAGGCCGGTTGCGGCGGCGAGAAAGATCGCCAGTACCGCCGCCGGTAAACATCTCATCGGAATCCCCCTGTGAAAAACAATATTGCCGCCCGCCAAATAGTATATCGAAAGAAAACGGAAAAGCAAGCCCGGATTCCCATATTTTTTGTGAATCCCGCTTCCCGGTTTCAGATGGACTTGACATTGTCGGCGATCGTATTATAGTAGAAGGGAGAGAAGTTATCCTGAAATGGATAAAAGTAATCATGAAATGAGGAGAATGTGATTATGAAGAGCCTGAAAGTCGTTATTGTTTACGCATCCCGTTACGGTCATACCAAATTGCAGGCGGAGGCGGTCGCCCGGGGTGCTGCGGCGGTGCCGGACAGCGAAGTGGTGATGATGACCGCCGACGAGGCGGCGAAGCGGCTCGACGAACTTGACTCCGCAGATGCGATCATCATGGGAACCGCGACTTACATGGGCAATATGTCCTCTGAGCTGAAACGCTTCATGGAAGAGTCGGTGAGCCGGTGGGGAAAACAAATGTGGAGCGGCAAAGTGGCCGGCGGCTTCACCAATTCGAGCAATTTTTCCGGCGACAAGCTCAATACGCTGCTGGGGATCGTGGTGTTCGCGATGCAGCAGGGGATGATCTGGGTCGGCGTCGGCCAGCTGGTCGGAGCCAATGAGCCGGACGGAGGCCGCTCCAACGAGGGGTTCGGCCCGAATGCCGTGAACCGGAACAGCGCCTCGATCGGGCCGATGGCCTCCAGCTTTCAGGTGAAGGCGCCGGAGGCTCCGCCCGCCGGCGACATCGCGACCGCCGAGGCCTACGGCCGCCGCGTCGCCGAAGTAGCGCTGAAGCTGAAGAAGTAAAAAACAACTCCCGGTTTTTCAGAGCGGAAAAACCGGGAGTTCCTTTTATTCGAGCATGATATCGGCGATCAGGAGGGGGACCGGCCGGCGGGGGAAGTCGATGTAACGGTTGTTTCCGTTGCAGAGGAAAATTCTCTCCGCAACTGTCTGCGTACCATCTTTTCCGCATCGTTCATCCCCGAAAGCGGAATGCGGATTTTGCGCCAACCGTCGGAAACGGGGATTTCAACCGTTGTCCGGCAGGCGGTCCGCCACTCTTTTTGGGGGGACAAAATTCATCTGTCCCTCCGGCGCTTTCTTTGCCATAGTTCAATATTGCTCCGTGTTGCCGGAAAGGGAAAATGAATTTTTTTCAGCGGTTCCATAACCGGAAGTTATGGCATCGGCCGGAACTTTACCGGAGTTCCGCTTTGAGCGTGACCGTGAGAGCATAGTTTGAATTTTCCATGAAGTTATTCGGACTGGTCATTGTATTTGTCGAAATATTTACGGTTTTCCGCTCGGTAGGTGCCGGGTGTGCAGTGATGCTCCTGCTGGAAAATCCGGCAGAAATAGTGGCTGTTTTCGTAGCCGGACTGGATGCCGACCTCCGCGATGGACATCCGGCTGTTGCGCAGCAGGTGGCGGGCGTGGCCCAGTCGCAGCTTGCGCAGGTAGTCGGAGGGGCTCATGTGCAGCTGCTCCCGGAACAAAGTGTTGAAGTAGGTGTGGCTGAGCCCCGCCTGCTCGCTGACCTCCCGGATCAGCAGCGGCTGCCTGAAATGGAACGCCATGTACCGGATCGCACGGGCCAGCGCCGGATGCAGCAGTTCATGTTCCACCTGCTGCAGCCGGGTCAGCAGATGGCTGACGATCAGCTCCAGCAGCAGGTTGCATTCGTTGAGCTGTTTGGCGAGGTAGAGCTGCAAAAGCTGTTCCATCCAGACCGGAATGAAAACGTCTCCAGCGGTTTCGATCGAACGCTCCCGCAGCAGCGGATTGCTCCGGTCCAGCTCAAAGACCGCGTAGATCGTCTTCACCTCCCCGTGGTTGACCTGCCGGTGGTTGATTTCGGGAGGAATGATGAACACCGTCCCCGGTTTCCCGGAGAACTCCTGTTCCTCCAGCCGGTTGCCGCAGCTTCCGGCCTGTACGTAAACCAGCTCCGTTCCGTGGTGCAGATGCAGCCCGGTGTTGCGGCTCGCTGTGTAGCCCGCCGCATAGGAGATGGAGATTCCGGAAATACCCATATCGACCCCCATTTTGACCGAAAAAGTTAATCTGTGCAATAATACCATTCAAAATTGCCATTGTCAAGTCTTGTTTCCGGGCCGGTTATCGAATATAATTAAAACAGATTCGAATCAGGTGCAACACGAACTTCAAAATCAGGACGGGAGGATTGGAAATGCCGCATTCACCGGGATGGAAGAGAAGCCTCGGGAGAAAAATCTGTAATTTTACGTTAATTGAGCTGCTCGTTGTGATAGCTGTGATTGCGATTCTGGCGGCTCTGCTGCTGCCGGCTCTCAACAAGGCGCGGGACAAGGGGAAAAGTATTTCATGTACCAACAACCTCAAACAGATCGGCATCGCTCAGGTGATGTACAGCGAGGCGTATGCCGAGTGGATCGTGACGGCGAGGACCAAAGACAAGAAGAACTGGTGGTTTACACTGCTTTCGCCATTCGGCACCACCTACCCGGAGGGGCGGGCTGATTCGTCCCACGCCGATTACGACGCGAATCGGAACGTCACGCGCGGCACCTACGTCTGTCCCGCTGAACAGCTGCCGTTCGGTGACGCGCCGAATTACGAGTTCACCCACTATGCGATCAATATGAGGCTCAGCGGCGATCACTGGTGGAGCAGTTACCGGTATGCACGCAAACTGAGCGCGGTCACTTCGGCGTCAAAGGCGATTTTCGCCGGAGACAACAACTATCCGGCTTTGTTCTACGCCCATTACAGCGCCTATTTCGCCTTCCGGCACGGAGCGGGGGACAACCGGAAACATGCGGAATCCACACGTTCGCTGCGAGGTTCCACGAATCTGGTTTATCTGGACGGCCACGCCGAAAACAAGACCCATCTGGAGCTGCTGCTGGACGGCAGGTGGAACGGTACGCAGGCGGTCAATGCCTTTTCCGGCGACCTGGTGCAGGGATTCCGGCCCAACAGCAAAGTGGCGATGCCGTGAACACAACATGGATGCGGGTGATATGATGAAATACGATCTGATTGTATGCGGCGGAGGGCCGGCGGGAGCCGCCGCCGCACTGGCCGCGGCCTCCGGCGGGCTGCGCACCGCGCTGGTGGAACGCTTCGGCTGCCTCGGCGGCATGGCGTCCGCCGGGCTGGTCAATCCGCTGCTCGGGCTGGAGCTGAACCGCCCCGGCGAAGCGCGGAGCCGTTTTCTCGGTACTCCGGTTTTCGGCGCGCTGCTGCGGACGCTGCGGCGGGACGGGGCTTACGGCACCCGGCTGACTCCGGCGGCGTTCGACGAGGAGCAGTTGAAAATCCGGCTGGACGAGCTGCTGTCCGCCGCCGGGGTGGACCTCCTGTTCCACACCATGCTGCTGGACGTCGTCCGCGACGGCGGAACGCTTTCCGGCGTGCGGGTGCTGGGCAAGGAGGGAGTGACCACGCTGAATGCCGCGCTGTTCATCGATTCGACCGGAGACGGCGATCTGGCGGCGGCGGCGGGGTGCCCGTTCGATACGGGGCGTCCCGGCGACGGCCTGATGCAGCCCGGCACGATGTCGTTCCGGATGGGGGGCGTGGACAAGTCCGAACTGTCGGAACAGTCGGATATCCGCGCCGCCCGCGCGCTGGTGGATACGTACTTCCAGCAGGCGTGCCGCAGCGGAGCGCTGGAGTATCCGTACCGGGATTTCATTCACTTCTACGACTATCCGCGCCCCGGCGTGCTGCATTTCAATATGACCCGGATCAACGGCATCGACGGCTGCAGTTCGCGCGGCCTGGCCCGCGGGGAAACGGAAGGGCGCAAGCAAGTGAAGATCATCACCGACTGGCTGGTGCGGGAGGTGCCCTGTTTCCGCAACGCCTTTCTGGAGAAGTTGCCGCAGCAGGTCGGAATCCGTGAAACCCGCCACTTCCGGGGAGAGTATGCGATGGAGCGCGGCGATATCGTCTCCGGGCGGAAATTCACGGACGGGATTGCCCGGAGCGCCTATTTCATCGATATCCACTCCCCGGTCGGCTCCGGTTTCGACCACTCGCAACAGGGGACGAAAGGGGCGGTGCTGGAGGCGTACAAGCCGCCGGCGGGGGATTACTATGAAATTCCGTTCCGTTCGCTGCGGCTGCCCGGCGCGGACAATCTGCTGGTGGCCTGCCGGGCGCTCAGCGCCTCCCACGTCGCCGCCGCGGCGGTCCGGGTGATGTCCCCGATGTTCGCGGTGGGGGAGGCCGCCGGATGCGCCGCCGTGCTGGCGCGCCGGAAGAACGGCTCGTTCGCGGAGGTGGACGGGGAGGCGGTCCGCCGCGCGCTCGGTTATCTGAACCGGGAACCGGAGGCGTTATGAACAGGCCGGCCGTGACGGTTTTGCTGCTGCTTGCCGGTATGCTCGGCGCGGCGGAACCGGCTGTTGTCGTGGAACAAGACGGCGGGCGGACCGGCAGTGAGATCCGTTTCAGGATTTCCGGACCGCCCGGCCCTTACCCGTACCGGCTGCTGGCTGACGGCAGTCCGCGCCGGAGCGGGGAAGCAAAAGCCGGCGATTCGATCGCGGTGAGCCCGGAACAGCCCGGTTTCGCGCTGCTGTCGGTCGATTATCTGGATGAAGCCGGGAAAAAGCGCACGGTACGCGCCGGTGCCGGGACCGGATGGGAGCTGATCCGCCCCGCCCGCCCCGCTCCGGCGGACTTCGACGCTTTCTGGGCAGAGGTCCGGGCGGAGCTGGCCGCCGTTCCGCTGCGTAGTACGGCAAAGTCCGTGCCGGTGCCGGAACGTTTTGCCGGAAAGGTTGCGGCGTGGGATATCCGGGTGGAGACGGGAAGCGTCCCGGTTTCCGGCTATCTGGCAATGCCGGCCGGAGCCGCCCCGAAGTCGCTGCCGGCGTTGGTGAATTTTCACGGGGCAGGCGTCCGTTCGGCGGCGATGCCGCTGGCGGAGGCGGCGCGCGGCATATTGGCATTTGACGTGAATGCGCACGGCATCGACAACGGCCGGGAAGCCGCCTACTATCGGGAGCTTGACCGCGGGGAGCTGGCCGACTACCGGCGGCGGGACGCGGGCGACCGGAGTCGCTGCTATTACCGCGGGATGTTCCAGCGGGCCTGCCGGGCGCTGGAGTACCTGAAAAGCCGCCCCGAATGGGACGGGCGCATCCTGATCGTATCGGGCGGCAGCCAGGGAGGCGCGCAGGCGCTGGCGGCGGCGGGACTGGATCCGCAGGTGACCTGCTGCGTTGCGCTGGTTCCGGCGTTGTGCGATCACCACGGGCTGCTGGCCGGGAGGCAGCCGAGCTGGCCTTACCTGATCCGGCGGCGGAACGGCGTTCCGGTCGATCCGGCGGTGGTGGAGAGCGCCGGATATTTCGATTGCGCCCACTTCGCGGCGCGGGTGAACCCGGAGGCGGCCTGTTTTCTGTCGCTGGGGCTTCTGGACACCAAATGTCCGCCCTCGTCGGTGTGCGCGGCTTTCAACGCGCTGAAGACGAAGCATAAAAAGCTCCATATGGCCGAACGGCAGGGACATACGCTGACTCGCGACGTTTTCGGACTCGGCGACGCCTTTATCGATGAACATATCAAAGCGATGCGTGCGACGCATCCGTCACAGCAGGAGAAACCATGAAAAACACGATGATCCGCCGGCTGCTGGCCGGCATTCTGGGGACGGCGGCGCTGGCGGCAGGAGCCGCCGAGCCGGTGATCGACCTGAGCGCGAAAACCGAAAAGCTCGTCGCCTTTCAGGAGCCGGGCAAATTCTGCGGCTGGCCCGCCAATGAGGGGATCTGGAGCTGGGGCGATGAAATTCTGGTGGGCTTCGAGCTGCGCGACTATCTGAAAAGCAGCAAGACCCACTCCGCCGACTACTCCAAGCCGGGCCGGTGCGTGCTGGCCCGCAGCCTTGACGGAGGGCGGAGCTGGAAGCTGGAAACGCCGGAGACGTTCAACCGCCCTGAATACATCGGCGACGCTTCCAGAAACGACCGGCAGGAGCGCCCTCCGCGCAAGCTCGCCGAACCGCTGGATTTCCGGGCGCCCGGTTTCGCGATGAAGCTGCGCGGGACGATGTTCTATACCTCCGCCGACCGCGGCCGGAACTGGGACGGCCCGTTCCGGCTTGAGATCGCCGGTGTGGACCGGCTGCTGATGTCCCGGACCGATTATATCGTCGAGGGGCCGCACAGCTGCATGATTTTCACCTCGGCGCTGAAATCGGACGGCAAGAGCGGCCGCAGCCTTGCCGCGCGCACCGACGACGGCGGCCTGAGCTGGAAGCTGGTCGCCTGGCTGACCGGCGAGCCGGAGTTGGGCGTCAAAAACTCTTTTTCGATCATGTCGTCGACCGTGAAGCTGCCGGACGGAACCTTCGTGACCGCGCTGCGGGAACGGCGCAACAAGAAGAAGTGGATCGACATCCGCCGCTCGGAGGACGGCGGCCGCACCTGGGACAAGGCGGCGACCCCGTCGGAAATGGCGTGGAACCCGCCTTCGCTGATCCGGCTGGCCGACGGGCGTCTCTGCCTGACCTACTGCGACCGGCGCAAGCCTTATTCGCTGCGGGCGCGGCTGAGCAGGGACGGAGGCAGAAGCTGGGGGCCGGTGCTGATCCTGCGGCAGGATGCGGCAAGCTGGGACATGGGTTACGTGCGCAGCGTGCAGCGTCCCGACGGAAAGGTCGTCACGCTCTGTTATTATACCACCGCGGAGCTTGAGCCGCAGCATATCGCCGCAACCATCTGGAACCCGGAGGAACTATGAGGAGGATTGCACGGCTGCTGCTGGCCGCCGTTTTCACTGCGGCTGCGGGCGCGGCGGAGAAGCCTCCGGTGCGCGATCTTTCCGGCGACGCGAAACACGTCGTCGCCGCCGCCCGTCCCGGCTTTTTCTGCGGCTGGCCCGCCAACGAAGGAATCTGGGCGTGGGGGAATGAGATTCTGGTCGGGTTCTATCTGGCCCCCTACCGGTACAATCCCAAGGGGCACTCCGTCGACGGCTCCAAGCCGGGAGTGGATGCTTTCGCCCGCAGCCTCGACGGAGGCGAAACCTGGAGCTTTGAACCGGCCTCCTACGACAGCAGGGCGGTCAGTTCCGACGGCTGCGAAACCTGGAGTTACGACAAAGAGGCGAAAAAGCTGACGCGCCCGCTGGATTTCTCACGGCCCGGTTTCGCGATGAAGCTGCGCAACGGCAGGATGTACTGTTCCTATGACCGGGGCAGGAGCTGGGGCGGGCCGTTCCGTCTGCGCGTGGAGGGGATCGACCGGCCGCTTCGCGCCCGGACCGACTACATCGTCGAGGGCGCGGGGCAGGCGAAAATCTTCCTGCCGACCCTGAAAAGCGACGGCGCGAGCGGCCGGAGCCTGATGGCCGAAACCACGGACGGCGGGCAGAGTTTCCATTTCGTCGGCTGGCTTGCCCCCGAACCGGAAACGCCGAAGGAGAATTCCAAACACTCCTTTTCGATCATGCCGTCGACGGTGAAGCTGCCGGACGGAACCTTGGTGACCGCGTTGCGGGAGCGGCGCGGCAGGAAGAAATGGATCGAAATCCGCCGCTCCGTCGACGGCGGCCGCACCTGGGAGTCGCTTTCCATACCGTCGAGGATGGCGTGGAACCCGCCATCGCTGATCCGGCTGGCCGACGGGCGGCTCTGCCTGACCTACGGCGACCGCTGCAAACCGTACTCGATCCGGGCGCGGCTGAGCGGGGACGGCGGCAGAAGCTGGGGGCCGGTGCTGATCCTGCGCCGGGACGCCGCGAGCTGGGATATGGGATATGTGCGCAGCGTGCAGCGTCCCGACGGCAAAATCGTGACCCTTTATTATCATACCACTGCCGAACATCCGGAGCAATTCATCGCCGGAACCGTCTGGCAGCCGTAACAGGAGTTTTCTTAAATGGCTATTGGAAAAGAAAGCCCGGTGCCGATGATCCTCGACACCGACACCTTCAATGAGATCGACGACCAGTTCGCGTTGGTCTATGCGCTGTGCTCCCCGGAGCACTGGCGGGTGGCCGGGGTTACGGCGGCGCCGTTCCTGAACGCGCGTTCCGATTCCGCCGGGGACGGCATGCGCAAAAGTCACGACGAGATTCTGCGGATTCTCGAACTGATGGGATGCCGGGGGAGAATCCCCGCCTGCGCCGGTTCGACGCGGTTCATGGAGGGAAAACGGCGGGCGGTGGAGTCCCATGCCGCCGGGTTCATCGCGGAGGCGGCCCGCCGTGCGAACGCCCGGGGGGAGGTCCTGCACATCTGCGCGATTGCCGCGCTGACCAATGTGGCCAGCGCACTGCTGATCGACCCGGAAATCCGCCGGATGATCCGGATCATCTGGCTGGGCGGCCACCGCTACGATATGGGACGGAACGATGAATTCAACCTCCGGCAGGATGTCGCCGCCGCGCAGACGGTGTTCGACTCCGGCTGCGAACTGTGGCACCTGCCGTGCCTCGGAGTGGTGCAGGCGCTGCGCATCGGCCGGGAGGAGCTGGACCGCGAACTGGACGGCGGCGACCGGGCAAGCGAATATCTGCGGAGCATTTTCCACGAATTTCTGGACCGGCGGGAGCTGAAGGACAAGGTGTTGTGGGATATTTCGACGATTGCGAGCCTCACCGTGCCGGAGGCGTTCCGTTTCCGGATGCTTTCCGCGCCGCTGCTGCATGACGACATGCGCTGGGAGCTGACGTCGGGCCGCCATCGCATCCGGGTGGCGGAGCATGTGGATCGCGATCCGGTTTTCACCGATCTCTTCCGGCGGCTCCGGCGGAACGCCGAACTTTGCGGAGGGCGCCATGTTCAGAATTTCTGACCTCTGTGCCATTCTGCTTTATCTGGCCGCGATGGCGGGCATCGGTTTTTACTTCGGCAAAAAAAACAAGAGCACAGAGGAGTATTTTCTCGGCAACCGGGCTTTCCCCGGCTGGGCGGTCGGGCTGTCGATGCTCGGCACTTCGATCAGTTCGGTCACATTCCTCGCGCTGCCGGCGGCGGCGTATGTGCTGGACTACCGGCAGGCGGTGAACAGCTTCGCGATGCCGTTTGCGGCGCTGCTGGCGGTCTGGCTTTTCATCCCGTTCTTCCGGCGGGGCAGGGCGACCAGCGCCTTTGAATATCTGGAGGCGCGTTACGGCCCGTTTTTCCGGGCGTATGCGGCGTTCTGCTTTGTGATCACCCAGTTCATCCGGCTGGCGACGGTGCTCTATCTGGTCGCCTTGCCGGTCGCCGGGATGACCGGCGGCAGCCTGACGACGGTGATCGTGGTCTGCGGTTTCTTCATCGCGCTGTACACCGTGATCGGAGGAATCGAGGCGGTGATCTGGACGGATGTGATCCAGACGGTGATCCTGCTGCTGGGCGGGGTGCTCTGCATGGGGCTGATGCTGTACGAATTGCCGGAGGGCCTCTCCGACGTGCTGCGGATCGGCCTTGCCGACGACAAGTTCAGCTTCGGGCCGGTGACATGGGGGCTGAACGACCGCACCTTTACCGTGCTGCTGCTGCTCGGCGTGGTCAGCTACACCACCGATTACTCCAGCAACCAGAATGTGGTGCAGCGTTACATCGCCGCGAAATCCCTGCGCGAAGCGCGCAAGGCGGTGGTTCTCAGCGCCGCGATGAGCATCCCGACCTGGATGTGCTTCTTCTTTCTCGGCAGCTGCCTGTATGCGTTCTACAAGGTGGTGCCGGATGCGGCGGTCGCGAATCTCGCGGCGGACGAGGTGCTGCCGCACTTCATCCTGACCCGTACTCCGCCGTTCCTCGGCGGCGTGATCATCGCCGCCTGCCTCGCGGCCGCGATGAGTTCGCTGGATTCGTCGATCAACTCGATTTCAACGGTGTGCAGCGTGGACTTCGTGAAACGCTACGGCCGGGAGCGCAGCGACGCCTCGCTGTTGAAGATCGCCAAAATCATCGCGGTGGTCTGCGGGATGTTCATGATCGGCGGTGCGGCGGCGCTGGTGCATATCCCGAAAGAGAGCGTCAACGATTTCTGCCTGATCATCGCGTCGATGTTCGGCGGCGGCAAACTGGCGATCTTCCTGCTGGGATTTTTCACGACGCGGGTCAGCGGCCGGGCGCTGCTGGCCGGGCTGATTCCGGCGATCCTGTTCAACCTCTATCTGGCATGCAACACCCTCGGCTGGGTCCCGGAGGCGCTCAGGATGCCGATCCATGCCTACTGGACCGGGATTCTGGTCAATGCGGGGCTGGCGCTGGTCGCCTATCTGGCTTCCTTCCGGTTCCCGTGCCGGAGGAACCTGGCCGGATTGACGGTCTGGACGCAGCAGGAAAAATAAAAACTCCCGGTTCTCCGCTCCGCCCGGGAGCGGGAAACCGGGAGTATGCGGCAAATGCTTATTCGACCGTTTCCGGGACCGCGACGGCGGTGAAGGTGAGTTCATCGCCCTTGCGGTCGATCACCAGCTTCGAATTCGGCTCGATTTCGCCGGCGATGATCCGCCGCGAAACCGGGGTCTCCACGAGTCTGATGATCGCGCGTTTCAGCGGGCGCGCGCCGAAGCTCGGATCGTAGCCGTCCTCGGCGATCAGCTGTTTGGCCGCGTCGGTGACTTCGAGCGCGATATCCTGGTCGCGCAGCCGCTTTTCGAGGCGGCGCAGCTGGATCGACACGATGTTCAGAATCTGGCTCTTGTCCAGCGCGTGGAAGATCAGCGTCTCGTCCACCCGGTTCAGGAACTCCGGCCGGAAGTGGCGGCGCAGTTCCTCGAAAAGCCGGTCCTTGAGCTCGTCGGCGTTGCCCTTGTGTTCGAGGATCATCGAACTGCCGATGTTGCTGGTCATGATGATGATCGTATTCTTGAAACTGACCGTGCGCCCCTGCGAATCGGTCACGATGCCGTCCTCCAGCACCTGCAGCAGGATGTTGAACACATCCGGGTGCGCTTTTTCGATCTCATCGAACAGCACCACCGAGTACGGACGGCGCCGCACCGCTTCGGTCAGCTGCCCGCCCTCCTCGTAGCCGACGTATCCCGGAGGAGCGCCGACCAGACGCGACACGCTGAATTTCTCCATATATTCGGACATGTCGATCCGCACCATCGCGCGCTCGTCGTCGAAAAGGTCCTCCGCCAGCGTGCGGGCCAGCTCGGTCTTGCCCACCCCGGTCGGGCCGAGGAAAATGAAGCTCGCGATCGGACGGTTCGGGTCCTGCAGCCCGGCGCGGGCGCGAAGCACCGCGTCGGCGACCGCCGTGACCGCCTCGTCCTGGCCGACCACCCGTTCGTGGAGCCGGGCGCCGAGTTTCAGGAGTTTTTCCTTTTCACTCTGCACCAGCTTCGAGACCGGAATGTGGGTCCAGCGGCTGATGATCGCGGCGATATCCTCTTCGTCCACCTCCTCTTTCAGCAGGCGGCTGCCGGAATCGGCCTTGATCGCCGCTTCGGCTTCGGCGATCTTGTGTTCGATCTCCGGGATCGTGCCGTGCTGGAGCTTGGCGGCCTCCTCGTAGTTGTATTCGCGGGTCGCCTTGTCCAGCTTCGCCTTGGCGAGATCGAGGGCTTCGCGGTAGTTCCGCAGGTCGGTGATCGCCTTTTTCTCATTCTCATACTTCGCGCGCAGCACCTTGCCGGTCTCCTTGAGTTCGGCGACTTCGGCTTCGAGGCTCTCGCGGCGCTTGATCGAAGCGGGGTCCTTTTCATTGCGCAGGCCGGTGATTTCGATTTCGAGCTGCATCACCCGGCGCTCGTTTTCGTCGAGTTCGGTCGGGGAGCTGTCGATTTCGGTGCGCAGCGCGGCGGCGGCTTCGTCGACGAGGTCGATCGCCTTGTCCGGCAGGAACCGGTCGGCGATGTACTTGTCCGAAAGCACCGCGGCGGCGACCAGCGCGCTGTCCCGCAGTTTCACGCCGTGGTGGATCTCATAGCGTTCCTTCAGGCCGCGCAGGATCGAAATGGTGTCCTCGACGCTCGGCGGATTGACCAGCACCGACTGGAACCGGCGTTCCAGCGCGGCGTCCTTCTCGATATACTTGCGGTATTCGTCGAGGGTGGTCGCGCCGATGCAGTGCAGTTCGCCGCGCGCCAGCATGGGTTTGAGCAGATTGCCCGCGTCCATCGAACCCTCGGAGGCGCCCGCGCCGACCACGGTGTGCAGTTCGTCGATGAAGAGGATCACCTTGCCCTCGGCGGCGGTGACCTCCTTGAGCACGGCTTTCAGGCGTTCTTCAAATTCGCCGCGGTACTTGGCTCCGGCGATCAGCGCGCCCATGTCGAGGGCGACGACCTGACGGTTTTTCAGGTTTTCGGGAACGTCGCCGCGCACGACGCGGCGGGCGAGTCCTTCGACGATGGCGGTTTTGCCGACGCCGGGTTCGCCGATCAGGACCGGGTTGTTCTTGGTGCGGCGCGACAGGATCTGGATCACGCGGCGGATCTCGTCGTCACGGCCGATCACCGGGTCGAGTTTGTCCTGCATCGCCATCAAAGTGAGGTCGCGGGAATACTTCTTCAGCGCCTCAAAGGTGTTTTCCGGATCGGCGGAGGTGACCCGCTGGTTGCCGCGGATGCTCTGCAAGGCCTGCAATACCTTGTCGGAGGTGAGCCCGGCCTTGGTCAGCAGCTCATACGCGGTGCTGCCGGTCGCCTGGAACATCGCCAGCAGCAGGTGTTCGACGCTGACGTATTCATCCTGCATGGATTCGGCCTGCTTGGCGGCATCGACCAGCAATGCGCTGAATTCGCGCGACTGGTAGACCTCCTGCCGGCCGCTGACGCGCGGCAAGGTGCCGAGCGCCTGGTCGATCTGTTTGTCGAAAAGCTGGCGGTTTACGCCGAGTTTTTCGAGGATGGAGGGGACGAGTCCGTCGTCCTGCCGCGCCAGCGCGGCGAGCACGTGCAGATTGCGCAGTTCGCTGTTGGAGTTCTCCATCGCGATGTTCTGCGCCGCCAGCAGCGCTTCACGGGTTTTGTTGGTAAGTTTTTCGAGGTTCATACAACTGTTCTCCTTTTCTTCATAAAGTGTCATGCCTTATCCAGCAGGAGGCGTGCCAAACGGAAGCGGCGGCCATTGAATTCCGGCTCCGGGGGTGTATTTTAAAGAGAGGACGGAAAACGGCACGGCCGGATCAGAAAAAAATGGGACAAAGTGGCGCTCAGTGTGACAAAATGACCCGAAACGGTTGAGGTTTTGCAGAAAATGATTCAGGGTGAAACAATCACGTGTCCGCATTGCGGCGAAAAGAGTGTGGTGAAGTCCAAAGCGAAGATGGAGGGCTGGACGAAGGTGGGCACGGTGCTGGTCTGCGCGTTGTGCGGCGCGGAACTGGGAACTCCTGACGAAAAGTCGGCGGAGGACGCGGGCCGCAAAAAGCTCGGTTCGCTGGCCGCGCTGCTGGGGGAGGGGGCCGAGGCCGCGCCGAAGGCGGATCTGACTCCCGATGAGAATTACGGCCGTTTCTGCCGGAACTGCGTTCACTTCATCGAGCATCCGTTCCGGGTGCTGTGCGGCCTTGACGGTCATGAAATCGATCCGATGGGCGAGTGCGGGAAGTTCGGGAGAAAGTAGCGTTCAGGAGCGATCGGCAAGTGGGGGAAAGCCTGCCGTTTTGAAGGCAGGCGGGTCTGCCCGCCCTGTCGGGCGGCACACCTTGTGCGCTGCGCGGCCTGATTTTCAATCGCACCTCCGGCAGCTGGGCGCAGTAGCGCACAGATTACCTCCGGTGGCAAGGGCGCTTCGCCCCTTGACCCCGACCGGGTGGCACCCGGTCGGCGAGTATCGCCGCCAGAGCAGAATAAGCTTATAGATGATAAGGAAAGAAAAATGGTGTTGCAGTCGTGTTTCAGCAGCCGCGAGGAGAAGGCCGCCGCGTTTGATGCGGTCGACATCTACCCGGTGATTTCGTCGGAGTTCACCCTCGGCCGTCCGGTCGTGGAAATCTTTGAAGCGGTCGCCGCGGGCGGCGTGAAGATCGTTCAGCTCCGCGAAAAGAATAAAGGCATGAAGTATCTGTACGAACTGGCTGTCGCCTGCCGTCCGATCGCGAACCGTTACGGCATCCTGCTGATGATCGACGACCACGTCGACGTCGCGCTTGCGGCGAATGCGGACGGAGTCCATCTCGGGCAGGACGACCTGCCGGTTCCGGTCGCGCGCGCCATTGCGCCCGGCCTCTGGCTCGGCAACTCGACCCACAATCTTGAGGAGGCGCTCGCCGCGAAAGCCGCCGGAGCCGACTGCATCAACATCGGGCCGATCTATCCGACGCAGACCAAGAGCGTGAACTGCGGCGCGCTCGGCCTCGGTGCGATCGGGCGGATCGCTCCCGAAGCCGGCCTGCCGTTTTCGGTGATGGGCGGCATCAAGAAGCACTGCATTCCGGAACTGCTCGCCGCCGGGGCGAAGCATATCGCGATGGTGACCGAAATCACCCAGGCCCCCGATGTGGAGGCCCGGGTGAGGGAGTTGCGCGCGCTGTTCAACCGGTGATCAGCGGCGTTCGACTTTGACTTCGGCGAGCGAGGTCGCCCACGGTGCGGCGGGATCGTTCAGGACGAAGCTCAGCCGCACGAAACGGGTTCCCGGCTTCAGCGCCTGCGGGGCCATCACGTATTCGCGGAAGGGGCCGTCGCGGTGGAGCCGGAAGACCGCCGGAGCCGGGGAGAAAGTGACGTTGTCCGCCGATTCTTCCAGTTGAAACCAGTCGGAAAGGTTGCGGTTTTTCTCGGTTTTCCACAGGAACACGTAGAACTCCAGTTTCTCGAAACCGTCCGGTTTGCCGGCATCGATGGTGCCGACCGCGAGCGGCACGCCGAACCGGGCGTTGCTGCCGAAGCGGACCCGGTCCAGCCGGTTGTGGTGGAACTGCGGATTGCTGCTGTCGAAGGTGACCGCCCCGACGGATTCCGGCAGAAATTCGCGCAGGCTCCGCTTGACCGCCCGCAGCGGCTGCATCGGGATCGGTTCCAGTTTTCCGGCATGCACGTCGAAGAGCCGGGCGTTGGCCGCTTTCACCCCGGCGAGCATCTCGCGGTAGGGGCGGTCGGTCACGTCGATCAGCCCGAAGTTGTACGCCTCGGCGTCGTGGCCGCGGCTGGTGACCGGCTGGTCGTACAAAATGAAGTAGCCGGTGCCGACGCAGAGCGGATCGGCCGCCATTTTTTCGGTGTAGATCCGGAACGCCGTGCCGCGGTCGGCTTCGGTTTTCACCACGGTCGAACTGCCGCAGGCGAAACCGCGCCGGTGGTTGGTGAAGGAGAATTCCAGCACCGCGAACGGCTTGTCCCACTCCCTGAGCTTTCCGGCCAGCGTGCCGTGAATCCAGCGGGAGTCGAGGTCGTATTCATGCAGCGCGATCAGGTCGACGGACTCCCGTCCCCCGTCGATCCATTCGACGCTCTGGCTCGAACAGTGCGACGCCCCCAGGAACAGGTGATCAGGGTCGTATTTTTTGACCAGGCCGCGCAGAATTTCATGGTAGCGGCGCGAGGCCTGCACGATGAAGCCGTCCAGCAGCTCCGGCGGAACCGCGGCCGTCGCCAGCGTTTCAGTCATCAGCGTTTCGATCGGTGCGCCGCTGCGGTCGAAGAACTTGCCCGGATCGCCGCCGTTGCGTTCGGCCAGATATTCCAGCAGCGCCCGCTTGGCGGCGAGTTTGCCGGAGGAGTCGCGCAGCAGGATCGCCGGGGCGTTGCGCCCCCATCCGTTTTCGTTTTCAAGCTGATAGCCGATCAGGTACGGATTGCCGCGCAGCTTGGCGCACATCGCCTTGACCTGCGTTTCGGCGGCGGCCTCGAAGCCGGGATCGTAGGGATCGATGAAGCGGTCGAAGCGCTTCACCCGGAGCTGTTCGTCGTGCAGGAAGGGCAATCGGTCGAAGTGAAACGGATTGTTCCACTTCGCGGCGGAGTTGAATCCCCACGAACGCAGCCGCTTTTCGGTCAGCTCCATCCAGCGCTCCCGGAAATCGGGGCCGTACTTCTTGTAGAGGTTGGCGGCGAGGAAATTGACCAGCTTTTTGTCTTTCGACCACGCTTCGAGGTATTTCGCCGGATCGGGGGCGGCCTGTGTGAAAGCCTTGCGGATCGTGCCGCCGGAGTCGCGCGCCGCGGTGAAGTAGCCGCGTTCGGTGTAGGGGACCGCGTCGACCCCCTTGAGGTAGAAGGGATTTCCCTCCGGCGTGACCAGCCACCAGCGGCCGTCAATCTTCTGAACCCGGAAGAAGCCGGTCGCCGCCAGCGGCTTGCCGGTTTTCACTCCGCCGAAGCGGTCAAAACGTTCCATGTCGGGTTTCACATCGGCCAGTTCGGCGCTTTCCCGTTCCAGTTCGGCGCGCATCTGGGCGTCGCGGGTGATTTTGCCCGGCCAGTTTTCGGCGGCGGACTGCCCGTAACGGTCGACCTTCGGCGCGGCGGACAAAGCGCAGCAGGCGGTCAGGGCGAGACAGTGGAGGATGGTTTTCATAACGGATCGTTTCCTGAAATTAGAGTTTGGCGCCCTGGTCGCACTGGAAAGAGTCTTTCCACTGATCCCGGCTGCGGCCGGCGACGTGCCCGTCGAGCAGCGCGCCGTTGGCGAGGCCGGAATGCGGGGCATTGAGTATATAGGTTTCGCCGCTCCAGTTGTCCGGGCACTTCATGCTGCGGGCCGGTTCGAGTTTGAGGCCGCCTTTCTGCCACGCGGCATCGCCGAGCAGGATCAGGTCGGAGGGATTGCGCATCCGGGTGATCTTGATCGATTTGCCGTAGTTGGTCAGCGGGTGCTTGCCTTCGGCGGAGATGCCGATGCCGCCGCCCCACGCGTAACCGGCGGGCTTGGAGGGGCAGGAGTAGACGCCGCGCCTGGCGTCGGCGTTCTTTTCCGAATCGAGCATGTTGCCGGAGTTGCCGTTCAGCCAGCCGGGGATGGGGCAGGGCAGATAACGTTCGCACAACAGGTTGATCCACCATTTGCCGCCGATCCGCTTGTTGTAATTCGGGCCGAGGTTGAAAGGGGTCACATGGTCGCGGTTGTCCCCGGCGTACATCAGTTCGGCCTGCATGATCTGCCGCTGGCTGCCGGCGCACTGGACCGCCTTCGCCTTTTCCCGCGACTTGTTCAGCGCGGGCATCAGCATCGCCGCCAGAATCGCAATGATGGCTATTACTACTAATAGCTCGATTAAAGTGAATTTCTTCATGATTTCTCCTTGGTTTTATTGGGAAACTGCCGATGGGACGATGGTATGGACGGTTTCGCCGGGGCGCAGCACCGGCGAAAGCTGACACTTGGAGTGGGAGTGCGGCGGTTCGTCGAGCCAGTCGATTGCCGTCCGGCAGATTTCGCCGACCGGCTGGGCGACGGTGGTCAGCCGGGGCGTGAGGGCTTCTCCGGCGGGAATGCCGTCGAAGCCGACCAGGCTGATATCCCTGCCCGCGACGAGATGCAGCTCCTCGAACGCCTGCAAAGCGCCGAAAGCGCCCGCGTCGGAGATCGCGAATACGGCGGTGAACTCATACGGCCGTTTCAGCCGTTCCAGCATCGCCCGGCGCGCGAACAGGTCGCGCGGATCTTCGGCGCGCACATGGCAGTCGATCAGTTCGGCGCGCAGTCCGGCCAGCTCCAGCGCGTCGCGGAACCCCTGAATACGCGCCTGCGACTGGGGCAGCAGCGGTTCGCAGAGCAGCAGCGCGATGTTGCGGTGGCCGTTGACGAGCAGATGGGCCGCCGCGAGCATGCCGCCGCGCCGGTTGTCGGAGGTGATGTTGTCGATCGCGATGTTGGAGAGTTCGCAGTCGAGCACCACCAGCGGCCGGGAGCCGAACCGGGCCAGTCTGCCGACCGCTTCCAGTGAAAAGGGTTCGGTCGGCGGCAGGTAGATCACCGCGTCGGCGCGGGGCAGTTCCCGGTCGAGCCGCTCGACGAATTCGCGGTGGCTCCGCACCAGCGTGAATTCGCTTTTCCAGTTGCGGGCTTCGGCCTGATTCCGAAGGGTTTCCAGCAGCAGCGCACCGTAGTCGCATTCGGGAGCTTGGGGAAAACCCGGCGCGTAGATGTGCAGCCGCCGCCGCCGCGAATCGGCCAGCAGAGTTGCTGCCTGCGCCGTCAGGTAGGTGCCGGAGCCGCGGATGCGCCGGATGAATCCCTGCTGCTCCAGCTCCTTCATCACCAGCCGCAGCGTGGCGTAGCTGGCGGTGATCTCGGCGGCGAGTTCGTGGTCGGTCGGCAGTTTGTTTTCTCCCGCCTCCAGCAGCGAGGCGATCCTGCCGGTCACATAGGCTCTGGTTTCGTCGAACAGGCTTTCCATTTTGCAATGCTTTTGCTAAAAGTGCTAAACTTATTTTATTTGTTGTAGCAATATTATACCAAAAAGAGTGGCGTTTGTCAAGTCCCATTGTGAAAAAATCGTTGATTTTCCGTGATTGCCCGGATCAGATCGCCGGGCGGATGGGGTGTCCGGAAGGCGATGGAAAACGTTGCCGCAATCCGGCGTACAGCCCGGAGTAGCGGCGGGCGCAGTCGCGGATGTCGAAACAGCTTTCCGCGCGATGCCGGGCCGCTGCCGCGAGCTGTTCCGGGTGCGGATGCTCCAGAATCCACGCCAGCGCGTCGGCGAGCGATTCCGGCTGGAACGGTTCGGCCAGCGCGCCGGAAACGCGGTCCTCCATGATCTCCGGGATGCCGCCGGTCGCGAATGCCGCCGCCGGAATGCCGCAGGCCAGCGATTCGACCAGAATGTTCGGCAGGTTGTCGTATTTGCTGGCCAGCACCGTCGCGTCGGCGGCGGCATAGGCGGTTGCCATTTGCTGTTCGGTATCGAGGCGGCCGGTGAAAACGGTCGGAATACCGAAATCCGGCATTTTGGTGTTCGATCCGACCGCCAGCAAAAGCAGCGGTTCGGAGAAGCGGCGGGAAAGCCGCCGGAGGGCCGCGGTCAGCTCCGGGCCGCCCTTGTTGCGGTCGGCCGCGTTGTAGGCTCCGAACAGGATGATCCGGGCATTCGGGGGCAGGCGGAGCGTCTGCCGGGCTTTGAGGCGGTCCGACGGGCGGAACACGGCCAGGTCGACTCCGTTGGCGATCGGAGTGATCGGCAGGCGGTGCATCAGTTCGCTGGACTGGGCCTCTCCGGCGATCCAGTTGCTGGGAGCGACGATTTCCGGTGTCCAGCCGTTCCAGTTTTTCCGCTTGCATTTCCAGACCAGCGGCTGCCAGAAACTGCCGTTGGGAGCCGGTTCCCGGTAGCCGGTGACGAAACGCAGGTCGTTGTTGTCATGGTAATGTTCCGTGGCGCAGTAGGGCCAGGTATCGTGCAGTGTCCAGACGACCGGGGCGTGGATTCGCGGCAGGTCCCAGATCGCGCTGGAGGCGCCGTTGATCCAGTGGAGATTCACGACGTCGGGATTTTCCCGGTTGATCCTTGCCGCGATGGAAGTCGGAAAGAGGTTCAAGGATTGCGGAGTCAGGCGGTTGCGGTTGGCATGGCGAAAGGCGAGCGCCTCCAGCCGCTGTTCGATCCGGCAGCGGCAGCGGAAGAGGGCGGGAAGGCGGATCGCCTGCTCGGTGTCGCCGCTCTGTTCGACCAGCATGAACCGGGATTCATGGCCGGTGCGCAGCAGTTCGAGGTGCAGCCGGCGGGCCGCCAGAGCCGCTCCGCCGCGGATGTCGTGATAACAGACGTGGATGATTCTCATTGTTCGCTCCCTGTAAAAGATGTCCGCACATACTTTCCCCCCCGGAAATGTCCAGCTTCTGATTTTTCCGCGATTTTTATCGGGAAAATTCCTCCTGTTATTTGAATAACGTTGATTTTTTTCATATATTGGGAAACCTCACAATTTTTGGGCGAAAAATAAAAAGGGGCGCTTCCGCACGCATTCATACCAAAGCACCGCCAAGCGCTTGAACCAGAAATGCGACGGAAGCGCCCCACTTTATTCCGGGGAATAAAGGGCGCGTTCCTGCGTCGGCATTGTTCACTGGTTCTGAAAATTTTGGCGGTTTTCGGTATGGAACAACGTATTTATCAGATTTTCAGGATGCGATCGGATTTATATTGAAAAATCCCTCCTTTTACAAGACGATAACAACTGGATTAATATTGAGCGATTCAGCCGAAAAAGCAAACCGATTCGGAAAGAAAAGCCGCTTTTCCGGGAGGATTTTACGGAAAGAGAGTTTCAGGCCGTATGCGGACTACTCCCACCAGCGGCCGGTTTCGGATTGTCCCGGCGTCACGGTTTCTCCCATTCGCGGTGTGAGCAGCGGGATTTCCGACTCCGCCGCGAATCCGGCGATCTGGCGGATCGACTCATCCCACGGGTGCATCGCAAGGTCGAAGACCCCCCAGTGAATCGGCAGCAGCTCCCTGCCGCGCAGGTCGCGGTGGGCGCGGATGGTCTGGTGCGGGAACATGTGGTTGTCGGGCCAGCGTTCGTTCCACGCGTCGATTTCAAGACAGGTCAGGTCGAAAGGGCCGTGAGCGTCGCCGATCTCCTTGAAATGTTTGCCGTAGCCGCTGTCCCCGCCGAAGAAGATTTTCCTGCCGTCCGCTTCAAAGATGTATGACGCCCATAAAGTGCGGTCGCGGTCTTTCAGCGAGCGGCCGGAGAAGTGGCGGGCCGGCAGCGCGGTGATCTTCACTCCGGCGACGGTTGCGGAGTCGTGCCAGTTGAGTTCGTGGATGCGGTCGGCGGCGATCCCCCAGCCGCGCAGCCGCGCGCCGACGCCGAGCGCGGTCACGAAGGGGACCTTGCTGTCGCGTAGCGCCCGGATGGTGTCGTATTCGAGATGGTCGTAGTGATCGTGGGAGATCAGGATGAAGTCGAGCTCCGGCAGCTCCCGGCGGGGCAGGGGAGGGGCGCAGTAACGGCGCACGATGCCGGGGAGCGGCGCGGCGTTGCCGAAAACCGGATCGGTCAGGAACCGTTTGCCGCCCAGCTCGAAGATCAGGCTCGAATGGCCGAGCCACGTGACGGAAAACTCCGCCGGTTCGGCGGGAAAGGAGCCGCGGTTGCGCGGCAGGACGGGCAGTTCCCGGTCCGGCGCGTTTTCCGAGGAGAACAGAAAACGCCACATGCCGCCGGAGGACGCGACCTTTTTCCGGTCCAGCGTGACCGGCTCCTGATTGACGAATCTGCCGTTCTTATAGTTCGGAAGCGCCGCCCGGCGCCGGATTTCGGCTTCGTCCGGGAGTTCGCCCATGCGCTTGCGGACATTGCAGCAGGCGGCGGCGAACAGCAGGGTGAACACGCCCGCCGCAACCGGCAGCATCACGGTGAAGAATTTTCGTTTCAGCTTTGATTTCGTCATTTCGGCTCGTTCCGGCACATGTGAATATTGCACTAACATATCACCATAAGCCGTTCTTTTCAAACGCCGGGCGGGCGGATGGAATTTGACAAATCCGGCTTTTGCGATATGGTAACGGTACGAATGTATCAATTCAACCGCCCGGATCGAGAGGAGGAAGCTGTTGTTATGATCGGAGTGATTTCCCTGCTGCTGGTGATGTATATGCTGCTGTTTTTTACCCGGATTGCGACGATCATCCTGGTCTACACCGGAATTTCGGAGGATGTGGCCCGGTTTCAGTCCCGTTCCGCCGTGACCGGCTGCGGCTTCACGACCGGGGAGTCCGAACAGATCACCAGCCACATCGTGCGCCGCCGCGTGATCGGCAACCTGATGCTGATCGGCAACGTCGGAATCATCGCGTCGATCAGTTCGCTGCTGCTGAGCATGGTCACGGTGAGCCGGGACACCTACGGACTGGACCTGCTGCTGCGGTTCGGAATCCTCGGCGCGGGATTGCTGCTGTTGTGGTACGTGTCGAAGCGGCTCTGGTTCGAGCGGGCGGTGATCCGGATATTCGAGTTTTTCACCGGTTCGACGATGAAGCTGGCGGCTTTCCGGCAGAACACGTTGTGTCATCTGCCGGACAGCTACCGGATCAGCGAGCTTTATGTAACCGCCGACTCGCCGCTGGCGGGCAAACGGTACGAGGACGCGCTGCCGCTGCTCGGCAAGGTGAAGCTGCTCGGCATCCGCCGCTCGGTCACCGACTACGCCGGGGAACCGCAGGCCGCCGACGTGATCGGCGCCGGAAACTCCCTGATCCTCTACGGCAGCCAGCCCGAAATCAACGACCTGATCCAAAGAGGCGAGGTATCGCTGAGGAGGGGGACATGAATAAGATTATTCATATTCTGTTTCATTTGCGAAATTTAATGATTGCATTTCTGTTGCAGTTTTTGTATATAGTATGCGGAGTTGATCTCAGCGGCGATCATTTTTACAAAATAGGTTGGCCGTGGCTCTGGTATTACCGCCATATACCTTATTCTCCGCTGCATCTCCCATATGCGGAGATCCATTGGTTGAATTTGGCTGGTGTGTTGCTATTGGGCTGGCTGGTGCTGTCGCTGGCTGAATCATTACTGGAACGCATGAATATGCGATATCCGCGATGGCGACGATACTTTTCCGTTCTCTATCTTTTTATGGTGGGAGTACCGGCCATGACGGCATTGGTCTGCTGGGGGAGATATCTGTTCGGATTTTATGTTCCTCGACCAGTGCCGACTATTTATGTACTGTTGGTTCTGTTTTTGCTGTTATTGCTTGCTGTTTTCGCTGTTGGGGAAATATTATGGAAATTATGGGATAAAATCCGTTACGGCGACCGGGCGCTGCTGTGGGGCGGCTTCGCGCTGGTCGCGAGCTGTGTGCTGTGGAGCGGCAATTATGTGCTCGGCAAGCTGATGATGAGCCAGGCCGGGGTTTCGGCGGGCGAAATTTCATTCTGGCGGTTTGTCGCGGCCGGACTGATCATGTTCGCGATTGCATGTGCCACACGGAAAAAGAAGGTATTCGCGCTGACCCGCCGCGACGCCATCGAAGTCATCGGGCAGGGGATGCTCGGAATGTGTATGGTCGGATTGCTGATGTTTCAGAGCGAGAAGCTGACCAGCGCAATCAACGCTTCCATGCTGGATGCGTTGATTCCGGTCGCGATTCTGATCGGCTGTTTCCTGATCGGCCGGAAGCTGACGGTCGGACAGTGCGTCGGAATGGCGGTCAGCCTGTCGGGCTGTCTGCTGGTGATCCGGGTGGTCACGCCGGAGGGGATTCAGTTGACCCGCCTCGGGTTTGCGGACCTGATGATCGTCGCGGCGGCGGCCTGCTGGGCCGGATATGTGCTGTGGGGAAAAGGTACGCTCAAACGGGTGGATTCGCTGGTTTACACCACCTGGGCGATGATTGCCGGGGCGGCGGCCACGCTGGTTTTCAGCCTGCTGTTCCGCCAGCCGTTGAAGCCGCCGCTTGACCCGGAGGTGCTGGTTCTGCTTGCGGTCCTGGTCGCAGGGCCGACCATCGGCGCTTTCTGGCTCTGGAACATCGCGACCCGCGACGTGCCGCTGCCTTTATTGAACATCACGCAATACCTGATTCCGGTCTGTGCGATCCTGTTCGCGCACCTCCTGCTCGGCGAACCGCTCGGCGGCTGGCAGGTCGCGGGCATGTTCCTGATCGCCGGCGGCGTCGCGCTCGACCCCGCCGTGCTGGGCAGCCTGAAGCGGGCGGCCGCCCGTCTGAAAAAACGGCTCTGACGGCCTGTCCTTCCTGAAGCGTTTTCGGATCAGTTGCCGGTGAATTCGCCGGTGCTGAGGCTGCCGCCGAGGATCGGGTGGGACGGCACCTGCCTGACGATTTCGCATTCGGCTTCAATCGCAGGAAATTGACCGGCCTGATCAGTCGCGGTCAAGCGGTGTATTTTTCCCGGCGCGAATGTTTCCGGAGCGGTAAGCCGCAGTTTCAGCAGTTGCCGCGACATCGGCGGCACCCGGTAGGCGAGCTGTGTGCGGTCGGCTTGCCAGCCGTCGGGCGGCGTGACGGCAAGAGTGCCGGTCAATTCGCGCCCGAAAGGATTGGCGAGGGTGATGACGGCCTCCTGGGGCCGCCCGTTCGGGAAACAGTAGCGTTCGGAGCGGATCAGCCGCTTGGCGCTGCGGAAAGCGCTCTTGGTCTTATAAACATGAGCGACAGCTTCTCCGGCCAGGCGGGAACGCCCGTTGGCGAGGGCTTCCGCCGCGCTTTCGAGGAATCGTTCGCGGGCGGCCGCATCGCCGTCGCTGTCGTACATCGCGGCGAATTGCAGCTCCTTTTGAGCGCGTGAGGTTAACCGTTCCGTATCTGGCAGAATGCCGTCGTTGCCGGTCCGCCGGGTGATTTCACGCCATTGGGCCGCGAGCGCATCGCGCAGCGCTGCCCGGGTCGTGCCGGAGTTTACCGTATTTCCGGCGCGCCGGTCGAGCATGATCCGGGCGTTGACCAGCAGGTCCAGCGCCTTGCCGGTGGTGTAGAGCTGCTGGTCTGCCGCCTGGCGGCGCATCCGGCGGAGCGCCGCAATTTCATGGTCGAGCAATGTATCCCATGTGGTATCATCGGCGGTTTTCATCCGGTTTGCCACCGGCGGGAGCATTTCGCCGCCCCGCTCCGTGCCGTGGAAAGCAAGCCGTTCGGCGAGGGCGCGGCGGACCAGTGCATCGGGCGGCCTGATTGCAATCAGCGGGTTGTCGCGGGTCAGCAGCGGCAGGTCATGCCGGAAGCGGCGGCCGTAGATGTCTTCCAGCGAACTTCCCTCGGAAAGCAGGCGGTCAACCCGGACCGGTTCGGCGCTGTCGGTGCAGAGCACGGCTGCCGCCGTCCCGCCGTTGGCGAAGACGAAGACCCGGATGCCGTCCGTCGTGAAGAAGCCGAGCGGCAGCGCATCGCCGAGTGTACGGCACAGCGCCGCCTGGGCGACGAGGTAGAGGGTCGGCTTGCCGTCCAGCCGCAGCGGAGCCCACTTGTCGCCGGTATACAAGAACGTTTTGCCATTGCCTGCCGCCCGGTGTGCCGCCAGTGATTCCAGCAGTGCCGGAAAGGGCTTTCCTTCGACGGCGGTTTCAGTGGACCAGAGGTCATAGTCGCGGCCGTATGCCCACAGGTTGCGGCGGAGCTGTTCCAGCCGGGGATAGCTCATGATGCCGTAACTGTGGTAGCTGAGCAGGTCGGTGTAGCGCAGGAAACCGAGGTCGAACAGGTCACGGCCGAAATTCCGGTAAGCATAGGGATTTTCCGTCGCCTCCGGCTTCACATCGGTGGCATAGACCAGCGCCTCCGGGTCAACCTGTTTGAGCGTTTCGTAGGAGGATCGGAAAAGCGCGGCGGCTTCCCCGGCGGTGCCGTGCGGGCCGCGCAGTCGGTAATAACTCCACGCTTCGTTCCAGACCTCGTGGGCACGGAAGGGGGAGGCCTGTTTGATTTTTTCAGCCATCGGCGTCAGGTAGAGCCGTCGCCAGGCGTCCAGGTCGGCGGGCGGGTAGTAGGAGTAGAGCCAGTCGAGGTCGCCTGTCACCGGTTCACCCGGCAGGATGGTGGAGTACTGTCTGGGGGCGCCCAGGTAGACGGAACATTCCCGGAGCTGGTTCCGCCGCACGAATTCCAGCCGCTCTTCGTAATCGCTCCAGTCGGTTTTTCCGGCGGAACTGAGGTAGAAGTTCCAGCGTCCGTAAACATCGTGGTTGCGCCACCACCAGATGCCGGCGTGATGGGCGAAAGCCGGGTCGGAACTGTGGTAATGGGCGCCGAAAGGCGAACTGCTGCGGTAGACCGACGGTGCAGGAGCGAAATAGACCGCCGGCACCGGCGTATCCAGCAGATTGATTTCATAGCTGTAGCTGCCGTATTCGTCAGGGAGAGGCAGGGGCACTGCGGCACGCTGCCTGACCACGCAAGCCTGACGCCGGGTTTTGAGCACTTTGCCGTGTTCGTCGAGCAGGCGGATGCTGACCGGCAGCTGGATGGTTTTCTCCGGTTCACAGTGATCCAGCAGCAGTTCGGGCCGGCGGCCGGGCAGCAGAAGGCCGCCGTGGAACGCAGCGGACAGCGTGACCGCCACCGGTTGTTCCATCCGGTCGGCGGTGAATTCGTAAAGCCGCACCATGTTGTCGGGAATCTGCCGGCGGAAGAGAATCCGCAGTGTTTCGGTGCGGATCGTCGGAAAAACGGCTCGCACCACCCGCTCCCGGTTGCCGCGCACTTCCCGTACGGTTTTCCATTCGTTATTGAATTTCGCCTGTACATCGAAATCTGTCGCCAGATGGCCGTCAGTCCAGAAGTGAAGGGCGATCCGGTTGACTTCGCGGGGGGCGGAAAATTCGGCTGCGAGCCAATGTTCCCGGCCGTCGGCGGTACTGACCCAGCGGCTTGTTTTATCGTTGAAATTGCCGTCGCCGGCCTTGGATGGCACATGGACGGTGAAAAAGCTGTCGGCAGTGAGCCGGGTGCCCGGTTCGCGGATCAGGTTGGTCGATGTGCCCGCGCCGGAGCTCAGGGCGGCCGCAAGAAAAGCGGTAAGGAAGAATGGTCGGTTCATGGCATATATCCTCAGTTGGCATCCTGCGGTTTCCAGAAATTCAAATAGGCGGCGCGGCAGTTGCGCGCCGCGACATGGCAATCGAAAAACAGGATATTCATACTTTCCGCATGGCGTATCGGATCGCCGCGGCGATACCTGGCCGATTCGAACTGAAAGCTGAAGTTGCCGTTGCCGGGATTGGCCGAATCGACGCCGATATAATTGTCATCGGAATCGGCGACGTGACCCCGCTGCGATGCGTATCGTATCTCCTGAAGCTTGATGAAACGGAACGGCGACACGTCGGAACGGACGGAAACGTTTTTGGCGTCGCCGTCCTGTAATGGCCGCAAGCTGCTGCCGTAGCCGGTTTTGTTGGGATCTTTGCCGTCTGTTCCGACGACGAAGGCGGGGCAGTGGAAGACACCCCGTTGCTGTGTGATTTCTGCATTGCTCGGCAGCATGTTTTTCCAGCCGCGGCCGGAATAGCCGCAGTAGGGGCCGAGCAGGTTGAGCCAGGAGTAGGAGTTTGCATAGCCGTTGCCGGCATCCACCCAGGCATTGATCGGCAGATAATCCGCATAATCCCCGCAGTAGAAGTTGACGCCCTGGCCGATCTGCTTCAGGTTGCCGATGCATTTGACGGCTCTGGCCCGGTCGCGGGCCTGATTCAGGGCGGGCAGCAGCATTGCCGCCAGAATCGCGATAATTGCTATTACTACGAGCAGCTCAATAAGGGTAAAATCGCGTTTCTTCCGGAACTGGGTGGGATTCGCGGCCATTGAGTCGCAGGTGCCGCCGCAGCGGCGGGGGGAAACAATGCATTCATTCATGGGTTGAACCTCCTTAATCCAACTTGGGAAACAGAATTGTATTTCTGTAACATTATTATGACGGAAGAATGGGAGAAATGCAACTTTTTTTCCGGCTTTATTGTGAGACAAAATGCACCAGAACTTGATCTGCCGCTGTTCGCCGGTTATATTTGCGCAGTGAGAAATCCGGCGGAGGGAGACGTTAATGAAGAAAGTGACGGTGCGGATGGTGGGGAAGGCGGCCGGGGTGTCGCATTCCACGGTGTCCCGGGTGTTGAACAGCGACCCGCGGGTTCATCCCGTAACCCGGGACCGGGTGCTGGCGGCAGCCCGTGAAATGGGATACCTCATCGAATGCGGCAATGGCCGCCGTACGGTGGCGCTGATTCTCGGCAGCAACCGGATTGCCGGTTACATCAGCAGTGCTCTGGCGGCGATGCTGAGTGAATTGCGCGAATGCGGTTACCGGGCCGAACTGGTCAACGCCGCGGATATCGAACTTCTGGGGAGCCGGGCTGTGACCGGCGCGATCGCAATCGCACTGGATGACCGGCTCAACGAACGGTGGAGTGAATTGCCGAATCTGCCGCTGGTGCGGCTGAATGCCGCGAGCAGCCACCGGGACAACATTTACAGCGTGAATTCCGACGGTCTGTCCGGCATGAAGCTGGCGGTCGATTTTCTGATCGGTCATGGACACCGGCGGATTGCCTTTCTGAGCGAGTAGCGGTTCGATCGGGAGCTGGTGCTGCCGTCGGGGTGCTACCGGGGGTTCTGTACGGCGATGCGGGCGGCAGGGGTCGTCGAACCGGAGGCGTTCTGCTATTTTTCCGATCGTCCCAGGCCGGTCGGCCGGGCATGGCGCGACACCGGAATCACCGCCGGCATCTGCGTCGGGGAACTGCACGGCGCGGTGGCGGCGCGGCAACTGTACGAGGAAGGAATCCGGATCCCGGAGGAGTTTTCGCTGCTGTCGCTGGAGCATCCGTCGGTTTCGGAGAATCTGATTCCGCCTCACACTACTCTGTCGCAGGATTTTCCTGAACTGGCGCGCCGGGCGGTGGCGTTGCTCGACAACCTGATCGGGCACAGGGCGGCGACCGATATCATGGTGCCGTACCGGCTGGTCGTGCGCCGCAGTGTGCGTCGCCTGGGACAATAGGCTTGCCGGAGGCGGGGAAATGGAGGACGGATTCCTTTGAAGCCGTATACGCCTGTATCCGGTATTTTTTTATCGAAAAATCGCGGCGGACGGCGTGAAAAATTCCGTTTCCGGTGTATATTATACGGAAATTCAGACTTAATACCCGAGTCCTATAGCAACCAAACCTCAAGGAGAACCAACATGAGTTGTCCGTATCAGTGCTCGCATGAAGTTGAGCAGATGTGCCGCGTCGCCAAAGGCGCCAAGCATGGTCCGGCCCCGATTCCGGAAGAAGGCAAGTGGGTGAAGTCCACCCAGATCACCGATGTCTCCGGCCTGACCCACGGCGTGGGCTGGTGCGCTCCGCAGCAGGGCGCCTGCAAGCTGACCTTGAACGTCAAGGACGGCGTGATCCAGGAAGCCCTCGTCGAAACCCTCGGCTGCTCCGGCATGACCCACTCGGCCGCGATGGCCGCCGAAATCCTTCCCGGCAAGACCATCCTTGAGGCGCTGAATTCCGACCTCGTCTGCGATGCGATCAACGTCGCGATGCGCGAACTCTTCAAGCAGATCGTCTACGGCCGCACCCAGACCGCGTTCTCCGAGGGCGGGCTGCCGATCGGTGCCGGTCTCGAAGACCTCGGCAAGGGCCTGCGTTCGCAGGTCGGCACCATGTTCTCGACCCTTGAAAAGGGCCCCCGTTACCTCGAAATGGCCGAGGGCTATGTGCTCGAAATCGGTCTCGACGAGAACAGCGAGATCATCGGTTACAAGTTCGTCCACCTCGGCAAGATGATGGAAGCGATCCGCAAGGGCGTCGAACCCGCGGAAGCCTTCAAGGCCAATGTCAAGAGCTACGGCCGTTTCGACGAAGCCGTCAAAAAGATCGACCCGCGCAAGGAATAAGGAGTTCACATCATGAGCGTGCAATTTGAAGGATATGAACGCCGGATCGCGAAAATCGAAAAGGCGCTGAAAGAGTACGGCATCGAATCGCTCGAAGCCGCCCGCGACCTCTGCCTCTCCAAGGGCGTGAACGTCGAGGAAATCGTAAAGGGCGTCCAGCCCATCGCGTTTGAAAACGCCGTCTGGGCCTACACCCTCGGCGCGGCCATCGCGTTCAAGAAGGGTTCCAAAGACGCCGCCGAAGCGGCGGAAAACATCGGCATCGGCCTGCAGGCGTTCTGCATTCCGGGTTCTGTCGCCGATTCGCGTGAAGTCGGCCTCGGCCACGGCAACCTCGCCGCGATGCTGCTGCGCGAAGAGACCAAGTGCTTCTGCTTCCTCGCCGGCCACGAATCGTTCGCGGCCGCCGAAGGCGCGATCGGCATCGCCAAGACCGCCAACAAGGTCCGCAAGGAGCCGCTCCGCGTGATCCTGAACGGCCTCGGCAAGGACGCCGCGTACATCATCAGCCGCATCAACGGCTTCACCTATGTCGAAACCGAGTATGACTACTACACCGGCGACCTCAAGATCGTCTGCGAAAAGGCGTTCTCCAACGGCCCGAAGGCCGCGGTGAAGTGCTACGGCGCGGACGATGTTTCCGAAGGCGTCGCGGTGATGATCAAGGAAGGCGTCGACGTTTCCATCACCGGTAACTCGACCAACCCGACCCGTTTCCAGCATCCGGTCGCCGGCACCTACAAGAAGTGGGCGATCGAACACGGCCGCAAGTACTTCAGCGTCGCCTCCGGCGGCGGCACCGGCCGTACCCTGCACCCGGACAACATGGCTGCCGGCCCGGCCTCCTACGGCATGACCGACACCATGGGCCGTATGCACGGCGATGCGCAGTTCGCGGGTTCTTCGAGCGTTCCGGCCCACGTCGAAATGATGGGCCTGATCGGTATGGGCAACAACCCGATGGTCGGCGCTTCCGTCGCCGTCGCGGTCGCGGTCTCCCAGGCGAAGTAACCGCTCTGCGGTTCAAAAGGGGCTGTTGCAAAACCTCACATGGCTTTGCAACAGCCCCGACTGGATCAGTTTTCCGGCATTGCGGTGCTGATGCCGTACTCTTCGCAATAGCGGTGGTACAGATTGCCTGCCGCGCCGTAAACGGAGTTCGGGCTCATGAAATGGGAAAACTCGAAAGTGATCACTTTCCGGACTCCGGCGGCTTCCGCCGCTCGCAGCTTGAAACGCATTTTTTCCCATTTGATCGGCAGAAAACGGATCGGCATGTCGCGGTCGAAACTTTCGCAGTTGCTCCAGCATTCGATGCCGTACTTTTCCGCCAGCTGGCGGTTGACGGCCAGATAGTCGCTCAACTCGTGAAATTCGCAATGCCCGTCCTGAAACGCGACAGTGTCGACGCCGTCGCGGATCAGTGAAAACATTTCATCCCATTCTCGCTGATGGTCTTCGAGGGAAATGGATTGCTTCCGGTTCTCCTTGACGCCGTCGATCAGCGGAGAGATCAATACCGGCAGCCCGCCCGACACTTCCTTGCAGCATCTGCCGAGTTCCCGGTAGAGGGTCGCCACGCTTTTTCTGCCCCGGCTGATCTCCTGCGACAGATACCAGCCCGCAAACGATTTATGATGTCCGTAACGGAGCCAGGCTTCCTCCACTACCTGGAGATTGAGCTCCAGCTCCTTTTCCGGATGGTCCGAATGCCAGTGACACCAGGAGTCGTAAGTGCCGAAAAAGAATTTCATGCCCAGCTCGTCCGAAAGTTCGAGAAACATTTCAACCAGATCCGCCACAGGTCGGTAACAGTTCTGGCGCCGCATCAATATTTCCGAGGGATAGGTCAGCCACTGTTTGAGGCCGCACCGGATCATGATCACGGTGTCGATTCCGATGGAGCGCATATTCAGGAAATCCCGCCGCCACTCCCGCCGCCCCCAGTTCTGGTGCGGAATGTCATACGAGATTTCATCCAAGAAAGTTCCGGTTATTTTCATTATTTGAATCCTGTGATTGAGAGGAGAAGATCGCGATGGATCGAATTCTGCCGGATGCAGTTTTACTTTTTGCCGATTGAATCAGCGAGGCCGCTTACGCTGACGCCGGGGCCGGCTGCGAACTGTTTTTTCAGGAACGGCCCCGGGCTTTGGACAGTATTGCCGGAAAGTTTCAGGTTCCGGGTATGAATCGCCCAGATCAGGGCATCGCAGTCCAGGCCGCCGACAGGAGAGCTGAGGCTCCGGTCCGTCATCGGAGCGATGAACCGGTTGTTCCGGATCGTCACATCTTCCGCGGTGGAGAGGACGATATTCGGGCCGTCGTTGTATTCGAAGCGGTTGTTTTCGATCAGGATGTTCCGGTGTCCTTCGCCGTGTTTTCCGAGGGGCACGTAACGGCCCGCCCAGTTGTAGACATTCAGCGTACCGGTCCAGCTCAGGCAGTTGCCCCGGTTGCAGGCCCGGAAAACATTGTTGCGTACAGTCAGGTTTTCAGTGTAGGGGCCTTCGCTGAAACTGTAGAACTCCGGCATCACATCGACCGCCGCTCCGAGAATGTCTTCGAACAGGTTGTTTTCAATCACGCCGGAAGCCCGGATCAGGCAGCCGCGCCCCCGCTTGTTCTTGAACGTGCAGTTGCGGACGGCAAAGCCGTCGCCGTGCCGGGAAAGATTCGAAATGTAGTTTCCCGGCTGTACTGCCGGCGTATCCCGGTCGAAGGTCAGCCGGTAAACCGGGTGTGCGCCGGGGGCCGGATAGGCGATGCTGCGGTATTTGTATGCTTCCGCGGGTTCCTGATAGTCCGTAAGCTGTTCGATGGAGGTGATTCGGGCGCTTCCGGTCTTCATCAGGCCGAAATCGTAAAAGCCGATTTCGTCACCGTTGTATGCGACGAGATGCTGGGCGGCAATCACGATCGAATTGCCGGAACGTTCCAACACGAAATAAAGTCTGGAAGCGATGTTGACCGCATCGTCGTGCAGCCCTTCGAACAGGCAGTTTTCCAGTGTCGGCCCGTGTTTGACCCCCAGGCTCATGAAACCGTCGGCGGAACCGGAGAGCAGCGGGCGCTGTATCGCTCCTTCCGGGGCCGGGGCGTAAGTCACGGTATAATTGTAATAGTTGCCTCCCTCGCCGCCGAATTCCAGTACGGCCGCTCCTTTGGCGTTTTTGATCGTCACGCCGGTGAACTTCAGTTTTTCGCAGCCTTGAACGGCGACTTCGTGTCCTTCGTGGCGGCGCCAGACGATCATGTCGCCGGGGAAGACGGTATTCGGCCTGATTTCATTTTCGTTGATATGAAATCTTATCAGATTCGGCGAAACCGGTTCCGTCACTCCGTAAATCACCATTTTAAGGTTCTTTTTCATGCGGCGTTCCACCGGGTCGAAGACGTTGAGGACATTGGGCACATAGCCCGGGGCGATTTCGGTGGAGTACCCGTCGTGCGGTTTTACGTCGATCTGCCGGCAGTCGGCGGAAACCCTGACGATGCTGCCCTGCGCGAACGGCGGTATCCGATTGACGAGTGTTGCGTTGCGGAATGTAAGGTTGCGGCAGCCCTGAAAAGCAAGACCGGTTTTGAAATCGCTTTCAAAAATAAAGGTGGAGCCGGAGCAGTCGATTACGAAGTCGTTCAGGTTTCTGAAGATAAGATGGTCTGCGGCCTGGTCCGGCGCTTTGATGCGGTAGACGCCTTCCGGGATCACCGCTTTATCGGCGCCGCTTCGGGCTGCGTCTGAAACGAATTTCTGAATATCAAGGGCAAAAACTCCGGCGGCGGCCGCGACGGCCAGCAAAGAGAGTAATGTTTTCATCGAAGAAGTCCTCGGTTGTCAGTTGGCGGCGTTCAGCCCGGAATTGTACCAGTACTGGAGATTATAGGCGGATTGCTGCAGTTCTCTGCCGGATGCCAGCCCGGCATGGCCATCCGCGAACGCAACGGAGGAACGGCCGGAATGCGTTTCGGTAATGGCGGTCCCTTCAAACTGTTCATTGAAGCGGAATCCGAAATGGCTGAATCCGGGCCCCTCAAACGCCGATTGCGAATCGGCGAAAATGACGGTTTCCGTCGGGGCCCTCATTCGCTTGGCGTTGAGGACGCAGGGGCTGTAATTGTCGTTGATCAGATAATTTCCCAGTTTTTCGGCGCGCTCTCCGGTGGGGGCGCCGCTGATGTCCATGCCGTAGGTGCTGTTCGTATAGAAGCCGAGGATGTCTTCGAATTTCACGGCTCTGGCAACCGATACGGATTGAAGCGCGGATGGGCAAAGCAGAGTCGCCGGAGTCGTGTAAGCTCCCTCGAATCTGTCCGGATTCGGCTTGAATCCGGTCAGGATCATATTCCATTTTACCGGGAAACCCCACCCGTAGGCTTCGGACCTTACAAGGTAAATCCCGTCATAGTCATCGCCGTACTGTACTTGGGCCAGCATTGTCTGTTTTTTGTTGTTGACGCATGAGATTGCGCGGCTTTTCTCCCGTGCCTGATTCAGCGCCGGCAGCAGCATTCCCGCGAGAATTGCTATGATTGCTATCACAACGAGCAATTCTATAAGGGTGAAATGAGAAAAATTCCTGTTCATGAAAAACTCCATTTTTTACTCGGTTAAATGTATGCGGTCAATATTCAACTCGATTGATATACGGGGTGTTTTACTTCATGATTCCTCCTTCTTCCGGAAGCCGTTTTCCGGAAATCCGGTTTTGCCTGCCCAGGTTGTATTTCGTTTCCCTGTCGCTCTTTTCGCTTTTTAATTATACCATATTTCCCGTGCGGAAACAATGAAAATCGGGAGAAAGTCTTGCGATAAAATGCAAAAAATGAAAACTTTTGCAGAAAATTTTCCCATCGGTCCGCCGCCGGATATTGCAAAAGAGGCAAGACCGTGTATTGTACCGGAAGATCTGGATTTATCGATAGTTGCGGGAATTGATGATGGCATCCTCTCTGAAAGATATTGCCGGGATGACGGGATACTCCGTTTCCACGGTGTCGCGGGCTCTTTCCAATGCCGTAAACGTAAGGCCGACTGTTCGCCGGAAGATTGCGGCCGCTGCCCGGGAGCTGGGATATCGCACTTCTTCGTCGCGCATTTTCCTGATCTGCGAATCGCTGGTCCCTTCCATTTATTACGATCACGCGGTCGCTCCGCTGGCGCAGATTCTCCGGAGCGCCGGTTACACCCTTGAACTGACCGACAGGCATGGAGTGGAGCTGATTGAGGATCGCAGCGTTGCGGGCGTCATCTCCATGATGGTTTTTGACGGATTGGAACGCTACTGGGGAAAGCAGTATACCATTCCGCTGGTTTGCATCAATACAAGCGCTGCCCATTTTGACGGCATCTGTTCGGTGATGAACGATGATGGCGACGGAATCCGGAGGATGACGGAGTACCTGATCGGACTGGGACATCGTAAAATCGGCATTTTCGGCTGGTTTCTGTGGCCCGGCAGTTGCTCCGGAGCGAACCAGTATTATGAAACACGTTTGAATGTGTTTCAGCAGGTGATGAGAGCGCATGGTTTGCGCGATGATTTTATCGCCGCCCGTTCGGAGGGGGATGAACTGGCGGCGTTGATCAAACCGCTGCTGGATCAGGGAGTCACCGCGTTTATCGGGAACGGCGAGGATGCGGGGCTGGAGCTGCTTTACGCTTTGCGTGTGCTGGGCAGGCGCGTACCGGAGGAGGTTTCGGTCATGAGCTGGATGTCGCCGCAGTTCCGCTGTTTCGCCTGGCCGGTTCTCTCCGGCGTGATGCAGAATTTTTCCGAAATTGCCGCAAATGCGGCGAAACTTCTGCTTGACCAGATCGCCGGCGTAAGGGAGGTGCGGGATGTGATCATCCCGCCTCACTGGATCAGCGGAAATTCCGCGGCCGCTCCGGGAAAGAAGGCGGATACCGTTTCCTGAATACCGGATTTCCGTGGATTATTGAAAGGAATTTTCGGGGCCGGGGAAGCTGCCGTTGCGCACGTCGTTCGCATAACTTTGCAGGGCTTCGCGGGTGATCCGGCCGAGTTCGGCGTAGCGGCGGGAGTGTTTGGGGGTGAAATCCTCGAAAAGCCCGAGCACGTCATTCAGCACCTGAATCTGTCCGTCGCACTGCACGCCGGAACCGATTCCGATGGTCGGGATGGCCAACGCCCGTGAGAGTTCGCCGCCGAGGTCGGCGGGCATGCATTCGAGCACCACCGCGAAAGCTCCGGCCGCTTCGACCGCTCTGGCATCGTCGAGCAGCTTGGCGGCGGCTTCGGGGGTGCGCCCGGTCACGCGGTAGGTGCCGCTGGTCTGGATGCGCTGCGGCAGCAGGCCGATGTGGGCCATCACCGGGATTCCGGCGTCAACCAGCCGGGAGATCAGCGGATTGAGCTCGGCTCCTCCTTCGAGCTTGACCGCGTCGGCCCCGGCCTCCTTGATCGCGCGCCCGGCGTTGCGCAGCGCCTCTTCCATGCTGACCTGATAGCTCATGAAGGGCATGTCGAAGATCACGAACGCATCGGGAGCGCCGCGCCGGACCGCCTGCGTATGGAAGATCGCTTCATCCATGCTCAGCGGCAGAGTGTTGCGGTAGCCGAGCACGGTCATCGCCATCGAATCGCCGACCAGCAGCATGTCGATGCCGGCGGCGAACGCGGCGGCGGCTCCGGGGGCGTCGTAAGCGGTGATCATCACGATCTTTTCTCCGGCTTCCTTGCGTTTGCGGTAGGCGCTGACATTGACTTTGGTTTTATTGCTCATGGGGACGGCCCTCCTTGTCGAAGTGTTGATTTTCAGTTATTTAATATACATGCGGCGGGAGTTTTTTTCAATTGAGCCTTGTATTTGCGGGGGATGATGGTATCTTTCTATAGTGAAGAACCTGTTTTATGAGGAGAATACCATACCATGAAAAAAGAAAAGAAAAAACGCCTGCACCGGATTGCGGAGCGGGTGAAGCGCCGCAAGGCGGAGCGGATCGTCGATACGGTCGAAGGAAAACTCACGGTCACGCCGACCGGATTCGGATTTGTGGCGCTGCCTGCCGACGAGGCGGGGCGGCATCCCGACGACATTTTCATCCCGCCGCAGTTTGTCGGAGAGGCGATGGACGGCGACGAGGTCAAGGTGGCGATCCTGCCGCCGCGCGAGGATGTGCCGGGCGACAGCCGCGGCCCCGCCGGGAAGATCGTCGCGGTGCTGAAACGGGCCCGTGAGGAGTTCGTCGGCGAACTTCAGGAGGGCGGCAGGATCAAGCCGCTGAACCGGCGCATGCCGGACGATATCGAAATCACCGGCTCCCGCCGCGGCGCGAAGCCCGGCGACTGGGTCAAGGTCAAGCTGCTCGGCAGCGAAGGCGGCAGCTGGCAGGGGGCGATCACCGACGCGATGGGCAAGGCTGGCGAAATCGCCGCCGACCTCGACGCGGTGATGGCGGAATTCGACCTGTGCCCGCGTTATTCCGAGGCCGACAACGAGGAAGCTCTGAAGATCGTGCCGCGTGAAATCGAGCGCGAGGACTGCACGAAACAGCTGACCGTCACGCTCGACCCGATCGATGCGAAGGATTTCGACGACGCGCTGTCGATCATGCCGGGCGAAAAGCGTACCGAAGTGATCGTCGGAGTGCATATCTCCGATGTGGCGGCGTTCATCGCGCCGAAGTCGAAGTTCGACAAGGAGGCGGAAAAGCGCAGTTTCAGCTGCTATCTGCCGGGGCGGACGCTGCCGATGCTGCCCGCCGCGCTGACCGCCCGGATCAGCCTGCAGGCCGGGCAGGTTTCCAACGCGCACACGGTGTTCCTGACGGTGGAGCGGTCAAGCGGGAAAATCCTGAGTTTCCGCCGCGCCCATACGAAGATCAAAGTCGATCACCGGCTGAACTACGAGGAGGTGCAGGAATTCATCGATCACGGCACCGCCCCGGCGGACTGGTCGAAAAATTTGCAGTCCAAACTCAAACAATTGGTCGAAATCACCCGCAAGATGCAGGCGTACCGCAAAAAGACCGAGGATTTCATCGATCTGGCGTTGCCGGAGGTGCGGATTCTGTGCGATGAAAAGACCAACAGGATCGTCGGGCTGGTCAGCAAGGTGCCGCGCGAATCCGAAAACGTGGTCGAGGAGTGCATGCTCGCGGCCAATTCGGCGGTCGGAACCCAGCTCGGCGAGATCAGTGTGGCAGGGCTGTACCGGGTCCACCCGGAGCCGGAAGCGGAAAAGATCGAGGAGTTCACCGCGAATATGCAGGAGATGTTCGGCATCACGCCGGGCGACCTTTCCAGCCGCAAGGCGTGCAACGCATTCCTGAAGAGTCTGCCGGACGATCCGAAGCGGCCGATCATCCTGAGCCAGTTGCTCCGTTCATTGCCGCGCGCGTATTATCTGGAAAAGCCCGCGCTGCACTTCGGGCTGGGGAAGGGGAGATATTGTCACTTCACAAGTCCGATCCGGCGCTATCCGGACCTGATCGTGCACCAGCAGCTGTGGAACTACGACACCGGGGCGCGGACCAGATCCACCGCGACGCTTGCCAAGGTGGCGCTGGACTGTTCGACGAAGGAAGAGAACAACGACAACGCCTACTTTGCCGCGAACGACCGGCTGAAGCTGCGCTTTTTGCAGGAGAAGCTCGAAGCGGGCGGCGACCTGACTTTCGACGGGGTGATTGCGAAGGTGACTCCGGCGGGCTTGCAACTGGATGTGAGCGAGCTGGGCATCTACGGCTTCATCCCGAATGAGCAGCTCAAGGGCAGCTCTTACAAGAACGAACACGCGCGCCGCCGGGAGGCGGAGAGCGCGGAGTGGAAGCCCGGCAAAACGATGCGGGTGCGGCTGGCGTCGATCGACTTTGTGCGGGGAAGCGCGGTGTTCGTGCCTGCCGGGCGGTGACGGGTATTCCGCGTCGGCACGTTGCCGGTCGTGGTTCCGGGGCGGAAACGCCGGTCGCCGGGGGGATTGACGCATACAGCGCCAACTTTCCGGACGGCAGGCTTTTCCCGTTCATATAACCGATGAATCCGAAAGGGGAAACTTACAATGTGGAAGAAACTTATCATCGGCCTTGCCGCCTCCGGAGCAGTTCTGCTGTTGAACGGTTGCCTGAGCGTACCGATTGTGAACCTGAAAACCGAAAGCTGTCCCTGTGGAGCGCGGAATCAGCAGGAACGGCAGGTTTCTGCCGAAGTGCTGGCGCTGATGCGGCAGGAGGCCGAGTTATTGGAGTCGCTGGCGCAGGTCAGGGAGGGGGGCTATAAAGCGGGTAACATGCCGCTGAACGAATTGCAGCAGAGCCGGTTGAATGCGGCTTTGGCGCGTCTTGCTTTCTGGCGGGCGGAACGGGGACTGCCGGAGAAGCCGGGCGCTGCGGAAGCCTGGATTGAGTTTCTGAATAAACAGGCTGTTGCAGAAGATTTGGAGACGAAATATCAGAGTGGTTCCGTTACGCAGAGCGAATTGATTCCGGTACAGGCTGCTGCGAAACATGCAGAACGCAAATTCAGGGAGCAGCCGAAAGCGGTTCGGGAAAATGTGAACTTCGTGAAAGCTGCCGACGCGTGGAAAGTCGCACCGGATATGGCGACGCTTCGGGCGATGTTCGAGGCGGAAACCGCCGCCGGCGAGCTACCGGAAGCGGAGAAGTAGCGCGTTCCGGTTGGTCTGCCGCCGAATTGTTTTTTCGCGCCTGCCCGGATATGGGAAGCCTGCCGTTTTGAAGGCAGGCGAGTCTTGTGGTCTCCGACCCTTGTGCGCTGCGGTAGGCAAGGCGTCCTTGCAGCCCGACCGGATACTTCCCGGGGGTAAGTACAGCTTATGAATCTGTCATACCCATTATTAAACCCCGGTTTTGTAATTTTTACGCAGTAAAAATACCGAACCAGGCGCCGGCACCTTGCCGGTCTGGGGGCCCGGGGGGCGAAGCGCCCCCGGCCGCCGGAGGCAGGTGTTACCGCTTATTGGCGGATGGTTTGGCGGAGAGGCCGGGGATTTTCAGCGGTTGCCGTTTCGGCGTGCTGTCGACCATCGGCTTGGCGATGAAGCGCCCTCCGGCAAGCTGGTTCAGCAGCGAACTGGGCATTTCCCGGGTGTAGCGGATACGCCGCACCTCTTTCTGGCCGCCTTCAAGCGGCTCCGCGACGATCAGCACGCCGAATTTGTCGATATTGTACCGCTTGACCAATTCGTCGCAGTAGGTTTTCTCGCGGGTGGAGAGCTTGCTGATGTCGGCGGGATAGTCGACCAGCAGCAGCACGTAATTGTTTTCGACCGGCTTGAAGGTCGGCTGCGCCAAGACGCGTTTCAGGTTGTCGCTGGTGATGTCGCCCTCTTTCAGAAACACGATCAGCAGTTGTTTTTCCTCCTTGCGCGCCTTTTCCCCCGCGGTGCTGATATCGACTTTCCAGGAGAGGCCGTAGGCCTCCTTGTCATACTGGCGCTGCATGTGGTAGATCAGCCAGTCGCCGTTGAGCCAGCACCAGTACAGGCCGACGGCGAGGACGATCAGAAAGACGCCCCAGATGATCCGTTTGACCAGAATATCCAATCCGGCGATTGTAACTCCCATTCAGCTCCTCCTTTATAATGTATATAATAGATAACATTCTGATTATTATTGTGTTACCTGAAAATCAGGCTGCATGCGGTTAATTATGGCTGATTTTTCCGGCTTTGTCAAGGGGGTGGGAGGGAATTTTTCGGAAAAAAGTGGTGTTACGGGGGATTTTCGCCGGAAAACCCCGGAAAACCAGGCTCCGCCGCTTGACTTTTCCGGCAATCGGAGGGATATTCTGCTGAATACTTTTTCCCGTAACGTAAGGCGGCGGCTTCAAGCAAAAAAGAAATTTCAGCATGGCGGACTATCACTATCTCGACGGCGTTCACGATCTCTCGCTCCCGGACTGGGGGCCTTACTCCAAAAAGTATTTCGGAATCTCCCACCTCGCCGACCGCGCCAGGGGCATGCGGTTCGACTTCACGGTGATGCCGGGCGTCTACCGGCGGCAGCTCGGGATTCCCGACGTGCTGCGGCCCGCCGGCTACCTGCCGTGGAGTGTCGCGCCCGACCTTCAGGACTACGCCTACCGCCAGCAGCTCGAAGCGAAAGACCGCATCTATGCGGATATCTCCTTCGCCCGGTGGGAGGAACACCTGCGGGTGGTCCGCTGCCGCTGCGTGAATCACGGGGTGCTGGACAGCGCTTTCGCGGTCCACTTCATCGCAAGTTTGGAGGCTCCGCCTGAAAAGACGGTCGAACCGGTCCTGCCGGAGAACTGCGTCTGGATTGATGCGCTCGACCATGTCGGGCTGAACCGGGTGAAGATGCGGCCGCAGGACGGGCTGGTGTTCGACGCGCTGCGCCGGGGCGAGCGGCGCGAATCCGGTACGGTACGGGGCGGCTGTATCGGGGGATTCGGACAGGAGGACGGGGACGTTCTGCTGCTGCCGCTTCCGGCGGGATTGCCGGAAAAGGTTGACGTGGCGCTGCGCTGCAAGGTCGCGGCGGGCGAACGGCTCGGCATTGCGCTGAACGGAGTTTCCCGCATGGCGGCCGGTACGGGCGAGTGGGAAATCGTGGAGTTCAAACAGATTCCGACTGCCGCCGGAGTGGTGGAAATCCGTTCCGCCGGAGGCGCGGAGCTGGCGGTGGACGGCGTCTCGGCCGGGAAGGGGGCGGCGGAAGTGTCGTTCATCCCCGCCCGCGAGAATGTGACGCCGGAGATTCAGCCCGGTCCGGTGCCGAACTCCCGGATGATCGGATATGAAGCCTGCAAACAGGTCTACGGTGTCTGGTGGAGTTTCGATTCCGATTTCGTGGTCCACTACCGCTCGGAGCGGATGAACGACCTGCTGCTTTACGACGATTGCATTCACCAGCCGTTCTTCGGCGGCAGCCGTCTCGGAAACGGCAGGGGGCAGGACTGGGTGGATCTGGTGATGCAGCCGCTGACTGCCGCGCCGGATGGCTGGAGCGATGTGTATGCGGTCGTCTGCGACGGCAGCCGCGAGGAGGTGGAAGCCTTCCTGCGCCGCGCCGCGGCTGAATGCGATGAACTGCCGGAGCTGGTCGCCGCGTCGCAGCGGCGCTACTGGTCGCCGGAGCCGGTCGAGATGGGGCGCAAATTCTGTTTCAGCCAGGAGCGGCTGGCGTCGGTCACGCTGACCAACGTGGTCTACCCGACCTATTTCAAGGGGCGGAATGTGCGGCATCATACGCCGGGGCGGCGCTGGAACAGCCTGTACACCTGGGACTCCGGCTTCATCGGCCTCGGATTGCTGGAGCTGGGCAAGCGTCTCGCGGTCGAAAACCTGAATGCGTACCTGACCGAACCCGGCGACGACGAATGCGCGTTTATCCATCACGGTTCGCCGGTGCCGGTGCAGTTCTATTTGTTTTCGGAGCTGGCGAACCGGACGGGAGATACGGAGCTGATCCGCTATTTCTATCCGAAACTCAAACAGTATTATGAATTTATGGCGGGCCGTTCCGCAAGTTCGACCATGCGCGGCCCGAACCGCGACGGACTGATCCGCAGCTGGGACTATTTCTACAATTCCGGCGGCTGGGACGACTATCCGCCGCAGTGGTTTGTGCGCGAAAACAACCTGCGCGATCCCGCGCCAGTGATCGGCAGCGCCCATGTGATCCGCTGCGCCCGGATTCTGGCGGCGGCAGCCCGCGAGGCCGGTTTCGATGCGGATACGGCGATGTACGAAACCGATATCGCAAGCCTTTCCATGCTGCTGCAGGAATATTCGTGGGACGGTGAGGCCGGTTATTTCAGCTATGTCCGGCACGACGCGGAGAACCGCCCCGCCGGAATCCTGCGTCATCCCCCTACCGGAACCAACTTCAATATGGGGTTGGACGGCGCCGCGCCGCTGCTGGCCGGAATCTGCACTCCCGCTCAGAAAGCCGGACTTTGGGAAAAACTGTCAAGCGAAGAACACTGCTGGACGCCTTTCGGCCTTTCGACGGTGGATCAGGCCGCGCCCTACTTCCGGCTCGACGGCTACTGGAACGGTTCGATCTGGATGCCCTATCAGTGGTTTTTCTGGAAAGCCGCGCTCGACGACGGGCAGGCCGACTTTGCATGGCGGATCGCCGAAACCGCGCTTGGAGTCTATGAGAAAGAGTGCCGCGACTCCTACGGCTGTTACGAACAGTTCAGCGTGGTGTCGGGGCGCGGCACCGGCTGGCATCACTTCTCGGCGCTGTCGGACCCGGTTCTGTGCTGGTTCGGCGCGTACTTCGTGCCGGGGCGCCTGACTGGCGGGCTTGATACGAGAATCCGCAACCTGAAAACCGGCGATGACTGCTGGTCCGCCGATATCGAAATCGACGGCCCCGCGGATGAAACCAGCACTCTGGTCGCCGTGATCGGCGGCGGCAGCTGGCGGGCGGAATTCAGCGGCAAACCGCTGCCGGTTCGCGACCGGTTCCCCGGAACGGTCGAAATCGACCTGCCGCGCGCCTCCGCCGGTTCCCTCCGCCTCCACCGTTGCTGACGGCGGAGTTTACCTCCGGCGGCCGGTGGCGCTTCGCTCCCCGGTCCCCCCGACCGGCAAGGTGCCGGTGCCGGGTACGGTTTTGAATTTTTACTGCGTAAGAATTGCAAAACCGGGGTTATCATCTATCAGTTTATTTACTCTACCGGCGGTACTTGCCACCGGAGGTAATTGTGCGCTATGCGCCCAGCTACCGGAGGTGCGATTGAAAATCAGGCCGCGTAGCGCACAAGGTCTGCCGCCCGTGAGGGCGGGCGGACCCGCCTGCCTTCAAAACGGCAGGCTTCCCATGCGATTCGCCTCCGGCGTAACGATGACGATTTTCCGGTGATCCAAAAACGGCGGCAATTTTTTTATTTGCCTCTGAAAACATAAGTGCATAAAAGGTCAATCAAGATGCGTAAAGAGTCAATGACTTCATGTTGCTTCCGATGTATAATATAAATGGAACCGGGAGCCGGAGTTTTCTGTGAAACCTTTTTTCCGTGAATGAGCGCCAAAATCTATTAACTGTTGAAAGGGATGGACTTATGTTCTGTATTGCTCCGAAGGTTGCAGGAATGCTTTTGCATGCCGTGCATTCAAATCGACATGCCGCTCTATGCGGAAGAGAGAGGCACGCGCGCGGAAAAGCGGCGATTGCCGCCGCCGTCCGGATGAACCGCCGTTCAAGGCCGGTATGTGCAAAATTCACTTTGATTGAATTGTTGATCGTGATTGCAATTATCGCGATTCTGGCGGGCATGCTGCTGCCGGCTCTGAACAAGGCGCGGGGAAAGGCGAGGGCGGCGAAATGCACTTCGAATCTGCGGCAGATCGGAACCTCATTTATGGCATATTCGGGGGATTTCGGAGATTACATGATGATCGCGGACATTCCGTCGGATGACGGCGCCGGTTACTACTCGTGGGTCAGGATTCTGTTTGACCGGGGCTATGTGCCGGGACGGTTCGACAAAAATTTCAACTCCGAACTGGGGGCGAACAATTCAAAGGGGGGAATCTTCCGCTGCAACGACCACATCGACCAGCAGCCGAGCTACGCGATCAATACGGGGATCACCGCCGGGCCGACTTCGCAGTTCTACCGGCGGAATGCCGATTCCGCCGGCAATATGATCTGTTACTTCTATAAAGTCAACCAGATCAGGCGGCCGAGCCGGTGTCTGTACGCGACCGACAGCGAGAGGGCGACGCCGAGTGCGAGCACCTATTGGACGAACCGCAAGGCGTTCCGGGATGTTCAGGACGCGATACCGGCGTTCCGCCATTCGCGGCGGTCGAATATGCTGATGGCGGACGGGCATGTGGAGTCGTACAGCCGCGGTGAAATTCCGACGATGGGGAATATACGCACCGATGATTATTTTTTCATCGCACGGGGCAATTGATTGAAACTTGATTCGATAACCGGGAGAACAATATGAAATTATGGTTGACGGTGTGCTGTTGCGTGCTGATGGCGGCGGCTTATGCGGAGATGCGGATCTACCGCCTGAGCGAGTTCGGGCCGGTCGGAACGGCCGGAGAAGCGAAAGCAGCGATCCGAAAAGCGGCGGCGGCGTTGAAAACGGGCGGGATTCTGGTGGTGGACGACGCGGTGGCGGCGGCGTTCATGCCGGAAAGCGTTCCGCAGGGACGGCTGGGGGAACCGGGCGTATTCATCATCGATCTGCGGCGGGGAAAACTGCGGATGGTTCCGCCTTCGCTGGGCTTCCGCATCCCGCAGAATCCGAACGGCTATTCGGCGTTCATGCTGGACCGGACGATCGATCAGGGAGCGATGAATGTGCACGGCCTGAATTCGATTCTGCGCATCTCGGATCAGGTCGTCAAGGGGACGACCTCCTACTTCCAGTACGTCGGGCGGACCGAAAAGACCGGTGACCCGGAAACCGTGAAGGTTCACGTCCCGACGGTCAAAGGACTGTACGCCGGGCTGGAGCTGATCGCGCAGATGGGCAAGGAGAGCGTCGCGTACAGCGAAAAAAGGTTCAGTTCGCAGTTGACCGCCCGGGTGGAGGAGATCGGGCTGGACGGTGCGACGGATCACTGGATCATCCTGCGCAAGACCGATCCCGCCGGGGCGTGGGGTGAAGTGGTCAGTTTGTTCAACAAGAGCAGCGCCAACAGCATTCTGATCAGCGAGGTGAACCACGCCGACCAGGAGAATTTCGGGACGATTTCGATCGACAAGCACGCATACGGGCAGGGGGACAATTTCGGAGTCGGCATCACCTATATGTACATGGGCAATGTGATGTCCACCCGTGCCGACGAGTGCGGCAACGCCTACACCGCGAACATCTGGCATCGGCTGAACTCCTTTATCGGCAAAGTGGAGCAGTACGATGCGAAAACCGGAATTCTGCAATACGATGCGGCGGCTTCCAACGCCGGCACGCTGGGGACCTCGCGGCCGCTGATCAACCTGAATCCGAAGAAATGGATCACCTCCGGCAAAATCGCGGTGGAGGCGAACTATTCCGAGGGCGGCGCGATCGATCCGAAAGGCTACGTGCGCGGTGTCAACACCGGCTGGACTCCGGAGATCGTCGGGCGCTTCCTTGCGGTGGACGAACCGGAGGAGTACGCGGGCAATCCGCCGAAGGGCTTCTGGAAGGGGGCGCTGAAAGGACGCAAGGTGCGCCGCTGGTGGTACATCCGCAAGTACGAAAAGGTCAACGGCGAGGATCGGCTGTGGGTGGAACGCGTCTGCTACACCGTGTCCGACAACGCGACGCCCACTCTGATCAACGAGCGGAACTACCGCCGGGAGCTGGCGTACATTATCGCTCCCGGAGCGATGGTGGCCGATGTGAGCCGGGGCTTGCCGGATATCCGCAAACACGAGTTCAAGGGCGATTCCGTGAAGCCGGGAGTTTCGCGGCTGCTGGTGCTGGCGCCGGGAAAGGACGGCGCGGCGACCTTCGCGCCCGGCGATCCGGTGGAGCAGGCGGTGGGAGCCGATCCGAGCCATCCGAACGGCTACCGGGTGCGGCACCGCGAGGCGATGCCCTCCGGTTCCGGCAACAGTTACAGCTTCTACTCGGTCAACAACGGCGCGTATCCGGTGCGGGCGGCGCTGCGCGTGGACGGTTGGCATGACCGGATGCAGGTGGCGCACCACAGCAAATATTTCCATATCATCGACGTCGGAACGAGCTGCGACTACGGTATCCGGTTCCGCGACGCCGTGAAAAAGGCGGCGCTGTATATGGAAAAGCCGGGGCACAGAATCGCGTGGAAGACCGCCTCCGGCAATGTGGCGCTTTCCGCCGTGCCCGGCGCGCTGTCGCTGAACGGCGGCGGCCTCGCGAAGGTGAAAAGCATCGCCGCGACAGAGAAGGCAGGCGCCAACCTGCGCGGGATCGACGTGAAGATTCCGGCGGGGGTGAAGAGTTTCGAGGTGAAGTTCCCGCAGGCGGAGCCGGACGGCCTCTATTCGCTGACCGTCCAACCCAACTGGCTCTGCCGCTGGGCCGTCACCGCGAAAACCGCGCAGGGTTTCACCGTGGCGTTCGATGAAGCGGCAAATTCCAACTCAACGATTGACTGGCAGATGATACGATGAAAACGATGGTGTATCCGGAGCGGCGGCTAGAAGTGCGGGCCGAATATGACCTTCTGGTGTGCGGGGCGGGAATGGCCGGCATTGCGGCGGCGGTGAACGCGGCCCGCGAGGGGCTGAAGGTCGGGATGATTGAATATTTCGGGAAGCCGGGCGGCGTGCCCGTCTCCGGGCTGCTGGGGGTGGTTTCCGGCTACGGCTGCGGCGAAGAGCGCATCACCTCGGCTTTCATGAACCGGCTGCGGGAACGCGCCGTCGCCGTCGGCGGAGTCAACGAGCGGAACGGCTATCTGATGTTCGACCCGGAGAAGCTCAACCGGATTTTGCTGGAACTGCTCGAAGAGTACGGCATTGACCTTCACTTGTACACCCGGCTTGTCGACGCCGTGCGCGAGGGGGAGGCGCTGCGGTATGCGGTGGTGGCCTCCAAGGCCGGAATGGGGGCGCTGGAAGCCGGGGTTTTCGTGGACGCCACCGGCGACGGCGATCTGGCGGCGATGGCCGGATGCCCGTTTGAAATGGGCCGGGAGTCCGACGGCAGAGTGCAGTCCTCCTCGCTGACGTTTCAGGTCAGCGGAGTGAAGGCGGCGGAGGTACCGCAGACCATGCCCGAGATGAGCGCGATCTGGCGGAGCTTCCCGCAGCAGGTCCCGATTGACCACATGGTGATCAAGTACATGCCGGAACGCAACGGATTGCTCGACGGGATCGTCAACATGACCCACATTCCGGACTGCAATTCCCTGAATCCCGCCGATCAGGTGCGCATCCGGCGGGAGGGGACCCGGCAGGCGTTCTGGATTCTGGAGTTCCTGCAAAAACATGTGCCGGGCTTTGAACACGCCTATATTTCCGCGACCGCCGAACAGCTCGGCGTGCGGGAGACCCGGCGGATTCTCGGAGATTACGTGCTGACCGAGGAGGATGTCCTCTCCGGCCGGGATTTCCCGGACGAAATCGCCCGCTGCTGCTGGGGAATCGACGTGCATAATCCGACCGGCACGCACACCGGCATCGAAAGGCCGATCCGGCGGACCTACGGCATCCCCTATCGCTGCATCACGCCGCGCGGCATCAGCAACCTTTACATCGCCGGAAGGCCCATCTCGGCCACCCACCGGGCGTTTTCATCCTCGCGCATCAACAGCACGTGCATCATGATCGGGGAGGCGGTGGGGCTGGCCGCGCCGTCGGCACTCCGGCAGCGCGACACGCGCAAGGCGGATGTCGCCGCCGTACAGGAAAAGCTGGTACGGGAGGGAACTTCGGTTCACCGCTCCGAACGCTGATGGCGCTTGCGGTACTCCTGCGGCGTCATGCCGGTCTCGCGCCTGAAGAGCCGGTGGAAGTATTCGACGCTGCCGAAACCGGCGCGCTGGGCGGCGATGCGGGCGGAAACTTCGGCCCGCTGCAGGGTGTTGATCGCATAATTCAGCCGCTGCCGGTTGACCAGTTCGGTCAGCCCGGCGTCGAAATACTCCTTCAGCAGCCGGCTGGTCCGGGATTCGCTGAGGTTCAGGAATTCCGCCAGCATCCCGAGCGTGATCCCCTTGTTGAAGTTCGTGGAGATGAACTGCTCGATCAGCGCTTTGCGCCCGGCGGGAGCCGCCGCCGGAGGCTGCTCCATGTCGCGGATGATCTCCGAAATGCAGCACGAGAGCATATAACCGAGGTTGGCGAGATGTTCCATGCCCTGCCGGTCGAGCGGGGGAAGCTGTTCCGGCACCGGGCGGGGCAGCCCTTTCGGCGTGGTGATCAGCGAATCCGGCGGCAGCGGCGCGGCGGCGCGGAACGGGCCGAGAAAAACCACGCCGCACAGCGCGCCCTCCTTCCGGACCGGCACCACCAGTTCGAGCACCTGAAACGGGCAGAGTTTGAAGAATTGCCCCGGATGGAGTTCGAGATGGCGGACCACGGCGTTCCGGTCGAACCGGATGCAGCGCTGCGTCTGCTCCGGGAACATCTTCTTCATGGACATGCAGTACCGGTTCTGGTGGAAAAGCGGCACATCCGGGATGTATTCGAGGATATGCCGGTAGAAGTCGTGAAAACAGATGCGGCATGCGCCGAGGGTTTCCACGGTTTCGAGAATGGATCTCAACTGTTTTTCCGGATCGGTTCTCATTGCTGTTTCGTATTGCGACTTTCCTGAGGGTTATGTCCGATTTGAAAGCGCAGATGAATCTCCGCACTCCAAAGGGGGCAGTCTGCCTTTTTAAATTTTTTCCGATCATTCTGGGCGAATCGCGGCCTGATTTGCAGTCCGGCAGCGTGATAAGCCAATCCAATAATCCCGGTTTTGAGATTTTTGCGCAGCAAAAAGCTCGAAACCGTACCCGGCACCGGCCCCTTGCCGGTCGGGGGGACCGGGGGACGAAGCGCCCCCGGCCGCCGGAGGCAAAGTCGTCCGGGGAGGCCCTGCCGCTTTCGCGGCAGGCGGGTCTTGCGGCCTTGCGGCCTCCAGACCTTGTGCGCTATGCGGCCTGATTTTCAATCAGGCACCGGTAGCAGGGCGCATAGCGCACAATAACCTCCGGTGGCAAGGGCACTTCGTCCCTTGACCCCGACCGGCAACGTGCCGGTGCGGTAAAATGTGCATAGAGCCAATTCAACCCATTATTAATAATCCCGGTTTTGAGATTTTTGCGCAGCAAAAAGCTCGAAACGGTACCCGGCGCCGGCACCTTGCCGGTCGGGGGGACCGGGGGGCGAAGCGCCCCCGGCCGCCGGAGGCAAAGTTCCGGCAACCGGTTTCACCGGATGACGGTGAGGTCGGCGGGCAGTTGCGGCGTGGCGCCGTGCTGCGAGCAGACGTAGGTGGCGACCAGGTTCGCGTGGCGGTTGATCACGGCGAGCGGCAGTTTTTTCAGAAGCCCGGTGATCAGCACGGCGGTGAAGGAGTCGCCCGCGCCGACGGTGTCGACCCGGCGTTCGAGCGGCGCGGCCGGTTCGTGGTTGAATTCGGTGCGGCTGCAGAGGTCCGCGCCCTCCGGGCCCCGGCTGAGGGCGACCAGCTCGATGTTGTCCGCGAGCAGCGCCGGAATCAGTTTTTCCGGGGCGATGCCGCAGATCTGCGCGAGGATCGGCAACTCTTCATCGTTGAGCTTCAGGATGTTGGCCATTTTGATGCTCTCTTTGATGATTTCGGGCGTGTACCACGGCGCGCGCAGATTCACGTCGAAAACGCGCAGGCAGCCGGGAACGGTGGAGGCGACGAATTTGCGGATCGTCTCCGCCGAAGCTCCGCGCTGTCCGAGCGAGCCGAAGCAGACCGCGTCGAGGGTGGCGGCGAAGGCTTCGAGTTCAGGCGTGAGATTCAGGTGGTCCCATGCGGAATCCGGCGCGAAACGGTAGGAGGCTTTTCCGGCGGCATCGAGCGTGACCAGCACTTCGCCGGTCGGATGGGAGTTGTATTGAATCCAGCCGGTGTCCACGCCGAGCGCGGCGATTTCGCGGACGGCGCGCTTGCCGAGCTCATCTTCGCCGACGGCGGTGACCAGTCTGGACTCCGCTCCGAACTGCGCGAGCATCGCGGCGACGTTCCCCGGAGCGCCTCCGAGGCGGTCGAGGCCGGGGAAGCGGTCGAACAACAATTCTCCAATGGCGGCGGTTTTCATTTGGTTTTACCTCCAGATCGTTTGCAGCGGCCGGAGCGTGACGGCCGCAAGCGGCCCTCCCTGCGGCACGCTGATCACAGGTTCGGGGCGGCGCTGGATCGGGAGCGGCAGCCAGAAGCGCCCTTCGGATTCAAAAAGTTCCAGCGTATTGCGGTCAAGCCACGCCCGCCAGCGCAACGGCTTTTCTGTATGCGGAAGCGGATACTCGCCCGCATTGCAGCGCAGCACTCCGGCGGCGGAGTCGATCCACAGATCGGTCCCGGCGATATTCAGCATGACGCCGTGAAGCGGCGTTTCAAACTCCAGCTCCCACAGTTCGCCGTCGGCGTTCACGGTGGAAACGTCGCGGAACTGCTGTGCTTCGCCGGCGCGCAGCAGCCGGGTTTCCGCCGCCGGATGGACCCGCAGTTCTCCGCCAACCAGCTTGAGTTCGACCGGAAGCGTCATCGACTGCGAGAACGCGTCGCCGCGGATATAGTCCTGCTGCCACGCGATATAGAGGCGGCGGTCGTCCGGCAGGTTTTTGAAGGTCTGCCCGGCATATCCCCCCTTGAGGCCGCTGCGGTGCATGAAAATTCCGGTGTGTTCCACCTGAAAACGGCCGTCGGCGATGTCGCCGACGAGGTAGTTGCCGTTGGCTTCGAGGATCGCCCAGCGGAGCTTCCCGTCAGTTTCGTCGGCGATCTGGAACAGCTCCGGGCACTCCCGGCCGCCGTTCGGAATCCGGAAGAGAGCGGTTTCGCGCCAGTTCAGCAGGTCGGCGGATTCGAGCAACGCGAAGTCGCCGCGCTCGTCGCCGAGATAGAGCGCCATCCGCCACGTGCCGGAGGCCGGGTCGAAGGCGACCGAGGGATCACGCTCCTCGCCGCCGTGCAGGTTCGGCACCACCGGATTGCGGGCGTATTTGACGACGGTTCTGCCGCCGTCGAGGCTGTAGGCGAGATTCTGGGTGAAGGGCTTTCCGGCGCAGGTGTAGAAGAACAGCAGCGGCGGAGAAGCCGGATCGACTCCGAGGCCGGTCAGATTCTGCTCGTCGACCACGGCGCAGCCGGAAAACATGGTGCCGGATTCATCCGGGTACAGCGCGATCGGCTGTTCCTGCCAGTGGATCAGGTCGGTGCCGGTCGCATGGCCCCAGTGCATCGGCCCCCAGTGGACCGCCGCCGGGTTGTGCTGGTAGAACAGATGGTAAGTCCCCTGATAAAAGCAGAGGCCGTTGGGGTCGTTGAGCCAGCCTTTGCGGCTGGAAAAGTGGAACTGCTGCCGTTCCGGTTCCTGATAGGCCATATTGAAAACTCCTTTAACGGTAGGATGACGGGGGGCGCCCGAAACGCTCCCGGAACTTCCGGGTGAAATAGGAAATATCGCTGAAGCCGCAGCTGAATGCAATTTCAGGGATGGTGAAGCTGCTGCTTTCGAGCATACTGCACGCATAGTCGAATTTGAGCTGGTTCAGATACTCCTTGAGGGTCATGCCGTAGTCCTGCCGGAAGATGGTGGAAAGGTAGTTCGGCGTGCAGCCGACCGCGCGCGCGATTTCCGGCACGTCCGGGAAACGGGTCGGGAAGTTATCCGCCAGATAATGCTTGGCCTGCCGTGAGAGTGGATTGACCGACGGGTCCGGCTCGTAAACCCGTTCCGCCGGCTGCGGCCGGTCGCGCAAATCGAGGCGCGCCTTGGCGAGCGCGGCAGCGGCGAGGGTGCGGCTGATCCGGTCTGTTTCGGCGGAATCCCCGGAGCGGGCCAGCGGCAGCGCCTTCAGGAGGTCGGCGTAAAATGCGTTGCCGTCGAGCATCAGACGCCGGCGGATGCGGGGCAGCTTGCCGTCGCGGGCGGGGCACCACGCAAGATGCAGGCTCGGCGTGCGGTCTGTCGCCATCAGCACCAGGTTGCGGAACTCCCGGCAATCCGGCGAGGTGATCTCCTCCTCATGCACCATGCCCGCCGGAACCAGCAGCAGATCGCCGGGACCGATTTCAATCTCCTGTTTCAGGAAGCGGAAGCGGCAGCGGCCCCGGACCTGCAGAAAGAGTTCACTGAACAGGTGATAGAAGCCGGTCGGAGTTTTCTCCCATCGCCCGTCGGGGCGGGGGATCAACAGCCGCCCCCTGCCGGATTGCAGCAACCCGATGAAGGCGGCGAGCGCCGGATCGAATTCCGGGTCGAGCCGGTCGTCACACCTGTCGCCGTCCGGCAGCCGGATGAAAAGTTTGTCGAGAAGCTCCATGAAAACCGTTCCGGAATCGTAGTTTTGTCCTGTCCATCCTTAAGATATTGCGGTTTCCGATAAATGCAACCCCCGGCCGTAAAAAATCGCCGGAGCCTTTGAGCCCTTCCGGTTTGCTGACGATGGCAATCAGACTGTTCCTCTCTCAGGATGGTTCATTGCTTTTGCTTCTTGATTTTGGCGGAGCCGGAAGTGTGGACCTGCAATTCCGGGGAGCCGGAGTAGAGGAGCTGTGAAGCTCCGCCGGCGCGGACTGTCAATTGCCTGGCGGCGTCGAGCTTTGCGGTGCAACTGCCGCTGAGTTGGATTTCAGCGGATTCGCAACTGCGGACGGCGGCATTGGAACAGCCGCTCTGTTCCATGAAAAGTTCCTGAAGATTGCCGCTGAAAGTGAAATTTGAGCTGCCGGAGGAGTGTACTGTCATTTTCCGGGCGGTTTCACAGTCCCGGATGGTGGCGCTGGAACAGCCGCTCTGTTCGAGATGAAGTTCCCCGATGTTGCCGTTGAAAGTGAATTCCGTGCTGCCGGAGGTGCGGACGGTGGCTTTTTCGACATTTCCGCCGAGGGTGAGCCGGGAGATGCCGCTTGCCTGAAGCTGAATTTCCGGGGCCGCAAATCCGGGAATTGAAGCGGTGGTGCTGCCGGAGAAGCTCCACTCGGTTTCCCGGGTGATTTTGCCGGTGACTTCGAGGTCGGAGATGCCGGAGAAGTTCAGTTTCTCGGGCATCTGTTTTAATTGCAGGCGCAGTTGCGGTTCCCGGCTTGGCTGCAGATTGTGTAAGGGGGTGACCTGCAACCGGCCGCTGCCGGATTTGATGGCGAGTTCCTCCAGCAGGTTTTCATCGATGACGATGGTGCATTGATTCCGGTCGGCATTCGGATCGAGCGTGATTTTCCAGTAACCTGCCGTCGTCAACCGGGAAATATCACCGGGATCGAAGGTTTTTTCTGTGATGATTCCGTTGCCGGTGATGACGGCGATGCCGCTGCAGCCGGCCAGAAAACAGCCCGCGGCGGTCACGAGGGCAAGGGCGAAAAGTTGTTTCTTCACAGTGCATTCCTTCTTTTGATGACTCGGAAATTTCCGGATGTCTGCCAATGTACCATACGGAACCGGTAATTACAAGCAGCATGATTGTTTTTTTCAGTCAGCGGCCCAGTGCGACGGTCACCAATCCTGCCAGCAGGAGAATGAGCCCGGTCAGTTCGGGACGGGTGATGCGTTCTTTGAGAATCAGTACGCCGAGCAGTACGCCGACCGGCAGGCTCATCTGGCGGAACGCCTGCACGAAACTGACGTTGGTGACTTCGCCCATCGCCAGCATCACCAGAATATAGGCGGCTGCCGCCGCGACTCCGCCGGCATAAGGCTCCCAATGGCGGAACAGCTCGCGGTTGAAGTCGGCCCGGTTGCGTTTCCGTACCAGAATGGAGAGGCTCAACAGTGAAAACAGCACCAGTTCGCGCAGATTGCTGTAGGCGACGGCTCCGGCAACCCGGCCCGTATGGCCGTATTCGTTGACCAGCCGGATGCCTTCGCTGTCGAAGATGGTATAGCCGGTGGTGCCGAGCGCCGCGAGCAGCACGCCGCCGAGGGCGGGATTCAGGTAGTTGGAGAGCCGGAAGCCGGAGAATTTTTTCAGCGGCATCAGCAGGCAGCCGAGGAAGATCAGCCCCATCCCGCCGAGGGCGGCGGCGGAGGGGCGCAGCCCGATTCCGAAGACGACCGTGACCAGTGCGGTCAGCAGCACCGGCACCGCCCGCGCCAGCGGATAGGCGAAGGAGACGCCGCTGTGCCGGTACGCGATCGAAAGCCCGGTCGAACAGAGCGCCCCTGAAGCGCCGCCGCAGAATACATAGATATAGAATCTTGCGGGCAAGGCGCCGTAGTCTACTCCCGCATAGAGCGCCGGGATCAGCGTCGCGAGGAACGCGGAGCCGGAAACCAGCAGGAAAAGCGCCGGCACCGGATTGCGGCTCTTGGCGAGGAAGTGCCAGCCGGCATGCAGCAGCACCGACAGCAGGATCAGGAAGAAGGCGGTGACGGTCATGGTGAAAGATACTCCGTGATTGTTTGATCATATTATATCCTAAAATAGAAGCGGAAAACCGGAAAACAAGCGGGCGTTTATTGCTTTTTTCCGGAAAAAATCGCTCCGATCATTTTTATTGACCGTTCGATCATAAAACGGCTTGCATTTTGTTCCCGGCGGCGTATACTATACTTTGAAAAAAGGAGGATGCCGAATGAAGGCTGCGGAACGGGAAGCGGAAATCCTGCGCTATCTGGATACTCATGAGTTTATGGCGACCGAAACCGCGATGGCGTTGTTCCGGGCCAGTCCGGCCACGGTACGGCGGGATTTCAACCATCTGGCGGAGGGGCACATCGTGCGCCGGGTCAGGGGGGGAGTGCGGAGCATTCCGGCGGAGGTCGGCCAGTCGATCCCGTTTTCGCTGCGGGAGCAGTGGTTTGCCCGGGAGAAAGCGCGGCTGGCGGAAAAGGCGATGGAGTTCATCGCGCCCGGTTCCGTGACTTTCCTGCACGGCGGCTCCACCACCAATTCGATGGCGAACCTGTGGAAGGACGGCTGCGTGATCACCGATTCGATCGGCTTTTGCGAGCTGCTGGGCCGCCGTTTCCCGGCGGGGGAGGGCGGTCCTCAGGTGATCCTGGCCGGAGGTGCGCTCGACCTGAAGGCCGGGGTGGTGATGGGCAGCCGCACCGAACGGATTCTGAATCAGTACCATGCGGATGCCGTCGTGTTTTCGGCGCGCGGACTGGATGAGGAGGGGTGTCTGGATACCAACGACGACGCGGCGGGCTGCATCCGCGCGATGATCGACCACGCCTCGCTGGTGATCCTGCTGGCGGACCGCAGCAAGTTCGGAAGTCCGGCGATGGCGCGGGTGGTCTCTTGGAACCGTATCGATATCCTGATCGCGGCGGCGACGCCGGAAAATCGCGAGGAATTGCGGCGGATCGCCCGGCTCGGCGTCCGGGTTGTTCCGATCGGGGCTTGAAAACGGGATTTCCGGTGATATACTGAATCAATCACACAACATCAATTACATAATACCGCAGGGGGAAACTATGACGGTTATCAGGAATTTCAGGCGGATTCTGCACGGCGGCGACTACAATCCCGACCAGTGGCTGCACGTGCCGGGGACGGTCGACCGGGATTTCGAGCTGATGGACGAGGCGCACTGCAACACGTTTTCGGTGGCGATCTTCTCGTGGGCGCAGCTGGAGCCGGAGCCGGACCGGTTTGAATTCGGCTGGCTCGACGATATTTTCGAACGTTGCGGAAAAAGCGGCAAAAAACTTTTTCTCGCGACTCCCTCTGCATCGAAGCCGGCGTGGCTGGCGCAGCGGTGGCCGGACAGCTGCCGCATGGACCGGGACGGGACGCGGCAGCGGTGGGGCGTGCGGCAGAACAGCTGCTTTGCCTCGCCCGGTTTCCGGGAGCGGGTCCGGCTCATCAACCGCAAGCTGGCCGAACGGTATGCGGATCATCCGGCGCTCGGCGGCTGGCACATCAGCAATGAATACCACGGCGAATGTGCGTGCGAACTCTGCCGGAACCGGTTTTACGATTACCTGAAACAGCGGTACGGCACACTGGAGAAGCTCAATCAGGTGTACTGGTCCGCGTTCTGGGGGCACACCTTCACCGACTGGAAGCAGGTGGAGCCTTTCGACCACTCGATGGACGCGGCGGCGCTGGACTGGCGGCGTTTCTGCTCGGATGCGGTCGTGGAGTTCTTCCGAATGGAGATCGACGCGGTGCGGGAGTTTTCGGATGCGCCGGTGACCACCAATATGATGGGGCTGTTCCCGACGCTGGATTACTGGAAATTCGCGCCGCTGTGCGACTTCATCTGCGACGACTGCTACCCGACCTGGTACGACGGCGACACGGAGCGGGAGGCGGCCTGGCTGTCGCTGCTGCACGACATGCACTACACGATGCTGGACAAGCCGTTCGTGATGATGGAGTCCTGCCCCGGCATCCCGAACTACAAGCCCTATCCGAAGCTGCGCCGCCCCGGCGAATTCGAGCGCGAGATGCTGTTGGCGCTCGGCCACGGCGCGGACGGCACCTTGTACTTCCAGTGGCGCAAGGGGCGGAACAACTGCGAAAAATTCCACGGCGCGGTGGTCGGCCACGACGGCACGGACCGGACCATGGTGTTCCGGCAGGTCGCCGCCTACGGCGAGAAGCTCGAACGGATCGCCGGGCTGGCCGACGCGGCAAAAAAGCCCGAGGCGGCGGTCGTCTACGACTGGGAATCCAACTGGGCCTTCGAGCAGTGCAACTGCGCGGGCGGCAAGGAGGTCAAGCAGTGGGACGCAACGGCGATCAGCCACTACCGCGCGCTGTGGAATTGCAACATCGACCTCGCCGTGATCGACAGCGAACAGGATTTCAGCCGGTATAAGCTGCTGGTCGCGCCGATGCTGTTTATGTTCAAGCCGGGTGTGCTGGAGCGGTTCCGGAGCTTTGTGGAGCAGGGCGGCACGCTGGTGGCAACCTACTTTTCCGGCTACGTCGATGAAAACAACGGCTGTTTCCTCGGAGGCAATCCGGGCGGGGCGGCGGGACGCGAATTGTTCGGCGTCTGGAGCGAGGATTTCGACGGCCTGCAGCCGACGACGCGGCAGAGCATCGTGTGGAAGGGCAAATCCTATCCGGTCACGGATTACGCGGAGCTGCTCCACGCCGAAGGCGCGGAGGTTGAAGCGGTCTACGGCGACGATTTCTATGCGGGAACTCCGGCGGTGACCCGCAAGCGGGCAGGGAAGGGGAACGTGATCTATCTGGGAGCGCGTACCGGCATGGAGTTCCTGAACGACTTCTACGGGGCTTTGCTGAAAGAATCCGGCGTCGAGCCGGTGCTGGCCGGCCTGCCGGAGACGGTCCGGGCGGCGCGGCGCAGCGCGGTTTCCGGCGGCGACTACTTTTTCCTGTACAATCTGAGCGGGAAAGAGCAGCCGGTGAAGCTGCCGGAAGCGATGGAGGATGTCTGGAACGGCGGCGGAGCGGCGGACACCGTGACGCTGCCGCCCAACGGCGCCACGGTGCTGTACCGGGCGTGATGCCGTAAGGTGCATCACGCGGCTGCGGATGGAGGCGGAGCGAATCAGGCGCTCCGCCTCTTTTTCTCTCTTTTTTCATTTTACCCTTGACATTCGCATTGAGTTTTGGTATAATTAATATTGAACAAACGTTTGTTCTGGTGGACGGTTCCACCCGGTATTTTTTTGAAGCAGATGGAACAAGCGTTTGTTCCATCGGAAACTTTTCAAGGAACAGAGGTCATGACCACGCTGAAAGATGTTGCAAAGGCTGTCGGCTGCGATGTTTCCACGGTGTCGCGGGTGTTGAACGGCCGTCCGAACCGGGTCAGCGGGGAGAATCGCAGCCGGATCCGGGAGGCGGCGCTCCGCCTCGGCTATGTCGCGAACCGCACCGCCAGTTCGCTGGCTTCCGGCGTGACGCGGACGGTGGGGCTGCTGATCCCGAATGTGTTCGACGGGGTCTATGCCGAATATATCGAAACGCTTGATCTCGAACTCTCCGCGGCGGGTTACGCGTTGCGTCCCTTCATCTGCCACAACCGGCCCGAAAAGGAGAATACGGCGCTGGATGCGCTGCTGCACCACGAGGTTGACGCGATGATCGCGATGTACCACAACGCCGAACGGTGCGCGGCCCAGTATGAAGTGATCCGGCGCAACGGCCTGCCGCTGATTTTCCGCAGCAACGTTCCGGAGGTCGACGGGGTGTTCGACTGTGTGCTGCTGGACATCGACGCGGGCTATCGGGCGCTGGCGGAGCACCTGATCGAACGCGGCTGCCGCAAAATCGGCGTGGTCGGCGGCTGCGCCGACGCATTGCAGGAAGGCAGGGCGGGAGCCGGGGCGGATTTTTTCCGGGCCGCGCTGCAAAAAGCCGGATTGGCGGCGGATTCCCGGAATGCGGTGGCTTGCGAGGATTCGCAGGAGGCGGCTTACCGGGCGGTGCTGGAACGGCTGAAGAAGGAGCCGGATGCGTTTGACGGCCTGATCGTCCACAACATCAACAAGGTGTTCGGCTGCTGCCGGGCGGTCGGCGACGCCGGGCTGTCCATTCCGGGGCAGGTGAAGGTCGCGACGATCAGCGATCTGGCCCTCTGCCGTCTTTATTCGGTGCCGCTGACCGTGTGGGCGCAGCCGGTGCCGGAAATCTGCCGCGCGCTGGTGGACCTGACCCTGGCCCGGCTGCGGGAACCGGACGCGCCCTGCCGCACCGTGAAATTCCATTCGACTTTGCTCGCCCGCGAAAGCACACAACCTACCCACGAAAGGAAGTAGCGATGAAACAAACCGGAACATACTTTACATTGATTGAATTATTGGTGGTGATAGCGATCATCGCAGTTCTGGCGGCGATGCTTCTGCCGGCGCTGAACAAGGCCAGGGATCGTGCCAAGGCGGTTAGCTGCCTCTCCAACAAGAAGCAGGTTCTGCTCGCGGAAAGTTCTTATGCCTCCGACTACAACGGCCACATCGTGATGAAAACGCAGATCGGCACAAGTTTCATCCCGTTCAATGTTCTGCTTACAAACATGTCCTATGACGCCCGGAATCTGCTCGGAAAAGCCTATGTGCCGTGGGCGGTGATGACCTGTCCCGCCAACAACGTGCCCGTGGAGTATGACATGGCGGTTCCGCAGCAGCGCTACTGGGGCAGTTACGGCGCCTGGATGAACAATTCGGCCAACGCGGACTGCTCCCGTATCGCCGCATTTGGCAACTGCTGGGCGCAGGGAGCGGGAAATCTGATGATCACGATCGTTTCCCACAAGGTGAAAAATCCAAGCGGATTCTTCTATCTGGCCGACACCGTCAGCACGATCGACAGCGGCGGTGAATACCGCTTCGGGAAAGGGTATTACGAGTGGGCTCCGGATTATCTCAAGGCGCAGGACAGACCCTATTCCGGCATCTGGCTGGCGCACTCCAATCGGTGCGTGGTCGGCTTCGTGGATGGCCATGCGGAAAGCTTGGGCGGCCCGGAACTGGTCGATTCCCAGGTGAACGTCGACGTCTACTACACCAGTTCGCTCACGCGCGTCGTGGCGAAAAACCACTGAGGAAAATCATGAAACAATTTGTCTGCCGCCTCCTTGTCTGCTTTTCGCCGCTTCTGCTCGCCGGTGCGGACTGGGCCGAAACAATCCGGCCGGTTCTCGCCGGCAAGGTAAAATATCTCAAACTGGAGAAGAAGATCTACCGCGCCGACCGGCGGACTACGATCACCGGTCTGAAGGATGTCACCATCGACGGCAACGGCGCCACGCTGCTGATGAGCCGGAAAGATCATATTTTCAAGATTGAGGACTGCACCAACTTCACTCTGCGCAATTTGACGCTTGATTTCGATCCGATGATTTTCACCCAGGTGAGAATCACCCGCGTTTCCGCCGACGGCAGAGACATCGAGTTCGAGGTAGAAAAAGGATTTCCGGATCTGGTTCCGGATCTGATTGCCAGCGAGAGTCTCGAAGTCTACCTGCCGGACGGTACGCTTCGCACTGACCTGGGGCGTCTTTCCGGGAAACCGGAGATCATCACGCCGCGTCGCGGCAGAATGCGGGTCCGGCTTTCCGGAAACGCCTCTCCCCGCATCGGCGACCGCATTCCCATCGGGCGGCGCTTCGCCAATGTCATCCAGACCGTCGGCGGCCGGGGGCATACGTTTGAAAACCTCACTATTCACGGCAGCGGCTGTTTTGCCATCGGCATGCGCTACAGCGCCGGAGACGACCGGATCCTCCGCTGCCGCGTGATTCCCGGGCCCCGGCCGGAAGGAGCGGAAACCGACCGCATCCGCTCCACCAACGGCGACGGATTCAACATCTCCTTCGCCAGAAACTATCCGCACATCATCGGATGCGAAATCCGGAACAGCAACGATGACTCCATCAACTTTCACGCGGGAGCGGTCATGCGGCTGATTCCGCTGGATAAGGGGAACGGGGCCTTCCGGATCATCCGCCCCTTCGCCGCGTCGTCGGAGCGGATGATCGCGCTCTTCCCGCCGGGGGATACCGCGCTGCTTCTGCGCCGCGACCTCGGCTTCGCGCCGGTCGGCAAGGTCAAAATCATCGCCTGCGCGGAATCGGATTACCAGGCGACAATGGAGGAACTGGCCGCCGGCTTCGACCGGGCGAAGTATAAATCGAAACATCAGTGGATTCCCACTGCGTATGAGATCCGACTCGATACCGGCACTCTGCCGCTGGACGGCGATTTCTATTTGCAGCCGCTCCCCAACGGCCGTTCCTTCCGGATTGCGGACAACTATTTTCACGACCACCGGGCCCGCGGCATGCGCATCATGGTGCCGGACGGGGTCATTGAGAACAACACCATCGAACGGGTCACCGATGCGGCAATCTCGCTCGGGGCGGAGTTCGAATACTGGAACGAGGCCGGCTGGGTGGAGAACGTCTTCATCCGTAACAACGTGATCCGCAATGTCGGCAAGGCCTCAATCCCGCGCGGGGATTCCTACGTCTGCGGCGCTATCTGCAGTTTCGTCCATCTCAAGGACTACCGGAAGATTCCCCGGGGGCACGCCCGGATCTTTATTCTGAACAATCGGATCAGCGACTCTCCCGGAGCCGGAATCGCCCTCTGTGCTGCCCGGGATTCGGTCATCTCCGGCAATATCATCAACAATACGGCATATGGCGCGACGGTTCCCGGCAGCCGGTTCGGATTCCGCGGCCTCAAGCCAGTCTGGCTGATCGAAAGCGAAGGGGTCACCGGGAAAAACATCGTTGACGGAAAAGAGTGGAACGTCGGAGAACAGAAATGAGACGGATTTTTCATACCCTTTTGTCCGGGGGTCTCCTGCTGCCGCTGTTCCTCTCCGGAGCGGAGATCATTTACGTCAACAATCTCATTGGCAGTGACGACGGGGACGGCTCCCGCGAACGCCCCTACGCGACCCTCTATAAAGCGTGCCGGGAGGTTCCGGTTTCCGGCCGGATCGAAGTGGCTGACACCGGAAAACCGTATCAGATGCCTTACAAAAGCGCCGATGTCTCCAAAAGTTACGGATACCGGCTGCTCCGGGGAGGTACGCAGGAGAAACCGCTGATTGTCGAGGGCAACGGCGCTACGATCAGCGGGCTGGCGGTTGTTCCGGCGGAGGCATGGAACGCAGTTCCCGGCACCATGCTTCACTCGCTTCCGTTCTACCCGATGAGCAACCGGCTCAAAAACGACAAAACGATCAATCACTGGCTGGAGGTGCCGCGCATCTGGTTCGTCGACGGCAAGGCCGCGCCGAACTGCCGCGACCGGGAGACTCTGCTGAAGATGCCGGGCGGGTTTCAGTGGGACAAGGCGGAGAAAATGGTCTATTTTCACCTCCCGGCGGGGAAGCGGCTTGAGGAACTCCGGATCGAACTCCCGGCCAATTACGGATTCTACATTCACGCGAGCCATACGATCGTGCGCAACTTCAACTGCATCTTCAGCGTGAACGACGGCTTCGATGCGGACGGTTCTCCACAGAACAGCAGCTATATCAACTGTCTGGCCTACGACAACTGCGGACAAGGCTTCTCCTGTCACAGGACCAGTTCTATGCGTTACATCGGCTGCGGAGCCATCCGCTGTGCGTCGAGCAATGTCTGCAACGTCAACCATTCACACGCGGAGTACGTCGACTGCGTTTTTCTCGACAATGCGTTCGAGAGCAACGTCTCGCTGTACGACGAAGCGACCGCGCGATTCGTCAACTGCTTCCTTTCCGGCGGCAGTTCGGATGAGCCTATCGTGCAGGAACACGCCTCGCAGCTCACCTTTATCCACTGTGTAATTCAGGGAAACAGGGAATTACCGCTTTTGCGCGGACGCGGCGGGAGTGTGAATTTTTATCAATGCACGATTTCTCAGGCGCGTTATCTGTCCGATTTTTCACCGCGTTGGAGCGCTTTCTGTGCGGCAATGGAAAAAAGTATTATCTTTAACATGAAAAATGCTATTGCGAAACTTCCTGTTGCTCCTTATCCCCGTATTCAGTTTTCCGACAATCGTTTTTCTTTCCCCATTTACATATACGATGGAAAGGCAGAGAAAATCGGCAGCCCGATATTGCAGAAACTCCGGATCGACGTAAGTTCACATTGTGAAGATTTTTATCCGGATGGTTTGCGAAAAGCGGAAATTTTTTCCGGAAACGGTTATGGTGCCCGAAAACTTTCACCGGTCGTAAAAAAGATTTATGATCGTTTGATAAATTTTACGGCAACGCCTGCAGGGCTTGTTCTCGTTGCTGCAGAGTAAAGTTTGGAAGTTCATGTCAGGGATAAAAGGAGCTGCAGGAAACATGAAAATTTCATTGGATAGGGTGCTGCGGTGCATATACGGAAATATTCGTCGGCACGCCGGGGGACGGGCAGGTATGGGCCGGACTCTGCGATGTGACCGACACTCCGTACCCGGCGATGGTGGAGGCGTCGCGCCGGCTTGGCGGGCGGTTGTATCAGGAACGGCTTTCCGCCGTCCCGGCAGGAAAATAAACATAATCTTCAGAAGGAAAACAGAGTATCATGCAATTCAACTGGACGAAACTTTCGCCGGACGACGGGCACTATTTCTTCGGTTACTACGACCGCTGCCCGTGGGACGGCTCCGAGCGGTATCACCTTGCACTCAAAGTCGGGCAGTGCGAACGGCTGCCGCTTCCCGGTGAAACCGCCGAAATCGGGCTGCTCGACCGGGAAAATCCGGGGACATTCACGCCGGTTGCGACCACCCGCGCATGGTGCCACCAGCAGGGGAGCATGACGCTGTGGCTGAAAGATCGCCCGGGCTGCTTCTGTTACAACGATATCGACGAGGCCGGCCGGGTCGTGACCCGGATTTATCAGCTCGGCAGAGGGGTGATTCGGACCGTTTTTCCCGCCTTCTACGCGATCAGCCCGGACGGGCGTTGGGCGGTCAGTCTGAACTTCGCCCGGATTCCGCGCCGCGGCTACAGCTATGCCGAAGCGTACCTGCCCGCCGAACGCCATCCGGACCCCGACTCCGAGGGGATCACCCTGATCGATCTCGACACCTTTGAAAGCCGCCTGATCGTCAGCTACCGGAGAATGATGGAGCTTCACCCGTGCCGCTATGAGCTGGACGAACTCTATCTGTGGCTGAACCACGCAATCTTCAACTGCGATTCGACCAGACTGCTGTGGCTGTTCCGCCAGTGTCAGGACGAGCGCCGCCCGCGTTGGAAAACCTTTATGTACACCAGCAATCTCGACGGCGGAGAATTGCGCTGTCCGCTGCCGGATTTCTACTGGCACGGGATGATTTCCCACCAGATCTGGGGACGCACGCCGAATGAGATCCTGATCGACGCCAACTGGCGCGGAAAAGGTTCCGAGTACCTTGTATTCGACGAACGCGAGCTGCCGTTGCGGGCTGAACGGATTTCAGCGGGGCAGGGGCCGATGGGGCACCTGGTCTTTTCTCCGGACGGCCGGACGATGCTGGCCGATACCTACCCGGATGCGGACGGCCGCCAGTATCTGGCGCTGGTGGAGGCCGCGACCGGGAAGCTGGTCCGGCTGGGGAGCTTTCTCCACCGGCAGCCGGCCGGCACCCCCGGAGATGTGCGCTGCGATCTGCATCCGCGCTGGTCGCAAAGCGGGCGGTTCGTGACGGTCGACAGCATCGACGACGGGCGGCGGGGCGTTTACCTGCTGGAACTGCCGCCGAAAGTCGACTTTTCATCGATCTGAGTTTCAAGGGGATCCGGGATTTCGCCTTTGGCGAGCAAGGCGCTTCGAAAGGAGCGAAATCCCCGATCCGGGCGGGTCAGCGGCCGAGCGCCGCTTTTACAGCGTCGACGGTTGCGTCGATCACCTGCGGCTTGTTCGCGTAGGTGCCGCGGATGCCGTAGTGGTCGAAAAGCTCATCCTTGTGATAGCCGATCACCGCATCCGGGTCCTTCAGCACATTGCCGGTCAAGATGCCGACCACGTGCGCTTCGGGATCGATCACACCGGCGTCGACCAGCTTTTTCGCTCCGGCTACCGAGCAGCAGCTCGCCGGTTCCGCGCCGATTCCGGCCGCATCGACCATCGCTTTCGCGTCCATGATCTCCTGCTCGGTCACGGATTCGACCACGCCGTTGCACCATTCGAGGCCACGCAGGGACTTTTCCCACGAAACCGGGTTGCCGATCTTGATCGCTGTCGCGATGGTTTCGGGGTTTTTGACCGCTTCGTAGGGGGTATGGTTCTTCCACATCTTGTAGAGCGGGGCGGAACCGGCGGCCTGAATCACCGCGATACGCGGAATCTTGTCGATGATGCCGAGGTCGTACAGCTCCTTCATGCCCTTGGAGAGCGCGGTGTTGTTGCCGAGGTTGCCTCCCGGAATCACGAACCAGTCCGGCACCTGCCAGTCGAGCTGCTGGAGCACTTCAAAGCCGATCGCCTTCTGCCCTTCGATCCGGAACGGGTTGATCGAGTTGAGCAAATAGATGTTCAATTCGTGGCAGACCTGCTGGACCAGCGCCATCGCATCGTCGAAGTTGCCGCGGATCTGCAGCGTTTTGCCGCCGAAGGCGAGCGCCTGGGCGAGCTTGCCGTACGCGATCTTGCCTTCGGGGATGAAGATCACCGAACTGAGTCCGGAAACCGCCGCGTAGCTGGCCATCGATGCACTGGTGTTGCCGGTGCTGGCGCAGGCGACGGTTTTCGCTCCGTAGAATCTGGCGGCGGTGGTGCCGCAGGTCATGCCGCGATCCTTGAAGCTGCCGGTGGGGTTTTCGCCCTCATGCTTGAGCTGGAAGTGCCTGAGCCCGGCGTAGACGCCCGCCTTGCCCGCGTCGTAGAGGCGGGTGTTGCCCTCCTGCCGGGTTACGATCTGATCGTCAGGCAGGTCGAAAATAAGCTCTTTATAGCGCCAGACGCCCGAACTGGTCGCGCCGCGCTTCAGGCCCCAGCGGGAGTCCCACAGGGCCTTGAGTTCGCCGCCGTCGACCTCCGAGAGGTCGCGGACGAGGTCGAGAATGCCGCCGCAGTCACAGTTGTACCGCACCTTGGAGAGGTCGTAGGTCTTATGACAGCGGACGCATTCCAGATGAGCTTCGAGCTTTTTCATGATAAATTCCAATTCCTTCAGGTAAAAGAGTTAAATCGCGCGTTATAATTTACATGCGATCCGCTTTTTTGAAAGGAGCGGAACGGGTTTTTATCACACTTTTTGTGGAAAATTGGTTAAAAAAAGCGAAACAACCGGATGATTATTTGAAAAAGCGGATTATATTATTGAATGAGGGCGGGAGTAACGAAGATAATTTTGTTTGGTCGTTTTTATTATGCAGAAGATTATGTTGAGCGGTAAGATCCATACCGCGAGGTTGACGGCGTGCCTGCTGGATTACGAGGGCAGTCTGGAGATCGATCCCGAGCTGCTGGCCGAGGCGGGCATCCTGCCGTACGAAAAAATTCTGGTGGTGAACCGCAACAACGGCGAACGGCTTGAAACCTATGCGATTCCGGGAGAACCGGGCAGCAAGGTATTCTGCCTGAACGGGCCTGCCGCCCATCGCGGCAAGGTGGGGGATGTGGTGACGATCATGGCGTTTTCGGTCTGTACGCTGGAAGAGGCCGCGGTGATCGCTCCGACTGTGATCGTACTGAATGAAAAAAATGAGATCGTGATGCGCAAGGGCCGTGCCCGGCGCTGAACGGCACAGGGGATGCGGCTTTGAAGCGGGCAGGGAAAAAATCCGGGCAGGCGCTGATGGAATACGTGATCATGCTGGCGCTCTGTACGGTATTGACCCTCGCTTTCATCGCGTTGTTTCGAGGGGCGTCGAAGAACGGGCGCCGTTTGATTGATCTGGTCAGTTTCGACCTTCCGTAATAATTGAGGAATCGGCGCCGTGAAGGGCGGGCGTCTGAATAACACAGGAGGAAGCGGTTATGTTGATTCGTGGCAAACGGCTGAAGCGCCGTCGCGGACAGGCGTTGATGGAGTATGTGATTCTGATCGCGGTGGTGGCGCTCGCGGCGCTCTTTGTGCTGGCGAGCTTCAGCGATCGTCTGCGCGACATGATTTCCGGCATCACCACGACGCTGGGCGGCGAGAAGGCCGCCAACGCCGACCAGACCAGCGTGGACATCATCCAGAACCTCAGCAGCGAAGGGTTGGATGCGAACGGCAATTGAGCATCGGCGTAACGAAAGCTCCCGCGCGAAAGACGTGCGGGAGTTTTTTTTTATTGTCCGACAGCCTGCGGAATCAGCGGGGATTCAGCAGATTCATGCTCAGGGGATCGCCGAGTTCGCAGAGCCGGATGTTTTTCAGCGCCGCCAGCGCGATGCGGCGACAGGCTTCCCGGGTGCTGCTGCCGATATGGGGCGTCATGATCATGTTGGGGAGGGTGCGCAGGTCCTTGCCGGAGGGAGCGTAAGGCTCCTGCCGGAAAACATCCGATACCGCGCCGCCGATCCGGCCGGAAAGCAGTGCGTCATAGAGCGCGGCTTCGTCGACCACGCTGCCCCGGGCGGTGTTGATCAGCCAGGAACCGGGTTTCATTTGTTTCAGCCGCCCGGCGGAAACGTAATTGAGGTTTTCCGGGGAGCCGGGGATGTGGAGGGAGACGAAATCGGCGTCGGCCACCGCGTCACTCCAATTTTTCACGAAGCGGTCGGCGGGGCAGTCGGGGCGGGGAGCGGAGCGGATCACGCCGGTCACGCTCATTCCGAAACCGTTTTTGGCGATGGCGGCGACCCGGCTGCCGATAGCGCCGCAGCCGATTACGGCCAGTGTCTTGCCGGCGAGTTCGCAGCCGGTTTGGGGCTGCCAGAGCCCGTTGCGGCAGTCGTCGGCCGCGGCGATGAATTGACGCGCCGCCAGCAGGATCATGCCGATGGCGCACTCCGCGACGGATTGTTCGAGTGCGCCGGGCGTGTTGGTGCAGTAGATGCCCTTTTCGGCGGCGCGCGGGAGGTTGATGTTGTCGCAGCCGATGCCGAAGCGGGCGATCACGCCGCCTTTCGGAACCGCGTCGTACAGCTCGTTCCGGTACGGGGCGCCGCCGACGATCACGTATTTCGCGTGCTTTTCGCGGACCAGGCGCGCCAGTTCCGGTTCGGATTCGGGGGCGGGAAAGCATTGAAAGCCCTCCGCATGTTCAAAGACTTCGCGTACCTTGTCGTACTGCGGCTGCGTGACCAATACCGTTATCATGAATCTGCTCCTGATGTTTCTGTCATACCCTACATGCGAACCGGAAAAAAGCAAATCCGCTCCCCGGAAAGGGAAAAATTATCCGTTTTTTCCGGTTCCTCTCTTGACATTCCCGTTGTTTTGCTGTATAATTGAAATTGTAATCTAAAAATAGATTATCGCTTTCCTCCGGCAGTCGGGAAGGCGCGGACCATTCATGAGGAGATCCGATGATTTTCGGACAGAATCTGGGCAGACAGACCGAGAAGGCCAAGCAGGGCATCCTGCGCTATATCTGGGACCGGAAGCTGCGCGAAGGGGATAAAATCCCTTCGCAGACCGAGCTTTGCCGCCATCTGCAGATCGGCTGCGCCACGCTGGACCGCGCGGTCAAGGCGCTGGTGCAGGACGGGGTGCTGGAGGCGCGCCGCCGGGTAGGGGTATTCGTGCGCAACGCGAAGCCGGAGGGGCTGCCGGGGCGTTCGATCGGCATCGTGGGGCTGTTGCTGGATGCCCCTCACATGTTCAACTGGAGCCTCGCCTATGCGGTGCAGGATGCGCTGCAGAAAAACGGCTGCGAATGCACGATGTTCCCGTTCCGGGAGGAGTACCGCGACACGCCGGAGTTTTCGGACTTCCCCGGCCTTGAATACGCGGTTTCGCAGAAGCTGGTGCACGGGCTGATCAGCATCTCCGACTTCTATGCGGAGAAACTGCTGCCCGGTCTGGATGAAGCCGGGCTGAAGGTCTGTTTTTGCGGGCCTCCGTCGCATGTGGAATCCGGGATTTTCCTGGATTCGGTCGGTTTCATGATCCGGGGGCTGGACGAACTGCGGGAGGCCGGATACCGGATGCCGCGCATCCTGATCGGTCCCGGCCCGCTGCGCTGTTTCAGCCTTCCGCGCCTTGCGGAATATCTGGCGGGCTGGCCGGAGTGCCCGGTGCCGCTTGACGCGATGTACCTCGAAGGCTACGGGCTTGAAAGCGGCCATCGGCTCGCCGACGCGTTCCTGCGGATGCCGCCGGAGCGGAGGCCGGACAGCGTGGTGATCGGCGACGACATCATCGCGCAGGGCTTTTTTTCGGAGCTGGTCCGGGAGCAGGGGAGGCGGATCGACTATCTGCCGCCCGCCGTCTGTCTGCGCAACCGCAAGGCGCCGATCGACTTCCCGTGCCGGGAGGTGATCGACTACGAGATCGACAGCCGGGAGCTGGCCGAAGGCGCGGTCGAACAGCTGCTGAACCGTCTGCGCGGCGCGGAAAGCGTCCCGTCGCTGCGCTGGATTCCGCCGTTGCGTCTCACGCCGGAAAGCGTTCAGCTGAAACCGGCTGCGAATCGCGATTAATTTGAATTTTTTATAGTTTCCCTATTGACATTTCGTTTTGAGTATGGTATAATTATAATGTAATCCAAAATTGGATTAAGCGTGCCGGACTGCCCTTCGGGTGCGCGTTTCAAACAAGTGAAAGTTGTTTTTCCATGAAATCTTCAAGTACACTCTTCAACGGGAAGGATGAGAAAATGAAACGTGTCAGCCATTTTACATTGATTGAGCTTCTGGTTACTGAAACTTGTCAAATCTGCAATTCCTTTCCATATTCCGCTCTGCGCGAAAGAGAGGGGTTCGGGGGAGAGAAAGCGGCGACTTGTGCCGCATCTCTCCCCGTACCAACCAATCTGAACATCTCACTTATTCCCTGCAAGCTCTCACGCCTCCGCCAATGCTCTGCAAGCGGCAGGTCGGAGCAAAAACGTGAAGTTGTTTTTCCGCAGAAAAGCGGGAAGACAACTTCACGTTATTGCGGATCTTCTTCCCACTGCCGACCGACCGCGTCTTTGCACTGCACCGCCCCCTACCCGGCACCGGCACCTTGCCGGACGCAGGGTGCGCGGGGGGCGGCGGATACGCCCCCCGCATACCGCCATGTAAGGCCGTTTACCCTTATAGAGCTGCTCGTTGTGATTGCAATCATTGCGATACTGGCGGCGATGCTGCTGCCCGCCCTGAATCAGGCACGGGATAAAGCACGGGCGATCACTTGCATCAACAACAAAAAACAGCATGGATTAATGCTGTCGATGTATGCGACAGATTATAAGACGGTCGGCGTGCCCAGGGTTTCATGGCCGATTCCATTTGTGCGTGCCGGGTATATTACCGTGGAGGGGCACTCCGGCAACGATGTCACGGAAGCACAGATCGTGAACAGTTTCGGTGAGATTGCAAATCTTCATTGTCCCAACGCGCTTCCGAGAACTTCAAGCATGTACAACATCACCGGCATGTTTCATATGAATTTTCTTTATAACCTGAATATCGGAGTTTCCTGGGCCTACTCAAGCGATGAATACGGCTGGTGGTATCAATGGGACATCACAAGACATCCCGCTCCCGCCCGGCAGCCGGTTTTCGCAGATTCCATCAATGTGAACATGGACAGCTGGACTTCCGGACCGGCTCAGGTATCCGGCGAGGAGATGGCCGACCATCTGGTATTCAATATGAATGCCATTGCATTGCGCCACAATCACAGTTCCGCGGTAACGTTTCTTGACGGCTCCGCAAAATTGGTCATGATGAATAATATGAGGGATTTTTACACATCGCAGAATGTCTGTTATGAGGCAAACGGGGTCAAAATAAATCTGTATTGATTCAGTCTGCTGTGTGACACGAAAATTGTCAAGGGGATTGCCCTGTCCGCGAATGCGCTTTCAAGGGAAAACAGAGAGCGGCCCCCGACATTCCTGAAGTTAAAATTTGGAACATCCGGATGAAAAATGAACTTATTCACTGCTTTCAAGAAAAAATCTCTGATATTGCTTTGTCTCGGAACTGTACTGAGTGTCTGTGCCGGGGATGATGTCCCTGAACAGGCTGTCGATATTGCCGGAATCGCGGTCGCCGATCCGATTGTCCTGAAACCGGGAGTCCCCGGAGTCCAGCCCGGCCGGAAAATGGTTTTCGCACACACGGTGCCGTGGCACAATTTATATAACAGCCAGCTCCGGGTCGACGGGTATCATGAAGTCGCCTTGAAACCGGATGCGACATTGATCGAAAGCGCCAAGCGGGAAATTGCCATGGCGCAGGCTGTCGGCATCGACGGTTTTTTCATGGACATCGGGACGGCGGATCAGATGTCTTTTGCCGACTGCTACCTTGAGGCGGCAAAAGGCACGTCCTTTCTGGTGGGGTTCTGTTTCGACATCCCGCCGCTTGATGGGGAAGCGGGAATTCAGCTGAGTGTTGACTCCACGGAAAAAATTGTGAAGAATCTGGGGAATCATCCCAATTTCCCCAAAATCGGCAACAAGTATATTTTCTTCAGCTTTTCGGGCGCCTGGCGGCACTCGCCTGAGAAAATCGCCGAAATCAAGAGACGTCTGAAGGCGAAAGGAATCGAGATCTACTATGTCCTGCACAGGGAAACGGCGGAATGGCGTTCCAATGTGGAAAAAATGGTCGAGGGGACTTATATCGATCCTTATGGTGAAGTCTGCGACAGTTTTTATCCGTTCATGTTTTCCTCGCGGGCGTGGAATGACCGCGGTGAACCGGAAGGTGTTCATCGGAAAGAATTCGTCGCGCTTCGCAACGCACTGGCCCGGTTCAACAAGAAACCGGTGGCGACAATCACGCCGGGATATCGCGGAAACTGGCTGGAAGATCTGGGACATTACGGATATGTTCCTTTCCGCGGATATGATAAAATCTGGGATTGCTTTCATGCTTTCAAGCCGGATGAGGTCGATTGGCTGAATATTGCAACCTGGAATGACATCGGCGAAACTCCCATTTTCCCGCGCACGTTTGATTTCGGAGCTTCCGCCGAAGTAATGGAGGCTTTCATTGACCAGTACTTCAGGCAGAATCCCGCTCCGAAGCAATCGGAACCCAGAGTTTATTTCGCCGCAAACAGGGAATATCTGGCGGGAACCGTCATCCGCCTGACTGCGCTTTCAACTCCCATTCAAGCGCAGGGCAAAGTCATGATTTCCGGCCGGCTGCTGAACAACAACGGTGAAGAAGTCCGGAAACTTCAGAGCAAGAAACTGAACATGAATGATTTTGACCGCTGTGAATGGCTTATTCCTTCCGGTCCTCTTGCGGTTTCCCATGCGATATTTCCGGAGATCACGCTGACCTGGAATTATGACGGACAGACAAAAACGTCCACACGAAAGCTGCCTGCCGTTCTGCTGCGTACTCCCTGGATTCAGAACTGGAGCATTCAGAGAAGCGCGTTTCATAACCTGACCGAAGTGAAAGCTGATTTTGAAGTCAGGCAGGATGCGAATCTTGTAACTGCCAAAGTGAAATTCAGATCGCCTGAAAAAATTGCGCGCGCAATGCTCTTCCGCAACGACAGGATGGTTGCCGATTTTACTGCCGATTCGCAAAGCTGCTTATTGAATCTGACTGTTTATCCCAAGCATACGTCCGCCCGTTTCGAGCTGAAGATTAAAAACGGTAAGATCCTCGGCCTGAAGCGGGAACATGGGTTCAACCTCGACATGGACAAAGTCGATTGGGGACCGCAGCACCTGCGGCTGGCTCCTTATGCCATGGGAGCCTATGGTACTCAGATGGATGCAACCCCCGAAACAGTTTTTGAAGTTTATCACAACGATCAACTGATCGGTTCCGCTCCGGCGGCGGAACTGCTGAAGAACCGGCAGCTCGTTATCGGGGCCGATCAGGAATGCCGTTTTGAATTCAACGATTGGAACAATCACGCTGTCTTTGCCGGGAACGGGTTGCCTGATCAGACCGAACTGACCGTCAGGTTTTATTCGCGCCCTTCGCATGAAAGCGATGTCTACCACATCAATTTTCTGACCGTCGAAGGTAAAAATGCCTGCACCAAGTTCCTGACTCCGTTCGGCAAAGAGACATTCGTCCGTATGAATCTTCTGGAAACCTATTTCAGCCAGGAGGCGACCCTTGACAATATGGGATATTACGCGGATGTCCCCCGCACGAATAAAGTTAAAACGTTCAGGGTGAATTCGCATGTTCTCAGGGAAGGCTCCTGGAATTTCGATAACGGGGGGGAAGATGCTCTTGGGGACCGTCCGTTGACCTATCCCTTTGAACAACTGCTGAAACCGGAAGGGCCGGACGGAAGCAATTGTCTGGTGTTCACCAAAGGAAGTGAGACGATGCTGCGCCGCCGTGTTTCGCCGTTGGCCAATTGCGTTCTGGAGTTCAGCCTTTATCTGGATAAGATTCCGGAAGATTCCAGACTGATCATGTCCGGCAACGGGCATGTCTGCCAGGGCGGGTTCTTCGTCCGGATCCAGAGCGACGGGAAGCTGCGCATCGGGCGTTACGGCGATCAGAGCTATGTGCTTTCCGAGAAACCTGTCAGCACTGGAGTCTGGCATTCCGTCAAGTTCGTTTTTGACGAAAAAAGCGGTACCTTGTTCATTGACGGGGTCAAAGAAGGGAAAAGCCGCTTCGCACCCTACCGGGATTTTCGGAACTTCTTTTTCACGCTGGGCGACAAGGAGAACGGCTTTGAGGGAAAAATTGATAATTTGAAAATCTCGAACTGTACGAAAAACGATGGCAAGTGACCTGGAAACAAGGCCCTGATGTGATGCGCCTTATTGCAAATACGACATATAGAACGGATAACAATACGGATTATTAACCAGTGAAGAGCTGAATTCCTGAACCGGTTCAGCTCTCCTTAAAAGGATTTGCCGATGAAGACAAAAACTGCAGCAACGGTTTGCGATGCTTTGCCGTGGGCACAGCAGATGCGCGATGCCGCCACTCCGGATGCGCTGAAAGCCGACCGTTTTGTTTCATTCCATGAAACTTCTCCCGGTATGCTGGAGCTCTCTGCCGGTGATACCACGCTGAAATTGAACTCGAAAAATCTGCAGGTGACGTTGCAGAAAGCCGGTCATGCATTTGTTCTGCGCACTCCGGACGATGCGGCGGCAAGACTGCGGGATGGTTCGGAGCATATAATAAAGCTCACCGACGCCGGGTCTGTTGCGATCTCAACCGAACAATGGGCCGGAATTTTCGGGATCAGATTATCCCTGTCCGGTTTTTCCGTCGGCGGCCGGTCTGCGGATTTGAAAGTCATTCTCTTTGCCGGTCTGGATTACGCGACCGGCGATGCGGTGTTTGAACTGCGACCGGTGGAAGAGGATACCGCGCTGCGACTGGCCAGCTGGCCCGGTGCGTTCGCGGGCGACGATGTCGATGCGACGATCGTGCCGCATACATCGGGACTGATGATCCCCCGGAATTGGCCGAAAGTAATCGACGCGCCTTATGCCGACTGCGGGAAAATCGGACTGGCTTACGGCCTTTCTCTATATATGCCATGGTGGGGCGTGACCCGCGGCGGCAAGTCGGCGATGCTGATCTTCGAAACTCCGGATGATGCGGGAATCCAGCTTTATCATTCGCCGGAAAACGGAACCACCGTTTCTCCCAAATGGATTCATTCCCTCGGAAAAATGAATTATACCCGGCGCGCCCGGCTTAAACTGGTCGACGGGAACTATGTCGCCATGGCCAGGACATATCGCAGGATCGCTCAGGAAAACGGAACGTTCCGTTCAACTGCGGACAAAATCGCCGAGCTTCCCAGGCTCGCCCGGCTGATCGGTTCACCGATCTTCCATGTGACGGCACGCCAGTACAACGTGCGGAGCGGAACGGATACGCTCTTCATCCCCTATGCCGAGCTGATTGAAAAGTTCGAACGCATTCAGCGGAAGTTCGGGCTCAGGAAGGCATACATTCATGTCGACGGCATCGGTTACCGGGGCTATGACAATCTTGAGCCGGATCAGATTCCGGTGGGAGAGAAAGCCGGCGGCAAGGAAGGTCTGAAAAAATTCCTCGCTTTCGCCCGTGAAAATGACTACATCGTGGTTTATCATCAGCAGTACCGCGATATGTATCTTGATGCTCCAAGTTACAACAAGGAGCTGCTGCTGTTGCGCGAAGACGGAACTCACCACATCGAAGACAGCTGGGCCGGGGGCGCCAACGCGCTGGTCTGTACGACCCGTTCACTGGACTATGTCAGGCGAAACAACACTTACCTCAGGGAAATTGGCGCGGCTCCCGACGGCTGTTATCTGGATGTATTTTCCGCTGTTTCCGGTGATGAATGCTACCATCATGAACACAGGATGACACGTTCCGACTCCTTCAGGCTCCGTCGGGCCTGCTTTGATTATATCCGCCGGAATTTCGGCATCGTCAGTTCGGAAGAAGCCGCCGACTGGACTGTCCGCACCCTGCATCTGGTTCACCATACCACCTGGGCGGTCAATCCGGAGTATGAGAATTTCGCGATACCGCTGCCGCTTTATGCTCTGGTTTATCATGATGCGATGATCGTACCGTTTGAAACCGGACGCCGGCGCGGTTCGTACTATTATTCGAAGCACGACATCCCGTTCCTGCACGCGCTGATTTCCGCCGGCATGCCCTATCTGTCGGTGGACGCTTCCGCCGAGGATGTCGAGGCGGCAGGGATTGTTGCGGAATTGCACGGGCGGGTCGCATTGCTGGAGATGACCGATCACAGGCAGCTGTCTCCGGACGGGCGCTGTCAGCAGGCTGTCTATGCCGACGGCACGGTTGTCACCGCCGACCAGAATTCCGGTGACTGGAGCATCTCATATCCCGGAAAGACGATGCGCGGCAATGCGCTGAACTGGAGCGTCGAAACAGAGTGGAACAATTGACGGACAACCGGATAAGAGGATGGAATATGAAATTCATGGTTTGCGGTTCAGGGGATGCTGTCGGGATTCCGGGGCTGTTCTGCCGTTGCCCGGTCTGCGTATCGGCGCGTGAAAATGGCGGAAAGGAGCGCCGTTCCCGCACCGGATATCTGCTGGGCGATGCGGTGAAGTTCGATTTCGGCCCCGATACAGCGATGCAGGCGCGCGAGCTGGGATTCGACCTGACGAAACTCAGGCGGATCTTCATCACCCACAGCCACTCCGACCACTTCGGCGCGGAGGAGCTGTGGAATCAGACACTTGGGGTTTCCGCGCCGGAACAAATCGTGACCCTCTACGGCAACACCGAAGTGTTGAAGCAGCTTGCGCCGTACCGGAATTTCGGTATCACGCTGCAAACGCAATTGCTCCGTTCCGGCGAAACCGTATCGTTCGACGGGATCCGGGTGACGGCGATTGCGACCGACCACATCCCCACCGAGGAGTGTCTGATGTATCTGATTGAAACTCCGGGAAAAAACGTATTGATCGCCAATGACAGCGACCGCTTCCCCGAATCGGCGTTCGCATTGCTGAAAAACCGCCGGGTCGACCACATCTTCATCGATGCGACCTGGGGCGTGGAGCACCGCGAACACCAGGGCCACATGGGTCTCCCGGCCATCCGTGAAATCGTCGCGCGTCTGCGGCGGCAAAACACGCTCACGCCGGAATCGCACATCTGGGCGGTTCACGTCTCCCATCTCGCCGCTCCGTTGCCCTGCACGAAATTTCCCGCCGCATTGGACGACAATCCATGCATGGAGTGGTCATACGACGGATTGACCGTCGATCTCGTCTGATATCCACGCAAAATCCCAACGAGCATACACGGAAAAGAGTTTCAGCTTCTGCTCGGTTGAAATATATCGCATTTTTAAGATGACTAGTGCGGATGGTTCCTGCTCGTTCCGATGGGAGCGAAATCCCCAATACTTTTATGGGCAAGGTGGGGGGGACTTGAACCGCGAGGGTTGAGCGTGTATTTTATCTGCCGGAGGATACGGCGGATTATGAATCTTACATCGGCAAATGCGGAGCGGCTGACGGCGGCGTGCGTATTGAGCGTGGTCGGCGGTTTTCTGGATATCTACACGTACCTTTACCGGGGGAAGGTGTTTGCGAATGCGGTGACCGGCAACATGGTGCTGTGCGGGTTTCACCTGGCGCACCGGGAGTGGCTGGCAAGTTCGAGATACGTGCTGGCGATCCTGTTCTATGCGCTGGGGATTTTCATTGCGGAAATCGTGCATCGCAAGCTGCCGGCGTTTCGGCGGGTCACGTGGCACCAGTGCGTGATTTTGCTGGAACTGGTCTGCCTGGCGCCGGTCTGCTTCATTCCATACGGAGAGTTCGACTTCATTGTGAATGCGTTGATTTCGTTCGTGTGCGCACTGCAGGTGCAGACGTTCCGCCGGGTGCAGGGATTGCCGTTCGCTTCGACGATGTGTACCGGAAACCTCCGCAGCGGCACGGAGGCGCTGTTTCACTGCTGCTTCGACCGGAAGCGCGAGGAGCTGCATAAGGCGCTGCACTACTACGGCGTGATCGTCTGCTTCATCTTCGGAGCCGCCGCCGGGGCGCTGCTTCTGCACGGGTTCGGACACTACGTCTTTCTGCTGGCTCCGGCCGGTCTGGGCGCGGTTTTTTTCCTGATCACGCCGCCGCGCGAGCTGGCCTCGTGGCGGCGCAGATTCCGCGGCCTGCTGAAACGGCGATAAGTTTACTGTTGCACCGCGGTGAAAAAGAGGCGCGGGAAGTGGAAGATGATTTCGCCGTTTTTCCGAAGCGGATACCGTTCCGTGATCCGGCGTAGGATTTCCGCCTCGAACGCTTCTTTCTTCGCCCCGGAGAGCGCGGCCAGATAGGGGCGCAGACCGGTGCCGCGATACCATTCGAGCAGCGCCTGATGGGAGGGCATGCGCTGGAAGTAAACCGTTTCCCACAGATGGAATTCCGGCGACAGCTCCGCCAGCAGGTCGAAGTAGTCGTCGGGCGGCAATGAGTACAGGATGCGCGGCGCGGGGAACAAGGGCTTCCACTCCGGTTCCGCGACCAGTTCGCGGATGATCCGGTGGACCGGCGCGTCGAAGTTGTTCGGAATCTGCACCGCCATCACGCCGCCGGGCGCGAGCTGCCCCATCATATTGCGCAGCAGCCGCGGATGATCCGGCACCCACTGGATGCAGGCGTTGGAAAAGACCACGTCGTAACTGCCGCCGAGTTCCGCGAAGTCGCCGGTCGCGTCGAACAGCCGGAACTCCAGCGCCGGATAATCCCGCCGGGCGGCTTCGATCATATTGGCTGAATTGTCGACGCCGAGGATGTGCGCTCCGGGGAAACGTTCCGCCAGCACCCGGGTGCTGTTGCCGGGGCCGCAGCCGAGGTCGAGAACCCGTTTCGGCGCTTCAAGTTCAATCCGGTTCGCGAGGTCGATCGCGGCCCGGCTCCGCTCTTTCTCGAATTTCAGATATTGCGTGGAATCCCATTCCGCCATGATGTGCTGTTCCTCCTCCATTGCTGCCATTGCTGTAATATGCCATCGATTCCACGAAATGCAACAGGAATTATTGAGCAGAATTTGACGAAATCTCAGGGCGGGAACGGGGGGAACGAATCCTGCGGAATCCGCCGGGGAAGATCAGTTCCCCTGATAGAGCGGGTAACGGTATTTGTCCGCCTCGGTGATCTCCCGCATCACCCGGCAGGGGACGCCGACGGCGACCACGTTGGCGGGAATGGACTTGGAAACTACGCTTCCGGCTCCGATGATGGAGTTGTCGCCGATGGTCACGCCGGCCAGGACGGTCGTTCCCGCCCCGATCCAGACGTTGTCGCCGACGGTGATCGGCTTGGCGATCTCCAGTCCGGCCTTGCGCTGTTCCGGATCGACGGGATGCTCGGCGGTCGTGAAGCAGCAGTTCGGAGCGATGAACACATGGTTCCCGAACGTCACTCTGGCGCCGTCGGTGATGATCAGGTTGTGGTTGGAGTAAAAGTAATCCCCGACGGAGATGTTGTATCCGTAATCGCACCAGAAGGGCGGAGTGAAGATCACGTTTTCCCCCATCTGCCCCAGCAGTTCGGCGAGGATGCGGCGCTGCGCCTCCCGGTCGTTGGGATTCAGCTGGTTATACTTGTAGCATTTGTCCTTGCATTTGCTGATTTCCGCTTCAAAGGCGGGATTGTAACACCCCTGAAACAGACAATTGATCGGAACGACCGGTTTATCATTCATCGTGTGAGGCTCCTGCTTGGAAAAATGTGTTTGCCGGATTCAATTGAAAAACAACAGGAAGTCAGTTTTGGGAAAAACGGGGAGATGAAAATACCGGAACACTGACCGGAAATTGTTGTAAGTTATTGGCGGAGAGAGAGGGATTCGAACCCTCGGTGACTTGCGCCACGGCGGTTTTCAAGACCGCTGCCTTAAACCACTCGACCATCTCTCCGGATGTGAATTGCTAAATATTGCGCCTGAAACCGTTTTTTTCAAGCGCAATATTTATTTTTGCCGGGATTATTTACCGGTGATGCTCTTCAGCAGCAGGTCGGTCACCGATTTCGCGAACGCGGCGGGATCGGGCAGGGGACTGCCTTCGGTCAGCAGCGCCTGGTCGAACAGCACTTTGGCGTAGGCCGTCAGCTCCGGAGCCTTGTCGTTCTTCAGATAGATGTCGAACAACCCTTCGATCAGCGGATGCTTCGGATTGAGTTCGAGGATGCGCTTGCTCTCCGGCACCTCCTGGTGCATCGCTTTGAAGAGACGTTCCAAGTGCGGGCTCAGCGCGTTGCCTTCGGTGATCAGGCAGCACGGGCTGTCGGTCAGCCGCGCCGAAAAGCGCACTTCGCTGACCTTGTCGCCCAGCGCGGTCTTCAGGAATTCCACCAGCTTGGCGAACTTCTCCTGCGCCGCTTTCAGCGTCTCCGCCGCGCCTTCGACTTCAAAGTCGCCCTTCGCGATCGACTTGAAGTTCTTCTTCTGGTACTGGAACATCGACTGCATCACCCAGTCGTCGATCGGGTCGGTCATGAACAGCACGTCGTACCCCTTGCTGCGGAAGTATTCCAGCGCCGGAGAGGAAGCGACCGATTCGCGCTTGTCGCCGGTGATGAAATAGATCTCCTTCTGGGATTCCGGCATCGCCTTCACATAGTCGTCGAGGGTGATCATCTTGCCGGCCTCGGTGTTCATGGATTCGTACATCACGAGATCCTTGAGCTTTTCGGCATTCGCGAAGTCGGTGTGCAGCCCCTCTTTCAGGATGCGGCCGAACTCCTTGAAGAACTTTTCATAGCTTTCGCGGTCGGTTTCGAGCAGTTTCTTCAATTCGCTGAGCACCTTGGTCGTCACGGTCTTTTCGATCTTGGCGAGGTGCGGGTTCTCCTGCAGGATTTCACGCGACACGTTCAGCGGCAGGTCGTTGGAATCCACCACGCCGCACACGAAGCGCAGGTAATCCGGGAGCAGCTGCTTGCACTCGTCGGTGATGAACACCCGCTTCACATAGAGCTGCAGCCCCTTCTTCTGGATGTCCGGCATCAGCAGATTGAACGGCGCCTCCTTCGGCAGGAACAGCAGCGCCTTGAATTCGCTGACGCCCTCCGCCGAAATGTGGATCGCCTTCAAATAATCGGTGCCGCCGAAGTTCGACAGATGCGAATAGAAGCTCTTGTACTCCTCCTCGGTGATTTCGGAGGGTTTCCGCAGCCAGATCGCCTTCTGCGAGTTGAGCACCTTGTCGGTGACGGTTTCGGTCTTGTCGTCGTTGACCTTGACCTCGGGCAGGATGATCGGGTATTCGATGAAGTCGGAATACTTCTTCACGATGCCGCTGATCTTCCAGCTTTCCAGATACTGTTCGGCGTCGCCTTTCAGATAGAGCTTGATTTCGGTGCCCGGCTCCTCCTTCGCGGCGGAGTCAAGCTCGTATTCGCCCTCTCCGTTGCTGGTCCAGCGGACCGCCGGGGCGTCGGAACCGGCCTTCTTTGTAGTCAGCTCCACCTTTTCGGCCACCATGAACGCCGAATAGAAACCGACGCCGAACTGGCCGATCAGCTCCGGCAGGTTCTCCTTGTCGCCCTTTTCCTCAAGCATCTGCAGAAAGGCTTTGGTGCCGCTCTTGGCGATGGTGCCGACGTTTTCGACGACCTCCTCCTCGGTCATGCCGATGCCGTTGTCGGTGATGGTCAGGGTTTTGTTCGGCTTGTCGATCGCGAGGCGGATCTCCCACTTTTTCGCGAGTTCGGGCCTGGTCAGGCTTTCAAAACGCACCTTGTCGATCGCGTCGGCGGCGTTGGCCACCAGTTCGCGCAGGAAAATATCGCGGTTGGAGTACAGCGAATGAATCATCAGATTCAGCAGCTGGCGTACTTCCGTCTTGAACTCTTTTTTCTGTCCCATAACAATAAAACCTCCTTGTGTAGTAAATGATATTGACGTTCCTGCCGGAACCGGATTCCAGATCCGGATTTCTGATATTCTATCATGCACAGAAAACAGGTTTCCGCCCGGAACATTTCAGGAATATAATTTTTTTTACCGAAAATTCAAGTCAAATCCGCTTCAGGCGTTGGAAAAATAATAAAATTGCGCTATAATTTACGGAATGGCATTATTTTGCGGAATTCCGGCGCTCCGGGGGAGGTGGGAATTCCGCGGTACTTTACAGAGCCGGCGCAGGCCGGACGGCGAAAGCCGTCCCGCCGAGGCCGAGAAATTCGGGAATGAGGGACTCATGAGCGAACAAGTTGACAATCTCCAATCCAATCGGCCCGTCGTCGTCGGAATTCCCGACGCGCTCCGGGATCTCCTGCATCAGCGCGAAGCGGTTTGCGCGGAGCTGGAACAACTGCCGTCGAAGGTGGTGGAGGATTATCCTGCCGAAATCGGGCGGCTGACCGCCGCGTTTCACGCTTTGCCGCTCCCTCCTCCCGAATATGCGGAAATTCTGGACAAGCGGTTCGCGGAAGCCGTGCAGGCCGCTGAAACCGCTGCCGCCGAAAACGAAGCGAAGCTCAAAGCGCGCGCCGCGAAGCTGGAGGCCGCCGCCGCTGTGACGGGCGAACTCGACGCGCTGATCGCCGCCGGCGACCTGGCGACGCTCGGCGAAGCGGAGGCGCTGGAACGCAAATGGAACGATATCGTGAATGCGGTCGGTGCCGACGCGGTGGATGCCGCCGGATTTGAAGCGAAGTTCCGGCCGCTCAAGGAGAAGCTGGATGCGGAAGCCGCTGCCGACCGGGAGAAGGCGGAAAAGGCGCTGAAGCTGGCGGAGGAGTTCACCGCCCTGACCGCCGGCGAGGATATGAATCTGCTGCATGACCGCAAAACCGAAATCGAGATCGAATATGCGGCGCTCGGGCGCGTTCCCAAGCAGGCCGCCGACCGTTATGTCGACGCGCTGCACAAAGCCGCGGCCCGGCTGGCGATGCACTATGAGACGCTCGACCTCGCCCGCTGGGAGAGCTACACGCACAAACTGGACCTCTGCGCCGAGCTGGACAAGCTCAACGCGGTGCCGGACAGCGAACTGCCCAAAGCGGCCAGGGCATTGCACGAACTGCGCGAGAAGTGGAAGAACCTCGGCGGTGTGCCCAAAGTCAAGAACGAAGAAATCAACACCCGTTATCTGGAGGCCACCCGCGCGCTTCAGCACCGGGTCGACGAGTATTTCGCGCAGCGCCGCCAGGAGCAGAAGCAGGCGGCCCTGACCAAGCAGGGGCTCTGCGAGCAGGCGGCCAAACTGGCCGATTCGACCGAGTGGAATGTGACCAGCGAGGCGTTCAAGACCCTGCAGGCGGCATGGAAGACGATTCCGCACGCCGGAGCGGCGGAAAAAACGCTTTACGCCAACTTCCGGGCTTCGGCGGACAAATTCTTCGGCGCGCGCAGCGCCTATTTCGACGAGCGCAACCGCAAGTTCGATGCGATCGCCGAAAAGAAACGCGCGCTGATTGCGGAAGCTGAAACACTGGCCGAGCAGTCCGGCGAACAGGCGGTCCGGCGCGCCAAGCAGCTCCGGGCCGAATATCAGAGCGCCGGTGCCGCCGGCCGGGCGGAGCCGGAACTCGCGGCGAAATTCAACGCCGCGATGGACAAATTCTTCTCCGGCTGCCGTGAGGCGTTCGCGGGGCGCGAGAACCGCAGCCGCGAATTGATCGCGGAGCTGGAACAACTTGGAACGGCGATCTCCGAACCGGGCGCGGCGGAGAAACGGTATCACGAGATTCAGCGCGAATTGCGCGAGCTGGCCTGCCGCCGGACTTTCGATCAGGAGAAGAAGGCGTGCGCCAGGTTCGAGCAGGCGCTCTCCGGCGCTCGCAAACGGGTGCTGGTCGACAAGCTGACGCTTGCCAAGACGGTGGCCCGTCCGCTGGCGGCCGCGTTTTCGGCGCTGAAGCGCGGCGAAACGGTCGACGAAGCATCGCTGGCGGTGGAGCATCTCGACCGCTTCGGGAAGCTGAACAGCGCGGCGCAGTTGCTGAAAAGCGCCATCGCCGGAGATGCGAAGGCGCTGGAGAGGCTCGAAAAGCAGGCCGCAGCGGCGGAAGCCGACCAGAACCGGATCTGTTCCGAGCTGGAAAAGCTGGTCGGCGTGAAGCAGGAGCCGGAGGAAGCCGCTCCGGCGCTCGACCTTGCCGCCGAGCTGCAGGCCGCCATCGCCGGGAACTTCGCGAAATCGAGTGCCCGGGCGGTGGAGAAGGTGGTCGACCCGAAGCAGCTGCTCAGCGAGTACCTGAATACGGGGCTGGTGGATGCCGAAACGCTGGAGCGTTCGTTTGAGCGGTTCGACAACGCCTATGGTAAATTGCGTTAACAACATCCTTTGTTGAAAGAGGTTATAAAATGAGTAAAGTCAGAGTCGCAGTTTTCGGCGCATCGGGTTATGCGGGCGAGGAACTGCTCCGTATCCTGTTGCGCCACCCCAACGCGGAAGTGGTCGCGATCACCTCCCGCAAAAACGCCGGCGAGCCGGTGTCCACGGTGTTTCCGCGCTTCACCGGCGCTCCGCTGACCTTCGTGGAGCCGAAGGTGGATGAGATCGCCGCGAAGTGCGATGCCGCGATCCTCGCACTGCCGCACGGGCTGGCGACCGAATACGCGATTCCGCTGTTGAAGGCGGGCGTGAAGGTGTTCGACATTTCCGCCGACTTCCGGCTCAAGAGCGCCGCGAAGTACAAGGAGTATTACAAGGTGGACCATCCGGCTCCGGAACTGCTCGCCAAGGCGGTCTACGGCCTGCCGGAGCGTTACCGCGATCAGCTCCGCACCGCCGATCTCGTCGCGTGCGCGGGGTGCTATCCGACCAGTTCGATCCTGCCGACCGCGCCGCTGCTGGCGGCGAAGCTGGTCAAGCCGACCGGTATCGCGGTGGTCAGTTGCTCCGGCGTGACCGGGGCGGGACGCAAGGTTGACCTGCCGTATATCTTCCCGGAGTGCAACGAGAGCCTGAAAGCCTACGGCGTCGTCGGCCACCGCCACCTGCCGGAAATCGAGCAGGAGATGGCGTTCGCAGCGGGCGTGCCGGAGATGGCGATCAACTTCATCCCGCACCTTGCTCCGATGAACCGCTGCATCAATTCGACGATCCTGATGGATGCCGCCGACGGCTGCACGCTGGAAAAAATCGGCGAAGTCTATGAACAGGCTTACGGCAAGGAGCAGTTCGTGCGGATTCTTCCCGCGAAGCGTTGCGCCGACACCAAATACGTGTCGATGACCAACACCTGCGAAATCGGTTACAACCTCGATCCGCACACCAACAAGGTGATCGTGACTTCGGTGATCGACAACCTGACCAAGGGCGCGTCGGGACAGGCGGTGCAGTGCATGAACATCCGCTTCGGCCTCGATGAAGCCGCCGGCCTGATCTGACCCCGGGGAGTGCAGACAAGAGTTCAGGGGAGAGCATGGTTGCCCGTGCTTCTCCCCTGATTTTTTGCCGCTTGAACCATTCAACGCAGCCTGGTGTGCGTAGATTCGTCTCCGCGTTCAGGCCGGACGTGAGCCGGTCTGTAAACTTGTGGTGAAATGCGGTCAAACGAGCACAGCGGCACTTCGCGCCGGCGATTACTCTTTTTCTTTCTTTTCGGTCAACTGCCGCAGGATTTCCCGGTCGAACTCCCGGAAGGGGCCGAGGGCGGTTCCGGCTTTCGTGTCATGGAACCAGTTGGTCAGCAGCCATGCGGGAACCGCCGCGATCACCGCGCCGGGCAGGTAGAAGGGCAGACCAATCTGGTGTCGACGTTTATACATATTCCGTGTTATCCTGAACTTGAAGGAATGGAGTGGTATGGCGCTATTTCTCTTAATGATTACCGGATATCGGCTGGAGAGCACGGAAACCGTGAAAAATGAAGAGGAAGCGGCGGCAGCATCTTGCATCAGACCGGTTGACCGGGTACATTAATGCAAATGAAATTTTTGATTCAAGCATGGAGTTGCGATGTTCGGATTTTATCGTCTGGCGGCGGCTGTCCCGGTGATCCGGGTGGCGGATGTCGAGTTCAACCTTTCTCAAATGCTGGAGTGCTACCGCGAAGCGTGCGTGAAACAGGCGGCGGCGGTCGTGTTCCCGGAACTTTCCGTGACCGGCTACTCCTGCGGCGACCTGTTTTTTCAGGAACGACTGCTGGAGCGGGCCGAGTCCGCGGCGGCCGGGTTCGCGAAGGCCACGGCAGGGCAGGGGACCGTCGCGATCTTCGGATTCCCGCTGAAGTTCGGCGAAGGCATCTACAACGTCGCCGCCGTCGCGCAGAACGGGATGATCCGGGGGCTGGTCCCTAAGTCGCTGCTGCCGAATTACCGGGAGTTCTACGAAAAGCGCCATTTCCGTTCCGGCGCGAAGGTTGCGGGCGAACTGGTGCGGATCGACCGGCGGCCGGTGCCGTTCGGCTCCGATCTGTGGTTCGACGGCGGACGCGGCTTCCGGTTCGCGGTCGAGCTTTGCGAGGACCTGTGGGGGGTGCGTCCGCCGTCGTCCGGCCTGGCCCTGGCCGGGGCGCGGGCGATCTTCAACCTCTCCGCCGGAACCGAACTCGCCTCCAAGGCCGCCTACCGCCGCGATCTGGTGAAACAGCAGAGCGCCCGCTGTCTTGCCGCCTATGTGCTGGCTTCGGCGGGGGTGCATGAATCCACCTCCGACGTGGTGTTCGGCGGCCATGCACTGATCGCCGACAACGGGCGGCTCGCGGCGGAAAACCGCCGGTTCGACCGCGGCAATTCGGTGATTTACGCCGACGTGGACTTCGGGCGGCTCGGCGCGGCGCGCTGTTCGGAAAGTTCCTTCAACGACAATGAACCGCTCGACCGCGTCTACCGCAGGGTTGAGCTGGAGGAGGCCGCCGGTTCGCCGGACCTCGAATTCGCGTACAATCCGCCCCGGCCCTTCGTACCGGAAGGGGCGGCGGACCGCCGTGAACGCTGCCTCGAAATCTTCGACATCCAGTGCGCCGGCCTCGCGAAGCGGATTGAACATACCCATGCGAAAACCATGGTGATCGGCATTTCCGGCGGGCTGGATTCGACGCTGGCGCTGCTGGTCGCGGCGGAGTGCTGCAAACTGCTCGGCCGCCCGGCTTCGGACATCGCCGCATTCACCATGCCCGGCTTCGGCACTACCGGCCGCACCTACAACAACGCGGTGAAACTCTGCAAACTGCTCGGCGTGACGCTGCGCGAGGTCGATATCAGGCCCGCCTGTCTGCGCCACTTCGAGGATATCGGCCACGATCCGGCGGTGCTCGACACCGCCTACGAAAACGTGCAGGCGCGCGAGCGGACCCAGATTCTGATGGATGTCGCGAACAAATCCGGCGGGATGGTGGTCGGTACCGGCGACCTCTCCGAAATCGCGCTCGGCTGGAGCACCTACAACGGCGACCACATGTCGATGTACGCGGTGAACTGTTCGATTCCGAAAACCCTGATCCGTTTCCTGATCGAAACCACCGCGGAGCGGGCCGAACCGGAGCTGGCGGCGGTGTTGCGCGACGTGATCGACACCCCGGTCAGCCCCGAGCTGCTGCCCGCCGCCGAGGACGGCACGATCAACCAGAAAACCGAGGACCTGATCGGCCCCTACGAGCTGCACGACTTCTTTCTGTACCACTTCATCAAGTACGGCGCGGAGCCGGAGAAGATCCGCTTCCTGGCTGAAGCGGCGTTCGAGGGGAGTTATCCGGCGGAGCTGATCGACCGGACGCTGGCGACTTTCCTGCGCCGCTTCTTCCAGCAGCAGTTCAAGCGCAACTGCATTCCGGACGGGCCGAAGGTCGGCACCATTTCGCTGTCGCCGCGCGGCGACTGGCGGATGCCCGCCGACGCTTCGTTCGCCGCCTGGCGCTGATCAGCGGAACTGCAGTTTGACTTCCTGCCGGAGCCGGACGAGCGCGACCCGGATTTTCGCGACCGCTTCGCAGAATTCGGTGATTTTGCTCTTCATGTTTTCGTCCTGCCGCGCGTTCCGGTCGCCGCTGGACCGGCGGATCTGCTTCAGGCTCCGGTTCACCTGATCGTTGAGCCAGTTTTCATAGGCGTCCGGATCGACCGTGGAGAGGGAGGCGGTTTTCTTGTCGGCCTTGCGCTTGCCCTGCCGGGACTGGAGCCGCTGGAACTCCCGGTCGTAGGCGGTCATGCCGGTCGCGGGAATCCGCACCGTGTAGCAGCTCGCCATCGAACGCTTCACATCCTCGTCGAACATGCGCTGCAATTTCATCATCTCTCCGGCGGTGTTGGGCTCAAACCGGATGCCCTGCCGGCTCAATTCGCGCTGGATATCCCGGCAGGTCCCCATTGTTTCGCGCAGCAGTTCCTTGGTCTGCTTGTGGTAATCGGAGTCGGGAGAACGGGCCAAAGCCGGCCAGAAGCGCGGTTCGAGCTTATCCAGCTGCTCCCCGAGCGTGTCGAGAAGATCGGCGCCGGAGAGCAGCGCCCCGGCCGTCAGCAGAATCGTCAACAATACAGTTCGCAACACCTTCGGCATTTGCCGCCTCCTTCCGCCGTGCTTCACGGCCGCCTGTTATTTTTCGAGTGCGCTTCCAAGCCGTTTCGCCACCTTCGCGGCGATTTCGGCGGCCTGTCCTTCCTGATAGTTGAGCTGGCGCCAGTTCCAGTGGAAACCGTCTTCGACGCCGCGCGGCACCACGTGCAAATGGGCGTGGGGCACCACCTGGCCGGCGGCCGTCCCATCGGCCAGATGCAGGTTGAAAGCGTCGTAATCCAGCTCCCGCCGCAGGGCGATGCCGATCCGCGAACCGATATGGAACATCCGTCCCGCCGTCGCCTCGGGGATCGTGGAGCTGGACTCGTGGTGTTCCTTCGGGATCACCAGCGTATGCCCGAAGTTGATCGGGCCGATGTCCAGAAACGCCAGCACCAGCTCGTCTTCGTAAATTTTGACCGCCGGAATTTCACCGGCCGCGATTTTGCAGAAAATACAATTGCCCATACCGTCTACCTCCGTTCTGAAATTACCACGCTTCCGTGATGCCGGCAACCACATTTTTCGCCGCGGCGTAGGCGGCCTGCCGGATACCGTTGCGCCGTCCGATCTCCTGGTCCGCGCCGGTCTGGAAATCGGCGGAACCGCTGGCTTTGCGCGCGGTGAGCAGCGGCTTGGCCTGTCCCGGAATCACCACGGAATATTCGATGAGCAGCGAAACCCGCCACTGGTTCGGCACGTCGAAGTCGTTGCTTTTGGTCGCCCACGAGATTTCGGAGAAATTCACGCCCAGCACCCGTGCGTACACGATACAGTCCGCCTTGCTCATATCCACCAGCTTCAGCGAACCGTCGGTCATGAAAGCCTCGCAGAGCAGCCCGCGCACTTCGGCGGAAACGTTGTAGGCGATGGTTTCATTGACCACCGGCGCGACCGCGACGGTCCGGATCTGCGGGTGCATCAGCGATCCGACCCGGTAGCCGCAGCCGGACACGCAGGCCAGCAGCAGCGTCAACATCATCAATGCGGCAACTCTCATTCGCTTTTCTCCTTATCCTGTTCGTCCGGCAGATGCACGCTGAAGACCGGCAGCAGGAAGCGGCGGTCACTGTCGCCGGGGGCGATCAGCAGTTGCGAGGCCTCCGCCGGAATCGGGCGGGTCCGGTAGTGGGGCAGCCGCCCCTCCGGCTTTTCCCGGAAATCCTCCGGCACGAAAGTGCTGTCCAGCTTCACGAGCAGCCGCTCGGAGGCGTCCGCCGACGTGGTGTCGGGATAATCCTTCAGCACCTGGGCGAGGTAGCGTTCGGAGGCCTCCTTGCGCCCGGCGCGTTCATAGTATTCAGCCAGCTCGTAGAGCCGTCCCGCCTGGATGTCGCGGGAGCGGACCATGCGCACTTTGACCCACGGCGCTTCGGGCGCATCCGGGTACTTCTCCAGAAAGGTCTTGAACAATTCGTAGGATTCACGGTTGTACGCCCCGTCGCCGTCGCCGCGCCGGGAGAGCTCGTACAGGCCGTTGGCCAGCGCCAGATACGCGTAACGGCACGCCTTCGCATCCGGGAAATCCCGGATGATGATCCGCAGTTGTTCCAGCGACTCTTTGACCTTTCCCTTCTGGTCGAAGAGATAGGCCAGCCGCAGCCGCGCTTCCGGGGCGGATTCCGCGAACGGCGCCCGGTCCAGCGCCTTTTCAAACACTTCGATGCTCTTGTCGTCGCCGACCAGCCACGGAATCCAGCGCAGCGACCAGAACGCGAGGTCCCGCTTGCCCTGATAATAGGCGTCGGCGATCTCGTATTCCCGCTTCACCAGCTCCACGAAGTCGGCGTATTCCGGGAAACGCTCCATCAGCGACTCGATCGCCTCGAACTCCTTGTAGAGCAGCCTGCACATCCGCCATGCGCCGATCTGCGCCCGGATCGAGTTCGCCTTGATGGCCGGGGAATCCGCCTCGATTTCAGCGGCTTCGAACTTGTCGCCCGCCGCCTTGTAATCCTTTGCCTGATAGAGTGCCAGACCTTCACGATAGGCATCGTCGGCCGATTTATCGTCGGCGGCAAGCGGCAGCGCCAGCAGAAATGCGGCGGCAAGCATCAGAAGTTTTGATTTATCCACCAAACAATCCTCGGGTTTCGCCGGCGCTTTCAACCGGCCTGGTTGTTACATCAATTTCAGGCCGGGCAGGTCCTGCACGTCGATGAAGCCCTGCACCACGCCGCCGTCGTCCACGACCACGATGTCATCCACATGGCGGGTTTCCAGAGTTTTAAGCACTTCGACCGCAAGCTGTTCCGCCTTTACAGTGACCGGCTTCGGAGTCATCACTTCGCTCATCAGACGCTCCAGCACCGACATATCCTTTTCGCACCAGCGGCGGAAGTCGCCGTCGGTGAAAATGCCGAGCAGCCGGTTGTCCGGGGCGACCACGATCGCGGAGCCGCAGCGGGCATGGCTCATGCGGTAAAGCGCGTCGCGCACCTTCGCCTCCGGCGGGACGATCGCGGTATGTTCAAGGTCGCGCATGATGTCCATCGCGCGCAGCGTCACCATCCTGCCGATCGCGCCGCCCGGATGGAGCCGGCCGTAGTCGGACTTGGTGAATCCCTGCCGGTCCAGCAGCACCATCGCCAGCGCGTCGCCGAGTGCGAGCAGCGCCGTGGTGGTGGTGGTCGGAGCGAGGTTGAACGGGCACGCCTCCTGCGGCACCGGCATTTCCACGACCAGATCGCTCATGCGTCCGAGAGTCGAACCGGCGGAGGCCGTGATGGCGGCAAGCTGCACGCCGAGCCGCTTGGCCGGATTCAGCACCACGAGCAGCTCCTCGGTTTCGCCGCTGTAGGAGAGGGCGATCAGCAGGTCATGCTTCTGGATCATGCCGAGGTCGCCGTGGCGGGCCTCCACCGGGTGCATGAATACCGACGGCGAGCCGACGCTGGACAGCGTCGCCGCGATCTTCTTGCCGATATAGCCGCTCTTGCCGATGCCGGTGAAGATCAGCTTGCCTTCGTTGGAGAGCGTCTCCATACAGCGGGCGACCAGCTCTTCGAAGGAGCCGTTCAGGTTGTCGCGAACCGCCTGCAGCCCTTCGATCTCGGTGTCGAACACCTCGCGGGCGCGTTCCAGAACCGTCTTAGTCATCGTTTCCATCTCCCGGAAGACCGTCAGAGCCGGCAGGAGCGGATATCCGTCACGATAATGCCGCGGGCGCCGATTTCATACAGTTCGTCCATGATGCCGTTGCACTGCTTGCAGAGCACCATCGCCTTGACCGCGACCCAGTCCGGATTGGAGAGCGGCGAAACGGTCGGGGCTTCGATGCCCGGAGTGATCCGGCAGGCGGCTTCGACGCTGGCGCGCGGAATGTCGTATTCGATCATCGCATAGGTGCGCGCCACCAGAATCCCCTTGATCCGGGCGACCAGCTTGTGCACTTCGGGGCGGTCGGCCAGCTCGGCGGAACGGCTGACCAGCACTGCTTCGGAGTGCAGCATCGGTTCGCCGATCACCGCCAGCCCCGCCTCTTTCAGCGTCGCGCCGGATTCGACCACGTCGGCGATCGCATCCGCGACACCGAGCCGGATCGAAATCTCCACCGCTCCGTCCAGTTTCACGATCGGGCACTTCAGGCCGAACTTTTCCAGATTCTGCCGCAGCAGTTCGGGGTAGGAGGTCGCGATGCGCAGACCGTCCAGCTTTTCGACGGTCAACCCGGAATCCTTCGGCACCGCGAAGCAGAAGCGGGAGCGGCCGAATTCCAGCGGCATCACCTCGGTGACGGCGGCGCCGGAATCCATTTCGAGGTCGCGGCCGGTGATGCCGAGGTCCAGCACGCCGTTGCCGACGTAGAGCGCGATGTCGCGCGGGCGCAGGAAGACGAAGTCGATCTCGTTGGCCTGGTCACGGACGATCAGTTCACGGCCGGAGCGGGAGCAGCGGTATCCCGCCTCCTGGAGCAGACGGACGGCGTCCTCGGAGAGGGCGCCCTTATTCGGAATTGCCATTTGAAGCATATTGAACGTTCCTTACAGAATGAATCGCAGCCGGATGGAACCGGTTTTACAGATATTTGTAGATGTCTTCGAGTTCGAGATCGTTGGCGATCATCATCACCTGAAGATGATAGAGCAGCTGGGAGATTTCCTCGGCGGTCTTTTCACGGCCTTCGTATTCCGCGGCCATCCAGACCTCGCCGGCCTCTTCCACGACCTTTTTGCCGATGAAATGTTTGCCGCGGGCGAGTTCCTTCACGGTTCCGGAAGCGGGATCATTGGCTGCGGCTTTGGCTTTCAGTTCCACAAACAATCCGTCAAAAGTTTTCATGGCCTCTCTCAATCGTAAAAATAATAGTGATCTGTGAACTAAAATACATGTTAATATAGCGCCTGATCCGAAAAAAGCCAGTTCCGCAGTCCTGCATCCCGGAAAAAGCATAAAAAAAATACAATTTTTCTGTTTTTTCCGAAAATCCGCTTGCATTTTTCCCGAATTGCGTCATATTAAAAAGCACATCAGGCACCCGTAGCTCAGTCGGTAGAGCAAATGACTCTTAATCATTGGGTCCACAGTTCGAATCTGTGCGGGTGTACCATTAAAAACTCAGCCTCGCGAAAGCGGGGCTTATTTTTTAATGTGCGCCGGCACGGATGGCGAAGGTGAAACCTGAGCCGCGGCACGAAGTGACGCTCGAACAGGTTCGACGGCGAAGCCGAGCACGAGCGCAGCGAGGGCAATCTGTGCGGGTGTACCATTAAAAACTCAGCCTCGCGAAAGCGGGGCTTTATTTTTTGTGGATGAGAGGACTATTTCCGGGGTGATTCGCCGCCGGCGGCAGTAGAAATCTCCGCCAGAAGCATACTGGCCGGTTCGCAGTGGCAGACGTTCGGATACTCCTCTTGAATGTAGTTCCGGACGATTCCGGCGGCCGCCGCGCCGGAAATCGAACTCTTTTCCAAAACTGCCGGCAATTCTTCCAGCAGTTGGGTTCTGCCGTTGTCGCTCATTCGGATATGGCTGCGTGTGGCGGAGTGCCGGACATCGCAAAACAGCCACCCCGAAATCAACCCCACCGCCGCCAGCCATGCCGGAAACCAGATCGCCGTGCGCTTCCAGCTGTTTTTCATTTTGAGAGCGCTGAATGCGACAATGGCGCAGACAATTCCGACATACAGCACGGCATCCGGCAATTGCGGCGGCAGGAACTCTTTGCATTTGCGTTCCCATACTCCGGCGGCGACTTCCGCTTCCATTTGTTTCGCCGCCTGAACGGGGTGTTCCGACCGTTCCAGAAGTTCGGCGAGGTATCCGAAGAAATCCGTCCGGTACAAGTTGACCGGCTCTGAATTGAAAGCTCCCTGAAAGGCTCCGAGCATGGCGATTCCGCCGACCGGCACTGTGCTGAATCCCGCCAGCAGCAGCCACAGCCAACAGCATTTCCACCCGATTGCCAAACCGCACAGAAAGGCGATGCCGCAGGCGACCCCGATCAGAGGTATTCCCAGAACTATCAATAGATCCATTGTTCTTTTCCGGTTTCAGTTGCTTTGTTTCAGCAGACGGGGCTTACAGCCCTGCTGCCTGATTGGGGGAATCGGGGAAGCCTGCCGCTTTTGCGGCAGGCGGGTCTGCAGCCCTGCGGTTTGCAGACCTTGTGCGCTACGCGGCCTGATTTGCAATCAGGCACCGGTAGCTGGGCGCAGTAGCGCACAAGCGTTTTCGACGACAAGGGCACTTCGTCCCTTGACCCCGACCGGCAACGTGCCGGTGCGAAGTGCTGCCGATAGAGCTGGCCCTGCTTGTGAGTAATAACCGGGGGGGGACGAAGCGCCCCCGGCCGCCGGAGGCATTCCCGCCTTATCTGGCGAGGGAGGCTCTGGCGTCTTCGACCAGCTTCATGAAGCGTTTGCCGTATTCGATGTAGTTGTCCATGCGCTCGACGGCGTTCTGCGCGGCGTTTTCTTCATGGAAAACCAGCTTCATGTGCGGTTCCATCGAGAAACCGCCGTCATAGCCGTTCTTCAGCAGGTCGGTCACGATCCGGACCACATCGCCTTCGCCTTCTCCGGGGAAGGTGAACTCGGCCTTGTTGAAGCCGCCGTTTTCACTGCGGCCCTTGAAGATCGCATCCTTGATATGGACGTAGTGGATAAACTCCCTGACGTTGCGGTAGAACTCCCACGAACTCTGCACCTTGTCCAGCGCGTCCCCTTCGCTGCGGTCGAAGTTCAGCACCGGGTTGCCGGTGTCGAAAACAAGTTTGAAGTTCGGGGACTTCACGTTGTCGAGCAGCTTGAGGGTGTGCTTCCAGGACATGCCGCCGTAGTTGTTGCAGTTTTCGTGCAGATAGAGGATGTCGGCTTCCTCGCACATCCTGACCAGGGCGTTGACCTTGCGGAACACGTTTTCCTCGATCTCCTTATCCCAGGCGGGGCGTTCCCACAGCGCTTTGAAACTCATGCCGCGGATCATTTTGCAGTTGAGCCGCTTCATGCGCGCGATCGCGCGTTTGAGCTGTTCGGCGGTCTTCTGGAAATCCTCCTCCTTGAGCGGGTCCCAGCCCCAGTTCGCTACCGCGCTGCCGAAGCAGTTGACCATCACGCCGGCTTCTTCCAGCTTCGCGACCGCCTCCTCGAATTTGTCTTCGGGCAGATCATGGATGTTGGTGCCGTCGATCGCGCGCGATTCGATATACTTCCAGCCCAGCGCCTTGGTCGCCTTGATCTGTCCGTCGAGGCCGACGGAGGCCTCATCCGCAAAACCGGTGTAATACATAGTCCTGTTCCTCTGAATAAAAAGTTGGCTTGAAACTGTTTCTTGCGGTATAATGTAGCCGCGTTCCAATGAAAATCAACCCGCCGGAGCGGATAAACCTGAAGAAACTGATCCGGCTGAAAAGCCGTGGAGAGGAAATTTTCAAAAAACAAGTTAGACAAACCTAATTATCGATTTGCAATTTTCTTTTCCCCGGATATATTAGAAGGCAACATCAAATCAAACCATTTTTCACCATTTCAGCAAAACGGCAATGGTTGCATAATTGAAATTAGGCAAGGCTAATTTGCTGAGGAAAGGACAATCTTCAATGAAACGGCTTCTCGTTTTTGCAACAGCGGTATCGGCGCTTCTGGCTGTCGGCGCGGAGGTGCCGGAACCGGTCAAACCTTTTGTGAAGGAGGCTGAACGGGTATTTCCGGAAGCGGGGGAATTCACCCTGCTCAAGCCGGGCGTTTATCAGGTGCGCGACGGCAATTCCAATGTGCTCGGTTCGCTGTATCTGGAAACCATCGGCGATTCCGAACGGCAGTTCGGCTATGCCGGGACCATCGAAATCGCGGTGCTGTTCGACAAGGAACAGCGCGTGGCCGGAGTCCTGATCGGCAAAAATCAGGAAACCCCCTCCTTCCTGAACCGGGTCCGCGCCGCCAGGTTTCTCGAAAGCTGGAACAAGCTCAAGATGAATGAAATCCCCGGCAAGGAGGTCGATTTCGTGACCGGAGCCACCTACAGCAGCTCCGCAATCCATGCCGGAGTCCGCAAGCTCGCCGAATCCTACCTGAAAATGGCGGAAGATGAAAAGAAGGTTCCGGTCGCTCCGGCCGCCGCCGCTCCGGCTGTTCCGAAAAGCCCGGAAGTGATTCAGCTGGAACGGCGCATCGCGATGCTTCAGCGGATCGTGTCAGGCAGTCAGGTGCTGCTCAAGCAGTTGCAGGAGCGCAAGGAGGACGAATTGAAACTGCGGCTGATCGCCGCGCTGGAGGGGCCGGAAGCGGCGCAGAAGTTCGCTAAAGAGAACAAGCTGATGTTCTTCAACCATCCCGGCCGCGGCGGAAAGAAAAGTCCGGTGACGCTGGCGGCGGAGAAGTACAAGGCTTCCAAATCCGAAGCCGACCTGCAGGCGTTGAAAGCGGCGATTCTCGCCAATTATGAACGGATGCTCCAGACTGTTCCCCCTCACAATGCCGAACAGGAGAAGGCGCTGGAGGCCGTCAAAGCCCGGCTGGCGATGGTCCTGAAACAAGGCGGAGCGAAAGCTCCGGCGGCAGCGGCTTCCGCTCCGGGGAAGATGAAATTCCGCAGCCCCGAGGCGCAGGAGCAGGAGGAAAAGATTGCGAAGCTGGCTGCTGCCTACCGGCAGAACCGCGATCCGCAGGTACTCGGACAGTTGCGCAAAGAGGTGACCCGCCAGCTGGTACAGGGCACTCTCGCGATGTCCGCTGCGATCGAAAAGAAAGAACAGGAGACTGCGCGCCTGAAGGACCACCTTGCCGAATTCACCAGAGATCCCGACGCGGTGATTCAGAAACGGCTTGATGCACTGACCAAGTGAAAAAAAAAGAAGAATATTCAAATATAATATAGTGAATCTTATTAACACAATTACCATTATGGGACATTAGAGAAAAATGAGGTACAAAAATTTTACTCTTATTGAGCTGCTCGTCGTGATCGCCATCATCGCGATTCTGGCCGGGATGCTGCTGCCGGCGCTCAACCAGGCGCGGGAAAAGGGAATTTCCGCCTCCTGCGTGGGGCGGCTGAAGTCGATCGGACAGGCGGATTCGCTCTATTCTGCCGATTATGAATTCATTTCACCGGCCCGGCAGTATCTGATGGGCGGTTCCGGCACTTACTGGTGCGGAGTATCGAATGGCAGTTCTTCCGGCAGTGGCGACTCCATCGACTTCACCGCCGACGGATACCTGACTCCCTACCTGAAGAAATCCGGCAATGCCGATCAGGAAATCATGCGGGAGCTTTCCTCTAATGTGTTCATCTGTCCGCATGCTTCCGTCGCCGGAATGCTGACTGGCCAGAAGATTACGGCGGCCAACGGCGGCGGCTATGGCGTCAACCGGAAGGTTCACGGCGTCTTTGAAATGTGGTCTGGTCGACCTGCTTCTTCTACCTATGGTCTAAAGCGTCCGGGACGCATCAAGAATCCCTCCGCCGTGGTCGGTTACGGGGACTCCGCAACCAGCGACGCCGGCAAGCTCAAGGTCAACAACCTGATCAGCTGCAACAAGGTGCATTTCCGGCACAGCGGGCAGGGGAACTTCGCTTTCGCCGACGGGCACGTCGGCTCCCGCACCGGTTTCTACACCCATGCCGGCGGCACGATGGGAACCGCGAACGCCGATCCGGTCAATCACATCGGCTGCCTGGATGCCGATGAAAATGACGAAGGTACGGCGGAAAGCCTGTACGGAGAATAATGGCAATCGGGAGGAACGGCAATGAAAAAAGCGGTATTGATTGCGGCACTGGTGATCGGCGGCCTGGCGATGGTGTGGGCCGTCAATGTGAAGAAAACGCCGGATAACATTCCGACGGAGGTGGAGGCTTCCGCCGCCGAGCAGGCGGAACTGAAGCAGGCGTTCGACGCAATTGCGGAGGCCTATGATAAAAACCGTACCGGCACGCTGGAACGCTTTTTCGGCCTGACCCGGAAAGAACGCGAGGCCATCCGGTGCATGGAGGGACAGGACCCCGTCAAATCCAGCCTCGAACTGCTCCGGGAGCATGGCCGGAAACTTTCGGTGACCGATGTGAAATACATCGCCGTCGAACATGTTCCGTCCCGCTTCTACATCACCGGCAGGCTGAACGGAGAACAGCCGGTCCGGTTCGTACTCAACAAACACTCCAAAGGTTACCGGCTGGTCGGGATCGCAAAGTACGATCCGGCCGAATAAAAAACGCCTTTTCCCTGTGAGGAAGAAGAACGGGCCCCCCTTGCCCCCGCCTTCTTCCTTTTTTGTTTGTTCACAAATATCGAAATTTTTTTCAAAAAAGATTTGCTTTTTTCAACTTTCTTTGTCATAATTATAATACAGGTATTAAACACCGGAGATGAATATGCTTGATGAATTGGTCCATAAACCGGTCCGGAAAAAAGCGGTCTACGACAGGATGCTGAATGAAATCCGGCAGGCGATCCGCAGCGGCCAGTTGCCGCCCAGAAGCCGGATTCTGTCCGAACCGGAGCTTTGCGAACGGTACTGCATCAGCCGGGTTTCGGTGCGCACCGCGCTGGCGAAGCTGGAAAAGGACGGCCTGATCGTCAAGAAGAACGGCCTCGGCTCTTTTGTCTGCGACCCCGCCGATCCGGCTTTTTCGCCCGCGCAGGAGTTGAACGATGTCGCAATCAACCTGACCGAGATGAATTTCAACGTCAGCTGGTATTACACCAAAATCTATCAGGCGGCGGCGGCGACCGCTCCGCAATGCCGGGTGAAGCTTTCGCTGGTCAGTGAAATTTCCGCCGCGCTGTTGAAGCCGAACCACTGGAAAGGGCTGCTGGCGCTGAATACCGATGAAAACGCCGAGCTTGAAGCGATCGCGCGGCAGGGGATTGAGGTGATTTTGTTCAACCGCATTTCCCATCATCCCGATCTTGCGTCGGTTTACGTCGATTATTATGAGGAGTCACTCCGGGCGGTCCGCAGCCTGCGGGAACGCGGTTGCCGGAAAATCGCGCTGATCACTCCCAATGACGGCACCAGCAGCAGCGTCGCGCGTATCGGCGGCTACCTGAAAGCGGTCGATCGCAGTTTCCCGGAGCCGGAGCTGTTCTGCAGTCTGGTGCAGGACCGGCCCGACGCGGAATATACGGCGGTGATCACCGAATATCTGAAGTCGCACCGGCCGGATGCGGTCTATATTCCGTTCGGCGCCCATTTCCTGCCGTTCGCGGCGGCGGCTCATCAGTTGAATATCCGGATCCCGGAAGATATGGCCGTGATCAGCTTCGACGATATCGGGGAGATGCGCAACTTCTGCGGTTTCCCGTTCGGCTACGTGAAAATGCCGCTGGCGCAGATGGCGGAGGATGCGATCCGGTATCTTTCTGAAAAAATCATCAGGAGAAACGCCGTCCCGGTCCTGAAACGGCGCTACCCGGCCACCCTCGAATTCAGTAACTGACGCATTGGAAAAGAGAACGTTCCGCGATACGAATAATACAGGTATGAAATACAGGAGCTTGAAATGAATCACCGGAAGATGACAGGATGGATCGGCGCCGGGTTGCTGGCGGCGACATGTGCGGCGGCGCCGGTGGGCGTCCGGCCGGAGACGATGCGGGAGGGGACCGTGACCGGTTCCGACGGACGCCGGGGACTGGTCACCGGCAAGGTCGAGGCCGCGGAGGGGTTGGACGGCGGCTGCGGCTTCCTGCTGAAGGGGCCTGACGCGCGGATCGAGCTTCCCTATCCGGGCAACCCGGAAACCGTCGCTTTCGAGGCGTGGGTCAGGCTGCCGGAAAAGGCGGTCTTTTGCCACATCGCCCGGCGGCGCGGCAAGAACAACCAGTGGCAGTTCTTTGCGGCCCCCGCCGGCAACGGCGAATATCTGCTCTACGGCATGACCTGGAAGAAGTCCGACGGCAAGGAAAACTTCGTCGGCAGAAGTTCGGTCCGGCTGCAGGGCGGCAGGCTTCACCATGTCGCGATGGAGCTTGACGGGGCCAGCTACGGCAAGCTTTTCATTGACGGACAGGAGGTGTGCTCGGAGGTGCCGCCGGATGCGCTGCGTTCCGGGTCGAGTCCGCTGACCCTCGGCGGCGGCAAGGCGGGAGAAGCGGGCGACCTGTTTTTGCAGGATCCGGTCATCTATGATTCAAAGCTGCCGGAAAACTGGCAGCGCCGGGTGCGCGAACAGCTTTATCCGTGGGAGAGGAAGTTCACTCCGGCCGAAGTGATGAATTTTTCCGCGCCCGGCGCATGGCTGACCGCTCCGGTGGAGCTGCTCGACTCCATGCCGGAGGGAGAGATGTGGTCCGCGAAAAGCCGGTTCGGCAACGATCCGGGCAAGCGGATCGAGGCGAAAACGATGCGGGAGCTGGCGACCGGCGCCCGCCCGGAGGCCGGAGGGTTGCGCTGGAACCGCCACCCGATGTATCCGACGCTGCATGCGGCGCAGGTTCCGGCGGATTGGAGCAGACAGCCGGCGGTTTCGCTGAAACTCACCTCGAAGGAGGCGACCGGAGAAACGGTCTGGCTCGCTTTTTCCGCCGATTCAAAACAGACTCCGTACCGGGACTTTTACCGTTTCCCGTTCGCGGTCAACTTCACCGGGGAAAAGACGATCACGGTCAGCCGCGACAAATTTGAAACGGTCGGGGAGCCGGCGGGCTGGGACAAGGTGGACGGCGCGTGGTTCTTCACGAAAGTTGCCGGTGCGCAGCCCCATCCGGCGACCGATCTGACGCTCAAAGAGTTGCGTCCATCGGCGGAACCGGATAACAGCGCGGAGTTTCCGGGGGAAATCCGGCAGGAGAAAGACGCCGACGGCTTTGTCTTTAAAATGAACAAGCGCGAATATCAGCGCGCCTATTTGAATCATCCCTATCCCGAAACCCGGGGGGAGCAGCCGGTGCACGCCCCCTACGCCCACCAGTATTATCAGGCTGCCGAGCGGGCGCTTTTCGACTACTGCCCGGACTTCCTGCCCGGCTTCGTCAGCTACGGGCCGGACGGCAGGGGCTATATCCACTCCGGCGATCTGGTTCAGTTCCGGGGCGAAGACGGCAAATGGCAATACACCGATCTGGTTCCCATCCTGAAACAGTGGGCGAAGGAGCAGGGTTGGCCGGGATTGCAGCTCAGCTGGGGCCAGTCGCTCGGCGAAAAGGCGATCCGCTACGATAACGACGGCGACTTCTATTTGCTGGTACCGGTCGAAAAACTCGACGCCGACGGTAAAAATGTCGACTGGCACACCCGGACCACGCTGCTGCTGCATTCCCGCGACCGGATGAGGAGCTTCGAGGTCCACCGGCTGCCGGGGCGGCTCGCGACGTTTGAAAAGCTCGACGGGCATAACCGGGACTGCCTGAAGCGCCCGCCGGTGATCCTGCTCGGCGATTACAGCTACTTCCGGGACGCAGATCCGGCCGGGTATCTGCTGACTCCTTCCAAAAAGGCCGACGGTTCCCTCGACCTCGGCAAGCCGGTCAAGTACGCCGAATTCGCGATCTCCCCGGATCAGCACTCCGGCGGCGGCAATCTGGCGATTACCCGCGGCGACAAGGTGTTCATCGTCTTCGGCGTCGCTTCGGTCAACGCGATCGCGATGCAGGATGTGAAAGGCGCGAAACAGACGGTCATACCGCCGATTCCACCCGATCATCCCGGCCTGAAACTGAGCTATCAGCAGCAGCGCAGCGGCAAGACCTTCACCGAATACAGCAAAAACGGCACGCCGACTTTCATCATCGAATACGATTTGAAAACCGGCAGGCTCGGCGAACCGCGCTATCTGCTCTCCGGCGGAGCGCACGACGACGGCCACAACTGGCCGGCGATCACGGCGGACAGCCGCGGCATCCTGCATGTGATTGCGAACGGCCACCACAATCCGGTCGCTTACACCCACAGTCTGGAGCCGGACAATCCCTACGGCCCGTGGAGCGCCCCGGAATATGTGAAGCCCGGCAAATCGACGCCGTTTCTGTCCTATGCGACGCTGAACTGCGACAAAAACGACACGCTGTACACCATTCACCGCAGCACCACCGACGTGTACAACAACCACCTCGGCCTCTATGTAAAACCGGCGGGCCAACCGTGGCAGGGCGAGGAGGTGCTGGTCACGCCGTACCGGTACATGTACAAGGTCTGGGGGCACAAGGCGATCTACAATCCGGCGACGGGCGGAATCACGCTCGGATTTTACTCGCACTCGTCGATGAAGCAATTGATGCTCGATCAGTATTGGTTCGATATCTTCCAGTACCCGGATGAGGAGAAAGCGTACCGGGGCGGCAAAAGCGATATCGGCCTCCCGGAGGGGAACAAGTGCAAGATGTACGTCGGCCCGGCGGCGGAACTGACGCTGCTCACTTTCGATCCCGATGCGAAACAGTGGAAGCTGACTGTCGGAAAGGATTTGAAATAGTAGGCGAGGGGGTATAAAGGCTGAGCCGCCTTTACGCGGCGCACAATAAGCGTGGCAAGCGCCGGTAAAGGCCGAGTTGCTTTTACGCGGCGCACAATAAGCGCGGCAAGCGCCGCGAACGAATGTGAGGGAATTACTTGCGGCAGCAAGTAACGAGGAACGATAGTGACGAAGCCGAACGTAGTGAGCGAAGCCTCCCTGGCGTAGTGAGCGCAGCGAACGTTGAAGGGTTGGCGGGCGCAGCCCGACAAGTAAGGGGCGCTAGCCCCGCCGCGAATGGGAGTGCTTCGCAAGTCAACGGGAGTTCCGAGGCGAGCGGGGAGGTCCGGACGGGCGATCGTGCGCGCCGCAGGCGGGCAGGCCTTGAAAAAGGCCCTCCGGAGCCATCCGCAGTTCAAAGCGCAACCAGTTTGTGGCTTGTAACGATACGGAAAGGCGAATTAAGCATAAGCATCATTATATGATATATGCGACTTGAAAGCGGAGCTGAAGCTTACTCCCGCTCTGCGGGAGCAAGCCCTTCGGGCTCCGCACTCCAAGGTTGACCTCGGACGGCATCGGGCCGGGTAAGCAAACATAACATCAGATTGGAACCGTAGCCTTTATGACCAACAAACCAGACATGATTGATGACGGAGGGAAAAATGAAAAAATGTATCTTTACCTTAATTGAGCTGCTCGTTGTGATTGCGATCATCGCGATTCTCGCGGCGATGCTGCTGCCTGCCTTGAACAAGGCGCGGGAGCGGGCGGGGGCGGCAAACTGCGTCAGCAACCTCAAACAGGTCGGCAGCGCCACGCTGATGTACTGCAACGACAACGACGACGTGCTGATGCCGCAGGAGATTCCGAATGCTCAGGGGAAACTCAAACAGTGGTCGGTGCGGCTGGCGCTGGACAATTCGCTTTCCGGCAAGGTGTTCGCCTGCCCGATGATGCCGAACGACAAGTACGGAATCCGTAAAATGACGCGCAAGGACTGGCAGAATGCCTGGGACGATCCGGGCGCCAACTACAACGGGGGCCGTTACGTCCATTACGGGATGAACCGGATGATTCAGCGGACGGATTCCTCCGGCAGCCGGGGCAAGATGACGCGGGCGGTCAGCCCGTCGAAGCTGCTGCTGTTCGCGGACGCCTACTCCGCCAAATGGATGGAGGACGGTTTCTTCATGCTCTGGTCGAATTTTCAGGTTACGACGGACGACCTCGGATTTATCGACGGCCGCCACAGTTTCGCGAGCAACGTCTGCTATGCCGACGGCCATGTCGCGCCGAAATTCACCGGCGTACAGGTGAGCCGCCACTCCTACGGCACCGGCATCAACCCGTATGTGCGGGAGTTCTACAGCAACGGCGACAAGGACGTGCTGTGGAACATCAACAGCAGGTGACGGCGGTGAAACTACGACTGTTCCCGGCGCTGCTCGCACTGGCTTTCTCCTGCGGCGCCGCGCCGGATAAGCTCAAGCTGGATATGGCGGAGTTCCGCTCGGTCAGCCCGGAGCTTCTGCGGGCGATGGCGGAAAAGAACCTCACCGAACAGGACCTCTGGTCCAATCAGGAGTTTTCCAGCCGGGAATGGCGGTTGCCGCACAAATCGCCGGCGGAGTTCGACCGGGGAGTCCGGGAGGGGTTCTGGCGCGATATGCACCGCAATCCCACCCTTGCGCTGACCGGCCTCAAGCTGGATTGGACGGGGTGCCGCGCGATCCGGGTCCGGCTTGAATCCGCACTGAAAAGCAACAATGTGATCACGCTGGCGTTCCGGTCGGACAACCCGGAGGCGAAGGGGCGCGGCTACCTCTGTTTTGAAATTCCGCTGGACTTCACCGGCGAAAAGGAGCTGGAACTGGATTTCGCCGATGCGCGCCCGATCAACCGCCCCGCCGGATGGGATCGGATTTCCGGCGTCTATCTCTTTGCCAAAGCCGGCGGACACCACCCCAATCCTTACGCAGCGGTGCGGCTCATGGAAATCAGCCCGGTTCCGGGCAGGGCGGAGATTCCCGCCGCGAAGCCGGAGCTGTATCAGGTCAGGCTGACCGACCGTCCCACCCCGAATCTGAACCATTCGTGGCCGGAGGACCGGGCGGACGGGCCGGTCGTAACCGGTGACCGCTTCATCAGCTACGGCCATCACAGCCGGGCCGAGCGCGATCTTTATGCGTGGTATCCTCGTTACAATCCGGGCTATGTGAGTTTTTCACCGGAGGGCAGGGCGTATATCGCGGCGGGAGAACTGATCCAGTACCTCGACGGAAGCGACTGGCGGGCGGTTTCGCTGCGGCCCCATCTGGAAAAGTGGGCGAAGGAACAGGGCCGGGCCGGGCTTTACCACAACTGGGGGGCACAGGGCGGCGAGCCGGTGATCCGGTTCGACCGCGACGGCAACGCCTATGTGCTGGCGCAGGTGGAGGCGCTCAACGGCTCCGGCAGGCGGTACGACTGGCGCACCCGCACCGCGCTGCTGCTCTTTTCGCCCGACCGCTTTAAAACCTTCCGGGTCTACCGGCTGCCGCTGCCGATCGCGGGCTTTGAAAAGCTCGACGGCAATAATCCGGCGGCGCTGGACCGCCCGCCGGTGATCCTGCTCTCGGATTACGGATATTTCGACGCGGGCTACCGGGGGCTTAAGTTCCTGCTGCCGAAGCGGAACGGTGACACGCTGGAGCTGGGGGAACCGGTCGAGATCTCCGAAGCGGCGATCGGCTGCAACTATCACTCCGGCGACGGCAACATCGTGCTTTCCACCCCGGACAAGCTGTTCGTGATCTGGGGCTGGTTGCTTGAATACCGGCCGGGCAGCAGGTGGTGCGGGGCCATTCTTGAGGAGTTGAAAAAACTCCATCCCGGCGAAACCGATCCCGCAAAACTCTGGACGGTCGACAATCTGGCGAAGACCCGGTACGGCCGTTCGCTGCCCGCGTCGTTTCCGGGGCCGGATGCGCCGGAGAGGAATATGCGGTTCGATTCCCAGTACCATCATCCGTTTCACTCCCGCTTCAACCCGGCGGACAGCCGGAACGGGGTGCCGACCTTTATCACGACTTACGACCTGAAAACCGGACGGAAAAGCGAACCGGTCTATATCGGCTCCGCCGGTTCCGGGCTGGACGGCCACAACTGGGGCGCGATCAGCTTCGATCCGCAGGGATATATCGAAGTGATCGTGAACGGGCACCACAATCCGACGCTGTACACCCGGTCGAAGCAGCCGTATTCGGCGGAGGCGTTCGAGCCGGTCCGCTTCATCCGCCCCGAACAGGGGCAGGAGCGGTGCAGCTACGGGTCGCTGAACTGCGGCACCGACGGCACGCTGTACAGTTTCCACCGCTCCAGCACCGGCGTCTACAACAACCGGCTGGTGATGTTCCGCAAGAAACCCGGGCAACCGTGGGAACCGGCCCGCACTATTGTCGCCCCATCCAAGCTGCTCTACCACAGCTGGATGCACAAGGTCGCGATCAATCCGCGCAACAACTTCCTCTATCTGACCTATCTCGCGGTGCCGCCGCAGTCGTTCTGGCCGCCGGACTATTATGAGACGATGCGCTTCATCTACCCGGAGCTGGAGGAGACGCTGCCTTATTCCGGCTCCGCCGGGCGAATGACACTGAAACCGGTCCGCCACTGGGAGTCGTGGGAAGCCGGCGGCATGGTGCAGCTGCGCGGCGGCGAACCGGTGATCCTGGTTTCAAAGGACAACGGCGAAAGCTGGAGTCTCGCCCGCACCGGAGACTTCCGATGAGCAAAGGCAGGACATGGCGCAACGGCACGCTGGTCTACACGGCCGGAGGACTGGCCGTGCTGTTTCTGTGGCTGATGTGGGGGGATTTCGCGTATTCGATGAAGGACCGGGCGACCGGGACGGTGGCGGCGCTGATGCTCAAGAAGTTCGACGTGTCGGATTTTCTGTTCGGCATCATCATGATCTCCTTCCCGAACTTCACGAACATCTTCCTGTGCCCGATCGTCAGCTACCGTTCCGACCGCCATCGAGGCCGGTTCGGGCGGCGCATCCCGTATTTGCTGCTGACCACCCCGTTCATCGTAATCGGGCTGGCCGGATTGGGGTTCACGCCGCTTCTGGCGAGGCTGATCCGGCAGGCCGTCGGCGCGGAACATATCTCCTATAACCTGACGGCGCTGCTGGTTTTCTGCTTTTTCTGGATCATCCTCGACTTCGGAACCACGCTGGCCGGCGCGATCTTCAACGCATTGGCGACCGACGTGGTGCCGACGGAGTTTCTCGGGCGCTTTTTCGCGATGTTCCGCGCCGTCAGCCTCGGCTGCGCATTTCTTTTCAATTACTTCGTGATGGGCTACGCCGAAACCCACGCGCTGGTAATCTTCCTCGGCCTCGCGGCGCTTTACGGGATCGGCCTGTTCAGCATCTGCCTGAAGGTCAAAGAGGGCGAATATCCGCCGCCGGAAGCGGAAACCTCCGGCCCCCCGACTGTGAAGAGCGCGGTCAAGACCTACTTCCGTGAGTGCTTCTCGCTGCCCTATTACCGCTGGGTGATCATGGCGTCGGTGGTGTCTGGCTTCTCGGTGGTCCCCTTTAACATCTACGGGATCTTTTACGCCAAAAGCCTCAATATGGATATGGATTTCTACGGCAAGGTCAGTTCGCTGATCTGCCTGGTCTCCTTTGTGCTGAGCTTCTTCCTCGGCTGGTTCTCCGACCGCTTCCACCCGATCCGCACCGGCATGGTTTCCATGGCGCTTCAAACCGTAATCCTCTTTATCGGCGGCCGGATCGCCACCACCGAATCGGTTTTCGCCTGGCTGTTTCTGGTTCAGGGCATTTCGATCATGAGCTACAACACTCTGATGGCGTCCTATGCGCCGCGCCTGTTTCCCCGCGAATATTTCGCGCAGTTCAATTCCGCGATGATGCTGATCAACGCGCTCGCCAGCGTGATCGGCGCGCCGCTGGTCGGCAAATTCCTCGATCTTACCGGCAACCATTACCCCCACCTTTTCACCATCGGCGGCGTGATCGGTCTTTGCGGGCTGGGCTGTTTCGTGATGGTCTATCGCGGTTATCAGCGTTACGGAGGCGATTCCGGCTATATCGCTCCTGCTCCGACCGTCTGACCCTTGGGGATTTCGCTCCTTTCGGAGCGAGCAGGGCGCTTCGCCCCTGCACCCCGACCGGCAAGGTGCCGGTGCCGGGTACTTAGATCCGGGAAAGGCGTACCGCCTTTCCCTCCAGGGGGGAGACTCTACTGTGGACAGGCAAGCGGGTACCTGAGCGGCACACCGCTCCGGTCGGCGCAAAGCCTGCTTTTTTGCAGGCTTTAGGCACTCCCTGCGCCTGCTGCCGCCGGAGGTCACGCACGGAACGGCCAGATGCTGACCGGATGATGTGAAATTACCCTCATGGAGGCTGAACTCTACCTGTCCTTATGATAAAGGCAAGGTTTGGTAAGGTTCGTACTCAAAGATATGCTTGCCGGTGATATGACAATTGCATTGTTGCCTGACCTTGCTTTGCGTATATCGGCAGATCAATTCTTATCAGCCTCCATCAGGGTATCTGTCTGTTACATGGTTAGCATCTGGAGGTTCCGCGCGTGACCTCCGGCGGCAGCAGGCGTAGGGAGTGCCTAAAGCCTGCAAAAAAGCAGGCTTTGCGCCGACCGGAGCGGTGTGCCGCTCCTGTACAACCACGCCTGTCTCTACCGGAGCCTCCCCCACCCGGAGGGAAAGGCGGTACGCCTTTCCCGGATCTAAGTACCCGACGCCGGCACCTTGCCGGTCGGGGTGCAGGGGCGAAGCGCCCTGCTCGCTCCGAAAGGAGCGAAATCCCCGAGAGACGTTATTTCAGGAAGAGTTCGATCACCGGAACCTCGGTGCCCTGCGGCAGCAGCACCGGCAGTTCCAGCGTGAGCGCATTGTCGGGCGTGGTGCTGTTGAGATTGGAGTGAACCTCATTGACGGCTTCGCGGCGTCTGATTTCGCTGCCGTCGGCGAGGAGTTGGGCGTATTTGACCTTGCCGGCGAGGTTCGGCAGGTGGACGTGCTTGAAAGGCCACGCGAAACAGTGCAGATAGAGGCGGTTGGTTTCCGGATTGTAGGTGTAGCGGCAGTCCGGTGGGGCGGGGAACCCGGCGGGAGCCGCTCCGCAGCCGTAGATGGAGCGTGAATTGTACTTCATCCAGTCGGCATAACCGGCGAGCCGTTCCATCGCGCGGGCGTCGATGTAGCCGCGCGAGGTGGGGCCGACGTTCATCAGCAGATTGCCGCCGCGCGAGACGTGGTTGACCAGCATTTCGATGCACATTTTGACGCTCTTCCAGCTGGTTTCGTCGCGGAAGTAGCCCCAGGAGCCGGAGAAGGTCTGGCAGCCTTCCCAGACGGCGGGCTTGCCTTCCTCGTCGACCATTCCGTGATCCGGCGTGAACTGTTCGGGAGTCAGGATATCGCCGGAGCCGGGCAGGTCGAGGCGGTTGTCGACGATGATGCCGGGCTGGAGCTTGCGCACGAGCCGGATCAGCTCTTCGGATTCCCAGTCCAGATGGCCCTTGCCGTTTTCACCCGGATAGCTGAAGTCGAACCACAGCACATCGATCTTGCCGTAATTGGTCAGCAGTTCGGTGACCTGGTCGCGCATGTATTTTGCATAACGCTTCATGTCGCGGCCCTTGTTGAACTCCCCGGCGGAAATCTTGTTGCGCATCGGGTGGATCTTATCCAGCGTGAAATCGGGGTGGTGCCAGTCGATCAGCGAGTAGTAGAAGCCGACCCGGATGCCTTCCGCCCGGAAGGCGTCCACCACTTCGCGCAGCAGGTCGCGCCCGGCGGGGGTGTTGGTGACTTTGTAATCGGTGTATTTCGTGTCCCAGAGGCAGAAGCCTTCATGGTGCTTGGTGGTGATCACGAAGTATTTCATGCCGGCTTCGCGGGCGGCGCGGGCCCACGCCTTCGGGTCGAAGAGATCGGGATCGAAAAGGTCGAAATAAATCCGGTAATCCCCGTCGCTGATCTCCTCGGTATGGCGGATCCATTCGTGACGCGCCGGCATAGAGTAAAGCCCCCAGTGGATGAACATGCCGAAACGGTCGTGAGTGAACCACGCGGTATCGCCTTTGCCGTAATTTCCCATCTTTTGCTCCTTGTGTGGTGTTGATTTCAGGATTTTCGGGCTATATTAAACATAAGGAGCGATATGAAGATTTTCAATTGGAACTCTATGAATAAAAGTTGATTTTTTATGAATAAAATCATCGATGGCCGGTATGGAATCCGGATGGAGACGATCCATCTGGTCCGCCTGCAGCCGCTGTGGAACGGGATGCGCCTGACCGGACACCACTGGCGGCTCTATGTGCATGACGCTCCCGGAGCCGGAGTTGTGGTGAACGGGGAAAAGCTGGAATTGTCGCCGGGATTCGCCTGGCTGCTGCCGCCGCACGGCGACCTGCCGGCGTGGTGTGAAAATCCGGTGCTGAACCAGCTCTATTTGCACTTCGAAGTCGCCCGGCTCACCGGCAGCCGCCGGACTCCGGCCAGCGCGGTTCCGCTGGACCCGGTGCTGACAGTGCTGGCGCGGGAGCTGAAGGAACAGCTGGATTCACAGGCTCCGGCCCTGATCCTGACCGCGACGGCGCTGGCGGCGGCGGCCCTGGCCCGGCTGCCCGGCGACGCCTGGGATGAACTCGGCCCGGACCGGGAGATTGAGGAGCTGTGCGAATCGCTGCGCCACACGCTGGCGCAGGAGCTGACCGTCACTGATCTCGCCCGGCGGCTCGGAATGCCGGTCAATGCGTTCATCCGCCGTTTTCAGGCCGGAACCGGCAGCACGCCCTACCAGTACCTGACCAATCTGCGCTATACCCGCGCGGCGCGGCTGCTGGAGGAAGGCGAGCTGTCGATCGACGATATCTGCGAAGCGGTCGGCGTGAAGGACCGCTTTCACTTTTCACGGATGTTCAAGCGGCTGCACGGACTTTCCCCGGCGGCCTACCGCCGGGGTTATCGCCCGCGTTAATCCATCGCGACGGCTCCGCCGCCGCCTGAAAGCTCCCCGGCGTCGCCGCCCCGGCCGAACTCCGGCGGATTCACGGTCAGCGTGCCGGCCGCGCCGCCCTTTTCAAAGTCGAAGTTGAAGCCGAGCAGCTTTACCGGGTAATCGAGTCTGCGGTCCTGATTGCCGCCGTAGATGACCAGCCCTTTCCCGGCAGGGAAGCAGGAGAGGTCGAAGTGCGCCGTCGCCCCGGCTCCGGGCCGCACCTTCAGTTGCCGCTTGAGCTGGAAAGTTTCGCCCTTCGCATCCTGCACCAGGAAGCTCACCGCACGGATGCCGCTGCCCTCGGGGCGGAAAGTTACGGCGACCGTCTCCGGCCAGCTCTTCTCATCCTTCGCCAGCACCGGATGCCGGGTCGAGAAGAGCGAAGCGTAGCCGCGTCCTTCCGGCGTGTGCCGGATCACCGCTTCGGTGTCGCCGGTGCCGCGCAGCAGTTCATATCCGCTGCCGTAAACCGTCCACGCGCCCGGCTCCCAGCGCGGCGCGGGGGCGGTGATCTCATACGGCTTGAGCAGGATTGAACCGTCCGGTTTCGCATTTCGCAGCTCGAAGTTGAAGCCGAGCAGCCGCACCGGGAAATCCACCTTGCCGTTGCCGCCGCGGTGGACGATCACACCCTTTTGCAGCACTCCCGCCGCATTAAAGCGCAGGGTTTTCCACTCGTTTTCCGGCAGCTTCAGATTCTGCTTGAGCTGGAAGGTCTCGCCGTTCCGGTCGAGGAACAGCAGATTGACCGCGAACACCTCCGCGCCCGAAACCCGCACCGGAATCGCCACGTCCCGTTCCAGTTCCGCCGCATCGGCGGCGAACTGCTTCGGCGTACGCAAGTAGAATGTGACCACGTTCGCGTGTTCCTTGTCCCAGCCGATGCGGAGCTGCCTGCCGCCGTCGGCGGCGGCCAGTTTGAACCCTTTGGCATAGGTGATCCAGTCACGGAGCGAAAGCGTTTTTTCCACCGCGCGGAATCCCGCCGTGTCGGAGAACTCCATGCCTCCAGCGCTCTCGAACACCGCGTCGATATAGAAGAGCTGCCCCGGTTTCGCGCTGCGCGGCACCGGCACGGTGAAACTGCCTTCTCCCATGCCGTCAGCCGGAATTTCGAGCGGAACCGCCGCCGGGCGGACCGCCCACGGCCATTCGCGCCAATTGCTTTTCGGGATCAGCCGCAGGGTGCCTTTGAGCGGCTCGGATTTGAGGTTGTAGACGTGTACCCGGACCGTTTCCGGCATTCCCGCGGTCAGGTCGAGCGTCACGCCGGACATCAGGTCGCAGGAGCGCGATTTGCGGTTCGGCAGAATCCGCACCTTCGCCGCCGGAAGCGGCCGCGCCGGAACCGCATGGGCGGTCGCGACCGTTTCAAGCTCCGGGGTGAGCGCGCCGCGCACGAAGACCGGGTATTCATCGACCGGAATTTCGACCGCCCCATTCTTCACCGGCAGCTTCGACGCGCCGCCGGAGAGGTCGAACACTTCGACGCTGTCGCCGGAAGCGGCCACCCTGACCGGCTGCGCCGGTTTGATCAGGTCGAGGAACGGCGTTTCATACCGGCCGTAGCCGTAGGGATCGTTGCGCCAGAAGGTCAGCACGTCGCGCCCGTCGGCGTCTTTGAACGCCAGTCCGGCGATTTCACCGACTTTCATCGAATGTCCCTTCACGAAACCGGAGAACCGGGCGCGTCCCAGCAGCTTCGCGGCGGCGCGGAAGCCGGCGATGGCCGGTTTGGGCCGCCCGAAGCGGTCGAGCATGCCGAACTCCTCCTCAAGCGAATCGACCGGGACGTCGCGGAAGTTGTAGGGCAGCACCTTGCTCGCGCCGAACGCCATGCCGCCAGCCATCACCTTCGGCTGGTGGACCGCCTGATAGCGGCGCACTTCGTCGAGGGTGCGCACCGGAATCAGGTGCATGGAGTTGTAGGTGCAGCCGCCGATTTCGGTCAGCCAGACCGGTTTCGCCGGAATCCCGGCGGCCTGCTTCCAGCCGTTCAGCTCGCGCATCTTGCCGGAAATGCCCCAGAACATCGGCACGTAAAAGCCGTAGATATGGCTCGCGATCGAGTCGCAGAACTCTCCGCCTTTCACCCGGAGCACCGGACCGTGGATCGCGTTGAGGTCGCCCGCCATCACGTTGCACTCCGGATCGGCGAGCTTGGCCGCCTTGTACCCGGCCTTCAGCGCCTGCGCGTAATCCTCCGGCAGGCAGTTCCAGTAGGTCGGCTCGTTGCCGAACTCCCAGTCGCGCACGATGCCGCGGTGGGCGCTGACCAGATTGTAGACCTGTTCGGCGTACCAGGCGTAGTCCGCCGGAATCCCGTGTTTCTCCCATTTGGCCGCCAGTTCGGGAAATTCGGCGCGGTTCGCCGCGATTTTGTCATAGCTGTTGATGCCGGAGGAGGTGATGATCGCGAGCGGATTCAGCCCCGCTTCGCGGATGCGGCGCAGCACGCTCTGCGAACCGCCGATGTCATTGTAGGAGACGTCCACGCGCACGTTGCTGACACCGAGGCGGCGCAGCAGGTCGAAGTCGAACTCCTCGAAACTGAACCGCCGTTCCCGCCGCGTGACATGGCAGGTGAAGCCGAAGTTTCCCTCCGCGCCGTTGTCGGCGGGGTCGTACATTACCGCCAGCGGAAGCCGCTGGGATTGCCGGTTGAAAAGCGGGTCTTCCGGGGTGATCAGCAGTTCGTAATAGCCGTCCTTTTCCGGCAGTTTCACCGTAAGCTCGGTCACGCCGGTTTTCAGCTCGGGATTCAGCCGCTCCGACCGGACCGGGCGGTTTGCGAAGTCGCGCAGCTCCAGCCGGAACGCCGCGTTGCGCATCGGCCCGTCGTTGCGGATGCGCAGCTTCGCCGGTTCGGAGCGGTCGAAAAAGAAGTTGTTGCGCCGGTTCAGCCGGTCGCCGAACTGCAGCGGCGCGGTCGCCGCGACCCGGAAGCCGCTTTCGGCACGCCCCTCGTACTCCGGCTGCTGCCAGAGGCGCGCCGTGTTCAGCGAAGCGGCGTCGGAACTTTTGTCGTCCGCCCCGAGCACGAAAGGAGCGCCCGCGTAGAACTTGTTTTCCATGTGCTCGCGCAGCCCGGAAGCGTGGCCGGAAATCCCGTAGTGCGACGTTTCGTCGCGCGTTTCCGGCGTCAGCTCGCGGTAGTTCCCGTTGCCGTCGTACCAGCCCGCCTTGAAAAACTCGTGCATGTCGGGCAGATACCAGACCCGCGCCGCGTCGGGGAAGGTCAGGTCGCGGTAGCCGACGATCGCTTCATGGACTTTGCCGTTTTCGCGGGGACGCTTCGCAATCACATAGGCGCCCTTCGCCGGATCACCGGTGGTCAGGTAGTTGCAGTAGCGTGCGGCGTTGACCCGGCTTACGAAGTTTACGCCGGAGTTTTCGCTGCCGGGCTGCGGCGCATAGCTCCACGCGCCTTCTTTGCCGGAGCGAGCGATCTTCATGCGTTCATCGAAGAGACGGTGCGGATCGCCTTTGGCGGCGCAGGCGTTCAGGAATCCGGCGTATTCGGCGTTGGAGACCTCGTTTTTCCCGATCCGGTACGGATAACCGACGCCGCCGCGCGGATACGGGTTCGGCACTTCATGGAAAAAGACCTTTTTGCCGGGATTGCCGGCGTCGCCGATCGTGACCAGCTCCGGCGCGGCGGCAAGGGTACAGCCGGCGGTCAGCATGCAAAGGGCGAAAAATATTCTGTCTGTCATGGATCGGCACTCCCCGGTCTTAAAATTTCGTCGCATTTTTCTTGTCCCACAGATTCGTTCCCCACCAGACGTAACCGGTGCTGGGAAACTGGTCGCCGAGCCATTTGTTGTTCCACATGCCGGGCCGCTGCTGCACCGCGGCCACGTGGCCGTCGAGGAAAGCCATGTTCATACTGTTGCCGTGCTCGAAACGCAGTTGCTTGGTGTAGACGTTCTGGATGCGGAACCACTCCCACTGGCCGAGATAGGTGTTGGTTTCCAGCACGGTCGGGCAGAGGGTGGGATACTTGATTTTCCCCGGCCGCACCACCACATGAAATTCAGCCGGCCCGTCCTGATGGTGGCGGATGATGCCGGTGTTGGCGCCGTAGCCGCCGGTTCCGTCGATCTCCTTGCCGCCGGTCATTTTCATGCGCCGTCCGGGGCAATCCCACAGTTTGCTTCTGGTCCGTTCGGTCATGGAGGAGAACAACGTGTGTTTACCGCCCAGATAGAGGCTGTCGAGCTTGCCGTGCCACTGTTCCTTACCGGCCCACGACCACGGCGGCACCGCCAGCGGCAGTACTCCGAAGTCGTTCGTGTAGAAGCTGATCGCCGAAGCGATCTGTTTCAGGTTGCCGCGGCAGGAGGCGGCATATCCCATTGAACGCGCCTTGTTCAACGCAGGCAGCAGCATCGCCGCCAGAATCGCGATGATGGCTATTACTACGAGCAGTTCGATTAAAGTAAAAATCCGTTTCATTGTGACCAACCTCCTATTTGATCCGGTTTAAATCCTTGATGCTCTCACGTTCAATCAGCCGATGCGGGAAAAAGATATTATGTTTTGTCGGAGTCCGGCAGCCCAACGCGATTTCGACCGCCGCGCAGCTCATCGCCTGATAATCCGGCGTGACCACCGTCAGGCCGGGATCGAGGTAACGGTACAACGAGCGTTCCCCTTCGCCGATCACGCTGATATCCTCCGGCACTTTCAGGCCCAGTTCGCGCAGCGCCCTGATCGCGACCAGCGCTCCGCCGCTCGACTTGTAGGCCAGCGCCGTCAGTCCGAGCCGCCGGATCGCGTCGATGCTGCTGCGGGTCTGGGCGATTGCCGCATCCAGCGCATTTTCCCACGACCGGATCGTCGCGCTGAAGATTTGCTCCGGGCCGAATTCAACTCCGGCGCGTTTCAGCGCCGCTCCGAATGCTTTCAGATGCAGGTCGGTGTATTCGCTGCGCGGTTCGTTGCGGATGTACCCGATTCGGCGGTGGCCGCGCCGCACCAGAACTTCGGCCATTTTTTCGGCGCAGTCCGCCCCGTCCGGCGAGAGCACATAGACGTTATCCGGCAGGAAATCGGAGTAGAAGAACATGCTGTCGACCGCCACCACCCGCATCGGCAGCCTGCCGAGCGCCTCAAGCTGTTCGCGGTCCATCCGGTCGGAGCCGAACAGCAGAACCAGCCCGGCGCAATCCGTCCGGGACTGAACGAGGTTCAGGATCGTTTCGGTGGGGGTATCCGGATAAATCTTGCAGTCGAGCAGGTTGCAGCCGTGCTGGCGGGTGTACTGCGCGATCATGTGAATGGTGTTCCAGATATTTTCATCCGGATAGTCGTTATAGGCGAAGGCAAGGCACTTCCGGCCGGATTCCGGCTCCGCTTCGAGCCGCGCGACTTCGCGGCTGGACCGGGCGGCGACGATCCCGGCCCCCTGGCGGCGCACGATCACCTTGGCGTGCTCCAGCTCCGAAAGCGCCCGGTTCACCGTCACGAGCGAAACATTGAACCGGCGCATCAGTTCGCGCACCGTCGGCATGCGCGTCGCCGATTCCGGCTTGACCGCCTCCGCCTCAAGGTAACTTCTGATCTGCTCGTATTTCAGCTGCGCCATAAAAACAATCTCCGACAAGAAAAAAAAGTGAACCAGTGTTGCGATACAATTATATTATGATACATTTGACCGGAAAAGTCAAGCTGTTTTCAAAGAAAACGTGAAAAATTTCCGGTTTTCCCACAGGCAGGCTCTCTCACATTTGTTCACGGCGCACAACAAGCGCGGTCAGCGCCGCGAACGGCGGCAAGGTGCCGCTGCCGGGTGCGCGCTCTACGCCCTTCGGGGTCGCGCGGGCGGCAAGGTGCCGCTGCCGGGTGCGCACGCCAATGCCCCTGCGGGGGGCGTGCGGGCAGCCAGTACAGGCAAAGCATCAGTCGGTCTGCATATCACTTACGCGGCGCACAACAAGCGCGGTCAACGCCGCGAACGAATGTGAGGGAATTACTTGCCCTTGGCAAGTAACGAGGAACGGTAGTAACGAAGCCGAACGCAGTGAGCGAAGCCCCTCTGGCGTAGTGAGCGCAGCGAACGATGAAGAGTTGACGGGCGCAGCCCGGCAAGTAAGCGGCGAAGCCGCGCCCGCGAGCGGAAGTGCCTTGCAACCGGACCGGCCTCCGCCACCGGCGAGGGGGTCCGGGGGACGTGCGCGACGTCCCCCGGAGCCATCCGCAGGCCGCCAATCCTGTGCTTACTACCCTCCGGGCACCATGCCTGTTCTTGCGCTTCAAAGTTGTTACCCTCCGGGCGCCATGTCTGTTCTTGCGGCAATGACGAGCCAACCATAAAACTGACGCACGACTGGAAAGCGAAGATGAATCTCCGCACTCCAAGGCTGCTGCCCGGCTTTTTTGGGGGGCGGCCGGAATTTTTCCTTTTTTTCCCGGAAGCCTCTTGACAAATCAGGAGGACTTTGTCATAATATAGCTATAAGCGTAAGACAGCTATAAGCGACAGGAGGATGAGGTGAGCGCCAATCTGCCCAATAAATATAACCGGATCGCGGAGCAGTTGAGGAAGCGGATCGAATCGGGGGAACTTTCCGGCACGCTGCCGGGCGTGAAACAGCTGGCGCTGGATTACGATGTCAATTTCATGACCGTGAACAAGGCGATCAATCAGCTTGAAGCGGAGAATCTGGTCTACCGGATTTCGCGCAAGGGTACTTATGTGAGGAAACAGCGGAATGTGGTGCTGGCGTTCTGCGACCCGAATCCGCATCTGCTGGAGGCATCGTTTTACGGTCCGCTGGTTTCGGCGGTGCAGAGCAGTTTGAACCGCTGCAACTGCTTTATGATCTTTGAAAATCTTTACGGGCGCTCCAGCCGGAGCATGACTTCGCTGGCGCAGCGGGTGGACGGGATGATCCTGACTTCCGGGGTCGGCACTCCGTTTCTGGAGGCTATGGAAGGGAAACCCTGTATCCGGGTGATGGGCGTGACCGATCCGGGGTGCCGGTTTGACCATATCTCCTACGATTCGGCGAAAGTGGGGCGGATCGCGGCGGAGTATTTGGCCGGACGCGGCCACCGGCGGATCGGTTTTCTGGGATATGCCCACTCCGATCTGTTCCGGGAACGCTTCGAGAGCTTCCGGCAGGCGTTGCGGGAGCGGGATATCGTGCTGTGGGAGCCGCCCCCGGCCCCGCGGTTCAGCAATGAGTTGCTGACGAAGCAGCTGGAAGCGTGGCTGGCCGAAAAGGAGCGCCCGACCGGCGTATTCTGTTCGACCGACTACGAGGCGGGTTTCTGCTGCAACTTCCTGTACGAACACGGTTTGAAGCCGCAGCGGGACTTGGATATCATCGGCTGTAACAACGATATTTTCGGTTCGATGATGATGCCGCAGGCGTTGCCGGCTTCGATCGAGCTGTGCAGCGCCGAAATCGGCCGGCAGGCCGCGGTATTGCTGCTCGACCGGATCAACGGGCTGGAAGCGCCGCGGGTGGTGCGCAAGTTCGCGCCGCGGCTGGTGCCGCCCGAAGAGTACGGGCGGCGCATCTTGAGGGGACGGATCAATGCACCGGAAAAACAGGGAGAATGGAATGCGTAAGTATCTGATTGCGGGGATGGCGATGCTGGCCGCCGCCGCGCTGTTCTGCGGCTGTCGCACCGGAGAGCGGGCGGAGGTCCCCGAATGGCGGGGAAAAGCGCCGGGAACCGCATATCTGGGGGATGACGTGCTGTGGCGTCCCCGTGAAAACCTGATCTTTCACATGATGGATCAGCAGGGGAGCGGGTTTAAACTGCGCTTCACGGTCCGCGACCTGAATACCTACGTTCACGCGCCCGCCCCGGTGTTCTTTCAGGTCGTCGGGCCGGACGACCGGATTCTGGCCCGCGCTTTTCTGGAGGATGACGGCGTGACCGGCGGCGATTTCGCGCGGCAGGACGGCCACTACGATCCCTACGCGGACTTTCGCTACCGGCAGTTTCACCGCGCCAACTCTCCGGGCGGAGTTCCGCCGGAAAAGGAGCGTTCGCCCTATCTCGAACACCCGGAAAAACTGCCGTTCCGGGTCGTCGAGCTGGAGGTTCCGGCGGATGGCCCCGGACTTTACCGTGTGCTGGTCACCGGGCGTTACGATCACTTCATTTCGATGACTCCGGACCGGCCGATTCCGACCGGCATCCACCCCGGCACCGGGCCTTTGAATCTGGCGGGGAACCATCTGGAAAAGAGTTTCTTCTACCTGCCGGATACGCCGGGGGATGTGGCGCTGGCGCTGAGCGAGGAGACGCTGCCGTATGCCGGGAAACTGGCGCTGCGCGACGGAGAGGGCAGGCTGATCCGGGAGGCGGAAGCGGACGGCTTTTACACTTTCCTGTTCTTCGACGACCTGGAAAAGGGCCGGGTCTATCAGCTGGATATCGCCAATGCGAATGCCGGGATGGGCCTGCACGGAGCCGGTTTCCCGTTCGTTTTCGCCCCCGACGCCGAAACCGCGAAGCTGCTGGCGGGCGGGCTGAAATTCGACAGCCGGAAGCGGTACGGTTTCCATGATTACGTCGCGACGCTGAACCGGTGGCGCGACGGCGTGAAGCCGGAGGAACTGGCGGCGGAGGTCGCGTTTCCCCCGGAAATCGGAAAGCTGGTGCTGAAAGGCAGGGAGAACCGTAAAATTGCCGTCGGCGAAGTAGCTGCGCTGCTCGCAAAGCAGAATCTCGATCCGTCCGGCCCGGATTACGGCGCGTTCCCGGCGGTGAAGAAAGGGCCGAAGCTGGTGAACCTGCTGGAAATCGCGGCGGGCGAACCGGCGGAGGGGAAGAATCCGTATTACGGCCACCCGGCGCTGATCCGGCGGCTGCTGCTGGCGCGGATTCCGCAACTGGTGAAGCTGTCGGCGGCGTACCGCTTCGACGGCAGCGACCTCGGATTCCGCAAGCCGGAGAGGGCCGGTTATTTTACGGCGGGGAGCCGTTCCAACTGGTACGGGCTCGGGCTGGACGCCGAACATGTGTCGTCGCTGCTCGCGGCCAAAGAACATGCCGCCGCCGCGCTGCCCGCCGAAGTGCTGGAGGCGTGGAAAACGCCGTACCGGCTGTGGGCTTCCGGGCGTTTCAATATGCACGCCGGGGAGGTCGCGAACCAGTGGGGCTACAACGCCAATATCTTAATGCAGATCGCCGAGGCGCTGGACGATCCGGCGATCGCCGCCGAAATCCGCCGCTTCCAGCGGCTGGTCACGACGGTCGGATTGTACGGGAGGGTGAATCCCGATGCGACGCCCTTCGACAAAAAGCGGGGAAAACTGGATACGGACTGCGGGCTGACCCCCTCCGGCTACATGCCTGAACAGCTCGGCTTCGACGGTGAATACACCTGCGAGCAGACGATGCTCTGGGGCTGGATCTGGCGGAAATTCCCGGACGATTCGACCGTGAAATGGTTCAATGCGTTCAATACGCTCAAAACCCACCTGACGCTGCCGAAAGGGGCCGAAGCGCCGCAGGTCACGTTCAGCCAGACCTGTTCGCCGACCGACCTCAATTTCCGCACCCGCTACATGACCCACAAGAACCACCAGCCGCCGGAGATGATCGGCAAAGTGGACTATCTCGACCTCTGGTTTCCGCAGAAAGGACGCAAGAGCGCGAAGCCGTGGCCCTGCCTCGAAACGGCGGAGTTCGTGCGGGTGATCGACGACAAGTTCTTTTTCATGAACTCGGGGGATTTCTATGCGATCCTGTACGGCGGGCCGCGCGAACCGCGCTGGTCGAACTGGGGTGCGGAGAGCTTGCGCGGCGATTCGCTGAACTTCGACGGGCCGAACGGGATGGGCTACGGCGGCTGGGGGACCGCGAACAAGCCGGGCGGGATTTCGGCGCTCTATCTGCGCGGCGTCGGCCCGGTGGTTTTCGGGCAGAATCACTCCGTGATGGATTCGGACACCGTCTGGGGGCGCGCGAAGCAGCCGCTGTTCGCGGCGTGGCGCCGGGAGGATTGCGACCCGCGCATCTTCGCGGCCTGTTACGCGCAGCCCGAAGTCACGTTCGACGCGGCGGCGAAGCGGTACAGGCTGACCGAAAAAATTCCGTATGTGCCGCTGGAGGTGAACCGCACCATTTCGTTTGCGCCCGATACGGTCCGGGTGGAGGCGGGCGTGCGGGCTCTGGAGGATTTCTCCGGCGCGGAACTGAACTGGTCGCTGCCGTTCTTCGCGGACAACCGCCGGGTGCTGGCGGGGCAGGGGGGAAAATTCCGGGCGCTGGAAATCCCGGAGCCGCAGGTGACTCCGTCGCGCCCCCGCTTCCCTGACGCGGCGCTGGAAAAGGCGCGCTGCACGGCTCCGGGATTCAGGGCCGACGCAATCCGGCTGCTGGACCGGCACGGGGAAAAGGGCGTTGAAGTGAAATTCGATGCTCCCGGCGAATTCCGGCTGCTGAATCCGATCCGCTACCGGGAGGTTGCCCCCGCCGGAGGCGCGCTGATGCGCAAGCTGCCCGCGGAGCTGAAAAAGGGGGAAGAAGTGAAATTCGGGTACACGATAACGGCATGGAGGAGTGAAGGAAAATGAGACGATTCGGGGTACTTCTGATGGCGGGGCTGGCCGCGCTGCTCGGCGCGGCGGAGCTGGATGTGAATATCCACCCGCTCGGCGGCAACGTGCGGGGCTTCGGCGTATTGGCGGAATATCCGGCGGGCGGGCCGAAGCGGCTGAAACTGGTACGGACCACCCGTCCCGGCGGCGACAAGGCCGGACCGGATTACTATTGGGGCTGGCCGAACCTCTGCTCCTTGCGGATTTTCGATCCCGCCGGGAAACTGGTGAAGTTCGTTGATCTCGGCAAACAGTCCGAAGCGGTGAAAAGCTACGAAGTGGAACTTCCGGCAGGGCCTGCCGGAGTGTGGCGCTTTTCGGTTGCGAACGGCTCCAACGACCGTTACCGGATCGAATTTCCCGACACGCCGGTCTGGGGTGTGCGCGGTGAAATGGCGCTCGGCGTCGGCAAACAGTTCCCGAAGGAGTTGTATTTGTACGTGCCGGAGAGTGCGGAGCTGCTGATCTGTGAGAGCTTCGGCAACGCCGCGCCGGAGTTCGAGGCTGATGGCAGGCCGCTGGAGGGAGAACTGAAAAAACTTGGACGGAGCTGGAAACGCCTCGTCCCGGATATTCCCAGAGGCGGGACCGTCAGGGTGAAACTCGGCCGGATGAGCGGCAAGGCGTTCGCGATCGACGGCATGCCCGGACTGCTCTGCCCGACTCCGGAAGCCGCCGCGAAACTGAAGGGCGGCCTGGTCGAGGAGTCCGGCGTGCTGGTCGCCGGGCCGCTTCAGGCGCGGGCGCGGCGGCTGGTCGCCGGATTCAAGCCGGAGGATTTTGAACTGAATCTCGACTTCCCTGACAAAGTTCCGGCTGACCTCAAAAATCCGCAGCTGGAGGCGGTGCTGTACGGCAAATACGGCGCGAGCGGCATGCTGATCCCTGCTTCCAGACTCCAGATCACCGATCCGGCCGGCCGCTGGTGCGGCGCATTGATCGCTCCCGAAAAACGCGGAGAACTGTCGGAGCGGAATAATTTCCTCGCCAACCGCCAGCGGGCCTATTTCGATGCGGCGGCGCTGGCGGGCCTTGCGACGATTCCGGCGAAACTGAACGCCGCCTACCGCAGCCGGGCCGTCGTGAACCGTGCCGTGATCGCGGCATTCCACAACTTCATCCACATGCAGGGGGACGACCTGCTGCGCGAGGGGGATTTCCGCAACACCAACTATCCGGTCTCCCACGCCTTTTTCGCCTATGCGGCGCTGGCGCAGGCGCTGGCCGACCTGCGCGATCTGCTCACCCCGGAACAGCGCGAAATCTGGAGCGAGGCGCTGACCGCCGCCGGGGACAAACTGGTCGCCTACATGGCCTACGAATCGAATCAGTGGGCGCACATGATGTACGGTCATCTGAACACCTATGCGGCGACCGGCGAGGAACGGTTCCGGGGATACTTCGAGACGCTGATGAACGCCTATCTGGACAACACCTTCGGCCCCGCCTCGAAGCACGGCCAGCACCCTGCCGGCTACTTCCTTGAAGAATACGGGCCGGACGGCAACTACGACCAGCTCAATTCCTTCTGCGTGGTCGCCTCCTACTACAAATACCGCAACTTGCCGGGGGCCGATCCGGTTCTGGTGGAGAAACTCCGCCGGGGAATCGAAAAGGACCTGCAATTCAAAAGCTGCTACTGGCTGGTGCAGCCCGACGGCGGAATCTGTTCGCCGAATGCGCTCAACTGCCGCACCGACGGCAATCTGGCCAGCCCGAGCTGGCCGGGCGACTACATCGCCGGCATGGAGTTCGACCTCGGCTATACCCGCTTCCTGATGAACAGGATGCCGGAAAGCGGTCCGGGGCAGGCTGCCACTTTCGGCCATATCGTCAACTCCGACGAGTGGGCGCGGCGGCTGCTGGAACGCGAGGTTCCGGCGAAGGGGAACTACTGGAAGGATCGCGGCACCTTCGGCAGCATCTGGATCAGCGATGTCTACAATGCCTACCGGATGCCGCGCAAGGCGAAACCGGTGCAGCCGCCCTGTCTGCGGGAACAGTTTTTCAAGATGTTTCCGGGCCAGATCGCATGGAAGGAGGGAAACCTCTACGGACTGGTATTCTACGATGTGGAGGGAGCCAATCCGAAGCAGGAACTGGCGGGGATCACTTCGGGCGGGCCGCTGGCGCTCTGGACTCCCGAAGCCGGGACCGCATTGGCCGGAGTGCGCAACGGCAGGAAAAATAAGGTCGAAACTCCGGATGACGTGACGTGGAGCACCGTGACCGGCACGCTGCCCGGCGGGAGGTTTTTCGCCGGAGGCAAGGAGCGCAACGCGGTCCGGGAGATCGAGCCGGGCAGGGCGTATGAAATCACCGGCACGCTGCGGAACGATGCCGGAAAAATCGCATGGAACTACCGGTGGAGCGCCGGTAAGCTGACGCTGACCGTGAAGCTGACGGAGTCGAAGCTGACGGCTCCGGCGCTGAACCTGCCGTTCGTCGATCATAAGGGGGAGACGGAGATGGCGCTCGCCGCCCCCGGAATTTTCCGGTACCGGCGGGGAACGGGAACGGTGACGCTGGCGTATCCCGCCTCGCTGCAGGCGGAGTTGAGCGGAGTGCTGAAAACCGGCGGTGCGCCGGTACGGATGCTGCGCATTCCGTTTCCCACTGACGGCGTGCTGGAATTGGTGTTTCAGGCGGGGCGGAAATAGGTTGATTGAAGTGTGAAATCTGCCAATGCAGGCACGGCAATTTCGTATAATGCCGGCGGCAAGGTGCCGCTGCCAAGTGCGCGCTCTACGCCCTTCGGGGTCGCGCGGCGGCTAACACTGGCAGGCATTGGTTGGTCGGCAAAGCCATTTATACAGTATAGTAGGCCAAGTGGCCATTTACGCGGTGCATTAAGTAAGGCTATGCCGCCTTTTACGCGGCGCACAACAAGCGCGGTCAGCGCCGCGAACGGCGGCAAGGTGCCGCTGCCGGGTGCGCACGCCAATGCCCCTTCGGGGGGGCGTGCGGCGACTGGCACAGGTGAGCATTGGTTGGTCTCCATGACCATTTACGCGGCGCACAATAAGCGCGGTCAGCGCCGCGAACGAATGTGAGGGAATTATTTTGCGGCAGCAAAATAACGAGGAACGATAGTGACGAAGCCGAACGTAGAGAGCGAAGCCCCTTCGGCGTAGTGAGCGTAGCGAACGGTGAGAAGTTGGCGGGCGCAGCCCGACAAGTAAGGGGCGCTAGCCCCGCCCGCGAATGGGAGTGCTTCGCAAGTCAACAGGAGTTCCGAGGCGAGCGGGGAGGTCCGGAGGGCGATTGGCCCTCCGGAGCCATCCGCATAAGACATAACAACCAGTTTGTGGCCTGTAATGATACGGAAAGTCAAACTAAACTTAAGTATAATTACATGATCACATGAGATTGGAAAGCGGAGATGAATCTCCGCACTCCAAGGTTGACATCGGACGGCATCGGGCCGGACAAGTAAACATGGCATTTGAGTTGTTGCCTGTAATGGCCTTTGAAAAAAGCATAGCCGATTAAAACGGAGGTAAAAATGCGTAATAAGCTAAAGGAGAAGCAAATGCAACAAGAGAAATGCGTCCGGCACATTAATATACCCAGCATTATGCACCGGAATTTTACGCTTATTGAGCTGCTCGTTGTAATAGCGATCATTGCGATTCTTGCGGCGATGCTGCTGCCCGCCCTGAATAAGGCGCGGGACCAGGCGCTGAAAACGCAGTGCGCCAGCAATCTGCGCCAGCTCGGTACGGGATTGAAAGGATATCTGAACGATTTCGCCGACTGGATGCCCAATACAAACGGCACCAGCTATGAAGCGGGAAGCGGCCACTCGGGAGATTACAGGATTGTGTTGCGCAAGTATTATCTGGGAGGAACGCAGGAATTATGGAAGGCGGACAATACCCAGCAGGAGTGTGCTCTTGAACATTGCGGAAAAGATCCCGGCGTGCTGAATAAACAGGGAGAGGATGCCCGGATGAGTTTTTCGATCGTTTCGGTCATCTACCCGATTACACCGCCGGCGGCGGGACGGATTATCCGGAACCGGGTCACAGCCTACCGCCACCCTTCCGGTACTCCGATGTGGTGGGACAACGACTTCATGACCAGCGCCGGTGTTTACGGGGAGGTAAAATGGTGGAGCCAGGCATTGCTGTACAGCCGTCACGGCCGGGATCTGAATTTCTGGTTCCTCGACGGACACGTCGCATCCCGCTCCGGCATCGACAAGGATATGCTCTGGGCCGTTCACAGTCAGTCCGGGAAGAAAATCGACTGATCTGCCGGGGAGCTATTTCTCCTTGTACTTTTCCACGAGCGTGGCGGCGAGATTCACACAGGCGGGGCAGGGGAATTTGACCTCGCCTTTCAGCTCCTTGCAGGTCAGGGCGCCTTCGGTTCGGGCGGCAAACTCGCTGCAGAGTTCCGCGAATTTCCGGTCGTCGCCGAGCAGGGCCTTCGCAGCGTAGAGTGCGCCGCAAAGGCCTTCGGGAGCGCGGCCGCCGCCGAAAGCCTTGAATTCGGCGATCTGTGCGGCGGGGGCGTCGAAGTATTTCAATACGGACTGGGCGCAGTTGAGGTTATCTTCGGCATGAAAGAAATCGGAGGCCTGTTTCATTTTTCTTCCTGTTGATCCTGGGTTGCTTCTTCAATAAGGGGCGGTTCAGTCATCGCCGGACCGGCAACCGGTTCCGGCGGCGGGAACAGGTCGAATTCCGGCGTGAGACGGGCGAGGAATTCGAGGCTGAAATAACGGTCGAATACATGGATCGGCAGCAGGACCACCGTTCCGACGAAAGGAATCATCAGCGGAATCGCCAGAATGCAGCAGGTCAGACAGACGGCGCTGACGATCGCGATGCCGAACAGCAGGAAGATCAGGGTGTGCATCAGGATGAATTTGATGAACTGCCCCGGAGCCTGCCGGAGAAATCGGTTGAAAAGGTGCAGCCCTTCGCTGAACCCGCACCGGCGGCGATACATGATCGGCGGCACGAAGGTTCCGGCCAGCCACAGATACAGGCCGATCAGCCCGATGGCAAGAGCGTACACCGCTCCCCCGATCAGCAGCTCCTGAAAGTGAAGCGGAAGTGCCTCATGGGCGGCGGCGGAGGCTTTGATCCAGCGGAAAAACGGGAGCAGTACCGATATCATCAGCAGCAGACTGGCCAGTACAAACATCAGGCTGATCAGGAACCAGCCCTTGAAGAAGGAGTTCCCTTCGCGGCGGTACTCCCGCCACGGCGCTTTGATTTCGGCGCAGTTGCGCACGGTGTTGTGAAGCCACATGAATTCAAAACGTCCGCGCAGCCAGAGCAGGACCACGGCGATGGCGATGCCGAACAGCACCAGAACAGCGATCAATGAAAGAACGAGCGTGACGGTCGCCGGTTCCCAGTGAAAAGTGCGGCACATCCGGTCGAAGAAAGAGCCGTCGGTTCCGTTGAGCAGCTGGTCGAGCTTTGGCCAGAAACTGTCAGCTCCGCCGGAATGCACGGTGCCCGAGGAGTGCGTTTTGCCGGTGGGAAAGTTTCCGCTGCCGCCGCTGCTTCCGCTGGAACAGGAGATAACCCAGATACAGAAGCCCCATGTGATCCACTTGGTCAGATCGAACGGACGAAAAAGAACCTGAACCATGCGTTTCCAGGCGGCGCTGACGGCTTCTCCGATCGTGACGGGATTGCAATTCATAAGCTGGTCTCCTGTTTTTGTCATAAGATAGTTTTCAACCGCGCGATAATCAAGCCGGAGGAGCGAAAAGAGGCGGATTTCATGAATATTATTCGGATTGAGGCGACAGGGGATTGGAACGGATGAATTCATTACGGGCGTCTTCCGCTTGTTTCAGCCTTTGCCGGACAAGCCGGACTTCTTCCTGTGGAATGGCTCCCGCTTCATATTGTGCATGGAATGCACTGTAGAGCTGTTTCAATATATTGCAACGTTCTTCCAAAGCCTGACGGCGGCGGGAGAGATACTCCGCTTGCGGCAGATAAGGTTTCAGAAGTTCGAGATGGATCAGTTCCGTATTGAGAGCTGTTTCATGGGCAGCCAGAACTTCATCCAGCGACAAGGCGCCGGCTTTATATTTTTCCTGTTGCATTTGCAGGAGCTGTGAAAACGCGTCATGGCGTTCGTTGGTCAGCTTTTGCAGCAAGCCCGAATAACTCTCGGCAGGGAAATGGGGGCGCAGGAGTTTCAGGCGGTTCAGATCGGCGGTCAATTCTGCCGCTCGCGCGGCGGCAAGAGTTTCCAGTGAAACTCGGCCTCTATGGTATTCACGGTTGTTTTCCAGCCATATCCGTGCGGTCCGGAGGCGTTCCGCATACAGCGTTTCCAATGTTTTGCGGGTTTGCGCCGGAAGATTTTCAGGTATGGCGGAGATGTATTCCGCCGCCCGCTTTTCACACTCAGCCTGAAGCGGCGTCCGGAACTGTGCTGCTTCTTCCGACCCGATTCCGGCAATCTCAAGGAGCAGGGTTACTGTGTTGGCCGGATTGAACTGCCACGGCGCATGTTGGAGAAAGAACTTGATATCGCTTTCTGGATGGGTGAGGTAACCGTAATTCGGAACTGTTTTCTCGCGGGCAACCGAAAATTCAATCAGTGGAACCGGCTGGTCGGGCAGTAGTTCCGCCGAGAGAGAGTACAGCCCGAAACTTTCCGGCGCAGCTTGGATATACCCTTCAAACGGCAGGCGTGCTTCTTTTATTGTCACAAGGCCGAAATAATTGATGTCCAGAATCTTTGGATTGTCATGCCGTTTCAGGACGCGGGGTATGGAAAAATAGAGGTCAGTCGGTTTTTCACGGAGATCGAAGACGCGTCCTGATGAACCGCCGGATTCATTACCCTGTCTGATATACAGCCTGGCCTTGTCGAATGGAAAGTCCGGGGAATAGGTGATAGTCCAGTGAAAGGTACAGGCTCCGATTTCCGAAAATTTCCAGTCACTTTCTAAACGCAGATAGGGGAAAATCGGTTTTTCCGTGGCTTCGAGCCGACAGAGTGCTGTGAGCAGAAACAATAAAATAATATATTTCATAAAAACTTCCCTTGTTTCCCGGATTGGGAACACAATAACACTTCTTCGGTGCATAGTCAAGGGGAAACATGAAAAACTCCCGCCGGAAACCGGTTTGCGGCGGGAGGCTGCGGAAAAGCGGGATCAGTCGCCGGTGCGCGGCAGTTTCCGGACGAAGAGCGGCGCATCCGATTGCTCCGCGCCCTGCCGGGCGAAGCCGGCGAGATAACGGCGGCCGTCCGGCAGGGTGACCGCCGCGCACCGGGCGGCCGGGCTTTCGAGCAATTCCGATTCCGGCGGTTCGGCGCCTGGTTTCGTCACGGCCAGCACCGTCAGGAAAACCGCCTCCTTTGCCGGAGCCGTGGCGGCGGTGAGGTGGTAGTTGTCCACCATGTAGTCGCGTTTCTGTTCGCCGACCGGGGGATCGAACCGGTCGGTCTGCCGGAAAAACGGTGAGGCGGGCAGCAGGAACCGCGTATTCAATATCGCCTTGGGGCGGGTGATCGTGACGGTGTTCCGGGCCGTGTCGATTTTCATTTCATCCAGCGCGTGAAGCCAATATTCGTAGGAGTGGGCTTCGGGAGCCGCGAGAATGTCGTGAATCACGAAGACTCCGGCGGCTTTCAGGAAAATGATCTGCCGGGCGGCGCGGGTCAGCGCTCCGCCGTAGGCGGGGGCCGCTTCCGCCGACAACAGCGTGAAGTCAGGCGTGTCCTCGAAAAACGTGATCCTGCCTGTCGCCTTCCAGCCGTTGACCTGTCCTTTGCCGCCATCATAGGTGATGCCGCATTTGGCGCGGGTGGCGCGGGTGTAGTTGCTGTGATGCGGCGAGGCGTAATAGTTGTAGTAGCCGGTCGCGATGGCCAGCGGTTCCCCGAAAGCCTCGATCGCGAAGGTGTTCTGGTCGCGGTGGCCGTGGGAGACCGCGCCGAAGGGGCTGGAACGGAATTTCATCCCGATATGATTGTCGCCGTCGGTGAGCGTATTGCGCAGCGCCGCCAGCCCGACGTCCGCGAAAAGGCGGGAAGTGGGCAGCTCCGACGGCGGCTCCGCCTGAAAATCGTCCTTGCCCGCAAACAGGTTCAGCAGCGTGAGGCCCGGCTTGAAGCCGGCGGCTTCGGCGTAATACTTCAGGCGGGGATCGCGGTTCAGTAATGCGAAATTGTACATCATGCCGCCGTACCACCTCATATTGATCGCCGCGTAGCCGTCGCCGAACACCTGACGCCGGGTGAACGGCGGCGAGCTGTAATACAAATAGTAGGGCGTGTTGCGGAAAAACGGTTTCCGGCCGAGGTCGACGCCGGTCGCGTTGCGCAGCGCCACCACGAAGTTCAGGATGAAATCCATATAGGAGACCCAGTAGTGGGTTCCCTCGTTCCAGCCGCCGTCTTCGCCGCCCCAGCAGGGATAGGCTCCGTAGTAGATGCGGACTGCGTAATCCAGCCATTCTTTCGCCTCCGGGTGTTCCGGCGCGAGCGAAATCGCGGCTTCGCCGAGGAAGCCGACCATGCGCCCTGCGTGGCTTTCATAGGGGCGGTTGTCGAATCGGCGTTCCGTCAGGTAGCGGAACAGGTCACGGCCCCGTTCGAGCATCACCGTTTCGACGGCCCGGCGTTCCTCCGGCGTGCATATCGGATAGATCCAGTCGTAGGCGCGTACGCCGCGCATCATCATCCACATCGCGGGTTCGTCGTTGTGGAAGAGGTTGGTGGAACCTTTCGGATCCCAGCCGAAGAAGGTCAGCAAACGCCGTCTGGCCTCGCGGCCGCACGCTTCGTCGCCGGTCAGCAGATAGGCGAGCGCCGCGCGTTCCATCTTGTCCATCGGCGGGCGGGTGGTGCGGAAGATCGTCGCGTAGAGCGCGCCCCAGCGGTCCTTGCCGAGGAAAGGCGGCTCCGCGATGATCTCCTCGCCGGAGAACTTATGCACCTCCCGGACCAGCCGGTCGGCCTGCGGCTTCAGGTCGCCCTCCTGTGCGCGGCGGCGCAGCTCGGCGAGGACGCCCGGCGGCACGAACAGCCGGGGACGGGCGGCCGGGATACGTCCGGCCCAGCCCGGTTCAGGATAGGGAAATGCGGCGGCGTCCGGCGCGATCGAAAAGGCGCGCGTCCGGCTCCAGCGGACCCCCTCCGGCTGTTCCACGCCGTACCGCCAGAACCATTTCCCCGGTTTCAGCGGTTCGGACGGGACTTCGATCCGCCACCTGAGATTCCGCGCCTGATAGGCCAACTGTGAAAATTCCGGGTCGGCCGCAACTTGAAGGCGGTAGCGCACGGCATCGCCGCCGGCGGGCAGCCACCGGAAAGCGGGCGGATTCACCTGCATGGTTTCACCGTCGCCCGGCTGGTACGGCAGGTTTTCCCCGGCGACCGGTTCGCGGTCGAGTTCGGGAGGGGCGGCGGCTTCCGCCGGAAGAAGCGGCAGAGCGATTGCGGCGGAGAGGGCGATTGAACGCCATGCGAGGCAAAGGCGGTTGAGTTGAAGTTTCATTGTGATTTCCTTTTTCAATAGAACATTCCCAGATAGAACATCTGGGTGTCGCGGTTGCTCCAGTCGAAAGTCGGCATATAGCCGCGCCGGTATTCGACATGGCCGTCGAGGAACGTCACGTTGCGGCCGTCGCTGTGCGGATTGGGCAGCAGCGTGGTGGTGTTGTAAATCCATGTGTTCGGCGTCTGGTTCAGCGAACGGTCCATCGTCCAGTAGCCGTCGGCGAACAGAAAGAGGCCGGAGGGACGGCGGAAGCGGGTCATTTTGCCGGTCTGCTGGCCGGTCACGTCCGCATACCCGGCGACCAGCACTTTGAAGCCGCTGCCGAGGTCGCCGTCGGTGGTCCGGTTGATTCCGTAACCGCTCCAGACCTTGCCGGCGGCGGACCAGCCAAGCGAACGGTAGGTCTCCGGCGGCGTGGCCGGGCAGGTGTACTCGCGCGGATATTGCTCAGCTGCCGAATCGTCGGCACCGATGTTCTGCAGGTCCGGCCTGCCGACATACGGGCCGAGCGAATTGTACCAGCTCCACACCGGGCTCCAGCGGATTCCGTACAGCGCCGGGACGATATAATCCGTCGCGTCGGTTGCGTACATCTGGGCCGCCGTGCCGATCTGTTTGAGATTGCTGCCGCAGGAGGCCTGCCGGCCCTTGTCGCGCGCTTTCTGCAGTGCGGGCAGCAGCATGCTCGCCAGAATGGCGATGATGGATATTACTACGAGCAGCTCAATCAGCGTAAATCTTGCGATGGTCGGCCTTAAATGGCGGTATGCGGGGGGCGTATCCGCCGCCCCCCGCGCCCCCTGCGTCCGGCAAGGTGCCGGTGCCGGGTACGGGACGGTCGACGGGCGGAGGCGCGGTCGGCCGGCAGGGAAGGAAGAGCCGCAATAACGTGAAGTTGTCTTCCCGCTTTTTTGCGGAAAGGCAACTTCACGTTTTTGCTCCGACTTGCCGCTTGCAGAGCATTGGCTAAGACGTGAGAACTTGCGGAGAATGAGAGAGATGCTTAGATTGCCTGGTACGGGGAGAGACGCGGCGCTCCCCGCCGCTTTCTCTCCCCCGACCCCCTCGCTTTTACGCAGAGCGGCAGCCGTGGAGTGATTGTATATTTTACCAGTTGTGTTCACGAGCAGCTCAATCAAAGTGAACCTGCGTCCGGCGGGGGGAGTTTCGTTTCGTGTCGGATTCATGGCATTCCTTTCTGTGTCGAAAAAGTTGTGGCAGTTTCCGGGATTTTTCATTGGGCCGGCTCCCTGCCGCACTGCTCCTGCGTCATGGTGCGGAAGCGGGCGGCGTCGATGCAGTTCGACAGCTCCCGGCCGGAGAAAAAACAATGGAACCGGTCGAGAATGTAGGGCACGTAACGTTCGCGGCCGCAACCGGCTCCGGAGTGGGGCGTCAGAATGGCGCCGGGGAGCGCGTACCACGGGGAGTCCGGGGGCAGGGGCTCCTCTTCAAATACGTCGAGGATGGCGGAGAGCCGCCCCGACCGGACTTCCCGGAACAGGGCTTCGTTGTCGATCAGCCGGGCGCGGCCGGGATTGATCACGGTGGAACCGTCCTTCAGCAGCGCCAGCCGGGCGGCGTCCAGCTTACGGCAGTTGCGCGGAGTCATTCCGGCGAGGCAGACGAGAAGGTCGCTGCGCCGCAGGAGCTCGTCGAAGCAGGAAGCCTTTTCCGCGCCTGCCGCCCGGATTTCGCCGGAGTCGGCGTGCTCGGAAAATACGAGGATGCCGCCGGTGCGGAATACGGAGAGCTTCTTCAGCAGTGCGCGGGTGATGTCTCCCATGCCCCAGAGGCCGATCGCCAGCTTCCCGAGATCGGGGAACCCGGCGTTCTTCGTCCAGTCGCAGCGTTCGCCCGGACGGAACTTCGCATACTGCGTCAGGCGCCGCTGGGCGATCAGGAGCATCATCACGCACCACTCCGAAAGCGTCTCCGCCATGACCGGGTTGGCGGTCACCACCCTGACGGCGGTGCGGTAGGTCGAGTCATCGGTGACGGCGGCGGCGGAACCGGCGGCATGGCCGACGATTGCGAGCCGGGGCGCGCGGGCCAGCAGCTCCGCCGTGCAGACCGGGGAACCCCAGGAGGTGATGACTCCGTCGTATTCCGGCAGCAGTTGCGGCCAGGTTTCCGCCGGAAGGTCGCGGTCACGGGCCGGGATTGCGACTTCAAAACCGTACCGTGCGGCTTTTTCATCGCATTCCGCGCTCCACAGCGCCCGGATCAGCCGGGAGTTGCCGTTCATGAACAGGATTTTCTTGTGCGGCGGCGGCGAGGCCGGGCGTTTTTCGGGAATGGATTTCATATCGTTTCCTTTGCCTGGTATTGACGGGGTGAACAGCCGAAACGCTGGCGGAACAAACGGCTGAAATAACTCAGCGAACGGAAGCCGCAGGCGTCGGCGACCTGCTTGCAGCGGTGTCCGGCGGCGAGCATCTGACCGGCCCGCTGGAGCCTTCGCCGGATCAGGTATTCCCCGATCGGAATCTTTTCCACTTCGGTAAAAACGGCGTTCAGGTGGTTGGGGTGCAGATTCAGCTGCCGGGCCAGCATCGGCAGGTTGAAGTCGGGGTTCCAGATGTTCTGTTCGATCAGGATGCGGACTTTTTCGGCGTTCTTTTCCTTGCGCCCCATCTCGAACGGGGTGAAGTACTCCGGGTAGCCGAGGGTCAGGCAGTTCATCAGCAGCGAGTGGACTGCGACCTCCAGCGCGAACCCCGTCCTGCTTTTTTCCCGCAGCCCGATCGCGAGGTTGAGCTGCTTGAGCAGCACCGCGCTGTTGCTGTCGGAGAGCGGGATCACCCGGTAGGGGCGGGCGGCGGCCTGCGGGTCGAAAAAGTGGTCGAAGGGAACCGTGCAGGACTCCCGGCGGCTGTTTTCCAGCGTGAAGATGATGCAGCTGTGCTCCACGCCGTCGCCGTCGGTGCGGAAATCGTGGGGAAACTCCGGCTGGATGATGATCAGCGAGTTCAGCGGACAGCGGACCGGCGCCCGGTCCGGGACCAGAAGCTCGCAGTTCCCCTGCGTGACCAGGATCAGGTGGTATGCGGGATGGCGGTGCATGAAAAGCCCCTCATGATAGAAGAAGCGCCGGTGCAGTTCGACGATCTTCAGCCGGTGGGCGTCGCCGCCCGGATGAAATTGCAGAATCATACCTCTCCCGATTGATACTTTTCAACGGTTTGACAATCTGGCCGTTTTCCCGGTTCCTGTTTTAAATATAGCGGTACGTGGTGAATTCTCAATGATAATATTGCAAGAAAAGTTGCAGAATTCAAAGTTCGAAGCCGGATGGGCTGCCGGCGTTCAACAGGGGAGGGCGGGCAGCCGGAAGGCGACGGTTTCCACGGCGGCTTCGACCGGCTCCGAGGCGCCGTAGCCGAGGCGGCGCAGCCGTTCCACGGTGGCTTCGACCAGCTCCTCGGGGGCGCTGGCTCCGGCGCTGACGCCGATGTCCTGTGACGGATCGAGCGGAGGCAGCTCCTGCGGGCCGTCGATCAGGAAAGCGCGCGCTCCGGCCTGTTCCGCGATTTCACGCAGGCGGTTGGAGTTGGAGCTGCGCGGGGAACCGATGATCAGGATCGTCCGGCAGCGCGCCGCCAGCTGCCGCACCGCTTTCTGGCGGTTGGTGGTCGCATAGCAGACGCCGGGGCCGCTTTCCAGCTGCGGCCAGCGGTTCCGGAGGGCGGCGAGCACCTCATCCACCGCTTCGAGGTTCAGCGTGGTCTGGGAGAGGGCGCGGACCGGCGTTCCTGCGGGCAGTTCGGGCAGGCCGGGCACCTCGGCGGCTCCGGAGATCACATGAACCGTGCCTCCTGCCGGAACCCTGCCGAGCACCCCTTCGACTTCGGGGTGGCCGCGGTGCCCGATCAGGATCAGCACTTCGCCGGGGCGGAAACTCTTCGACGCGGCGGATTGCAGCGATTTCACCAGCGGGCAGGTCGCGTCGACTGTGCGCAGGCTGCGGCGCCGGGCCTCCTCCTCGACCGCGGCGGAGACGCCGTGGGCGCTGAAGAGCAGCACCGCCCCTTCCGGGACCTCCGCCAGCGTTTCGGCGAAGATCACGCCGCGCTCCTTCAGGCGGTTCACGATGAAGTTGTTGTGCACGATCTCATGCAGCACGTAGACCGGGGCGGGAGCGGATTTCAGCACCGCTTCGACCGTGTCGAGGGCGCGCCGGACTCCCGCACACATGCCGTGGGGCCGGGCGATGAAGATTTTTCGTTGATTGTCCATCTTTTCAGTATAGCCCGCAACGGAAATTTTTTCAAGCTGAAGTGAGCCGGAAAAAAACGGATTTTTTCCGGTTTCAGCATTGAAATCCCGGTAAAAAAATGTAGTTTATACAGTTGACGCAGCCACAGGTGAAAACCGGTCGGGCGGGATGTTGTGAAGGATACCTGTTTCGACGGTTTTACTGCCTGTGTTTTTTTATGGAGCGATCATGGACCGCATCCGTCATTTTCAGTTTTTTTAGAAAAAAGGCAAGTGAATGGAAAATCAAGTAAGCGAAGTTTCGGCTTCGGTCCAGCATGCGGTCGGCAGTCTCGGCCTTGATGCAGGTGACCGGTACATGCTGTGGATCGGCATCGTCATCTACGTTGCGGTGCTGATCGGTATCGGGATGTGGTCCAGCCGGAAGGTCAAGGGGATGAATGACTTTCTGGTGGCCGGGCGGAGGCTTCCGCTGTGGATGGCCACCGCAACGCTGCTGGCGACCTGGTTCGGCGCGGGGTCGAGCATGGGAGTGGCGGCGACCGTCTACTCCGACGGCATCGGCGCGGTGCTGGCCGACCCGTTCGGAGCGTCGCTTAGCCTGATCCTGTCGGGTATCTTCATCGTCGGATTGCTGCGGCGGCTGAAGTGCCTGACCGTCACCGACATCGTAGAACGCAAATACGGCAAGTGGGCAGGGGTCTACACTTCCTTGTGGATGATCCCGGTCTACATCGGCTGGCTCGGCGCGCAGTTGCTCGGCATGGGCACGATCCTGCACGTCCTGACCGGCATGAGCGTGACGGCCGGCACGCTGATCGGCGCGGTCGTGGTGCTGATTTACACCTTTGCCGGCGGCATGTGGGCGGTCACCCTGACCGATGTGGTGCAGGTTTCGCTGATCGTGGCCGGTCTTTTCCTGATCGTGCCCGGTGCGGTCGGTCTGGCCGGGGGCTGGGAGGCCGTGGCCGAACGGCTGAATCCGCAGGATCTGTCGCTGTGGATCCGGACCGAGGGCGGCGCGGCCCCCACCGCGAATGACTGGGTTTATTATGTCGGCTGCTGGATCGTGATGGGCCTCGGCTGTACGGTCGGGCAGGACCTGGTGCAGCGTTCGCTGGCGAGCCGCAACGAGAAGATCGCGGTGTCGAGCGCGGTGATGTCCGGCTTCTTCTACGCCGCGATCGGGCTGGTGCCGATCACGATCGGTTTCACCGCCCGCTTCGTGCTGGCGCAGCACGGCGTCACCACGGAAGCCATGGGGACCGACCTCGACAATCAGGTGCTGCCGCGCATGGCGGTGATCGTGCTCGGCGGGATGCATCCCCTGATCCTGACGGTGTTTCTGGCGGCGTTGATTTCGGCGATCATGAGCTCGGCGGACAGTTCGCTGCTGGCCGGTTCCTCGCTGCTCTGCAACAATGTGATCGGTTCGATCTGGTCCCGCCTCAGCGACCAGAAGCTGCTGATGCTGACCCGCGTCGCCACGGTGGCGCTGACCGTGATCGCCTGTTATCTCGCGCTGAATGTGGAGAGCATCTACAAACTGATGATCAACAGCTGGGCTTCGCAGCTGGTGATTATTTTCGTGCCGGTGATCACCGCATTGTACGTGCCGAAGGCGACCAAGAACGCCGCGTGGGCGACGATGGCGGTTTCGACCGGCGTATGGCTGGCCTATACGTTCGTGAACGCCTCCGGGACCGGCATGAGCTTTACCGAGCTGATGAACAGCGACGTGCTCGACCGGGCGCTGACCTGCGGCGCGGTCTACGGCTTCCTCGCCGGAATCGTCGCTTTCATCTGCTGCTATATGGGCGAACGGATTCCGCACCTCGTGCTGGACCAGCCCGACGAAGATTACGAATAGGCGCGGCGAATGGAACCGGTACGGCTGGATCGGATCGGAGTGGCCGAAGCCGCGCGGCTGGCGGCGGAGGCGTTGAAACGTCCCGGCGCGGTGCTGCTGCTGCCGACGGAGACGGTTTACGGGCTGGTCTGCCGGGCGGACGATGCGGCGGCCGTCGCGAAAATCTACGACCTGAAGGACCGTGACCGCAGCAAATTGCTGGGGTGGTTCGTCGGCGACTGGCGCAAGCTCGCGGAGTACGGTGTGGAGCTGGAGGGGCTGCCGTCGGAGCTGGCGGAAAAATACTGCCCGGGCCCGATCACGATCATCGCGCGCAAAAAGGCGGGCGGCACACTCGGTTTCCGGGTGCCGGATTATCCGCTGATCCTTGAAATCCTGAAACTGGCCGGTGTGCCGCTGGCGCAGACCAGCGCGAACCACTCCGGCCATCCCAATGCGCTCAGCGTGAAGGCGGCGCTGGCGGAGCTTTCCGGCGACGTGGAGCTGGCGGTGGACGGCGGCGATATCCCGCCGGACGCGCAAGGCTCCACGGTGGTGGACGCCACCGGGAACGCTGTGCGGGTGCTGCGGCCCGGTCCGATCAGCTTCTGACTGTTTCCGCCGTCCAGAGCGGAACGCGCCGGCGGCAGGCGTCGGCGATTTCGACGGCTTCGAGGGAGAGTTCGAGATCGTTTTCCGGCGGGAAGCCCTCCCGGAGCCGTTCGATGAAACGGCAGTTCTCCTGATAGTATCCGGCCAGGTAAAACTCCTCGCGGTCGAACTCATGGGCCGGAGGCGCTTCGATCCGCAGCAGCTTTCCGCCCCGGTACACGAAAATGCGGCCGGGAAAATCGCATCCGCCGCCGGGCGGGACGGATTCGACGCTCACGGTCAGGCTCCGGGTATTCAGGGTGAAACGCTCCAGCGCCGCTCCGGTGGAAGGGCAGAAGGAGAGCTGCACCGAGCTGCCGCCGGTCATCGTGCCGGTCAGGAAGAAGTTGCAGATTTTTCCCGCATCGCGTTCCAGCTCCTGATAGTGGAAATCGACCCGGGCATAGCGGCTGCCGGAGAGGTGGCGCACCGCGTCGATGCCGTGGACCGCTGTGGTCGAAAAATCGGCGTCGAACCGTTCGCTGCGGTAGAAGTCGCAGCGGATATGTTCCAGTTTTTCCTTCGGCGCTTCCTGTTTCAGGAGTTCCATGCCCCGTGTGAGCAGCGGGGAGCAGCGGCGGTTGAAGGCGACCATCGCCGGGGCGTTGCCCTGCTGTGAAGCGCGGATCAGCGCGGTGATTTCGGCGCGGTTCCGGCCCGGCGGCTTTTCCAGCATCGCCGGGTAGCCCGCCGCGAGCACCGCGGAACCGACCGCGGCGGTCGCAGTGACCGGAGTGAGCAGGACCACGCCGTCGGGGCGTTCGGAGTCGAGCATTTCACGGAAATCGGTGTACCAGTTCCGGCAGCCGGTGGCGGCGGCGAAGGTTTTCGCCCGCTCAGCGTCGAGGTCGCAGACCGCCGCCAGTTCCATCGCCGGATCGCGCTGCGCCAGCGCCCGCAGTACGGGACCGTGCATGAATCCGGCGAAAAAACCGGCTCCGATCGTGCAGATTCTGATTTTTTTCATCTTGATTCCTCTGGAAAATTCAAATATTTTACTTCACCTGATTGATCCCCGACGGCCTGCCAGGAAAATACCTGTCGGCCGGACAAACACGGACAGACACGGAGGCGTCGGCGCCTTGCCGGCCCCCGGGGGCAAAGTCCCGTCAGCGGGAGTCGACCTCGGGGGCGCGGTAGTCGGAGATACCGCCGTGCCGCACGAAACTCCGGTAGAGCGCCAGCCCCGCGAGCACCGACGCGAAGGCGGCGACCGAGGCGAGCAGATAGGTCAGCGTGTACCGGTGGTTCAGCAGGTCGAGCACTTTCCCGAGAACCATGATCAGCAGCACAGAAAAGAATGAGACCAGCAGTGCTCCCGCTGAGGCGAACTGGGCGAATTTGGCTTTCGGCAGCAGCCGCAAGCCGAGTGAGGCGGAGACGGTCAGATAGGTGCCGACCAGTACACTGTGGGCGGTGAAGAACCACGCGAAGCGGGCCTGATTGGTGATCAGCACCCCTGCCAGCAGTGTTTCGATGCAGTACAGGCCCATCACCGCGATGGTCAGCCGCAGCGGGTGGCAGCGGTCGGCGAGCACGCCGAGGAAATAGGCGAGGGCCAGTGAAACCAGATAGACGTAGGCGTTGTACTTGCCGTAATCGCCCATGTCCACGCCGAGATTTTTGGCGTGGAAGAGGCTGAAGGCGTTGACCGGCAGGATGGTGAGCCAGCAGAGCGTGTTGAAGGTGTAGTACCATAGATAGTGCGGGTTGCTGTAACATTCCTGAAAGTAGGTTTTGACGGCGTGGAGCGCACCGGGATGGCGGGTGTCCCGTTCCGGCTCCGGGTACTCCCCTTCGCGCACCTTGCAGCACATGACTGTGAAACCGAGGAAGTTGATCACGCCGAGCGAGAAGAACAGGATGGCGCTGTGCGATTCGGCGTGCCCGAAGAGCCAGTAGTTGAAGAGGATTCCGGCGGTCAGGCTGACCGCGCGGAAGAGTCCGTAGAACCGTCCGAGAAACTCCGGCGGCACCACGTCGTTGACCAGCGCGGAGAACATCACGCCGCTGATCACCGCCGCGAATTCAAACACCGTCCAGAAGAAGCCGAGAAAGACCAGGATGCAGCGGTCCGTTCCGAAACCGGTGAGAGCGTGCAGCCAGTTTCCCAGCTCGACGCTGACGCCCAATCCGAAAAGCGCTCCCGTCGCGACCGGCGTGGCGAAGAAAAGGTACGGAATCCGCCGCCCCCATCTGCTCCGGGTGCGGTCGGACCGGTAGCTGATGACCGGGCCGAGGATAAAGCCGAGCGCACCGGGCAGCGCGGTGATCATCACCGCATTCAGGAAGTCCGATGCGCCGTGCGTCTTGAACATCAGCTGCACGATCTGGAAGATCGACCGTTCCCGGAGCGACCACGCGAAATCTCCCGTCAGCAGCAGGAAGAACAGCGAGATCACGCCGGAGAGGGTGTAGACGAGCGTGCCGTTCCGCCAGACTTTCTGACTGCACGGATTGCGAAGCTCACGCAGGAAAACCGGCATTACTCCGCTCCGTTCCCCGGTTCCGCGACTTCGAGCCGGACGCCGCCTTTGCGGATCAGCTTCACCTTGCGGACCTTGCGGCCGTTGCGGACCGTGATCACATCATCGGCGATCCGAGCGGAGAAATCGGCGGTTCCGCCTTTCGGCGCGGCATACAGCACGGTTACGAACAGCGTGGATTTTGCGGGCACGGTGTTGCGCTGCGTGACCACTCCGGTCTTGCGCGGCGCGGTGGCCCGGTCGATCAGCCGCACGTCGGCGATTTCGTAGGTGAGTTCGCCGTCGCGGGGCTGCAGGGCGCGGATCTGGAGTTCACCGCGCCTGCCGCCGAACATCGCGCTCTTGCCGGAGGCCTTGCCCGGCAGCAGCGAATGATACCGGGTTTCAAAGGTCGAGGGACGGTCGGCGGCAAGCTCGTCGGCGATCACGAAGCAGTCGGGCTTCAGGAACAGGATGTGCCGCCGGAACCGGGTCAGGCCGCTTTCGGGGCGGTAGGCCGCGGTGGCGTCCCCGACCGTGTAGTCATAGGCGTCGTGCGATTCGGCGCGCAGGATCTCCGGCTTGAGCTTGTGCTTGTAGAAGTCGGTAGTGTCGAGCCACTGGCGGTCGTCGCCGCGCTGGCCGACGCCGTTGACCGTCAGGGTGTTCTCCTGGGAGGTCAGTTTGTAGCAGTAGTCGGAGTTGATCAGCATCAGCTCGCCCGCAGCGAACAGCGAGACCGCGCCGACATCGGGATGGACGTGGCCGTCGCCCTGCGCGGTGCTGAAATTCTTCAGCGCCTCGGTTCCGGCCGGAGTGCCGCAGCGGAAGATCATCACCGCCTCGTTGCCGTCCCAGCCGGAGCGCATCAGCACCTTGCCGACCTGCGGATAATAAGCGAAGGCCGGAAGCGGGGCGGAGGAGGGCTTCACGCCGGATTTCCGCGCCTGATGCAAGTAGAGCAGCGACAGGTACTCGTGGGCGCGGCAGAAGTTGTCGATCGCGTCGACCTTGTCCGCGAAGGCGAGGTAGTCGCCGCGCCTGTACTCCGCCGCCAGCTTCCGGGCGGGACCGGTCGGGATGAAGAAGTCGCGCTGCCGGGTATCGCCGAAGGAGATCAGCGAATGGTCCAGCCGCTGCCGGCCGCCGGGCATCTTCTGGATGACCCAGTGTTTCCGCGGGATGGAGGACTGGATGCGGAAATCCATGGTTTTCGCCAGCCAGCCGCAGTCGCGGTAGCAGTCGTCTCCGAATTCGGCGCGCACCAGATCGGCGTAGATCAGCAGATGGCCCAGCGTATACTGGGAGTAGCCGATTCCCTCGTAGTCGCCGCCGTCCGCCGGCTGGTTGGCGAGGAAGTTTTTCATCCAGCCCCGCGCCGCGTCGGCCCAGACTGCGGTTTCGGGCAGGTCGCCATGGAATGCGACGGCGGCGGCCATCAGCCCGGTACAGGTCACGCAGCCGTGATTGTTCATCGCCTGATTGGCCCAGGTCCACCGCTTGTAGAGGATGCGCCGCGCGAAATCCCCGGCCCGGAAGCGGACCACTTCACGCATCCGGGTTTTCAGTTCCGGCGCCAGCTCGTCGTACATCCAGTCGTAGGCGAGCGCCAGTCCGAGCAGCAGATGGCCGGTCACCAGGTCGCTGTTGGTCCAGTAAGGGCGGTCGCCGTCCCAGATGCGGTAGTCCACGATCCGGTCGATGTATTCCGAAGCGGTTTTCACATAACGTTTGTCGCCGGTCGCGCCGTAAAGGATCGCCAGCATCGCCAGACGGTTGCCGTCCTCGCGCTTGATCTCTCCGACTTTCTCCTCTTTCGGAACGCCTCCGGCGATTTCGGCTTCATACCGGGTCACGTAACGGGCGAGCAGCGCGGCCATCGCCGGGTCCTGTTTGACGGCGGAACGCAGTTCCGCCTGATCCTGTGCGGAAGCCAGCAGCCGGGGACGGGCTGCGGAGCGGAACGTCGCCGGGGTGCGCCCCAGCCGCTTCGCGTTTTCCGCCAGCGCCTCCGGGCTGCGGGAAACCGCCTTGAGCACGTCGTTGAAGTCGAACAATACGTCGTAACAGGCGATATCGCGCACCTCCAGCGGCAGCTTGCCGCCGATGCGGACGGTTCCGGCCGGAGCGCCGAGCCGGGCCTTGCCCTCGCCGGCGAACTGGCCGTCGAAATGGAACTGCACCTTGTCGGGGGAGTAGCCGACCGACAGCAGCGTCCAATGGCCGTCGGGCGCTTCGCCCCGTCCGTTCAGCCGTCCGTCCGCCGTTTCCGCGCCGGGAATGCCGGTCAGCCAGACCGGCCGCCGGGCTTCCCGGCCGGTAGTCAGCATCATTTTGCCGAACGGAAACTTCAGCAGCGGGCCTCCGCCGCCCGCCGAGGTGCGCACCCGCACCGACAGCGTGCCGGAGGGCGGCAGCAGCGCCGCATCCATCACGAGTGTTTCACCGGGGGCAAGACGCAGCACGCCGCCGGATTGCGCCTGCGCAACCGTCCTGCGGCCGCCGTCTGCGGTTTCGATCCACAGTTGCGGCGAGGTGACTTCGGCGGAGAAATCAAATTCCGTTTTCGGCACGAGCGGCTTGGAAGCCGTGTCGCGGACCTCCGGCAATGCGGCGGCGGCAGTGAGTGCCGCTCCGGCCGCGAACATCATCATCAGTTTTTTCATGACATAAGTTCCTTTCAAAATCAGCGGAGGTCCCAGTAGTTTTCCATCACGGAGTTCCAGGCGGCGAAGGGGAAGCTGTTCGCGCCGTAGACCGAACCCAGATTCGGCATCGGGGTTCCGGGCGACATCGCCATCTGCATGCGTTCGCCGGTCACATGGCCATCCACCCAGAGTACATTCACATTGCCGCCGTGACGGCCCATCGGCCGTCCGCCCCAGGTCTGTTCCATATCTTCCACGGTGAAATATCCTCCGCTGAGTTCCGCGGCGGCGGTGGAGCCGGTGTCGACCATGCAGATGGTTTTGGTGGGCTGTTTCACCTTGCCGGTCTTGGCCGGAGCGCCCAGGGCAAGGCCCGCAATGGGAGTGCCGCCGTTGCGTTCCGAACTGCCGAGGTTGCGGTAGTTGTAGCCGTAATCGACATAGGCGTATCGGCTGTAGTTCGGATAAGTCATCACCGCAGTCGGGTTGGAGGCCATCAGCTCCCGCCGTTCGGGCCGGTTGTCGCCGGCGGCTTCCGGGCAGAGTACGTGCTTGATGTTCGGCAGATATCCGGCCTGTCCGAACAGGCTGATCCAGCGCCAATTGGTGCTGTCATAAATGTGGGGAACGAAAAAATCGTCGTTGTCGGAGTTGTAGAACGAGCTCATCGTGCCGAGCTGTTTGAGGTTGTTGGAGCAGGTGGACTGTCGCGCGACCATCCGGGCCTTGTTCAGCGCCGGCAACAGCATCGCCGCCAGAATCGCGATAATCGCGATTACGACCAGCAATTCAATCAAGGTAAACTGTTTGGAAAGCCCTGTCGATTTCGGTGATGCGATTTGATGTTCCATTTTGGTTCCTCCGGTATATTTTCCTGCTGTGCTATAAATTATACTTGAAAAAAATGATAAAAACAATAGTAAAATACTCATGGTTTTGACAATTTTCTCAGATATGCTATAGCAAAGCAACTCAGGGAGGCATTTTTCGATGATGAATCCGCAGATTACGGTGGAGGCGGACGGTGAGAGCTGGTTTCTGGAACTGGAACCCAACCGGCTGCACCATTCGCGTTTCACGCAGGAGCACCATTTCCCGCTGCATACGCATCCTGCCTACCACCTGATTCTGGTGGACCGGCGCGGCTGTACGCTGCATATTCCGCAGTTGACGCCGGTGGAGTGCCCGGTCCGTTCGCTGCTGCTGCTGAATCCGGAGGTGCCGCACCGGTTCACCTTCGGCGCGCGGGATTGTGAGCACAGCTCGTTCATCTGGCGGTTCCGCAGCCGTGACGGGCGGTATTGGCTCAAGCCGCTGCAACTGTTGGACGGCCGGCGGGAGGAGCCGCCGCGCCCCTATCTGCTGAAGGTGCTGTCGCCGGTTCAGGCGTCGGCTTATATGCGGATGCACCGCGAAGCGGAGAGTTATCTGCATGCGCGCAGCGGATTCGTGACTTCACTGAAGCTGTTCCGGCTCTGGACGCTCGGGATGGAACTGCTGTCGGAGGATTACTGGATGCATGAGGTGATCTCCTCGGATTCCGGCGATTTCCTGATCGAACGGATCTACCGGCTGATCGAGGACAATTTCTGTTACCCGTGGCTGAGCGTCTCCTATCTGGCTGACGAATTGGGCAAGAACGCCAACTATCTGAATACCGTCTTTTCCGCCCGGGAGGGAATCGGCATCGGTCAGGCGATCCGCAACCGGCGTCTGGAACAGGCCAAAGTGATGCTCGAAAGCACCAGCTGGCGGATCAGGGAGATCAGCGAACAGTGCGGCTTCACCCGCCAGAACTATTTCACGCAGGCGTTCCGCCGCAGCACCGGCCTCACGCCGCTGGAGTACCGCCGCCGGACCGGCGCCCGTCCTGAAGCTGCCCGATAGAAGATAGCGGGGATTTCGATCCTGCCGGCGCAGAATCCCCTTATCCGTCGCGGGCTTCGCGTTCGGCGGCGCGCCAGAGGCGGATCGCTTCAAGGAAGAGGGGGACAACGGTGGCGGCCTTTACCGGACCGATTCCGTTGATTTCCATCGCTTCCTGCACGGTCAGCGGCTGGCGTTCCGCGAATTCGGCCAGCGCTGCGTTGGAGAGCACCTGAAAGGCCGGGACGCCGCGCTGTTCAGCCAGCCGGGCACGGACTGCTTTCAAAGCGTCGTAGAGCGCGTGATGCTCCATTCGGGCGACTCTGGTTTCGGTGCGGCGGATGGCGCTTGTATCCGGACTTTCGCGGCGGCGGCGTCCCCGGATCGGTTCCTCCGGCACGTCGAGTTCGGCCCGGGCGTGGCCGGCCAACACCTCCATGCCGTGCGGGGCCAGTTCCAGACAGGGGTAGTCGCCGCGCTCGATCCGGCCGATGCAGCGGCAGCCTTCAAGGGATTTGATGTATTTCATCACCTGATTCTGGCGCAGCTGCGAGAGTGCGCCGAACCAGCGGCTGTGGTGCAGGTTGCGGTTCACCAGCTCCGCGCTTCTGGCTCCGGCCAGAATCTGGCTGATCTTGCCTGCGCCGAATCTTCCGTCGAAGTCGCCGATACAGCCGAGGATCACCTGAATGATCTCCTGCTCGCCTGCCGATGGGGCGCGCCTGACCGCGAGGCCGGTTTCGCGGCAGTTGTCGCAGCTGCCGCAGCTCCAGCCGTCGGTGGATTCGCCGAAGTAGGAGATCAGGCAGGCCTGGCGGCATTTGCGGGCGGTTGCGTAGCTGATCACTTCGCCGAGGCGGTTCAGCTCGAACTCCCGTTTGCGGTTCATCGCCTCGTAGTCCAGCTCGACTTCGGCCAGCTCCGGGTGGAGCAGTTCGGTGCTGCGGCCGGAGAACGGAATGTTCCACGACAGGCACTCTCCGTTCAATGCGTTCAGTACCCGGCGGGTCTGCTCCGGGTTCAGTCCGGCGACGTTTGCAAGCTCCTCGACCGTGTAGTTGCCCGGCTGCCGGAGTTGCGCGCCGTAGTGTTTCACTACCCGGCTGACGAAGCGGGAACGCTGGGTGTTTTCCAGCTGGTTCAGCAGCCGCAGTTCTTCGAGATCGCCGGTGAACTGCATCACTCCCCGGCTGCTCTGACGGTAGCCGCGCGCGATCATGCCGGCCTTTTCGAGAATGCCCATCGCTGCGGAGAGCTGGTTTTCGGATTTCGCGTCTTCGACGCCGGGAAGCAGTTCGCCGAGGGTGACTTCGATCACGCGCGACTTGCGTTCGACGGCGGTGCGGCGCAGCTCGCGGTAGAGCTGCTGGACCACCTCCGGCGGCGGATTGCTCAGGTCGATCAGGAACTCCTGCACATAGCGGTCGCGGTAGGCGTAGAGCAGAATGCAGTCGGCGGCTTCGCCGTCGCGCCCGGCGCGCCCGGCCTCCTGATAGTAGGCTTCGAGCGAACCGGGCAAATTGAAGTGGATCACCTGCCGCACGTCGGGGCGGTCGATGCCCATGCCGAAGGCGTTGGTCGCGGCCAGCACCGGACAGGGATCGTTCATGAACCGGTCTTGCGCCTCGGTGCGGTCGGCGTCGGGCATGCCGGCGTGGTAGCCGGTCACGCCGAATTCCTCGACCAGCTGTTCGACTCCCTTGCGGGTGGAAGCGTAGATGATGGTCGGGCATTTGCGCGCGAGCAGCTTGCGGATCGCCGCGAACTTGCTCGCGTCCGACGAACAGTTGACCACCTGAAACGACAGGTTGGGCCGCTTGAAGCCCGCCACGCACAGCTCCATGCCGGGGCGGTGCAGCTGGGTGCGGATGTCCTCGCGGACGTGCGGCGTCGCGGTTGCGGTGAAAGCGCACACCTGCGGAATGTTGAACTGGTCGATCACTTCGCCGAGCCGCCAGTAGGAGGGGCGGAAATCGTGTCCCCACTGGCTGATGCAGTGCGCTTCGTCGATCACCATCGTGGACGGCGGAGTGTGTAAAATGAAGTTGCGGAAGAAATCGGTCTGAAACCGTTCCGGCGCCACATAGAGCAGCTTGAGCTCCCCGGCGGCGGCGCGGTCGACGATCCGGCACTGTTCGCCGAAGGAGACGGTGCTGTTGATGAAAGCCGCCGGAATCTGTTTTTCGATCAGCGCGTCCACCTGGTCCTTCATCAGCGAAATCAGCGGCGACACCACGATGCCGTAACCGGGGCGCAGCAGCAATGGCAGCTGGTAGCAGAGCGATTTGCCTGCGCCGGTCGGCATGATCACGCAGAGGTCGCGGCCGGAGAGCATGGCCGACACGATCTCCTCCTGATGGTCGAGGAATCCTTCGAAACCGAAATACTGTTTCAGCGCCTCCCGGGCGCCATATTTTTCGGTTGTTTGCATTGTTCTACCTTTTCATCGGTGTATTGTAACGGATTGACCGCCTGATCTGCCTCTCGTCGTTCCAGAACGCGGTGAGGTCGGCCGACAGCCGTTTCAGGTCGACGGTGCCGAGCGCCGCCTTTTGCGCCGTCTCGGGGTTCCGGGTCTTGCTGAAAGTGAGATAATACCGGGACATGATGCCGGCGTACTCCTTTTGGCCGTTGGCCGGAGCACCCTTGAGCAGATAGTAGACCAGAGCGTTGGCGAGCAGGTAGTTGCGGTCCCGGGTTTCCCGATTGTAAAACTGTTCGCGGTTCATCCGGATCAGTTCATCGAGGTCGTACTTTTTTTTGAAGGCGAAGAGCCGCGCGAGGCGGCGTTTCAATGGATCGGGCAGGCCGACCAAGCTGGTGGCCCCCCGGAATTCGATCCCTTCGAAAAATTCGGCGCACCCCTCGTTGAACCAGAGCGGGAAGTGCAGTTCGCCGGAGGCGTAGTGGAGATACTGGTGGAACCCCTCGTGGAATGCGATCTTCGCGATCGCTTCGCGCTGTCTCTCTTCCGAAGCGTCCCAGCTCAGCGGCGAAATCACCAGTTCCCGGCGAGCCGGCTGCCAGACGCCGCCGGTCCACTCCATTTCGCCGCCGACGTAACGGGTGTATTCGTCGCGGTCGTTGAAGATGCGGACCACGCTGACTTCGTTGATTCTGACCTGCGGCGGAAACCAGCTCATAAAGCAGTTGCGGGCGCGTTCGATTTCGCGGCGCAGCCGCTCCATGCCGCGCCGGTCGGTCTGGTTGGAGACGAAAATATAGTTCGGGCTCTCCAGATACCACCAGCCGGAGAGGTTGCGGATATTGCGGATCACCCGTTCCCGGCTGGCCTGCATCGTTTCGGAGCCGGCGGCTGTATTCCGGTTCAGCCTCCGCACCGTCGCGGAAGCGTCGGGACGGAAAAATTCCACCGAATCGGCCAATTGCCCGGCCGCCTTGCGGAACTGCCCGGCGTCGCGCGCCGCGGCGGAGGTGACCAGCAGCAGGAATTTGCGGTTCTCCTCGCGGCTGGGCCAGATCAGGAACGCGGCGGTGTTCTGGGCGTCTTTCCCGGAAAACACCACTTCGCGGACGGTTCTCCCGAGCGGCGAGCTGTCAAGCTCCTTCAGGGAAACCGCTTCCATGCCGGTGAAGCGCCCGGCCCAGCCGAGCAGCGCCGCCTCATCCCATTTGCCCGGAGGCTGCGCCGTGTTGAAAAGCCGGGTCGCTTCGTCCTCGGAAACCGCCTTTTCATCGGGCGGCGGCTGGGTGATTGCGGCAAGCAGCACGGTTCCGGCATCGCCGCTCCAGACACCGGCGGTTTCCCGGTGCCGCCACAGTTCGACGGCGCTGAACAGCTTCGCCTGGTCCGCCCGGCGGGTCCAGCGGACGGCCGGGAGCGGCAGCGGGGCAGGGGTGAAGTCCCGGAAAATCCGCAGCTTTATTCCCACGCCCGGCAGCGTTTCCGTCGGACCGGGACGCAATTGCGCCGGAGCCGCGAACAGTGCGGAGCTTAAAAGAGCCGCCGCCAGCAGGAGGTGCTTTTTCATCTTGCCTTTCCGAATTGTTCAGGAAAAAGACACCTCCGGTTGCGACAATGCCCCCGCAGGTGTCGGATTTTCCGGAGGGACAGCGTTACCGGTCAACGCGCGCGCCGGCTCCCTTCATCAGCTTTTTCACCTCATCCAGCGTTGCCATCGAGGTGTCGCCGGGGGTGGTCATCGCCAGCGCGCCGTGAGCCGCGCCGTAGTTGACCGCCTGCTCGACGTCGCCGGTGGTCATCAGTCCGTAGATCAGGCCGGAGGCGAAGCTGTCGCCGCCGCCGACGCGGTCGAAGATTTCGAGGTTCGGGCGGTGGACCGCCTCGGCGAACTTGCCGTCCTTCCACGCGATCGCGCCCCAGTCGTTGACCGTCGCGGTCTTGACCGCGCGCAGCGTGGTCGCGACCACCTGGAAATTCGGATAGGTCTTGACCGCTTCCTCGATCATCGCGCGGAAGCTGGCGGTATCGAGCTTGGAGAGATTCGCATCGACGCCTTTGACCTCCAGCCCGAGGCAGGCGGTGAAGTCCTCCTCATTGCCGATCATCACGTCGACATATTTCGCGAGTTCGCGGTTCACTTCGCGGGCCCGCTCCACGCCGCCGATGCTTTTCCACAGGCTCGGACGGTAGTTCAGGTCGTAGCTGGTGACGGTGCCGTACTTCTTGGCGGTCTTGAGCGCCTCAATCACCACATCGGGGGTGGTGTCGGAGAGCGCCGCGAAGATGCCGCCGGTATGGAAATGGCGCACTCCCTGTTTGCCGAAGATCTCCTCCCAGTCGATATCGCCGGCCTTGAGCTGGCTCACGGCGGTGTTGCCGCGGTCGGAGCAGCTCTTGGCGCCCCGGATGCCGAAGCCGCGCTCGACGAAGTTGAGTCCGTTGCGGACGGTACGGCCGATGCCGTCGTAGGGGACCCACTTCACATAGGAGGTGTCCACGCCGCCCTGCAGAATGAAGTCTTCGACCAGACGGCCGACCGCGTTGTCCGCAAAGGCGGTGACCACCGCGGTACGCAGCCCGAAGCAGCGGCGCAGGCCGCGCGCGACGTTGTACTCGCCGCCGCCTTCCCATACGTCGAAAGTGCGGGTGGTGTGGATCCGGCCGCAGCCGGGATCGAGGCGGAGCATGATTTCGCCGAGGCTCACTTCGTCGAAACGGCACGATTCAGCGGATTTGTATTGCAGCATTGTTTACTTCCCTTCCTTGAGCGCGACCGCCTGTTTGACGGTTTCGCGGATTTTGTCCCAGTTGCCCGCAGCGATATCGTCGGCCTTGCCGAGCCAGGTGCCGCCGACTGCGACGACTTCCTTGATCGCGAGATATTCCTGCACATTGGCGGTGGTCACGCCTCCGGTCGGCATGAAACGCACGCCGAGGTGTTTATAGGGGGCGATGATCGACTTGAGCATCTTGGTGCCGCCCGCGGCTTCCGCCGGGAAGAATTTCAGGAACCTGCAGCCGAGGTCCATCGCCTGTTCGACTTCGGAGGGGGTGCAGACGCCGGGAGCGAACGCGAAATCGCTGTCGACCGCCGTCCGGACGGTTTTCGGATTGAAACCGGGGGCAACCGCGAATTTCGCACCCGCGTCGAAGGCGCGCTTGAGGTCGCAGGTGTTCAGGATGGTGCCCGCTCCGAGGTAGAGGCCCGGAAATTCTTTGGCCGCCGCGCGGATGATCGACTCCGCCGCCTGGGTGCGGAAGGTGATTTCCGCGGCGGGCAGGCCGCATTCCGCGAGGATTTCGCACATCTTGAGGCCGCTGGTCAGGTCGTTGAGCACCAGGACCGGAACGATCCGGATTTTGCCCAGTTCGGTGACCACCTGTTCGGTTTTCAACGTAAAACTCATCTGTCACTCCTGTTGGTTCGTTGTGAGTAATCGTCCTTGCTATAGTATACGGTCAAAACGGCGAATATGCAAGTTTTTTCCGGCAGTGGAATGAAAAGGTTTCTTGAAATCTCGGCGTTCTGCCGTTTGCATTCCCGGTGAAGAGAGCTATACTTAAAAGCAAGGCAATATACGCGAAACAGAGGAGGGATTTGCGATGAATAACGGAATTCTCGGAAAGTGGATCGCCGCGCCGGAAACGGATCGCGGCTTCGGTTCGGAACGCTGCGACAGTGCGCCGCATTTCCGGCGGGAGTTTGAATATGAAGAAAAATTCGAACACGGCCGGGTATCGATCAGCGGGCTGGGATTCTACGAGCTGTACCTGAACGGCCGCAAGGTCGGGGACCGCGTCCTCGATCCGGCGGTCAGCGACTATCTGAAGCATGTGCGTTTCGTGACGCTCGACATCACCGATTACCTGCGTCCCGGCCGCAACACCGTCGGCGTGATCCTCGGCAACGGCTGGTACAATCCCAATACGGCGGAGGTGTGGAATTTCCTGACGGCGCCGTGGCGCGACTGTCCGAAGTTCGCGCTGAAGTTGGAAATCGACGGCAGGACCGTGCTCGAATCCGATGAGACCTGGCGGGTCGGCAAGGGGCCGATCGTTTTCAATGCGCTGCGCAACGGTGAATTCTACGACGCCCGGCTCGAAGTGCCCGGCTGGACCGGCGACCGTTTCGACGATTCGGCGTGGCCGCACGCGGTCAGGATCGCGCCGCCCGGCGGTGAGCCGGTCGAGCAAAAGCAGCCGCCGTGCCGGGTGCTCGGCACCTTCCCGGCGGTTCCGACCGGGAAGTTCGATGTGTACGACACGAAGCAGAACATGGCCGGCTGGGCCCGGATCACCGTCGAGGGCGAGGCCGGGGCGGAGGTCACGCTGCGCTATGCGGAACGGCTGACGCCGGAGGGGGACCTCTCCGCCGAATCTCAGGATGTATTCGTCAAATCCGGCGAATTCCAGACCGACAGATACATCCTCAAGGGCGGCGGCGTCGAAATCTGGGAGCCGCGTTTCACCTACCACGGTTTCCAGTTCATCAAAGCGACCGTCTCCGGCAACGCCGCGATCAGAAAGATCGAGGCGCGCATGGTCGGGACCGCGTTCGATTCGGTCGGCAGAATCACGATGTCCGAACCCGACCTGAACCGGCTTCAGGCGATGACCCGCTGGGCCTACCGCTCGAACTATGTCGGCATTCCGACCGACTGCCCGCACCGCGAGAAGAACGGCTGGACCGGCGATGCGATGCTGGCCGCCGAAACCGGTCTTTTCAACTTCGATCCGGCGGCGAGCTATCTGGAGTGGCTGCAGATTCTGGCGGACAATCAGCGTCCGAGCGGCCAGCTCTCCGGCATCGCTCCTTCCGGCGGCTGGGGGTTCAACTGGGGCAGCGGCCCGGCGTGGGACAGCGTGCTGCTGTCGATGCCCGCGGACATCTATCTGCACACCGGCGACGACACCGCGATCCGGTGCTTCTACGACGCGATGAAGCGCTATCTGGATTACTGTGAATCGATGGCGACGGATCATATCGTCTTTTTCGGACTCGGCGACTGGTGCCACCCTGACCGCGAGAAGATGTGTCCGGTCGAAATCACCTCCACCGGTTACTATTACATGGATGCGCAGCTGCTTTCGGAGTTCGCCCGGATCCTCGGCAGGCCGGAGGACGAAAAGAGGTACGGCATGCTCGCCGAAGCGATCAAGAAGGCGTTCAACGCCCGCTTCCTCCGCAAAAACGGCCGTTACGGGACCGGCAGCGGCATCGGCGAATTCACCGCCACCGGCTGCGCGCTCTATCATGACCTGGTGCCGGGCGAATACAAACAGCCGGCGGTGGAGTTCCTCGCCGAACACGCCCGCAGGATCAACTGCGCGTGCGACTTCGGCATTCTCGGCGCGAAGTACATCCCCCGTGTGCTGGCCGAATACGGCCATGCGGAGCTGGCGCTGAAGTTCTTCACCCGTCACGAATTTCCGGGCTGGGCGTACTGGATCGACCTCGGTATGACCACCCTCGGCGAGAACTGGACAGGAAACAATTCGCGGAACCATATCATGTTCGGCGACCTCAGCGCGTGGTTCTACCGCTATCTCGGCGGTTTCCGACATGAGTGGGAGCGGCCGGGATACCGTCATCTGCGGGTGCGCCCGTTCCCGGTGATCGCCTCCTGCATCGCCGAATACCGCGGTTATGTTTCGGATTGGAAGGTGGAGGACGGCGAATTCGTGATCCAGCTCTCCGTCCCCTCCGGCTGCACCGCGACTCTCGCGATGCCGGACGGTTCGGTCTTCGAACTCGAATCCGGGCGCTATCAGCGCAGCTGCCGCCTGCCGTAAACCGGGATTCCGCACCCGGCAGCGCGAAGCGCCCGACCGGGTGCGGAATTTCGAATATTCTGTCCGGGTTGATTTTTCCGCTGGAAAATATGAAAAAACGTCAATACAGTCCCAGGCTTGCAGTCGTTTATTATTTCCGTGCTTCCACCCGGTGCGCTTTCAGCCCGTTTGTTGTCCAGCGGAATACGCTGTATGTGGAAATCTTAGTCGGCGGGGCTGTCTGTTATGAAGGAAATACATATCGGCGCGGTACTGTATTCTGTCATGCCGCCGGGGATATGACGCTTCACGATTTTCCGAAAAATCAACCTTACCGGGTTCTTCTGCTGCTGTTTGAGAACTATGACCGCAAGAAGTGGAATCTTCCTCATATCGGACAGTGGCGCCACCTTGCTTCACTGGATTCGTTTGTTCATGACGCTCTGGAGGATTTTCATCTTAAAACAGACCCGGAACTGCTGGCGGAATATCTGTTTACTTCGCTGCGCCAGAATCTGCTTGTTGTCCCGGATATAACAGTGGATCGCAGAGCGGAGCTGGCCAGAGAGATATTTGTTGTAAGGGATAAGCTCGAACATCTGGATGAAGATATCAACTGGCAAGAATTTTCGCTGGTCCGCGCCGGATACAGCCCCGTTTACCTCAGAACGTTCTTCAAGGAGCAGTTCAATATCCCGCCTTACCAATATCGGCTCCGTTACCGGATACAGACCGCATGCAAGTTGCTGGTTGAAAGCACATTGAGTATCCGGGAGATCTCGGAGAAAACCCGTTTCAGGAATCTGGAAACGTTTTATCGCGCTTTTAAGAAACAGACCGGCACAACTCCCGCGCAATACCGCCGGAAGAATTCTTCCCATCAGTGAAGCCCCCTCCGGGCACAGCCGGCCCGATTGCGGAAAATGAATTGACTTTTTTTAATATTTTTAAAGACACTTATTTGTTTTTGTCAATTTAAAAAAAAGAAATTTGCAGTATAATTAAAATAAAAAAAATGGACGGCAACTGCGGCATAACCGGGAAAGTTATGGGAAAGGAGAGAAACAGTGGACTTTCTCGAAATTTATGATTTCCATTACGATTGATTCAATAATAAGAATTCAAGTTTTCCTGTTTTTTTGAACTGCTCCCGCGAATCGAGAGAAGTTCCTGAATTTATTGTGCCGACCTTGATTGAAAAAAACACGAATTTTT
>NZ_QEKH01000007.1 GCF_003096415.1 Victivallis vadensis | reverse complement strand
ATTCCCTTTATGTTGAGATTTTGAGTTACTCAAAATAAAAGGCAGATGCAACCTTGTCAAACAACACATCCCATCACAAAATTTGGGACATTATCCAAAGATTCCAACTTGAATATCGCCGCTCAAAAGAGTAAGTTACTCGGAAAAGAACTGTCGGCGCTTTTCAAGAAAGCCATGAATGGGATGGTGAATATGGAACTGCTTTTTCCGATAATCAGACAGCTTTGCAATAACATTCTCTGCAAGGATGAATTCTGGCGCAAAAGAATGTCTTTCCCTGCCGCCCCTTCCTCGGAATATTGCGAAGAACACAGGGCCATCATGAGCGGCTGTTATGAGAAACACAACACCAGTCAATACCTTGCAGGAGAGCTGGTCGAATACGCAAAGCAGCTTAATCTCGAAGCGGATTGGGATTCTCCCGAAATGTATCCCCTGATTCACAATTTTTTCCTTGGTCGTTCGGAGGCCTACCGAATACAGCGGGAACGCGGCAAGGGAAATTATCGAAATGGCTTTGATGCGCCTTTTCCCGACGGGAGGGTATCGGAAATTCTTCCCCCGGCCCCTTATGACCCGGAGCTTGTGTCAATGCTTGAAGGGCAGAAGAGCCGTTTCGAAACCTTCGGAGCTAAACCGCAGGAAGAGCCCGTAAATATTGAAGCGGCACAAGATGCTTCAGCAATTCCATCACCTGAAACAGAAAGCATTATATCGGATGACTCACAACGGGCAGAAGTAACTATTTTTTCCGATGCGATGAAATCCTATCTGCGCGAGAAGAAAATTTTTAAGAAGCTGGATGGCAAGTCTGAGCTCGTCTTAAAAAGTCATCTGCATTTATTTCAAGGATTGTTGCCGGAAACTTCCCAATAAGAGTGCCATTTTGCAAATCCCTGCCGGAATCGTACCGGGAACCGAAGGATTCCTCCAAGTGAACCTCTTGAAATGCCGATGCCATTATGAATACGAAAAACTCATCCACACCGGCTATTCCGACACGTGCGATGCATTGACCGAAGAAGAGTGCCTTCGATTGCTGGAACACGGTCAAATCATCTCCGGCAGTCCCCGCCGACCACGAAAGATATTGGAACAACTCACCGCCCAGCAAATCGCCAATGAGCAAACACGTTTGCAGGAAGCATTCAAACAGCACATCGCCAGCTTCGAAGAACGCCTCTCCCAATGGGAATCCGAAAAACTCACCCAACTCCGACAACGATTGACCACCCTGAAGCCGGATTCATTGGAATTCGACCGCCATTGGCAGCAATACCGGAATGAGAAAGAAGCTCTCGCCCAGAAAAAGGAGCTCACATTGATGCAAGCCCGCAGGGATTACGCGCCCGCATTGGAAGCACAAGAACTATTCACTCTGCAATGGATTATGATTTGAACAAAAATTCTGACCACAATTTATCGCTCTCACGCATTTCGCTCGCGCACTATAGCGTAAGATTTTTCGTTTGAGTTGATGAACTTAAATAATTGATATATTTTGCCAAAAGATAAATCATATAAATAATTGAAAATAATTGATTTTATCTGAATTTATCCTGTTTTATTTTCTTTTAATTCAAAATAGATAAGTTTGGGCAAAAAACAAAGAATATTTGCAGTTGACATTTTGCGTTCCACGGTGTATCTTTACAACAGTTTTTCGGCATTTCTTGGTACACAAATGGTACACAAATCATGCAAAAACTGATGTTGCAGCATCCTTTTAACTCTGTAAGTTCTTGATTATGAACATGGCGAGGATTGGATGGTAGTGGGTCCATCTCCCACCACCATTTAATAATTCACGCTGTAACAATAAGTTACAGCGTTTTTTTATGCTTTTGACTAAGGAAAAGAACCCGTGAAAAACAGAGTCCGACGGCGGGGGCGGCGCGGCGCTCCTTTATTCCGGCTGTGAGGTTATTTTTCTCGGAGCCGAGCACATCGTCGCTCCTGTGCTGGCGAGAATTACGCATAGGATTGCGATCCATTGCCTGACGGAGAGGATTTCCCCAAGGAACACCAAACCTGACAATGCGCCGAAAGCAGGCTGGAGGCTCTGGAGAACGCTGAACGTTTTTGCCGGAACCTGTTTCAGGGCGAACAGGTCCAGCGAGAACGGAAGCGCATTTGAAAAAACACCGACGCCGAGACCGATCAGCAGCAGTTTCAGGTCCAGCGCGTCGAGGTCGCCGCTGAAAATGCCGAAGGGGAGGATGAACAAAAAAGCGATGCACATCCCGGTCGTGACCGCGTCCGAGCTCTTCATCCGGGCGGTGATTTTGCCGCCGATCACGATATAGGCCGCCCACAGCAGCCCGGCGAGAAAGACGAACAATAATCCGACAGGATCCACGCTGCCGCCTCGCCACGGAACGATCAGCACAATGCCGGCTCCGGCCAGCAGCGCCCACAGGAAATCCGAGGCTTTCCGCGAAGTCAGCAGCGCGAGCCCCAGAGGGCCGATGAATTCCACCGTCACGCCAAGTCCCAGCGGAATGCGCCGGATGCCGTAGTAGAACAGGAGATTCATAAAGCAGATGCTGACCCCGTAGGCAAGTGCGAAAAGCCAGTTGGCTCTGGTGAATTTATGCACCTGCGGCCGGTTGACCGCGGCGAGCAGGATTCCGGCCAGCCCGATGCGGAGTGTGCCCGTACCGGCGGGACCGAGGATCGGAAACAGATATTTGGCGATGGACGCTCCCCCCTGCACGCTCAACATCGAGAGCAGTACGGCGGGCACGGCCCAGTTTTTCTTGTTTTTCATCACGTGGATTCTTCCGAACCGGACAATTCAATACCGGTTTCTTTTCTGATCGGAATATAAATATGGAAACCATCCGGCCCGGCATGGAACCTGAATGCGATTTACTTTTGGCGGAAAGGAGGGGGAGGGGGCTGTTGCACCGCACGGAAAGGCGTTGCGGCGGGCCCTGCGGCGCGGCGCTTTTGCTTGAGGCTGATTCCGTTTTCCATATCGGGCTGTTCCATTGTTTCATTTCCCTCAAATCCATGCCTTTAATATAGCCGGAGGAACCGGGAAATTCAAGACGGTTTCAGAATTGCGGTGAAATCTCCCGCCGGGGATTTGTCTTTTTCGCGGCCATGTGTTATCATATCGGCAATCACTTCAATATCCGACATGGAGGACGGCAGATGGGTAAAGGACGGCTTTTTCTCTGGGCGGTGACCTCGGCGCTGGCGGGGTTTCTGTTCGGATTCGACACGGTGGTGATCTCCGGTGCGGAGAAGCAGATTCAGGACATCTGGTCGCTGAGCGGTTCCATGCACGGCTGGGCGCTCAGTTCCGCACTGTGGGGAACGGTGCTCGGCGCGCTGTGCGGCGGCTTCCCGACCTCCCGCTGGGGGCGCAGAAAGACGCTGATCTTCAACGGTATCCTCTATTTCGTGTCGGCGGTGGGTTCGGGGATCGCGTGGGATGTGTGGTCCTTCATCGTCTTTCGTTTCATCGGCGGCGTCGGGGTGGGGATTTCGACCATCGCGGCTCCGCTTTTCATCGCCGAAATCTCGCCGCCGCGCGACCGGGGCAAGCTGGCCGGGCTTTTCCAGTTCAACATTGTGTTCGGCATCCTGGTGGCTTACCTCTCCAACTACATCATCGGCAATTTGTGCAGCGTGGAAACCGCGTGGCGGTGGATGCTCGGCGTCGAGGCGCTGCCCGCGCTGGTCTATACCGTGATGTGCTTCACGCTGCCGGAAAGTCCGCGCTGGCTGATCGTCGACGCGAAAAAGAACGCCGAAGGCATCGAAGTCTTCCGCAAGGTCAATCCGGGCATGAACGAGCAGGAGATTCAGGAGCTGGCCGCGTCGGTCGAAGCCTCGGCGGCGGCGGGGACGGAACGCACTTCGAAATTCTGGACGAAGCGGCTGTGCTGTCCGATCCTGTTCGCCTTCCTGATCGCGGCGTTCAACCAGCTTTCCGGCATCAACATCATTTTGTATTTCGCGCCGCGGCTGCTGAGTTTATCGGGGCTGGACAACGCGCTGGCCGCATCGATCAGCCTCGGCGTCACGAATCTGATCTTCACCTTCGTCGGGTTGTGGCTGATCGACAAGCTCGGGCGGCGGACGCTGCTTTACATCGGTTCGGCGGGCTACATCCTGAGCCTGGGCGTCTGCGCGATCGCTTTTTTCAGCTTCTCCGAACTGAAAGTGGTCTCCGCCGCGATCGACACCGCCGGCGGCGCCGAACAGGTGATGCGCATCGACCGCGGCGAAGGCTATATCGCCCCCGCCGACCGGGAGCGCGCCTGCGCCGAATATGCCGCCGCCCGCAAAGCGTTGGCCGAAAGCACGGCGCAGGAGCGTTACAAGGGCGCACGCGTGTCGATTCCCGCCGAACTGCCGCCCGCTGAGGTGAAGGCAGTTGCGGAGCAAGCCAAGCTCGAAGCCTCGCGGCTGCTCGGATCGGCCAGCATGATCGTGCTGGTCTGCATGATCGTATTCATCGCGGCGCACGCGATCGGTTCGGGGACGATCATCTGGGTGTTCATCTCCGAAATCTTCCCGAACGACCAGCGTGCTTCGGGTCAGGCGCTCGGCAGCTTCACGCACTGGATTTTCGCGGCGCTGCTGACGCTGATCTTTCCGATCGCGATCAAGGCGTTCGACGCGGGCTACATGTTTGCGTTCTTCTGTGCGATGATGATCCTGCAGCTGATCTGGGCGAAGACCATGATGCCGGAGACCAGGGGGCGCTCCCTCGAGGAGATCGAACAGGAACTCTCCCCGGTCCGCCGCCCCGTTACGGAAGCATGAGATTCAGTACCGGGCGGAGAAATCGGCTCCGGCGCCGTGGCGGAATACCTTGAGGCGGCGGTTGGCGCGGTCGAGCGCGACCATGCTCCATGCCTGTTCGCTCGGAGTGTCGAACCGGCGCTCCGGCGCTTCCGGGCTATTCCGGTAGCAGAGCGACGACAGGAACGCGATTTCCGTGAAGCCGCGCCCGGTGCGCACCGCGTCGAAGTGTTCGTGTCCGTAGAGCTGGGCGATCAGTTCGCGCGGCCCCTGCCGGGTGAAGTCCGCTTCCACCTCGTGGACCAGATCGCGCGGGTCCGCCGCGGACGGAAAGCACGGGTGGCAGTCGAACCGGAACGGGCACGGTTTCACATCCTCCGCCCCGGTCCGGCAGCGGCCTCCGGCCTGGAACGCGCGGAAAATCTTCTCCATCGCCGCTCCGTTCGGCAGAAAGCCGAGGCTCATGTGGCTGACCGCCAGCACGCCCCACTCCGCCGAATCCGGCAGCCGCGACAGGTCGAGCGCGGTATGAGCGACGAATTCAAGCTGGGCTTTGGAGAAGCCGTGGTCGTTGATCGTGTAGTATTTGAGCGAGCCGTCCGGCCTCTCCTCGAAGGGCAGGTCGATGGTGTTCAGCATCAGCAGCCGCACCTTCCGGTCCGGAAAATCCAGATAATAGCAGTTGCTGACTCCCGGAGCGGCGACCGCCCCTTCGGGCAGTCCCTCCGGCTGCACGAGCGTCTGCCACTCCGTCCCTGAAATGCCGTTATTGCCCGCCTCCGGATTGTCCCGGCAGAAATAGGTGTTGTCGTCGTGGTTGCCGATCACGAACAGCGCCGGAAGCCCGGAGCCGCGCATCGCCTCTGCACTGAGGAAGGCTTCGCGGCGGCTCTGCTCCTTCGGCCGGTTGCCATTGCTCATATCCCCGGCGTGAAGCAGGAACCGCGCGCCGCAGGCTTCCCCAGCCGCCGCGAAGTCGCGGAGGTGCGTAAGCGCGTTTGCCCCATAGCCGCCCGGATCGTCCTTTTCCTCGAAGTGGGTGTCGGTGATCAGGCCGAACAGCAGGTCGCCGCATCCGGTGTTTTCCCGCACGCGGCGGCGGAATAGATCGATTGATTCAGTGTTCATTGCGTTTGAATCCGTTCAGCAGCACCCGTTTGCGGGCGTTGTCGGCGCTGGGGCGCAGCGAGTTGCGGTTTTCGCCTTCATGTTCGACGCTCCAGCCGTCCCACTCGCGGAACGCATGGTAGCTCCAGTCCCAGCCGTACTCCTCGAATAATTCGATGCAGTCGGCCAGATAGCGGTCGGCGCCGGGCGCCCACGCGGCGGCGGAGAACTCTCCGACATAGATTTTCGCGTTGTGTCGGAGCTGGAAATCGCGTACCGGCTGCAGTACCTCGCGGAGTTTTTCCCGGTCGTACTTCACGCCCCGGATCACGCCCGGATAACTCTGCGGCGGCTCCGGCGTCGCCACCCCCTGATGGGTGAAACCCATCGGCATATACATGTGGACCTGATAGATCACGTTGTCCATCGCCAGCGGCGACAGGTAGCTGAAGGTCTGCGGGCGGGCGGCTTCGTTGGATTCGACCATCACCGGCGTATCCGGGTCGATCGCGCGGACCGCTTCCGCCGCTTTTTGCTGGATCGTCCAGTAGTCATACGGCGCGGGAGTCACCTGCACCGGCTCGTTGATCAGGTCGTAGGCCCGGACCGCCGGATTTCCCTTGAACCGGGACGCGATCCGCCGCCATACCTCAAGGTAATGGTCGAAATATTTCTTTTCGTCGAACATCCGCATCCCGCTGCCGGTCCAGCCGCCCGGCGGCGTGTGCAGGTCGATCACCACCTGAATGCCGTACTGCCGCGCCCACTCCAGGATCTGTGCGAGATGGTCGAGCTTGCCGTTGATCCAGCGGTCGTATTCGTCGAGGTCGACGTCCGAACCGACCTTGCCCCAGTTGCGCATGATCTGGTAGCGGATCAGGTTCACGTTCCATTCTTTCAGGGTCTTGAAATCCGCCTCGGTCATCGTGTGCGGCGACATCACGCCGCGGCGGCGCGGCCCGTTCGCGATCCGGTCGGGATAGGAGACCTTGTAACCGGTGTTGATCCGGTCGCCCGGCCCGAACATCACAAAGGTCTTCAGGGAGTCGAGGTCGAATTCCACCCGGCCCGAGCTGTTTTCCAGTCCGAGCACGAGGCGTCCGGAGTGCGCTCCCGCCTCCGGCGGTTCGATCATGGCTGAAATCTCGGTCCAGTCGCGGTCGCCGGACAATCCCTGCGGATGATGCCAGAACCGGCTGCCGTCCGCACCGGTATAGTTGAACATGAACTTCACGCCGTTCCACTTCTCCGGCGGCCGGGTCACGTTTTGCCAGCGGGCGCGGATCGACATCGTGACCCGTTTGTCCATGAACGGCTTCACATCAACGGGCGCGGTCAGCCAGTGCATCCCCTTTTCCGAACCTTTCGGAACTTCGACCACCGCGATCCGGCGGCCGTTTTCGGTGATGACCCTGCCGGTGCCGTCGGTGCTTTTCCACGGCAGCTGCGCATACCCGCCGCCGACAGTTTCGAGCGCGGGGAGCAGCGGCAGCGCCAGTGCCGCCGCCAGTACCAGAATCGTTTTATACATGGATTTTCCTCGTTGTTTTGCTTTACTGCTGCGCGAACTGAATATCGGCGGTTCCCCAGAAATATCCCGGGGCCGACAGGTCGGCGGAATAGCCGTTCGGAAAGTCGCCGCGCTTTTTCCAGCCCACATGGCCGTCGGCGTAGGTCACATTGCCGCCGCCGCCGTGCCGCCACCACTGTTCGCCCGGTTTGCCGCTGTAGACCATCGTATCCGGGCTTTTCGCGTGCGGAGTCGCCCATGCCGCATTGCGGTCGACATCAAGAAACATGCAACGTTCGGAAGGGCGCTTGATCCGTCCTTCCTTGCGCATGATCCGCCCGCCGCCGCCGTGGTAGGAGGCGTAATAACGGTTCACGCCGTAGTGGCGTGAGCCTTCCACGCCCGGCATGCCGGCGAAACTCGACGGACACGCGAACATGCCGTACGGAAGCTGCGTTTTGGAATCGTAGAAGCTCCAATCGACGGTTTCAATCGACGGCATGTAAAGTTTCATCAGCATCGACTGCCATTTGCCGTTGTTTGCCGGCTGGATGTTGCCGTCGTCATTCACGATCACGCCGCCGTTCATGTCGGTGTACATGAACATATAGGTACTGATCTGCTTCTGGTTCGAGGAGCATTTGATCGTGGTGGCCCGCTCCCGCGCCTTGTTGAGGGCCGGCAGCAGCATGGAAGCGAGGATTGCTATAATCGCTATTACCACGAGCAATTCTATTAAAGTAAACTTTCTCTGGCGCTTCATTTTCTTCTCCTTGGGGTTATTGGATGGTTTCTATTTCGCGGACGATATTGCGCTCCCGTTTCGGTGCTCCGTTGATTTCCGCGGCGAGCTGCTCCCAGGCGGTTCGGGCCAGCGCCTTGAAATCATGTTTGATCCGCCAGCCGCGGAAATACGGTTCCCGGATGACCGGTTCCCCGATCAGGCGGCAGGCTTCGAGGTCCAGATTGCGCTCCACGATCACCGTTTGGATATCCCGCACCATGCTGCCGATCGCGTAGACCGCCTGCGGCGTACCGGATCGGCCGAGAAGCTCCCGGAACCGGTCGCACATGTCCGGGCCGTGCCGCACGAAGAGCCGCTCGTCCAGCGCGAGGCCTGCCGCATCGAAAGCGCGCCGCAGCCCGGTCAGCTGCGGCGCCTGATCGTTCGGAGTCACCACGACCGGCGCGGTGCGCTTCTCCGCCAGCAGCATCTTTCCGATATCGTATCCTTCGCGCTCCCAGTCGTCGCAGATGCAGGAGTATCCGGGGCGGCGGCTGTTCACCACCACCACCGGGACCTTCAGGCTTGCCGCGAACGCATCCGCCGTCGAAGATGGGGAAAAATCGGGACGCAGCCAGATCAGCCCCTTCATCGCGATTCCGGTCGGCGTTTCCGGCACGCAGGTTCCCGTCTGCAGGAAATTCACCGGATAAAGCAGCCGCCGCGCCCCGGTCACCTCGCTGCCGATGGCGGCCAGCAGTTCCCACATATATTTCTCGTAATAGATCTGGCGGCCGTCCGCAACAAGAATTCCGATCACGTCGGTTTTTTCGTAAGTCCACCGCTGTTCCGGATTCGTGAACAGTCCGACGCCGGCTCTGACCGTCAGATAGCCGTCGTCCACCAGCTCTTTCAATGCCCGCTGCACGGTTGCAATGCTGACATTGAACATCGCCGCCAGTTCCCGCATCGAAGCGAGCCGTTTCGGCGCGTTGCCGGATTCCCATACGGTATCGACCACATATTTGCGAATCTGGCGATATTCGGCCACCGGGGCGTGCTTCGTGATCTTCATTTGCTGTTTCATGTTTGCTTTTACTTTGCGGTAAGCTGCTTTCAACTTTTATGTATACACCATGTTTACACTTATATTATACCAAAAAAATTTGAAATGTCAAGACCCGATTGTTAAGAAATGATGAAATCAGGCCAATCTTTTCTCGCAGCTCCGAAGCGCCGCTCATCGGAAATTTCGATTTTTTTGTAGGATCGGAGATTGCTTTTCCGCCGGAATTGTGCCATACTATTAATATGAATAATTCAGTTCAATAATATTGAATATAAGGAGGTTGTATGATGCGATTCGATGGCGATGTGATCGTCGGCGCGAGTGTGTGGAGCGCCGGACTGATCCTGAACGGCAACCGGCAGGTGCTGGTAGTCGACCGGGGGGCTTCCGTCGGAAGCGAATACTTCGACTGCTTCCGGCCGCTGCGGGCGGAAAAGCGCGAATTCCGCACGGAAGCGGCGCGTGAACTGGCGGCGGAACTGTCGGAACTCGGCAAGGCGGAGGATTTCTACGGCGCCGCTCCATTGCTCTACCGGGAACTCAAAGAACATGCCGGTCAATTCCGGCTCTGGCTGGAAATCACGGCGGTGCGGCCCGCCGGTTCCGGCTGGGCGGTCGACCTGGCCGACGCCGCGGGCGTTTCCACCATCGAGTGCCGCCGGGTGATCGATTGCACGCCGGAGTGCGTGACCAACCCCGAATTCCACCGCAACAACCTGACGGAGCTGCGCTTGAGCGCCGCGATCCATGCCGACGCCCCGGAAGCCCTCCGGGAGTGGAACAGGCCGGATTTCCTGACGGTCCGCCCCGGCCGCCGTGCGGATGAACTGCTGCTGACGCTGGCGCTGCCCGCCGTGACTCCGCTGCCGGAAGCCCGCCGGCGGCTGCTCGAACTGTGGCTGGCCCGCCCCGCCGGATGCGCCGGTTGCCGGATGCTTGCGATCGCGAAACAGCCGGAGTACCGGGTCCGGGAGAACCGGCGCGAATTCGCCCCCGGCTACCGCTACTTCAACAGCGGCAGCTTCGCGGATGCTCTGGAAGCCATCGACCACAGCGAGGTGACGGAATGTTTCTGAGCCGACTGAACGGCGGCCGGGCCGAACGGATTCCGGCGGAAGCGCGTTTTGACGAAAAGTTCGATGTGATCGTCGCCGGTTTCGGCACCGCCGGAGCGATTGCGGCGATCACCGCCGCCGAACACGGAGTGCGCGTCGCCGCCGTGGAAAAGCTGAATATGGCCGGCGGCACCGCCACCGCCGGTGGCGTGTGGGGGTATTACTACGGTCTGCCCGGAGGCCGCTTCGAAGCGGTTGACGCGGAGGTCGATGCGCTCCGGCGCGACCATTTCACCTCCGACGGCGCCTTCCATCCCGACCTCAAGGGGATCTGTCTGGAACAGGCCTTCCTGAAGCGCGGCGGCGCGCTGTTCTACGAATCCGCCGTGACCGGCGTCTGGCTGGATGAAGACCGGCAGGCCGTGCTCGGCGTTCGCATGGTCACGCCGGACGGCGTGCGTGACTGCGGCTGCTCCGTGCTGATCGATGCGACCGGCGACGGGCAGGCGGCGGCAATCGCCGGGGCCGCGTTTGCCGAAGGGCGTGAATCCGACGGCAAATGCCAGCCGTTTTCGAGCATCCGGGCGTTCCGGCGCGGCGGCGGGATCGGTCTCTCCAATTTCGATGCGGGTTATATGAAGTGTTCCGATCCGGCCGACCTGACGCGGGGGATTCTCGCCTCCAACTCGCTGCACGCCAAATCCCCCGGCGAGCCGCAGGATGAACTTTACTGGATCACCCGGCTGCCCGGCCTGCGTGAAGGGCGGCTGGTCGAATGTGACGAAACGCTCCGGTTCGCGGAGTTCATGGCGGGAAAGCTGCCGCCGGGCAGGGCGCTCGGCTGGGGTTATTCCAACTTCGACAGCCATACGCAGGACTGGGCGCTGAACGACCGCCCCATCCGGGACTGGATGGTGGCCGCCAGTCTGTGGGGCAAGGAGTTCGCGGTGCCGCTGACGCTCGGCATGCTGACCGTGCGGGGTTTCGCGAACCTGCTGGTGGCCGGGCGGGCGCTGTCGGTCGATCACCTGATGGCCGGTTTGCTCCGGATGCAGCGGTGCATGCAGAAAACCGGCGAAATCGCCGGACGCGCCGCCGCGCTGTCGGTTCAGGCCAATTGCTCCGTCCGCGAAATCGATTCCGAAGCGCTCGCCGCCGAACTGCGCACCTCCGGCTGTCTCGACGCCACGCTCCTGCCGCCATGCACCTTCCCGGAAATGCCGGATGTGCTTGAGGAGCTGCTGCGCGGCCCCAAACCGGGCATGGCGATCTGGCAGGCCTCCCGCAATCTTGACCGGTATCGCGGATTGCTGCTGAAACTGCTTTCCGGTTCCGACCGCCATGCGGCGGCGAACGCGGCATTGGCGCTCGGCCTCGCCGGTGATGAGGCGGCGCTGCCGGAGTTGCGGCGGCTGGTCCGCGAGGGAGATGATTTCCTGCCTGCCTCCAGCCGCAGCCACAACCAGCGGCGCATCCTCGCGGCGGTTGACCTGCTCGGACGCTTCGGCTGCCCGGAGGACGCGGAACTGCTGCTCGAAAAATTGCATTCGGCCGGTGAGGACGTACAGCTCTTCACGCATCTGCTCCGCAGCCTGCTGGAACTGGGCGGCGGCCTGCCGGAATTCCGGCAGCGGATTCGGCAGGCGGTTTCCGCCCGGCTCGACGCGCCGGATTTTCATTGCGACCTGCTGCTCAAGAACTCTTCGCACAACGGCCAGAAGGTGTTTGCCCCGCTTCACGGCTCGCTGAAGCAACTGGCGGAAAAGACGTACCAAAGCTGGGAGCACCGGCGATGATTCAGGTAATCGAACGTTTCCACCGGATTCTGGAACATCTCTCCGCCGCGCCGGACCGCCCCTGCCAGCTCGGCGAGCTTGCCGAACTGCTGAACATCTCCGCCCCCGCCGCCGCCAATATCGTGCGCGCCATGACCGAGCTGGGTTATGTGCGCGCACTCGGCAGGCGGCGCGGTTATCTGCCCGGCCCTGCGCTCTATGCGCTCGGACGCGGCAACCCTTACTTGTATCTCAGCAGCATCGCGCGGCCCGAAATCGAACGGCTGGCGGCCTGCTGCCGCGAGCTGGTGGTACTGGTCTGCGAGTGCGGCGGCAAACGCTCCGAATTGCTGCGCATGGCCGGTGCGACCGAGATCACCATCCGCCAGCCGCATCCCCACGGCACGTTCTACAACCTCTTCCGCTGCGGCACCGGCATCCTGCTGCTCGCCTATATGGACGAACCGAGGCAGCGGCAGTTATGGGAATATTGGCACGGGGAAGATAATATTCTGAACCTGAACGAATTCAACCTTTTTCAAGCGCGGTGCCGCGAAATCGCCGCCGCAGGCATGTTCTGTTCGGGCGACGAGCCGCCGCCGGCCGTTTCCGGAGCACAGCGGATCAGCATCGCGTTTCCAATTCTGCAAAGCGGCGTACCGATCGCTGCATTGGGCGTACTGGTTCCCCGAAAGGAGTTCGACTCCGCTGGAGACTCTCCCGCTTTCGCGGCCGCCCGGCAATGCGCCCTCAATATCGGCAATCTTCTGGAACAGTGAACGTTTTCCCGCTTCAAAATGATCAAAATCGAAAAATAGTGCCGAAATGAGCTTGAAAATTTCACATCCTATCCTATAGTATAGGATATGACAGGAGGTGCCGCAATGGCGGAAACAATCAGGCATGAGGCCGTGATCAAGCGGCTGAAGCGCGCGCAGGGGCATCTGAAGAGCGTGATCGAGATGATGGAGGCGGGACGGCCCTGCATGGAGGTCGCCCAGCAGCTTCACGCGGTGGTCGGCGCTTTGGAAAATGCCAAAGTCGAATTTATGGAGTCGCATATCAATACCTGCTTTGAGGAGGCCATCCACAATCCGGCTTCGGCGGAACAGGTTCTGCGCGATTTCAAGACCATTACCAAATATCTGAAGTGAAGCGGCGGAAAGCCGCTGCGTGTTTTTGTTAATATTATTATCCTATCCAGCAGGATAGGATAATGGAGAAAATGAGGTTTTTATATGAGCGATCATTGTCATGGCGGCGGATGCGGCTGCGAAGCGCCGGGCCGGTTGGAACAGGAAGAACATGGGGGCGGTTGGTTCGACCACTGGCCGCTGGCGGTCTGCGCGTTGCTGACGCTGGCGCTGGTGCTGTGGGAGGAAGGGTTTGACCGGACGATCGCGCCGTGGCCGCGTTTCCTGCTCTATCTGGCCGCCTATGCGCTGACGGCGGGCGGCGTGGTGCGTGAAGCGTGGCGGAGGGCGGTCCGGTTCGACCTGTTCAACGAGTTTTCGCTGATGACGGTGGCGACGGTCGGCGCGTTCATTCTCGGCGAGTATGCCGAGGGGGTGACGGTGATGCTGTTCTACTGTATCGGCGAACTGTTTCAGGAGGCCGCGTTGAACCGGGCGCGCCGTTCCATCGCCGCGCTGGTGGATGTGCGTCCCAGGCTGGCGACGGTGGTGGAGGGGGGCAGGGCGGCCGTGGTACCTGCGGGAGAGGTGGCGATCGGCAGCCGCATCCGGGTCAATCCCGGGGAGCGGGTTCCGCTGGACGGCAAGCTGCTGGCGGAACGGGCGGAATTCAATGCGGCCGCCCTGACGGGCGAAAGCCGTCCGGTGGCGGTTTCGGCCGGAGACACGGTGCTGGCCGGAATGGTCAACGGCGCCAATGCGGTGGAGCTTGAGGTGAGCAGCCGTTTCGAGGATACCATGCTGTCGCGGATTCTGAAGCTGGTGGAGGAGGCCGCGGAGCGCAAATCCAGACTGCAGCACTTCATTGGCCGGTTCGCCCGCGTCTACACGCCGATCGTGACCGCGCTGGCGGCGGCGCTGGTGATTCTGCCGTTCTTTTTCGTCGCGGAATACGAGTTCGGTGACTGGTTCTACCGGGGACTGGTGTTTCTGGTGCTTTCGTGTCCCTGTGCGCTGGTGATTTCCATTCCGCTCGGATATTTCGGCGGTATCGGGCTGGCGTCACGCAACGGCATCCTCTTCAAAGGCTCCAACTATCTGGACATGCTCACGAAAGTGGATACGGTGGTGCTGGATAAAACCGGTACGCTGACCAAAGGAAACTTCAAGGTGATCGAGGTCGATCACGCCGATCATGTGAGCCGCGAGGAGCTGTTGGCCGCGGCGGTGGCGGTCGAGCGCCGCAGCAATCATCCGGTCGCGCGGGCGATCCGGGAGTTCGCTCCGGAGGCCGATGCCGGAATCGCCGAGGTCAGCGTCACGGAGGTTCCCGGGCGCGGGCTGAAAGGCGTGGCCGACGGGCGGGAGGTGCTGGCCGGAAGCACCCGCTTCCTGCAGGAGGCCGGGATCGCTTTCCCGGAGAAGCTGGCGGAGCTGCCGCAGACGGTCGTCGCGGTTGCGGTCGGCGGCGCCTATGCGGGGGCGTTCATTATCGCCGATGAATTGAAGCCGGATGCCGTTGCCGCGATCGCCGCGCTGCGGAATCTGGGGTTGCGTACCGTGATCCTGTCGGGCGACCGTACGCCGCTGGTCCGGGCCGTCGGCCGCGAGCTGGGTGTGGATGAAGCTGTCGGGGAACTGCTGCCCGACCGGAAGCTCGAAGAGGTGAAGAAACTTCAACTGCAGGGGCGCCGGGTCGCTTTCACCGGCGACGGGATCAACGACTCGCCCGCACTGGCGCTGGCGGAGGTCGGCATCGCGATGGGCGGCCTCGGCAGCGACGCCGCAATCGAGGTGGCCGACGTGGTGATTCAGGATGACCGCCCGTCGAAGATCGCGGCCGCGATTCAGGCCGGGCGCCTGACCCGGCGGATCGTCTGGGAGAATATCGTTCTGGCCGTCGCGGTGAAAGTGCTGGTGCTGCTGGCCGGAAGTTTCGGCATGGCGAACCTCTGGGAGGCCGTGTTTGCGGACGTGGGCGTCGCGGTGCTCGCGATCCTGAATGCGATGCGGCTGCAGCAAATGCGGCTGGACGAGGTCAGCCGACGTTGATCACACTGTTCAAGGTGCCGAAATCGTTGGCGGCGAAGTTGGGATTGGATTCGTCCAGAACCCACTCGCCGTCCACCACGAATTTGTATTCATAGGTGCCGGGAGCGAGATGAATCGTACAGCCGTAAGCGGATGTTTCCGGGGAGTAGGCCATCGGCAGAAGCTCCGGATCCCAGTCGTTGAAGGAGCCGGCGACGCCGACGGATTTCCCGGGAGCGGCCTGATAGCTCAGTTCCACTGTGTGCAGGTTCTGATTGTCTTCAGAAAGGCTCAATTTCACCATGGGGCACCTCCGGATTTACACGTCAATCTCTCCAACCAATTTTATTAATATACATTCCGGAAGCGGAAATATCAAATTAAAAAGTTAATATTCGCCGATTCTTTTTCAGGAGACAATCGGAAAATCTTCACCTGCCGGGCTGTTGCGGGAGGAGTCAGCGCATCCGGTAGTGGCGGCGGTAGGAGTCCGGCGACATGCCGTTCAGCGCCTTGAACCGCCTGCTGAAATGAAACGGGTCCACATAGCCGAAGCGCGCCGCCACCTGCGCCAGCGTGAGGCCGGTCGAAATCAGCATTTCGGCCGCGAGCTGCAGCTTCATCCGGTCGAGGTAGAGCTTCGGCGGCATGCCGGTGTATGCGTGAAACGCCCGGCGGAAGTGGGACTCCGAGAGGCCGCACTCCTTCGCCATCTCCCCGACGGTCCACCAGCGTTCCGGGGTACGCCGGAGTTCCACCAGCAGGGCCGCAAATGCGGAGGAGCCGCCGATTGAAAGCTCCAGATTTTCCGCATGAAGCTCCAGCAGCAGCTGTTGCAGCATCGTCGCCGCCTTCAGTTGCGCGAACAGCGTCGGTTCCAGGGCGGTTTCGATGATCCGGCCGACCCGCCGCACCGGACCGCAACTGAACACCCCGTCCGCGATGATTCCGGCCTCGCGCAGCGCGTCGGCGGTCCGGCCGCAAAAGCAGATCGAATCCTCCAGATAGTACGACGCGTTGCCGCCGTACAGCTGCGCGGTTCCCGGCATGGCCATCACCAGCTCGCCCGCGTGAAATTCCCGGCTCTGCCCGGTGTCGGCGTTGTGATAGATCCCTTCGCCCTCCACCAGATGCGACAGGCAGTAGAAGTCGAAACTGCGCCGGAAGCCCGGCGGCTGCTCCAGCACGCCGCCCCGCAACAGCCGCGAGCCGTGGATGATCGCCAGCCCGAAGGCGGCCAGCTCCGGCGGAACCGTTCCGACGATCCGGTGCACCTGGCGGCGGCCGCCGTCGAATCTGTCATAGGCAATGATCGGTTTATCCATGTGCAACGCTCCTGTTTTCGGGTATAATATAGAGTGAACCGTTTGAAAATCCAAATAGAAGAAACAGGAAATCCATGCCATGAACCGAAATCATCCGATCTTAGCCTTGCTGTTGTTGTTCACCGCCGCCGCCCCCGCCGCCGTGGTCTTTGACTTCCGGGTGACGGACCGGCCGGTCGCCGTCGGTGCCGACGGCAGGGAGCTTGCCCCGCTGACCGCCGGGAATCTGAACATCCGGCCGGAAGCCGGTCTGCACGGCGGCGCTTTGCAGTGCGACCGGGGATTACTGGTCTATCCGGGCGGCGTGGTCCCGGCGGAGCGCGGCACCGTCGAAGCATGGGTCGCTCCGCTGGAATCCGGCACCGGCAACGGTTTTTACTTCTTCACCGGCGACGCGGACGAGTGGGGGCCCGAAGGGATGCCCCGGCTCTGGTTCTGGGAGGGAAGGCCGCGTTTCGACGTCGACCCCGGCCCGCGCCTGATTGCGGAACGGCTCCCGGCGGGCAGTGCGTGGCGGCCCGGTCTCTGGACCCATCTGGCCGCCACCTATGACCGCTCCGGCATGGTCGAACTCTATGTGAACGGCAGGCTGTTGACCCGTAAAAGCGTGACGCCGTGGACTCCGTCGCCGCGCCGCGGGCTGGTGATCGGCGCGGGGCGCAACCTTGCGAACAACGGCTTCAATCGCGGCAACGCCCTGATCGATTCGGTGCGCATTTACGACGAGGTGCTGGACGCCGCCGCCATCCGCCGCCGCCATGAAGCGGTCCGGATGCCGCAGCTCGCGGTCGCGTCTCCGGGCCACACCGTGCTGGCTTCGCCGGAGGAGCCGGTGACGCTGCGTTTCACCAACCGGGGGAGCGCCCCGGCGGATATGGTTGTGGAGTGGCGGTTCCCGGTTTCGGGCCGCACCGGCTCCGTTCCGCTCCGGCTGGCTCCCGGCGAAAGCGGCCCGGTTATGCTGCCCGGCGCGGGAAGCGCCTCCGGCGACGGTGACGCGGCGCTGGAACTCTCGTGGCGGGAAGGAATTGAGAACCGTACCCGCCGCAGTGAACGGCTCCCCTTTTACCTGCCGCCTCCGCAGCCCGAACCGGTCCGCAACGCTCCGGCATGGCGGCTGGTGCGCGACATCGACTGCTTTGCCGAAGTCCCCGCCGCGCAGGTCGGCGGCGCGAAGGCGGTCCGCAACGGCAAACTCGCCTACCGGGAGGCCGGAGAGAAGCCGCACGACCGCTTCGCCTATACCGTGAAGCTCTCCGGCAGGCGGCGGTGGGTGCGCGTGACTGCGACTTTTCCGGACGACCGCAAGCGGGAAATCATGTTTTCGCACAGCGTCCCTGATTGGCATCCCGCCGGAGTGTACGGCACGGAACAGCAGGTGCTCGGCTCCGGCATCCTGACCGGCGGCGAATACCCGGTTTCCGGCGGAGCGGTCACCCGGGAATACCGGTTCATCGCCCCGGATGACCAGCTCGCGCTGATCGTCGAATCCTACGCGCCCGGCCAGCCGGCGGCGGTCTGTTCGCTGAAGGTCGAGGAGGCTCCGGAGGGAACCCGGCTCGGCCCGGCGTTGCCCGCCGCCGTCGCCGGGGCGAAGCTGCACCGCGACAGCGGCCTCTACTGGGAGGACCCGGTGATCACCCAGTGTTTCGACTGGGCGGGGCAGGACTATGCCGGCTTCGACCGCGCCTTTTCCGATGCGATGGACTATTTTGCGATGACCGGGCAGACGATGCTGGTGTTTCCGGTCGTCTGGTACAACGGCCCGCTGTACGACAGCAAGGCGGAGCCGGGCTGCTGGCCGAACGGGATGCGCTTTTTGCCGCCGGAGTATCCGCGGCTGGTCGCGAAACGCTGTTCCGAGCGGGGCGTCGGCTTCCTGCCCACCTTCAATATGTGGAAGCTGCCGTCGCTCGCGCCGCTGATCGGTTCGCCGGATGAGGTGGCCGCGGGCAAGCCGCTGCTGAACACCGTCACACGCGACGGCAGGGTGCTGACCTCGACCGACTGGCAGAAACCGCCTCATCTGAACGCGCTGCGCCCCGAGGTGCAACAGGCGGTGCTCCGGCTGGTCGAGGAAGTCAATGCGATGTGCGCGGACCAGCCCGCGTACCGGGGGATCGGTTTCGCGCTGTGGTGCGGTGTGCCGATGCAGCTCGGGCTGGACCTCTATGTCAGCTACGACGACTGGACGATGAACGAATTTGCGAAGTTCCGGGGCGAAGCGTTGCCGGGCAGGCCGGGCGACCGGAGCCGTTTCGGGGAGCGTTCGCGATGGATTCTGCAGGAGCCTGCCCGGCGCGCCGCCTTCCTGCGTTGGCGCTGCGACCGGATCAGCTCTTTCTATGAAGCCGTCGCCGACCGGCTGCGCGCCGCGAAAGCCGACGCGGAACTGCGGCTGATGATCCTCTATCCGCTCCCGGACCGTCCCGGCGTCGACACCGCCGCGAAGCTGCTCGAACAGGGGCTGGACCTCGACCGGCTGGAAAAACATCCCGCGATCCGGCTCGACCGCATGGTCAACCAGACCGATGCCCGCCAGCAGGAGAAGTATCCGCAGAACGGCGAGGTGGTGCATCACCGGGTCGAACCGTCGCCGGAATTCCAGCGCCCTTTCCTGGACCGCCGCATTTCCACGACCATCCACCAGCAGTACTTTGAATCCCACGGCGTATTGGGCCGCGCCGAAACGCCGAAGCTGCGGCTGCCGCCGCCGTGGACGCGCGAAGCTCCGGGGCGCTGCACCCAGCCGGTTCCGCATAGGATGTATTTCAACGGCTACTATGCGATGTGCCTCGCGCTTTTTGACGCGCAGGAGCTGAATATCGGCGGTTTCACCCTCGGACTGCATGGGCAGGAACCGGAAGCCGCCGACTGGACCCGCCGTTACCGCACACTGCCCCGCGTCCGCTTCACCGACGTGGCGGAGTACGGCGGCGCGATCCTCCGCCGCGCCGAAGCCGAGGGAAGCGACTGGTACTATCTGGTGAATCCGACGCCGCAGCCGGTCGCTCTGCGGCTGCGCGCCACGGGGCCGGAGCTGCGCTCGCCGGTGGACAACGCGCCGCTTCCCGCCGCGCTTGCCGTGCCGCCCTGCGGGCTGGAGGTGTGGCGGACCGCCCCCGGCAAAACCGGTTCCGCGCTGGAGATCGTCCGATGAAACGGCTGCTGTCCACGTTCTGCTTCGCCGCGCTGGCGGCGGCCGCCGGAACCGTCGCGTTTCCGGATGCGGTGACGCTCGACAACGGCCATATCCGGGTCGGCGTCTCTCCGGCAGCCGGGCGGATCGTCGATTTCGCGCCGAGCGGCGGCGGCAACCTGCTGTGGCTGAATACCGGGGCGGAGGTGCGCGAACAGCGCGGCTCCGGCCGATGGGTGAACTATGGCGGCGACCGGCTGTGGCCGGAGCTGTACAACTACTGGCGCAGCATTCGCCGCGTCAATATCCCCGACCCGCAGATCGACGGCGGCGGCTGGGTACTTGTGGAGCGTGCGCCGCTGGCGCTGACCATCCGCAGCCGGGTTTCGGAGTCGCTGGGCTGTCGGGCGCTTCGTCGCATCGAACTCGTCCCGGGCCGGCCGCGGCTGGCCGTGACGAACCGGCTGGAACAGGTCGAACCGACTCCGTTTCCGGTACAGCTCTGGCCGGTCACGCAGATTCCTCCGGCGGAGTATTACTTTTTCGCGACGGCTCCGGCGCGGGTTCCATACCGGATCAGCTCCGACGAGCAGGGCGGAATCACCGTTTTGCCGGAACAGCTGGTCTACCGTGCGCCGCGCGGCACCACGACCAAGCTGACCGGCAACGGCGAATGGCTCGCCGCCCGTTTCGGAGAACTATTGCTGGTGCAGGCGTCGCGCCACGCGCCGGGAGCCTGTTACCCGGAGGGCGGTTCGCAGCTGCTCTTCACCGGTCCGCGTTACGCGGAGCTTGAATTCTGCGGCGGCCTCCGCCACCTGAAACCCGGCGAGGCCGTCGAAAACACCGTTTACTGGGAGCTGGTCCGGCTTCCCCGGGACGCCGGGGAAACCGGAGCCGCCCGTGTCACCCGAACCACAGCACACAATCTGTTACAAGGAAAAACGCAACCATGAATGAGTCCAGAATCGGAGTCGCCCTGCTCGCCGCGGGCGGGCGCAGCATGATCACCCGCTTCCTGTTCGCCGGGAGCGCCCGGATCGAACTGGCCGCGCTGTACGATCCCGACCGCGCCGTCGCCGAAACCCGCCGCAGGGAGCTGGGATTTCCCGAAGCGCGCATCTGCGGCAGCTGTCAGGAGGCGCTCGCCGTGCCCGGGGTGGAGTGGGCGATGGTTTTTTCGCCGAATTGCTTTCACGCCGAACAGATCGTCGCCTCCTTCGAGGCGGGCAAGCACGTGTTCACCGAGAAGCCGCTCGCCACCTCCATCGGCGACTGTGTGCGGATTTTCGAGGCCCACCGCCGGAGCGGCCGCCACTTCGCGACCGGTTTCGTGCTGCGTTATTCGCCGATCTACCGCAAGGTCAAGGCGCTGCTCGACGCCGGAACCATCGGCCGGATTCTCAGCATCGACGCCAATGAGAATATCCGTCCGGAGCATGGCGCGTACATCATGCGCAACTGGCGGCGGCGCCGGGAGCTCTCCGGATCGCACATTCTCGAGAAATGCTGTCATGACCTTGATCTGCTGAACTGGTTCACCGGCTCGCTTCCGGTCCGGGCGGCGTCGTTCGCCGGGCTGGATTTCTTCACGCCGGAAAACGAATGTTTCAACACGAAGTTCAAAGGCTGGGGGCCGGAGGGCTGTTCGCCTTTCGACTCGCCGTGGGGCGGCGATCCGCACGCGACGCCGTCGCCCTTCACCAGCGACAAGGACATCATCGACAACCAGGTGGCGATCCTGCAATACCGGAACGGGGTCCGGGCGACCTTTCAGGCGACGCTCTCCAACGCGATTCCGGAGCGGCGGATATACTTCTCCGGCACCGAGGGAACGCTGATCGTCGAACTCTACGGCGGCACGATCACCTGGAAGCGGATCGACGAGGAGGCCTCCCATACCTACCGGCCTTCCGGCTGCGACGGCCATGGCGGCGGCGATCCTGAAATCATGGCCGGGCTTCGCGATACGATGCTTCACGGCACCCCGCCCGCATGCAGCGGCAACGAGGGGCTGGACAGCGCGGTCGCGGCGGTAGCGATCGACACCGCCGCCCGCGAGGAGCGTATTTTCAACCTCGAACCGGTCTGGAAACAACTGAACCGCTGAATGGAAAGGAGAACCGAACCATGAAACAGATTTTCATCGATATGGCCTGCGCCTCTTCCAATTCTCCTGCTGCCGCTCTGCGCGAAAGAGAGAAGGAGGGGACGGCGGATACGCCCCCCGCATCCCGCCGTTTAAGGCCGTTTACCCTCATTGAGCTGCTCATTGTGATAGCAATCATCGCAATTCTCGCCTCGATGCTGCTGCCCGCGCTCAACAAGGCCCGCTCCAAAGCGCAGGAGTCCGGCTGCCGCAGCAACCAGCGCCAGATGGGGCAGGCGGCGATGTTCTATGTGGGTGATTTCCACGAATACTTTCCGCGCGGCCGGATGGAGCCGAATCAGAAGTGGCTGACCGAAAACTACAACAACCAGACCAACCAGCTTGCGGCGTTGAACCGCTACGTTCCGGCCAAAGTCTTCGTGTGTCCGGGGGCGTGGGATGACGAGGAGGCGGTCTATACGCCCGACCCGGCCAACCCGGATGAGCGGTGCAGCTTCAAAGTCAACGGCGCGATCTGCAACTATCGAGGTGAAAGCGGCGCCAGACTCTCGCGGATCCGGGAACCGTCCAAACTGATCTACACGATGGACGAAGGCCGCCACCGCCTGAACATCACGATCATGAATACATTCAGAAGCGGCGACCTGCACAGCGGCGGCGCACGCCATATCAAGGTTAACCGCATCATTCACGGCCGCAAGCTGAACATTCTCTATACCGACGGGCATGTCGGAATGCGCACTCCGTATCAAATGGATGGCGGCAACGCTCCCGGCGACCTTGAACACATCGACTTCGGCACCGACTCCACCGGCAAACTGCTGTTCTGAGGCTCCCGTTGCAGCACGGCGTAAACTCATAATTTCCGGAAAAAAATCCGTGAACGGCTTGATAAAACTATTTCTATATAGTAATTTTATATATCGTAATATGTGATATAAGAATAGTGTTGGTTGGAAAGGAGCATCGTCATGGAGTTTTATGAAGCTGTAGAAAAACGCCGCACCGTCCGGGACTTTACCGAAAAACGGGTTCCCGATGAAATCCTGAACCGCATTCTGGAGGCCGGTTTGAAAGCTCCGTCGCACGACCATGCCCGGGACTGGCATTTCGTGGTTCTGCGCCGGCCGGAGCGCATCGCCGAAATCCTGCGGCATGTCGCCGGCGGCGCGGAGGTGCAGACGGATATCATCAATCACTGGAACACTGCCACGGAATGTCAGAAATCGATGTATTACGACGCGCTTCCCAAGCAGGTGAAAATGCTTTCGCAAAGCCGGTGCCTGGTGCTGCCGCTGTTCCGCGCCGGAGCCGACCTGATGACGCCGCGCGACATCAGTTCGCTGAACTCCTTCGCGTCGGTCTGGTGCCTGATCCAGAACATCCTGCTGGCGGCGACCGCCGAACATCTGGCGTGTTCGCTGCGGATTCCGATCCGGGACGAGGAGTCCTACGTGCTGCAATGCGTTCACGCGCCGGAGGGCTACCGGATGCCCTGCTATCTCGCGGTCGGCTACGCTGCGCCGGATGCGAAGATCATCCGGCAGACCGAACTTTCGGTCGCCGAACGCATTCACGCCGAAAGCTGGTGACGCCGGGATCATTTCCGGTCCGCTGGCGGAGAAGATTTATTTGCGTATAGGTGGCTCGCTTCCGTAAAGTTCGATCTCGTCGAGGTATCCGCCTTTGCCGTCGGGATAACGGAGGACAATCCGGATAAAACGGGCTTTGACGGGGACAAGGTCGATTTCAGCCCAGCGGTCGCCGGTCCATTCCGGCTTGCCGGAGGCGATGGTGCGGAATGTCGCGCCGTCAGTGCCGGCCTGAAGTTCCCAGGAGTCCGGACGGGGATTGCGGCCGTGGCGGAGCCGGAGACGTTTGACAATGTACTCTTTGCCGAGATCGAAGCAGGGGGCGGCTTCCCGTTCGAAAAAGCGCACGTTTCCCGGCCGGGTGAGCTTGCCTTTGAATTCGGTGACGGTGGATTTCTCAAGGTCGTCCTGAACTTCGGCTCCCGCCGGATAGGTGTAGGTCGCTCCGGTGCGGATCGCAAATTCGGGATACTCTTTTTCAGTCCGGTAAGGATTGTCGGTGAGCAGCCAGAGATGTCTGGTGCGGTCGAGCCTCAGCGTATGGACAGCGTTGACCGTCGCCAGGCGTTTGCCGTCGCCGCCGGTCAGCGCGGCAACCACCGGGTAGGGACGGTCGAAGCGGAAAAAGCGGCTGTCGGCGGGCGTGGCGACGGTGAATGTATAAGCGGTGATTGCGCCGCCTTTCAGCGCCGGGATTTCAATGGAGGCCGGTTCGATTTTCCAGCCCGGATAGGCTTGCAGCGTGAGCTTGCCGCCGGCGAAATCGGCGGGCGCCGCAAGCTGGACGGTCGCTTTCAATGATTCGCCGGGAATCAATTCGGGTGTATGCGGGTCTTCGGCATTGGCGCCGGAAGCGCCGGAAAGTTCCATGCCCGGCAGCGGCGCTCCCCCGGCGAAAAGATAGAGGATGCCCGTGCTTTTGATTTCGGGCAGCCGGAAAATCGTTTCAGCGCCGTCGCGCCGGAAGTCGATCTTGCGGAGCCCGGCGGTTTCGGCCGGACCGTAGAACGCATGGGCGAATTTCAGGCCGGCGGGCAGTGTCACCGTCAGTTCGCCCGCCGGGATGCTCCGGTAGGTGGAGCCGGAGACGATCAGCGCGGCGTTGCCGTCGGGATCGACTTGAGGCAGTTCGACCCGCAGTTCGCCGTTGCAGGCGGCGCTGTGACGGCTGGCCGGTTTCAGCCCGGCGCGGGCGAGCTGTTCGCCGAACCATTCCCGGACGACCTCGTTTCCTGCGCTTTCCGGGCGCAGTGCGCCGAGCCGGGTATTGTAATAGTAGGCTCTGCCTTTGCCGTAGCGGTTCTCCGTGATCCAGCCGGCCTTGAAGTTGCGGACCGCATCCTCCCGGTTGACCAGCCGGGCGGTGGTCAGGCCGACCAGAATCTTGCCGTCGGCGCGCACGAGGTTGCCGTGGGGCGTGTTGTACCAGAGGTCATCCGGCGATACTTCAATGCCGGTGTACACTCCTTGGTATCGAACGCCGAGGACCGGTTCGAGCCGGTCGGAGGGGATATGGTGTTCGTCGAAGCTGCCGGAACGCATATCGGTGAACAGCACGCCGCCGTTTTTGACGAATCCGGCGATGTTCTCCGCTTCACTCGCCTTGAGGTGTTCGGCATTGATCAGGAAGAGCGCGTCGAAGCGGTTCAGGAATTCCGGTGCCAGCTTGCCGTAGGGGATCGTTTCGACCCAATAGCCGAGTCCGCGCAAATGCGAATAGACGCTGAGTCGGTCGTTGATCGAATAATCCCACCAGCTGCGGCCGGTGTCGGCGGCCAGCGCCGTATCGCGCTGCGGCACCAGAAGCGCGATGCGGGGGATATTTTCCGCCGGGAAAGCACGGCTCCAGAAGGTTTCCCGGCGGTGGATCGCCGCCGTGAAGCGCGGGAGGTAGAAGAAACGGTCGCGCCGGGTGCCGTCCGGATGGGTCAGGCTGAAGGTCGCGTAGTCCCGTTCACCCCCGAAGTTGCCGATCACGAAGAAGTTGATGCCGCGCAGGCCGTTGCCGAGCAGCCGCCAGTAGGTCTGGGCGAACTGCCAGCCGGGACCGGCATGGTTGTTGCTTTCGGCGGAGAACACGCCGCGCACACCGTGATCGGCGGGATCGACCGGACGCAGCGCGTTGAAGAAGTAGTTGATTTCGTAGGCGTTGCGGTCGCCGTGGCCGTACTGGTCAATGCCGTACCATCCCTGGCCATAGGTGCGGCCGAGCGCGGCGAGGCGTTCATGGTTGACCATGCGGTTGCGCATCGGGTGGGGCATTTCCAGCGAGCACTGGGTGGATTTGGAGATCACCGGGCGTTTCCGGGGATCGCCCCTGCGGATCGCGGCGAAATAGTCGGCGAGGTAATCGGCGAACGCCTCCTCCTGAAAGTCGCGCCAGTCCAGCCAGCCGCCGGGATTCCGTTGCAGCTCAGCGATGGCGGGGGGCTGCGCCTGGTTGAAATCGGTGTAATTGGCATTCCATGCTTTGTTCAGCACGGCGAGGTCGTTTTTATAGGCTTTTTTCAGGTATTTCACGAAAGCGGTGCGGGCCTCCGGGGAGTAGTCCAGCGGCGGTTCGAGTTCGTTGTCGATGCCCCACATGAAGATATTGGGGAACTTGCCGCTGAAGTGCCGGGCGGTATTCTCCGCGCAGTCGAGCACGTACTGCCGGGTGCGCGGATCGAACAAATTGATCGCGGTCCTTTTGTGATAGGTGCCGTCGTCGGCCTGGGAGTGGCGGATCGGGCCGTATTTTTTCGGGTGGCTGCCGCTGAGCGAGTGCGCGGCCCAGACGTTGAAGAAGAACAGGCCGTTGCGCCCCTTTCCCCAGTCGGCGGAGCACGGTTTGCCCTGATAAAATTCATAACAGGCGTGCTGGAGTTCGGTGAAGTTCATGCCGATTTGCGGCACAACCCGGAAAAAGTCGTCGCCGAGGATGCCGAGCGGGAAAAAGTTCCTGCTCTGCTCCAGTTTGTCGTTCAGCTCCGTCGAATAGGTCGACGGGAAAGCCACTGCGGGAATCCGCGCTTCCGGCCTGGTGGTGTCCACGTCCCGGAACAGCGGTTCGGCGCTTCCCGCGCCGAATGCGATGCCAAGTCCGAGCAGCAAAGCGGTCTGTTTCAATCTCATGAATCGTCTCCTTTCCGGGGAATTTTCAGCGCAGGTCAAGTCCATAAACCATCACCGGGGAGCCGGAGAGTTTCAGCGTGACCTTGCCGTCAGCCGCCGGAATTTTCCGGGCGCGGCCGATCGAATCGATCACGGTGACTTCGCCGCCGGCGGCCTTGAATACGTGGTTCCGTTCGGTCGGCCACGCCTTGACCCACGGTTCGGCGTGCTTGAAGTCCGGCGTGTTCCGGCTCTGGAAATACCCGTCGATGCGGTCGTACAGAATCGCCAGATCACCGCGCGGCGTATCGAAAAGCATCCCCTTGACCTCCTCGTCGCCTCTGGCCTTGAATTCCAGATACTTGAGGAATTTCGCACCGTCCAGCTCCTCGGCGGTGGCGGCGTAAGCCATTGCGGCAGGTTTCAGCGACAGGTCGCGCATCAGCATGCCGTAGTGATATTCCACGTCTTTGGGATTGACTCCGCCGATATCATGCCAGGTCGAATCGTTGAGCTGGTAGACCTGAACCGACTCCATTCCTTCGGCCAGCGCGAGCGCCAGCGTCAGCAGGATGTTGTCGCCGCTCTGGCGGTAGGAATCCTTCCACCAGTCGTTGGGATGGGTGGCGGCGTAGGCTTCGGTGATGATCAACGGCTTGTCGCCGAGTTCTTTTACAAGTTTCCTGTAAGCGCGGATGGTGCCGATGTAGTTCCAGTCGCGGCGGGGATTGTCCGGCGTCTGGTTGCCGCGCCCCGGATGGAACGCGATGCCGTCGAGCAGGTCGTAGGCCCCGAACTCCTTGAGCAGCTTCAGGAAACCGGTATCCTGCCCGGCGAGGCCGAGGCTGTAGATTTTCACTTTGCGGCCATTCTCCTTGCGGACCTGATCGATGGTTTTGTACCAGTCGGCGTAGCATTGGGCGGCTTCACGCTTTTTGGCATCTCCGGTACTCTTGCCCTTGGTCGACATATTCCACTCGTTCCCGAATTCATAGATCGGATTACCGGCGGCGTCGAATCCGGCGAGCAGCTTGTCCAGCTCGCGTCTGCGCTGTTCCGGATCGGGCCACTGAGTGCGTTTGACGTTGCCGTGGGCGAAGGCGATCATCCCGTATTCCGGCGGCAGTTTGCGGTTGTCGTCATGGCGGAGGTGGCGGACGCCGAGGCGGTTCAGCAGCGCCAGCGCCGCTTCGCGGCTGGGAGTTGGAAAAAAGGCCGCGATGCCGAAAATGCTCCGATCCTTATGTTCGAAACGGTGCGGCGGCAGCACCGCGACATTGGTGCGGGTGAAATAGCGCCTGCCGTCCACGGTTGCGGCGGCTTCGGCAAAGTAGAGTTCGCGTTTCCCGGCGGGCAAGGGGAAGATGTACTCCTTTTCTTCGCCGGGAGCCAGGGTTACCGTTTCCCGGCGGTCGAGGGGGAGATTCCCGTCATAGTCGCGGGCGCTCACGGTCAGGGCAATATTCCGCAGCTCGCGGCCGGAGGTATTGGCCAGCGCGAGTTTCAATTCCGCCGGGATATTCCCGGTTTCAAAGAGGTTGAAATCCCGGCCGGTCGAGAGGGTGAGGGCGACCGGGCGGCCGTGGAAGCGGGCTGCCGCGGCTGCTCCCGAAGTGTCGGGAGGAGTTACGAAAAATGAGGCGTCCGCAACATAGGTGTCGGAGTCTTTGTCGCGTTTCTTGAAATTCAGGTGTTGGGTGTGGTGGTCGTTCCAGGAGTGGTTGCCGGTGACCAGCATCCAGAGGGTGGAGGCTTTTCCGTTGAAGGGGCGGAAATAACCGTCGCGGACTTCAAACGGAACGCCGCCTCCGGCGTGTTCGGTCCAAAGCCCGGATTTGTACAGCTCCTTGCCCTTTCTGGTCGCATCCAACGGCCGCACAGTGAGCTGGGTGCCCCCGACATTGATCCCTTTGGGGGCGGTCAAGGTGTATTCGGCGTCGATGCGCTCCGGTTTCACGGTATAGACCGCGCCGAAACTCACCTTGCCGGTCGGATCGTTTTTCGTCTCATAGCTGATCTTTACCCGGTCGTTGCCGATTCTTTCAGCGGAAACGCCGACGCCGGATTGCGGCGCTCCCCAGCCGATGCGCAGGTCGCCGAGCTGCAGCAGGCGGTTTCCGGCGGCGTCGCGGATGACGGCCTGCCCGTTGTCGACCTGAAAAATATAACCGGGCTGTCTGATTTCGATATCGGCGGCGGCGCACAGCAGGCCGCCCGCCAGCGCGAATGCGCCGAGGGTCTGTCTGATCATGTCTGTCTCTTTCGTGTGTTGCGGAACAATAATGGTTATCTGGTCGGATACCAGAAGTTTCCGTCGGTGGCGGAACCTTTCTGGTAAACGCTGGAGTGTTCGATAAGCGTCAGTTCGCGGGGATTGACGCCGAATTTCAAATTTTCCGCATGGCCGTCCAGCGCCGCGAAATTCGACCCGGAGTTCTGGTGGTCGCGGAGGGTGTTCGGCGAATTGGTGAAGCGGCTCTGGGTTCTGGCATTGTAAGTCTGGTAATTGTCGGTGAAAGTCGGGACGTCGTATTCCAATACCATCACGCTGCGGGTCGGAATATTGCAGCGGGTGACCTTGCCGTTCATTTTTCCGGAATACCGGATCAGCCGGGAGTTCATGGAGTAGTTTCCGCGGCCGTTGTTGATCTGATACCAGGTGCCGACATCGCCGAGTCCGGGTACATATTTATCGAGCGGTTTTGATTCCATATCGGTCCGGCGGGTATTGCCGGGACAGATAAAGGTTTTCCGCCCATACCCGTAGTTCAGGTATTGATACCACATCCAGTAGGACGAATTGTAATCCACCCCCTTGTCTGAGCTGCCGGTTCCATTGCTGGGACGCCCTTTGTGAGTGGGAAGCTGATCCTTGTTGTCACTCGCGTAAATCTGCAACCCCGCCGCGAGGTTTTTCATATTGCCGAGGCAGGTGGACAATTGCGATTTGGCGCGCGCCCTGTTCAGGGCCGGCAGCAGCATGCTCGCCAGAATCGCGATGATCGCTATCACCACGAGCAGCTCAATAAGTGTGAATAAATGGAGGTGCGTTTTCATGGTAATTGTCCTTTCTGTTTGGTCGGGTAAAGAATCAGGAAACATGTGAATTGCTTTCAGGTGGAGTGGTCAGGACCATTGGCACGACCGTGTGGACCGGGGCTTCGTTCGGATGCCGCAGTTTGTGCTGGATGCGCAAAGCGGCATGCCGGCCGAGCTGGTAGGGATCGGTATGCAGGCTGATGATTTCCGAACACGTTCCGGGATGATGGTCGAAAGCGACCAGTTGAATATCTTCCGGTATCCGAAACCCATTCAACAGAAGCATGGTCTTGATTGCCCGGGCCGCATCGATATGGCTGACGACCAGCGCTTCCGGCAGGTCTTTTTCCGCGATCCAGTGATGGATCGCTTCGATGAAAGTCGGCAGTTGCGTATTCGGTTGAAGGCGGAAGTCTTCCGGCCTGACATTGAGTGAGTTGCGCAGCAATTCCATCTGGAAACCGGCATACCGTTCCAGCCCGAACGGAGCCATCAGAAAACCGATGCGCCGGATGCCCCGCCGGAGCAGGTAACGACAGGCCTCCACGCTCGCCTCGAAGTTGTTGACCGTGACCATATCCTCGGTGCTGCTGTAAATGTCCCCGGAGGCGATGATGTACACAATATGTTGTTTCCGCAGGGCGGCGCGCAGTTCTTCCGAGGGAAAGCCGAGCAGGATCACCCCTTCCGCCGTCGTCGCTCCGGGAAGTTCGGCCGCCCCGGCCGGAAGCGTTTGCAACCGGAGCCGGGCTCCGACTTTCTCCAGTGTTTCGCGAATGCCGGAGGCGACCGTGGCAAAGTATTCGAGTGCGAACGGATCGTTCTGCTCCGGCAAAGGACACATGACCAGACTGACGGCAGCCGTTTCTTCGGCTTCGGATTTCGCATGACCGGAGTTGGTTTTGTATCCGAGTTGCCGGAGCGTTTCCAATACCGTGGTGCGGGTGTGGCGGCTGATGCCGGGCTGATTGTTCAGCACCCTGGAAACGGTGGATTGCGACACGCCTGCCTTGAGGGCCACGTCGGTCATGTTGACCGCATTGCCGTTGCGCCTGATCGCCATTTTGTGCTTTTCTCCTGTAAGTTGTTTCCCTATATTATGGACCGGATGAAAGAAAAAAGCAAGGGCTGTTTTGAATAAAATGCAAAAAAAATATTCTGATTGAATGACTTTATGCGAATATTGAATTAATTTCTAGATTACAGAAAGATTTTGTTACCGTTGATGTTATGTTGATTCATGAAATGGAATATTATTGCATAATATGCAAAAATACTTGTTTCTGTGACGCAAGGCATCTTGGACGTGTGATCGCTGTTCTCAAATAGCACGTGAGTTTTATATTCAGTTTTGTATTGCAGCAAAAACGGGTGCGGGTGTGGCGGCAAACAACTTTTGAACGCAATTTTTACCCGGGAAACGTAATGGCACGGCTCAGCCGGGGGGGCCAAAGGCCGGTGCGTATTTTATTTCGTATCGTTTGTAAGATGCCCTGATATTCGGCGTACATCATTTTTCCAATTTCCTGTTTTATATTCCAGTATGAAATACAGTATTGACGCCGTCTGCAAGTTTCTTGCACCGGGATTTCGCCTTTGGCGACCAAGGCGCTTCGCCCTTGGTCGCTCCAAAAGGAGCGAAATCCCCATTCAGGAAACTTGCACACGGCATGTATTGCGAAATATAAAATACAAACCGGGAAGAGTCCCCTGGCAGGTGAACAGCCTGTATCTGCGGAGCGCTCCAAACAATCCCGAAACAAAACCGGTTCCGGCTATTGCCGAATACCGGAAGCCGTGCTATTTTATAAAATTGTCCATCAAGGTAAGATCAAATGACATATTTTGCAAAACTGAAGAAGTTTTTCTGGTTCTTCGTGAAACTCGCCATCGCAGGCGGGATCGTCGCTTACCTTGCGTTCAAGAATCCGACCGAGATCATCGACGGTTTCCGCAGTTTCAATTATATCTGGCTGGTCCCCGCGTTGCTTTTCTATCTGTTGCACATGCTGGTCTGCGCGTGGCGCTGGCACCGGCTGACCCGGATCCTCGGCGTGCGGCTCTCCGGATTCGAGGCGCTGTCGCTGACCATGCAGGGGTATTTCTTCTCGCTGGTGATTCCCGGCGGAGCGATCGGCGGCGACGTGGTCAAGATGGGAGTGCTTTCCAAACGGACCAGGCCGGGCGCGAAGATGGAGGGGGCGTTCACCATCCTGATAGACCGCATCGTCGGGATGATCGCGCTGTTCGCGCTGGCGCTGCTGCTGCTGGTTCCGGCCGTCCCGGTGCTGATGAAAATCGAGGTGCCCAACATCGCGATCGACGACGGCATGCGGATCCTTTTCATCATCTGCCTGGCGGGGCTTTGCATCGCGGGGCTGGGGGCCAGTTCGGTGATCTTCTTCCACCGTTTCATCGAAAAACTGCCGGTTTTCGGACCGCTGATGAAGTGGGGCGACCGGATCTCCCACGGGATGGTAACCCGGCTGACCTCGGCCACCGATGTCTATCTCGGGTGCTGGCCGGAACTGTGCAAGCTCGTGGTGATCAGCATTTTTTTCGTTCACCTGATGACGGTGGTCCCTTTCGCGTTCCTGATGACGGGGCTCGGATTGCATGTGAATTTGCTGACGCTGGTGATCGCGGTGACCATCGGCAACATCATCGGATTGATTCCGCTGTTTCCGGCGGGAGTCGGCGGGCGCGACGTGGCGACCGTCACGATTCTGGTCGCCGGTTCGGTCGCGGTCGGAGACGCGAAGACCGGGCAGCTGCTGTACACGGCGATCGTGCTGTTTTTCAACCTGATCGGCGGGCTGTTCTTCATCCTCGATCCGGGCCGCCGCAATACGGAACAACTGCTGGAAGAGGAATTGGAAGCGTAGGATAGCGAACCATGGACAACCTGCAACTTGAAATCAATTTTTCCGAACGGCGGAACCGCTTCCGCGATGCGTTGAACGCCGGTGAATTCGTGCTGCTGGTCGAAAACTCGTCACCGGGACGCGACAACGATCCGGCGGCCAGCGCCGACCGGCTGGCCGCGCTGGAAAACGCGGTCCTCGACATCAAGGGGATCAATGCGTCGCTTGCGATCACCGACCGCTGCCACACCGTCGACGTCTGGCGCGCCGCCGAATACGCCAGCGCACTTTCCGCCGAAAACCGCGACCGGCATGTGATCTACCTCTCCGGCCGCGACACCACGCTGAATGAGACCCGCAACCTGATCGATATCGCTGCCAATGCCGGGAACTGCAACATCGTCCCGGCCAGCGGCAGCGTGATTCCGGGGGACAGCGTCCGGGAAAGCCGCAAGCGCACTTTCACCGAGAGCATCGAAATCCTGCAGGAGCTTGCCTCCCATCCTTACGGTTTTTTCTCCGGCGCGACCGTGAATCCCTACCAGTACACCGGCTGGTCGCTGATGGGGCAGTATTTCAAGCTGGTCAAGAAACTCAATTCGGGTGCTTCCTTTCTGGTCACGCAGGCCGGATGGGATATGCTGAAGCTGCAATCGCTGCGCTGGTACCTGACCGGGCGCAGCCTTTTCTACCCGATGATCGCGCGGCTGATCCTGCTGACGCCGGAAAAGGTGGAGCGGATTCTGGCCGGGGAATATCCCGGCATCAGCATCTCCCACGACTTCCAGCGGATTCTGGAGAAGGAACTGCATTACTCCAACACCCAGTTCGAAGCCGCCCAGTACCGGAGGCTGGAGCTTCAGGCCGCCGGTTGCCGGCTGCTCGGTTTCAGCGGTATCCAGCTGGCCGGGGTGGAGCAGCCCGGCAAGGCGAAGATCGCCGCCGAGCGCATTGTGAACGCGCTCCGGGAATTCACCGATTTCGACCACTGGCTTGAGGAGTACAACTCCTATCTGGCGCGCACGGAGATGGCGCCGTTTTCCAGCAGCTTTTATCTGTATGACCGGACGCTGCGCCGTCCTTACCCGGAAAATGACCGGCCGATAGCCAACGAGCTGGATGATCCGATGGTTTCCGGGGCGGAAAAACTCGGTTACAATCTGCGCAAATTCCTGTTCGTCCACGCCGACCGGCAGAAGGCGGACCACCAGCGGCTGTTCAAGAAACTGTTCGCCGGGTGTCGTTCGTGCGATGTGTGCCGGCTGCCCGCCACCTCGTTCGTGTGTACCGAAAACTGTCCCAAGCGGCTCGCGAACGGTCCCTGCGGCGGCGTAAAGCCGAACGGCAACTGCGAAATCACCAATTCCGAGTGCATCCACTGCAAGGTGGTCCGCCTGGCGGATTGGGCGGGAGAGCTTCCCAAGCTGGAGGATCATATCCTGCCGCCGGGTATCCGCCGCATCCTCTGAACGCTTATTTCTTTCATTTCAAATAAGATCCATAACAGGAGAATTCATCATGGCTCAACTTCTTCCCTTCCACGGGCTGCTGCCCTCCGTCGAACGCGCCGCACAGGTCGCCGCCGTTCCCTATGATGTGGTCAGTTCCCGTGAAGCCGCAGAGCTGGCGAAGGGCAATCCCTATTCGTTCCTGCACGTGTCCCGCCCGGAAATCGACCTCGAATACGGCATCGACCTGCATGACGAGCGCATTTACGCCCAGGCCGCCGCCGCGTTCCAAAAGCTCTGCAAGGAGGTTCCGCTGACGCTGGACAACGGCAAACACCTGTACCTCTACCAGCTCCAGATGGGCGATCACGTGCAGACCGGCATCCTCGGTGCTGCCTCCGCCGAAGAGTACCGCAAGGGGATCATCAAGAAGCATGAAAAGACCCGGCAGGACAAGGAGGACGACCGCACCCGGCATGTGATGGAGCTGCGCAGCCACACCGGCCCGGCCTTTTTCACCTACCGCGATAACAAGACCATCGACGAACTGGTCGCGGCCGAGCTCAAAAAGGCTCCGCTCTTCAACTTCACCGCTCCGGACGGCATCCGTCATACGCTGTGGCGCATCGATGAAGCCGCCAGCGAAAAGCTGTCGAAGGTGTTTGCCGCCGAAGTTCCGGTTTTCTACATCGCCGACGGCCACCACCGCAGCGCCGCTGCCGCCCGGACCGCCGCCGAATGCGCGCCGAAGAACCCGGACCACAACGGCACCGAGGATTACAATTTCTTCCTGACGGTCGCGTTTCCGGCCAGCCAGCTGTCGATTCTGCCGTACAACCGGGTGGTCCGGTCGCTGAACCACAACAGCCCCGCCGGTCTGCTGACCATCCTGAGCGAGCGTTTCCAGGTCTGCCCCGCCGCCGACGGCGTGACCACGAAGCCGGGCGAATTCAAATTCTACATGGCGCACGAGTGGTATGTCGCCCGGCCGAAATTCGATATTGCCAAGCTCGGCGTAATCGAGCAACTCGATGTCAGCATCCTTCAGGACAATATCCTCGGCCCGATCCTCGGCATCGAAGACCCCCGCACCAGCAAGGATATCGACTTCATCGGCGGCATCCGCGGCACCGCGGAGCTGGAGAAGCTGGTCAATTCGGGCAAATACGCGATCGCCTTCTCCATGTATCCGACCACGGTCGAGCAGCTGATGGCCATCGCCGACGCGGGCGCGATCATGCCGCCGAAATCGACCTGGTTCGAGCCGAAGCTCCGCGACGGCCTGGTCTGCCACAACTTCTGACGGCCCGGCGCATCCGGGATTTCGCCTTCGGCGACCAAGGCGCTTCGCCCTTGGAACCCGACCGGCAAGGTGCCGGCGCCGGGTACTTAGAGCCGGGAAAGGCGGAACGCCTTTCCCTCCGGATGGGGGGAGGCTCTACTGTGGACAGGTAGGCGAGTACCTGAGCGGCACACCGCTCCGGTCGGCGACCGCGTCGGCTTTTTTGCCGACGCCGGGCACTCCCTGCGCCTGCTGCCGCCGGAGGTCACGCGCGGAACCTCCAGATGCTGACCATCTGATGTGAAGTTACTCTGATGGAGGCTGAACTCTCCCTACCTTTTCATACAGGCAAGATTCAGTAAGGCTCGTATTCAAAGATATGCTTGCCTGTGATATGACAATTGTATTGTTGCCTGACCTCGCCTTGCCTATATGGGAGTTTAGCTCTTATCAGCCTCCATCAGGGTATCTTTCTATTACCCGGTCAGCATCTGGCCGTTCCGCGCGTGACCTCCGGCGGCAGCAGGCGCAGGGAGTGCCTAAAGCCTGCAAAAAAGCAGGCTTTGCGCCGACCGGAGCGGTGTGCCGCTCAGGTACAACCTTGCCTGTCTCTACCGGAGCCTCCCCCACCCGGAGGGAAAGGCGTTCCGCCTTTCCCGGCTCTAAGTACCCGGCGCCGGCACCTTGCCGGTCGGGTTCCAAGGGCGAAGCGCCTTGGTCGCCGAAGGCGAAATCCCCGGAGCGGTGCGGAGAGGGGTTAGAGTTTTTGGGAGACGAGCCGGAAAAGTTCGGCGAGGGAGCCTAGCGTGAGCAGCCGCGGGCTGACGATGTCTGCCGGGGCGTCGGGATAGCGCAGGGGAACCGGCGCGGGAATGTGGATGGCCGAACCTCCCAGCTCCAGCACCGGCAGGATATCGGAACTCATCGAGTTGCCGACCATCAGGAACTCCTGCGCGGAAGCGTCCAGATGCTTCAGGAGTTTCCGGTAGTCGGCGGTTTTCTTTTCGCTCATGATTTCGATGTGGTGGAAGTAGCCGAGCAGTCCGGAGTTTTTCAGTTTGCGCTCCTGATCGAGCAGGTCGCCTTTGGTCGCCACGATCAGGCGGCAGCGGCGGCAGAGGAAGGCGAGCAGCGGTTCGGCGTCCGCGAAGGGGATTACCGGGGCGTTGAGCAGCGTCTTGCCGAAGTCGAGAATCCGCCCCACATCCTCCGCCGGAATCCGGCCGCCGGAGCACGCCAGCGCCGTTTCGATCATCGACAAAGTGAAGCTCTTCACCCCGTAGCCGTAGACCGGATGGTTGCCGCGTTCGACGGCCACGAGTTTTTCAGCCAGCGCATCGGCGGAGCCGTAAGGGGCGAGCAGCGCCAGAAAGCGGCGCTCGATCTCCCAGAATTGCGCTTCGAGGCTCCACAGCGTATCGTCGGCGTCGAAGGCGATATGATTGATTTTTTTCCAGTCCATTCCGTAATATAGTGCCGGAAAAGGCGAAAGGCAATCCGGCGCGGGATTATTTCTGCCGGGCTTCGCGGTAATGCCGGACCAGTTCCGCCGGAGTTTCGGTGAAACGGGTGCCGAGCAGCGCGTAAAGATGGGTCACGTGCGCCATGCCCACTTCGGCGGCGATCTCCTTGAGGGTGAGGTCGCTCTGGAGGATCAGCTCCATCACGCGGTCGAGGCGCCTGCGGCGGCGGTATTCGCCGGGATCGATGTGGTAGGTCTCCCGGAAAAGCCGCCGGAGGTGGTCCCGGCTTCCTCCGGCCTCTTTCGACAGTGCGGTGAGCGTTTTTTCCCAGTGGACATCCCGGTCGATCAGCTCGCGGAGACGCCCTGCCGGGGTGGAGACGGTCGGGCGGGGAGCGGTGAGGAAAGCGCCGAGAAGCCCGGCGGCGGTGAGCTTCGCGCGGAGGACGGCTTCCGGCAGCTGGCTGCGGAAGCTGTCGACCAGCTCCTGAAAACGGCGGCGCATGGCTTCGGCTTCGGCGCGGGCGAGGTCGACACGGAAGGGAATCGGTACGCCGTCCAGTTGCGCGCCGCTTCCGTCAGGCGTGCGGGTCAGTTCGGGCAGCCGGAACGCGATCACGAAGTTTTCCCGGTCCCGCCCGAATTCAAACCGGCACCGCATGCCGGGGAGCCGCAGGAAGAGATGAGGCGGCGTCTCCGGCCCGTCGTCGCAGAGCATCCGGCCGTCGGCCCGGTAGACCTGCATGCGTTTGATGCCGCTGTAATATAAGCCGAGCCAGTTGGCGGGGACGGTCTGGCTGAAGCGTTCCGCTCTGCGGTAGACGTTTATCGTGATGATGTCGGGAGTGTTCAATCTCGCAATTCCATAAGTTTGGCTTCTTTTCTATAAAATAACACCGGAAACCGGGGATGCAAACCGGACTTGTTTCCGCTATAATAAATACCGGATACTGAAACCGCAACATAAGGAGATTCAGCATGTCGGAATCGGAAAAAAGCCGTCGTTTGAAACAATTCGGTGCCTGCCTGATGGTCTGTGGAACCGCCGTCTGCGGCGGTGCGGAACTTCCCCCGGACCGGGAACTGCGCGAACTGGCGGTGCGGGATTCATTGAACCCGGTAGCGCCGGGAGGCGTGAACGGCGCACCCTTCTGGAACGGCCACGCCCGCCGGTTCATCTATGCGCCCGCATTCGATTTCAAGCCGGTTGAAGGGGCGGTCCGCTATCGCTTCACGGCGACCGACGCGGCGGGAGAGCGGCACAGTTTTGAAGCGGCTTCTCCGGCCGCTGCGCTGACTCCGGTCTGGGACCGGCTGCCGGTCGGCTTCGTGGAACTGGCCGTGGAAGGCGTGGACGCTTCCGGGAAAGTGACCGGAACGGCCGGGAAGCGCCGTTTTTACCGGGCCGCCGTGTTCCGTGGGCACTATTCCGATGCGGAGCGCGGCTATCTCGACAGCGCCCGGATGGGGCTGCAGTATCTGTTCCGGCAGCCGCACTACCGGAACTGGCTGGAGAAAGGCGAGCCCGACCCGGGCTATGAACTTTACTGCTACCCGACGAAGATCATCGCAAGCGTGGTTGAGAGCATGGTGATCTACGCTGCGCTGGCTCCGGCCGACCGCGAAACGGCGCTCGGCATCGCACGTAAGGCGGCGGATTACCTGATTTCGGTCAGCGAACCGGCGGGGGCGCCGCTGGAATTCCTGCCGCCGACCTATGCGGGCGACAAACGGACCGCGAAGGAGTTCGCGGGGCAGCAGATGATGATCTATCCGGCGGATGCCGCGTCGGCCTATCTGGATTTGTACGACGCCTGCGGCGAACGGCGCTTTCTGGAAGCCGCGCTGCGGATCGCCCGGAGCTACCGGAAGCTCCAGCTCCCCTCCGGCAGCTGGTATCTGAAGATCAATATGAAGGACGGCACGCCGGTGGCTTCAAACCAGTGTGTGCCGGTGCCGATGATCCGGCTTTTCGAGCGGCTCGGCGCGCAATACGGTGAAACGGAGTTCCGTGAGACGGCGGAGCGGGCGGTGCGCTATCTGGCCGGCACCACATTGAAGGAGTTCAACTGGGAGGGGCAGTTTGAGGACATCGCGCCTTCCGTCCCCTATGTGAACAACACCAAGCACAACGCGTGCGACTACGCGCTCTATTTGCTGGACCGTTTCCCGGATCGGCCGGAAGCGGTGGAACAGGCGCGGACGCTGCTGCGGTTCGCCGAAGATCAGTTCGTGGTCTGGGAACAGCCGATGCCGGACAAAAGCACGCGGACCGATCAGTGGATCACCCCCTGCGTGCTGGAGCAGTACGCCTATTACGTGCCGATCGATGCCAGCGCCGCCAAGCTGATTTCGCTCTATCAGGCGATGTACGAACGCACCGGGAGCGTTCTTGATCTGGCGAAGGCGTGCGAGTTGGCCAACGCGATGACCCGCGCGCAGGACCCGGAAACCGGGCGCTATCTGACCTACTGGGAGCGCAATGAGCGGGGGCTTGATCCGGGCTGGATCAACTGCGCGACCGCCTCGGCGAAGGCGATGATGAGCCTCGGCAGGCTGCTGGAGCGGAAGGAACCGGCGCTATAACGCGAACGGGCGCCTTCCGGGGCCGTCCCGGTCGAGGAGGCCGCCGCGGCGGGTGGCCTCCAGCTCGGCGAGCAGCCGGTACTTGTCCTGCGGGAAACGTCCGGCCAGCGGCGCCGGATTGGACGGGTGGTCGGCGCGGAATACGGTGCGCTCCAGTTCCAGCAGCCCGATCAGGCGGTGCAGTTCGCCGACCGCCTGGTATTCGGTAAGTTCCCGGAAGCCGTCGAACAGCACTCCCGGCGGAATCACCCGCAGCGCCGACAGCAGCGTGGGCCGCATCAGGTTCAGCGCGGCGGCGGTGGCGTCGGCGTGTTCCTCCGAATAACTCTGCCCCCCAAGCCCGACCAGCACCATCACCGAACAGGTGAAACCGGCGGCTTCGGCGCGGCGGACCTGCCGCACGGTCTCTGCGGCGGACTCCCCCTTATGGACGAGGTCGAGCACCCGCTGGCTGCCGGACTCCAGCCCGGTGTAGAGCGTGTTGAGTTTTAAACGGCGCAGTCCGGTCAATTCGCCATCGGTCAGCGCGGCGATGGAGCGGCAGTTCGCATACAGATTGACCCGGGCGAGGCGGGGAAACGCTTCCGCCAGCCGTTCCAGCAGCGGCCGGAGCCGGTCGTAACCCAGTCCCAGCGCGTTGCCGTCCGCGAGAAAGACGCGGCGGGTTTCCGGGTACAGCCGGGCCGCTTCGGAAATCTCACCGAACAGCTCCGCTTCCGGGCGGACCTGATACCGGACGCCTTTGTACATCCCGCAGAACGTGCAGCGGTTGTGCGCGCAGCCGTAAGCCGCCTGCAAGATCAGGCTGCCGGCTTCGGCGGGAGGCCGGTAGAGCGGTTCCCGGCAGCGGATCATTTCAGCAGCTCTTGGTACACGTCGAGGTCGGCGGCGCTGAAACAGCAGAAAATCACCTCCTCCGGCAGTGGTTCGCGCCATTGGCGCACCGTCCGCAGCGCGATCTGCGCGGCTTCGGCCTTGGGGTAGCGGTAGACGCCGGTGGAGATCGCCGGGAAAGCGATCGACCGGCAGCCGTTGGCCGCGGCGAGGCGGAGGCTGTTGCGGTAACAGGCTTCGAGAAGTTCCGCTTCGCCGTGCGTGCCGCCGTGCCACACGGGGCCGGGCGTATGGATCACGAACCGGGCCGCGAGGCGGAAGCCGGGCGTGATGCGGGCCTCTCCGGTCGGGCAGCCGTTGAATTTGCGGCAGGCTTCGAGAAGTTCGGGGCCGGCGGCGCGATGGATCGCGCCGTCGACTCCGCCGCCTCCGAGCAAAGAGCTGTTGGCGGCATTGACGATGGCGTCGGCCCGGAGGCGGGTGATGTCGTCCTGGACAATCTGGATTTTCATGGAATTGTACTCCGATGCTGGATGTTTTTTATTAAGAATAATCATTATTGATTAAATTTGCAAGTATTTTTCTATGGAATTAACCTGAACTCTTGCTTTTTGCCGGTTTTGGTTTATAGTACTTCTATATTTTCAGGTTCCGGAGGGAGAGGCACCGGAATCTGAAGTCGTACCATGCCTTTCATTTCATCAAAAAACGTAAAACGAACGGAAAGGGTTACCCAAATGATGAAAAAGATGATGGCGCTCGGCGCCGCGATGGTCACCGTTCTGGCGATGAGCGGCTGCTCCTCGTTGCAGACGGCCACTCCGAACGACTTCAACGGTCAGAAAACCGTTCCGGTGGGAACTTCGGTCGGCCATGTCAGCGCCACGAACTGCGGGCTGTATCTGCTGTGGATTCCGCTGATCACCGGTTCCAGCGAAAACATCGGTTCGCCCGCCTTTTTGCAGGACATGGTCAACACCAGGTCTCTCGCAGGCATGGTCACCAAAAAGAGCAAGGAAATGCAGGCTTCCAAGGTTCTCGACCTGACTACCCAGAACGCCAGCGGCGGCTTCATCTTCTACTGGCGCACCTCCTATGCGTCGGGCAACGCGGTGAAGTAATCGAATTCGACCAAACCAATATAAGGATGATAGAATCATGCACAAAATGATGCTTTTGGCGGCGGCGTGTGCCGTGACTGCTTTCTTCTGCGGCTGCGCGAGCGTTCAGGAGGCCACTCCCAAAGATCTGAACAGTGAAGGTATCGCCGTTACCGGCAATACCGTCGCCCACCTCAATGCCGAGAACTGGGGCCTCTATTTCTTCGTTTTCCCGCTGATCACCGGTTCCACCGACAAGCCGGGCGAGATGGAATTCCTGAAGGACACCGTCCGGGTTGAAAATGTCGCCAACCTCCTGACCCGCAAGAGCAAGGAGATGGGTGCGACCCAGACTTTGAACATGGTTTCGCGTCACAACACGTTCGTCTGGTGGTTCGGCTTCCGCGACGTTCAGATTTCCGCGAACGCCGTGAAGTAAGTTTTTCCTGCTTCGCGAAATCCCGGCCGGGTAAAAACGGCCGGGATTTTTTGTGCGTGGATTCCGGGAGAAGAGGATACAAAAAAGGCGGGCGGTCCTTTGGGGGAGAACCGTCCGCCGGGCAACCGGCCCTTTGGGGGGAGAACCGGCTGCCGGGATCAGGGAGATGGGGAAATCTATTTCTTGGCCACGGCCCGGGGAAACAGGATGTTGTTTTCCAGATAGATGTGATCGTGCAGCGCGCTTTCCAGCCGCATCAGCCCGTCGTACAGCATTTCCACGGTCGGGCAGGCGAATTCCGGGGTCTTGTAGCCGTCGGTCAGCGCATTGAGCTTGCGCAGCGTGTCGCCTGCGCCGGCATGTTCGGCTTCCAGCTCCTTGAGCACGGATTTCATCTCCTCCGGCGGACGGCGGTTCAGGATCGCCGGGAACACCATCATCTCCTCTTTGAGCAGGTGCGGTTCCAGCTCGGTACGCAGCGCGGTGAACAGTTTGTAGACCGGCAGCAGCTCGCCGATATGATCCGCATGCACCTTCAGCGCCCGTACGAACCAGCGGTCGAATTCCGGCAGCTGGCGGTGCAGCGACGCATGATGGACATTGACCAGGAAATCAATCAGTTCACGGTCGGTTTTCTTGTTCCAATCGATCATCGGCGGTGCATCGGTGGAATTCAGGGCCGCTTCCAGCTGGGCCTCCAGCTCTTCGAGGGTGATTCCGGTCTCCTTCAACGCGCTTTTGATTTTACGGCCGCCGCCGCAGCAGGTATCGATGCCCAGCTCTTCCAAAGCTTCGCGGAGGCGCGGGTCCTGCAGAGCGATATCACGGACCAGGCCGCGGTTGTATTCAGTCTTCGTAATCAGGCAGGATGAACTCTTCATAATTTTTTCTCCTTATGGTTAGGTTTCCCCTCTGATATTAAAATAGCACAAGATTATATTAATACAAATAAAAATAAACCATAAAAGCAATATTTTGATAAAAAATATTGATTTGTTGTTAAATTCAGGAAAGGAATAGTGAAATCAGGAGAATATTCCGGGAATTATGAATTGCCGCTATCCGTTCCGGAGAGGATCAGCGGCCGGGTTTCCCGGTGGGCGATAACATGACTTTGAGCGTATAGGCGGCGAGCAGGCCATTACTGTAAGCGCTTCGAACCCGGCGCTTGGCCTCGCGTCTGATACGCCTTCGAATGGAGCCGGGCATTTCCGGGACGGTGAAGTAATCGCCTACCCGTTCCGTTGCCGCGGAAAAGTATTCATGCAGCAGAAGCGGATGCGGAGCTACCGAATACCGGCCGGAAAAAAGATACTTCATCGGAATTTTCAACAGTGGAAAAGCAATTAGAAATTTGATCAGTGTAAATTTCAGGAAAGGCTCCGGAACATCTGCTTCCAGTTCGTGGGAGGTGGGATAATCCCGCAGTTGCGATACGGCGAATTTTTCATTCCACAGTTGTCTGAAGAGCCGGCGCCGATATCGCAGCGGCGCCGGAACCCGGGCCCAGGCAAGCATCAGCTCTTTATCCCAGAGCGGAAGCCGCCAGTCGAAGCCGAACCATTCATAAACCCGGATGCTGTTGACGATGAATTTGGCCTGCCGTTCCTGCCAGTTGAATGTTTCGAAAAAGACATCGGCAGGGATTTCCCGGTTGTTTTTCAGGACGGTCCGCAGGGAACGGCGGTTTGAAAAGTCCGGCAACCAGAACAAGGTGTGCCGGCGCGCCAGTAAATGGAGGGGATTGAAATTCTTTTGAAACAGTTCCGGAAGGAGATGGTTCCCGAAAAGGAAATCGCCGGTATGCCCGGGGATGATGATATCTCCGGCTTTGAGTACTCCGCGCCGCTTCAGTTCCCGTATGGCCGGATAATCTTGTAAATGGGGAAGGCTGACGCCGCTGCAGGCGAAACGCAGGTATTGTTCCGTTTCCTCGGAGGCGATGACTTCATGCCAGAGTTCGGGGGTATATTCCACAAAATGCCATTCGTAATTCAGGCGGCGGGCAACCTCACGGCTGATTGGAACCTCCGTGGTGTCATCGGATGTCCCATAGGAAAAACAGAGGACGTCGCGGACTCCGAGCCGGTAAAGATAGTTGGCGATCAGGCGCGAATCGTAGCCGCCGCTGAGCGGAAGAACCAGACGGGCAGCCGGAGGGCAGCTCGCCAGAAGACGGCGAAAAACGTCGAGCAGCAGATGGTCGGCCTGGTCCGGAAATTCATCCGGAACGGTTGTGTGCTGTGACAGATCCGGCAGAAAACGGAGGTAGCGGCGGGAAGAGATCCGGCCCATACCGTCGATACGGACGAATTCTCCCGCCTGAAGTGCCGTGAGTTCCCGGTAGATGGTTTTGCCTTCGTAGACGAAGCCGGAAGAGAGAAATTCATGAAGACTGTTTTCCGCCAGAGTGACGTGATCCTGTTCCCGACAGCCGCCGACCCGGTCGGTGATGGTGACCGTATTGCCGTGCCGGTGGTAAAACAAAGGATAAGAGCGGATCTGATCGGTCGCGAGAAAAGCGTGATTGCGGCTGAGAATGACCACCGCGAAGTTTCCGTTGGCCCGTGTGATGATTTGCTTGAACGAGTGAATGGATTCCTCTTGGGTTGCGGTGAACGCGGCGGCCATCTCATGTCCGCTCTGTTGTTTGCCGTCGAGTTCCCATTGGCCGGTCACGTGAATCTGAAGACCGGAAACCGTCTGCAGGAAATACCAGGACGAACGGGTCAGATGCGTCTGAAAAAACATGATATTTCGAGTATATTGATCAAAAGCGGTTGACTGTAACGAAATATTATCCCTAATATTATATTATGTTATTCTTTCTTTTATTTTGCAACTCTTTTTATCGCCAGATTCGGATATTTTATTCCAAATAGTAAGATTTTTTTCGGAAATAAGCCTGAATATTCGGTTTGCGGCGAAATGCCGTTTGTTCGTCCGCTGAAATCGCTGGTACCGGAGGTCACGTCAATTTTATCAGGTTTTGCGACTGACATTTCGGCGTTGCGTCATGCCGTTTCTCTATTATGGGGTAAGTTCTGAGGGAAAGCCCCCGGCGTCTGGGGGGGCCGTTGTATTCATAAATAATGGACCGGAGAAGTGATTCTCCGGTCCATTGTTCAATATTCACTGTTCCGCGGTTACCGTCCCGGGGCGCGCCGGGTGCGGGGAACGAGGCTGCAGAGCGTGTTGGTGATGGACCACGCTTCTTCGGCGGTCATCTGCTTCTTTTCATGGCCGAAGCCCCAGCTGTCGGTGTAGATGATATCGCCGCTCTGAGGATTGTAGCCGTTGATGATGCGCATGTGGGCGCTGAAATTGGCGTCGGAACCGCCTTTCTGGCCTGCGACGGCCAGAATGCCCCAGCAGAGCGGCACGCCGTCATCGATGCTTTCACGGACGAGCTTGACGAACTCCTCATAATTGTTCTTGTCGCGCATTCTGACCGCGGAGTAGACCTCCGGATCGAGCGCGCTGAGGAATTGGCCGAGCTGGAAGGTTTTGGTTTTCCGCCGCGTCACCACGAAATCGTTGAATTTCAGCCTCTCCTTCTTGAGCTTCTGGGCGGCGGAGTTGTACTCTTTGCAGAGTCGTTCGACACCCCGGTAGGAGAGCAGCGACTTGTACTCGTAATGGCGCTTGAACCGGACGCCCAGGCGGGAGTCCGCCGCTTCGAGCGCGTCGACCATTGCCTCGAAAGAGGTTCCGGCATTCGCGTCGGAGGCGGCGAGCTGGGCGATCACGTGCTGGTCGATGTCCGAACCGTAGTAGCGCAGAATACGTTCGACGGTCGCCGCGACGCAGTACCCTTTCCCGCCCTGGTCAACCATCGGAATCTCCAGATAGCGCGAACCGGCGGCGTCCTGTTTGACCTGTTCCGACAGGTTGCCGGCGCCGGCGGTGCTTTTCAGCGAGGCGCGGAGGTTTTTGGGCGCTTCGCCGGGCGGGAGGAGTTCGAGGGTGATGTACTCCGGCTCTTTCCGGTTGGTACTGCTCCAGCGCAGCACCAGATCCAGCTCCGGCGTCCGCCAGATGTTCGCAAAGAGTTTGGCGCCGTTGCCGAGCGCGGCGGACTGGTTTTCCGGTTTTTTGCCGCCGGCAAAGCCGGACAGTTTGTCCCGGACCAGGTCGAGTTTCTCTTCAAACCGGTCACGGTCCCATTCTCCGGCGTCGCCCCGGTTGTAGATCGACAGAACCACCGAACCGAGTTGCTTTTTGCCGTCGAGCGTGACAATGACTTCCTGAAGCGGATCGCCGTATAAAGTCAGGGGATCGGTTTTCGTGCGGATTGCGCGCGCCTGTTTTTTGCTCTGGTCGAGCCAGCGGAATTTCCCCGGGTAATCCCGGACAAGATCGGCGGCTCCCGAACTCCAGATTCCGGCCCGCTTCTCCAGGAACGAGCCGAAATCAGCGGCGGAAACCGATAGAAACAACGCGGAGGCGGCAACGGCGCACAATCCATGATACTTCATTTCAGTCTTCCCCTGATTGGTTGCGTTTCCCCTTATTTCGTGCTGGTCAGCAACATGGATTCGACCACCTGATACTTGAGCGGCTCGCCCGCGATGTAGCGGCGGAACTCGTCGAGCATGTAGTCGGCCATGCGATGGACCTCGTCATTGACGGAACCGGCGATATGGCTGGACTGCTGCACGTTGGGCAGCGTGTAGAGCTTGGAACCCTCCGCCGGCGGTTCGGGGTGGGTGACGTCGAGCAGCGCGGTCAGGTCGGGACGCTTTTCCAGCACTTCGATGAGTTCGGCTTCGTTGACCTGCGCGCCGCGCCCGGTGTTGATGAAGACCGCGCCGTGGCGCATCGAGCTGAAAAGTTTGCCGTTCAGCACGCCGATATTGTCGTCGCGGTTGGGCAGGTGGTTGCTGACCACAAACGCCTTTTGGAACACCTCCTCCAGCGAAACGGTGCGCCGCTCAGGGCGGGAGGGGACGACGATCACGTTCACATTGAACGCCTTGAGCATCCCCTGCACGCAGGTCGAAATCGCTCCGGCGCCGATCAGCGCGACGGTTTCCCCGTACAGGCCGGGACCGACGTACGCCTTTTCGCGGCTCCAGTCGGCGGGGGAGTGGATCATGCGGGTGTTGGCGAAGTATCCCTTGAGAGCGAGAATGATCTGGGCCACGCAGAACTCCGCGACCGGAATCGCGTTGGCCTGCCAGGCGCTGAGCACCTTGACATTGTGCGCGAACAGCGGACGGGCGAAGCCGTCGGTGGCTCCCGCCGCGTAGAACACGGCTTCGAGCTTCGGCAGCCGGGCGAGTTCCTCATCGGTGAGACAGGGCATGCCCCAGGTGGAGAACAGCACCTCCACGTCGGAGAGGTCGGCTTCGGCCAGTCCGGCCCGGTTGAAAATGCCCGGCTTGAGGTCGGTCAGCCCGGCGAGCTGAGCCAGTTGGGCGTCGGAGTACACATAATGGATATTTTCCTCGCTTTCGCAGAGAAGCGCGGCAACTTTCTTATTCGCCATTTTTCATCTTTCCCGGCGGTCCGCCGTTTGGTACATGTTAAGGATAAAGATAATATACGAAATATACCCTCAGTTCCGCTTTTTTCAACATTCGGAGCGGCGAATCGGGAAATTTTGGGAAAATTCCCGTTTTTTCCGGCGGGAACCATTGCAAAACCCTTTCCGGTTTTATATATTGTGGAAAAGCTGCGGAAATTGAACGGAAGGCGGGACCATGTCCGAAATCAATCGGCCGACGGCGCTGGTCGGCGTCGGCATTTTCCTCGCCCCCCCGGGCCGGGAGATCCGGCCGGTGATGACCGACGAGGGGCAGGAACTGCTGGAAATCATCACCGGCGGACGGGTGTTCTTCGAATCGGAAGAGGGCGTGCGCGAATACGAGCGCGGTACGATTTTCTGGCATATCGAGGGCGAATACACCGTATTCCGGACGCCGCCGGAAGACCCGTACCGCTGCATTTCGATCCGCTTCCGGGTGCCGGAAAAAAGGCGGACCGTGCCGCGCGTCTCCTTCTGGTCGGCGGAACCGGAGCTGGACCGGTTCGTCGAGGATGCGTTCCGGCTGTTTCACGATGAAACGATCGACCGGAATTTCCTGTGCGAATATCTGCACCGCCGGGTGTTCTGGGAAGCCTATATCGGCAACCGACAGTCGCGGCAGGCCGGGCTTCCGAAGCCGCTGGCGAGGGCATTGGCATTGCTGCGGGACGCCTCCCGGCTGGATTTTTCAGTGGCGCAGCTGGCCGCGAAAGCCGGAGTCAGCGAACCGTATTTGTATGCACTCTTTTCCAAGCATCTCAAAAGCAGCCCCCACCAGTATCTGCTGAACTACCGGCTGCGTCTGGCCCGCACCCGTCTCGCCGGCAGCGACGACAATATCAAGCTGATCGCGGAGGAGTGCGGTTTCGAGAATCTGGAAAGCTTCTACCGGGCGTTCCGCCGCGCCTCCGGCATGCCGCCGGGCGAATATCGCCGCCGCCAGCAGCCGAACAGCTAGGGGATTTCGCTCCTCCCGGAGCGACCAAGGCGCTTCGCCCTTGGAACCCGACCGGCAAGGTGCCGGTGCCGAATACTGCAGATCCGGGAAAGGCGTTCCGCCTTTCCCTCCGGGTGGGAGACTCTGCTGGAGACAGGCAGGGTTGTACAGGAGCGGCACACCGCTCCGGTCGGCACAAAGCCCGCTTTTTTGCGGGCTTTAGGCACTCCCTGCACCTGCTGCCGCCGGAGGTCACGCGCGGAACGGCCAGATGCTGACTGGGTAATAGAAAGATACCCTGATGGAGGCTGATAAGAGTTTATCTGCCGATATACGCAAAGCGAGGTCAGGCAACAATGCAATTGTCATATCACAGGTAAGCATATCTTTGAGTACGAGCCTTACTGAACCTTGCCTGTATGAAAAGGCAGGGGAGAGTTCAGCCTCCATGAGAGTAACTTCACATCAGATGGTCAGTATCTGGAAGTTCCGAGCGTGACCTCCGGCGGCAGCAGGCGCAGGGAGTGCCTAAAGCCCGCAAAAAAGCGGGCTTTGCGCCGACCGGAGCGGTGTGCCGCTCCTGTACAACCCTGCCTGTCTCCATCAGGGCTCCCCTTTCCCGGATCTGAAGTATTCGGCACCGGCACCTTGCCGGTCGGGTTCCAAGGGCGAAGCGCCTTGGTCGCTCCAATAGGAGCGAAATCCCCGTATCACGAGAGCTTGTGCTTCAGGATGAAGTTGATAATCGGGGTGGGGTCTTGAAGGCCGTGGGGATGATGTTTGCCGGGGTGGCGGATTACTTCGATGACGCCGCCGAGGGCGCGGTAGCGCGGTTCCAGGATGTCGGTGTTTTCGCTGACCGCTACGACTTCGTCGTCGGTTGCGGCGGCGTGGATCACCGGAATCCCGGCTTCGGCGAGCGGCTTGAGGTTGTCGACCGGGTTGCCGGGCCAGGAGAGGGCTTCGGCTTCGGTGGAGAAGTGATAGTCGCGCAGGAGCTTTTGCCAATCCTCCGGGCTGCCGGGCCCGACGCCTTTGCCGCCCGGCCAGCTTTTGAAATCGCAGACCGGATTGTCGGCGTAGAGACAGGCGACTTTACCGGGATTTTTCGCGGCCCAGTTGTAGATATAGAGACCGCCGCGGCTCAGGCCGAACAGGATAGCCCGGCGGGCGAAGCCGTAACGGGTGGTGAGTTCGCGGTAAAACGCATCCCAATGCTCCAGCGCATCGGGGCAGCCGAAAGTGTTGCCGACGGTGATGAAAGCGAGGTAAAAGCCCCGTTCCAGCATCGCGAGCTCAAAGGCGGGGAACGCTTCGAAAAATTCGGCTTTCCACAACCATTCGCGGCCGGGGCGCGGCCGGTGCGGTTCGACGATGAAGCATTCGCAGCCGTCAAAGGTGAAACGGTGCAGGCGATAGCCGTGGTAGGATACGGCTTTTTCCGGAAATTCCTGATTGGACATGATTGCTCCGCTGTTTTGTATTGAAGCATAGTATAACAGCGGAGCAGGCGGATGTCAAGCCGGTTCAGGGCAGCCGGCGCAGTTCGATCGCGGAAAATTCGAGCAGCCCGCCGTCCTCCGGCTTTTCCGCCGAAATCGAAATGGAAGGTCGGTCGAGCTTGCCGTACTCTTTTTCATCGACCTCGGCGACGACATAGTTGCCGTAGAGGAACTGCAATTTCCCGCCGGTGCGGCGGAGCCGGTAGATGGCCGGATATTCCACCTGAAAGTTGTCGCGCACCACCCGGAACGGCGTGCCGGGGTGGGAGCCGGAAATATAGGTCTGCTTTGCGGTGCGCGGCGTCAGGTTGAAGCGGCTCCTGCCGTCCGTCGTCGCGGCGCTCAGGAAGAGCGCGACCCAGCCGTGATCCGCTTTGACATCCATGCGCCTGACGTGGAACACCGCCTCGCTTTCGTCGGGGATGCGGAACGAACCGCCGAAGCCGACCTCCCGCGGTTTGCCGCCTTTGCCGGAGACGAGCGGGAAACCGGGGAAGGAGACCTGCCGGATCAATTTGCCGAACTCCGGGGCGACCGTCTTTTTTTCCGGTCCGGTCCAGATGCGGGGGGCTTCGGCGGTGCCGCCGTCGGCATAATAGAGCATATCCTGATAGGGATTGCTTCTGACAATCTCCTGGTGCCCGGTCAGTCTGATCAGCTCCCGGCCGTCCCGGATCAGTGAAAATTCGGGCCGCCCGCATTCCAGCGGAATCTTGAAGGAGTGCATCCCCGCCGGAAACGCCTGCTCGTGAACCTTGCCGTTCAGCGTGATGCGCAACGTGCCGGGAGCTTTCAGGAAGCCGAGAAGCTCGATTTCGTTGTGCGGCGTGCCGACGATGCGGAAGGGGCCGCGCGTCTGCTGCGTTTTATCATACGGCGCGTCGGTGTGCTGGCGGCGGTGGAACCAGTAGATCGCGTCCCGCTCGATCTTCGGCGGCTTGCCGGTCTTGAAGTAGCTGGTATAGTAGGCGGTCAGGTCGTAGAACGCCCAGCGCGTACCGGTGGAGGGGGCGATTTCGGTGCCTTCGGAGTAGTCGCTCCAGGTCACGAGCTGGACCCAGCCCGCGTTGTAGTCGATCGCGGTCTGCCACATCGCGCGGAAGAGTTCGGAGTTGTGCGCCTCCCCGGCCATTCCGGCGCGCGGGCGGCAGTCCTGCGGCCGGACCGGCGCCATGAACACCTTCCCGTACCGGTCCGTTTCGCGCAGCGCCTGCCGCCGCCAGCCGAGCTGTTCGTCGAGCGCGCTGGTGCCCCAGTCAAAAAAGCCCCAGCACAGTTCGCGGTAGTCCTTCAGATACTTCCACCAGCCCTGGAAGCCGGGCATGAAGACGACGTCGACGCCGTGGCTTTTCAGCTCAGCGAGCCGTTCTTTCCACCATTGCGGCGGCTGGGCGTATGCGTTGTAGGGGGCGATCACCAGCTTGCCGGAGCCGTCGCGGTAGAGGCTCGGGTCGCCGGCGATCTTCAGCAGCGCGGGAACCATCCGTTCGGGATGTTCCGAAAATTCGGCGGTCATATCCGGCATGATCAGGATTTTGAAGCCTTTGCCGTATTTGTTGACCTGATTCATCAGCGTCAGCAGCCTCTTCCAGTGCGAACCGGTGGTGGTCAGGATGTTGTAGGCAAAGCCGTCCATGCCGGTTTCGGCGGCCATGCGGACCTCGTCATAGACGTCGAGCTCGTGCCAGTCCGGCACCAGCCGCGGCAGACGCGGGAGCGGGCGCTGGTTGATGAAACGTCCGTAGGGACGATGGATGCCGTTTTCGCCGTCGGGGGAGAGATAGCCCTTCGCATAATAATCACCGTCGGGATTGCCGTCGTCGATGGAAACGGGGAACTGCGAAAAGTAGTGGGCGAACACCTTGCGCTCCATCTTGCGCAGTTCCTCGGGGGCGCGGCGGTCGAAGGGCCATTGCGGGGTCGCCTCTGCGGCGAACGATCCGGCGGCGAACGTCAGCAGGGCGGCGAGCAGAAGTCGTTTCATATCGGGCCTTTCAGAAGAAAATGGTGATGTTGGAGGCGGCGACGGTGCCGTTCCAGAAACGGCTTTTGTCCCACGTCGGATCGAAGGGAATCCGGATGTAATTGGACACATGCCCGTCGAAGAAGGCGACATTCGAGGAGCTGCCGCCGTTGTGGCGGCGTGCCAGCTTCCATGCCGGATCCATTTCGGACATGTGCGGGTAGGTGTACGACTGCCCCTCCGTTTCCAGCACATTGGCGGTTTTGCCCGGCTCACGCAGCTGGCTGAGCTTGTTCAATTGCTTGCCCCCCTCCCACAGCCGCGGCGACATCAGCATATTCAGCGCGTACTGGTAGGTGGTTTCAAACTGCACGTCGGTGACGCCGGGGGTACGGTCCAGCGTGTCTTTCAAAGTCGGGGGCTGCGACGGGCAGCTCAGCGAGGGAACCAGCCACAACGTGCCGCGCACATAGCCGCATTCGTACAGCTGCCAGCCCCAGATGCCGTAGTCCTGTTTGTTGGAAAAGATGATGTAGTCGTCGTAGTCGCCGCTGTAGTTCAGCAGCGCCAGCGCGGTCTGCTTGAGGTTGCTGGTGCATTTGATCGCATTCGCCCGCTCCCGCGCCTGGTTCAGCGCCGGCAGCAGCATGCTCGCCAGTATCGCGATGATGGCTATCACCACGAGCAGCTCAATAAGAGTGAAACTGCATATTTTCATCCTGTTTTTGCGGAATCTCGCCTGGGCTGCGGCAAATATCGGGAGCCGTGAGAGTTGATGAATATGCGGATACCGTAACGAATACTGTTTCATGGCTCCTCCTTAGTCGGCGACTGGATATTATCCCATATTATTCGGTTACCAGTAATTATGATGCAGAAATGTCGGTTTGTCAAGAGAGCGATCGGAAAATATTGCAAAAAATTTGTAGCCGCGCGGAGAGAAGCAGGGACGGCGCTTGAATTTCCGGGAAAACGGTAATATGATATGCGTTATGTATCAGGAACTTCACAGTCAGGTTTTTCTCTTTAACCGCTTCATGGGCGAACTGCTGGCGGCGGCTGCGCCGCTGGTGTTCGACGACATCGGCATCCGGGTCGCGGTGGTGCATGACCTTGTGCATCTGGCGGGGGCGCGGGTGCCGGAACATGAACATCCGGTCTACGAACTGGCCTGGATCAGGTCGGGCGCGATGACCTATGTGATCGACGAGGTGCGCATGGAGAACACCGGGGAGAATTTCCGGATGGTGCTGATTCCGCCCTCGACGCTGCATTACCGTTTTTCGATGGAGGAGGTTTCGGTGATCCGCTCGGCGGAGTTGCAGTTTTCGCCGCATTCGTCGCAGGCGGCGCAGTTGCTCGCCGCATTGCCGGAGCGGATTCGCGAGTGCGGCTTTGCGCTGTCGCCGTCCCCCGGAGTCCGCGCCCGTCTGGCCGGACTGGACGACTGCGTGGCGTCCGGCGGGCGGATCGACCGGAAAATCGCGGAGTTTCTGCTTTACGGAAGCATCCTTGAGCTGCTGCGCGGCTTTCTGGCGGGGCCGGACCGGGCGCCGGAGGCCTCCCGTCCCGCGCCCGCGTCCCGCCCGGAATTGATCAAATATATCCGCATGTTGGTCGAGGATCGCATCAACGGAACGGTCGACCAGCAGGATTTCATCCGGCTGTCGGGAGTGGGAGAGCGCCAGTTCAACCGGATTTTCCAGGCCGAAACCGGCATGACGCTGAATGCGTATATCATCTCCCGCCGCCTGGCCAATGCCGAACAGATGCTGCGCGCCGGCGCGATGGTCGGCGAAGTCGCCAAAACACTCGGCTTCAGTTCCCCAAGCTACTTCATCGCCTTTTTCAGGAAGCATCGCGGCATGACTCCCCGAAAGTTTCAGGAAATGTCTGAAAACTGATATCGGATGTCGTGTTTTTGGTATCGATGGCAATTGACTTTTCGACTTTTTTTCGTCATAATATTAAAGAACAGGGCGGCAAGGTGCCGCTGCCGGGTGCGCCCGCCAATGCCCCTTCGGGGGGCGTGCGAAGGCTAAATCGCCGTTTTTGTGGCACACGACAGGTTATGCAACCTTTTACGCGGTGCACAATAAGCGCGGTCAGCGCCGCGAACGAATGTGAGGGAATTATTTTGCGGTAGCAAAATAACGAGGAACGATAGTGACGAAGCCGAACGTAGAGAGCGAAGCCCCTCCGGCGCAGTGAGTGCAGCGAACGGTGAGGAGTTGGCGGGCGTAGCCCGACAAGTAAGCGGCAAAGCCGCGCCCGCGAATGGAAGTGCTTCGCAAGTCAACGGAAGTTCCGAGGCAAGCGGGGAGGTCCGGAGGGCGATTGGCCCTCCGGAACCATCCGCATAAGATATAACAACTAGTTTGTGACTGGTAACGATACGGAAAGGCGAATTAAACTTAAGTATAATTATATGATCACATGCGACTGGAAAGCGGAGATGAATCTCCGCACTCCAAAGACGCTTCGCGTCGGGGAAAAATCAATGGGAGTGCTTCGCAAGTCAACGGGAGTCCCGAAGCGAGCGGGGAGGTCCGGACGGGCGATCGTGCACGCCGCAGGCGGGCAGGCCTTGAAAAGGCCCTCCGGAGCCATCCGCAAACGACTGGCACCCAGTTTGTGGCCGGTAATGATACGGAAAGGCGAATTAAACTTAAGTATAACTACATGGTCATGTGCGATTGGAAAGCGGAGCGGGAGCAAGCCCTTCGGGCTCCGCACTCCAAGGTTGACATCGGACGGCATGAGGCCGGCAGGTAAATATGACTTTTAAAACAGACAACCCGTTTATCAAGGAGGGAATATGGATAACGCAAGAGAAAACAGGCTGATGCGGCGTGGAAACAGGCATGGCGGTAGAAAGCGGAATTTTACGCTGATCGAACTGCTGGTTGTGATTGCAATCATCGCGATTCTGGCGTCGATGCTGCTGCCGGCTCTGAACGGGGCGCGGGAGCGGGCGAAGAGCATCAAATGCACCAGCAATTTAAAACAGATCGGTACAGGGTTCACGGTTTACACGATGGAAAACAACGATTGTGTGCCGGTCGCGGCGTGGCTGCTGGACGGGGATAAGAACCGTACATGGCAGGACCTGCTGTATATGGCGGGCGGCCTGCCGGAGCCGGAGACGATCCGGGATGCGGAAAATAAGAATCCGCGCATTCCGTGTTCGGGAATCTGGCTCTGCCCGTCAACGCCGGTCAGCAAGTCGACGCCGGGAGTTACGGCGGTAATCAACAATTCCTTTTCCTACGGCTGCAATGTGGATCGGATGATCATTCCGATTCCGGGAGTGGACGGGGCGGGCGCCTATCCGCGCGGTGCGAAGACGCTGCCGATCAAGCTGACGCGGATTCCGCAGCCGGGACAGCGGGCGGCGGTGCTCGACTCCGAATGGTGCAGTACGCCCGGAACGGTGGCCAAGCACGGGGCGATTCAGGTGCGCAGCCCGAAGCAGAAGGATTGGCTGACCACCTCCAATATCGGCGTGGCGAGCCGCCGCCATCAGAACCGGGCGAACGTGATGATGGCGGACGGCCGGGTGGACAACAAAAGCTATGCCGAACTTTACAACAATATCGACGACATCTGGGGCGAAACGTGGTGGGTCTCGTTTCTGAACACCCTGTAAGGAAAGAAGATGATGAAGAAAACTCTGTTGATGCTGGCGGCGCTGGTGCTGGCGCTGACGTCTGGGGCGAATGACGCCTATCCGCCGGAGATTGCGAAGTGGACTGAGGCGGACCTTGCGGCGCAGCGCACCCGCACGGTGAAGCTGATGCGGGATTTCCAGACGGCGGTGAAGGCGGGGGCGGGGAAGTTCGTAATTCCGCCGGGGGATTACCGGTTCGACGAACAGCCCACCCGGAACTTTTTCCTGCAGGATGTCCGGGATCTGGAAATCGATGCTTCCGGCGCGACCTTCTGGGTGGACGGCCGCCGCCGGATTGATCTGGTTTCCATGCGCCGCTGCCGCAACGTGAAGCTGTCGAACCTGACGGTGGACTATTATCCGCTGGGCCATTCGCAGGGAAGGGTCACGAAACTGGACCCGGCGGCGAAATCGCTGGAAATCGAGCTGGCGCCCGGCTTCCCGGAGCCGGTGCTGCCGCTGTGGCTGGAACGGCCCGGACAGGTCAAGGCGATCTTTTTCGACGAAAAGACCACCCGGATGCTGCCGACCCGGCTGGACTGGGTCTCCAGACTCGAACCGCTGGGGAGCCGCAGGTACCGGGCCGAAATCCGCAACAACAGCCCGTTCGTCGATCCCGGCATCGTGAAGGAGGGGGACACGCTGGTGCTGCCTTACCGGGGCTACCGGCAGGCGGTCGCACTGGTGGACTGTTCGGGGATCACGCTTGAAAACGTGACCGTCTACGGCTCCGGCCAGATGGCGTTCACCGAGGAGGGCGGCGAAGGGGGCAACGCCTACCGCCGCTGCCGGGTGGTGCGCCGTCCCGGCACGAAGCGGCTGATCGTCTGCTCCGCCGATATCTTCCACTCGACGAAGGTGGCGAAGGGGCCGCTGATCGAGGAGTGTGAGTTTTCGTGGGGCTGCGACGACCTGATCAATATCCACGGGATGTTTTCGCTGGTCAGCCGCCAGACCGCGCCGGACGAAGTGCTGGCCGCTTCGATCATCGCGCCGGAGAAGTTCGAGGGCGAAAAGCTCCGGTTCTACACCTTCGGTTCCCTGGCCCCGAAAGGGAGCGCGACGGTGGTGAGCGCCGTGCTCGAAAAAGACCCCGCCGCCCGCGCCGACGCGGCGAAACTGCCCGGAGAAATGGAAGCCGCCGGGATGCGCAGCGCCGGTTTCTACGGCCGGGAGTTCTTCCTGTACCGGCTGAAGTTCGACGCGCCGGTGAAACTGGGGCGGTACGACCTGCTGGAGAGCTTCGGCCACTCCGGTAACGGCGCTCGGATCGTGAACAACTACTTTCACGACGGCTTCACGCGCGGCATCCTGTGCCGGGGCGACGGCGTGACGATCGAAAACAACCGGATCGAGCGCATGATGATGTCCGGCCTCTACATGGCCAGTGAAAACTACTTCCTCGAAGGCGCCGGGCCGTCGAATGTGTCGATCCGCAACAACGAATTCCGCGAGGTCTGCATGAGCATGCAGGGGCGCAAGCACCACCTTGAAGGGGCGGCGATCCTGGTCTACTCCGCCGCCGCGGACTGGCACGCGGCGCGCGGCGTGCAGTTGTGCCGGGACATCGCGATCGAAAACAACCGGATCGTCACCGCGGGCACTTTCGGCATCTTCCTGGCCAACACCGATGGCGGCAGGATCGCGGGCAACACGATTGACGGCGCGTTCTTCGAGGCGATTCCGCCGGACGCGGACCGGCTGATCCGCGCGAACGCCGCCGCGATCTACCTGACCGAATCGAAAAACGTCGAAGTTTCCGGCAACCGGATTTCCAACTCCGGGCCGGATGTGAAAGCTCCGGTCCTGTATGGTCCCGGCACAATGGACTGCGGTCCGCAAAAATAGCAGAGGTTTGCAACCATGACTCTCCCGATCTACGATCCCGAAGTATCCTATAACCCGATCTACTGCCCGCGCAACGGCAAAAAGCCGTATCTGCGCTACAATCACGACGTGGACATCGTCCGCTTCCAGGGGAAGTTCCTCGCGTCGTGGAACGCGAACGAAACCGGGGCCGAAGGCGTGCCCGGCCAGTTCAACTTCCTGTCGGTGTCGGAGGATTTCATCCACTGGTCCACGCCGGTGAAGCTCTTCACCGCCGCCGCCGGCTGCCGCAATCCGGTCGAATCCGACAACCAGTGGCAGCCCGCTTTCATCAACTGGCGTGACGAAACGCTGTTCTGCGCGTGGTGCGACTACAAGGCGCGCCGCACTTTCGTCGCGCATTCGAGTGACGGGCTCCACTGGGAGAATGTCGAGGTGCCCGCTGCGCCGCCGGAGCTGGAGGGGCAGGTGGTCGGCTTCCCGACCAACCACGGGCTGCTCACTTCGGACGGGGCGATGCTGTTCCCGGCGAGCCTGCCGTATGTCGCCGATCAGTACGTCGTCGGCGACACCCGCTACGCCGCGCACCTGATCAGCCGCGACGGCGGAAAGTCGTGGCACTGGAGCCGTCCCGCCGAGGCGGTGGGCTGGGAGGAGCTCGGCGAGGACCCGGAGCGGCTGCCGGGCGCGAAATACCTCGGATTGTGGGAGCCGATGCTGTTCGAGCAGGGGAACGGCCGGATCGGGATGCTGATCCGCAACTCCAGTTCGCAGGACAACCGGGAGCTTGACCCGTTCATGAAACCGCACTGGATGATCCTGTACGCCGAAAGTGCCGACGGCGGCGAAAGCTGGCCGAAGTGCCGGCCGGTCGAGGTCGATTCGATCATCTGCCGCAACTACGCGGTCAGTCGCACCGGCGGCCCGGATACTCTGCTGATGGTGATGAACGACTGGGTGGTGAACCTGCCGTCGCGGATCGACCAGGACCGCTATTTCCTGTCGCTCTATGCGTCGCCGGTCTGCGAACCCGATCTGCTGCTGCCGGGGCCGGTGGTGCAGCCCGCCGGGGGGAGGGCGTTCTATCCGAACGGTTTCGCGCATGACGGCAAGCTCTATTTGGCCTACACCTATCCCAATTCGATCATGGGGGCGGTGGTGCAGGAGCTGCCGGATTTTTCCGGCCCGTTCCTGATGCCGCGCGGCGGCCGCACCGGCTTGATCGTGGACCGGAAGTGCGGCGTCGCCCGCTTCGGCCATCGCTGGGCGACGCTCGGCGTGGTGCTGACCGAATCCCAGACCCGCGCCGACGCGGTGACGGTGTCGGGGGAGTTGGAGCTGTTCTACCGGCGCGAGGAGGATTTCCCGCTGCTGACCGTCGGCGGCAAGACCCGTGACGGCGGAACGCTGCTGACCGAATGGTGCCCGGAACGGGCGCAGGACCTGCTGGTGTTCCGCGACGCCTCCGGGGAGAAGCTGGAGCTGGCCGTTCTGGAGATGCGCAAGGCTTTCCGTCTCGCGGTCACGCTGGAACGCGACCGGCTGCTGGTGCGGCTTGACGGCGAAACGGTGCTGGACCGCCCCGGCCGCATTCTGCGGAAGTTCGCGTTCGGCGGGCTGTATGAAACGCCGGAGTGGCCGATGGGCCGCGCGATGGTGCAGGAGGTCCGCCTGAAGCTGGATTCGGTGGAGGTGTCGGCACGATGACGGATCATCCGGTCGAACGGGCGCTCGGTGCTGAAACGTTTGCCCGGCTGCGCGCCCGGCTGCGGGAGACCAACGCGCTGATCCGGGAGCGCGGCATCCGCGAATACGAGGGGCGGCGCCTGGTCACCGGATATTCGAGCAGAGAGTTCTACGACTGGGACCTCTATTTCGAGAACCTTTATCTGGCGGCGTTCGGCGTCGCGGAGTTCTGCCGTTCCAATCTGGAGGCTTTTCTCGCGCGCCAGCTGGTGAACGGCTTCACCGCGAGGACGCTGCTGAAAATCCGCCCCTATCAGCAGTTCAAGCCCTTTCTGGCGCAGATCGCGCTGCTGTACTGCCGCCAGACGGAGGATTGGAGCTGGCCGGACGGGGCGTTGTGGGAGCGGCTGGTCCGCTATCTCGACTACTGGTTCTGGTACTGCGACTTCGACAAGAACGGCCTCGCGGTGTGGGACAGCGCCGACCACTCCGGCATGGACAACCAGATCCGCCGCGCCGGAGCTTACGGCGAACAGCGCGTGGAAGGAGTGGATCTCAACTGCTATTTACTGCGCGAACTGGAGGCGATGGCGATTCTGGCGGAACGGCGCGGCGACGCTCCGGCGGCGGAGAACTATCGCGCCCATGCCCGGGGGCTGCGCGAGACGGCCGGGAGGGTTTTCTGGGATGACGGAGCCGGATTTTTCTTCGACCGCGACGAACGCAGCGGCGAACGCATCCGGGTGAAGTCGGCTGCCGGATTCATTCCGCTCTGGACGGGGGCTGCGTCGCCGGAGCAGGCGGAACGGCTGGTAAAGGAGCATCTGGCCAACCCCGCGGAGTTCTGGCTCGCATGGCCGGTCGCGTCATGGGCCGCCGATGAGCCGGATTACGGTCAGGAACTGCACGACTGGGGCTGCAACTGGCGCGGCACGACGTGGATTCCGGTCAACTATATGCTGATGCACGGGCTGATCCGCTACGGTTTCCGGGAGTTGGCGGAGACGCTGGCGCGCCGCTCGCTGGAACTGGTGCTGAAAAATCCGGCGACGCGCGAATACTACAACGCCGAAACCGGCGCCGGGCTGGGCCTCGATCCTTTCTGGGGCTGGTCCAACCTCGGCTGCCTGATGCTGCCGGAGCTGCTGCTGGGGCTTGACCCGACCGATCAGGAGCGGCCTTTCCCCGCCGGCTGGGCGGCCGGGCTTTTTGAACTTCCATTCACGGAGGAGAAACCATGAAAAGAGTGCTTTTATCCGCGATGCTGTTCGTCGCGGCGGCAGCGGGCGGCGCTCCGCTCGCCTGGCAGGATTCGGAGTTCGCGCGCGTCGCGGAGACCGACGGGGAGTTCAGCCGGGTCGTCTACCGGAATCCCGAACGGAAATCCTTCACCCTGAAACTCGCGAAGCCGCTGGAACTGGCGCGGGACGTGCATCGGGTCACCTTCTGGTTCGCGCGGTTGAAAGGGGATTTCGAGCTGAGTTTCATCATCCGCGACGCCGCCGGCAAAGAGCATCTGCTCGGCGGCTACTCGTCGCGCCCTTCGTTTCACACGATTCACTACGACGCGATGCACGAGTTTTCGGTCTGGTGCTTCTATGAGAACAAAACCGACTTCTTCACGCCGGAGAATGTGACCGAACGCATCCGCGAGGAGGTGTTGCCCGGCATCGCGCCGATCGTGGAAAAACGGCTGTGGCCGAGGCCGTTCGAGCTGGTCGGGCTGCGTATTCAGCCCGCTCCCGGCCCGCAGACCGACGAGGCCAGGCACGATGTGGAGAACATCCGCGCCGGGCGCGGCGAATTCTGGCTCAAGACGCCGGAGTTTGTGACCGTCAACGGACTGGATGCGAAATACAACTGGTTCATGCGCGACCGGCTGCGCGCCGGGCTGGATGCGCACCGCCCGAAAATCTTTCCGGACGACCTGACCGGCGAACAGGGGAAAATCCGCTGCCGGATCGAGGTTTCGCCCGGTTACCAGCAGCCCGCCGTCTGGCGCGCCGAACGGGTGTTCGAGATCGACAAAAGCCGTCCGGTCGAACTGTTCAGACAGGCGGTCGAACTGCCCGAACTGGCCCCCGGCATCTACGAGGTGAAGGGCAAAACGTGGCGGGAGGACGGCAGCTTCGCGGAGGCGCGGCTGATGCGCCTCTATGTGAATTTCGGCAGCAATGCGCCGGAGGTCGCGCCGCTCGCTCCCGCCGGAACGTATTGGGAGAGCGGCCGCAAGGATCACGTGTTTCCCGCCGGGACGCGGCAGGCGGAGCTGGTGCTGAGAAACGCCGGAAAGAACGATTGCCGGATCGAGGTGCGCGACTGGCTGAAGCGCCCCGTCCGGTTCGAGGTCGTGCAGCGGCGGCCGGAGTGGAAGGTGCGCATCCCGGTCGAGGACGGCACCGACTACACGATCGCCGCCGACCTGCTGCGGGAGGGCAGGGCGGTCGACCGGGCCGAACTGCATTTCGGCGTCGCATCCCCTCCGGCTCCGGCGGAAATCCGTCCGGTTCCGGCGAATGTGACTCCGTATTGCGACTACTTCAAAACGGGCAATCTGTCGGTCGCGGCCGATTACTGGGAGGAGATGTTCTACTCCAACTGGGAATTCGGCGACTGGCCGAGGATCGATTACGAGTATGTGGTCGAACACTTCGACCGCTGGATCGACCGGCAGGTCGCGCCGCGCAGGAAGAACTTTTCCGCCGTCACCCTGAAACCGATCTGGCACGGCATGGAGCCGCTGCCGGGCGTGTTCCGGTTCAGCGAGATGGACCGGCGGATCCGGTTCCTGCGCGACCGCGGCATGAAGTACAATTTAATGCCGATGCCCGGCTCCGGCATGCCCGAAGTGCCGTGGTGGTGGCCGGACAACCAGCCGGTGCTGACCCAGTACGGCTATCCGCTGAACTATGGTTCGCGGGCGTGGTTCGGCCTGCAGAAGATGCCGACCCGGATGCCGTTCCAGAGCTTCGACGCAGCCTACCGGACCGGCTTCCGCACCTATTTCGAGGAGCTGCTGAAACGTTATGCGGCAGACGACAACCTGCACAGCTACATCCTGATCTACCCGAATTTCATGGATTACCCGTGGGGACGCGAGCCGACCTATGTCGATTATTCCCGTGCGGGGCAGCAGGGGTTTGCGAACTGGCTGAAGTCGCAGGGGCGCAAACCGGAGCCGATGCCGCGCGTGTTCACGCTCCCGGATGTCGGTGCGGGCGAAACCGGCCCGATGCTCAGCTCCGGGATGCGCGACTTCATGGAGTACCGGTTCAGCATCTACACCGAAGTCTACCGTGACGTGATCGCGCTGATCCGCAAATACGATCCGGTGCGGCCGATCGTGCTTTACAACCGTCACATGCCCAACGCGATCGAACCATTGCTGCCGGTATTGCGCGGCAAGGGCGTCGCATTCCAGCACGAGGATTCGCCGTGCGTGTCGTCGCTCGGACTGGCCAGCATGTGTTATCTGGCCGGAGTGCCGTTCCAGCGCGAAAACCACCAGTTCGTGCCGACCAGCACGCTGACGATCGATTCGGATATCTTCTACGGCAGCGTCTACCGCGAACCGTGGCTGTGGACTTACCGCTGGCACAGCCGGATGAAGGGGGACGGGCTGCGGGCGCTGCCGTCGCTGGATTATCTGGCGGCCTGTTACCCGGCGATCCGGGAGTGGATCGCGGCGGAACCGGACGAGCCGGAGGTGGTCGTGTACGCGAGCAAGACCGACCAGCTTTTCCGCAAGCGCGATACCACCTTCCAGAACATCACCGGCATCGAACCCTTCCTCGACCTCTTCAGCTACAAGCAGATACCAGTCCACATGAAGAGCGAATACACCCCGTGGGTGAAGCTGGACCGGTTCAAGCTGGCGGTCGTCAACGCGCCGCTGCTGCGTGAAAGCGCGATGCTGGAATTGGCGGAGTATGTGAAAAACGGCGGCAGGCTGCTGCTGATCGGCAACGCGGGGGAGTTCTGCTATGAAAAGCCGGAGCTGCGCCACGAGCTGACCCGGCTGCTCGGCAGGGAGAACCCCGACGTATTCCGCATTGCGGCGAAGAAGAATCCGCTGCCCGCGCCCGGCGGCGCTCCGTTCGGGGACTGGTTCTACGACCCGGAAACCTATGAAACGGTATTGGAGGCCGCAGGCGTGAAGCGCCGGATCCGGCTCGAACACCCCGACGGCACGCTGGACCGCGGCTTCGAGACGGTGCGGAAACAGAAGGACGGCGTGATCTACGCGGCGGTTCAGCGCCGTTCCGCCGGAGGCTCGAAGGCAATCCTTGACGAAGCCGCGGCGGAAAAGAAGTACGGCCGCGCCGCTACCCGTGTGGTGTTGTCCGGCCTGCCGGACGGCGATTATCTCGTGGAGAAGTTCCACCGGGAAGCCAGACGGATCGGTGTGCTGAAAAGCGTCGGAGGCCGTCTGGCCTTCGATGCCGACCCGGTGCGCATCGGTGAACTCCAACTCTACCGGATCACTCCGCAGTGACGGGGGTAATATCCATCAGTTTATGGGGGCTATGGGCAGTACTCCGCACCGGCAAGGTGCCGGCGCCGGGGGCGGTTTTGAGATTTTTGCTGTGCAAAAATCCCAAAACCGGGGTATATTAGCAATGTGCCGAGAAAACGGCACGGCTTCTTCCTCACAACGACATGGTCAGGAATGACAAATGATACAGGAGAAAACATTATGCTGAAACGTTCGACGATCAATCAAAGCATCGAAATCGCCCGGAGGGTATTCGCGGCGGCGGGACTGCATTTGCCCGCTTTCGCGACATGGAGCGTGGAGGAGTGGGACCGGTGCGGCCGCGAGGCGGATGAAATCCGCGACTGCATGCTCGGCTGGGATGTGACCGACTTCGGTTCGGGGGATTTCGCGAACATCGGGCGTACGCTGTTCACGCTGCGCAACGGCCGCCACAACGATTCGCGCTACCCGAAAACCTACGCCGAGAAATTCATCCTCGATCCGGAGGGGCAGCGCGCCCCGGCGCACTTTCACCGCAGCAAACGCGAGGACATCATCAACCGGGGCAACGGCCTGATCGTATTGGAGCTGACCGCTTCGGACCCGGAAGGCAACCCGGCGGGCGGCACGCTGCAACTGGCGGTGGACGGCGTGGCGCGCACGATCCGTTCGGGTTCGCGCGTCGCGCTGAAGCCCGGCGAAAGCATCTGCCTGCCGCCGCGCACGATCCACCAGTTCTGGGGAGAAGGCGGCGACGGCATGGTGATCGACGGCGTGAAATACGGGGTGTCGGGCGAAGTGTCGAGCGTCTGCGACGACCGCTCCGACAACGTTTTCATCCACGGCGGCAACCGCTTTCCGGAGCTGGACGAGGATGAGCCGCGCCGCTATTACCTCTGCCAGGAGTATCCGGCGGCTCAGCCGCCATGCCTTCGGTAGGTTGCCGGGGGCTGGATGAATATCCGGCGGAACTGCCGGGTGAAATAACTCAGGTTGTGAAATCCGGTCATTGCCGCGATCTCTTTGACCGGCTTGCCGGTATGGGTCAGTGCGGCGGCGGCGCGGCAGAGGCGTTGCCGAATGATGTACTCCTTGAGCGGCAGGCCGTGCTTTTCCGTGAAAAGTCGGTAAAGATGACGGCGGGAGATGCCGACGGTCCGGGCAATATCGTCGGCGGTAATGCGGCGGGTCAGGTTCTCTTCGATGTAATGGTCGACCAGTTCAAGCGGATCGAGGCTGCAACCCGCCTGTTGTTCTTCGTGAAGCTGCGCGGAAAAGTTGCCTGCGAAAAACTCCAGCAGGATTTCCGAGAGCAACAGCCGGAGCCGTTCCGCCCGGAACTGGCACTGTGACCGGAACAGGAGTTCAAGTTGCTCCGTCAGCTTTTGAACGGTGCCGCCGTCGATTTCCAGCAGCCGTTTTCTCAGGCTCCGCTGCAGCGCGGCGGAGTCGTTTTTGATTTTCAGCGCAAACCCCAGCAACAGCGAACCGTCAGCCAGCGTCCGGCGGCGATGCGGCAGGCCGGGGGCGATCAGAATCCAGTCGAGTCCGGGATGGTCGAGCGTGACGCTCTCGCCGTCGGGCTTTTCACCGGAGTAGTGCATCCTGCCGGCGAGCAGCAGCGAAAGCTCATAATGAGGGTGACGATGCTCAAATGTGTCAATTCCGGCATCGTCCTGCGTGTAATGGCACAGACCGGATTGCAGGATCGTTCCGCCGAACCGCAATTCGATTCCTCCCCGCAATGCTTGCAACAGAAGCCGGTTGCGTTCGATGATCTCTGATTGCGGCAGCATTGTTTCTTCCCTTTCGTCTTTTTTCAATATGCACGCAGCCGATGAAAAAACAAGTGAAAATGGCACGATTGTGTTAAATATGTCACAAAAACGGTCTTGGTGAATGAGGATTTCTGAGGTATAATAACAGTGAGAAACAGATCTGTGCCGTTGGAAACACAAATACAAGGAGTATCTATGGTCCGGATTTTATCACTGCTGCTGCTCGCAGCGGCATGTACCGCGGCGGCGCTTACCGTCGATCCGGCTTTGTCCGAGGGCCGGGTTACCGGGGAACTGCTGCCGGGCTGGCGGGAAAATTCCGGCTGGGCGAAAGCGTGGGTTCACTATACCGTGGAGCGCGAGAACGGCCGGGAGTTTCAGCGCATTGATGTGCGGAGGCTTGAGAACGGTTACTGCCAGTTCGATTTCCGGCTGCCGCCGGATTTCGAAGCCGGAACCTGGCGGCTCAGCTTTCGGGCCCGGCTGCAGGGGAGGGCACGGCTGAACACCGGAATACGGATGGTGAATGCGCCGTTTCGATGGCTGTTCAAGGAGGCGGTTTCTCCTGAACAGGAGTGGGGGACGTTTTCACGGGTATTCACGCTGCGGAGCCTGCCGAAGGGTGAGCCGCTGTCGATTTTCATGCAGCTCAACGGTACGGCGACGCTCGACCTGAGGGATGTCGAACTGGTTCCGGCTGAACTGGAAGCGGGAGAGGACGGCAACCTGTTCCGACAGCATTCGCTGGCGCTCGGATTGCCTGCAGCATGGAGCTGGCAGAACTGTTTTTCGGAGGGCGACCATGTCACCTTTTCCGAAGAAAACGGTGAAGTCGGCCCCAGCGGCATGCCGCCGCTGAAGATCGAAGTGCGTTCCGGGGTGATGACCAGCTACGATTACCGCGACTCGGTCACCGTCTGCAGCGCCCCGCTGCTGACTCCGCCCGCCGGACGCAGACTGACTGCCGGAATGATGTTGAAGGGCGCCACTTCCGGCGAGCTGGCCGTCCGGTGCGGCAGCCGGATGATTGCCCGGCGACCCTTTGAATTGAAACCGGAAGAGGGGTGGAAACGGGTCGCGGCGGAATTTATTCCTTCGCAGGCCGGCATCCTTACGGTCGAACTGACGTTTCGCGGCACGCTGTGGTGCGACGCCCTTTATGCGGGACTCCCGGAACGGCTCGCCGAAGCTGCAAGGGAGGGGTGGACGGAGCTTGCCCCGGAAAAAGGAAAAACGGCGGCTGCCGGGATTGTATTTGCCGGTGAACCGGTTCGGGTGCGGCTGCTGTCCAAAACCGCCCCCGGCGCGAAGGAGCTGGAGGTGAAGGCGGTCAACCTTTATGGGGACGCAGTAAGCCGCCGGATTCCGTTCCCCGGCGACCGCAGCGTGCTGCGGAATACGTTGACGCTGGAACTTCCGGCGGCGCGCCGGCTGGGGCCGTGGCAGGTGGAGGCGATCCAGCTCGACGTTTCCGGAAAACCGGTTGACGTTCCGGCTGTGGAGCGGGTGGTCAATGTGCTGCCGCGCCCGGTGTACTGGGGAAAGGATGCTCCTGACTCTCCTTTCGGCATTCATGTTCAGCCGGTCAACCGCCATCTGACTATGGCCAAAGCGATCGGAGCGAACTGGGCACGGCTGCACGATGCCGGGGTTCAACTGCTCGGCTGGGCTTATCTGGAACGGAAACCCGGCGAATGGAGCTTCGACGACGACGGCGTGCGACGTTACCGGAAACATCATCTGAAGCTGCTCGGCGAACTCACCACCGCCCCATCGTTCCGCAGTCACGCGGTAAACAGCAGCGTGCCGTATCCGACATTGCGGCAGTCGGTGACTTCTCCGTACTTCCTGCCGCTCTCCATGCGGGAATACGGGGAATATTGCGAGCGGATCATCACACGTTACGGCGGGAGCATCGACGCATTCGATGTCTGGAACGAACCATGGCTGCCGTTGTTCTTTCATATCGATTATGTGAAGAAACTGCCGGGAAATGCGAGGCGCTGGGCTTCCTTCGGCGGCGGCTTCTACCTGAGTCCGGACGATCCGGCCGCGGAGTTCTACAAGATGCAGAGACAGGTCCGGCAGGCCGTCCGCAACTCCGGCAGCCGGGCGCGGGTGCTCGGCGTGAACACCACCGACGGCCTCGGTCATGAAGGCCGGGTTCCCGGCCGGGAGTTTTCACAACGGATGGCCGAGCTGGGGGCGGCGGAGGATTGTGACGCGATCAGCTATCATCAGTACCTGACCCGGCTGGTCGGTTTCCCCGGCGATGAGGTGGAGCAGGGATACGAACGGGCGATCGGTCCGATCCGGGAGCACCACGGCAAGCTGCCGCGTCCGGTCTGGTTTACCGAGGGGTCGCCGCTCAATGAACCCTGCGACGGCTTCTACCGGACGATTCCGCCGGGGGCGTCCCGGTCGGAAATCTTCGATACCGGCGACCGGGTCGTGCGGTTCGTGACCGCGCTGCTCGGGTGCGGGGCGGAGAAGGTATTCCTGTATTCGATGGGATTGCATAACGGTTACGGCACCTTGAATCCGCATCGGCTGCTGATCACCGCCGCCGGGGAACTGCATCCGTCGGCCGCCGCCTACGCGAACTTGACCTCCGTGCTGGAAGGCAAGGCATTCGTCCGGCGGCTCCCGGTCGGCATACTGGTTCACGCTTATATTTTCAGCGACGGGCGGCGGAGTACGGCGGTGCTGCTTCCCGATCCCGCCTGCCGGGAGGCGGCGTGGAAGCCGGAACCGTCGGAGCAATGGCACGCTTCCGACTTGTTCGGCAACGCTTTTGTCGCCGGTTCGCCCTATGCCTCTTTCGTGACCGGAACCGGTTCCGCCGATGAATTGGAAAACTATCTGAAACAGGGGAAATGACAGGATGAAAAACAAATCCGCATTGATTGGAGCTTCCGCAATGAAAACTCATCAAAGATGCAATTCCCTTCCGTACGCCCAATTTACGCTTATTGAGCTGCTCATGAACACAACTTGTAAAATATACAATCAGTTCGCGGCTGCCGCTCTGCGTAAAAGAGAGGGGTTCGGGGGAGAGAAAGCGGCGATGAGCGCCGCGTCTCTCCCCGTACCAGACATCCCCAACTTTTCACATATTCCCGGCAAGCTCTTACGCCTCCGCCAATGCTCTGCAAGCGGCAAGCCGGAGCAAAAACTATTAGGGCTTTGCGGCTCTTCTTCCCACCGCCAACCGGTCGCGTCTTTACACTGCACCGCCCTGTACGCAGCACCGGCACCTTGCCGGACGCAGGGGGGGGCGGCGGACACGCCCCCGCATCGGGCCACGTAAGGCTGTTCACGCTTATTGAACTGCTCGTGGTGATTGCAATCATAGCGATTCTGGCGGCAATGCTGCTGCCGGCGCTGAATCAGGCTCGTGAAAAGGGGCAGAGCATCAAATGTCTGGCTTCCATCCGGCAGCTTGCCGGAGGGCAGACGATGTACCGGATGGACTACGACGATTATTATGCTCCTTCGCGTTACGGTTATTTCACCACTCCGAAAAAGGTGATGCAGAATCCGGAATTTCTCGCTCCTTATCTCGGATTTGCCGCCGGGACCGATATGAATGAGATCATGGCCCGGGGCGGGGTGTTCTGGGGATGTCCGTCGTGGCATCCGGCGACCAGATCACGCAGCTATACCGGTTACGGCCAGAATATGCGCTATCACAGCAACGGCGACTCCGTCACGATGGTCTCTTATGACGAGAGCAGCACCACGATGCCGTTTTACAAAGGCAGCCGGATCCGGCATCCGTCGAAGCGTGCGCTGTATGGCGATGCAACAAACTGGCTGATTTCGACCTATCGGGAGGGCAATGCTTCGGATCAGTTCAATTTCAGCTTTGACGGCAGCGGCCGTTCCGCTGATCCGACCCGTCATATGGGGCGGGCCAACTACTCGTTTTTCGACGGTCATGCCGAAAGTATCGGCGCACCGAACGCCTATCTTTATTTCTTCAAACCGGAACGTTTATAAGGAGAATTTTATGACACGCTCTGATTGGAGGCTGCTGGACAACGGCAGCCGGATTCCCGCTGAAAACTATGCCGACCAGCCCTATGTGGTCAGAACCGGCGACGGTGCGTGGCTGTGCTGTGTAACCACCGGCTCCGGTAATGAAGGGGCGCAGGGGCAGCATGTGTGCACCTGCCGCAGCACCGATCTCGGCCGCACCTGGTCCGAACCGATTTTCGTGGAGGAGCCGGGTGATGTGGAGAACTCCTATGCGGTGATGCTTAAGGCCCCGTCGGGCCGGGTGTTCATTTTCTACAACCGCAACACCGACAATGTCCGCGAGGTTGAGAAGCATGACCGGAGTGGCACATTCACCCGGGTTGACTGTCTGGGCAGCTTCGTATTCAAATACAGCGACGACTGCGGCCGCAGCTGGAGCCGGGAACGGTATGAGATTCCGTTCCGACTGTTCGACTGCGACCGGAACAATGTCTACGGGGGGCGGATCCGCTTCTTCTGGAATGTCGGCCGGGCTTTCGCGTTCGACGGCGCGGCGTGGGTTTCGCTGATCCGGGTCGGGGAGATGGGGGAGGGGTTTTACCAGCGTTCCGAGGGATCGCTGTTGAAAAGTCCCGATCTGTTCGATGTGGAAAACCCCGGCGAGGCCCATTGGATCACCCTGCCGGACGGCGGGACCGGATTGCGGACTCCTCCCGGCGGCGGGCCAATCGCTGAGGAACAGTGCTTCGTGCCGCTCGACGATGGCTCTCTCTATGTGACCTGCCGCACCATCGACGGCTATCCGGTCGAAGCGTACAGCCGGGATGGAGGGCGCAGCTGGCCGGAACTGCGCTATATGCGCCGGGCAAGCGGCCGCGCCGTAAAACATCCACGCGCCGCTAATTTCGTCTGGAAATGTTCGGAAGGACGCTATTTGTACTGGTTCCACAATCACGGTGGCCCGTTCATCCGCCGTCGGCCGCAGGCCGCTTACGAGGACCGCAACCCGTCGTGGCTGCTGGCCGGCATTGAAATGGATTCGCCGGAGGGCAGGGTGATCCGCTGGGGGGAGCCGGAACTTCTGCTTTACCACGATGACCCAATGGTCCGGTTCAGTTATCCTGATCTGATCGAGCAGCAGGGGCGTTACTTTGTGACGGAAACCGAAAAAAATCTGGCCCGTGTCCATGAAATTCCGGCGGATTTCCTTGAAACGATGTGGGCGAGAGTACGCGGCGAATCCGTGACTCCTGATGCCGGAATCCTGTTCGAGGCTCCCGGCGGGAGCCGGTGCGGCGCGCCGCCGGAGCTGCCGGAGTTTTACCGCCGCGATTATACGCAGCCTAACCACGGCGGGATGCTGACCTCCGACGGCTGTGCTTTTGAAGTCGAGCTGGCCGGAACGGTTCCGGGGAGTTTGCTGGAGGGGCGGGACGACGACGGGCGCGGCATTGCTCTAGAGCTTGATCCGGAGTTGCGTATCATATTGACGCTGGACAATGGCAATGAAGAGTGCCGGATGCGGAGCGAACGGATCTCGGAGCTTGCTTCGGGTGACATTCTCACCGTGAATGTGGACGGCGGGCCGGGAATTGTCAGCTTCGTGCGCAACGGGGTCTTTCTCGACGGCGGCGAAGAGCTGCAGTTCGGCTGGCGGCGGTTCAACCCGCGTCTGATCCGGCGGTTCAGTCCCGCACCGTGGCAGGTCGGACAACAAGTGAGGCAATTGCGCGTTTTCGACCGGGCGTTGATGACGGCCGAATGCCGCTGCCGGGAGTATCCGGCGGCGCAGTTGTAACTATTGTTCCCGGCAGGTCCGGCCGGGGATCAGCCGGGCCTTTACCGGCGTGTAGCAGAACGGACGGCCCTCCATCCGGGCCTGAAGTTCCTGGCTGATCTGGCCGGCGACTTCGGCCGGATCGATTTCGAGCCGGGTCAGCGGAAGCGGGAAGAACGGCTCCACGCCCCGGTTCACATGGGTGACCAGCCCGAGCGTCTCCGGAATCCGGCGTCCGGCGTCGAATGCGGCCTGAACCGCCGGCACGTACAGCGAATCCTCCAGTACGATCAATGCGTCGCACTCCGGGCGGGCGGCGAGGTGGCGCCGGACGAGCCGGTAAGCCTCCGCCGAACCGGACAGCGGATCGGCGGCGCAGAGGGTGACTTCCGTCTCCGCCGGAATCCGCGCGTGTTCCAGATCCGGCATCCGGCCGGGGAAAAGGGCGAGTGGATGCCGGAATCCGTGCTTTGCCAGATAGTGTCCGGCCTGTTCGAGCAGGTCGGCCGCATCGAGGCGAAAGAGGCAGCTTGAGAGCGGCAGCGGGCAATTGCGCAGCAGGGCCTGCCGGATGTTTTCGGGGATGCAGAATTCGATCGCCGCGTCGAGCTGGCCGTACTCCCGACGGAACGGTTCAAGTTCCTGCTCCGGCGTTTCCGAGTCGCGGACCGGAAACAGCCGGTAATTCCAGCCGGAATCGTCGGCGCGTTCGATCAGCAGCCGGAGCAGCGTGCCGAAAAACAACTGGTCGGGACGGGTGAAGATCCTCCGCCCGAATATGATCCCGACGCTTTTCTGTGCGAGGCCGCGGCGGATGAAGCTGCCTCGCCCGGGGGCGCGCTCCAACAGCCCCTGCCGGGTCAGGAGCCGCATGCTCTGCTGGATGGTTTCGCGGTTTACGCCGAACTGCCGGGCCAGTTCGGCGGTGGAGGGAAGCCGGTCGTTTTCCTTCAGACTGCCGTCGCTGATCTTCCGCTCGAAGTACGCGGCGATCTGGCGGTAGACCGGAGCCTGCCGGGTCGGTTTGAACTGCAGGGGGTTATTCATGTGCTTCTCCGCAGGTTCGGCCGGGAATCAGGCGGGGGCGGAGCGTGGGGCGCAGTTCGGGTTCTCCCCGCAGCAGCGCCTGCAGCTGGTTCCAGACCTGAAGGGCGACGTCGGCCGGATCGATTTCGAGCCGGGTCAGCGGCAGCGGGAAAAAGGGTTCCAGCCCCTTGTTGACATGGGTAATCAGCTTCAGTTCGCTGCCGATGTGCCGGCCTGACTGACAGGCGGCGGTCACCGTCTGGCGGAACATCGCATCTTCGGTGATGAAAAGCCCGTCGCAGCCGGGATGGGCCGGAAAGAATGCAGCGGCGGTGCGATAGACCTGTTCCCGGTCCGCATCATGGGGATCGACCGGCACGAAGTGGGCCCGCAAATGCGGATAACGGCCCGGATCGAGCTGCCGGATGCCCTGCCGCCACTCCGGTGCGGAGGAGTGCAGCACCAGCACTTCACGGCAGGCGTGACGGTCGAGATAGGCCAGCCCCGGCTCCAGCAGAGAGGGAACGTCCAGCTCGAACGGGATTTTCGGAGCAGGCACGCTGCAGGCCTGCCATAAATACTGCTCGATGAGCCGGTTGGCGCAGAGTCCGAGGACGATGCGGATCTCTCCGGCGCTGACCGCCTGCTTGAGGTCGTGGAAGCCCTTGTCGTACTCGGCGGCTTCGCCGGAGGCGAACAGGCGGCTGCTCCAGCCGCTTTGCCGGATCAGGCCGGTCAACTCCTCCAGCAATACCGCATGGAACAGCCGGTCGGGGCGGTAGAAGATTTCGCGTCCGAAAACGATGCCGACACAGCGCCCGGCAAGGCCGTGGCGGATAAAGGTGCCGCGCCCCGGAATCCGTTCGAGCAGGCCGCGCCCGGCCAGTTCCTTCATGGCGGCCTGCAGCGTTTCGAGATTGACTCCGAAGCTCCGGGCCAGTTCGGCGGTGGAGGGAAGCCGGTCGTTTTCTCGGAGCCGCCCCTCCCGGATTTCCTGCTCGAAATGATCGGCGATCCGTCGTGGAAGCGTCCGGGAGCGTTGATGTATCGGATGCTGCATGCTTCAACTACTTTCTGCGCAAGTTGTCATGCTTCAATCTATCATGATTATGCCCCGCTGTCAAAGGATTTCGGCAAGAAATTCTTTTTTTCAAGGCAGATGGCGGCAAGGTGGCGCTGCCGGGTGCGCGCTCTACACCCTTCGGGAGCGCGCGGCGGCTGGCTCATGCAGGTGAAGGTTGGTCTCCATAACCGTTTTTCTTGCACAAGTAAGCGCGGCAAGCGCCGCGAGCGAATGTGAGGGAATTATTTTGCAGCAGCAAAATAACGAGGAACATCGTGACGAAGCCGAACGCAGTGAGCGAAGCCCCCCCTGGCGTAGCCCGCAACGCGGGCGTTGAAGGGGTTGACGGGCGCAGCCCGGCAAGTAAGCGGCGAAGCCGCGCCCGCGAGCGGAAGTGCTTCGCAACCGGACCGGCCTCTGCCACCGGCGAGGGGGGCCGGGGGACGTGCGCGACGTCCCCCGGAGCCATCCGCAAATCGAAGGTCCCTTGCTCACTACCCTCCGGGCACCTTACCTGTTCTTGCGCTCAGGCAAAGCAGTCCCTCCGGACGCCATGCCTGTTATTGCGGCAATGACGAGTCAACCATAAAACTCACGTGTGACTTGAAAACGGAGAGAGATGAATCTCCGCACTCCAAAGACGCTTTGCGTCGGAGGAGCAAGCGCTTCGCATCACGTACGATCCCGAAAGCGGGATCACTTCAATTCGAGGAGCGTGTAGAATGCCGGGCGGCGCAGACTTTTCTCATTCAGGAACTTATCGCTGTAACGATTGCTTTCTTCTTCCGCCAGCGGAACTTCCAGTGTGACGCCGTCCGGGAGTGTTTGTACGGCAAGATCGCGCCTTTCGCCGAACACGCCGATGCGAACCGCAGAGTTCACCTGTTCGGTTTTCAGACCGGGAAAGGTCAGTTTCAGAACTTCAAGCCCTTCCTTCTCCTGATTTTCGCGGGTTTTCGCGTCGAAGTTGACCGCAACCAGAATTTTGTTGCCGAAACGGAAGCCGCTGATGCGGTCGCCTTTGTTGGCGAAGTCGAGCTTCGGGATGCTGACGATGCGGTCGTAGGCGGCAAGTTCTTCAGAACCAAAAATATCGGCCAGCGTCTCCAACGCCTTGCCGTGGGGTGTCAGGGTGGTTCCGGCGAGGAGGCACTTGCCGTAACCGTAGGCTTTCGGATCGTCGGGACTGCCGAAAGCGAAGAAAAAGAGCTTGTAACGGTCGATATTCTTCCAATTGTGGGTCAGGCCCCGGTAGAGCACATTCGGATAAATCTGCGCGACCGCGTAATAATTGCGGTGGAAGACGATTTCAGTCTGCCATACGCCGATGCCGGGATTGCCGTTTTCGGCGGCTTTGCGCCGCAGATAGTCCATACACCACTCGGGAAAGTAGTGTATGTCGATCACGTCGAGGGAATTCCACGCCTTCGCTTTGGTCAGGTCCCGCGCCAGTGCGTCGACGGCGCCGCAGCAGGGGTAGCCGCCGTAGACGACCTTGCCGCCCAGATCGCGGATTGCTTCGGCGGCGGGGAGGTGGATGTTTTTCAGATATTCCAGCATTTCGCCGTCGTAGAAGCCGCTTTTCGGATGGGCTTCGTTCCAGATCTGGAAGTATTCGAGACGGTACGGCTCGGCCCGCAGATCGGAGACCACGCGGCGGATGAACGCCTGCCACTTCGCGATATTTTCGGGGGCGAGCGGGATGCGCGGGTTGCGGACCGTTTTGTCGATCGGATTGCCCGCTTTGTCGGTCCTGGGAACCCAGCCGCCGTTCTTTTCCTTTTTGAATTCCCGCAGCCGGTATTCGTTGCCGCCGAGCTTGTTGTAAACCTTGCGGCTGTCGCCGCAGGTGAATACGTACTCGCCGTCCCGCGACGCCCAGCCGGGAGCATAGCCGAGCATCGGCAGCATTTTGACGCCCCGGTCGAGATTTTTCCTTATGCTGGAATAAACCTTTTTGAGATAGGCTTCATTGTATTGGCCTTCAACGGGTTCGGCGGCGTTCCACGCGATGTCGATGCGGTTCCAGCCGGCAAGGGTGTCCCAGTAAGGCAGCTTCAGGCTGCCGTCTCCTCCCTGGCAGACGCCGGAGAAGTCGCGGAAGGTCACGGCCGGGGCGAGCAGCGTGCTGCCGAATAGAAACGCGAACAGGAAAAAACGGTGAAGCATGGATTATTCTCCCCTGAGTGTGATTACGGTGTAGAACACCTCAGGCAGGAAGTTTTCCGGCATATCGGTGTAACGGAATTCCTTGCGGTCGGGTTCGCGGACCGGGACGTTCACCGCGCTGCCGTTCCCATCCTTTTCCAGACGGTCGGTCAGGTCGATGCGAGTGCCGTACATGCTGACCCGTTCGATTTTGGCGACGCGGGCCGGATCGAGTTCGGGGTACTTCAGGCGCAGCAGCGGGTTTTCGTAGTCGATGTGGATGGTGTCGAGATCGCCGTTCCAGTCCACGAAGATTTTGGCGTTGTTGTTGGGCAGCATGTGGACGGCGGAGACGATCCGGTTGCCTACCCGGAAGTTCTCAAGGCTGCTCAGCCGCTCATCCAGTTCCGGCTTCAGCGCCGGAACGCTGCGGACCGGTCCGTAGAGTTCGAGCGGCGCCCCGCCGAGGACTCCGGCAAGGGTTTCGAGGCTGCGGCCGCTGTAATTCAGCTCCCTGCCGAGCAGCAGGCCGCGCCTGTAGCCGTAGGCCTTCGGATCATTCGGCGTGCCGTAGGCGAAATAGAAGAGCTTGTACTTGTCGCCCCGGTCCCAGCCGTTTTCGAGCGCCCAGTGGAGAACGCGCGGGTAAAGGTTGCCGATGAAGTTCGCTCCGGCGGTGAAACCGAGTTCGGTCTGCCAGATGCCTTTGTCCTCGTACCCGCGTTCTTTGAGCGCCCGGGCCAGGTACTCCATTCCGGCGAGCGGGAAGTAGTGCAGGTCGAACACGTCGATCGAATCCCATGCGTTATGGCGGTCGAGGTATGCGACGAATTCGCTGATCGATTCGCCGCAGATCCAGCCGCCGTAGACGACCTTGCCGCCGAGTTCATGGATGATCTTCGCGGCGGGCAGGTGGACGTTCTTCATATAGGTGTCCATGTCGCCGTACCAGAAGGAGCTCATCGGATGGGCTTCGTTCCAGACCTGAAAGTATTCAACGCCGTACGGTTCGGCTTTCAGCGCGGTGACGGTTTTGCGCACGAACTGTTCCCAGTCGGCAATCTGATCGTCCGGCACGAACCGCTGGCTCATCCGTCTGGCGCTCACTTTGCGCTTTTCGATCAGGATTCGCTCCGGTCTGCCGTTGACCGTCTCCTTGTTGTAACCGGCCACGTCGAAATCGCCGTCGGGACGGCGGTTCACGGTGTAGACGCGCCCGCCCAGTTCGAACTCCTGTTCCGGGATGCCGTCGGCGGTCCAGCCGTTCCCGTAGTCGAGGATCGGCAGGAACTTCACGCCTTTGGCTTTCGCCGCCAGAATCCGCTGGCAGTATTTTTCGAGGTAGGCGTTGTTCCACTTGCCGCGCTGCGGCTGGAAGCTCTGCCATGAGAAGTCGAAGCGGTCCCAGCCGAGGGCGGTTCCCCACAGCGGCGCGGAGTTGACCGAACCGTGGCAGACGCCGGAAAAGTTCACGAAGGTGCGGTCCGCCGGAACCGGCTGAAGCGTATCGGTCGAGGCGCAGGCGCCGAGCAGCAGCGCCGCCCCCGCGGCAAAGGGAGTCAGGAGTTTATGCATGGTTTTCCTCTTGTTGAAAAAGATTACTTGCGATTGTAGCAGCCCATATAATGGGCTTCCCAGTGGTTGGAATTCGTCGAGGTCATTTTCATCATTTTAGCCTGGGAGATCGTCAGTGTTTCCGCATGGCCGTCCTGATAGAGAATGTTTCCGGCGTGTCCGTTATGCGCCCACTGCCAGCCTCCGGTGACTTCATTGGTTCTGGCGTTGTATTCGCGAAGACAGCCGTCCGCAATATAGGAGTAGCCGGGCTTTTGTTTCTTAAGGAAAATATAGATCGTTCTTCCCGGATAACCAAGGTTGACCGATTGCGTGGTCTGGGGATCGTAGGGCGCACCCTCTTTCGGAAGCAGGTAGTTGGAGGTGATGCCGTCGCTGCCGGTGTTGTCGTCGTACTTGTTGGACTGCTTGCTCTCCCACATTTTCGTCTGGTTTTCATAGCGGTTTTTCCGTTCGGTCGGACAGTAGAATGCCTTGGGGGCGGCGAGGTAGCCGATTTTATGCAGAAAACCCAGCCCGGCCGGCCAGCCGCCGGCATTGTTCCGGTACATCAGCGTGGAATCCCGGACCCAGATGATCGCTCCCTTGTCGTCGGCCGCGTAAGTAGCCGTCGCGATGCCTATCTGTTTTAAATTGCTCAGGCACGAAGCGGTGCGCGCCCGGTCGCGCGCCTTGTTCAGGGCCGGCAGCAGCATCGAAGCGAGGACCGCTATGATTGCTATTACAACCAGCAATTCAATCAATGTGAAGTTGGCGGCTCGGTTTCTCATTGCAATGCTCCTTCTTATTTGATGGCGGCAAAGGCCGCGGTTGAGTTTCGGACTGTCAGTTGCGGCTTGACCAGCTTGCGTTCATAGTCGAGCTGGGAGGCGGCCGCAAGGTTGCTCTTGAGAATACGGATCGTCTGCCGGACCATTTCGGAGATGTCGGTGCCGAGCGCGGTCAGGGCGGGGGTGAAATAGTCGAGCCGCCACGACTGGCCGATCGCGACCACGCTGAGCTCCTGCGGAATCCTGAGCCCGGTTTCAAAGCAGGCGCGGTAGACGCCGCTGGCCGAATCTTCGCACAGCGTGAAAAGCCCGGTGAAGTCCGGACGCCCGGCGGCGAACCGTTCGCGGAGGACACGGTACACTTTTTCCGGGCTGAAATCGCCGCTGCGGATGTCGCAGTCGATCACCTCGCAGCCGACGCCGTGCAGTTCGCAGAACTGGCGGAATCCCTTGATGCGCGAGAAGATACTCTCCGACTTCGGCTGCGAGACCGCCACCGCCAGCGAGCGGTGTCCAAGCTCAATCAGGTGGTGGGCGGCTTTGGCTCCGGCGTATTCGTTGTCGAGGCCGACGCAGTTCACGGCGATTCCGGCGAGGTCACGCGCGAAGATCACGTAGGGGAGGCGGTACTGGTTCATCCGCCGGATATTTTCGGCGGTCAGCTTCTGCGAATCGGCGACCAGCACCAGCGCGTCGATCTTGGTCTGCGGCAGGCTCTCCGGGGCGCCGACGCGCCAGTCGTAGCGCAGGACTTCGAGCTGATAGCCGAGTTCGGAAGCTAGGTCGAAGAAGTGGTGTTCGATGAATGTGTACCAGTCCGACTGCCAGTGCGGCATCGCCAGACAGACCACCGGCGGCGCGTCCTGCCGGTATTTGAGCACTTCGTCGGTGATCTCCATCTCCTTGCCGGTGTTCGGCTTGAGCAGTCCCTCGTCGATCAGCCTGCGGGTGGCGGCGGTCACCGTGGCCTGGCTGACGGAATAATCATTCATGATCGTGCGGAACGAATAGAAGGCGGAACCCGGCTCGCAGCCGATGATCCGGTTCTTCAACTCTCCGTAAAGCCGGTCCGATTTGGTCATTCTGTTTTCCTGAGCTTGTAGTAACGGGTGATTTCTGTATTTACTATAATTATACCATATCGATACAGTAAAGTCAATAGGAGAAGTCAAAAAATCGGAATAATTTGTGATGAAAATCTTCGAAGCGGCATAAGCATTATTATAAATTTTTCGTTTTATGATGCCATTGCTTTTACTGATTGGTTGAAAAATATCTTTTATGGGTTATATTAATTACCAGTTCACTACTAAACATCATAACAACAGAGGAGGAAAAGTATATGCAGGATTTTTTCAAGCAGATCTGGCAGGTTATTGTCGACAGTAATCTGTTGAATGTCGTCGGAGCCGTTCTGATCCTTCTGATCGGCTGGCTGATCGCTCTTTACGCTTCCCGCAGGATTTCCGGTTCATTACAGAAGCTGACCGTCCGGAAAGATATTCTGCCGGATGGGGCGGAAGTGCCGCGGATCAGTCACGCCGACACCCTTACCGGCAAAATCATCTATTACGTCATTATGATTTTTGCGGTGCTGGGATGCTTTTCCGTGCTGAACCTGAATGCGGCGGCCGCACCGCTTCAGGATTTCATTTCCACAGTCGCGCAGTATGCGCCCAATATCGTCGGCGCCCTGCTGCTCGCCGCCGTCGCCTGGATTGTGGCGGGAATCGTCCGCTCCGTTACGAAAGTGACATTGCTGAAAAGCAAGCTCAACGAACGTCTTGCCGCGCAGATCGGCGTCGAAAGACCGGAGGCGGTGGCCGAATATGCCGCAGGAACGGCCTATTGCACGGTTTTTCTCTTTTTCCTTCCGGCCATCCTGAATGCGCTGAAGATTTATGGGATCACCCAGCCGCTTCAGGCGATGTTTGAAAAGGTGCTGACCTATATCCCGAATCTGCTTGCCGCGGTTGCGATTCTCGTTGTCGGGCTTTTTGTCGCCAACCTGATCCGGAGGGCGGTTTCCGGGCTGATCGTGATCAGCCGCCTGAATGCGTTCGGGGAAAAACTCGGCGTTTCCAAGCTGTTCGGCAACGGCGGGCTGGCTTCGATGGTGAGCATCGTCGCGTATGTTCTCGTGGCGATTCCGGTGGTGATTTCCGCATTGACTGCGCTGAAAGTCGAGGCGCTGTCCAGCTCCGTATCCGGTTTTTTCGACAAGCTGCTGAATGCGACCGGCGATATCATCGGCGCGTCGCTGATTGTCTTCTGTGCGGTTCTGGCGGGGGGCTTCGTTTCCGGACTGCTGGCGCGGCTGGTTGCCGATTTCGGTTTCGACCGGCTGATTGCCGGAATGGGATTCCGCCGGGAAGGTGATGAAAACTCCGTTGCGCCTTCCGCGGTGGTTGGAAAACTTGCATTTCTCTGCATTGTGGTCCTGGCGGTGCTTGCCGCCTGCGAAATCCTCGGTTTTGAACAACTGGCCAACCTGATCCGGACTCTGGCGGCATTCGGCGGCAACGTGCTGTTGAGCATCGCGGTCCTGCTGATCGGTGTCTGGCTGGCGAACTTTGCGGCCGATTCGCTGAAAGGGAAATGCGGCGCCGTGATCGTCGCCGCCGTCCGCGTGGGCGTGATTGTCTTTACGGTTGCCCTGGCCATCGGCAATATGGATATCGGCGGGACCATTGTGGAGATTGCTTTCGCGCTGATTCTCGGCGCGGTCTGCGTTGCCGCGGCCATTGCGTTCGGCATCGGCGGCCGTGAGGTTGCCGCCCGGCTGCTTGGCGACTGGGCGGAAAAACTGAAAAAGTAATTCCCGGTTCAAACGGATGGCATTCTCCGGCGTTTTTTCTGAAACCGCCGGAGAATATTTTTTTGTTCCGGACTCTCCGCATTCCGGGCCGGTATTGGAAAAGCACCCCGGTTCAGACGGATTTTTCCGGAGTTTTGAACAATAATTCCATGCGACGCCTTGAAAAATGGAGATGGAGAAGTATCTTTCCGATGGAATTGGGAAGATAAGTACCGGAACATGAAGGAAGTTTTTTGATGCAGGATCAACACCGCTGGGGTATTTCCACGCTGGGGTGTCCGGAGCTGTCGCTGCCGGAGGCCGCCGCGCTGGCGGAACGCTTCGGGTTCCGGCTGCTGGAGCTGCGCGCGCTCTCCGGCAATTGCAAACTTGCCTCTAACCTGAAACTGCCGGAAAATGCCGGAGAGTTCCGGCGGCTGGCCGGGGAGGGGCGGATCACGCTGCTGGGCAGCGGCTTCGGACTCTCCGATCCGGAGGCGGATTTCTGCGAACTGGAGGAGCTTTCGGAGATCGCCGACGCGGCGGGCATTGCGCATATCCGGATTTTCGGCGGGATGCCGTTCGAGCATCCGGTGGACGATGCGGCGGTCGCCGCCGCCCGGCGGAACCTGAAACGCTATCGGGCGCTGGGACGCCGCTGCCGTCTGGCGCTGGAAACTCACGACGGCTACTCTTCGGCGGCGAAGTGCACCGAACTCTTCCGGCGGCTGGGCGAACCGCTGCCGGTGGTCTGGGATGTGCATCACACGGTCAACATCGGCGGAGAACCGTTCCGGGAGAGCTTCGGGCTCCTGAAAGAGAACGTGATCGAAGTCCATTTGAAGGACAGCCGCGTGGAGAGCGGCAGGCGGCTGGCCTGTCTGCCCGCCGAAGGGGATTTCCCGGCGGCGGATTTCCTCGCTTTCCTGGCGGAACATTCGCCCGCGACTCCGGTGATTTTTGAGTACGAAAAGCTCTGGGAGCCTCACCTGCCGCCGCTTGAAACGGCGCTGGAAGCCTTCCGGAAAAACTGGATGCGGCCGGCATAGGCGGGCCTTGCGGATGTTGCTTTCCGGTGAACGGCAGGTGTGGAGCTGGCGTGTGACCCTGCTGGCGGAAGAGGAGGTCAGGAACGGTCGTGGCGGTGATTCCGACGGTAGCGGCCGGGCGGTTCTCCGAAATACTCGTTGAAACGCCTGCTGAAATAGTGAACGTTGGCATAACCGGTGGCATCCGCGATTTCGGCGAGCGTCCGTTCGCCGGAGAGCAGCAGCCGCCGGGCCCGGTTCATCCGGACCTCGTCCAATAACTCGGAGAAGGATTGGCCCGTCAGTTCGGTGATCAGGTGCCGGGTCCTGGAATTTGAAATGAAAAGCTCGCGGGCGACATCGTCCAGCGTGATCCGTTCATGGGCGTGGTTGGCGATGTAGCGGCGAATCCGGGCCAGCCGGTTGTCCTCGGAAAGTTCAGTGGTTTCCAGCTCTTTCAACAGGCCGGTTCCGAAAGTATGGAGCAGCTCCGCCAATCCCGCCAGAATTTCGGGATCGGGTTCCGGCAGCGTCCGGTAGACGGCTTCGAAGGTCTCCGGCAGGTGGGAACGGCGCGGCTCCGAACCCTTGAATACCCCGGCGAATATGGTGATCTGGTGCACCTTCTGGTATTGGATCGGCACGACCAGCTCGCACAGCCCGGTCCAGCACTCCTTCAGGAACGGTTCCCGCCGCTTGGCGGCATGGAGTTCCGTTTCCCGGAAACAATCGTTCACGCAGCGGCTGTTCCAGCCCGGATTGTTCCGCCGTCCCCACCGGCAGCACTCCAGCGGGTGCAGGTGCCGCCCGAACAGCGGCGAGCCCGGTTCCGCCAGGCCGATTTTGCCGTACAGGTCGTGAATGGTGATGCCCACGCCGAATTTCGCTTCGATGGCCAGCAGGGCGGTTTCGTGCCGGGAACGGGAAGCAGACCTTTTTAACTCCGAAAAAATCATTTTTTCCTCCATGATAGCCGGATTGTATAAAAATACAGCCTTTTCGGAGATTGTCAAAAATTTTTTTTCCGGTATAATATCATATATGAAAAAAAGGAAAATCATGGATACCATTGAACTTGAACCCAAACATATCCCCGTCGCCGGAAGCGCCGACGTGGTCGTCGCCGGAGGCGGCCCGGCCGGAGTGTGCGCCGCAATCGCCGCCGCCGAAGCGGGAGCCGATACTTTGCTGATCGAGGAGGCCGGCTGTCTCGGCGGAGTGTGGACTTCCGGGGCGTTGGCGTGGATTCTCGATGCGGAAGACAAGCCGTCCGGAACGCTGCTGGCCCGGATCGTCAGGACGTTGCGGCGGCGCGGCGAACTTGAATTCGCCGGTGACGGCACTCCCGCCTTCAATATTGAAGCGATGAAGGCGTTGCTCGACGAGTTCTGCATGGAAGCGGGGGTGAAAATCCGCTGCTATACCCGCGTCACCTCGGCGCGCCGTTCTGCGGACGGAGCGATCGCCTGTCTGGTTACGGAATCCAAATCCGGCTGTGAGGCGTGGCGCGGCCGGGTATTTATCGATTGCACCGGCGACGGGGATCTCGGCGCCGCCGCCGGAAACCCGTTTGAACTTGGCGATCCGCAGGAACACCGGACGCAGCCGATGTCGCTGCTCGCACTGCTGACCGGCCTCGATGCGGCGCAGATGAGGCCGTACCTGATCCGGCGAGGCAACTGGGACGAGGCGGCGGACCGTTTCGCCGCACTGCTCTGCGAGGGGGATTACCGGCCGAGCTACCGGGGAGTCGCGCTGTTCCATCTGGGAAACGGACTTTTCATGCTGATGGCCAACCACCAGTATGGCTATTCCGGCATCAGTGCCGCCGACCTGACCGCCGCCTCGATCGCAGCGCGCCGGGAGATCGGGCGGCAGGTCCGAATTCTGAAAACGCGCGGCCCGGCCTGGGAAAATGTCCGGCTGGTGGCGACCGGGGCGCGGATCGGCGTCCGGGAAGGGCGCCGGCTGGCGGGCCGGTACTGCGTGACGCTGGACGATGTGATGAACGGGCGGCGGCATCCCGACGGCATCTGCCGGGTCCGGTTTGCGATTGATGTTCATGCGCTGTATCCGGATGGCGGCTGCAAACTGGAAGATGCGCCGCCGAAGGCTGAGTTTTACGAGATTCCGCTGCGCGCCCTGATCGCCGGGGAAGTGCCGAACCTGCTGATGGCGGGCCGCTGCATCAGTGGAGATTTTTTCGCGCACGCCAGCTACCGCGTGACCGGCAACGCCGCCGTGACCGGAGAGGCCGCCGGAGTGCTGGCCGCGCTCGCCGCCCGCAATCGTGTATTCCCGGGAAACGTTGATTATAAAGAAGTGATTCAGGAGATGAAAAAATGAATTTGTCCAGTTGCCGTTTCTTCCTTGACGAACTGTTCGCCAGACTTGCCGGACGAACTTGCAACGGCCCGTCCTTCCCCGCTCCCGCCGGGCTGCGCCTCTCGTCTTTCCCGAAAAAATGCTGTTTCACCCTTATTGAGCTGCTCATCGTCGTTGCGATCATCGCGATTCTGGCGAGCATGCTGCTCCCGGCGCTGAATCAGGCGCGGGAACAGGCGCGCAAGATCAAGTGCGTCGGGAACCTGAGACAGCTCGGTACCGCGATGACCATGTATGTGGGGGACAATCGGGAGTACTACCCGTATTTATGGCATCAGGCCGACAGCGATAAGACATGGGTCACGCTGTTGCTCGGCTACGCCGGGGCGCAGTGGGGGAATGCCGGTTCGCTGAGCATTTTCCGGTGCCCCTCCGATACGGCGGACCGCGACTACGGCAACGCCGCCTTCGCGGGACTGAAGCCGCGCAGTTATGCGATGAATTCCGGAGCGGACACGACCGGAAAAGACAACAGCCTGCAACTCGGCATCGGCTGGAGCAAGTTCGGCAAATCCCTGAAAAGTTCGATGGTGCCGCGTCCTTCGGAGCTGATCGCGCTCGGCGAAGTGAAAGTGCCGGCCGACCGGTTGCTGTTCTGCGGCAACAACCGGGTCATCAACCTGTACGCGACGGTTGCCTCCACGCCGGTCTCGCTGCAGATGCCGGAATATCACAACGGCAACAATAATTACCTGTTCGCGGACGGACGGGCGGTCACGCTCGACTATATCCGAACCATCGGCAAAGGCTCCGCCACGCTGCCGAAAGGTTTCTGGACCCGCGACGCCAACGACTGACAGGGGGAATCCATCGGAATGAAAATCGGCAGATTCTGTTTTTTGCTGTTCCCGCTGCTGCTTGCGGCAGCTGAAGAAAAAATGACCGTGGCCACCTATATGGGGTGGTATGTGCCTTATCACAGCGGCGCGGGGACGGTCACGCCGCGCGATTTTTCGGTGCTGCCGCTGCGGATGACCGGCAGGACATACGACGGCATCCCGGAACTGGCGGTCGCCGCCCACCGCGCCGAACTGGAATTGCTGCAGAAGCACGGCTGGAACACGGTCGGCGTGGACGGATTGTTCTACAACCACGCCGCGCTCGGCAACCCTGCCGCCGGACACCGGATCGACCGGCAGCTCCAACTGATGCGGTACATGACGGTCGCGGCTTCGGAGATTCCGGAGTGCCGGATCAGGATGATTCCGTTCCTTGAATTCATCGCCGCATACCGGCAGATGGGGCACGAAAAGGCGGTCGCGTTCTTCTGTGACAATATCGACCTGATGATGAAGGAGTTCGGGAACTCCCCATTCTGGCGGCGAATCGGAGGGCGGCCGGTGATCCTGCTCTACTCCACACATGAGTTCCCGGTGGAGTTCTGGCGCGAGGCGATCGCCCGGACGCAGGCGGCGGGACACGATATTTTCTGGATCATGGAGCTGGGCGGGCTGAGGCCCGCCTTGACCGGCGATTTCGACCTCGAAAAATACCGGCCGTACCTCGAGCTTTTCGACGGCGTCTTCAACTTCGGCTGCTCCGGGCTTGAAGAAGCGGCCACATTCCCGGGTAAGATGCAACGCCTCGGAGCGGGGTTGAAAGCCGCCGGATATGTCGGCGCGACGCTGTGGCCCGGTTATCTGAGCGACCGGCCCTACAACCGCAATTTCATCGATCATGACGGCACCGCTTTCCTGCGGAACGTATGGAGCCGCACCCGGGAGGCGTCTCCCGCTTTCCTGCACTGGGTCGCCAACGACTACAAGGAGGCGACCACGCTGCTGCCCTCCTTCGGCACTCTGACTTCGCGGCTGGAAATCGCGGAGCGATTTTTGACCGGTTTCAACGGACACCGGATCGCTCCGGCGCGGGAGGGCGAGGTGCAGTGTGTGCTTTCCTACCGCAAGGCGCTCTGTTCCGGCGAATTTCTGACGCTGGAATTCCTGCCGCTTCCGGCTTCCGGCATGGCCGGGCGCGCCGATGTGACGATCCGCCTGGCCGGGGAGCGCGGCGAAACGCTTGCCGAACGGACGCTTCCGGAGGTCGACCTGACGAAGCTGGAGGCGGTCCGCTGGGACGATGCGCTCCGGGCGGATCGGAGCAGGAGCCGGGTGATCCGGGTTTCCGTCTCCGTCTCCGCCGGGAAAGAGCGCCGCGACTATCCGAATCTGCCCGATGTGGCGGTGACGCCGCCGGTCGACCGGCATGACCAGCTTTACTACTCGATTCCTCTGCACCGGCTGGCCGGGCTGGAGCGGAGCGTGGAGCTTTCGGTGAACGGCAGGAATGTCAACGCCGCCTGGCACGACGGCCTGCGACGTCTGAACTGGACCGTAAAAGGAGCGGACCCGGCGACGGTCCGGTTCGCGGTCGCGGGCAACGGTCATCCGCTGCGGCGGATGACGCTGCCGGGGGAGGGGGGCGGCGACGATGTGCTTCCGGGACAGAACTCCGTGGATATGAAGCTTTTCAAGCAGAAACCGGATTACGGTTATCTCGACTGGAAACTGCCGGATTCCGTCGGTCGCGAGATTTACTATCAGGTGTTGGCGCAGTTCCCGGACGGCAGTTACGCTTATTCGCCGACGATCTGGAGCCGTCCGTTTTTCGGGCGGGACGAACTGTGCGCCCAGTGGATTTTCGCGCCCTCCGGCACGGAGCGCCCGTGGAAGATTGCCGATGCAACCGGAAATTTCGATATCGTTTCCGATCCCGGCTTCAAACGCTGGCCGTTCATTTCGCTCAAGCGCCGCGAAAGCCGGGCGTTGAAGTTCAACGGTGACCTGATCCTGCGGCCGCCGGCGGAAGCGGTTCCATATGGGCCGCTGACGCTGGAGGCGTTGTTTCGCTGCGACAGTCCGCCGGACGGCAATCGGCAATACATCGCGTTTCAGCACGGGGCGCAGGCAAATCTGCTGGTCAACGGGGATGGAACGGTTTCCGCGCAGCGGATGCGAAAGCACCGGCGCTGGCCGGATTCCAATGTGACCGTGACCTCGAAAACACGGTTGACGCCGGGGCGGTTCCATCATGCGGCGGTCACCTATGACGGCCGGGAACTGCGGCTGTACCTCGACGGCAGACTGGAGGCCTCCGCCCCGTGCGACGGCACCCGTTCCAACGAAGGCTTCTTCATCGGCGGCGTGCCGGAACGCCTGCACGATTTCGCCGGAGCGGGAAGCGGCCGCTTCCGTGGAACGTTGCTGCGGCTCTCCATCGCCGGGCGGGCGTTGACCGAAAGCGAAGTCGCCCGGATGGCCGGGCGGGCGCGGCTGATCGGCCTGTGAAACTCGAAAGCGGGCGTCAGGCGGCAATGTCGGGAGCTTTGTAGTTGGCGTCGCCGCCCAGTTTGAGAAATTCCCGGTAGACCTTGAGCAGGATCAGTACGCCGAAGATCGAAAAGATTCCTCCGGCGAACAGCGTGTAATGGTACTGGTGGCCGATCAGGTCGAGGATTTTCCCGATCACCGGCGTGACGATGACCCAGCTCAAAGACTGCAGAATCCACATCGCCGAATTGAACTGCGCGAACAGCATGCGCGGAAACAGGCGCGGCCCGAAAGAGGCGGTCAGGGTTCCGAAACAGCCGGCCAGCACCCCGTGCAGGATGAAAACGATCGCGAAAGAGAGCTGGTCCGTGATGAAAAAGCATCCGGTGAAGGCTACGACGCCGTACAGCGCGGTGGACAGAATCCCCATGCGTATCGGATGGAAACGGTCGGCGAGCACTCCGAGAAAGTAACTCAGCACAAAGGAGATGATATAGGTGTAGGCGAAATATTTCCCCAGGCTGTCCATGCTGACGTGCAGGCTTTTCGCATGGAAGATACTGTACGCGTTGAAGGGAATATTGGCGAGTCCCGCCACGGGAATCGCGAAAAGCACCCACCGGTAGTACGGCAGGGCGAAGCACTCCCGGAAGTAATCGCGGAAGATGAAGAGGATATTCCGGGGCGTGCAGGGCAGCGCGCGCTCCGCCGGCGGATACTCCCCCTCCTTGACCTTGAACAAAAGCAAAGTAAAGCCGAACGCATACAGCAGCGCAAGCCCCAGAAAAATCCACATGGAATGGCTCTCCGCGCGGCCGAGAAGAAAATAGTTGAAGATCACCCCCGCGGCCAGGCTGATCCCGCGGAAAAGCCCGAAGAAACGCCCGAGCAGGGAGGTCGGCACCACATCATTGACCAGTGCCGTGAAAATGGAGCTGGCCAGCGTATTCCCGAAGTCAAACATGATCCAGAACACTCCGAATACGATCAGCGAGGCCGTGTGGCGGGAGAGGGTGTCCGCTCCCGCGGCGTTGTGCAGCATTTCGCCGAGGAGAGGCGTGAAGGCCAGTCCCAGCATGCCGGTCACGATGAAAGGCACGGTGAACGCCAGAAACGGAATCCGGCGGCCGAAGCGCCCGCGGTGCCGGTCCGAAAAGTAACTGACCAGCGGCCCGAGAACGGCATTGGTGAAGTTCGGAAACGACAGGATCAGCAGCCCGAACATGAAGTCGGAAACGCCGAACGATTTCACCATCAGCGTGGCCACGCTGGTCACGGCCCGGTCTTTCATGGACCACGCGAAATCTCCCCACAGCAGCCAGAAGAACAATATTCCGATCCCGGCGGAGGTGTAGGTCAGCGTTCCCGCCGTCCAGCGTCCGGCACCCGGGGTGTGCGATTGCTTTGTCATGGTTCCGCCTGCTCCGGGGTTACGGGGCCGGAACCGTGATCCGGTCGCCGAGGTTGCGCCACACCGCCATGATCCGGGAGTAACCGGTGCCGGACTGGGCGGGCATCACCAGGTCCCGCACCCGCCCCTGCGCCTGCACCGCCTCCGCGTGGCCGTCCAGAAAAGCGATGTTCCCGGTCGCTCCGTGGGCGAGGTGGAAGTTGGCGTAATTGACGTTGTTCTCGTGCAGCCGGTAGTGCGGAGTGAGCATCCCGACGTCGAGTTTCGCCCCGTCCAGCACCAGAAACATGTTCGAGGCCTTGCCGTCCCTGACCGCCTGCTTGGTGTTGTAGGCGCTTCCTCCGTTCGGTGTGATGAAATATCGCGCCGCATAGGTGAAAAAGTGGTTGTTTTTGATCATTGACGGAGATTGCTTGCCTTTGGGACAGAACAGCGGCCCCCAGGTGATGTAATTGCCGTCCCGCAGTTTCAGCCCCCATGCGTAGGTCTGGCTGCTGAAGAAATACGAATCGAAGTCACTCATATACAAGTTGATGCCCAGGGCGCACTGTTTCGTGTTGCTGAGGCACTGGATGCTCATGGATTTCTCCCGCGCCTTGTTCAGCGTCGGCAGCAGCATACTCGCCAGAATCGCGATAATCGCGACGACAACGAGCAGCTCAATGAGGGTGAAACGGTGTTTTTGGCGATGGAACGGGAGGATGAGTTTTGTTACCGGAATTTCCATGATCGGCTCCTTTTCTATTGATAAATCTCTCTTGTCTGGTTACTTGTTACTGATGACGGTGTCGCCGGCAAGCAGGCCCCGGTTGGCGGCGCCGTCGTATCCCACGGTCAGGGAAAAGCGGTCGGGAATCCCCGGCTGTGCGAATGGCTCATCCGCGCAGAGGACGGTTGAGCCGGATTTCACGGTCAGCAGGCCCTGTTTGTCCGGTGAAGCGTCTTTCCAGCGGAGGTCGAAATTCTGCGGTTTCAGGAATCGTGAAGCCGACTGGAACCGGATCACTTTGTCGCCGAGCCTGATTTCGCCGTCGGTATTGTTGTTGAGGCGGAGTTCCAGCAGGGGTGAATTTCCGGCATTGAGGCGCAGGACTGCTCCCTGATTCTGGACGCCCGCCGTGCCGAGCGAGGTCCGGATGGAGCCGGAAGGAAGCGGCCCGAAGGGATAAACGGCTTCCGGCGTTCCCTGCTTGCCGTTGTTCCAGAGCTGCAGCAGCGGGGCGGAGGGGTGGATCGGCCGGGCGAACGGGTTGATCCGGCTCCGGACGGAAAACGCCTCGTCACTGTCGGCTCCCCGGTTGACCCGCCACCCCTGCTTTTTCAGAAATTCCACCGAGGCGAAGGCCGGGGAGGTTTTTGCCACTTTGGAGAACTCCAGTCTGGTGTTGACCGGCGGCGTGCCGTCTTTCAGGTGATCCTTGCTGACGAATGAGGGCCAGGCGATATCGATTTCGGGAGTGCCGGGGAACGTGTATTCCTTTCCGAGCATGTACACCCGGGTGGACTTGCCGTCGGCCCGGAAAACCGGGGAGTTGGCCAGAATCAGCCGGCTGACCGTGCCGTGCGGTTCGACGCGGACCACTTTGACGCCGTAGCCGCTGCCGTCGCTCAGCTCCGGGTAAATCCACCGGCCGTCCAGCCCGGCGAGTTTTTCGGGGGGAGCGTTGACGAGCAGCTCATTGCCCGAGATCTGCTCGGCGGCGGGCTGCCGTCCGGGAGGAAGCCCGACGACGCCCAGCCGGTCGGCGGGCTTGCCCGCCGCGAGGAAGCCGTCGCCCTTCACCCAGGCGCCGCCCCGGGTGTAGACCCATTGGACCTCGCCGGAGGAAGTCCGTCGCACGACCGCCAGCGGGCCGGAGAAATGCATCGTTCCGACGGTGCGCACCGCGGTGTCGTCGCTGCTGTAAATGAGGTCCGTCCCCATCTTCCCTGTGACGGTGACCGCGATCGCGCCGCCGTCCTGAAACCAGTCGACGGAGGTTACCGCCGCCGGTTCGCCTTTGCGGATCACTTCATAGAGCGCGCCGAATACGGTCAGCTCGTCCCGGGAAACAGGCCGGGTGCGGGTCAGGTGGTCGCCGCGCAGCTTGCCGAACGGAATCGCCCTGCCGCCGTCCTCCCGGCGGGGATTTTTGAATTTATACAGCCGCAGGTTCGGGATCGTGGCGAAGTAGCTGACGGAGCCGGGGACCGGGTTCAGGAATACATTCAGCCGGTTGCCGCTGTCGTTGCCGCGCCATTCATAGTTCAGCGGGCGGCTGCCGTCGGCGCTTTTGACTTCCCGGAAGAAGTGCAGATAGTTGTTGTAGTCGCTGCCGCGTTTCGGGCCGAGAATCTCTTTCAGCGTGCCGGTTTCGGCTTTCAGCGGCGCATCGGTTGTCCGGGTGCAGGGTTCGTCCTCGGTCTGGCGCAGGTAGCTTTCGTGGACCTCTCCGCCTTTCAGCCGGAAAAGGTCGAGCGTGTAGCAGGCGGCGTCATCGACCGCGATCTGGAGCAGCAGGCGCCTGCGCAGGGCGACTTTGTCCGCCGCGTCTCCGGGGGACGAGGCTTCGAGAAGCCGGAGGTTTCCGGCGCTGCCGCTGCCGTCCTCGTAGGCGAGCAGCCGGGAGCGGGAGGGCTTCTGATCCCGGTTGCGGTATGGCTCTGCCGAACGGTCCCAGGCGAACGCGGTGTTGTGGCTGCGCACCGTGTGATGAAAGTATTTGTCCGTGGAGCCGAAACCGTCGGCGTAGGCGGCGTAACCGGCGTCGGCGAGCCAGTCGGAACCCGCCCCGTAGAGGATCAGCCCCAGATTGTCCATGTGGGCATGGCCGCCGCCGTAGGGCGGCCCGTGCAGGATGGGGGCGAAGGTCAGATGGAGCTGCTGCTGCGCCGCCCCGGAACCGTGGTTCAGCGAAAAGTGGCCGGCGTGGTTGAATTCCAGATTCCGGGTCGGGCCGGTTCCCGGCGCTTCGTCGGCGGAGGGCGGGCAATGGGTGTCCCCCAGCGGAATCAGGCGGTTGTCCGGGAAGCGCAGGCTGTCGTCCGCCCGGGCGGCGAGCTCGTAAAGCGGCCACCGGTCGCGGAAGGAGTAAGTGCCGTCGAGCTTGAGCCCGTAGACCAGATCGCGATAGCCGGGCGGGTCGCGGAACTGCTCGAAATTGAACATCGCCGGGCGGAGGTGGTTCATCACCTGATAGTGGTAGGAGGGGGAGAAATCTTCGTAAATCCCATCCGACAGGAACTGGCCGGGGGAGAGGAAGCGGTCGCAGAAGCCGATCCAGCCGCGCATCAGCTCCGGGGAGTTCAGCACCAGCGCCGTCCCGGTTCCGCGCTGGATGGCGTGCGGCATCATATTGACCAGCTTTCCGGTCTGGGCGAGGCTGCGCAGCAAGGACCACGAGCTTCTGACGTACCACTCCTCCACCGTTTTTCTGGCATCCGCGGGCAGATGCTTCCAGGCGGGCGAGTCGTGCAGCTTGTCATAGGCGTAAACGGAGGGCGAAATCGTGGTGCCGGGGTTGAAAAAGGTCGGGCGGGTTTCAAAAATATCGCGGGTCTGCTCCGCGATCAAATAGAGGATCCACAGCGCGCGCCGGGCGTAATCCTCGTTCTTTTCCTGCAGCGCACGGTAAGCGAGCACATTGGCGGCGTCCTCGTAATCCCCGGCGCGCTCATCGACCGACCTGATTCGGGCGGCGGCGGTTCTCACTTGCTTTTTGAGTTCGTCGAGCGGCAGGGCGATCAGCCGGTCGGCTTCGGCGTTGTATTTGCCGCCGCTTTCCGGTATCTCCTGCAGATTCAGCTGCCATTCGCTCTGGGGGAGCACGGGATGCGTAAGGCCGGTTTCCGCCGCATGGATTGCAAACGCGGTTGCGATCGCCAGCATGACCGGCACGTATGTCTTTGCCATCGGGAGCCCTTTACTGTTTGCTGTTGACGATATTGATTGGGACAAGCCGGGGATTTCTCCGGTATCTGTCAATTAAATAATGCAACTGTACTATTTTAATTATACCAACATTTGCGGCAAATGTCAATGGCAAAATCGGAAAAAATGAAAAAAATATGGAAAATGAAGTGAAAAACGCCCTCTCCGTTTCCGGTATCCGGCCTGCCTCTGCTGAATCAGCTATGGTAGTTTACGGTGCAGATACAGGGAAAAATCCGCTTTATCAGGATGAAAAATGCGGAATAATCGGATGTCGCCATTGCTTTTTCGTATTGTTATGATATAATTATATAAAACAGTTGCATTATAAATATATCCCGGACAACACTGGAACATGGAAAATTCAAGACAGCCGAGACGCCGGACCAAGGCCGCCCGGGTTCAGCAGGAGATCATCGAACGCATCAACAGCGGCATCTATCTGGGGAAACTGCCGGGGGTGAATCAGCTTGCGCAGGAGTTCGCCGTCAATCCCCTGACGATCAGCAAGGTGCTGCGGAATCTGTCGGAGCTGGGGCTGGTGTATCAGCGCGAGAGGATCGGAACCTTCGTCGGACGCAAGCGCCGCATCGGTTTTCTGATTTTCAAAAGCGACCGCGACCGGCAGGGGAATCCCGACCACCTGATCAGCTATTACAAGATCATCCGGGGATGCGCCAGAGTGATGGAGCCGGAGCATCTGACCTTGCACTCGCTGGTGGCGGCCTCCAATGAGGCGGAGGCGATCGAACAGTTGAAGCGGGAGGTCGACGCGCTGGTCTTTTCCACCGCCGGAAGCGTCAGCGAGGAGGAACTGGCGATCACCGCCGGAGTGCCGCGGGTCCGGGTGCTCGGCGACTACCGGCAGAGAAGCGGTTATCCCCAGATCACTTATGACAACGACGCGATCGGCCCGCTGGCCGCGGAGTATCTGGTCAGGTGCGGCTGCCGCCGTTTCATCACTTTCGGGCCGCTGCCGGAAAATCTCAACGAGAGCCGCTACCGGAGTTTTGCGGCCCGGGTCGCCGAATTCGGCCATCGGGTGACGGAACTGCCGCTCGACCCCTATTTCCTGCCCTTTTCGGAATATATGGAACAGGGGCGGCGCCAACTGGCCCCGGCGCTCGAAAGCCGGGAGCCGACGGGGATTTTCGTGCCGAACGACCTCGCATGCACTCCATTGTACCAGATCATCTATCAGTTGGGGCGCAATCCGGCGGAATTCACGATCGTCGGGTGCGACAACAACGATTTTCACCTGCACGGGCTTTATCCCCGGCCGGTGGCGATCGATATCCGCATGGAGGATATCGGGCGCGACGCGGCGCATGTGCTGCTGGAGATCATCAACGGCCGCCGTCCGGCCGATGATTGCGACAAGATCATCAAAACGCCGGAACTGGTGATCCCCTCCTCATTCGTCCGCTCCGCCGCCGGTTACGAGCTGCAGGGCGGGGCGGCGGAGGCGGAACGCCGCGTCAGGCTCTCTCCACCGTAACCGTGCTGCACCGGGTGCGCAGTTGCTCGAAGGGGATCAGGCGGGTATCCGGCAGGAGCCTGCCGTTCAGCCGCAGCCGGAGCACCGGCCCGGAACCGCCGCGCTGGCGGATCGAGACGGAGGAGCCGCGCAGCGCAAGGCCGGAGACGGCGAAGCGCGGATCGGCGCTGTCGCGGAAGTGCAGCCCGCGTTCCGACAGTTCGACGCCTCCGGCGAAGCGGAACAGCGCGCCGACCCACGCCTTCACCGTGAAAAGCTGTTTGCGGCCGGGATTGTCCGGCGTGAGACCGTGGTTTTCGTATTCGCAGGTCAGCGCCTCGGGCAGCGTCAGGCGCGACCAGTTCCAGATGACGTCCGCATACAGCTTTCGCCGCGCCTGCGCCGGATCGAGTTTTGAGTGGAGTTCGCGGAACCAGAGTTCGGTGCACGGCATGTACATTCCCAGCTGATTGCCGTCGTACATCCAGCGGCTGTCGTCCAGCGGCAGGATCCGGCATCCCTGCCGGGTGGAGAAAAGGCCGCAGAGGGCGGCGTCGGCGGGCGTCAGAAGTTCGTCGGCGAACGGTGTTTCGTACAGGATGGCGTAGACCGGGCGATGGCGGCGCGGCGAAAGATCCGTTGCCGACAGCGAATCGTAAAAGCCCCCTTCCGGGGCGCGGAATTTCGCGAAGTCCCGGCGGGTCCGTTCCGCAAGCTGCCGGTATTCCTCGCATTCGTCCGCATCGCCGAGTTCGCCGTGCAGCCGCTCCAGCGTTCGCAGCGCCTGAAAGTAGATGCTGTTGTTGAAAACGCTGAGGTCGTTCCCGTCCTGTTCGAGATCCTCGGGATGGTCGGGGTAGAGCGACACGCCCCGGATCAGGCCGCCGATGGCGTCGGCTCCGGCGCGGCGCACCAGTTTGTCCGCGAAAACAATGTATTCGCGCAGCAGCGCACGGTCTCCGGTGAACACATAATAATAGTAGAGCATCACCGCGTAGAGGCATTGGGCCGGTGGCGCCATCGACAGGAAAGGCCGCCCGTCGATGGTCATTTCGTGGAAAATCCCGTTGACCGGATCGGCGGTGTCGCGGTAGAAGCGGAGCATTTCCGCCAGGAAGCCGGACTGGTTCAGCCAGCCGTGGGCGTCGGCGTGGACCATCCCGTCCCACCCCCAGATCCAGTAGCCGGAGTCGGCGGCGCGGATGCCGCCGGGGATGTCCCGGACCTTCAGCGAGTCGATGATGCCGCCCGCCTCGTGCAGAAACGAGTCGAGCGGACGGCTGCCGGTGTGGAAACGGGCCGTATTCTCCGCCGGGGGCGCGAACAGTTCCGCCCTGCGTTCGCAATACTCCGCGAGGCGCTGCTGCAGTTCCTGCGGGCCTTTGTGCCCGAAACCGAGCAGGAAGAAACATTCGCCGGACTCCACATCCTGCGCGTAATAGTGTTTGCGGAACAGGTGCGGCGTTTCGCGGAACCGCACCGGCCCGCCGCCCGCCACGCCGAATTCGGTGACCGCGCTCTGCACCTGCGGCACATACCGGTCGCCGCGCTGGGCAAGCGTCAGGTAGCCCGCCTCCTTTTCGCGCCGTATTGTTTCATCGGAGTAACGGTCGGTGATCCGCCAGTACGGGCCGTGCAGCCGCTCCCAGTGCCGGGTCGGCTTGTCGGTCCGGGTGCATCGGTCGGTGTTGATCAGTTCAAATTCGAGCGTGTGTCCGCCGGTTCCGGCGGGGAGTTTCAGCCGGAAGATCAGCGCGTCGTTGGCCAGGAAACATTCGTGTTCCAACGGCACCCCCTCCAGTTCGCAGCAACTTCGGTAGCCGGTCGGGTAGACCGACGTATCGTGAAATTCCAGCGCGTAGCGCCGCATTCCGTCGAACCGCACCATCGGCCGGAAGAGCAGCGCCCACGCCGAAATCGGGTCGGCCTGAAAGAAACCGGTGTCCCCGAACCGCTGCGCGCCGTAATAGCGGATCGCGGTCAGGCCGCCGTGGCGGGCGAGATCGGCGGCGAGGCGCCCGCCGGAGAAGGAGACGCGGTCGGCGCCGATGCCGTGTTTGAAAAAGGGATGTCCGCTGCGCCAGTTCATCGCGGTTCTCCCCGGTAACCGGCTTCCGACGCGTTGCCGAACACCGCGAAGTCGACGACTCCGGCGGGCTGCCCGCCCGGCGTGCCGGTCACGGTCAGCCGCACCTTGACAACGGAGCGCGGCTCGAAGGTTTCGTAGCGGATGTGTCCGTCGAATGTCTTGCCGCGGCAGTCGGCCAGCGGGAACCACGTTTCGCCGTCGAGCGTCCCCTCGACCAGAAACCGGAACCGGGCCGGAAGCACCTCGTGCGGCGTGAGCTTCTCATGGAAGATCACCCGGACCGCCGCCACGTCGAACTTGCCGAGCAGGTCGACGGTCAGCGTCGGGGCAGGGTCCTCCGGCGCGGCCTCGTAATAGGTGCGGATGTAGTTGTCGAGCGCGAGGTCCGGTTCGTGGCCGACGCGGAAGCTCGAAGCCTCGACCGGCTGGCCTGCGCTCAGCAGCAGCCGGCCCGTCGGAGTGCCGTCGATGCGGACCGGGGTTTCGCTCGGACCGTCGACGTACAGCTCGCCGTTTTCGTCGAAGTGCACCGGGTCCATGCCGATGCGCCGCTCCAGCCCCCGGAAGCGGCGCATCAGGATCGTGTAGAAGCACCACAGCCGTCCCTGTTCGTCCTCGACGATCGAATTGTGGCCGCAGCCGTTGATCATGCCTCCGCGCTGGATCAGCACCGGGTTGCGCTTCTGCGGCGTGAAAGGGCCGAGCGGATGGTCCGCCACATAGCAGCCGACCGAATAGTTGCGCCACTCCGCCCCGGCGGCGCTGTACTGGAGGTAGTACCTGCCGCCGTGCCGGGTCATCGACGCGCCTTCGAGGTGGGAGAAATACGGATTCTGGTTGCATTCGCCGAACCGCTCCCACCAGTGATCCGGGTTGAACTCGAAAAAGCAGGTCGGAGCCGCCGCAAAGCGGGTCGGGTCGCCGGAACAGAGCGGCACGCCCCGGAGGCCCCGGTTCACGCCGAGCGAATAGTAACAGTACATCGTCCCGTCCGCGTCGGTGAAGAGCGCCGGATCGGCCCATGACAGGTGTTCGCCCTTTTCATCTTTGATTTCGCCGAGGCACTCCCAGTGTCCCAGCGGGTCGGCCGTGGTCCAGATGCGGCTTCCCTCCCACGACGCGGTCAGGTAGAGCCGCCCGTCCTTTTCCGCCACGGCGGGCGCCCAGCCGACGTCGTTCAGGTTGATCTCGTGTTTTTGCCAGCGGATCAGGTCGGGGGAACTCCAGACCATCGCGCAGGAGGCGAACAAATAGTACATCCCCTTGAAGCGGATCACGCTCGGGTCGCCGAACTCCCGCCACCACGGCCCCCGGTATTCCGGGTTGAGCGCGACCCGGCTGACCGGAATTCCGGGGATCGCCAGCGGATTGCAGTAGGTATCGTTCATGATGGTTTGCTGTTTTTCCTCATCTGCCTGCGGTTGCATAGCCGGTCGTCGGCCAGTAGCAGTAAAATTCGATCGCATCCACGACCGGTTCGCCTTCGGCTTCGACGAGCTTTTTGCCGTCGCGCCACAGCGAGAACTGCTGGCGTCCCGGCTGGAACGGCACGACGGTCTGGCCGATTCCGGCGGGGACGGAATGGCGCGTTTCCCGGCCGCCGGAGTTCACCCGCAGCTCCGCGGGAGCGGTCAGCGCGGTCGTCAGGTAGAGGTCGTCGCCGACCGGCCCGTTGCCGATCTTCACCGGCGGGCGGTCCGGGTCGGCCGACGCGGCCAGTTTCTGGCTGCTGGTCCGATAGCACCAGAAGAGGCTGTCGGCGGTGATTTCCGGCTGCACGCCGGTCTTGTAATGCTGGATGAAGTAGCGGTTCAGTTCGCCCAGCCCCGCCATCGGCTTGTACCAGCCGCGCGGCGCGTCGGAGGTGCCGTTGGGATAGTTCTTGTAGTCGTCGACCGGCTCGATGTAGGATTCGTTGTAGTCGTTCCAGGTCAGCAGCATCACCCATTCAGGCTTCTGCACTTCCATCACCGAACGCCACTGCAGTTCCAGCCCCTTGCCGCCGCCGTGTTCGTAGTAGGTGCCGTTTTTCGCGAATTCCGGCTTCAGCGGGCGGCCCGGCATCCACAGCCACGAGGTCGGCACGCTGCGGTTGGAGCCCCACCAGTAGTGAAAACTGACGGTCGTCATCCACGCTTTGCCCGCCTTGTGCTGGGCCTGCGCCTGCCGTTCCAGCAGTTGCAGCCCGCCGCCGAACGGCGAGGTCTGGATCTGCCAGATCGACATCCCCTGTGCCAGGTCGCCCCATTCGGCGACCGACGCGTCCACCGCCTCCTGCCGCCCGCCCTTCCGGGCCTGCACGAACGTGGTCGGCACAAAGAAGATGTCCAGATTAGCCGCTTTCAGCGCCGGGGCGACCTTGTCGCGCCACCACTTCACGCTTTTGGAGGGATTCTCCTCGATCACCAGATCGACCCCGTAATAACCGGCGAGAGGCTTGCCCTGATACTGTTCGTAGCATTTGTCCTGCCCGTACTGTTTGAGCAGCGCGACCATGTCGGCGACCTGTTCTTCATAATCGCGGCTGCCGTAGTCGAACTTGAAGAACAGCTTGAAACCGCTGTCCAGCTCGCGCGCCGCCTGAAAAATTTTCGCGATCGCCTCCTTGTACTGCCGGTTCGGGCGCATCACGTCCAGCCCGAAGCCGTCGATGCCCATCGACTGCGCCATGCGGATCTGTTTTTTGTACTCCTCCACCGGCGCGTCCCAGCCGCCGTTGTAGGGGCCGATGCAGACCATATACCATGCGAATACCCTCCGGTTGTCCCTGAAGTCGGTATTCTGTCTGAAGAACGTCTCCTCCGGCAGCCGGAAATCCTTTTCCGGCGCCGGGGCACCGGCGATTCCCGCGGATGCGGCGATTCCCGCAAGCAGGCAGCTTAATTGCTTGAATTGCATGTTCGACTCCTTGATTTTTTACTGGTTATCCTGAATTTGCACGTATTTTTTAGGGATTCGGGTTGATGCCGCCGTACCAGAAGGTGATCCGGCGGTCGAAGTCCGCGTCGTTGATGTCCGGCAGCTCCTCGAAGCTGCGCCCGGCCACATGGCCGTCGACGAAGTTGATGTTCGCCCGGGTGCTGTGCCGGTAACCGAGGTCGGGGCGGTTGTCGATGCCGCGCTTCCGGCTGTCGGCGATGCCGAGCGTTTCGGAGGGACGCCGGATCCGGTTGACCTTGCGCGGCAGCTTGTTGGCGTCGGTGAGGCTTGAACCGAACACGTGTTCGTTCGCGCCGTAGGAGAGGGCGACGTAGGCCCACCGATCCGGGAGGCCCACCTTCGTCCAGATCTTATTTTCCGAATCCGCGCGCGCCTCCATCGGCACGCCGTCGGCGGGGCACAGGTAGAACTTCGGATTCACCGCCACGTAATCGCCGCTGGAGGAGAGGCTTGCCCCCAGCGTTTTCCCGAGCATGTATTCCTCGTAGTACTGGTAGCCCTTGAACGGGAAGAAGCCTTCGTTGCCGTCCGCGTAGCTCAAAACCGCGCTTCCCATCTGCTTGAGCCGCGACACGCAGCTCGCCTCGTGCGCCTTGCTCCGCGCCTGGTTCAGCGCCGGCAGCAGCATCCCCGCCAGAATCGCGATAATAGCTATCACGACAAGCAGCTCGATCAATGTGAAATTCCGACGCATCATGGCAGAGCCGTTCCGGTATCCGGTGTACTTTGGGTGTTGCATGTGCTTATCCTTTCCCGTTATGTATTTCCTGCCTCGGTTATAAGCCGGTTGTGTTTCCTTTGAAGGCCGCCTGCGGCGTGCACGATCGCCCGTCCGGTTCTTCCTGCTCGCCTCAACTTTCGCTGACTGCCTCAACAGGCGGTGCGCACTTCCGGCTGAATCCGGTATTGTCTGACCGGCCGCCGGTGACAGGCCGCGAGCAGGTTGTCGATCAACTTCCCGGCGCACTCGTCGATGCTGATGCCGATCATCGTCGCGGGCAGGAACAGCGGTTCCTCGATCTCCCAGTTGCGGTGCACGAAGAGCTTGAGCGCGGCCGGGACCGGAACCGGGTTCCGCATCACCGAGAGCATGATTCCGGTGATCAGCTGGTCGGGGAAGACCAGCAGGGCATCGGGCCGTTCCGCCTCCGGCAGCGCCAGCAGTTCGTTGCATTGCCGGAATCCGAATGCGGTCATCTGTTCCCCTGCCCGGAAATATTGCGATTCGTCGTGGATGCAGCGGATCAGCTGTTCCGGGCACTCCAGCTGGTGATGCTTCAACTCCGCATGCAGTGTGCGGAAAAATTCGGTTTCCCGCCACTTCCCCCCCGCCATGCGGTACCGCTCCGCGGCGGTGATTACCGCCGGGCGGCGGCATCCCGCCCCGGCCGCCGCTCCGATCGCTGTTTTCAGCCAGCCGGCCATGTCAAGCCCGACCGTATCTCCCGCCGCCACCGCCGCCGGCAGCGCCTGAAGCCGTTTCCGGGGCAGGATGGCGTTGCGGCTGCCGATGGGCACGATCACGCCCTGAACTTCACGGTTCTTCACCCATTTCTCCAGTTGCTCCATGCCGAACAGCAGCCCGTTGTCCAGCAGCAGCCGGGCGGCGATTCCCCGCTCGCGCAGCCGCTCCGTGATCCGGTCGATCAGAATCCGCTGGAACTGCGGCATATCGTCGAGATTCTCGCGGTACACATAGATCGCGACGCTGCGCAGCTCCTGCCGGGGTTCAAGCACCACCGTCCCTTTCCGGCGGTCGCGCAGGATCAGGCCTGCCTTGGCCAGCGGCACCAGCGCCTTGTGGACATTGGGGAAACTGGTGTCCAGCCGCTCCGCCAGTTCCCGCGACGACGGCAGCACGTCGCCGGGCTTCAGACGCCCGCTGCGGATCTCCTCCTCAAAGTAGAGGGTGATCGCTTCGCGCAGGCTCGCGGCATTGGTTTTGCGGATCTCTTCGACCATAATAATTACCGTTTGCGGTTAACACGGTTAACACTGACGATAATATTATACCATAAACGGCATTCGATGTCAATAGGCTGTCGAAAAATTTTCCGAATTTCCGGCGGAGGCGGATGCCGAAGCATATTTGCCGGTTCCCGCCGGAGGGACGATTATTCCAGCAGCAGCGCCGCGCCGGTGAAGGGAGCGAGGTTGCGCAAACAAAGCTCCTGCCGCGCCACTTCGGCGGTCACGCCGCCGGGCAGGAACGCCGCCGCGATCCGGGTTTCGCCCTTCAGCGGAATGCGGAGCGTTTCGGGTGAATCGGCGAAGGTGTGCACGACCGCGAGCGTCTGATTTTCACCGCGCCTCAGGAAACACTGGGTTCCGGCGGGCCGGGTCCAGGCGTCATTCATATCGCGCCGGAGTTCGATCGTGCCGCGCCGGATCGCCGGGACGGCCTTGCGGTAGAACGCGATCGCATCGTCCACGAGCCGCTGTTGGCGGGCATCGAGCCGGGCAACCTCGCCGGAGAGGCAGAGCCGCCCGAGCATTCCCGCCGCCAGCGAATAGCCGAGCCGCCGGTCGTCGTCGTCCGGATGCAGCACCGCCCAGATCTGGTTGTGGCGCATCGGAATCATCCGCGCGGTGTTCGCGGCGATGATCGGGATTTCGATCGACTCGTGCGCGTCCGAAAAGCTCGCCATCGTGCCGAGCTGCATCCACGCCGGGCTCAGGCGGTGGCCGCCGGAAGAGCAGATTTCGATCACCAGCTCCGGGAGTTCGCGGCGCATCCGGCGGAAGAACTCCGCAACGCCCTCAAGGTGTCTGCGCAGCTCCTCGGCGGGCGAATCGCCGCCGTCGCAGCCGAAGCCGGTCGGGGCGTTGTAGTCCACCTTGATGTAGCCGAAGCCGTTCTCCTTCAGGAAACGGATCACCTTCTGCGCCAGATGTCCGACTACCTCCGGCCTGCGGAAGTCGAGGAAACTGCGCGGCCCGGACTTCAATACTTCGCCGTCGAGATGGAGCAGCAGCTCCGGGTGTTCGGCGAAAAACTTCGAGTCCTTCGTGGCGACCTCGAACTCAAACCAGACGCCGGGGATGAAGCCGCGTTCGCGCAGTTTCGCGGTGAAGGCGGGCAGCCCGCCGGGATAGTTGCCCGCGCCGATGTTCCAGTCGCCGACGCCGGAAAGCGCATCGCCCTCCGCCTGAAACCAGCCCGCATCCAGCATGAAGTACCGGATGCCGCGGTCTTTGAGCGTTTCCGCGATCGGCAGCAGGTTTTTCTCGGTCGGCCGTCCCCAGGTGGTGCACCAGTCGTTGAAGATCACCGGCAGATCGCGGTCAATCTCCGGCACCGGGAACGCCTCCTGCCGGGCGACCAGCCGGGGCAGCAGCGCATCCACGCTCCCGGCGACGCAGCTCACGGTTGCGACCGGGCCGGTCAGGGTTTCGCCGGGCGCGAGTTCTCTGGTCCAGCCGCCGAATTCGCGGTCGGTCAGACCGCCGGAGAGGTTGAAGAAGTCGTTGGAACGGGCCGCCTCCAGCTCCCACGAGCCGACCGCGTCGAGCATCGCGCCCCAGGTGACGCCGGCGGCGGTGTCCTCGAAGCCGAGGAACGGAAAAAAGTCGCGCACCGGCATCGAACCGCGTTCGCCGAACCGCAGAGAGCGCACGCCGTATCCCTGCCACGACATCTCCATATTCAGTTCTTCAACCGAGCGGTTCTCCAATCGTCCCTCCGCGCTCCAGTTGGAGAAACAGCGGTGAATCCGGTAGCAGCCGGAGCCGTCGTCCGCCTGAAACGGCGACAGCAGCCCCAGAGAAAAGCTGGCGAGGTATTCGAGCTTGACCGTTCCGGTGCCGGTGTTGCGGATCGAGGTGGTGATCTCCAGACAGGGCTTCCCGGCTTCGTGGCGGACGATGTGGTCGACCGCCAGCCCGCGCGAATCGGCGAAGGAGGTCACGACCGCGCCGTTTTCTTCTTTCTGGCCGGTGAATTTCAGCAGGTCGACGCTGCCGGAGTTGCGCATGGTGCAGCCGGCGGAGAAGTTGTCCCAATAGGCGTCGCCCGCCGCCTTGAACTGCACCAGGCTCTCCGGCCGCACCGCCGGGAAATCGCAGCCGAGCGCCCGCACGGCTCCCCGGCAGCCCAGTGTCTTGCGCAGCGACCGGCGGTGGGTTGCGATCTGCGCTTCCATCCCGGCCGGAACCATCGTGAACATCACTTTTTCACCCTCTTTCATATAGAGGAGGGTCATGTCGCCGCATTCGACTTTCCGGAGCAATTCAAAGATTTTCATAATTGCGCTGTTCCCGTGTTGAGTTTCTGTGTCGCAGACAAGGTAGCCGCATTTTCCGCCGTCTGCAAGTCGCGGAGCGAAAAAAACATGTATCGCCTTGCTTTTTTCATTCGGCGCGGAGAGTTCGGCGATTTCGTTATCATCAAGCGCATGATGAGAGATTTCCGGGCGATCCGGTCGAAAGACGGCTTGCATCCGCCGCAATCCGGGCTATATTTCGATGGATCGAAGGGAATTTCAACATCTGCAGACAGGGGAAAAACGATGGAAAAATTATTGATCGGTCTTGATTTCGGCTCCGACAGCGTCCGCTCCGTGCTGGTCACCGAAAACGGCGAGCAGCTCGCCACCTGCGTACACAATTACGCCCGCTGGGCGGAGGGCAGATACTGCGACGCCGCGAACAACCGATTCCGCCAGCACCCGCTCGATTACCTTGAGGGAGTCGAGGCGGTGATCAAAGGCGCGCTCAAGGGGCAGGATGCTTCCCGCGTCGCCGGCATCGCGATCGACACCACCGGCTCGACCCCGTGCGCGGTGGACCGTGACGGCACGCCGCTCGCGCTGAAACCGGAGTTCGCCGACAACCCCAACGCGATGTTCATTTTGTGGAAGGACCACACCGCGATCGCCGAGGCGGCCCGGATCAACGAGTATGCCGCAAGCTGGGGCGGGACCGATTTCCGCATCTACGAAGGGGGCATCTATTCGAGCGAATGGTTCTGGAGCAAGATCCTGCACACGCTGAAGGCCGATCCGGAGGTCCGCGCCGCTGCGTACAGCTGGGTCGAGCACTGCGACTGGATCACCGGCGAACTGGCCGGCCGCACCGAGCCGCTCACCATGGTCCGCAGCCGCTGCGCCGCCGGGCACAAGGCGATGTGGCACGCAACCTGGGACGGGCTGCCCTCCGAGGAGTTCCTCGCCGGAGTCGACCCGCTGCTGGCCGGGCTTCGCGACCGGCTTTACACCGAAACCTGCACCGCCGACGTTCCGGTCGGCACGCTTTCGCCGAAGTGGGCCGCGAAGCTCGGGCTTTCCACGGACGTGGTGATCGGCGGCAGCGCCTTCGACTGCCATTTCGGGGCGGTCGGCGCACAGATCCAGCCTTATGAACTGGTCAAGGTGATCGGCACCTCCACCTGCGACATTCTGGTCGCCCCCGAAATCCCGCAGTGCGTGAAAGGCATCTGCGGGCAGGTCGACGGCTCGGTGGTGCCGGGACTTGTCGGGCTGGAAGCGGGACAGTCCGCTTTCGGCGACGTGTACGCGTGGTTCAAGCGGCTGCTCGGCTATGCCGGAGACATCTCTCTGCCGAAACTCGAAGCCGAAGCCGCCGCGATTCCGCCCGGCTCCACCGGCGTGATGGCGGTGGACTGGTTCAACGGCCGCCGCACCCCCGACGCGAACCAGCACCTCACGGGGGCGATCTTCGGGTTGAACCTCGGTTCGACCGCCCCGATGGTCTACCGGGCGCTGGCCGAAAGCACCGCCTACGGCGCGCGCGCGATCGTCGAACGCTACCGTTCGGAAGGGGTTCCGGTCAACGCGGTCGCCGCGATCGGCGGGATCAGCCGCAAATCCTCCTTTGTGATGCAGCTCTGCGCGGATGTCTTCAACCTGCCGATCAAGGTGGCGGCGGCGGATCAGGCGTGCGCGCTCGGCGCGGCGATGTTCGCGGCGGTCGCGGCGAAGGTGCATCCGGACCTCGGCGCGGCGATGGAGAAGATGGGTTCCGGCTTCGACAAGGTGTACGAACCCGATCCGGCGGCGGTCCCCGTCTACGAAAAACAATATCAGCGTTATCTCGCTTTCGGGAAATTGCTGGAGCAGGAGACGATGCGCCATGTATGAGGAGCTTAAGGCAATCTGTCATCAGGCCAACCTCGAACTTCCGAAGCTCGGGCTGGTGATCTATACTTTCGGCAACGTCAGCGCCGTCGACCGCAAAGCGGGCGTCTACGCGATCAAGCCCTCGGGCGTCGAATATGACCGGCTGCGCCCCGAGGACATGGTGATCGTGAGCCTCGAAACCGGCGAAGCGGTCGAGGGGAGGCTGCGCCCCTCCAGCGACACCAACACGCACACCGTGCTTTACCGCGCTTTCCCGAAGATCGGCGGGATCGTGCATACCCATTCGACCTATGCGGTGGGCTGGGCGCAGGCGGCCCGTTCGGTGCCGCTGTACGGCACCACCCACGCCGACCACCTCGCGGCGGATATTCCCTGTACTGAATTCATGCCCGACGAACGCATCGCCAATGATTACGAGACCGAAACCGGCCTCCAGATCGTCGAATGCTTCCGCAAAAAACACCTGAATCCGGATGAGATTCCGATGGCGCTGGTCGCCGGGCACGGGCCGTTCACGTGGGGGACGACCGCCGCGAAGGCGCTTTACAACGCGAAAGTCCTTGAGGAACTGTGCCGGATGGCCCTCGTGACCGAACAGGTCAATCCCGCCGCCGCCCGGCTCAAGGAGGCGCTGATCGAAAAGCATTACAATCGCAAGCATGGGAAGAATGCGTATTATGGGCAGAAATAGTTTGAAGAGTTACCGGATCTGGTTCATCACCGGCAGTCAGCACCTCTACGGAGAGGAAACTCTGAAACAGGTCGCGGAACATTCACGGCGGATCGTCGATTCGTTGAACGGTTCCGGTGAAATCGCTCTTGACATCGTCTGGAAGCCGACCGTCAAAACCCAGGCGGAGGTCACCGCGACGCTCCGGGCCGCTGACGTCGACCCAGCCTGCGCGGGGGTGATCTGCTGGATGCACACCTTCAGTCCGGCCAAGATGTGGATCAACGGCCTGAAGCTGCTGCAGAAACCGATGCTCCACTTGAATACGCAGGCCAACCGCGACATCCCGTGGGCGTCGATGGACATGGATTTCATGAACCTGAACCAGGCCGCCCACGGCGACCGCGAATTCGGTTACATCTGCACCCGCCTCGGCATCCGCCGCAAGGTGGTCAATGGCTACTGCGACACGCCGCGCGTGCGCGCCGCGATCGACGTATGGAGCCGCGTCGCCGCCGCCTGGCTGGATTCGCAGACGATGAGGGTCGCCCGCATCGGCGACAACATGCGCGAAGTCGCGGTCACCGAGGGCAACAAGGTGGATGCGCAGATTCAGTTCGGCTACGCGGTCGACGGCTACGGCGTCGGCGACGTGCTGAAGTATGTTTCGCAGGTCACGGATGCGGAAACCGACAAGCTGGTCGGGGAGTATTTCGACCTCTACGCGGTGCCGGACCGTTCCGATGCGGCGATGAAGTCGATCCGCGCCGCCGCCCGGCAGGAGATCGGCATCCGCGCTTTCCTCGAAGCTGGAAATTATTCGGCTTTCACCACCACCTTTGAAAACCTCTACGGCTTCGACCAGCTCCCCGGCCTCGCGTCGCAGCGGCTGATGGCCGACGGCTACGGCTTCGGCGCCGAAGGCGACTGGAAAACCGCCGCGCTGCTTCGCACCATGAAGCTGATGGCGGCGGGACGGCCCGGCGGCGTCAGCTTCATGGAGGATTACACCTATCACTTCGAGCCGGGCCGCGAGCGGGTGCTCGGCGCGCACATGCTTGAAGTCTGCCCCTCCATCGCGGCGGGCAAACCGAGCCTCGAAGTGCATCCGCTCGGCATCGGCGGCAAAGCCGATCCGGCGCGGCTGGTGTTCACGACCGCCCCCGGCGACGCGATCAACGCGACGATGGTCGAATTCGGAGCAGACTTCCGGCTGGTGGTCAACGAACTGGAAATCGTCGCCCCCGACGCGCCGCTTCCGAAGCTCCCGGTCGCCAGCACCGTCTGGATTCCGAAGCCCGATCTCGCCGAAGGCGCGAGGCGCTGGATTGAAGCCGGCGGCGCGCACCACAGCGTGAACGCCCCCGCCCTGACCACGGAATTCATGGAGGATTACGCCCGCATCGCCGGGGTTGAACTTGTCGTGATCCGCTGACCGGAACCGGAGGGGGGATTGCGGATTTATTTTTTTACCGGATGAACGCTGATTTCTGATTGCCGGGGTTCGGCCGGTGACGAAAAAGATTGAGGCGCAGGATGTGCAACCGGCAAAGTCAAGGAGATATCAGATGAAAATTCAGCCGATCCGTCAGCCGTGGCCCGGAACGATGACCGGAAGGGAACGCTTCCGCCGCCAGATGAACTCGCAGGGCGTCGACCGCTGCTTCAATATGGAGTTCGGTTACTGGGATGAGAATTTCACGGAGTGGAAGATGTTCCGCGACAACGGCATCCGCAGCAACGCGGAGGCCGACCGCTTCTTCGGTTTCGACCGGATCGAGTGCATCGGCGGCAACACGTGGATGTCACCCCCCTTTGAATCGAAGGTGATCGAAACGCGCGGGAGTTCCAAAATCCTGATCAACGGCGACGGCCTGCTCGCGGAAGTGCCGCTCGACGGGCACGACACCATCCCGCACTACCTCAAGGCCAGCATCGTGACGCCCGAGGACTGGAAGCGGTGCAGGGAGGAGCGGTTCCGACGCGACGATCCCGCTCGGAAAATCGACGTGGCCGCGCTGCAGGCGCTCCATCCCGAAACGCGCGACTATCCGCTCGGCGTCTACTGCGGTTCGATGATCGGCAAAATCCGCGACATGCTCACCTTTGAAGGGCTGGCATACGCGATGTTCGACTACCCGGAGATGGTCGAGGACATGGTGGAAACCTGTTGCGTGCTGGTGGAGGACGCCCTCGACCAGCTGCTGCCGCACTTCCGGTTCGATTTCGCGTCCGGCTGGGAGGATATCTGTTTCAAGAACGGCCCGATCGTGACCGTCGATTTCTTCCGCGATATCGTGATGCCGCGTTACAAGCGCATCCGACGGAAGCTCGACCAGTACGGCATCGACCTCTGGTACACCGACTGCGACGGCGACGTGCGACCGATCCTGCCCTATTTCCTCGAAGGAGGGATCAACTGCCTGTTCCCGTTTGAAGTGATGGGGTGCGCCCATCCCGGCGAACTGCTCGACCGCTACCGGGGGCAGCTGCGCATCATGGGCGGTTTCGACAAAATCCAGCTCGGCTCCGGCCGCGAAGCGATCAAAGCGTACATGGAGTCGCTCGTCCCCTATGTCGAACGCGGCGGCTACATCCCCTTCTGCGACCACCGCTGCCCCCCGAACGTCGACGAAAACGACTATCTGTATTATCTGGACCTGAAGCAGCGGATGTTCGGTCTGGATTCCCCCATGTTCCGCCGCTGACCCGGGGATTTCGCTGCTGATCGCAGCGACAAGGGCGCTTCGCCCCTTGACCCCGACCGGCAAGGTGCCGGCGCCGAATACTTGAGATCCGGAAAAGGCGTACCGCCTTTCCCTCCGGATGGGGGGAGGCTCTACTGTGGACAGGCAGGCGAGTACCTGAGCGGCACACCGCTCCGGTCGGCGACCGCGTCGGCTTTTTTGCCCGGAATGACGGGTACGGCGAAGCCGCACGGAGGAATGAAGGGAGGGGCCCACGAAAAGTACCCGCAGCTTTTGGGCTTTGCCCAAAAGTCCCGAGGCCCGTGGCCGAAGGGAGGCAACTTTTTGGGGAGGGGGCACTCCCTGCGCCTGCTGCCGCCGGAGGTCACGCGCGAAACCTCCAGATGCTGACCGGGTAATAGAAAGATACCCTGATGGAGGCTGATAAGAGCTAAACTCCCATATAGGCAAGGCGAGGTCAGGCAACAATACAATTGTCATATCACAGACAAGCATATCTTTGAATACGAGCCTTACTGAATCTTGCCTGTATGAAAAGGTAGGGAGAGTTCAGCCTCCATCAGAGTAACTTCAAATCAGATGGTTAGCATCTGGAGGTTTCGCGCGTGACCTCCGGCGGCAGCAGGCGCAGGGAGTGCCCCCTCCCCAAAAAGTTGCCTCCCTTCGGCCACGGGCCTCGGGACTTTTGGGCAAAGCCCAAAAGCTGCGGGTACTTTTCGTGGGCCCCTCCCTCCATTCCTCCGTGCGGCTTCGCCGTACTCGTCATTCCGGGCAAAAAAGCAGGCTTTGCGCCGACCGGAGCGGTGTGCCGCTCCTGTACAACCATGCCTGTCTCCATCAGGGCTCCCCCTCCCGGAGGGAAAGGCGTTCCGCCTTTCCCGGATCTGAAGTATTCGGCACCGGCACCTTGCCGGTCGGGGTGCAGGGGCGAAGCGCCCTGCTCGCTCCGTCAGGAGCGAAATCCCCAGGGGGCGTCAGATGAGCTTGAGGGCGGCGCGGACGGTGGCCATGGCGTCGGCGGCGTAAACGGCGCCGATGGATTCGGCGAAGGTTTCGTCGACGGCGGCGCCTCCGACGATCACCGGAGCGGTTACGCCGCGACTGCGGGCGAGTTCGACCACGGTGCGCATCTGGGGCATGGTGGTGGTCATCAGCGCCGAAAGGCCGATAAAGGCGGCTTTATGCTCGATTGCGGCATCGACGATGGTTTCCGCCGGAACGTCCTTGCCGAGGTCGATCACCTGAAAATGGTGGTTTTTGAGCAGCAGCGTCACGATGTTCTTGCCGATGTCGTGGATGTCCCCCTTGACGGTGGCGACGAGGAAAACCGGGCCGGCGGGAGCGTCGCCGGAATCAGCCTGCAGCAGCGGTTCGAGTTTTTCCATCGCCTGCTGCATCGCGGCGGCGCTCTGCATCAGCTGCGGCAGGAAGTACTCCTTGCGCTCGAAGCGGTTGCCGACTTCGGTGATCGCCGGGATCAGGATGCCGTTCACGATTTTACCGGGATCGGCCCCGGCGGCGAGCAGCGCGTCGAGCCGCTTCAGGGTCTCCTCGCGCTTGCCGCGCAATACGGATTCGGTCAGGGCGGCTTCCGGAGTCAGTTCCGCCGGAGCTTGCGCTCTGGCTGGCGCGGTTCCGGCAGGGGAGGGGGCTTTGGCGGCGTGGTAAGCCAGATAGCGTTCGAGCCGGTTGTCCTTGCCGTTCAAGGCGTCGGAGGCGACGACCATGTCGGTCAGGCCGGGGGCGGCGGGATTGCTGATCGCGGTATTCAGCCCGCGCCCGAGCGCCATGCCGAGGAATGCGAGGTTCACGGTCGGACGGCCCGGCAGGCCGAAACTGACGTTGGAGAGGCCGCACACCGTGCTGATCTTGAGCTTCCGCGCGCAGTATTCGATGAAGTCCAGCGATACCGCTGCCGCTTCAGGGCTGGCGGAGATGGTCATGATCAGCGCGTCGGCGGCGTAGTCGGCAGGGGTGTAGCCGTATTTGGCGGCTTCGGCCATGATGGCTTCGAGCACCCTGATCCGTTCGCCGAGGGTTTCGGGGATGCCGTCGTCGGTCAGCGGCAGCAGCACCAGCATCGCGCCGTATCTGGCGGCGATCGGCAGCACCTCCTTGATCCGCTCCTCCTCAAGCGAGATGGAGTTCAGCAGCGCCCGGCCCGGATAGAGCCGCAACGCGGCTTCGACAGTGGCCGGACGGGTGGAGTCGATGCAGAGCGGGGTCGGGCAGGCGAGCACCAGCTCGGAAACGCCCCGCCGCATCATTTCGGTTTCGTCGATGCCGGAGAGGCCGAAATTCACGTCGAGGACCGCCGCGCCGAGTTCGGTCTGTTCGCGGGCGAAGGTTTTCACCAGTTCGAGGCTCCCGGCGCGCAGTTCGGCCTGAAGCGCCTTTTTGCCGGTCGGGTTGATCCGTTCGCCGATGATCGCGAAAGGTTCGTCGAGCGCGATCCGGCGGAACTGCGTGCCGGAGGCGATCACGCCGCGCCTGACCGGCGCGGCCGGCAGCGGTTTGCGTCCGCGGAGTTTTTCATGCAGCGCCGCGAGGTGGGCCGGGCTGGTGCCGCAGCAGCCGCCCATCAGGTTGGCCCCGGCTTCGGCAAGCTGCATCGCGGCTTCGGCAAATTCAGGGGCGGCGAGGTCGAACACGGTCTTGTCGCCGACGAGGTGCGGCATTCCGGCGTTGGGCTTGGCGGCCAGCGGGATTTCGGCGTAGGGCTTCATTCGGCGGATCAGTTCGGCCATCGCTTCGGGGCCGGTCGAACAGTTGCAGCCGAACGCGTCCGCGCCGAGCGCCTGCAGCGTGACCAGCGCCGCGACCGGATCGATCCCGGTCAGGGTTTTGCCGCCCGGCTCGAAAGTCAGCGTCACGATCGCGGGCAGGTCGCAGAGCTCGCGCACGGCCAGCAGCGCCGCGCGCGCTTCCTGCAGGTCCATCATCGTTTCGATTGCGAAGCCGTCCACGCCGCCCTCCAGCAGCGCCGCGATCTGCTTTTTGTACAGTTCGACGCACTCCTCGAAGGGGAGGGGGCCGAAAGGCTCGACGAGCTGTCCGGTCGGGGCGATGTCGCCGAAGATCAGCGTTCCCGAAACCGCCCTGCGGGAGATCGCGGCGAGTTCCGCGTTGATTTCGGCAGTGCGGCTTTCGAGGCCGAATTCCGCCAGCTTCAGCGGGTTCCCGCCGAAGGTCGGCACATAGACGATATCGGAACCGGCCTTCACGTAGGCCTGCTGCACGTCGGTGATCGCTTCGGGGTGTTCGAGCACCCAGAGCTCCGGGCAGACTCCGGCGGGCATGCCGCGCTTGATCAGTTCGGTGCCGGTGGCGCCGTCGAGCTGGATGATTTTCCGGGAGGCGAGTTCGCGAAATTCACTTCGTTTCATGTATGCGGGGTCCTGACTGGTGGTGTTTTTTCTTGTTCTTATCCTTATAAAGTACCACCGGAACCGCTGAAAATCAATGATCCGCCGGAAAGAAAAAAACGCCTCCCCTTTTTCGGCGACGGTTGAAAAATCATGAAAATATTCCGGGCGGGTCTTGACATCAGATATAAAGTTTGTTATAATTAAAGCAGGATGATTAGCATGTAGAACGGATGATTAGCATCCATGCGACAATGGAACCGGAATGAATTCGAGACCTCATAATCTGAAATCCGAACAGTTGGAGAATCACCTGCTCCGGGAAATCCTGCCGCAGTACCGTCCCGGCGAACGCGTTCCTTCCGAAGTCGAGATGGCGCGGCAGCTCGGCACCTCGCGCACCACGATGCACAAGGTTTATTTCAATTTGATTTCGCGCGGATTGCTCTACCGGCAGAGCGGCATCGGTACGTTCCGGGCCGATCGGGCGGAAGAACCCGCGCTGCGCATGATCACGGCGGTGATGCCGTCGCTGCATTTGCTGAACGCCAGTCAGACGCCCAATTGGTTCAACCACCAATATACGCTCGAACACTTCGCCGATGCGGCGCGGGAGGACCATTTCATGCTGAACGTCAGCTTTTTCGACCACGATCGCTATTCGGTCGACGAGGCGGAGCGGCTGTTGAACCGCGGCGACGTGCCCGCTTTCCTTTTTCCCGCGCTGGTGCCGGAGCTTGAACCGCTGATCAAACGGCTCCGCGCGGCGGGCAAGGTGTGTGTCGGGCGCTACTTCAAGCCGGCCGGTTTCTGCGATTCGGCCTGGTTCGATATCGAAAACGCGATGGAGCAGGCGGTCGCCCATCTGGCGAATTCCGGGCGCAGGAGGATCGCACTGCTCGATGAGTGGAGGCCGGAGCTGCCGGAAATTCCGCACTACGGCTATCCGGTCGACCGTTATCATGCGTTCCGGCGGGCGCTGGAGAAGGCGGAGCTGCCGTTCGTCTCGGAACTCTACCGGTTCTGCCTGGGAAGCGGCGCCGACGGCGAATGGGCGGTCCGGCGCATGCTGGAGGAAAAACAGAATTTCGACGCGGTGTTCTGCGGTACCGACCGCCGCGCGTTCGGTGCGATTGCCGCGCTGCGCAAAGCCGGACTGAGGGTGCCGGAGGATGTGGCCGTGGTCGGCGTGAACAATGAATCCGGTTCCGTGGGATGCGATCCGCCGCTGGCGACGATCGACTGCCCGTTCGACCGGCTCGCCCGGATGCTGTATGAGCTGATGCGCGACCGGTTGAACGCCCCGGAACGCAGCGGTACGGAAAGCCGGGCCTGCACGGTCAGTTTTCTATGGCGGGAATCCGCAGGAGGTGCACCGCCCGCAATCGTATGACATGCAGATCAAGGAAGAGGCCGGAGTATGCTGCAACACGCTCCGGCCGGTCCGAAGCCCCGAAATACCACCGGAACGCCGAACATCAGAATATACAACGGTTCGGCGTCACAATCAACCCATTCATGGAGGTTTGACTGAAAAATGAATCGAAAACGCCGAAAAAACACCATCCGGGCAACAGAATGCGAATCACCGCATTCTTCGTTCTCATCCTGCCGGGGAGCGTTGCTCCCCCGACCCCCCGTTGCCGCTCTGCGTAAAAGAGAGGGGTTCGGGGGAGAGAAAGCGGCGGCTTGCGCCGCGTCTCTCCCCGTACCAGGCAATCTGAACATTTTTCTTATTCTCCGCAAGCTCTCACGCCTTGGCCAATGCTCTGCAAGCGGCAAGTCGGAGCAAAAACGTGACTCTGCACTTCCGCAGAAAAGCGGGAAGACAGCTTCACGTTATTGCGGATCTTCTTTCCCCGTCGGCCGACCGCGCCTTCGCTTGTCGACCGTCCCGGCACCGGCACCTTGCCGGACGCAGGGGGCGTGGGGGGCGGCGGATACGCCCCCCACATCCCGCCACGTAATGCCATTCACTCTTATTGAGCTGCTCGTGGTGATCGCGATCATCGCGATACTGGCGAGCATGCTGCTGCCGGCGCTGAATCAGGCGCGGGAGCGGGCGAATGCGATCAGCTGCGTGAACAACCTGCGCCAGCTTTTCACCGCCAATTCCTTATACATGGCCGATTACGGTTACTATCCGGCGGCCTGGAGCGGCAACTTGCCGGAAAAGAACTGGAAAACCGATCTGGTCGGCTATGTGAAAGAACGGCGTTCGGATGTGAATTCCGCCGGAATTTACGCGGACTGCAAGGTTTTCATCTGCCCGTCGGCTGCCATGGCGGCGCGGCGGAGCTGGTCTTACGGGATGAGCTACCGGACCTATACGGCTTCACAGGGAGTCGGGAAACCGGTGCGGCGCGACACGTGGGGGCGTGGCAAAAGCAAGCCGTTAATCATGGATATCGACCTGAACGGCCATTATATCAGTCCGTATGCGACGACGCCGTGGTTCGGGCGCCGCCATTTCGGCAGTTTCAACGTGGCGTTCGTCAACGGCAGCGTCCGGCCTGAAAAAGATATGTCCGCCGCGAGCAAGGTTCTCGACTGGTCGGCCGATTAAAAAAAAGTACAGGAATCATGATACGATGAATCACCATATTTTGTTTGCGGGAATTTTCGCGATGTCGCTTTGGGCCGCCTCCGCCGCGGAACTGCCGAAGCTCGACCGGCAGCCCAAGCCGGGCGTGTATGCACTGACCAACACCAGCAACTATGTGACCTCGAACGGGAAACGGGTCAATCTCTTCGACCTGCCGGTGGATGGCGTGACCAACTATACGACCTGGCGGATGGTCCAGCCGGAGGAGGGAGCGATCCGCTATCCGGGACTTGACCGGATGATGGGGGAAGCCGTCGCTTCCGGTAAGTACCTCTCCTACGGCATTCTCGCCGGAATCCACACGCCCGACTGGGTTTACGAAAAGGGAAAGATTCCCCGGTTCCTGGTCGATCCCAACCGGAAGTGGCACAGCTACCTGCCGTGGATCGAAGTGAACGGCAAACGGAAGCTCAACACCCCCTTCCTGAACATCTGGAATGAAACGGTCAAGGCGTTCGCCGCCCGGCTTTATGCCGATCCGCACCGCGACCGGATCAACTATGTGCCGGTCACCGGTTTTCCGTTCGGCAACGGGCTGGAGCTGTATGTGCCGCTGGCCGAACCGGAGTTCAGGGCGCTGCGCTACGATGGTGAAGCGCGCCGGCTCTATGTTGAATTCTGCTGCCGGGTGATCGATATTTTTGTGGAACACCTGCCCGATTTTCCGCTCGGCATCGCGTTTACGGACTGGTACGGCACCGGCCCGAAGGGACATATCCGCGACGTCACCGAAAGTGCCGCGATCCTCGACTATGCGATCCGGAAAGGGCGTTTAAAGGGCGTGACGATCGTGCCGATGGGGTTGTGGATGGGATGGAAAGGAATATGCGACAATCCGGCGCATCCGCTGATGCGCACCTGGCTTTCCCGCTCCCGGCAGGCCGGTTCCGGCGCGTGGGAGGGGCAGATGGGAAGCTGCCGGCTGAAGTGCCTGCCGCTCGCGGAGCAGCTGGAACTGGCCGAACGCCATAAGGCCGTCTGGGTTCAGCTCTGGCATCACGACTGCCTCTGCCCGGAATGCGTGGCGGTGCTCGAAGCATACCGGGCCCGGAAAGGAGCTTCGGCAAAATGAGACTGCAATTCCTCGGAAGCGCGGCTTCGGAGTCGATTCCGGCCCTGTGGTGCGAATGTGAAAACTGCCGGAAGGCGGCGCGGCTCGGCGGCAGGAACCTCCGGCGGCGTACCGCGTATCTGGTCGGCGATCATACTTTGGTCGATTTCGGGCCGGATGCGAACTGGCAGGCGAAGGAGTTCCGGCTCGATCCGTCCAAAGTGGAGCGTTTGCTGGTCACCCATTCCCACGTGGACCACTTTTCGCCGGTGGAACTGCTGTGGCGGAGCCGGAATTTCAGCGCCGTGAACCGTCCGCTGCGGCTGTTCTGCAACGAGGCGGTGTTGCGGGAGCTGGAAAACCGGGTTCGTTCCTGCGGCATGGGTTCAGGCGCCGCCGACGTGCGGGTGGAACCCGTACCGCTGCGCCCCGGTGCCCCGGTCACGGACGGCGCGCTGGAGATCCTGCCGATCCGCGCCTCGCACGGCGAAGGGGAATGCGCATTGAATTTCCTGCTCTCCGAAGCGGGGCGGAACATCCTGATCGCCAACGATACCGGCTGGTGGCCGCCGGAATCGTGGGAGCTGGTGAGAGGACGGAAGCTCGATGCGGCAGTGATCGAAATGAGCATGGGCATCCGGCTTCCCTACGCTTTCGAGCGCGGCAAACACCTCGGTGCGCAGGCGGCGATCGCATTCCGTGACCGGCTGGCCGAACTCGGCGCGGTCGACTCCTCCACCCGGGTTGCGATGACCCATATCAGCCACCACGTCGGCGCGACCCACGAAGAACTTGAAGAATACTTCCGGCCCTGCGGCATCGAAGTCGGCTATGACGGGCTGATTCTGGAAGGAGGTGCGCAATGATCGCGGCGGTATATGATGCGCCCCCGCTGCCGGAGCGTGAAACGGTTCCGGCGCGGCTCCTGCGGATCGAATGGGAGGAGGCGGAGCCGTTCTTCCGCTTTTCGCGCGATACGCTCCGGTTCCGTGAGTTCCGGCTGCCCGGTTTTGACAGCCGGATAATCCGGGTCGACCGCGCGGAGTCTCCGGCGGATCTCGTCGCGTTTTCGCAATTCCTGTACGAACACCCCGAACGGCGGCGGGCGGCGCTGATCGTGATCGGCCTCGCCGCGCCGGACGAACAAATGATGAATGCTTTCGTGGAACTTTTTCCGGACTTTCCGCTGCTGCTTCCCGCTTCCGTTTCCGCGCCGTTGCGCGACTATGCGGCGATGCGGGCCGAAATCAAAGGCGTGACGCTGTTGTGCGGGAAAATTCATAAATAAAACAATACACTGACTTGATTTCCGCTGCTCCCGATTGTATGTTACGGCAGACGTTCCGGGGAATTCCCGGGGCGATGGCGATGAATGAGGAATATTGAATGTAAGGAGGGTGGATGATGGCCTGGACTCAGAATGAAATCGAAGCGTGCATCGAGAACTGCAAGAAAAAGGCGGCGGTCGACGCGGAATTCCGCAAAAAACTGATGGACGATCCCGCCGCCGCCGTGAAAGAGGTCTCCGGCAAGGAGATCCCGGCCGGCTTCAAGATCAAAATCCTCGAAAACGATCCGGCGTACGACGCTACTTTCGTGCTGCCGCCGCTGGTTTCCGGGAATATCTCCGACCGCGAGCTTGACGAAGTCGCCGCCGGTATCTGCGGCATGCAGACCTGCGCGATGGACGCCTGCGGCGTGGCCGGCAACTACTCCAAGTAAGGAGTGGCGCGATGAACTGGACGCAGCGGCAGATCGACGAGTGTATCGAAGCGTGCCGCAAACGGGCCGCCGTCGATGCGGAGTTCCGCAGAAAACTGCTGGCCGATCCCGCCGCCGCCGTGAAAGAGGTTTCCGGCAAGGAGATCCCGGCCGGTTTCCGGATCAGGGTGCTGGAGAGCGACCCGGCTTACGACGCTACTTTCGTGCTGCCGCCTCCCGCGGCGGGCGGCGTGTCGGACCGGGAACTCGACGACGTGGCCGGCGGTGCGGTCTGCGGCAGTTACGCCTGCGACCCGCATGCCTGCGGCACACACGGCAGCCCCAAATAATTTCAGGAGGAATACAATATGGCCTGGACTCAACAGGAAATCAACGATTGCATCAACTCGTGCAAACAGAGGGCGGCGACGGATGCGGAATTCCGCGGGAAGCTGCTGGCCGATCCGGCGGCGGCGATCCGGGAGGTGTCCGGCAAGGAGATTCCGGCGGGCTTCCGCATCAAGGTATTGGAGAGCGATCCGGCTTACGACGCGACGTTCGTGCTTCCTCCGGCGGCCTCCGGCGACGTGTCGGACAAAGAGCTTGACGGCGTGACCGGCGGCAGTCTGCTGTGCGCCTTTGAGACCTGCGCCGCGAACGCCTGCGGGGCGGACAAGTGACGCCGCCGCACGGCGGATGCTGATTCATGCTCTGGTCGAGATACAACCATCTGTTCCGGTCGGAAGGGCGCGGGCGGCTGCTCTACAATGCGCTGTCCAACTCCTTTCTGGCGCTGCCGGAGCCGTTCAGCGAAAAGTTCGCGGAACTGCGCGCCGGGGATGAGTTCCGGTGCGACGATCCGGGCATCACGCTGCAGCTGATCGCCGCCAAGGCGGTGGTCGATCCCGGCGAGGACGACCGGCTGCGCGACGTGCTGCGCATGAAGCGGCGGCTGGCGGACCTGAGTGAACGCATGCTGCTGCTGACGGTCGCGCCGACGCGGAGCTGCAATTTCGCGTGCCCGTACTGCTTCGAGGCCAACCGCGCCGGAATCGACATGAACCGCGAAACGGAAGAACAGCTGGTCCGGTTTGCGGAGCGGTTCCAGCCGGGGCATATTTTCAGCGTGACGTGGTTTGGCGGCGAACCGCTGCTGCGTTTCGGGCAGATCCGGCGGCTCTCCGAACGGTTCCGGGCGCTGGATTTCCGGCGGTACGGCGCTTCGCTGATCACCAACGGCTATCTGCTGGATGCGGACAAGGCGGCGCTGCTCGACGAACTGGCGGTCCGGGAGGTGCAGATCACGCTCGACGGCCCGGAGGAGGTGCACGACCGGCGGCGCACGCTGGTCTCCGGCGGCGGGACGTTCCGGCGGATTCTGGAAAACATCGACGCGCTGTTCGCCTCCGGCTGGACCGGCCGGCTGCTGCTGCGGGTCAACGTCGACCGGACCAACGCGGAGGAGTACCACCGCATCTACGAATTTCTGTATGCACGCTATTCCGGTTACGCGAAGCGGCTGCACGTCTACCCCGGCATCGTGCATGCGATGGGCAAGGAGAATCCGGATACCGCGTGCCTTTTCGACGTGGACGAGGCGGCGGATTTCCAGATCGAACAGTTCCGGCGGTACGGGGTGCGGAACCATCCGTTCTACCCCGGCCGCAAGCTCTTCAACTGCATCGCGGCGCGGCGGAACGGCTACGTGGTCGGCCCCGAGGGCGAACTTTACAAGTGCTGGAACGATATCGGCGTCGCGGAGCGGATCGTCGGCCACGTCGACCCGGAAAAGCCGTGGAACAACGCGCTGCTCGCGGAGTGGCTGGAAGGGCAGAACGCATTGAACGACCCCGCCTGCCTCTCGTGCGGACTGATGCCGGTGTGCGACGGCGGCTGCCCCGCGCTGCGGCGGGAAAAGGCTCCGCACTGTTCGCGTTACCGGAACCGGCTGCCTGAACTGTTGGAGGCGCACTATGACGCGACCCGGAGCGGAAACGATTGAGATTGAACCGGTTCACCTGTTCAACCTGAAGGATTACCGGCCGTTGTTCACGGCGCGCCAGCAGGCGTTTTTCGGGGATTCCGTGCCGGGCGGCGGGCATTTGCTGTTCGGCGCGCGCTGCGGAGGCGAACCCGCAGGCGCGGTGTGGGGCGGCCCGGACCGGAATCCGGGCGGGCTGTTTTTGTTCCACTTGTACGTGCCGGAGCGTTTCCGGCGGCGCGGCGTCGGGCGGCGGTTGCTGGAAACGGTGTGCGCCGCCGCGTCGGAGGCGGGATTTCGCGAGGCGTATGTGCGGTTCCGCCGCCGGAACCGCGCGGAAAGCGCGTTGCGGTATCTGCTGGAAAAGTTCCCCGGCCCGTGCGTCCGGCTGGAAACGGCGTTCCGGCTGGAATTGCCCGCCGGAGCGGAGCGCGAACTGCACGTGCGCACCCGCTCCGGGCGCTGGCGGCTGCTGCCGCTGGAGGAGGCGCTGGCCGCTCTCGGCGACGGGGAGCGCGCGGCGATGGCGGAACGGGAGCGGCGTTTCCGCAGAGAGGTGGAGCGGCTTTCGCTGACGGACCCGGCGGCGTGGCGGAGGTTTCTGCGCGACGGGGTTTTCCTCGCTCCCTTCGGGGAACATTCGGAACTGCCGCAGTTCGGGCGGGCCTGTGTGGAGCGCGGCTCCGGGCGGCTGGCCGGATGGATTTCCGGCCAGCTGGACGGCGGCGAACTGCATGTGCGGCGCGCCTTCGTGGAGCCGGAGTTTCGCGGCGGCGAGGTGATGGCGCTGCTGGCGGAGGAGGTCTACGAATGGATGCGGCGAACCGGCGGCGCGGTCCGCTGGGAGGTGAAATACTGGAACCGGGTGTTTCAGCGGGGCTGCCTGCGGTACGCCGGGCGTTTGAAAATCAGTGAATCGATCGAGGATTGCGTAAAAATTATACCGGTAACAGATGGAGGCGGTGAAAATGAACAAAATCGAAGAGAATCTGGTGAAGTGGAAGGAGATCGAGGCGAAGGTGATCGCGCGGGCGCTGACCGATGAGGCGTTCCGCACCCGCCTGGAGCAGGATCCCCGCGAAACGATCGAAACCGAGCTGCAGTGCAAGGTCAGCGGCGACGTTACCTTCAAGGTGCGCGAGGAGGAGAATCCCGGCGAAATGACCATCCTGCTGCCGAAGCTCCCGAAAAAGGAGATGGGCGAGCAGTTGACCGACCGCGAGATCGACGACATCGTGGCGGCGGGGAACATCGGCATTGCGGTCGGCATCGTGACCACCGATATCGTGCTGGTCAAGGGGATCGCCTGACCGCCGAAGGAGAGCCGGATTGAATTTCGCCGATTACAAGCGGTTCCTGGAATGCTATATGGGGGACGACGGATTCCGGGAGCGGTTCGACCGCGCCCCGGCGGTCGCGTTGCGCGAAGCGGCCCTGAGCCCGGAGTGTCCCGTGGAGTTCCTGCAGGCGATCGCGGCGGGCTGCCGCAGTTATAATTTCCGGCCGGTTTTGGAGCGGTTCTCCGCCGAACTGGCGGAGCTGCGGAATTTCGCGGCGGCACTGGAGGAGTCCAACCCGTTCACGGTGCGCTGCCGGAGCGCCTGCGGCGGCAATGCGCGCTTCGAGGCGTGGCGGGAGCGGCGGCGCCGGGCGAACCGGGCGGTGCTTCAGCCGCTCTATTTCGACCGCTCTTTCAATATCGCGGTCGCGTATGAATTGGGAGTGGGGTGCTCCGGGCGGTGCGGCTTCTGCTGCTTCGACGCGCCGCCGCTGCGGGAGAATTTCCGGTACACGCCGGAGAACCGGGGGCTGTGGCGCGGCGTGCTGGCGCTCTTTCGCGAACTGCTCGGCGACCGGGCGGGGGCGGCGGCGCTCTACTGGGCGACCGATCCCTTCGACAACCCGGATCTGGAGAAGTTCTACCGGGATTTTTACGAATTGAACCAGGTCTGGCCGCCGATTACCACGCGCTGGCCGCTGCGCGACCCGGAACGGAGCCGCCGCTTCGCCGGGGAGGGGCGTGAACACGGCCAGCCCGGCTGCCGTTTTTCGGTGACGGAGCGCGGGGAGCTGCGCCGCTTTTTCCGGGAGTTTTCGGCGGAGGAGGCGATGGACTGGAGCCTCGTGCTGAACAACCCGGAGTCGCTGAACCGCTATTCGGCCAGCGGCCGGGCGCGGCAGGCGGAGCCGCAGGAGTGTCAGGAGGACACCACCAGCTGCTGTCTCTCCGGCTTTCTGGTGAATTTGTGCCGCCGGAGCGTCCGGCTGGTGTCGCCGTGCGTGCCGGATGAGGCGAATCCGTACGGCTTTCACCTGTGGAGCGAGGCGTCGTTCCGCGACGCGGCGGAGCTGGAACGGGTTCTCGGCGGGATGCAGGAACGCTTTTTCCCGGAAGGGCCGGAGGCGCTGCCGTTCCTGCGGCTGCCGCCTGTCTGGAATCTGGAGATTGCCGGGGGGCGCGCCGAACTCACTTCCCGCTATCTGGTGCGGCGTTTCGAGGTGTCGCGACAGGAGGCCGCGCTGCTGGAACGCCTGAAACGCGGCCTCTCCCGGCGGGAGTTCGACCGGGAGTTCGGCGGGGAGCTGGCGTTTTTCGGGAAAACGCATGGATTGTTGGAAATGCTGTGGAAATCCGGCATGCTGTCGGAGGAGGAGGAGAGTTGGACCGGTTCGATATCACTTTGGTGAATATGCCTTTCGCGATGCCGCTGATTGCGCCGCTGGGCGTCGGCGTGCTGTGCGGGGCGCTGCGCCGGGCAGGTTGGCGCGTCCGCTGCCGCTTCGCGAATATCGACCTGGCGGAACGCGTGCCCGAGGAGCTCTACGACTATCCCGCTTCGAACGGATTGAATGTGGATGTGATGCTGGCGGACTGGCTGTTCACGGAGCCGCTGTTCGGGCCGGACCCGGAACGCGACCGCCGCTTTTTTGAAATCCTGCAGGAGGAGTGTGACCACGGCCGGCTGGTCTGGAACGGGCGCTACCGCTCGCCGGAGGAGCTGCTGCGCGACATCCCGCTGCTGAAGCGCGAGGCGGCCCGCTGCGTGGAAAAGACCGCCGCCGCGCTGGCGGACGGCTCCACCCGGATCGTCGGCTGTTCGAGCACCTTTTTCCAGCGGCTCGCTTCGCTGGCGCTGCTGAAGCGGATCAGGGAGCTGAATCCGGGCGTGGTGACCTTTCTGGGCGGTTCCGACTGCGAAGGGGAGGCGGGGATGGAGGCGGTGCGCAGTTTCTCCTTTGTCGATTACGTGTTCTGCGGCGAAGGCGACCTGACCGTGCCGGAGATGACCGGCCGGGTCCTGCGGGGTGAACGTTCTGCGGAGCTGCCTTTCGGCGTGTTCGACCGGGCCAAGGCGGAGCGGGGCGTGCCGGAGGTCGCCTGCGTGCCCGGCGGTGCGATCGCCGAACCCGATTCGAGCGACTACTACGAGCGGATCAAAGGGAGCCGCCTGCACCGCGCCGCGGTGCGGAAGTATTTTCTGGAAAGTTCGCGCGGCTGCTGGAAAGGGCAGAAGCAGCACTGCAGTTTCTGCGGCCTGAACGGCGAGCGGGTCGCCTACCGGCGCAAGGACCCCGCGCAGGTGCTGGCCGAACTGCGCCGGGGTTACCGGGAGTTCGGCTGCCGCATCTTCCTGACCGCCGACACGGTGCTCGACCTGAATACGATGCGCGACACGCTGCGCACTTTCGGCGAGGAGGCTCCCGACGCGGTGATCAGCTACGAGACGGTTTCGACGCTGACCGAGGAGCAGGTGCGCTTCCTGGCCGACTGCGGCGTGATGGTGATCCAGAGCGGGATCGAAACGCTGCACCCGAAACACATCCGGCTGCTGAACAAGGGCAACGGCACGCTGTCGAGCATCGCATTGCTGAAGTTCACGCTGGAAAACCGCATTCAGGTGCTGTGGAACATGCTCAGCGGCATCCCCGGCGATTCGCCGGAGGAGTACCGCTGGGTGATGGAGCTGATTCCGAAACTCGCCCATCTGCCCGGCCCGAACTGGGGCGCGATCCGCTTCGACAAGTTCAGTTTGTACTGGAAGGAGCCGGAGCGTTTCGGCCTGAAACTGGTTCCGATGAAAGGCTACCGCGCGCTGATGCCGGAGGATTCGGTCTGCTTCGAGCGGTGGGCGCTCTTCTACGACAACCTGAATCCCGCCGCCCGCACCGGCCAGCAGGAGATCGCCGACGTGCGCAAGGCGGTCGAGGCGTGGTATCAGGACTCGCACCCCGCGAAGTACCATCTGGAATTCACCGCTCCCGACCGGCTCCGCGACACCCGCCCCGGCGCTCCGGCGGCGGAGTACCGGCTTTCCCCCGAAGAACAGGCGGTGCTGCAGGCGGCGCGTTCTCCGGTTGACCGGGCCGCCGTGGAGGCATTGCCCGGAAATCCGGCGCGGGCGATTGAAAAAATGAAGGAATACGGTTATCTTATCGAAGTGGAAAACCGGCTGCTGGCGCTGCCGCTGATCCCGCCCGGCGCGGAGCGGATCGAAAAAAGCAGGGTGCGCTACCGCAGCCTTTTCCGGGGACAGACGCTTCCCGCCGCGACGGCGTGGGAGGAAGGCTCTTTCATACAGGTCGGCCGTTGAACAGGGTGAGGGATGAACAGGAATCTTTTCCGCAAAAACGCGATGCTCAAAGTCGCTTCGCCGTTTGAACTGAACCGGCTGGTCTCTATTTTCAGCGGGCGCGAGGCGCTGGCGCTGCTGGCGCTGGGCGTGACGGTGGTCGCGGCGCTGGCGTGGGGAATCTGCGGCGTGATCTACGAACGGGTCAGCGGGAATGGAATCGTGATGCTGCAGAGCCGGTTCGACACGATCCAGGCGCCCGCCGGCGGCGTGCTGATCTCCTTCGACCTCGAAACCGGCGACTTCGTCAGGCGCGGCCAGATGGTCGGGCGGCTTTTCTCTTTTTCGGACCTCGAAAACCTGCGCGAAAGCTACCAGAAGCTCAAGATGCTTCAGGGCAACCTCGAAGAGGTCCGCCGGTACACCGGCTGGCTGAAGAAGGGCAAGCAGAACCATTTTCAGAAAAGTTCCGAGGTGCTGGACGAAACGATCGGCCGCCTGAATGAGGAGCTGGAGTGGCTGAGCCGCTACGTGGACAAGGGCAGGGGCCTCTCCGAGCGCGGCGCGATTTCGCAGCAGCAGTGGCACGAGGAGCAGGAGAAATACCACGCCAAGCTCAAGAGCCGCGCCGACTACCTGCTCAGGAAACTTGAGGAGGAAAATTCGCTCTCCGAAGCCGACTTCACCCTTGCCAAGGAGGTCATGTCCGTCGAGGTCGAAGTGAAGTCCGCGCTTTATGAGGTGGAGCTGCTGCGCAACAAGCTCGAATACAACACCCGGATCGTCAGCACCCACTCCGGCACCGTGACCAGCGTGAACTACACCCCCGGTTCGATCGTGGCCGCCGAGGCCAACCTCGCCAGCCTGATCGACCTCGACGACCAGACCGACGAAACGTGGGAATTGTACGCGTACTTTTCAGTCGCCGACAGCAAGAAGATCCGGCCCGGCATGAGCGCGATCGTGACCCCGTCTTCGGTGAAAGCCGAGCGCGACGGTTCGATCCGCGGGACGGTCACCCATGTCGGGACCTACATCCTGCCGGTCGAATCGATCGACCGCACCTTCCGCAACGCCGCGTTCGCGCAGTATCTGCTCAAGCAGTGCGCGAATATGCCGGTCGAAGTGCGCATCCTGCTGTCGCGCGACCGCAGCTCCCCGAACGGTTTCCGCTGGACTTCCGGCTCCGGCCCGGATATCGAGGTCAGCGCCGGGACGCTCTGCGCGGCCAGCGTGGTCGTGGACAAGGAGCCGCCGCTGGAACTGGTCTTTTCCGGGCTGCGCAAATTCATGTTCGGCCGGGGCGTGATGGAGGAATTCCAGCTCAGGAACGCCCGGACCGGCGCCGGAGGCGAGTGAGCCATGGCGCTGCGGAAAAGGCGGGTCGAATGCCCGATGGTGCTGCAGATGGAAGCCGCCGAGTGCGGCGCCGCCGCGCTGGCGATGGTGATGTCGTATTACGGCGCGGTCGTGCCGCTGGAACGGCTGCGCGACGAGTGCGGCGTCTCCCGCGACGGCAGCAAGGCGTCCAGCCTGCTCAAAGTGGCGCGCAATTACCGCTTCAGGGCGCAGGGCTACCGCGAGGAGGAGCTTGACGGGCTGGAGCGCCACGCGCTCCCGCTGATCCTTTTCTGGAACTTCAACCACTTCGTGGTCTACACCGGGCGCAAGGGACGGAAATACTGCATCAACGACCCCGCCCTCGGCCCCCGGCTGGTGGATGCAAAGGAGATGGATGAGTCGTTCAGCGGCGTGCTGCTGGAGATCACCCCGGGCGAAGGCTTCGGGCGGTTCGGGCGCGAACCCTCGCTCGCCGGCTCGCTGTGGCGGCGACTGGAGGGATGCCGCGGCACTTTTTTCCTGCTGCTGCTGACCGGATTGCTGCTGGTGCCGGGCAATCTGCTCACGCCGAACCTGTCGAAGATTTTCATCGACAACTTCATGATGGACCGCTTCTACAACTGGGGAACGCCGCTGATCACGCTGGCGCTCCTGACGCTGCTGGTCACGCTCTTTCTGACCTGGATTCAGTGCGGCAGCCTGGTGCGGCTGAATCTGAAAGTGGCGCTGGCGGGTTCGGCGGCGTTCCTGTACCGGGTGCTGCATCTGCCGGTGAGCTTCTTCGCCAGCCGCCAGAGCGGCGAACTGGCGACCCGCGTGCAGTTGAACGACCGGGTCGCGGCGTTCCTCTCCGAACAGCTTGCGGCCAATCTGCTCAGTCTGATCACGCTCTTTTTCTACGCGGTGGTGATGTTCTGTTACGACGCGGTGCTCGGCACGCTGGCGGCGGTGATGGGCGCGGCGGTGCTGCTGCTGCTCCAGCGGAAGCTCAAATCGCGCAAGCTGCTCGGCCAGAGCATCCAGTCGGATACCGGTATGCTCTACGGCACCAGCGCGACCGGCGTGATGCTGATCGAAACGCTGAAAGCGTCCGGCGGCGAAAACGACTTCTTTTCCGGCTGGAGCGGCTTTCAGGCCCGGAGCCTGCTCGGGCGGCAGAAGCTGGAGGCCTCCACCGTGCTGCTCGGCACCTTCCCGAACAGCGTGCAGAAGGTCACCGTCGCGCTGGTCACCGGGCTGGGGGCGCTGCGGATTCTGGCCGGCAGCATGACCGGCGGCGCGTATCTGGTGTTCCAGCTGATCCTCGGCTACTTCTTCGCCCCGCTCGAACAACTGGTGAACCTCGGCAATTCGCTGCAGGAGATCGACGCCGGGCTGAAGCGGCTCGACGACGTGATGACCTGCCGCGAGGACCCCTACGCGCTCGAAGCGGAGCCGCGCCGCGCCGGCGGGCCGGTGCCGAAGCTGGAGGGGCTTCTGGAGCTTCGCAATGTGACGTTCGGCTACAACCCGACCGCCGAACCGGTGCTGCGCGACTTCACGCTGACGGTGAAGCCGGGCGAACGGGTCGCGATCGTCGGCCCGTCCGGTTCGGGCAAGTCCACGGTGGCGAAGCTGATCGCGGGGCTGTACCGGCCGTGGCGGGGGGAGATCCGGTTCGACGGCGAACCGCGCGAATACTATTCGCACACCGAACTTTTCAACTCCTTTGCGATGGTCGACCAGGATATCTTCCTGTTTCGCGGCACCATCTGCGACAACCTGACCATGTTCGACCGCTCCATCCCGATCGCGGAGGTTGAGCGGGCCGCGCGCGATGCTTGCATCCACGACCAGATCGCGGCGCGCAGCTTCGGCTATTTTTCGGAAGTGGGCGAGAGCGGCGGCAACTTCAGCGGCGGCGAACGCCAGCGGCTCGAAATCGCGCGGGCGCTGGTGTCGAACCCCTCCTTGCTGCTGCTGGACGAGGCGACCAGTGCGCTCGACCCGGAAACGGAACTGCGGATCGACCGCAATCTGCGCCGCCGCGGCTGCAGCTGCGTGATCATCGCGCACCGCCTCAGCACGATCCGGGACGCGGACCGGATCGTGGTGCTGGACCGCGGCGAAACCGTGGAGACCGGAACTCACGAGGAACTGCTGGCGAAGGGCGGCTTCTATGCCCGGCTGCTCGCGAACATCTGAAGAAACCATGAATACAGACCGCATCGGACAACTGCTGAACTCCATCGCGACCGGCGAATACGCCTTCTCTGGCCGCGCCATTTTGCTGGACGACCCGGAGAGCTGTTGGATCGTGCTTTCGGGAGCGCTCGACCTCTTTTCGGCGCGCATGGCTCCCGACGGCTCCTGCGGTGCGCGGCAGCCGGTGGGGACAGGGGACTGCCCGCTGCATAGTGTGGTTCCCGGCGTCGCGCCCGCGGCGGACGGGGACGGGCGGCGGATTCTGCTGGCGATGCCGCTGCCGGGCACGCGCTGCGTGAAAGTGCCGTCCGCGGCGCTGGAGGCGCTCTGCCGCCGGGAGCCGGAATCGGCGGAATTCCGCCGCGCCGGGCTGGCGCTCTGGCTGGAGGCCCTCGGCGAGGAGTCCGGGGAGGGGCGCGAAATCGAAGAACGGGCGGAAACGCTCCGCCGCGCCCTGCCGGAGCGCTGCATCGAGGCCGCCCGCCGGCTGCATGAACAAGAGCGCGAGCGGCTTCAGGCGAAACTGCGCGAAAAGGAGGAGAGCCGCCGGAACGCGCTGGCCCGCATCTGCGATGTGCTGCGCCCGAAGGAGCGGTTCCGGCTGCCGCCTCCGACCGGCGACGCCCTGTTCGATGCGTGCGCCGCCGCCGGGAGTGTGGCGGGGCTGGAGCTGCGCTGTCCGGGCCGGCACTTCTTTTCCGGCGATGATTCCCCGGAGGAACGGATTCGCCGGATCTGCGACTACAACCAGATCCGCTGCCGCAAGGTGGAGCTGGAGCAGGGGTGGGAGCTGCAGGATTTCACCGCCTTCGTGACCTTCCGCCGGGAGTCGGGCGAACCGGTCGCGCTGCTCGGACGCAGCGGCGACGAACCCCGGCTGTTCGACCCCGCCCGGGAGCGGCCGCGCCGGATCTCCCGGCAGGAGGCCGCGGCGCTGGCGCCGGAGGGGTGGTGTTTCTATGCGCCGTTCCCGCCGGGCAGGATCACGCCGGGGCGGCTGCTGGCGATGGCGTTCCGGGGGGCGCGCGGCGACCTGTCGGCGCTGCTGTGGCTGATGCTGCTCGGAGCGCTGTTGAGCATGGCGGTGCCGATCATCAACGGCGTGATTTTCGGGACGGTGATCCCGACGGCGGACCGGGTGCTGCTGATGCAGCTCTTCGGGATTTCGCTGCTTTTCGCGGTCACGCAGGGAGTGTTCGAGTATGTGGAGTCGATCGCGATCCTGCGCATCCACGTCCGGGCGGAGTACACGCTTCAGGCGGCGGTCTGGGACCGGCTGCTGAACCTGCCGGCCCGCTTCTTCCGCGCATTCAGCACCGGCGACCTCGCCACGCGCAGTCTCGGAATCATGCAGATCGGCGAAATACTGTCGGTTTCCACGGTCAAGGCGGCGGTCGCGGGCTTCTTCTGCTTTCCGTCTCTGGTGCTGATGCTCTACTACGATCTGCTGCTCGGGGTGATTTCACTGCTGATTCTGCTGGCGGTGCTGGGCGTTTTCGCGGTGCTGGCGGTGATGATGGTGCGCCGCCACACCCGCATCCTGGCCGAGGAGGGGGAGCTGAACGGGGAGCTGGTGCAGTTCTTCAACGGCATCTCCAAAATCCGCACAGCCGGGGCGGAAAACGCCGCCTTTGCGCGCTGGGCCGGGCGGTTCAGCCTGAAGAAGCGCATCTACCGCTCCTTCGCGAACTGCCGCAGCTTCGCGACCGTCGTGAACGCGGTGATTCCGGTCGTGACCATCGGGACGGTGATCGCGATCGTGACCTGGCAGTATTTCCACGCGAAGGACGCCGCTTCGCTGATGAGTTCCGCCGATTTCGTCAGCTTCGTGTCGGCGCTGGGGATCGTCAGCGCGGCGGTCGGACAGATGGTCATGTCGCTGATTTCGGCGGTCAGCGCGATTCCGGTCTACCGGCGGCTGCGCCCGATTCTGGAGGCGGAGCCGGAGAACGACGCGGCCAAGCCGCCGCCCGGAAAACTTTCCGGCGCGATCGACGTCAGGAACGTATCGTTCTGGTACGGGCCGGACCAGCGGCAGATTCTTTCCGGCCTTTCGATGCAGGTGAAGCCCGGGGAGTTCGTCGCGGTGGTCGGGGAGTCCGGTTCTGGCAAATCCACCTTGCTGCGGCTGCTGCTCGGCTTCGAGACGCCCGGCAGCGGCAGCATCGCCTACGACGGGCAGGATGTCAGCCACGTGAATCTGCAGGCGCTGCGCTCCCGGATCGGCGTGGTGCTGCAGGACAGCCGGCTGCTGCCGGACACCGTGCTGCGCAATATCATCGGCCACTCCGGCAAACTGACCGTGGATGACGCGTGGGAGGCGGCCCGTCTGGCGGGCTGCGAACAGGACATCCGCGAGATGCCGATGGGGATGCACACGATGCTCTCCGCCGGCGGCGGCTCCGTCTCCGGCGGCCAGCGCCAGCGCATCCTGATCGCGCGGGCGCTGGCGAAGAAGCCGGCGGTACTGCTCTTCGACGAGGCGACCAGCGCTCTGGACAACGAGACCCAGGCCGCGGTCAGCGCCGGAATCGAACGGCTCAGGGTTTCGCGGCTGCTGATCGCCCACCGCCTCAGCACCGTGATGAATGCGGACCGGATCTACGTGCTGCACGAAGGGCGCATGGCCGAGTGCGGCACCTACCGGCAATTGATGGAAAAGGACGGTGTTTTCGCGCGGCTCGCCCGGCGGCAGCTTGCGGAAGCCGGGGAGGAATTCGAGGAATGAAGAAAAAATACGTATGGTTTTTCCTGCTGCTGCTGGCGGCGGCGGTCGCGGTCGGCTTCCGGAGCGAAGTCGCCGGTTTCCTGCGCCGCAATTTCACGGCGACCTTCAGCGAAGTCCTGCCGTCCGATCCGGCGAAGCTGCGGGCGCTTTATCTGAAAAAGCATCCGAAAGAGCTGAATATCGCGGTTTTCGGGCCGTGGAACTACTATGCGAAGCAGGGGTTCATCCTCGACAAGGCGATTCAACTGGCGGTCGACGAAGTGAACGCATCGGGCGGAATTCTCGGCCGGAAGGTCAATCCGGTCTGGGTGGACAATGAAAATTACAGCGCCGTCGCGCAGGAGCAGGCCGAAAAGCTGGCCGCCGATCCGTCGGTTTTCGCGGTGATCGGGCCGGTCACGTCGGGACGGGTGCTGCAGTTCAACTCCCTGTTCGGGGACGCCGGGATGCCGGAGGTGGCGCCGCTGGCGCAGAGCGAGCGGATCAACCGCGAGAACACCAACGCGCTGCTGTTCATGCCGATCGCCTCCGATCTGGACGAAAGCCGGGCGCTGGCGGCGTGGGCGCAGGGCGGCGGGCGGAACAACTTCCTGATTCTGAATGACGACAGCCGCTTCCCGATGAGCTACGGCAGTTGCGTGGAGCAGTCGTTCTATGAAAAGGACCTGCTGGTGTACGGCCGGGTGCTCTTCGACCAGAGCAGCAGGAAAAACTACATCCGCGATCAGGTGCTGCAGTATCTGGACTATTTTCCGGTGCAGAACATCATCTATCTGAGCAAGACCGGCGACGCCTCCGACTACGCGGATCTCGCCGGGCGGATTTTCGCGCGGCTGCCGGAGGGGACGCTCTACTTCAACGAATTCACGACATTCGACCGGCTGCTGAAAATCCGGCTCGACCGCAACCGGGTTTTCGTGCCCGCCGCGATTCCGCTGAATGCGGCGAACCGCGCCGAGTTGCGCAAATTCCTGAAGATCGAGGGGTATGAGCGCGATTTCCTGTCGCTGATCGCATACCGCGGCGTCCATATTTTCGCGGATGCGGTCCGGCAGGCCGGTTCGCTCGACCCGCGCCGAATCGCCGAAACCATGCGTACCGGGGTGATGAAAACGCCGCTGGGCGAGTTCCGTTTCTCCGCCGGCGGCTTCGAGGCCGGCCCGCCGCTGGAGATCCTTTCGCTGGAGGAGCTGGAGAAACGCTGGCGGGCGATCGCCGCGGATTGACGCGCCGGTTGCGCCGAAATTGCGGAATTTCCTGAAATCCCGGCTGAATTTTCTCCGAACGGTGCTATATTATACAGATTTTTCAGAATTTTTCAATCAATATCGATATGGAGTTTACAGCGATGAGCAGTCACGAACCTTTGCCGCGCGCCTACGAACCGGCGGCGGTGGAAGCCAAGTGGTTCCCGACATGGGAGAAGGCCGGGAATTTCCACGGCGAACCGAATCCGGATAAGAAACCCTATTCGATCGTGATCCCGCCGCCGAACGTCACCGGCATCCTGACTCTCGGACATGTGCTGAACAACACGCTGCAGGATATTCTGTGCCGCTACCACCGCATGAAGGGCGAGGAGGTCTGCTGGTTCCCCGGCACCGACCACGCCGGCATCGCGACCGAAGCGCGGGTGGAGAAGTACCTGCGCAAAGAGGAGAACACCGGCCGCGACGAACTCGGCCGCGAGGAGTTCATCCGCCGCGTATGGCAGTGGAAGGGCGAATTCGGCGGCAAGATCATCCGCCAGCTCCGCACCCTCGGCTGTTCCTGCGACTGGGAGCGCGAGCGCTTCACGATGGATGAGGGATTGTCCGAGGCGGTGAAGAAGGTTTTCGTCGAGCTTTACAACAAGGGGTACATCTACCGCGGGCAGCGGATGATCAACTGGTGCCCGGTCGCGAAGAGCGCCCTCTCCGACGAGGAGGTGATCTACAAGGATGTGGCGGGCCATTTCTGGCACTTCCGTTACCCGCTGGCGGACGGCTCCGGCTATCTGGTGGTCGCGACCACCCGCCCCGAAACCATGTTCGGCGACACCGCCGTTGCGGTCAACCCCGCCGACGAACGCTACAAGCACCTGATCGGCAGGATGGTGAAGCTGCCGCTGACCGACCGGGAGATCCCGATCATCGGCGACGAGCACGCCGATCCGGCGAAGGGAACCGGCTGCGTGAAGATCACCCCGGCGCACGATCCGAACGACTTCGAGGTCGGAAAACGCCACAACCTCGAAGTGATCAACGTGATGAATCCGGATGCCTCGCTGAACGCCCGCTGCGGCGCGGCGTTCGAGGGGCTGGACCGCTTCGAGGCCCGCAAGCTCTGCGTGAAGATGATGGAAGAGCAGGGGCTGCTGGAGAAGGTCGAGGAGATCAGGCACGCGGTCGGTTACTCCGAGCGCGGCGACGTGCCGATCGAAACGCTGGTCAGCTACCAGTGGTTCTGCAATATGAAGGAGCTGGCGAAACCGGCGATCGAGGCGGTCAAGTCCGGCAGGATCAAGTTCTATCCCGAACGGTGGAGCAAGACCTATTTCCACTGGATGGAGAACATCCAGGACTGGTGCATCTCCCGCCAGATCTGGTGGGGCCACCGCATTCCGGCATGGTACAACGACGAGAACGGCGAAGTCTACGTCGGGCTGGAAGCACCGACCGCGCCGGGCAAATGGCGGCAGGAGGAGGATGTGCTGGACACCTGGTTCAGCAGCTGGCTGTGGCCGTTCTCGATCATGGGGTGGCCGAAGGAGACGCCGGAACTGAAATACTTCTACCCGACCTGCGACCTCGTGACCGGGCCGGACATCATCTTCTTCTGGGTGGCGCGCATGATCATGGCGGGCTGCGAATTCATGAAGGAGATCCCGTTCCGCAACGTGTACTTCACGAGCATCATCCGCGACGAGCAGGGGCGCAAGCTCTCCAAGTCGCTCGGCAACTCGCCCGACCCGCTGGATGTGATCGCGACCTACGGCGCGGACGCGCTGCGCTTCACGATCGTGTACATCGCTCCGGTCGGCATGGATATCCGCTACAGCAATGAGAAGTGCGAAATCGGCAAGACCTTCGCGAACAAGCTCTGGAACGCCTGCCGCTTCCGGCAGATGCAGGGCGAAGTGTCGAAGGAGTTCCGCGAACTCCCGGCCGATGTCGCGGCGAACCTCTCCGGCGACGAACGCTGGATGCTCGCCCGCCTCGACGCAACGATCGAATCGATCAACGCCGCGCTGGCGGAGTTCCGTTTCCACTCGGCGGCGCACGAGCTGTACGAACTGGTCTGGACCAGTTTCTGCGACTGGTTCATCGAAGCCGAAAAGGTGCCGATGCGCGCGGGCGGTGCGGAAAAGGAGCGGGCGCTGACCGTGCTGGATTACGCGCTGTTCCGCATCCTGCGGCTGCTGCACCCGTTTATGCCGTTCATCACCGAGGAGCTGGCGCACCAGATGGGCTTCGTCGCGGAGGGCGATTCGATCATGTACGAACCCTATCCCGAAAGCGACTCCTGCGCCGCGGCCGATCCCGCCGAACTCGAACGGATCGACGGCAAGTTCGAGCTGGTCAAAGGGGGCCGCTTCCTGAAGGCCTCCTACAACCTGCCCGACGGCAGGAAGGTGAAATTCCACATCAAGGCGGTGGACGCCGCCGCGCTGGAGTTCCTGAGCCGGGAGGAAGCCTCGCTGAAGAGCCTGCTGAACGCCGAAGCGATCGAATTTTCGCTGGATGAATTCGACTTCGCGAAGCACGGCGCGGCCCCGTCGCAGATCTGCAAACTCGGCACGGTCTATCTGCCGCTGGCCGACCTGATCGACGTCGCCGCCGAGCGGGTCAAGCTCGAAAAACAGAAGAAGGACCTGGAGGGATGGATCGCCGGTTCGAAGGCGAAGCTCTCCAACGAGCGTTTCGTGTCGAAAGCTCCCGCGCAGGTGGTCGCCGACGCAAAGCTCAAGCTCGCCGAGATGGAGGAGAAGCTCGCGCGCACCCTCGACCTGCTGAACTCGCTGAAATAAGCGTATTGCCGAACCCTGAAGGGGGCCTGCCCGCAATGGCAGGCTCCCTTTTTTCGTGGCGGACGTATTCGCTTCGCCGTATTATTTTTCAATTTTTCGGCTTTGGCTCTTGACATCGCGTGCCGTCTGTAGTATAATTAATGTAGAACGATCTACAAGAGTATTGCAAGGACATTACGATGCCGGAACGACAGAAGCGGGTTACACTCAAGGATGTGGCGGACTACTGCGGACTTTCGCGGAGTCTGGTCGCATTCATCATCAGCAATTCCGGCTACCGCAACAGCACGCCGGAGAACCGCCGCAAGGTGGCCGAGGCGGTCAAGGCGCTGAACTACCGGCCGAACACCGCGGCGCGGGAACTGCGGGCGCGGAAGTCCTCGACCATCGGCGTGGCGATGCCGATGTCCGGCACCGGCATCTACGGCAACATGGCGCTGGAATTGCAGCGTGAAATCAAAAAGCGCGGCTTTACGAGCCTGTTCTCCTTCTGGGGCGGCGACGATTCGGAAGAACTGCACGCGCAGACGCTTCAGACCTTCTTTGAGCGCAATATCAGCGGCGTGATCAGCTGGGACGCCTCGCCCTGTTTCCGGGAGGAGAAAATTCCGGCGGTGGTGTACGGATACCGGAACGAATTCTACGATTATGTCGTTCTCGATGAAGAACAGATGATCATCCGGGCGCTGGAGCACCTGAAGCGGTTCGGCCACCGCCGGATCGGTATTCTGAGCGTGGGGGAGCGCAACCGGTTCTTCCGCGAACATGTGGGCCGGTGCGGGCTTGAATCGAAACCGGAGTGGATTTTCGAGTTGACGTTCTGGAGCCGCCGCCCGCTGGATGCGTTCGGCAAGTTTTACCGGGAGTGCGGCGGAGTCATTCCCGATGCGCTGATCTGTCACAGCGACACCGAAGCGATCGCGGCGCTCTCCAGTGCCGCGAAACTCGGAATCCGGGTGCCGGACGACCTGTCGGTGATCGCGCTGGACAGCTCGTTCATGACTGCGTTTCTGTGTCCCGCGCTGGACTCTTTCGATCTGGATTTTTCGGAGATCACCGAACAGCTGGTGAAGCTGTTGCTGGCCAGAATCGACGAGCCTGCCGCGCCGCTGCGTTCGGTCAGGATTTTACCGCAGCTTGTTCATCGCGAGTCGGTCATCGACTGCCCGCGCTGATCGCGATTGCGGAACAGGCCGCGTGAGCGGCCGGGGATTTCTGTGCGGAAACCGTATTCTGGCGGAGGGCGATTGCTTCCGCCGGGAGTTTTTATCTTGCCGAAAGTACTTCCATTGGCGATCGGAGTGGGAGGCGGTTCTAATACAAAGGAGATATGCAAAACATGAGCAAGTATCGGAAGATGGCGGCGCTGAATCCGTCCGCCTTTCTGCGGCGTTGCGCGGCTCCCGTCGCGGCGCTGCTGGCGTGCACGGCGCTTCAGGCATCTGCGGAGATCGTTTACCACGAGGATTTTGAGGGAGATCCGGCGAAGTGGCCCATCTCGGTCTTCTACCGTGGGCAGAAACCCGGGAAATGGATTCATGTTCCCTCGAAGGAAGCGGCCTTCGGCAGGCGGGCGCTCTATCTGGAAGCCTCCGATGAAGCGCAGTGGATGTTCCTGCTGGCCGATATTCCGGCGGAGCGGCTTCACGGCAGGAAGATACGTCTTACCGCATGGTGCAAAAGCGATTTCCCCGGAAAAGCCGAGATCGGCCTGGCGAAAGGCCACTCCTATTCCGCCGGCCCCGGCAAGGTGGGGATTAAAACCACCGAAGGAAACGGCTGGGAACGGATCGTGGTGGAAGGCGAACGCGCGCCGGGAGAGATGGTGAGCCTTGCCGCCGGAATCGGCTATGGAGCCACGGGTGCCGGCATGCTGATCGACGAAGTGACGCTCGAATGCGCCGATGAACTGCCGCCGCTGCCGGAACTGAAGGCGCCGGGCACGAATTTCGTGGAGATGCGCAGGATGCGGTCGCAGCGCAGGCGTTTCGACGCCCTGGCCGACAGCTACAGACGCGACGCCGCCCTCGGGCTGCCGGTCGACGGGGAGCTGCTGAAGCGGCTGGTCACTGCGCAGGAAAACTACCGGAAAGAGAGTCTTACCCCGGCGGATGCCGCGGTGATCGCCGCCTGCCGGCAATACGCTCTGGAAGCCCGCCTGATCAATCCGTCGGTCGAATTCGACGTCGATACGCCGGTCTCCGCGAAAACGGAGCCGGAAGTGGATGTCACGATGCCCGTGAACGGTTATGAGGCGAAAATCCTGCTCGTGCGCAACCATTCCGGGCGGACCCAGTACTTCCGTCCCCGCTGGGAGGCGAAGAACGCTCCGGCCCCGCAATTGCGGCGCATGATTCCGGTCGAGGGATTTTTCGATGCGATGCCGCCTTTGCCGTTCGACAGTGTGTTCGAAGTGGCGGACGGCGAGACGAAAGGAATCTGGATCGATCTGCGCAGCCGCGACCTGAAGCCGGGCATCTACCGCGGCACTCTGGTCTTAACTCCGCTGGACCCGGCCGCCGTGACGGAACTTCGGGTTCCGGTCCGTCAGGCTGTGGCGGCAATCGAATCCCCGAAAGAGCTGCCGGTGGCGGTGTTCAACTGGGATTACGGTGTGACGAAGGATCAGGCGGATTACGAGTTCCTGCGCAAGGCCCGCGTCAATGTCTTCCATGTCAATTGCGGGAACGATGCGAAAGAGGCCGTCAACTGGGAAAAGAGCAACCTGAAACAGGTTCTGGATCAGGTCGATGCCAACGGCGACCGCGGCAAGGTGATCTTTTTCCTGGAAAACTGGTTTACCAGCGCCGCCGACAAGTGGAACGGCGATCTGGACAACTACTATCTGCAGCTCGCCGCCTATATGAAATCCCGCGGCTACGATTACGATCAGTGGATCGTCCACTGTTTCGACGAAGTGCTGGGCGACAAATTTCTCAACGCCGCGAAGAACATCAAGCGGCTGGATCCGCAGATCCGGATTTTTTCCGATCCTCCGCCGGCAAACGCGGATCAGCTGCGTCCGTTCCTTCCCTATCTGGACTACTTCTGCCTGGGATCGTGGTTCCTGCAGGAGGACGCGAAGAACGGCAATCAGGCCCTCGAACTCCTGCGGAGCACCGGGAAGCCGCTCTGGATTTACGAATGCGATTCGCAGCCGCGGCATCCGCTGGACAACTACCGCCGCATGGCGCTGAATTCCCTGCAGCGCAAGTGGGACGGGTTCACGTTCTGGAGTCTGACCGGCCTGCAGTTCCGGCACGCTTCGATCACGCCGCCGGCAGGCGTCGTCAATTACGGCATGACCTATCTGGACGAAAACGCAGTGCGCTATCCCTCCCGCCGCTGGGCGCTGTGGGAGCTGGGAGTCGATGATTACGCATTGGTCACCGCGCTCCGGGAAAAGGGGATCGACGTCGACGGTGAGATCCGGGCGATGTACGGCACGAAAGGCGCCGTCGCCCTGGATGACGCGATGGAAGCATTCAAAAAAGAGAAATTGAAGGCTTTTGTGCCCGTGGAAAAATAAACGGAATCCAGGGACCGCATCCGTTTCTCCCCTCATACCGGGAACGGGTGCGTCCCCAATCAACATAAAGGAGTGATCTATGAAACTGTATGGTGGAAAGAGGGGATACGCGCAAAAAGTGTCCGAATTTACGCTTATCGAACTTTTAGTAGTGATTGCGATCATCGCGATTCTCGCTTCCATGCTGATGCCCGCCTTGAACAAAGCGCGGGCGGCGGCCCACAGCGTCAAATGCAAGGCGAACCTCAAGCAGATCGGCACCTATTATGCGTTGTACTCCGATGAGCATGCGGGCATTATCCTGCCAAACAGTATGAAGACCGATATTCATCCGGCACTGCCGTGGTGGGAACTTCTTCTGAAATCATATATCGGCCATTACGGAGAAGAGGCCAAGACCAGAACCGTGCTCAGTTGTCCGGCCGATACCGGACACGATGCCTGGCAGGTGAGCCGGACGGCTCTGAGTTACGGTTACAATGAGTTTATGGGCGATAATGCCTACGGACCGGCTCCGCGGGAGTGGTTTATCCTCAACCAGACTGAACTTGGTCGGAAAAGCCCGTCTAGGATTATCTGCATCGGCGACTCCTGGAAGCGTTTTTGGATGGAGAATCCGGATGCCGCCTGGTTCACCGAATACTATCTGTGGCGCACGAATGTGCTGAACGTCGGTCCCTTTGCTGCCCATCCCGGCGGTATGAACGTCTTTTTCGGTGACGGGCATGTCGCGGAGCTCAACAAACCGGGATATAAGATTCTGGATGACTGGCTCGAAATAACCGGCAAATAGTCATCTTTCCCCGGCTCCCTCCGATACGCGGAAATGCCGTCCTTCCCCTGGCGGCTTTTCCGTGCCGTCGCCGTTTGCATAGAGCAGGCGGCGGGAGTTTCTAATAGATTGTTTAAGGTTGCGGACCAATGACTCTTTTTGACTGGCTGATCGTGATAATTCCCGTGCTTTTTGTGATGGGAATGGGATTTTATTCCCGCAAATATGTGAAAAGCGTGGCCGATTTTCTGGTTGCGGGGCGGTTGTGCGGACGGTATGTGATCAGCGTCGGCGACGTGGCCAACGCGCTGGCGATCATCGGGCTGGTCGCCTATGTGGAGGCGCAGTACAAAACCGGATTCGCATTGAGCTTCTGGAACGGTTTCGCGATGCCGCTGAGCATCGTGATCGCGCTGACCGGCTACTGCACCTACCGGTTTCGCGAGACCAAAGCGATGTCGCTGGGACAGTTTCTGGAAATGCGTTACAACCGCCCGCTGCGCATTTTCGCCGCGACGCTGCGGTCGCTTTCGGAGATGCTGGCCAATATGATCATGCCGGCGGTGGCGGCGCGTTTTTTCATCTACTTCTTCGACCTGCCGGAATCCATCGGACTTTTCGGCTGCCAGCTGCCGACTTTCATGCTCCTGGTGGTGCTGGTGCTGGCGATGGCGATTACCCTGATCTGCTGCGGGGGGACCCTGACGCTGGTGATTACCGATGCGATTCAGGGGATGTTCTGCTATCCGCTGCTGGCCGTGATGATCGTATTCGTGCTGTGCAAATTCTCATGGAGCACGGAAATCGTGCCGGTGATGATGGACCGGGTTCCCGGCGAAAGTTTTCTGGATCCCTTCGACGTCGGCGAATTGCGTGATTTCAACGTGTTCATGCTGATCGTCACTTTCACCACGATGATCGTGCATCACGCCAGCTGGATCGGCGCCGGGATCACCTCCGCCGCGAAATCTCCGCATGAACAGAAGATGGCGGGGATGCTCGGCACCTGGCGCAATATGCTCGGATTGATCTTTTATCTGCTGATCGCGGTTGCGGTGATCGTCGTGCTCAACCACGGCAATTTCTCCGGGGAGGCGCGCGAGATCCGCACCCGGCTTTCGACCCGCATCGCGGATGGGCTCGTCGAGGATGGCGCGCTGCGCGCCAGGCTGGTCGCCAACCTCCGCGATATTCCGGAGCAGAAGCATGTGGTCGGGCGGGACGCCCCGCTTTCCGACCGGAGCAATCTCGATACCGTCTACCTCGACACCGCGCACCGGACCCTGCTGGAAAATGAGAACGGCAATGCCGTGTTCCAGCAATTCCGCACCTTGTATTACCAGCTGATGCTGCCGGTCGCCATGCGCGAACTGCTGCCGCCGGTGATCCTCGGACTTTTCGCGCTGCTGATGGTGCTGGCGATGCTCTCCACCGACGATACGCGCATTTACAGCGCCTCGCTGACGATCACGCAGGATGTGGTCGTGCCGCTGTGCGGAAAGCCGCTGAAGCCGGAGCAGCACATCCGGGTGATCCGGCTGGTATCGGTCGGCGTCGGCGTCTTTTTCTTCTGCGGCTCGTATTTCATGTCGCAGCTGGACTACATCAATCTGTTCGTGACGCTGATGACTTCCATCTGGCTGGGCGGCTGCGCTCCCGTGATGATTTTCGGGTTGTACAGCCGGTTCGGCACCACGGCAGGGGCCTTCACTTCGCTGATCGCCGGAATGGTCATGGCGGCGGGCGGCGTGCTGATCCAGCGGAACTGGGCCGACACGGTCTACCCGTTTCTGGACGCCAACGATCTGGCCGTCGCGGTGGGGAATGCGCTTGAGACGCTCTCCGGCCCTTTCAATCCCTGGATCGTCTGGAAAATGGATGCGGTCAAATGCCCGGTCAACTCCTATGAATTCTATTTCCTGACCATGATCGTGACCGTGGTGCTCTATTGCGCGGTTTCGTACCTGACCTGCAAGGAGCCGTTCAACCTCGACCGCATGCTCCACCGCGGGAAATATGCGATCGACGGGACGAAGAAGTACAAGCTCCACTGGTCGCTGCGCGAATTTTTCGCCAACGTGATCGGCATCACGCCGGAATACACCCGCGGCGACCGGGTCATTGCATGGAGCCTTTTCGGGTACAGCTTCGTCTATTCCTTCTGCCTGGCGTTCCTGGGGGTGCTGCTCTGGAATTTGTTCTCGCCGTGGCCGCTGGAATGGTGGGGACACTACTTCTTCGTGGTTCAGCTGGCGGTTCCGCTGGTACTGGCGGCGGTGACCACCGTCTGGTTCGGCGTCGGGGGAGTCCGTGACCTTTTCCGGCTGTTCCGGGACCTCGAAAGCCGCACTTCCGTCAACGATCTCGACAACGGCGTCGTGGAAGGGCATATCTCGCTCGCCGACAAGGTGGAACTTGAAGCCGTCGACCAGGGCGGACCGGAAAAATGAACCCGCGCCGGAGCGAAGGCCCGCGCGAACAAGAGAGAAAAGCAACTTATGGTGATTGAAAGTATTCTTGGAACCCTGAATCTGAATGGAGAGACCGGCAGCTGGAGAATTGCCGTTTCCGGCCGGACCGTCGAACCCGGCCTGGAACATATCCGTATCGCAATGGAAACCGCTGCGCCGGCTCCGCCGCCGCGCCTGCTGCTCGAATGGCGTGTGCCGCTGACGGAGATGCACTTTTGCTGGCATCCGGCGGGAGGTTTCAACCGCAAAATCCCCGCCGACTGGACTGCGGCGCTGCACTCCGACCTCGCCACCTCCGCGCCGGTGCTGCTGCTCGGGAGCCAATCCGGCGAAAACCGCCTGCTGTTTGCTGTTTCCGAGGCGATGCGCCCGGTGAAAATCAAAGCCGGAGTCCATGAGGAAACCTGCGAGGCGGCCTGTTCGGTCGAACTTTTCACCTGCCCGGAAGCGCCGATCGCGGCTTATGAACTCCTGCTCCGGCTCGATATCCGGCCGCTCTTTTATGCCGAGGCGATCCGGGAAGCCTTCGGATGGCTCGCCTCTTTCCCGGAATATGAGGCGGCCGCCGTCCCGCCGGCCGCGTATGAGCCGTTCTACTCCTCCTGGTACAGTTTCCACCAGAATCTTTTCGCGCCGGAGCTGGAACGCGAATGCGCGCTGGCCGCGCGGTACGGCATGAAGGGCGTGATCATTGATGACGGCTGGCAGACCGACGACAACCGGCGCGGTTATGCGTTCTGCGGCGACTGGGAGATTTCCGAAAGGCGTTTCCCCGACATGCGCGCCCATGTGGAACGGGTTCACCGGCTCGGGATGAAATATCTGGTCTGGTTCTCCGTCCCGTTCATGGGGGACAGGAGCCGGAACCGGGAGCGGTTCGGAGGGAAGTTCCTCTACCGGCTTGAGGAGCTGGGGACGGCGGTGCTGGACCCCCGTTTCCCGGAGGTGCGGGAGTTTCTGATCTCCACCTATGAAAAGGCGCTTGTGCAGTGGGACATCGACGGCTTCAAACTCGACTTCATCGACAGCTTCCGCTTCGACGGGGAAGACCCCGCTGTCCGGGAGGATTATGCGGGCCGGGACCTCCGATCCCTGCCGGAAGCGGTGAACCTGCTGTTGTCGGAAACGCGTTCCCGGCTGGAACGGATCAAGCCGGGAATCCTGATCGAATTCCGGCAGAGCTACATCGGACCGGCGATCCGGAAATACGGCAATCTGTTCCGGGTCGGAGACTGCCCGGGGGATTTTCTGTCGAACCGGCTCGGTGTGATCGATCTGAGGCTGACATCCGGCGACACGGCGGTGCATTCCGACATGCTGGAATGGAACAGCCGCGACACGGTTGAAAACGCCGCGCTGCAGTTGCTGAACGTGATTTTCAGTGTGCCGCAGATTTCCGTGCGGCTCGCCGATCTCCCGGAGGAGCATCGGGAGATGCTGAAATTCTGGCTGGATTTCATGCACGTCCATCAGGAGGTGCTGCTGCACGGAAAGCTGACGCCGTATCACCCCGAACTCAATTATCCGCTGGTCGTCGCGGAAACGGAGACGGAGATGGTGATCGCCGTTTATGGCGGGGATCTGGCGGTGCCGGTTCCCCCGAGGCCGGGAAAATGCTGCTGGATCATCAACGGCAGCGGTTCGGGCCGGCTGCTGCTGGAGCTGCCGCTGCCGGTTCGTCAGGCCGTCTGCTTTGACGCGGCCGGGCGACAAAGTCCCGGTGCGCCGCCTGTCGCGGGGCTTTCCCGGGTGCGGCTGCCGAAATCGGGGCTTCTGGGCATTCAGTTCTGATGGGGCGGGCGGAATTTATGGTTTGAAATGGAGGATTTTTTGATGAAGAACAATGATGCCCGCCCAAACGGGCCCATCCCCTGCCGGAGAACCGGCGCAGATATGTATGATCCGGAGTATTCCCTGTGGAACGCGGCCGTTCCTTTCGGCGGAACGGAGGAGCGAGCCGCTGCGGAGCGTTTCCTGGAACCTGTCGACGGGATTGACCGGCTGACGGATGTCGCGCGCCCGACGCTGACCTTTTTTCCGGTCAGCGGCCGTGGACCGCATCCGGCGGTGATGGTCTGCCCCGGCGGCGGCTATGAGTTTCTGGCGTGGAATCACGAGGGACGCGATATCTGCGGCTGGCTCAATTCGATCGGATTCGCCGCTTTCCTGCTGAAGTACCGCTGCCCGGACCGGCGGAAAGCCGCGCGCGCCGACGCCGCGAGGGCGATGCGGTTCATCCGCTTCCATGCGGAATCGTTCCGCATCCGGCCGGACCGGCTGGGTTGCCTCGGCTTTTCGGCGGGAGCCCACCTGACGGCGTCCATCGCCGCTCCGGCGGAACCGGTGCCGTATGAGCCGGTTGACGAAACGGACCGGATGCCGTTCCGCCCCGATTATACTTTGCTGATTTATCCGGCCTATCTGTGCGGTGACGATCTCGCCCCGCAGCCGGAGTTCCGCATCGGTTCCGGGACTCCTCCCGCCTTTCTGGTTCAGGCGGAGGATGACCAGGTCCGTGCGGAGAATGCGCTTGGCTGGTTCCTGGCCCTGAAGCGGGCTTCGGTTCCGGCGGAGCTTCATCTCTTTGCCGAAGGGGGGCATGGATACGGCATCCTCCGCAGCGGCCGCCCGGTATCGGATTGGCCGCAACTTGCCTCCGGCTGGCTGCGGCGGCAGGCGAACCTGTCCTGACCGTGGGAACGGCAATCTTCAACCTCCTTATCAGAAAAGGATTTTTCATTATGACCCGACAAATGCGTTACCCGGCCGTCCCGCTGGTCGTGCACGATCCCTTTTTCAGCGTCTGGAGCTTTTCCGACCGCCTGACCGAAAGCTGGAGCTGCCATTGGGGCGGAGCCGACAGCAGGCTCTCCGGCATCCTGCGGATCGACGGCCGGAGCCGGCGTTTCTGCGGCCTCGACGGCGGTGAAGCCATGGAACAGACCGGTTGTGAAGTACTGCCGACGCGGACAATCTATACCTTCGCGGCGGACGGCGTCGAGCTGAAATTCACTTTCCTTTCGCCGCTGCTGCCGGATGATCTGGAGCTGCTCAGCCGACCGCTCTGCTATCTGGTGCCGGAAGTGCGTTCCGTCGACGGCCGGGAACACAGTGTGCAGTTCTATCTGGATTGCGGCGCCGACTGGACCGTGAACGGAGCCGGGCGCCAGGTGGCCGGAGGCCGCGGCGAAGCGGCCGGCCTGAAACTGGCGTTTGCCGGCGGGTTGAATGACCACCCGCTCCGCGAATGCGGCGATATCGTCAAGATCGACTGGGGAAGACTCTATCTGGCCGCCCGGCACGACTCGCCCGTCACGCTGCGGTATCAGAAAGCCGGAATCCTGCGCGAAAGCTTCTGCCGGGACGGCTCCATCGGCGGCTGCGACGATCTCCTCGACCCGATGACCACCTTGCAGTACGCCTGGCCGGTCTGTGCGGCCGCGCATGATTTCGGCAGAGTTGGCGCCGAACCGGCGACGCTGCTGCTGGCGGTGGCTTATGACGATGTCTTCGCACTTGAATTCCTGCATGAAAAACTGGTCGATTACTGGCGCAGGGACGGAGAAACTTTCGGCGCCATGCTGAGCAGGGGCCTGGCCGAATATTCCGAAATCGAACGCCGCGCGGCGGAATTCGACGCCCGGCTGCTCGCCGACTGCCGGAAGCTCGGCGGCGAAAACTATGCCGTGCTCTGTGCGGGGGCGTACCGGCAGGCTGTCGCGGCCCACAAGCTGGCCGCCGACCGGCAGGGCAGGCCGCTGTTCTTCTCCAAGGAGAACCATTCCAACGGCTGTGTGGCAACGGTGGATGTGACCTATCCTTCGGCGCCGCTGTTTCTGCTGATGGCGCCGGTACTGCTCGAAGGCATGCTGATTCCGATCTTCGAGTTTCTCGATTCGCGACGCTGGAAATTTGAGTTCGCCCCGCATGACCTCGGCACGTATCCGCTGGCCAACGGCCAGTACGACTGCAATCCGAAAACGCAGATGCCGGTCGAGGAGTGCGGCAATTTGCTGATTCTGACCGGAGCGCTGCTCAAGTTCGGCGGACGCCGCGACTTTGTCCGCCGGCACTACGGACAGCTCAGAAAATGGGCGGTTTATCTTGTCGGCAACGGCATGGACCCGGCGTCCCAGCTTTGCACCGACGATTTCGCCGGGCATCTGGCGCACAACGCCAATCTGGCGTTGAAAGCGATTCTCGGCCTGGGGGCCTTTGCCCGAAGCGCCGGCGCACTGGGCGAGGCGGAGGATGCGGAATATTTCCGCACCATTGCCGAAAAGTTCGCCGGGGAATGGCTGAAAGCCGCCGACGGCGGCGAATGCACCCGGCTGGCATTCGACCGGGAAGGCACCTGGAGCCAGAAGTACAATCTGGTCTATGACAAACTGCTCGACCTGAATCTGTTCCCGGAATCGCTGGCGGAACGCGAAGTCGCTTTCTATCGGGCGCACCAGAACCGTTACGGTCTGCCGCTCGACAGCCGGGCTGACTACACCAAACTGGACTGGATTCTCCACTGCGCCTGCCTGACGGGCAAAGACGACGATTTTCAGGCCCTGCTGGCGCCGGTGATCGATTTCCTGAAAGAGTCGCCCAGCCGGGTGCCGATGACCGACTGGTATGATACCCGGAGCGCGGTGCAGGCCGGTTTCCAGGCCCGTTCCGTGGTCGGCGGGTTGTTCCTCCGGCTTCTCTACGACTCCGAAACCGTTGCCGCATGGAGGCGGAGCCGCTGACTCCGGGAAGGCTGGAAAAATCGGGAAATCAGGAGCGTCAGACGGAATATACGCCGTATGCAAGTTTCCAGAAATGGGATTTCGCTCCTTTTGGAGCGCCTTGGTCGCCGAAGGCGAAATCCCGGTTCGAGAAACTTGTACACGGTGTGAATATGATCGCCTGAATGTGCGTTAATGGCTGCAGAGGGATGCGGCGGTTCGGATTCGTAACAGAAAAAAAACGTTTTTTTCGACGTATTTTATTTGAGATATCCGAATTATACGCTATCTTTATACGTTAAGCGCATATGAAATTCGATCTGACACAACTCGACCCGATTACAAGGGAATTTGTGCAGAGCAATCCGGGGGGATCTGCGATTCAGGTGTCGAGCCGCGGCCAGCGGCTCTATTATCTGGCGGTCGTACTCCTGCTTTTGTTCCTGCTGAAATTCCGCTGGGATTATTTTGTCTTTTTCGTGACCGGCTACTTGATGATCTGGTACGCGGCTGCGGTGTTTTTCCGCGGCGGCGCGGCGGTGCTGTCGTGGTTCGGGCAGGGCGAGGAAATCGTCTCCGATGCGGAAGTCGCGGCGCTCGACGAAAAGGAGCTGCCGGTCTACACCATTTTGCTGCCGCTCTATCACGAGGCGAATATCGCCGAGAAGATCGTCCGCAACATGGGCCGTCTCGACTACCCGAAGGAGAAGCTTGACGTGAAGCTGCTGCTCGAAGCCGACGACGACGAAACCCGCCTCGCGCTGGAAAGGACCGGGCTGCCGCCCTATTGCGAAGTGGTGACCGTTCCGGACGCGCCGCCCAGGACCAAGCCGCGCGCCTGCAATTTCGGCCTGCGCCGGGCGCGCGGCGAATTCAGCGTGATCTACGACGCCGAGGATGCGCCGGAGCCGGACCAGCTCAAGAAAGCGTATATCGTATTCCGGCGCGACCAAGAGAAAAAGGTTTTGTGTGTGCAGGGCAAGCTCAACTACTTCAACGCCCGGCACAATTTGCTGACCCGGCTGTTCACGGTGGAGTATTCGACCTATTTCGACCTGACGCTGTCCGGTTATCAGCTCTTCAACCTGCCGCTGCCGCTCGGCGGCACCAGCAACCACTTCCGCACCGCCGAGCTGCGGGAGGTCGGCGGCTGGGACCCCTTCAACGTGACCGAGGATTGCGACCTCGGCATCCGCATTTACGAGCGCGGTTACAAGACCCGGCTGGTCAATTCCACGACCTACGAGGAGGCCAACGCCCATGTCTGGAACTGGATCCGGCAGCGTTCGCGCTGGGTCAAGGGATTCATCCAGACCCATCTGGTCCACTATCGCAATCCGTTCCTGACGGTGAAGCGGCTGGGGCTTTACGGGGCTTTCGGCGGATTCCTCGCGGTCGGCGGCAGTGCGATGATGATGCTGACCAACCTGATCTTCTGGACCGTGCTGCTGATTTACGCCGGGCTGCTGATCCACGGCTTCTCCCACGGACTCGGACTCTACGACCAGATCGTCGGCCCCCATCTGCCCGGCGGCGCCTACGAGGGAATCCGGCTGGGCGGCATGAGCTTCCGCGCGTGGCCGCTGGTCTATTACGGGCAGGGGGAGGACCCGTTCTGGGCGGTTTTTTCTCAAATATTTTTCGCAGGCTCCTTGATTATGCTGTTCGCCAATTTTATATTCATCGGTATCGGGGTGGCGGCATGCGTAAAACGGAAATTTTATTACCTGATTCCGGTTTCATTGCTGATGCCGTTCTATTGGCTGTTGATCTCCATCGCGGCATGGAAAGGATTCATCCAGATTTTCACCAAACCGTTTTACTGGGAAAAAACCATACATGGCCTGACCACGGATCCAATCACGGAGGAGGAACTTCATGAAACCACGTAAGCCGTTTACACTCATTGAGTTGTTGGTCGTTATCGCGATCATCGCAATCCTGGCCGGCGTCATGCTGCCGGCCCTGAACAAAGCGCGGGACAAGGCGCGCAACACCGCCTGTTTGAACAACCTCAAACAGTTCGGGCTTGCCTTCGTCGCCTACCGGGGGGATTTCAACGACCGGATGCCGCCGTGGATTTCCACGATCTATCCGGACTATATGAGCGCCGAAAAGAGCTATCACTGCCCCAAGGACGGCAACGGCCCCGGCACCGCCGCGAAAGATTGGAAAGCGCGCGAGGACAATGAATATCATGCTTCCTACGACCGGCCGGGCAACACCGGGGTGACGCAGAATCCCAACACCGACGTGGACGCCAATCCCGGAAAGGCGGTGGATAAGATCAGTTATTTCTACGAGTTCAGCGATGCGTTGTGTGAATTCGGCACGGATGCGGATAAAACGAAGAGCTGGAATGCGAAGAAGGAGTCGGACATCCGCCACGGCGTCTGCACGGAGACGGGGGAGTACAAGGACATCCGGTACTCCACGATCCTGAGCTTCTTTCCGACGCTGCGCTGTTTCTGGCACCTGACCGACAAGAACAAGCCGGTGCAGAATGTGTCGTATTCCGGCAATACGTTCTTCAGCCCGTTGAAGTGGGAAGACGGCTCCTGGCGCTGACCGCCTTGCCGCCGGGGTGCGAAAAGATTGCCTGATTGTCATCGCCGCCGTTCCGGGGGCGGATTGACAAATAAGCAGAACACCGCTATTTTATATACAGGAAATTGCGGTGTTCTTTTTCTATTTCATGGAGTACTATATGAACCTGGTCCTTTTGTTGCTGCTGTCCGTTGTCCTGTTCACGCTTTCCGGCTGCCGTGAAGCCGTTTCCGGCGTCCCGGAGGCTCCGCCGCGTCCGGCGGCGGTCACCGACCTGCCGCTCGGCATCATCGGCGAAACCGAGGCGGTTTATCTGGACGGTTTCAAGGCTCCTTTCGAGGCGCGGATCGACACCGGCGCGACCACCAGCTCCATCGATGCCCGCGAGGTCCGCACTTTCGAGCGCGACGGCAAGAAGTGGGTCCGGTTCCTGGTGGTCAACCGGACTTCGCAGGAGAAACGGAACTATGAGCTGCCGGTCGCGCGCACCGTCCAGATCAAGCGGCATGAAGCGGAATCCACCACCCGGCTCTCGGTGATGCTGACCTTCCGGATCGGCCACCTGACGCTGGAACGGGAATTCACCCTTGCCGACCGTGAAAAATTCGAATATCCGGTGCTGCTGGGCCGCAATGTGATCAGCGGGCTGGCCGCCGTCGATCCGTCGCGCCACAATACCCTGTAATTAAGGAAACCTTCCATGTCCGAACACAACCGTCACCGCCGCCTGCTTTACTGGCTGGTCGGCATCCTGTTCCTGCTGGCTGCCGCGATCTTTTTCGTGAAATTGCGCTACTTCGACTTTTCGCTGGACAACCGGGCAGGTTTCTTCTACCGGGCGGATGCTTCGGTGTCATTCGATCCCGAGCCGGGCAAGGAGATCCGGATCTCCATCTCGCTGCCGAACCGCCGGACCTCCGGCTACAGCGTCGATCCGATCTCCGGCGGCGAAAAACAATTCCGGACTGAACTGCAGAACGGGCTGCGTCGCGCCGTGCTCGAACTGCCGCCCCGCTCCGGCCGCCAGACCGTTTCATACCGGTTCCGGCTGATTCCGCGCGCCCCGGTCGCGGAGGCTCCGGCAGCGCCGCCGCCGGTCGATTCCAAGCTGTTGCCGAATGAGGTCGCCGCCGCCCGCAAAGCGATGCTCGCTGCCATCGACCCGGAAAACAAACTCGCTCCGGCCGCCCTCGTCACCGCCCTGCTGCGCGCGCTCGGCACCGCTTCCGCCGTCGAACGCCAGCCTTTCACCCGGCAGTCAGGCGTCGCCGGCACCGTTGAAGCGGCGATCGCGATTCTCGCCGAACGCGGCTGGCCCGCCCGTCCGCTGCGCGGCATCTTTCTCAACGAAAGCAAGATCCAGCAGCAGCCGACGCTGTTTCTCGATGTCTGGTATGACAACGACTGGCACGTGTTTCAGCCCAACACCGGCAAGCCGGGGCTGCCGGAGCATTTCCTGGTACTGCAGCGCAAGGACAGTTCGCTGTTTGAGGTCTCCGGGGCAAAGAATTCCTCGATCCGCTTCTCTGTAACCCGTGTTCCCGCCGGGGCGGAGCGGCTGAACCGCCTCCGCGCCGACATCATCGGCGAGCACGACCTCGGCGGCTTCACGCTGTTTTCGCTGCCCGCGTCGCAGCAGAATCTGTTCAAGCGCCTTGCACTGCTGCCGCTGGCGATCCTGCTGATCGTGGTGACCCGCAATGTGGTCGGCATCCAGACCATGGGAACTTTCATGCCGGTGCTGATCGCGATGGCGTTCCTTGAGATGAAGCTGCTGCCCGGCCTGATCAGCTTCCTGCTGATCCTGACCATCGGGCTGGCGATCCGGGCCTGGCTGACGAGGCTCAATCTGCTGATGGTGCCGCGAATATCCGCGGTCGTGGTGGTGGTGATTCTGCTGATGCAGGCGATCAGCATCGGCGCGAACCTGCTGGAACTGCCCGACTTCATGGGAGTCGCGTTCTTCCCGCTGATCATCATCGCGTGGACCATCGAACGCGCCTCGACCACGTGGGAGGAGGACGGCGCGGTGACCACGTTGAAGCAGCTGGCCGCCAGCCTTGCGACCGCGACGGTCAGTTATCTGGTGCTGGCGAGCGGCTATCTGCAATATCTGCTCTATACTTTTTCGGAACTGAACCTGATTATCCTCGGCGTGATTCTGCTGCTCGGCACCTACACCGGCTACCGCTTCACCGAGCTGATGCGTTTTCAACCGCTGGTGAAGCAATGAAATTCAGCCTGAAACTTCCTCCGATCGTGTCGCCGCGCCGGTTGCGGGAGGCGGGCGTGCTCGGCATGAACCAGCGCAACCACGCCTATATCATGCGCTACAACCGCCGCGCCGACTATCCGGACGTGGACGACAAGCTCCGCACCAAGGAGCTGGCGATCCGTTACAACGTCTCCACCGCCGGCCTGATCGGCAGCATCGCGTATCAGTATCAGGTCAAGGGGTTCCGGCAACTGGTCGAAAACGTGCCGGATTTCGTGATCAAGCCGGGCCACGGCAGCGGCGGGCGCGGCATTCTGGTCTTTACCCGCCACGACGGAGTCAATTTTTACAAGCCCAACGGAACCGTCTGCGACTACGGGCTGATCTATGAACATATCTCCAATATCCTGAGCGGACTCTACAGCCTCGGCGGACAGGTGGATTACGCGCTGTTCGAGCGCTGCATCGATTTCTCGGATGTCTACAGCCGGTTCAGCTATCAGGGTGTGCCGGATGTGCGGCTGATCGTGTTCCGGGGCTATCCGGTGATGGCGATGATCCGGCTTGCGACGAAGGAATCCGATGGCCGCGCCAATCTCCATCAGGGGGCGGTCGGCGTCGGCCTGAGCATTCGCGACGGCCATCCGCTTTTTGCCGCCCAGCACAATCGGGCGATCACCCACCATCCCGATACCGGAGCGGCGTTTTCGGAGCTGCATGTGCCGCACTGGGAGGAACACCTCAACCTTGCGGCCCGCTGTGCCGAAATGACTCCGCTGGGCTATTTCGGGGCGGATATCGCGACCGACCGGCAGCGCGGGCCGCTGCTGCTCGAACTCAACGCCCGCCCCGGCCTCGCGATCCAGATCGCCAACGGCCACGGCCTGCTTGCCCGCCTCCGGCTGGTTGAATCTCTGCCCGCCGGGGCGCATCCGACCTGCGCGGAAAAGATCGCGTTCGCCCGCGAAAACTTCGCCTGATTTGTCCGGGAGATGCGGGAAATGTCGGAACGCAATTCCCAGCCTTCCGCGTCAGCTTGCTGCAACCTGCAAAATAATATTGAGCAGAATCACGACCAGGCCGATACCAAAACCGATCCAGGACCACATTTTCGACTTTGAGGCGGCTTCCTGCGCTTCCACGATCTGTCCGGCGGCAGCCAGGCCGGGCACTTTGGCCGCATAAACAATCGCGACGATGCCGAACGGCAGGCAACAGCATACCGTCACGATGATTGCACCGATCAAACCTGAGTTGATCTTCACCGGCTGGATGCTCCCGGCGTTTCCTCCGCAGGACGGGCATACCGCAGTTCCTGCCGGAAGTTCTTTTCCGCATTTGGGACAAAACATTTTTCTTTCTCCTTTTTTCAGGTCCGCATACCGACAAAAACAGGCAAGCAGCTCCGTGCGTTAAAGGCAGGCGCTGATCACCACTCCAATAATAAGCATGAATACACACAGGACAGTCAGGGCGCCGCCGATAATTCCCACCCACGCGTGCACTTCGCCGCGCGCTTCCGGATGCAGCTTCGCATACCTGAGGCCCCGGATTCCCATGACAATCGCCGGAATGCCGGTAATGCCGCAGAGCAGCGAAGCTATCCCCAGATAATACGCCCACAATGCGTCCGGATTTGGCGGGAAGTAGTTCAAATCCTCCGGCACCACCACTGCCGGCGGTCTGATCATTGTACCGCAATACTTGCAAAAGCGGTTGTCGTCCTCATTCGCTTTGCCGCATCGATAACAGAACATCGGACACCTCCCTCTTCCCCTTTGGAACTTATCTGCAATATAACAGGCGTCTCCGCGTTTGCAACTCCGATTTTCCAAAAGGTTGACAAAATTTCCCAGTATGACGCGCGGCCGGTCAGACGGGAACGGCCCGCGGCGTCAACGATCCACGAACCATTTGGAAAGGAGACCACCCGATGGACCTGATGGAACTCATCAGAAAAGCCGCCTCGGGCGGCGAGCTTGACGAACGCGAAATCGAATTCGTCAAATCGTGCCGCCCCGGCGGCGGCAGCGGCGAACTTGAGGCGCGTAACGCCGAGCTTGCCGAACGCCTTAAACTTCTGGAAGCGCAGTTGGCCGAAACTGAAAACCGGTCGCTGCCGGAGCAGGAACGGCTGAAACGAAAGTTCGAAACCGAACTGGCCGCTCTCCGCAAACAGGCTGAAACCGCCGGCTCCGAACGCGACGCCGCCCGGCAGGAGCTGAACCGCCTGCGCTTCCGCAGCCAGGTCGACCGGCTCGCCGAAAAACACAACTTTGCCGACCGCGACTACCTGGAGTATCTCTGCGGAAAAGCCGGTATCGAACCGGATTCCGGCGAAGCCGCCGATGCTTTCATGAAAGAGCTGCGCGAACAGTCGCCCCGCTTTTTCAAGCTCGACCTGACCCCGGGACCGGGAGTGCCGGCCCCCGCTCCCGCACCGGCCGCACCGGCATCCGATCCGGCCGAAGCCATCGCCAGGCTGCTCGATGAAGCGCCCGGTGTGGAAACGTTTTAACCCGATATACAGAAAGGAATTTTCATAATATAACACCTTGATCTCCATTACTGTTATCAATACCGTCATCTAATGTCCTCATCATTGGAACTGTATTTACATCAAAATCAGTATCTACAGCCGCTTTCCAAGCGACACCTTTTGAAAGATTGACGGGAACGACTTCAGCATTTTCAATATCAACAGTTACAAAGCGTATTTCCCAAGTTGGTTCTGCTTGATATGAGATGGTTGGTTTTGCGGATAATTGACTACCATTAGAGTTAATCAATTTACCTGTATCAATATTGTAATATAAAATTTTGTCACTCATAAAATCTTACCTTAAATCTTTATTTCTATTTATTTTTTCTCTAAGTTCAGATGTTTTTGTCTTTCCCTGACTTCAGGGTGATCCGTAACAAAATTTGATCTTATCATATTCAATAGAACATCCCACTTATCCCCGATCTCATCAAATTTGACCTCTTCAATGGTAACTGCTAAATCCCTTGCTAATAAAGCGGTCTCTTTATAACTCCACATAAGATGATCCGCCGCCAACCTCAACTGACCTGTAATAACATCTAAATTATCGTTGGTATAGGTAAATTCATTGAAAAGATTCCACGCTTTTACAATGTGTTTTTTAGCACATACAGTACATTGTGAATATGGCGAAACCTGTTTTACAGCGATTCCGACTTTTTCCGTGACAATTACAACTCATAACTCAAATTCCTCATTGTGATAATCTTTATTTTCACTCATTATAATATCTTTTATGTAAAGATCGTTCGGAACTTCTCTCCACTCAACGGTAGTAGCCTGAACGATTTTTCTTTGTTCAAAATCTTCCTCAGGTTGTTTTGTAGCATAAAAAACTTTACTTCCAAAGGTAGCCGCTTTATAAGCAGGTAAACCGTCAGCAATCACTTCAAAACATTTGTCCAATCCTGTGTGATGAGCGATAGAAAATAGTTCACCGTTTTTCTTTTGACCTGAGATCAACATAAGATCGGGACAATCCGGAGAATAACTTACTCTGTATAGAAATTCAATCTCATCGGATAAAACCATTTCATACCTTGTTGAATCATCATAAACCATTATTGAAGTTTTAGGATCAGCATACACAAGTCTATATTTCCAAAGATACCCGACTTTAGCAGGTATGGTCAAAAGCGGTTCAGAATCTCCAAGACCGATCTTCTCATATAAAAAGTAGTTCAAATTCTCATCAAATCCGCCCTCCAATGAATGAAACCCTCCAACCGTCTATTGTCCACTCGGCGGTAGGCGAACATTCTGTAGCATCCTCTGGAAGACCTGTATAAAGTCTTTTCCATATCCCATCTTCAAAGTGATGGATCTTCCACTTATCATTTACTTTCAAACAACAAAATTGTTTTGGTTGACCGTTTTCATCGTAAGCGATAAATGGCATATGTGAATATTCATTGATATTAAACATTTTTTTCTCCTTCAAAAAAACCTGTTGATGTTGTATTGCTGTCAGGAATTTGATTACTCAAATAAGTTATGTAATTTCCATTATTTTGTAGGGTAAATGGACTATAACTATTAGTAAGAGTTGTTAAACTTCCACACGATGTATAAAAACTTCCATTGTCTTTCAAACACGCTTGTAATAGTTGCATATGTCCATCATAACTATAACCTGTTTGAAACCATTGAGGAAGACCCCAAAGTTTACCATTACAATCTATTGGTCCATATCCATAGGTTGATCCACTACAACCATTAGTTGGATTTTTCCACCTTGAACTTCCAACATCTCTAATTAACCACATTCCAAAGGGTACCCCTACACCATCACCCCAAAACTCTTTCAAATTCCATCTATAAGGATGATCCGAACGACCTTCAACACATCTATCAGAATGATTGTCTTTGTTGGCATTTTTACCAATTAAAATTTGTTGTCCAATTACTTTCATTTCACAGCAGGGACATTCTGAGGTTACAAGGAACATTTTCGCAGGAGTTGGAATAACTAATTCCCCGCTTTCTTTTGATCTCCAAATGAACCCAGCCATTATTTTTTCTCCTCAATAATACAATCTTTTCCAATTAAGAGTATAGCAACAGGTGTAGCGAAACATTTTATCGCTTTCGCTTTGGATTCTTTGTCTATTGAAACTTCCCCTAAAGGATAACATCTATTGTCAATCTCATCTTTTTTTACGATCTTTATTTCAGGGTCTTTCCATTTGAAAGCATTAGAACCATTGGCGGTTAATTCATCAAAGACACAAATGAAACCTTCAGATAAATTTTCAGGTTTTCCCATATTCTTTTCAGGAACTACAACAAGTTCACCATTTCTACTGAGGAATCCTTCTTTAATTATCAATGAACCATTATCATCATAGGTAAAAGCGAATGGACCATCATAGGTATAACCTGCGGATTGAGATCCTGAAGTCTGTCTGATCGCTTCAATAATCTTACCACCTCTTAATGAACTTACTTTGATAGTGCTAGAATCACCTCTGACCTCAAGGGATGGTAGAAAATCTATAATCTGACAAACGGAGTCATACAATGCTTGTAACGCCTTGTCCCCTCTCTGGGGTTTTCTTGGAAAACAACTCATAATCAATCCTCATCATATAAATCTCTATCCCAACCTTTAGGAGCGTGGGCGTAACTACAAGAAGCAATCCAATTTTTACCATCGTATTGAACTGTTCCACCTTCACATAACCAATTTCCGCCAAGTTTGGAAGTTATATTAAAATCACCATTCTTTGGTTTTGATATTTTTCCTGATTTTTGAGCAACCGCCCACCCTGCTGATTTTGATGAACTATGTTTTGAATTTTCAGTAAGTTCATAGATCGGCAACTGCCAACATTCTACACCCGGTTTGGTCTTCTTTTTGATGATTTTCCATCCCTCAGGAATTTCCCCAGGTTCTCTTATCCAACGGTATTTGTCAGCATCAGCATCTGATAGCGTTAATTCTTTTGTACTTGACCACCAACTAGGAACGGTTGAAGTACCTTTTTTAGCGGCTAAATGATAGTTCCAATTAGTTTTATATCCTTTTTTATTCTCAAGCGGCATGGCCATCATTCTAACCGTTAAAGTAGAATATTTTGGTCCATAGGATGAACCTTCAGGAGATTCATTTCCGATCATCGTCCTTTTCGGTTGACCATTCTAAGGTTACGATCCAAAAAATACCATCATCTTGTTCTATTTTTACTGATCTCAATGTTCCATAATCGCTTATATCACCAATAGTATAATCTTCCGCAAATGTTTCACATTGATCTTTTGTTCCAATGTATTTTTCTGTGGTATATTTCCCATTTTTATCAATGGATTTTGAAAATCCCTGATACTTTTTTGATATGTTTTCGCTCATTATCTTATAACTCCTATACTATCCATTTTACCATTGATGTTTGATAAAATGTTGTTCTGAGATTTTTGAATTTGTAATAACTGCTGATTGATTGATCTCATTGGATCAGAAACAACAGAACTGGTAAATCCACCTCTTCGGGCTAAATCATTAGTCAATTCACCACGGATGTTCAATGTTTGTTTGTAACCATTTGATTCACTTTTTCCGCTTCTATTTTGTAACTTCCATTGTCTATCAGCAAGTCTTTCAGCGTTTTTTATTTCTTCTTCCGTTAATTTTCCACCTTTGATTTTTTCAGCATTTCTTAAAATTTCTAATCTAAGAGCCTCTTTTCCCTGCCCATTCGCCTTCTTCTCTTGAATATCTAAGGATTCATTTTGATTTTGAAAATAGTCCTGTAATTTTAATCCGCCAAGGGCTTTTTTCTTATCCATTATTTTCTGAAGGTCTTCATTGGATAATTCAATACCTTTACCCTTGAGTTGGTTTATCAATTCAAGTTTTGCGGCTTCTTCATCAAGACCTTTTAATCTAAGAGATAAGATACTTGATTCATTATCCAAAGCGGATACCATATCATCTATGTATTTTTTTCTTTCTTTCTCAATAGCATCCTTTTCCTGAGCGAGTTTAATTTCTTCTAATTCATGCTTTTTGATATTGGCTTTACAAGTTTCAATCTTGAGGTTGAGATTAGCACTTTCTTCAGTTAAACTAAGTAACTCTTTAGTCTCTTCAGGAGTAATTACACCGTCTTTTTGTTTCTTCAACAAATCATTGATCTTTTGCTGAACTGGTACTAATTTTTGTTCCAAGTCCTTCAATGTGTTTTGGGATTCTATTTTAAGATCAGCAACCACCTTTATTTTTTGTTCAACTTTTTTGAGTTTATCCCCACCTGAAACATCCTCAATTCTTTGATTTTCTCTTAAAGTATCAGCATCTTCAGAATATTGTTTTTGTCTTTGTCTTTGGGCTTCAGTATCACTTTGAGTTTTAGAAACTTTTGCGGTATGATTAGCGATTTCTTCAGGGGAAATTGTACCTGTTTTATCACCTTCTCTTGTTAAATTATTGTACTCTTTTTGTTTCAATATGAGTTCTTGAATAGCAAGGGAAGCATCTCTCCATTTTTGGGATAATTCAGCATCTCCGGCGGTTTGTGAAGCCATTTTTTCAGCAACTTCTAATTTGAGTTGTAAGCGGATGAGTCTTTTCATTCCGTCTTCTTTGGCTTGAAGAATCTTTAAGGCTTCAGGATCATTAGTTTCCTTCATTTTTTCTCTTAAATCTAAGACCTGTTTAGCCATATCTTTGATTTTATTTGAACTCAAAAATGATGTGGCTAAATCTTCTATTCCACCTTTATTTGATACATCATATCCAGCCCATCTATGAGCCATACTTGTTCCAAAAGATTTTCCACCAAAATCAGCAGGGGTAAAACCTGAGTTCAATCTTTTTCCTTTGGATATTAAACCGATCTTTGAATCAGCAACATTTTCTGCTTTATTCAATTCAAGTTTTTTGGCTTCTTTGGAAAACTCAAGCATCCTTTGATTAGCCTTAGTCATCCCCTGCTCTAATCCAATGATCTTCCCGGTGGTCAAATCAATGGAAATACCAAGATCACCGTATCTATCGGTTAAGGATTGAATAATTGAAATCGCTTCTGCTTTTACAGCATTACTTATGTTTTCTTCCTGAGATATTTGTTTTAATCTATCCAAATAACCAGTATCTTCTTTTTGTTCATTAGTTAAATCGGAAAACTTTTTCTGAGCCTGTTCAAATTCAAAGGATGCTTTTTGAGCATACTCTTCAGCACTCATAGTTAATTTATCCCATAACTTTACACCAACAGCAACCAACGCTGTGATTGCCGCTATTGCCGCTGACATAGGATTTTTTACCAAATCAATTAAATCACCTGCCAAGCCTGATATACCTGTGGATGCTTGACCTAACGCCCCACCAACTGAATCAATAGCACGAACCGCACGATCAGCATTATCACCAAAATTATCAAGTTTTTTAGTAGCATTTGACATCTCCTGTCCAGTCTTTTTTACAGACTGTTCAGCAGAGTTCAATCCCTTCTTTAATTCAGATGAGTCTAAAGATATTTTTGCTTTTATTGACAATTTTTCACCTCATCAATGTATTTTATTTCTATTTATTATTGGGTAATGTCATCATTTCTTTTTTCCACTTCGCTTTTTCTTCCGCAGGGAATACATTGAGTTCAATTAAACGATAACAAATCAATTCACAACATCTGTCATCTTGAAGTAGAAGGATCTCTTCATCAGTTCTTTTGTAAATCGTATCATCACCTAAAAGTCTTCTATGTTGAGCGAAGTAATAGCAGGCGGAAGTCAAGGAAAGTTCCTTCATTATGTAGTCGGGAGAATAGCCGGTAACAGCGTGAACTTTTGAAATCAAACAGGTGATCCAATCACAATCATAAATTGGTTTTGAATTGTTTCCACCCATCCTTGGAAAGAGTTTGAGAGGTCTGAAGGCTATCTTTATTGAAAGTAGTATAATATCCACGGCGGTATTTAGATCAATCTCAGACCTCTTACAATAGTCTATAGACTTCATAAACAGTTCAACTGTGTCCATTTCTTCCAATCCATTATCAAGAATATACATAAAAATATCCACATCGGAAGTAGAAGGTGTCTTAGAACTATCTGTAAATGGGGATTGACATATATAGAGAAATGTCCACATTGCAGGGGTAAGTAAAAATACTTCACGATCTTTGAGTTTGATCTTTTTATTCATCAAGGCCAAAAATGATTGGTATTCCTCATCGAGATTTTCCTTCATCTCATCAATTTCATCAAGGATTTTATCAGTTCTGAATCTTCTTTGAAATTCCTCATCTTTAGTCAACTTTAATATAGCAGTTTGAATATTTTTGGGTAAAGTCTTAAAATACATTTTTGTTTTCCTCATTAAAAAAGGGGACTAAATTTGTCCCCTGTGTTAAGTATTATTTCTTTATTCGCCTTGAACTTCAGTAATTGGATGTAAAGTAGCATTATCAGCAGCACGAGCCTGAATTGAACCTTCTTGGAAAGCGGTATTACTTTCAGTTTTGGTTGAACTTGTAACCAAATAATCCTTATCCCCGATAGTAACAACTGTACCGGGTTCAACTCCTGATCCAACAAAGACACCATTTACATCAACGGTTTCTTGTTTTGAATAAGCAGCAATATCAATAATTTCACCTTTTTCATTACGGGCTTCAGCACTTTCAACTGATTTGTTGAAGGTTAATGAATTAGCGATAAGACCTGCGGCTAACCCTGAAACATCAGATGTTACTCCGAAAACTCTTGAATTTGTATCTGACATAGTAAAAATCCTTTTTATAACTTTTATTTCTATTTATTATTTAATCGGAAACGATGCGAAAAGTGAATAACGGAAGGTTGTTCTATTACTCTCAGCGGTAATTGAAAAATCACTTCCATCAAACAGAATACCGACTATAGGAATGTCCCCAAACAAAGCGGTGTAATTGGGATTTTTTCCATTAAGGTATGGATATAAAACTTTCTCAGTTTCCTCAGATATTCTATTAAACTCATTACCTGTGTTGTCATCCGCAATAAAACAATCAACGGTGATTTCCAAATCATACTTATAATCAGGTAAACCAACATTCACTTGAGTTGTATTTGTGATCCCAATAACGATCATATTGTCAGTTCTTTCATCCTGAAACTCATAGGATGCTATTACTGATGTGTTTTCAATCGTTTTGAAGGATTTTATAAGATAACTCACAATCTCTTTTTCTTTCATTTTATACCTCTTTATCTTTAGCCACCATCTTTTTTAAGTCTTTCATAATGGCGTTCATAATCTTTTTGAATCCTTGTTCTTTTCCCAACCTAGCAATTCTTTCAATAAACTTAGCGTTGTTTTCAAAGATCAAAGATGTTTCATCATTGCTATTTATCACCGATTGAGTGGAGTAATTCATTGTAGCGATAGCAGGTGATTTCTTCATTAAACGAAGAATGGAATTGGGGGTCTTTGATCCAATAGATTCTAGTTTCTTACCCCACATCACCCTTGCTAGACCTCTTGTTTGTATCTTAGAAAGTTTTTTGGCTTGACCTTTTGTTTTACAATAAGCGTATGCTGTCCCCTTTTTAACTCCGGTCTTGGTATTCAATACTTTATAGACCATTTTCTTTCTGAGTTGAGCAATGTCTTCTTGAGTTGGTTTGAAATCAGAATAACCACCATTGACCAATCTTGACAAAACTAAAACAGGTCTTTCATATCGTGTTTTGTCAATGGTATTTTTACCTAATGTTGGTGGAGTATATTTTGAAGCCGCTTCAACGAACTTTGGAGCGTTTCTGATTAGAATTGACTTGGTATCTTTCTGAAGTTCAGTTCTAACCTCTTCAAGATTTTTTTCAAACTCATCTGTGTCCCAATCAAATTTAATAGATCGTGATGAGTTTGCTTTAAGTCCTTTAGGAATATTAGCCATTATCCAATACCCTTTGATAAAGCGATAATATGAATCTTTATTGAAGTGTTTGCGGAATCCGTTTCAATGAATCCGATCTTATACCATTTATCTCTGAATTTTACCTTGTCATTTTGTTTTGGATTTTTTCTTACAGGAAGTTTTATATCAAGAGTAAAATTCTCTTCATCTACAGCACCAACTTCAGAAAAAGAAACATTATCAACTATTGGAGAAGTTATACACTTATAAGGAGTATTCCCTATTAAACAATCTTCTAAAAAATCATCACACTTATAAATGTCTTCCATCATTTTTTGAAAAGCGTTCATAATTGACATATCCTTTTATTTCTATTTATTTTTGATACAAAAAAGGCGGTAATTAAACCGCCTTGTATTTTTTTCAAATATTGATTATGCTGTGGTAACAGTAAATGATTTTGGTCTGCGAACTAAAGTATCAAATGCTTCAGTAGCGATGACCTGAACTGCACCTTTCTTAACGAAAGTTATATCGTCAACCTTTAACATAATTCCATCAAAAGGAGTGATAACTAATTCATCAAAGTTACCTAAGATAACAGTATTGTCATCTAAAGCGTTGTTAATAACTGCTTCGTAACCATTGATTTTACCATCTTCTAAGAGGTATTCAGCACCAGCAACATCATCTTTTAATGTGGTTTTGAATTTGTTATAGTTGGTTGAGTTCATAACCCAGAAGAGAGTTTCTGTCATATCATTGGAATCACGGATAAGTTTTTCTGCTTTACAAACACCTTCCCAAGTAAAGATTTCATCAACACCCATAGTATTGACACCGGCTGTTTTAGCGATACCAGTTGGTTCATTGTTTTCACCTGAACCGATTAAAGCCATTTCATCTTTTAACTCATCAAGGGCTTTAACAACATCATCGGAAACCATAGCATCAATTTCAGGACGAGCCTGTAAAAGTAATGAATATGGAATTGGAACACAAACACCACCCTTACGAGGTTTGAGTTCTTTGTTAGCAAACTTGAGATCGCCATCTGCTAATTCACCATCTAAGGAATACATTTGAGCCTTAGCACCCTGAGTAACAACAGCGAATGAAACAGCGTGACCAGTTGAAGGAATTAAACGATAACCAGTTTTGCTTAAAGCGGTTGCAGGGCGTAAAGCGGGGGTAAATTCCTGAGGTAAATATTCACCTGCGATAAGTTCTTGACCATTAGTAGCGGTTGGAGCTAATGCTCTACGGGAAACAACAATATCGTATTCTTCGCCAATACCGAATGCTCTTTTATTATCAGCAATAATCTGTGTTTCAAAATCCTTTGAAACATCACCTTTGTATTGAGAACAGGCGTTACGAATTGCCTTTGAAATTGAAAAATACTTTTTCATTTGGATATCCTTTTTATCATTTTTATTACTATTTATATTTCTTTTTGATTTCACTAAGTTTTTGAAGTCCTCTAAAGATTTTTTACCTTTAATACATTCTTCGGCTAATTCTTCTTCACCTGCTAATTCACCTGCGGCTCTGATCTCATCAGCTTCATCAGTAATTTCTTCATCTTTAATAGGTTCTTCAACAACTTCCTCTTGAGTTTCTTCAGTAATTGTTTCTTCTGCTTTTTCTTCAACAATTTCCTGAGTTTCTTCTTTTACCTCTTCAGATTTTGTTTCAGTTTCTACAATTTCTTCCTGAGGTTGTAATTCTTCATTTTCCATTGTTTTTAATCCTATTTTTAAGTTTCTATTTATTCCAACAAAGGGATCGGCAGGTGTACTCACAATGCTGACCTCGTAAATAGTGAAGTTCTTTACAAGCATTGTGGGAATATCTGCTTTATTTTCTATCATTTGATAATCATTTATGATGTACCCGATTGAAACATTTCTACGAATATCATCTTTAATATCGGTCAATATTTCTTGAGCAAATTTTGACTTTGAAAAGCGAACAGCAACATAGAGTTTTTCATTCTCAATCCATGCTTTATCAACCACACCAATCTGTCTTTCCATATCGTGTTCAAACAACAATGGTGATCTTTGATCTACAAGTCGGGTGAAGTCTATTGAAGAATCGGAGATTTCCAATACTTCATTGTAAACAAGATCATCCATTTCTCTTGTATAAGGAGCAGGTGAAGCACAAGAAAAAACCAATTTGTTTGCTGAATCATTTTCAGTAACATTGTCAATGCTTAAACTTCTTATATTTGTCTTATTCATAGTTACCATAATTGATTTTATTTCTATTTATATTTTCTTCTTTATTCATCCTCAGGATGACTTGATTCTTCGTTGAATTGGTTTACCGCATCCAAAGGTAAACTCTCTCCATCATCCTTGAATGTAATATTGTGGGTCTTCAATAATTCATTCCATCTTACCCAGCCCTGAACTACCTCTTCAGGATCATACCCCATAGATTCCAATTCAATAATTGGATTTGAAAGACCTAATTTTAATCTTCTTTCAACAGCAATAATTTCTTTGGCAGGGTCAAATAAACCGTCTTTACGGCAGATGAAATTGTAATTGAGATAGTCTTTAAGTTTGGATGGTTTTAATGAAGTATCAAAATTCATTAGATATGACTTCAGGAAGAGTTCATATTCAAAGGTTTTCCAATTATCCACAAAGAATTGTTGGATGTTTGAATATGTTTTCGCTTCATCTATGGATGCTTCTCTCAATGATGAGTAGTTTACCGCTTCGTAATCGTGGGCTAAACGGTTATATGAAACACCAACGGAAGATGCTATTCTTTTGACTATCGCTTTGACAAATCCTGAGAAGTTTGTATTAGGATGATTGGGGGAGATTGATTTTACTGTATATCCCTTTGGAACAATAGAAGATTCTCCGGGACTCATAGCGGATAAAAATTCACCTTTGTCTTCACCTTCTTCCTGATCCATCCAATCACCGGCAGTATTACCAGTTCTTTCATAGAATACATTTTGACAGGCGGCAATTTTAGCGGCGAAGAGTTCAGCAATAGCGTAATCATCAAGTTGTTTCAATGAATCAATAGAAGCACAGATTTCTGAAAAACCTCTAACTTGACCAATGAACTCTTTTTTATAGATGTGGATTATTTGATCGGCAGGGATGATCTCGGTTTGACCTGTAGCGTAATTATCTGTATCGCCTTCTTTGTAATAGTATCTGACCGGGCGGTAATCTTTGTCAATTTCAATCCCTGCGACAATAGCGTTCTCATAATTGGATGAAGGACGGTTTTTCTCAAAGTCAATACAGAGTGAATCAATGAGTTTGAATGAAATCCCATAGGGATTTTTGGAATCTTTGATGATCCTTATAAACACCTCACCGTCTATGATGAATGTTCTAAGGATAAGAGCATCAAAATCACGATCTCCAAACAATCCGACATTTAGTTATATAACCGTTTGATCTTTTACCGAAGTCATACCACGCTAATTCAAGTTCATCATTTACAGCGGTGTTCAATTCACCTGAATCACTTTTAACCAATGATTGAAGACGGAAACCTTGTTTCCCAATAATAGACTTCTCAAGGTTGTTCAAATGAGATCTGAACACCTCATTATTTTTGGACAAATCTCTTACCCTTGAGATCAGTTGTTTGAACTCATATTTTGTATCAACATTGATCTTTGTAAAGGAGTTCAAAAGCCAGTTGGTAAAGCGAGTTTTCAACGCTCCTTTGAATCCTCTTTGTTTCTTCTTTTCAGGTTCTTTTTTGAATATGTTTAATAGTTTCATTATAGTTACCTCATTACCCATTTATGAAGGATTTTACCACCTTTTCCAGAGGTAAACTTTCCTTTTTCTTCAGCAATTTTTTCTTTAGCAAACTCTCTTAATTCAAGTAATTCAGTAACGGACATATAACCGATTGACTTATCACCTACAGATATATTGGTCTGGGCTTGGGTTGCTTTACCTGCCAATGTATTTTCAACCGCTTCTAAAACAACTTCCCAATGTGATCTAACAGATTCACCTTCATCCATTAAAGCGTAATTAGGTAATATTTCAATATCCCCTGAATCCTCAACTCCGTCATCATTTAGTATCTGATATTTGAATGATCCAACTTCCCATTTTTTAGTCTCATCCGCAGGTTCGGAAATGTAATAACCATCCTCTGAGGAAACAATGTTTTCACAGGTGTATTTTACATAATCACCTTTGATAATCAACTTGGATGTATTGGTCTTCACTCTATATCTAAAGTTAAATCCTTTTGTAAACTTGATCATCTTTAATCTCTTTTTATGTTAAATCTATTTATTTTTATTGCTTAAACCAATTTGATCTTTCATCATCTATAAGTTCTGTGGCGGTAACTCTTTTGATCTCATTTTCCGCTTTGGTTGAACTTTCCCATCGTCTTCTCAAGGATGGAGATTGACAGAATCGCCACCTCTTTTTGGACATTGTTTGAATAGCGAAGTCAACCGCTAAATACGCCATTTTAATAACATCAAACCAGTCGTGGACAGCACCACCTTCAGGTTGCCAATTTTCAGGTGAATCGCCAAACTTTTTAGTGGGATCAGGTTTAACACAAACGATCTGTTTTATAACATCATCGGTTGTTTCAGGATGGAAATACAGATAGTTTTCTTTTCGCTTCTTTTGAGTATAAAGTTGATAGATCAAAACACTCTGCCAATGTTTAGCCGCACCAAGGATCAATCTTCTATTGTTATCTGACATTCTCCAAGTGGCGGTGGTCATTGAAGTTCCTTGATACATCATCACATTTGAAGTCTTTTCCGCAAAGTATTGAACTTCTTTGGTTCTGTGTCCCTGACGGTCAATTAAAGCGAAGGTTGGAACGATCCCCACATTGTCTTTTATGAGGTATGTTTTCTTCAGCATATCTTCAGTTTCTGAAGAAATTTACCACGCCGGAGAATAATATTGGATCATTGTTTTCATCTTCCCATTTGAGATTTCTTTTATTATCTCTTATGGTGGATAATATGAATTTGTTGAAGTATGGTTTAATTCTATCTCGGTTTTCTTTGGTGATCGGTAAATTGGTCTCTTTCAAAGCATCCGTATAGATGTCGTTCTCCATAATGTATTTTCTATAGGATTCAACGGTTTCATCCTTCAAATGTCCTTCAATGAGGACTCCAATCAATGTAGGATAGCAATGAGATATATCAAATACCTCTGTGATGGATGATCCGCAAAGTTTGAGTGTCTTTCTGATCTCTCTTTTCATTGTGTGGAATTTTGAATAGATTCTTCCATCTGTATATTGTCCATAATGTGGTAATTCTTCCATAACCTGTTTTCCTTCTGAGTTTGTCAAATGATTATACCATTTGTTTTCTGTGTGGTGTTTTTCTTCCGCTGAAAAATTTGGTGTAACATTTATTTGTTTAATATACTGTTTTAATTTCTTTTTATATTGTTTTATTCTATTTGTTTTTATATAATTATTTGTTTTATATTGTTCTATTGTTATTGAATCTAATTTATAAAATGAAGAAAAAGATTTTGAATAATCTCCTTTATTCTTGTCTGAGAATCCTTGATTTCCGTGGATTAAAGACCCGGACTTTGAAGTATAAAAGTAAATCAAACAATCATTATAAAGATCATTCAAAACATCTTTATAATTACGATATGTATCTTGGAAATTATCTCTATGGATTTGTACGGAACTTTCAAGATCGGAAAGTTTGGAGAAAATCAATTCAAATATTTCAACATACTTTGATTGATATTTTTGGTTATCGTTTTGTCTTTTGAATGGAGAATGTTGTTTAGATAATTCAACAACAAATTGTTTTAATTGTTCATTTATAATCATTTTATCCTTACCTTATTTCCTTACCAATAAAATAAAAACGGCAACCGCGGTAAGGTTTCGGCTGTCCATTGGTAGCTACTCCGAATGTGAGCCGTTTTTGTTAACAAAACTATTTATATAAATGAATATAAATTTTTCTTTGTTATTTTAATATTTTTGAAATTTTTTCACAAAAAAAAATCCATACCTGTAAACAGATATGGATTGATGATTATTTTAATTATTCTTCATCTTCAATCCAAGGATTACCTTCAATAACGATCTCGGAAAAACAACCACTCAAAGAATCCCAAAAATCAACAGCGGATTCGCAACCTTCCGCACAGCAGTAAACCATCTCCCAGAAGTATTCTTTATTTTCTTTCCGTTCATCAATGAACCCCCGGATGTGATCCCAACTTCCATACCAAGTAGGTGCCATATAATCTTTAGTATTGATGGCTTTTTCAACATCGTAACCGAAGTTTTCAGCATACCATTTAATTCCTGCTTCATAAGAATCAAAACTGAGTTTACGAACTCCCAAATCCGCATCTTCAAGCATCAGCATTGCGATTTCATTAGTCATTTTCAATTTCCTTTCATTTAATTGTTATTGGTTATATTATATTATAACATTAAAGGATCGGCGGTAAACCGATCCTGAAGGAAAATTAAAATTTTATCTTTGATATTTGATCTTTCTTTCGGTGATCCTGAATAAGATATTCATTATCAATATCTAATGTTGTTTTATTAGTTCCGTTGAGTATTTTCTCAATCTCTTTTGACATAACCATTGAAGTTGACATACAAACATTCTGAGCGATGTGGTTACGGTTGCTGTAAATGTTTCCAATTAGTTCAAAATCCTGTGGCATAGCCATTACTGAAAGAGCTTCTCTAAAAGTCAAATATCTACATTCGTAAGGATGAATGAAAAACATAACTTGATCCCCAACGAAAGCAGGGATGAATCCACGATCAATTTGTGGACCTCTCAACCAAGCACCTTTACCCATAGCGAATTTTTCCTTTATGGCTAAAACTCTTTTTCCCCACTTCTCATACCCTCTTTGGAAAAACCAATCAGATAACCCATCAAGATTTTTCTCATTCATAAAAACGGTTTGACCTATAATAGAAGGTGTATTAGTTTTGTTCAAAGTAGTTGGAGCGATCTTCAAAACTAAATCACGGTGATTCTTCGCTTGATAGTGTTCATATAAGTATTGGTAAAAAGGATGATCCGCCGGGGAAGAGAGATTATTGATCGGTATATTCATTGGATCATTTGGTCTATTCTCAACCTTTGAAAGCAGGTCTTCAACAGAAAGGTATTCATAAGGAAGTGTATCTAATATTGGACATTTTCCTTTGAATGTATCATTTCTGAAGTAAAAGTAAAATGTTCTTGGTCTCTTCTGAGGATTTCCGTGAAGTTTGTTTTCAGTAGCGTAAATTAAAAATGTATATCCGTATTCCCTGCCGATCTTGGCTAAATTGTCTGCTACAGGTCTTCCTTTGTTGGATGCTAAAAAGATTGAATTTTCTCCCCAAAAGATTTTTGGTTTTACCTTATCCAATACAAATTTTGAACATTTATACATCCAATCATTTACAGGTGAATCCGCCTTTGAAGTTGTTGATAATGAACTCAACCCAGCACAGGGAGCAACACAGCCGACTACATCTACTTCACCTATAGATGAAATTTGAGAGTAGTTTACCGTATCTGGGATAGTTTTATTGGAACAATTATCAACCGTGATGTATTGACCCTTCCAACCGTTTTTTCTCAGGTGATTGATATAATGTTGATCGTTGTTTTGAAAACCATCAAAGGAAATTACATATTGAGGTTGATTGTTAAAGACTTTCTCCATACCAAGGGGAAGTCCGACCGATAAGAGGAATAATTTGTGACCATTTAATCATTTGTTTTCTGATCTCCGTTTTTGATATTATATATACTCGATTTTCGGAAACACCTCATCTCCGCCGAAGTGGAATAATTTTTCCAATTTTTTTGAATTTGAGTTTACTTTCAATACCTCATCGTTATATTGGAATATGAGATCTCAGGACAAATCAAAAACAAAGAAAGGATATAGAATATGAGTAAAACTTTTATGAAGGAATCTGAACTTCAAGAATGGATGGACAAATTCATCCTCAATGGTGGAAAAAAACTTTCCTTTGTTATTACTGAAACAGGGAAGGAATATCTTCTTGAGGTGGCGGATTCAGGTGAATGTAAATTGACTTCGGAAAATGAAGAAAATTACTTTTATGTAGATTACTACAAGGATAGTATTACCTATCTTGGATTTCCGTACCGCATCCGCCGTAATTACGAAAAATCTATTGATGGTTTGAAGTTTGTAAATGAGGAATCAGAAAAGGTTCTTTAAGAATTAACCACAAAAAAAATCCCCCCAATGATGGAGGGATTTTTTGTATTCAGATTATTTCAGAGTGGACAGATACTCTTCAATTTCCGCCTTACTGAACTTGGAAAGTCTGCTGATTTTTCCTTTGGTCAACTTGGTGGAGTTTTCCTTTTTAATCAGGGCTTCAAGGTCATTCAAAGCGGATTCAATTCTTTTACGAATTGCTAAATATGACCGCTGATCTAAACCTTTACCTTTTTCATCCACTTTGTCCAAAACAATCTGAGTCAGACTTCTACGGATTCTTTTTTCTGCCATCTTTTTAATCTCCTATATTGATGGTGGTTATTAGTCTTCCAACTTACAATGATATGTACCGTGTTGAACAGAGTTTCCAAAGATTTCAATTTCTTCAGCTTCCTCATCTTCTTTTACTATGGCTTTCAAATACTCAACCGCTTTAATGAAGCCAAAAGAAGTATCGTCCTCAATTAAACTTTCAACAAAATTCACAGCATAGGATTCATCACTATCCCATACCTCATCTTCCTCTTCAACTTCTTGGTCATAGATGAAATTGAAAATACCGACATCATCCATCGCATCAAATTCCGAAAGTTCATCTCCCTTTATAAAAGCATCTATTGACTGCGAGGAAAGTTGAATAGTACCATTATCCCCTTCGGTATAGGTCAACCACTCTTCATCTCCCTCAAAAAGAGAATTGATTTTCTCTATTGCGATTTCAAAATCCGGTCTAGGTTTGAAGTAGGAAGTATAACACTTCATCTGCTCTTTCGGACAATCCACGAAAAATAAACATTTTTTTGGTTCCATTTTCTTTACCTCATTCAGCGGTTATTTCAATTCCATATCCCAACATCCATCCTGAAAACTCTCAACATAGATTTTCGGAACATCGCCTGAACTGAGTTTTGTTTTTTCAACATCTATGTTCATCTTTTTGTTCTTCAGGAAGTCTGTAACTGTCATATTGTCCATATAGTCAGTTACAGCATCTACAATCTCTTCAACATTGTCTTTGATGACCTTTGAATATTCAGATTCAATATCATCATAGTCAAGATCAAAGAGATCCTCTACAATTTCCTCAATGTCTTTCTGAACTTCATCATCGTTGTCAGGATCATAGACTTCTTCATCCATCCTGAACTCATACCCTTTACCCCATACAGTCAACTGATTATATGGATCAAGGTGATATTCAAAAGAAAAATCCCCATCGTTAAAAACGATTTCCAACGCTTTCAACCAATTCAAAGTTTCTTCTTTTTTATCCTCTTTGATGAAGAATTTATTTGTCTTCCATTCCCATATTACTTCTTCATCACACCAATCAATGAAACTCATTTTCCGCTCCCTTACTGATTATCCCAAAGATATTCACCATCTTCATCCAAAGCGGCAATCCACATAGTACAACCTTCATCCCACGGAAATTCAAAATCATTGATGATCTTATTTGTCCATTCTCTGATTTCATCCTCAAATTCCCATTCACAGGTTCTACCTTCTTCATCATTTTCAATGATCTCAGAAAGTTCTTCTTCACCACAGAAGATCATCCAAATTTTTGATCCATATTCTTTTCTGAAATTGGCTTCAGTTTCCTTAGTGGCTTCTTCATCATCCTCATCTATATAATCTTCCATATAGTCTGAGATAAACTTATCAAAAGCGGTATCAGAAAGTTTTTTGACAAATGTAAATGAACCATTATTTTCTTGAGAGAGATAAAAGAGTTTTACATTGACAATAGATACCCCTGCGGATTCAGCAATCTCATCCAATTCAGCAAAAAACTCATAGACATTATCTGAACCAATATCTCTTCCGCTTGCTTGATAACCGATCCAAACCTCTTTATCAACATTACATACAGGTACATCCCCATCAGCACTTATTAAAAGACCGCCAGTTTGAAATTCAACATCAAATTCACCACAATTATTTTCATTCAAATAATTGGATAACTTTTCAGCATCTTCAACATTCTGACATTCAATATGCAGATTCACATCCCAATGAATACTCATAATCAAAATCTCCTTGGTAAAAAATTTATACACAATCCTATTATACCACATCTTCATTAAAAAGTCAAGTCTTAATAAATAGCATTGACGAGGTGTTTTCTCATAATCTCCGGTTTTTTGTTTTCCTCATAAAAAAAGGCGGCTGTTCCTCGCCCAGCCGCCTAATTTTTGACTTGTGTTATTCACTAACGATTTTCAAAGATTGTGATTCATATAATGTTTTTCTTTCTCCTGTATGATACACAATTTTTGATGATCCATATAATTCTCCGTAAACTTCCCAAGCAGGTAACGCCTTTTGTGATCTTCCAAACCTATCAGATTTTGTAACAGATTTTCTCGGAAGATCAAATTCTTTGATAATGTCCCAAATTTTGTGATGGGATGTGTTGTTTGACAAGGTTGCATCTGCCTTTTATTTTGAGTAACTCAAAATCTCAACATAAAGGGAAT